>JAXLRT010000004.1:0-247353 GCA_046330955.1 Kineosporiaceae bacterium | reverse complement strand
TGATCAGTTCGACCAGCGCCGCGGCGATGCCGAACCGGGCCGACAGCACGCCGGCCAGAGCCACTCCCGTGATCACCACGGCCAGCGCCGCCAGCGGGGTCATCGGGCCGCTCCCGTCGTCCCACTGAGGACGCCGGCGCCCCCGGTGCCGCCCGTGAGCACGACCTGAGCCGCGCCGAGCCGGGTGGTGCCGTTCTCGTCCCACCACGGCGCGGTGCCGAGCAGGTCGGCCAGGTCGGTGGTGGCGGCCGCCAGCTGCGGCCAGATCCGGGCCCGCAGCTGCGCCGACACCTTGGGCCGGTCGGCGTGCGCGTGGTGGCGGCCGAACTCCGCCGGCGTCCAGGGCTGCAGACCCAGGAAGTCGCAGATCTGGGAGAACACCACCGCGGGATCGGCGTAGAAGTCCTCGCTGCGCAGCACCATCAGCTGCCCGGGCACGGTGTGCTGCTGCCAGCGTCGCAGCTGGGCGGCGTAGTCACCGCGGTCGAGGTAAGAGAAGTGCTCGTGCGCGGGCCGGGGCCGGTGCGGGTCACGCTGCAGCAGCTCGGCCTCCCCGGCGAGGCGGTCGGGCTCGGCGGCCAGGGCCGCCTCGAAGTCCAGCGCCTCCACCCCGTTCTTGACCCGGTCCCAGTGGTGCGAGAACGCGCGCTCGACCGGGTCGCGCAGCATGGCCACCAGCCGGACGCCGGGCGCCTCCTGCGCGACCCACTGCGGCGAGCAGGGGTGGTACAGCAGGTAGGGCGCGGCCTCCCCGACCAGCCGCCACCGGCCACCCGATCCGGCCAGGGCCAGCGGGAAGTGGGAGCGGTACCAGGCCGGGCCACGGGCGTGGAACAGGTCGAAGTAGTGCGGGCTCTTGATCCGCTGGATCCGCGGCAGCAGGGGGCCGACGCCCGGGTGACGCACCAGGGCGTCGTACAGCGTCGTCGTCCCGCCGCGTTTGGCGCCGATCACCAGGAAGTCGGGGCCGCGGCGCCAGGGGGCGGTGGCGGTCGCATAGCGACGGATGCCGCTCTTGACCAGCTCGCGTACCGGTACCGGGATCCGGCCGATCACCGGAGCGGTGCCGTCGTAGGCCTCACTCAACGGGGACCAGCTCCGTCGGCACGTCCACGGCCAGACAGTCGGTGGTGGTGGCGCGGAAGACGGTGATACCGCCGTTGGGCAGGCTGCGGCGCCACTGGGCGCGGGGTGATCCGGTGGTGGCCGAGATCAACAGCCGCACCGTCGCGGCGTGCGAGACCGCGGCGACGGCCTCGCCGGGGTGCAGGGCTGCCAGCATCCGCATCGAGAGCAGCATCCGCTCGGCGGCGACGTCCAGGTTCTCGCCACACGGGATCGTCGCCCCCGGGGCGTAGGCGTGGTAGTCGCGGTAGGCCTGAGGGTTCTGTTCCTCGGCCTCCTCGGGGGTCAGGCCGTCCCAGGCGCCGTAGTTCAGGTTGATCAGGCCGGGCAGGTCGGTGACGACCGCGATCCCGGAGGCGTCGGCGATCACCCGCGCGGTGTCGCGTGCCCGGCGCAGCGGGCTGGCGTAGACCGCTTTCAGCTCCTTGTCCTGCAGCGCTCCGGCGGCGGTCCAGGCGTCACGCCAGCCGCCCTCGTCCAGCGCGACGTCGATGCGGCCGCGGTAACGATTGGCGCGGTTCAGCAGCGTGGTGCCGTGCCGGACCAGGTAGATCAGGCACGGAGCAGAGGAGGTCAGCGGCTGCGAGGAGGGGGAAGAGGTCATGCATCCACTGAAGGATATTCCTAGTTATCCGGTCAAGATTAAATGCTCTGGACCACCCGTTGGGAGGCACCCGACCATCCGAATGCCTCAATCCTCCAGTACCGACCGACCGATCTCGCCGGGGTTGTAGGCCACTTCCCACCGGAAGCCGTTCGGGTCGGCGAAGTAGCCCGAGTAGCCGCCCCAGTCGCGCTGCTCCCCCGCCCGGACGTGGGATGCCCCGGCCGCGGCGGCCGTCTCGAGCACGGCGTCCACCTCGGACGGCGAGGACACGTTGTGCGCCAGCGTGATCGGCGCCAGGCCCTCGCCGCGCCGGATCGGCCCCACCTCGGCCTCGAACTCCGCTTCGCTCCACCACGAGAGCACCACGCGTTCGGCCACCCGGAACATCAGGACCTCGCCGGGCACGTCCAGGTCGGATCGCCAGCCCAAGCCGTCGACGTAGAACCGGCGCGCGGCGTCCAGGTCGGCGACGGCGAGGGTGAGGAAACTCAGCCGCTGATCCATGTCTCGACCTCCGCAGGGGGTGCATGCTGGTGCTCGCATCCTCTCGCGACAGCTGGCTGCGGACCTCTGGAGACGGTCATGAAGAAGCTCGTCAACGACCCCGCCGCGATCGTCACCGACGCCTTGCGGGGTATGGCCGCAGCGCATGCGAGGCTGCGGGTCGACCTGGAGCACAAGGTGGTCTCGCGCGCCGACGCCCCGGTGGCCGGCAAGGTCGCCCTGGTCTCCGGGGGCGGTTCGGGTCACGAGCCGTTGCACGCCGGGTTCGTCGGCCCTGGCATGCTGGACGCCGCGTGCGCCGGCGAGGTGTTCACCTCGCCCGTGCCCGACCAGATCCTGGCGGCCACCACGGCCGTGGACGGCGGTGCCGGGGTGCTGCACATCGTGAAGAACTACACCGGCGACGTGATGAACTTCGAGATGGCCGCAGAGTTCGCCGCCGACGCCGGCATCGAGGTCGCCTCGGTGGTGATCGACGACGACGTCGCGGTGCAGGACAGCACCTGGACCGCGGGCCGGCGCGGCGTCGGCGGCACGGTACTGGTCGAGAAGATCGCCGGAGCCGCAGCGGCCCAGGGCCGATCGCTGACCGAGGTGGCCGAACTCGCGGGGCGGGTGAACGCCTCGGTGCGCAGCATGGGCATGGCGCTCACCTCGTGCACCGTTCCCGCCGTGGGGCACCCGACGTTCGACCTGCCCGAGGACCAGATGGAGATCGGCATCGGCATCCACGGTGAACCCGGACGGCGCCGCGTGCCGCTGGCCTCGGGGCGGGAGGTCGCCGCGATGCTGGTCGAGCCGATCCTCGCCGATCTGGACTTCACCGGGGCGCCCGCACTGTTGTTCGTCAACGGACTGGGAGGCACGCCGCTGATCGAGCTGTACCTGATCTACCACGAGGCGACCGAGCTGCTCTCGGCCGCCGGGATCACGGTGGCGCGCAACCTGGTCGGCCCGTACGTGACCAGCCTCGACATGGCCGGCTGCTCGGTGACCCTGCTGCGTGCGGACGACGAGCTGCTGGAGCTCTGGGACGCCCCGGTCGACACGCCCGCGCTGCGGTGGGGCGTCTGACGATGACCGACCAGACCATCGATGCCGGGGCCATCACCCGCTGGCTGCGCGAGACCGCCCGGCTGGTGCACCAGGAGCGGGATGCGTTGACGGCGTTGGACTCTGCCATCGGGGACGCCGACCATGGCCTCAATCTCGACCGCGGGTTCAGCGCCGTGGTCGCCGAGCTGGACGCCGCGGGCGACGAGTCCACCACGCCTGCGGTCGTGCTGAAGTCGGCAGGCATGAAGCTGGTGAGCACGGTCGGCGGGGCCAGCGGGCCGCTCTACGGGACCCTGTTGCTGCGCATGGCCGCTTCGATGGGTGCGTCGGAAGCATTGGACACCAGCGGGTTTGCCGCCGCGTTACGGGCGGGGCTGCACGGCGTCCGGGCTCGCGGCAAGGCCGAGATGGGAGACAAGACCCTGGTCGATGCGCTCGAACCTGCCTGCCTCGCCGTGGAATCGGCGGCAACGGCGGGCCAAGGGATGGGGTCGATGCTCGAGGCGGCCGCCGCGGCGGCGGCGGCAGGCCGCGACGCGACGGTGCCGCTGCTCGCTCGCAAGGGACGGGCCAGCTATCTGGGCGAGCGCAGTGTGGGACATCAGGACCCGGGCGCGACGTCCATGGCGCTACTGCTCAGGGCCGCCGCCGACTCACTGGTCGGGCATCCCGGCGCGCCCGAGAACGGTTGATCCGTGGTCGGTTTGGTGGTGGTGAGCCACAGTCGGGCACTGGCGCACGCCGCGCTCGGGCTGGCCGAGTTGATGCTGACGACCCGACGGCCGCCGATCGAGCTGGCTGCGGGGCTGGACGAGACCACGTTCGGCACCGATGCCGTCGCCATCGCCGCCGCGATCACCGCTGCCGATGCCGCCGCCGGCGGGGACGGCGTGGTGGTGCTGATGGACCTCGGCAGTGCCGTGCTGTCGGCCGATCTCGCCCTCGACCTGTTGGACGACGAGGAGTTGCGGCACCGGGTGGTGCTCTCCCCCGGGCCTCTGGTCGAGGGGCTGGTGGTGGCAGCGGTGACCGCCGCCACGGGCGCCTCGCTGGCCGCCGTGGCCGAGGTGGCGGCGAACGCCCTGCACCCCAAGCAGGTACGCCTGCAATCGTGATGCCCGGCGAGAGCTCGGAATGTGGTCGTCGTCGCGAGGCGTGGCGTGCGTCGATATTCCCGTTCGGGGGATCTCGGCAAAGTGACCTGTTCCACAAAAGGTGTTCTCCTGCAATGGCTTTCATAGCCCTCTGGGGCGGCTTGGTTGTCGGTGGTCGCCCGTAGTGTGTGCTTCATGGAACCGGAGCAGACACCTCACTCGGACGGCGACCCCGCCGCCGGTGACAGTGCTGCTTCCGCCACCCCGGACGGCACCGTCCCCGACCGACTCGGCCCCGCGGCCTCGCCCGTCACCACGGTGCTGGACGCCGTGTCGGCTCAGATCGTGCAGCTGCAGACGGCACCGACGCTGACCCTGTCGGACAACGAACTGCGCACCGCGCTGATCACGGCGCACCGGCTGACCAACCAGGTCGAGGCCGCCACCTTGCACCTGGTCCGCGCCCTGGATGATCGACCCGAGGCGATGCCCGCCTGCCCCGCGGGCAAGGTCGCCGCCACCTTCCTGGTGCACGCCCTCAGGGTCGACCCGGGCACCGCCGCCCGGGATGTGGCCGCCGCCCGCCGACTCGACCCGGACGGCGCCGGAGTCGGCATCGACACCGGCGGCACGGACGGCACCGGCCTGGACGCCGCAGCAATGGGGTTGCCCGAGGTCGGGGCCGCGCTCGCGGCTGGGGACATCTCGCGGCGTCATGTCGACCACGCCGTCGGCTGCGTCGGCCGCATCGATGGCGACGTGTTGGCGCACATCGACCCCGACGGGATCGCCGGGATCCAACGCGTCGATGAGTTCCTGGCCGAGCAGGCCCGCAAGCACGCCCCGCACGTGTTCCGGCGGCTGTGCACCCAGTTGGAAGAGGCGTTGAACCCCGATAAGGGCTTCGACCCGAAGGCTCACCAGAAGCGGTACCTGCACCTGGGCACCGACGCCACCGGGATGCTGGTCGGACGGTTCGCGTTGTCACCGGCCGACGGACTGATCGTCCGCAACGTCCTGCACGCCTTGAGCAAACCCATCAAGCCCACCGCCTCCACCGCTGGCGATGACGCTGAGGGTGGGGCGGGCAGGTGCAGGGTGAGTTGCCGCTGCGCGATCCCCGGACCGCGGCCCAACGCCGGGCTGATGCCTTGGCCCACCTGGCCCGCCTGGCCCTACGCGGCAACACCACCGCAGATGGCGACTCCGGCGAGGTCGAGGACCCCGACGCCGCTAGTCCCACCGACACCAGCACCGGACACGGGGCCGCAGCGGACACGAGCACCACCGACGGCACAGCATCCAACACCGCGACGACCCCCACCGACACCACGCGACGGTCGCGCACCCCGAAACCCTCGGGCGGCGTCCACATCTCCCTGATCGCCACCCTCGACCAACTCACCGCCGCCCTCCACCCCCAACCCACACCAGGCGCCGGACTGGGCAGCGACCTGGGACCGGGCGGCGGACCCCTACCGCGCCACGTCCTGGCCCAGATGCTGTGCACCTCGCTGATCTCTCCGACCATCCTGGACGGCAACGGAGCGGTCCTTGCCCAGGGACGAGCCCAACGCCTGGCCACCCCCGCGCAACGGCGGGCGGTGTTCGCCCGAGATCGCGGCTGTGTGATCCCCGGGTGCACCGCACCCGTGGACTGGTGCGACGTCCACCATGCAGTGCCCTGGGCCGAGGGCGGGTTGACCGACGTCGACGCGATGGTCGCCGCCTGCGGCCGCGACCACACCGCCATCCACGCCGGCATCTGGACCATCACCATGATCAACGGCGTGCCGTGGGTGATCCCACCACCCTGGATCGACCCACTCCAACGACCGGTCCGCAACACCGTTCACGATGACGAACACGCCGCCCACCGGCTCGCTGCGCGCCTCGGCGGCCAACTCGAACTCGACCTCGCCACCGGGCTCGACCTCGACACCGGGCTCGACCTCGACACCTGCACCGACCCCGCGACGCCCGAGGATCCACCATGACCCGACGGCGACCATGACCCGACGGCGCCGCCCGCCGGCGACCGAGGCCCGCCTGCGACCGGGCAGGGGCCGGGGGTCGCGCATAATGATCGGCCGTGAGCCTCTACGCCGTCGCGATCACGGTGATCGACGCCGCCCTCGGGCTGGCCACGCGGCGCACCCATCGCCATCTCGACCGGATTCCGAGCGAGGGTCCGGCGATCGTGGTCAGCAATCACCTCTCGCTCAGCGACCCGCTCGTGCTCGGCTGCGCGCTGCGTCGGGCCGGTCGCCGGGGCACGTTCCTGGCGATGGCCGAGGCGTTCTCGTGGCCGGTGATCGGCCACCTGCTCCGCCGCACCGGGCAGATCCCGGTACGGCGCGGGCTCGACCCGCAGGCCGCGATCCAGCCCGCGCTCGACGCGCTCGCCCACGGCTGGGTGGTCGCGCTCTACCCCGAGGGCCGCATCACCACCGAACCCGACTACCGGCCGATGCCGACCGGCCGCAGCGGCGCCGTCCGGCTGGCGCTGGCCGCCGACTGTCCGATCGTGCCGGTCGCGCAGTGGGGTGCCCACTGGCTGGTCACCCGCGAACACACCTCGTCCTTGACGCGCCGGTTGCGCTGGCTCGGCAGGCTGCGGCCCAACCGGGTGCCGCGGCGCCCCCCGGTGACGGTGAACGTGGGCGAGCCGATCAGCCCCGCCGAACTCCGAGCCGCCACCGGGCCGGAGGGCACCAACCTGCGCGCCGCCACCGACCTGGTGATGAGTCGGGTGCGAACGTTGCTCGCCGAGATCGCCCGCGACGACCTACCCGACCTGCTCGGCCCGGCGGCCTGACGTCGTCGACGCGGCGACCCTCAGCCGAGCCAGCGCACCTGCGATCCCTTGTTCGCCTCGTAGGACTCGCGGCCCGACAACGCGTTCGGCACCCCGACCTCCCACCAGGCGCCGGCCTCGGTCCAGGACGACGGGTGGGTGCGACAGAACACCACCGCCGGACGGCGCGTGGCCCGGGCGGTCTTCTTCGCCCGCAGGTAGGCGGCACGCAGGTCCTCGACGCTCGACCCCTCGGGCACGTCCTCGACCTCGGCACCCAGCGCCCGGGCATGGGCGGCGAAGTCCACTCGCAGTTTCGACTCGGCGCCCGGCCCGCGAGCGTCGTCCAGCAGGTTGTTGAAACCCGTTGCGCCCTGGCCGGTCTGCAGCCGGTGGATCACCGCGTACCCCCCGTTGTCGCACAGCACCATGACGAACGGGTGCCCCGAGAACGCCGCCGAGTACAGCTCCGAGTTCAGCATCAGGTACGACCCGTCGCCCAGCAACGAGGTCACCACACCGTCCGGGTGGGTCATGGCCCGAGCCATCGCCGCACCCCACGGGCCGGCGACCTCGTACCCCATGCACGAGAAGCCGTACTCCAGGTCCATCGTGGCGCCGGACCCCGGGTGCACCGGCGTCTTGTCCTCGAGCACGTCGTTCACCGTGCGCCAGCCGCCGTGGATCTCACCCGGGTACCCACCCGACGAGACGACCACGTAGTCGTCGTACGTGCTGGCGTCGTTCACCACGCCCAACACCTGCGCGTAGGTCAGCGACCCGTCCGGCGCCACCCCCGCGCGCAACGTGTCGATCTGCGCATCCCACGCGGCCCGCTCGACCTCGGCGCGCGCCGTCCACGACGGGTCGACGACCCAGCCGGCCAGTGCGCCCTTCAGCTCGACGAGCGTCTCGCGGGCATCCCCGACCACGGCGTGCGCGTTGTGCTTGACCGCATCGAAGCGAGAGGTGTTGATGTGCACCAGCTTCGCGTCCGAGCCGAACACGGTCCAGGAGGCGGTGGTGAAGTCCTGCAGCCGGGTGCCGACCGCCAGGACGACGTCGGCCTCGCCGGCCAGCGTGTTCGCCGAGGTCGCGCCGATGATGCCCAACGCGCCGCCGTGGAGCGGGTGATCGTGCGGCACCAGGGTGCGCCCCGCCGGGGTCTCGACGATCGGAACCCCGTGCACCGTGGCCAGTTCCATCAGGTTCTGACCGGCACCGGAATACCGCACGCCACCCCCGGCGACGATCAACGGCCGCTCGGCGGCACGCAGGATCTCGACCGCCTCACCCAGCGCCCAGCTGTCCGCCCGCGGCCGCGGCACCTTGTGCACCCGGGGAGCGAACATGGCCAGCGGGTAGTCGAACTCCTCGGCCTGCACATCCTGCGGCAGGGCCAGGACGACGGGGCCGCAGTCGGCGGGGTCGGTGAGCACCCGGGCCACCTGGGGCAGCGTCGACATCAGCTGCTCCGGCTTGGTGATCCGGTCGAAGTAGCGCGAGACCGCACGAAAGGCGTCGTTGGCCGTGGTGGTCGGGTCGCCGTAGTGCTCGACCTGCTGCAGCACCGGGTCGGGGCCGCGGCCGGCGAAGGTGTCACCCGCCAACAGCAGCAACGGCAACCGGTTGGCCATGGCCAACCCGGCGGCGGTCACCATGTTCAGCGCGCCGGGGCCGATCGAGGACGTCGCGGCCATCACCTGGCGCCGGTCCATCGCCTTGGCGTACGCCGCCGCGGCGAGCGCCATGCCCTGCTCGTTCTGGCCCCGCCAGGTGGGCAGCGCGTCGCCCGCCTCGTGCAGCGCCGTCCCCAACCCCAGCACGTTGCCGTGACCGAAGATGCCGAACACCCCGGCGAACAACGGTGCCTCGCTGCCGTCGAGCAGCTCGGTGCGCTGGGCGATCATCCAGCGCACCAACGCCTGGGCGGTGGTCAGGCGCACCGTGTCGGGGTGGGTCATCTCGGGTCTCCTGGCTCGGTTCGTGCGAAACATGGCGCCACTGAAGGGCTTTGGTGTGGTTCAGAGTCGACCGAGGTCCGCTCGCAGGCCGTCGGCGCGGCCCTCGAACGTCGTCACCGGGCACCGGGGATCGGTCGGCATGTCCGCCCAGGTGTCCCGCACCCAGCCGTGGGTCGGGTCGTCGCAGAACGCCATCGACCGCTCCGGTGCCGGCCCGGCCATGACATTGAGGTAGTACATGGGATAGCCCGGTGCGGCCACGCACGGCCCGTGGTACCCGTGCGGCACCCGGACGGCGTCCCCGTCACGCACCTCGATGAACTCGTCCAGCGGCGCCAGCCCGGCATCCTCGTGCTCGGGGCCGGTGTAGGTGCGGTGATAGCCGAACCCCTCACGGCTGTGGCTCACCTGATCGTGTCCGGCGATCTTGTAGAAGTAGATCTCCTCGTTGACCACCGGGCAGTGGTGGGTGGCGTCGTGCTTGTGCGGCGGGTAACTCGACCAGTTGCCGGACGGGGTGATCAGCTCGACCGCGATCAGCTTCTCGGCGTGGTCCCACACCCCGGGCGCCCCGAAGGCGTTGACCTGGCGCGTCGCCGGCCCGGCGCCACGGATCTCGACGGTGACCGCCTCCGCCGGGCCGTACCGCGGCGGCAGCCGGTTCTCGCACCGGGCCGAGGGCAGGGCGACCTCGGCGCCGTGCGCGCTGACCATCGTGATCATGCTGTCCCGGCCGACGTAGGCGAAGTCGGTGACCCGGTCGAAGGCGCTGACGCGACCCTTGAGGGCGTACCGCGCCTCGGTGATCGCCGGAGAGTTCTGCGGACCCACCTCGAGCGTCAGACCCCCCGCGAGCGGCAGCACGAAGAACTCCTCGTTGCCGGTGGGGAACCGGCGCAGCTCGCCGGGCTCGAGCCGGAAGACGCGCAACCCGCTGTAGGTCCAGCCCGCCGTCTCGGGGGTCAGGGTGAGCAGGTCGCCCGGCCCCGGTCCGGCCAGCGTGAGCCACGGGTGGTGCAGAACGGACTCGATCATGGCGACGGTGCCTCCTCGGCAGCCGCTCGGAGCACCTTCGCCGCGGCATCGACAGCGCCGGCGGCATCGCCGTCCGGCGGATGGAGCAGAGAGCGACCGACGACCAGGCCGCGCACGACGTCCGGGCCCGGGGCGCCTCCGAGGACGACGCAGGGCAGCGTCGTCGCTCCGAAGACCACGTCCGGCTCCTCACACGCGGGCAGCTTCAGCCAGGTGAAGGCACTCGAGGTGCCGAGCGCCGAGGCCACGGTAGCCGCCCTGGCCAGGGCTGCAGCATCTCTCAGCAGCTGTGGTGACCCAGCGGAATCACGCGTGTACGGCAACGGTTCGACCATGGCCATCAGACCCCGCGGGCGCACCAGCTCGGCCCACGCTGCGTCCGAGATGGCGTTCACCGGGCGCCGTCCGAGCGCGTCTGCGCCACGAAGTCGTCGAGCTCGCCGATCGTGGGCATGGCATCGGCACACGACAGGCGCGAGGCGACGATGGCCCCGGCAGCATTGCCGTACTCGGCACAGCGCACCGGGCTCCAGCCCGAGAGCAGACCATGGATCAGCGCCGCGCCGAAGGCGTCGCCGGCGCCCAACCCGTTGACCACCTGGATCAGCTGCGGTGCCACGGTGGCCATCCCGTCCCGGGTCGCCACCAGCACCCCCTCGGCACCCTTCTTGACCAGTGCGAGCTCGACGCCGAGGTCGAGCAGCCGGTGGGCCGCCCGTTCGGGGTCGGCGGTGCCGACGGCGACCTCGACCTCGGCCCGGTTGCCGACGGCCACGTTCACGAACGGCAACACCCGGCCGTACTCCTCGCGAGCCTGCGACACGGAGTTCCAGAACGATGCGCGCCAGTCGAGGTCGAGCACGCTGAACCGGCCCGAACCAGGTGCCGGCCGGCCCCGGCGGGCGAGCATCTCGAGCTGGGTCGACCGCGACGGCTCGCGCGAGGCCCCGGTCGCGGTGACCCAGAGCAGCCGGACGTCGCTGATCACCGCCCAGGGCACGTCCTCGGACTGCAGCGTGAGGTCCGGGGCGACCGGCGCCCGGTAGAACAACAGCGGCGGATCCTCGGGCGGGTTCAGCGCGCAGAACGCGATCGGCGTCCGCAGCCCCGCGGCAGTCCCGACGTACCGGGGATCGACCCCGAAGCCGCGCATCGCCGTCCGGACGAAGTCGCCGAAGGCGTCCTCGCCCACCTTGGTGAGCACGCCACTGGCGTGCCCGAGGCGGGCGGCACCCACGGCCACGTTGGTCGCGGTGCCGCCGAGGAACCTGGCGAAGCTGGTCACCTCGGCGAGCGGGACGCCCGACTGCAGCGGATAGAGATCGACCCCGACCCGGCCGACGGTGAGCACCTCCAGCGGGCCGTGAGGCACGCCTGGCTCGCTCACAGTCATCTCCCGAGGGGGTCGCAGCGTCGTCCTTCATCCAACCGGGCAACGCCCAGGCGTGTCAATACTTTGTCCTAACATAAAGACAGATTAGTGCGAATAGGCCAACGAGATCACCTTGTTGTCCTGACATTGCTAGTAGATGACTTTGTGTCGCCCAGTGTCCATACTGCAGACGTGCCGCCCCCACCGGATCACCGCGTCGCGCCGTCGGACTCCCAGACCGTGATGGCGGGCCTGACCCTGGACCGCACCAGCCCGGTGCCGTTGTACTTCCAGGTCGCCCAGGCCCTCGAGACCGCCATCCTGGACGGCCGGTTGCCACCCGGGACGCGGCTGGACAACGAGGTGCAGCTCGCCGAGTCGCTCGGCCTGTCCCGCCCGACGATGCGCCGCGCGATGCAGTACCTGGTCGAGAAGGGTGTGCTGGTGCGCCGCCGCGGAATCGGAACCCGCGTCGTCCAGCCCAAGGTGCGCCGTCCGCTCGGGCTCAGCAGCCTCTACGAGGACCTGACGTCGAGCGGTCAGCGGCCCACGACGCAGGTGCTGTCGTTGACCGTCGAGGCCGCCGACGGGGCCATCGCGCAGGCCCTGGCGGTCGAGCCGGGGACGCCGATGAGCGTCGCGGTCCGGCTGAGGTCGGCCGCCGGCTCGCCCATCGCCCGGATGTGCAACTACCTGCCGCACACCATCCCCGGCATCGCCGACGGCCTGACCGTACAGGCGCTGGAGGACCAGGGCCTCTACCAACTGATCCGGGCGGTCGGCGTGCAGTTGCACGCCGCCGACCAGACCATCGGTGCCCGGACGGCGACCGCCGAGGAGGCTCGACTGCTCGGCGAGTCGCGCGGCGCCGCCCTGCTCACCATGCAGCGCACCGCCTACGACGACCACGGCCGGGCCGTGGAGTACGGCAGCCACATCTACGCGGCGTCCCGATACTCGTTCTCGCTCAGCATGTTGGCGGGCTGACGGATCACTTGTCGGGGTTGGGCACCACCACGTCGCGCACCAGGGTCTCGAGCTCGTTGTTGGCGGCCAGGAACTGGCGCAGGGTGCGCCGGGTGGCACCGAAGTGGTCGAACTCCTCGACCGTCATGCCGTCGGCGTCGTAGGCCGTGCGGAACTCGGCGAGGTGGCTGTACAGCGCCTCGACGACCCGCGGGTCGACCGGGTCGTCCATGCGCGGGAACGCGCTGATACCGCTGGTGTTGAACCGCTTCTGCCAGGCGAATGGCGGGGACACCACGACGTCGCCGCCGATGAACTCGCTCCAGTGCATGTGGTTGCGGAACGCCGCCGACAGCAGGCGGGTGCGGTAGCCGCGCTCGGTGTAGAGGGCGTAGGCCTTCTTCATGGCGGCCACACCGGCCCACTCGTAGTAACCCGGGTCGAGCGTGACGTCCGCTTGCTCGGCGGCGACCTTCATCCAGTCGTCCAAGCGGCCGACCATGATCGTGCAGACCGGCCCCATGGTCGAGACATCCAGCCCCTCGGCCTCCCGACGGCGCAGGCCGTTCTCGACCGCCTCACCGACCGCCAGGGCCTGCGGCACCGTGAACGAGACGGTGGCATTGATGCTCACGCCGCGGTAGGTGACCTCTTCGATGGCCGCGATACCCGCTGCGGTGGCAGGGATCTTGACGATGATGTTCTCGGCCAGCGAGGCGAAGTGCACCGCCTGGGCGATCAGGCCGTCGACATCGCGGTGCAGCCGGGGGTCGGTCTGCACCGACAGCCGGCCGTTGCGGCCTCGGTGCTCGACGAAGGTCGGGTGCAGCAGGGCAGCGGCCTTGACCGACAGCTCCTCGACGATCATCCACCCGATGGCGTCCTCGGTGGCGGTGGGGTGCGCGAGGGCCAGCTCGGCGATGCGTGCCCGCCAGGTCGGCAGGTCGGCCTTGATGGCGGCCAGCGCGATCACCGGGTTACAGGTGGCACCGACGGCCCCGAAGCTCATCGACTCGGCGAGCTCACGCGGGTCGGCGGAGTCGTTCCACAGGCAGGTGGGCGTGGTGCGCGTCATCTGCAGCAGCGGGCTGGTCACCGGCGCGACGTGGGCCGCCTCGGCCGCAGAGTCCGGGGTCACGGTGGTCATCGAAGGCTCCTCGCACTTGATTGGACACAATGATAGGACAAAGTCGGTGGTGCGAGAAGAGCCCCTCGGAGAAGGTCCGAGGGGCTCTTTCGCGCCTCGCTCAGCTGACGCGCAGGTCGGCTGGATCGATGCGCACCGGGGCCCCGGTGCGGCGGGACGTCTCGCAGGCGTCGGCCAGCACCAGGCTGACCAGGCTGTCCTGGACGGGCGAGGGGTTGGGCATGCGGCCGGCGATGACCTCCAGGAAGGTCGCCATCTCGCGGGCATAGGCCACGGCGTACCGCTCGATGAAGCCCGGGTAGGCGTTCTCGCCCGGGTCGTGGCCGCCTGCTTCGAGACTGGTCAGCGGAGTCCGGGCATCCCAGCCGGCCGCCAGGGCCTGGGCGCTGCCGATGGCCTCGATCCGGTTGTCATAGCCGCCGCCGTGGCGCCGGCCGCCGGCCAGCTGGGCGATCACCCCACCCTCGAACCGCAGCGTGATCGACACGGTGTCGACGTCGTCCGCCTCGGCGAAGGCCGGGTCGACCAGCACCGATCCCGTGGCCTGTACCTCGACCACGTCGCGGCCGACCAGCCAGGGCACGCAGTCCAGGTCGTGGATGAACAGGTCGCGGAAGATGCCGCCGGACGTCGCGACGTACTCCACACTCGGCGGCTCCGCGTCGAAGGCGGTGGCCCGCACGCAGTACAGGTCCCCCAGCGCCCCGCTCGCGATGCGCTGCTTCAGCTCGGCGATCGCCGGGTCGAACCGGCGCTGGAAGCCCACCAGCACCGGCACGTCGGTGCGTTCGGCCGCCCGGATCACCTCACGAATGGTGGCCAGGTCGGCCGCGACGGGCTTCTCGACCAGCACCGGGACGCCGGCGGCAAGGGCGGTGTGGACCGTCTCGGCGTGAGCCGGGGTGGGGACCGCGACCACCAGGCCATCCGCCCCCTTCAGCGCGGCGGCCAGGTCGGGCGCCGCCGTCACCGGAACGGCGCCGGTCAGCTGCGCGGCCACCTCGTCCGCCCGGCCCGGAACCGGGTCCTGGACGACGACCTCGCTCACCCCGGGCGTGGCCGCCAGGTTGCGCGCGTGCATGACACCGATCCGGCCGACGCCGGCGACTGCGATCCGCATGACCATTCCTCGCGAGTGGAATTGGAGCGCTCCAATCATTGGAGCGCTCCAACGATGTAGGCTGCGGCGGCACCGTGTCAAGACACGCTGTCCGGACACGCTGTCGAGCCATCGGAGGAGGTGTGCCGTGCGCCGTCCCACCATGGACGACGTCGCCGCCCGGGCGGGCGTCTCGCGTTCGCTGGTCTCGCTGGTGATGCAGGACTCCCCCAAGGTCAGCGCCGCCCGCCGGACCGCCGTGCTCGAGGCCGCCGCCGAGCTCGGTTACGCCCCGCACACGCTGGCCCGCGAGCTGGCCAGCGGCAGCTCGTCGGTGCTCGCCGTCCTGGTGTCGGACCTGCGCAACCCCTACTTCGCCGACATCGTCGAGGGCATCGAAACCGCCTGCGCGAGTGCGGGTCTGCAAGCCATCCTGATCAGCGGGGGACGCCGCGCGCGCACCGAGGAGCGGGCCATCGACACCCTGCTCGGATTTCGCCCGGCCGGCCTGGTGCTGCTCTCACCCGTGGTCTCCGCCGCGGTGCTGGCCCGGGCCTGCCGCGGCGTCCCGGTGGTGGCGGTCGAGCGGACGCTGCGGTTGGCCGGAGTCGACACCATCGTGGACGACGGCCGCCGGGGTGCCACGCTCGCCGTCGACCACCTGGTCGACCTGGGTCACCGGGCGATCGTGCACCTGGACGGCGGCCGGGGGGCGGGTTCGGCGGTCCGGCGTCGCGGCTACGACGAGGCGATGGCGCGGCACGGCCTGACCGCTCGCATCGAACCGAGCGAGTACACCGAGCAGGCCGGGGCGGCCGCCGTCGGCCGGCTGCTCGCCACCCGGCGCCGGTTCACCGCCCTGGTGGCCGCCAACGACATCAACGCCGTCGGCGCGATCGCCGCCCTCGAGGACGCCGGACTCCAGGTGCCGCACGATGTCTCGGTGATCGGCTACGACAACACCCGGCTGGCCGCGTTGCGTCACATCGGGCTGACCACCATCGACCAGCCCCGCCTCGACATGGGCCGCCTCGCCGTCGAGTGTGTGGTGCAGCGGCGCGACGACCCGGCCGCCGCGGCCCGGCGACACCGGCTCGACCCGACCCTGGTGATCCGCACGACGACAGGCCCGCCGCCGGGCTGACGTCTCAGCCCGACGTGCCGGGGAGCGTCTCGGCCCAGCTCTGCCAGGCGGCCAGCGCGTCGTCCTCGGTGGCGGCGAGCGCGGTGAACCAGTCGCGCAACCCGGCGACGTCCTCCGGCGGCGGCTGCCCCGACCGGGCGGACCACGCCGCCAGCCACGCCAGTTGCGCCTGACGGCTCGGCACATCGGAGTCGAAGACGGTGAACCGGATCATCTCCGTGATCGCCCGGTCGCGCAGGTCGTCGCCGGCGAACCACTCCGCTCTCTCGGCCAGGGTGGTGGCCTGGTTCACCATCGCGGTCACCGCGCGGTTGGCGGATCGGCGCGGCTGGCTCGCCAGGCGCATCTGCGCGCGCGTGGCCTGCTCCCACAGCCGGGCATGGTCCTCACCCTGGCGAGCAGACGATCGGGGACGCCGTCCCGCCTGGATCACGGCACGCCGATCGACCGAGTCCTCGACGAGCAGCCGCAGCAGGGCTTCATGGGCAGCCAACCCCTCGACCGGCGGCAGGTCCCAGTCCTCGGGGCGCGACGTGGGGACGCCGTCGCGCTGACGCGCCAACTCGGCGTCCCGCGCCTCGAGGTAGGGCGCGAGATCGTCGACGGTCACCAGGTGCACCTGGTCCAGCGCGATGCCCCGACCGGTGACGCACAGGGTCACGCCGGCGACGGTGGCGCGCGCGGACCAGATCTGGTGGGGTCCCACCGCGATGCGGGCCGGTTCCCGGGTGTCGGCCACCCAGAGCTCGCGGGGCTCCGGGTCGGTCACGATCGCCGGAGCGGGATCGTCCGCCTCCTCCGCCGGATCGGCCACCCGGTCCAGCTCGGCCTCGACCGCATCGTCGAGCGGCGTCGAGACGACGGCGGAGTTCACGGTGGTGACCTCGAGGTAGGGGCCCGACGGCGACAGGTAGTCGCCGAAACTGAGCGTGATCCGCTCCCAGAGGCCGTCGGAGGTGCCGAACTCGGTCAGCAGGGCGGGGGTGAGCTGGGGCGCGAGCAGCCCGAACACCGGGAACGGGCGCCCCGCGAGCAGGTCGGCACGCCAGGCCTGTTCGAGCTGATCGTGCAGCGCCAACCGCGGGTCGTCGGGCTCGACATACTCCATCAGGCCACCTCCACCAGGCCACCCTGACCCGGCGATCGGCGACGGGCAAGGCCCGCAGGTCGACTCGCGACGACCGGGTCAGTTGCGCGACGAGGGGCAGGCCGGTTTCGGGCGGCCGCCGGACGGCGCCAGATCGCGCACGGCAATCGCGGCCAAGGTGGGCAACTCGACACCGAGGTCGTGCGGTGTGCCGGTGCAGGCGTCGATCACCACGGACTTCCCGTCGACCCGCGGCAACAGGATCCACCGGCCGTCCGGCGACCACACCGACCCGGGGACGTCGAAGTTGCCACTGACACGGACCAACGGCCGCCGGGTGCCCGTGACCAGGTCGATCAGCGAGTAACTGGGCGCGTCCTGATAGGTCATGAGCACGGCGGCGGTGCCATCGGGTGAGAGCGTGCCCGGCCAGCCCAAGGTCGGGTTCTCCGGCAGGCGGACCGTCCGGCGGAGCCCACTGTCACGATCGATGAGCACCTGACCACACACCAGCCGGTCATCGCATTCGACCACGAGCCAACCCGGTCGCCCCACGGCGACAGCCAGGCCCGGCGAGATGTGGCGGATTCCCCTGGCATCGAGGATGTACGCGCCACCCACTCCGTTGATCAGCATGCCACCGGCGCCGTCCGGACTCATCTCGTTGAACAGGCCCGGGGAACTCGGCACCTCGAGGGTCGAGCCGGCGGGAGTGCCGTCGAGCGTGGTGAGGCGCGCCCGCCTGCCCTGCTCGGTGAAGACCCACAGCTGCTCGGGGGCGGGGCCTGGCAGCACCGCGCCCTGCGCGTCCCTGCCCGCGGTGGACTCCGACGCGGGCCGGCCGTCCGGCACCACGAAGGACTCGGCGTTCGACGCGATCACCAACGCGCGGTGGGATCCCGCGAAGACGGTGGCCGAATTGTCGGACGTCCACGTGGTCACCCCGATGGGGGTGCGGGTGATGCGTCCCGTCGCGGGCTGCACGCGCAACAGATCCCCGTTGGTCGAGTCGACCCCGAAGAATTCCCAGGCGACGGTGCCCGGCAGCAACGGGTGACCGGCCTCGATCACCCGCGGAGTCGGGCTCGCGGACGGCGCGGCCGACGGTGTGGGCGTGCCATCGCCGGACGGCGTCCGAGAGCGGGTGGGCGAGGCGGACGCCCCGGACGGCGGCTGGGCCGACTGCTGGTCGTTGCGCGGCCACAGCGCCAGTCCGGCGAGAATCGCCACCACCAGGGCGATCGGCGCCACCAGCCGCCACGACACCTGCCGGCCCTGGACGACGAGTTCCTCCGGCTCGTCCGGGCGGCCGGGCTCGACCGGCCTCACCGCCCCGAGGTCGAGGACCTCCATCCGGGGACCGGGGTGACGGCCACGCTCTCGCGGGTCGCCATCGCGCAGGCTCTCCTCGAGCCGGTCGGCGTCGTCCGGATCCGCGGTGTCCATCGCAGGCCTGCCGGCCTCATCCGACGCAGTGCTGCCGGATCGTCGTCACGACGAGGTCGGGCACGCGGACCTGCGGCAGGTGGTCGACGTCCGGGATGCGGATCAACCGTGCCGAGGGGATCCGGGCGGCGGCCGCCGTGGTGGCCTCCACCATGGACGCCGGGTCGAGGTCGCCCACCATCAGCACCGTGGGAATCGTCAACTCCCCCAACCGATCCCAGGCGGGTTCGAGTTCACGCCAGTAGGCCTGCTCGCCCGCCTCGGCCCCGGCCGCACCGGTCACCAGGTCACGCACGAACGGATCGTGCCCCGCCCCACACCACACCTCGAGCATCAACTCGACCAGCCCGGCCCGGTCGCCCGTCTCGGCCAGGGCCAGCCAGCGCTCGCTGAGTTCGGGCTCCTCCGGCCAGGGATATCCGCTGATCCCCGGTGCCAGCAGCACCAACGAGCGCACCCGCTTCGGTGCGTCCAAGGCCATTGCGAGCGCAGTGGCACCACCCATGCTGTTGCCGACCAGGTGGGCGCTGTCCAGGCCGGCGTGATCGAGCACCCGGTTCAGGTCGCTGACCCAGTCGTAGGGCTCGGTCGGCTGCGACGAACCGCCGTACCCCCGCATGTCGTAGCGGATCACCCGGTGGGTCTCGGTCAATGCCGGCCACATCGGATCCCAGACCCGCATGTCGGCGATGCCGGGGTGCAACAGCACCACCGGTGGGCCATCACCCCCCGAGTCCTCCACCTGAAGGTGGTCGCGCCCCGTCTCGATCATCTGCCGCACGGTGTCACCCTAGCCGCGGCCGGGCGAGGGGCCAGCGGTCACGATCCGCTCACCGCTGACGAGCCAGGTGGTCGAGGTCGCCCCCGGCCGATCGAGGAAGCCGGCCAGCTCCCCGCGAGCCCGCACCAGGCTCGGGTCGTGCGAGGCCTCGACCGCGGCGGCGGTCTCGGCGTACCGGGCGAGTTCGTGCGCACCGGTCGCGCCGACGCCGGACGGCGCCCGGACCGTCACCCAGCCCGGACGATCGGGGTTGCGGGCGCCGTCGGCCCAGGGCACCGCGTCGTCCTGATGTTCCAGCGACAGCACCCGGACGCCGGCCGGCACCGGGGTGTTGCCGATCGGTGATCCGGCGGTGACCACATGGGTGATGTTCGCCTGCCGGCGGACCGCCGGATCGGTGGCCAGCTGGGCGGCGACGATGCCGCCGAGAGAGTGCCCGACCAGCAACACCGGCTCGTCCGGCCGGGCACCACAGCGGCGCAATCCCGTACTCACCAGCGCGGCGACGGCCGTCGTCCGGCCATCGAGGGCGTGCAGGTCGGCCGTGAGATCGAAGGGCTGGCTGCCGGCCTGGGGCGACCATCGCTGGGTACCGGGGACCATGACCACCCACGACCGCGCGCCGTCCGCGCCCGTCACCCGCTCGACCCGGATCGTCCCGGCCTGCTCGGCTGCGGCCGAGGAGCTGGGTGACGGGTCCGGCCCCGGTACCGATGCCGAATCCGGCAGCGCGTACAGGCTCGCGGTGCGGGTCAGCAGGTCGTCGAGGCCGGACGACGCGCGCCCGGTGACGGGCGCCCCCACGGCGGCTCGCACCCGGCCGGTCTCCCCGAAGACCGGCGCCACCGCACCGGCGCGGGACAGCAGCCCGATCAGCCGCCGTTGATCGCTCGGAACCGCACCGGCCAGCAGCAGACCGAACGAACCGGCCAGCGGTCCGAGCACGACCGCCACGGTGTGCAGCGCCGGGGGCAGCACCGCGCCCAGGGCGTCGCCGGCCCCGGCACGCCGGACGAACAGGTCGAACAGCCGGGCCCCGCCGGCGACCAGCCCCGGCCAGGCCTGCGGCCCCAGCGCCAGGGTGCCCACCACCGCGCCGCCGACCCCGAGCGGCAGCACCGCGCCACCGAACTGCACCAGCCGGCGCACCACCTGTGCGGCGGCCGCATCACCCACGCGGTAGAGCTCGGCAGCGGTGCGCAACGCCGCCCCCAGGCCACCGACGCGCACCGCGCAGCCGGCCAGGCCGGACGGACCGGCCAGCGCCCGGGCCAACGCCACCTCGGCCGCCACACCGGTGGCCGGTGCCACGACGCAGCTTGCCGCCAGCGCCGGGTCGGTGCTGATCTCGAGCAGCCGAGCCGCAGCGCCGGCCAGGTCGTGTCCGGCCTCCGACAGCCGGGTGGCGGTGGCCTCCAGATCCTCGACCCAGGCCTCGGTGCCACCGGCACCCCCACGGACCTGCAGCCCGTCGCCCGGGTCACGGTCGGCGCTCACGACACCGGCTCGGCGAGGTTCAGGACGGCGGCCACGCGCCGTCGCAGATCGTCGCCGAAGGCCGCAGCCGCATCGGGACCCTCGGCATCACCCGGATCACCCGGATCACCCCGATCACCGGCATCGCCGACATCATCCGTGGCCCGCCACACGCCGTCCCGGGCCTGCCAGCAGGCCGGCGCAGCAGCGCCGTCCCCGACCGTGGTGAGCACCAGCCGGGTGCCGTCCGCGAGCCGGGGCGTGGGGTGCTGCGGCACCGCGAGCGGAACCCACCGCAACACCTCGTCGACCACCCCCGCCGCGGGCAGCACGGCGATCTGCACCCAGGCGTCGGCGTCCGGCACGTCCGCCGGCCGGGGTCCCAGCCGTGCCAGGGTCATCACCGCGGCCAGCCCGTCGGCGACCGACAGGTGTGCCGCCAACCGCACGGTGGGGGCGGTGAGGCGAAGGGCCACGGCGACCCGGCCACGCGCCAGCACCGCGGCTGCCGCCGCCACGACCACCGGTGCGCTCGCCTCCGGCGCCTGCCGGACGACGTCCGCCGGCGGGCCGTTCCGACCGGGTTCGCCAGGCCACGGGGCGGCGATGCGCCACGCCCGGAACGTGCCGAGATCGACGGTGACCCGCACCGCGGGATCGGCCACCGCCTCGGAGGTCACGAGAGCACCCCGGCCAGGGCCTGCGCCCGCTGCCGGTGCAGCGCGGCGGCATGCCCGGTGAGCGCCGCCGCGGCCTCGCCGACCAGGTCGGCCGCCCGGTTCACCCGGTGCCCGGCCTCGGCCAGTTCGGCCCGGAACCGGTCGGCGGCCAGGCTCGACCACACCACCGAGTCGGCCCGGACCAGCGTCGCGGCGACCTCCGACACCACCGAGGCCACCAGCGCCGTCCGCCGGGCCAATTGTTCGACCTCACTGCTCACGCCCTGCTCCCTCCCCCGGGCCGCCGCTGCGGCACCTGACCGGGGACGCTAGGTCGTCCGGCCGACTGCGGGCATCCATGTGGCCCTCGCCTGTGGACAGCGGTACCGTCAGAGGCCGCAGTGGACGGAACGACGAGCAGATTGCGAGCCTGCGATCGTGATGCACCAGCCGGCTCAACGGCCCTACCGGGTCTGTTTCGTGTGCACGGGCAACATCTGCCGCTCGCCGATGGCCGAGTACGTGCTGCAGGCCATGGTGGTCGCCCGCGGCCTGGAACACCTGGTCGAGGTCGACTCCGCCGGCACCGGCGAGTGGCACATCGGTGAACGCGCCGATCGGCGAGCCCTGGCCGCACTCACCCGGCGCGGCTACGACGGCAGCGAGCACCGGGCCCGGCAGTTCGAGGCCACGTGGTTCGCCGACCACGACCTGATCATCGCGCTGGACCGCGGCCACCTGCGCAGCCTGAGGTCGTGGGCCCCCACCGAGAGCGCTCGCGAACGGGTGCAACTCCTGCGCCACTTCGACCCCGCGACCGAACCCGATGCCATCGGCTCCGACCTCGATGTCGCCGACCCGTACTACGACGGCACCCCGGCCTTCAACGAGGTGCTGGCCCAGATCGAGACCGCCTGTGCCGGGCTGCTCGACTGGGTCGAGAAGGAGGCACTCGCGGCCCGGCGCCCGGATTCCGCGGTGCACTGAGCGCCAGGGGCAGCGCCGTGAACCACGCGTCCGACCCGGTCGTCAAGCATCGCCTCGATGCCCCCCGCGGCTTCTTCGCCGTCGAGGCGGCCGGCCTGGCCTGGTTGGCGCAGGCCCGTCGGGACGGCGGCGCCGTGGTGGTGCTGCCGGTCGAGCCGGTGCCGCTGGACGCCACGTCGTTGGGGGTTCCCCGGGTGCACCGGCACCCGGCGACCCCGGCGAGCGCCGAGCAGTTCGGGCGCGAGCTGGCCGTCACCCATCGCGCCGGCGCACCGTGGTTCGGGTGCCCACCCGAGGGCTGGGCCGACGACGGGTTCATCGGGCCGATCCCGTTGCCCCACAACCACTCCCAGCTCGAGATCGGCTGGGGTGAGTTCTTCGCCCGGTACCGGATCGAGCCCTACCTGCGGCAGTCCCACGACCTGGGGCTGCTGCCGGAGCAGGCCAGCCGCGATCTCAGCACCCTCTGCGAGCGCCTCGCCGCCGGCGAGGCGCGACTGTGCGGTCCGGACGAGCCGGTGTCCCGGCTGCACGGTGACCTGTGGTCGGGCAACGTCCTCTGGGACGGCGCGAGCGCCGTCCTGATCGACCCCGCCGCCCACGGGGGTCACCGGGAGAGCGACCTGGCCATGCTCGCCCTGTTCGGCCTGGACCACCTCGACCGGGTGCTCGCCGCCTACGACGAGACGCAGCCGCTCGCCGACGGCTGGCGGACTCGGATCGGGTTACATCAGCTCTTCCCGGTGCTGGTGCACACCGTGCTGTTCGGCGCCTCCTACGGTGCGCAGGCAGCCTCCCTCGTCAGGCAGTACGTCTGAGGGCGAGAACCGTTCCCGGATCAGCGGATCAGGCGAGCAGCTTCTCGGCGGCCGCGACGAACTCGTCCACCTGCTCGACCGTGGTGTCCCACGAGCAGAGCAGCCGCACCTCGGTGGTCGCCTCGTCCCAGACGTAGAACATCGCCACCTGCTGCAGCGGCTCGACCACCTCGCGCGGCAGCGTCAGGAAAACGTGGTTCGCCTGGGGTGGCTGGGTGACCCGCACCCCGGGCAACCCGACCAGTCCGGCATGCAGCCGAGCGGCCATCTCGTTGGCGTGCACGGCGTTTCGGCGCCACAACTCATCGGTGAACAGGGCCAGGAACTGGGCCGCCAGGAACCGTCCCTTCGATCCCAGCTGCATGAACTGCTTGCGCACGAACCGCAGCGCCGGCCGCAACTCCTCGGTGAAGGCCACGACCGCCTCGGCACCCAGGGCGCCGTTCTTGGTGGCGCCGAACGACATCACGTCGACGCCCGCGCCCACGGTGAGCTCGGCCAGTGAAACCCCCAGTGCCGCAGCAGCATTGGCGATGCGCGCGCCGTCCATGTGCAGGTACATGCCATCCTCGTGGGCGGCGTCGGCCAGGGCGCGCAGCTCGGCCGGGCTGTAGAGCGTGCCGTACTCGCTCGACTGGCTGATCGAGACCACCCGGGGCTGGGTCTGGTGTTCGTCGCCGACCCGGGTCCGGACGGCGCGCACCAGGTCGGGGGTGAGCTTGCCGTCGGGCGTCGGCACGGTGATCAGCTTGGCGCCGGTGATCCGTTCCGGGGCACCGCACTCGTCCACCGCGATGTGCGCCGTGGCGGCACACACCACGTGATCCCATGGCCGCAACATCAGTTGCAGGCCGACCACGTTCGCCCCGGTGCCGTTGAACACGAAGGCGATCTCGGCGTCCGAGCCGAGCTCGGCCCGCATCGCCGCCACGGCCCGCGCCGTGACGTCATCGGCGCCGTAGGGAGTGGCGTGGCCGCTGTTCGCGGCCGCGAGGGCGGCCATGACCTCGGGGTGAACGGTGGCGAAGTTGTCACTGGCGAGACTGGGCACGATCCTCTGACTCTCGGACGATGTGGTGGTGGTGCCACACGCGTTGGGCGAGCAGCGAGAACGCCACGGCGCCGAACAGGGCGAGGGTAGCGCCGCCGAACCCGACCTGCGGGCCGCCGCGGTCGATCAGCAGCCCCGCGAGCGCCGTCCCCGCCGCGGCACCGGCGGTGAACGCGGTGGTCAGCCAGGCCTGCGCCTCGCTCAGCCGATCGCGCGGGGCGCAGTCGTCGGCCAGGTTGCCGAGCATGATGATGGCGGGCGCGATGGCCACGCCGGCCGCGAACAGCACCGGCATCAGCAACCACAAGGTGCTGGCGCCCCGGGCGATGAACACCGTGACCAGCCCCAGCCCCACCCCGAACGCACCGAGCGCGAACGGCAGCCGGGGCGGTTCGGCGCCGGGCCAGTGCCGCATGCCGTAGAGGGTGCCGCCGATGGCGCTGCCGCCGGCGATGGCCATGAACAGCAGCCCGACTCGGGCCTGACTGCCCAGCACGACCTGCGCCGTAGCCGCCAGCGACACGTCGAGCTGCCCGAATCCCAACGCCAGCAACACCGTCACCGCCAGGGCCGCCACCACCCCGATCGAGCGCAGCGGCGAGCGCCCACGCACGTGCGCCCCGTGCGCGTGCGGCTCGGGCACCCAGGCCCGAGCCGCCGGCGTGAGCGCGTAACCGAGACCGCCCGCGCCCAGCAGCAGCGCGACGATCAGCAGCGGCAGCTCGGCCGCCCCCACCACCAGCAGGCCCGACAGCAGCAGCGGACCGCCGACGAACATCACCTCGACGACCACCGCCTCGAGCGCGTAGGCCGCGCGCCGGTCGGTCTCGTCGTCCAGGATCACCCGCCAGGCGGCACGCATCGCGGGTGAGATCGGCGGGAAGGTGAGCCCCACGCCCACGGCGAGCGCGATCAGCACGGCGTCCGGTGCACCGCGCACCGCCGCGATCGCCAGCGCCGCCAGCAGCGCGGCGGACGACGTCGAGAGCGCGCCGATGACCCGCGGCTGGCCGACCCGGTCGATCAGGGCACCCCAGCCCGGCGAGGCCAGCGCCACCCCCACGGTGAACGCGGCGGTGACCGCACCGGCGATGGCGTACGCCCCGCGCACCGACTGCACCAGCAGCACCATGCCCAGCGGCGCCATCGAGACCGGCAGCCGCGCGGCGAAGGCAGCCAGGAACGGGGCCAGGGCACCGGGCCGGCGCAGGATGGAGCCGTAGCGACGCACGATCGTCCATCCTGCACCACGCCCTCGGGGCACGCGCAGCCAGCTGCCCAGGACGCGCATCCCGGTGAGCGTCGACGAGAGCTGCCGGAGCTGGATGTCCCTACGTCAATCGTATGAGTCGGCCGGCTCATGCATTTCTCGCATGAGTGACGGGGTCGCAGACTGATGCGGTGGTCACCGCCGAACAGCCCCTGAGCACCGACCCGTCCGGCCTGTCCCTACCCGGACGGCGCCGGACCCGGCCGCGTGACGTGGCGCTGATGCTGACCGCTGCGGGCAGTACCCAGACCGGCGCCGCGCTGGGTGCCCACGCCTTCGACACCATCGGGCCGGCCGGGGTGGTGGCCGTCCGGCAACTCGTGGCCGCCGCCGTGCTGTTGCCGCTGGCCCGGCCCGACGTCCGCCGGATGCGCTGGGCGCAGTGGTGGCCCACCCTGCTGCTGACCGGCGTGTTCGCCGTGATGAACCTGTCGCTGTACGCCGCCATCGACCGGATCGGGCTGGCTCTGGCGGTGACCCTGGAGTTCCTCGGCCCGCTCGCGGTGGCCCTGGGCAATTCCCGGACGGCGCGCGACCTGGTCACCGCCGTGGCCGCCGGTGCCGGGGTCTACGTGCTGGTGTTACCGGGGCCGACCAGCGATTACCTCGGGGTCGGGCTCGGGTTGTTCGCCGCCTGCTGCTGGGCCGGCTACATCCTGCTGAACCGGGTGGTGGGGGCCCGACTGCCGGGAGTGCAGGGCACGGCGCTGGCCACCTCGATCTCGGCGATGGGCTACCTGCCGGTGCTGGTGCTGCTGGCCCGCTCCGGGCGGCTCACGCCGGCCGCACTCGGGTTCGCCATGGCGGCCGGTGCGCTGGCCTCGGCCGTGCCCTATGCCCTCGACCTGATCGTGTTGCGCACCGTCTCTGCCCAGGTGTTCGGGGTGGCGATGAGCGCCCATCCGGTGATGGCCGCGCTCGCCGGCATGGTGGTGCTGGGGCAGCTGCTGAGCTGGCACGAGTGGCTGGGGATCGCCGTGATCGTGGTGGCCAACGTGGTCACGGTCACGGGACGGCGGCGAGCACCCCGGTAGCCACCGCCAGCAACACCGGGACGATCAGGAAGGCGGTGTGCACGCTGGTGGCGTCCGCCAGCGCCCCGAGGGCGAACGGCGCCAGCCCGATGCCCGCGCTGATGCCCACCGACAACGTGCCGGACGCCTTGTCCTGCTGACCCGCCGCGTGATCCATCAGCAGCGCCATGCCCAGCGGGAAGTGACCACCCACCCCGAGCCCCGTGATCACCAGCACGGTGAGCGCGATCACCGGGCCGGGCGCCGTCCAGAGCCCCAGCCAGCCCAGCCCGGCCAGCGCCAGGGTGCCGAACAGCATCGGCCGCGGCGCCAGCCGTAGGGCTAGTCGCGAGATCAGCCACCGGCCGCACGCCATGCCGGCCACCAGGGCCGACACCCCGCTCGCCGCGGTTGAGTCGGACATGCCGATCTGGCGCCGCAGCAGCTCGGTGGTCCAGGTGGTCAGGCAGAACTCGACGCCGACGCAGAGCACCACCACGACCATCAACGGCCAGAACGCCGCGGGCAGCCGGCGCCGATCGGTGCCCCGGGCGGGGAGCGAGGCGTCGACGGCCGCCGTCGGCCGCGGGATACCCCCGAGGTGACCACCGATCCGCAGCACCGCCAGGCCGACCAGCACAGTGGTCACCAACAACGCCGGACGCCACCCCAGCCCGGCGCGCACCCCGGCCCCGACCGCCAGTGGGGCGATCAGGCCGACCGCGGCGGCCACGGCGTTCGCCTCGCTGAGCGCCGCCGGGCCGTGACCGTGGTGATGCTCGACCAGGATCGGGTTGAGACAGATGATGGCCAGCGACCCGCCCGTCCCCATCACCAGCGTGGCCGTCAGGGTCAACGCCGTCGGGCGCCCGACCAGCAGCAACGCGATGCCGAGCAGGATCGCCGTACCGGCCAGCTGCAGCGTCACCCGCCGGCTCCAGCGCCGCACCAGCGTGGTGACCGCCAGGCCCGCGATCAGGCCACCGGTGGCCTGCGCCGTCAGGTGTAACCCGCCGACGGTGCGGCTGATCCCCTGATCGTCGATCAGCAGCGGCACCATGGCGCCGAAGCCGTACAGGAACCAGGCCCAGCCGGCCAGGGCCAGATACGCCGTGACGGTGACCGAGTCCCGACGGAATCGATCCGGGACGCCCGTCGAGCTCGTGGGAGCGTTCAGGGCAGCGTCACGGCCCCCTGGCCGGCCAGGTCGTGCAGCGTGAGATCCTCACCGCCGAACTGGCCGACGTGCATCAGATAGAGCCCACGGCCCTGCGGCGACAACAGCCCGTCGTGGATCGGCACGAACGACCTCGGGCCGATCCGCCGGACGAAGTCGATGCTGTCGCGCACCGCCGTCCAGGGGGCGTTGATCGGCACTGCGAGGACGTCGACGGTGCCCACCGGGCCCGGGTCGGCGTCATAGGCATCGCCCGGGTGGAACAGCGTGGGCTCGCCGTCCGCCGACAGCCGCAGGCCGACGTTCGCCACCGACGGCACCCGGGAGTGGTTGAACGCGTGCTCGGCGCCGCGGGGGCTGACGGTCACCTCACCGACGGTGAGGTCGCTGCCCTCGGCGAGCTCGGCGACGTCCAACCCCTTCTCGCGCAACAACTGCGCGGTCTGCGGGTCGGTCGCGACCTGGGCGCCGGGATTGCCGGCCAGCAGCGCGGGCAGGCGGTCGACGTCGAGGTGATCCGCGTGCTGATGGGTGACCAGGACGGCGTCCAGGCCGGTCAGGTCCTCGAAGCCGGCCGAGAAGCTGCCCGGGTCGATCAGGATGCGGCGGTCGGCGAGCTCGACCAGCAGGCACGAGTGGCCGAAGTGGGTCAGGCGCATGCCACGACGGTAGCCGCCGCCGGTCGACCGGGGCATGCCCGGGGGTCAGCGATCGCCGAACAACCGCCGCAACAGGCCGCCGGACGACGACCGGCCGGGTGGCGGGGCGGGTCGGGCTGCGGGTCGGTTCGCCTCCGGTGGGCGGGGGGTGTGCGGCCGGGTGACCACCGGGGCGTCGTAGTCGGCGGCGATGATCGCCTCGACCACCTGCTGCTCGGTGAAGTCCTGCGAGCCGGGGATCGAGGGCACGAACGAGACCAGCACCCCGTTGCGCATCACCTGGGCCTCCAGGCTCGCCGTCCCGTCGCTGTCCCAGATCGCGACCCGGTCGCCGTCCAGCCGTACCCGGACACCGAACTGGTAGACCCCGGCCCGCTCGACCTGGGCCAGCACGCCGCGCGCCTTCAGGGCAGCGACCACACGTCGAGCTCGAGCCTCGTCCATCAGCGAACGCTAACCGGGGTTTCTGGGAGTGAGCTGTGGATCGTGACGGCCGGGCTAGTCTGAGCGCCGTGGATTCATCCGACGACTTTGCGCGGCCGGCGCGGTCAGCACCCAGCAGGCCCTGGCGAGGTGTCGGGTACGTGCTCGCATCGGCCGGGTTGTTCTCGGTCAACGGCACCGTGAGCAAGCTGGTGCTGGCCGGGACGCTGTCCTCGCTGCAACTGGTCGAGCTGCGCTGCCTGGGCGCCTCGGCGGTCTTCGCCGCGGTGGCAGCCACCCGCGACCCGGCCTCACTGCGCATCGGACGCCGCGAGTTCGGCTTCGTGCTGATCTACGCCGTGGTCGGCGTCGCCCTGGTGCAGTGGCTGTATCTCATCGCCATCTCGCGGATGCCGGTGAGCATCACCCTGTTGATCGAGTTCACCGCCCCGGTCCTGATCGCCCTGTGGGTGCGGTTCGTGCGCAAACAGCCGGTGCGGCAACGGATCTGGGTGGCCCTGGGGCTCACGATCACCGGGCTGGCGCTGGTCGCCCGGGTTTGGGACGGGCTCACGCTGGACGCCCTGGGGTTGCTGGCCTCGGTCGGCGCCGCGCTGTCGCTGACGGTGTACTACCTGCTCGGCGAGCACGGCGTCGGACGGCGCGATCCCTGGTCGCTGGCGGCGTGGAGCTTCGGCATCGCCGGGGTGTTCTGGGCGGTCTCGGCACCGCTGTGGCAGGTGCCCTGGGATCGACTCAGCGGCGTGCTGGCCGTGGGCCGGCTCGGGGTGTCCCTGCCGACCTGGGCCTTTCTGCTCTACGTCGTCCTGTTGGGCACGACCGTCCCGTTCGGGCTCGCCCTGCTGGCGTTGCGCGAGATCGGTGCCACCCGCGTGGGTCTGATCGCCACCGCCGAGCCGCCGCTGGCCGGGCTGGTGGCCTGGCCGGTGCTCGGCGAGGTGCTCACCCCGGTGCAGATCCTGGGCGCGAGCACCGTTCTGGCCGGCATCGTGCTGGCCGAGACCGCCCGGACCGCCACGACCCCCGAGGCCCCCCTCACCTGAGGCTCGGGCGTGGTCAGTCGATGCAGGAGTCGCGCTCGAACTGCCAATGGTTGATCATGACCCAGCGGCACAGGCGCATGCCGAGCACGATGCCGACCAGGGTGACCAGCGCCGGCAGGTACCCGCTGGCCACCTGGACGATCGGGATCGACGGGCAGCCACCGCAGATCGCCCACCCCACCCCGAACAGGACGGCGCCGGGGATGGTGCCCTGGTTCACCCGGCGCAGGGTCACGGGCCGCGGCAGGGCGATGGCGAGCAGGACGCCGGCCAGCGCCACGGCGCCCGCGAAGGACAACAGCATGCGCAGGTTCTGGAACGTGAACATGGCATTCAGCTCGCCGTAGTCACCGAACCCGATCTGCGTCAGCACGAAACCCATGAACAGGCCCAGGATTCCGGCCACCACGGTGACGCCACCCCGCGTGCGCATCAGATCACCTTCCACAACAGGGTCGACATCACGGCGGCGGACCCGAAGAACACTGCGGTGGCCACCAGGCTGGCCGGATGCAACCGGCTGCAACCGCTCAGGCCGTGACCGCTGCTGCAGCCCCCGCCCAGCCGGGTGCCGAACCCCACCAGCACGCCGCCGCCCAGCAGCGCGCCGTACATCAGCACCGGATTCGCCGTCACCAACCGGGCGAAGTCGGGGCCCATGTCGCCGCGCAGCTCGAACCGCCCGGAGACCTTCGCCGCCAGCAGGCCCCCGAGGAACATGGCCACCAGGAACACGGCCTCGGCCACCAGCGGCACCGGGCGACGAAGCGGCTCGGCCACCCGGGCGGCCCGTTCGGACGACGCCCGCTCCGACATCGGATCGAGCGATACCGGTTCGGACGGCGCCGGTTCGGGCGGCATCACGGGTGCCGGCCCCACTTCGGTCGCCATCGGCGGCGAGCCCTGGCCCGCCATGGCCTCGGCCAGCGCAGCGGCGAGCAGTTCGGGATCGCCGAACTGCTCGTCCTGGATCTCCCGCAGCCGTTCGCGGCGCCAGTGGATCACGCGATCCCAACTGCCCGAGACCCCCAGGGGCCGATCGATCAGGATGGTGAACAGCACGGTGACCGAGCCCAGGGTCAGCGCACCGACCCACCACGGCCAGAACGGTGTCGGATTCATGCCGGCTCCCTCATCCATGCCCGCACTCGCGCCCAGAGCCGGGTCCACCACGAGCCGGGCGCCCTGCCCGGCGAACCGTAGGACGGCCATGGCCCGTCGACCGGGTGGGCGCCCACCGTCGTCGCGGACTGCGGCATCTGACCGTTCAGCTGATCAGCCAACGCCTCATGGACGAGAGCCTGCTCAGCCCGCTGCTGCTCGACCCGCTGCTCCCGGTCGACCGACCGGGCCATCGCCAACGGCATGTGACCGTTGGGCAGGAGGGCCAGCGGCACCGGCTCCCCCATGGCGGACAGCCGATACCGAGCGCAGCCTGCCCACCCGGTATCGCTGTCGCAATAGGCATCACGCCAGCCCGCCAGGCTCGCGTTCAGCAGGGGAAAGATCGGGCAGTTGCCCCGGTGCCCGCAGGCCATGTCAAACCCCCCAAGGCACTGTCACGAGGTCATCGTCGCCGGTCGGACGGATCATCTCGAAGGGTATTCAACCATGCCCAACACGCCCGAAAGCAGCCGCGATGGTCGCATTCGGTCACAGGGTGCGCGGGCAGGCCCCGATCCAGGTCGTCTCGGTCACCCCGCGTGAGATCGAGTCATCGCCCCCTGCACCGATCTCAGACACCCCGCCGCTGGCCGGCCAGCCCCGTGTCGTGAACCGTGCGCGCCGCGACCACGTCGGCGCGTGCGCTGACCTCGGGAACCCCGATCTGCCAGAACGCCGAGCCCGGCGTCCAGTCGTCAGCCCGCACCGAGGTCACCACGACGGTGGTGCGGTCGGCGTGCCGGGCCGTCTGCAGGGCCGCGTGCAACTCGTCCATGGAGCTCACCTCGATCGCCAGTGCACCCAACGACCGGGCGTGTGCGGCGAAGTCGACACGCACGTGAGCACCGGGACCCCGTGAGTCGGCGAGCATGTTGTTGTACGAGGCCCCGCCCTGGTTGCGCTGGAGTCGCTCGATGACCGCGAACCCACCGTTGTCGCAGACCACGAGCACGAACTTCGCGCCGGACAGCACCGAGGAGTAGATCTCGGAGTTCAGCATCAGGTACGAGCCGTCGCCGACCAGCGCGAACACCTCGCCGTCCGGGTGGCTCAGCGCGCGCGCGAAGGCCGCACCCCAGGCCCCGGCGGTCTCGTACCCCATGCAGGAGAAGCCGTATTCGCAGTCGAAGCCGGCGATCCCCTGGCTGCGCCAGTTGATGTTCAGCTCACCGGGCAGCCCACCCGCCGCCGTCAGCACGTAGTCCTGCGGCCTCGCAGCGGCCTGCACGGCACCGATCACGTGCGCGTAGCTCGGCGGCCAGGCGCCGTCCGGGCTGGTCCGGGCGGTGATGAAGGAATCCAGCTCCGTGCGGGCCCGGGCGGTGCGCTCGGCCCAACCCGGCGCCACACTCCAGCCCTGCAGTCCCTCACGCAGTGCGGTCAGCGACTCCCGGGCGTCGCCGGTCACCGGCACCGCGTGGTGCTTGAGCGCATCGAAACGTGCCGCGTTCACGGTGACGATCGCCGCGGTCGGCGGGATACCCGTCCACGAACTGGTGGTGAAGTCCTCCAGGCGGCTGCCGATCGCCAGCACCAGATCGGCCTCTGCGACAAGGTCATTGGCGGCGTCGGCGCCGGTGACCCCGATCGCGCCCGCGTAGCACGGGTGGTCGGCGACCAGGCTCGACTTGCCGGCCACCGTCTCGACCACCGGGATCGAGAACTCCTCGACGAAGGCAGCCAATTCGGCCTCGGCGAGCGCATAGTGCACCCCGCCGCCGGCGATGACCACGGGACGGCGGGCGGCCCGGATCGCGCGCGCGGCCCGGTCGAGTTGCCCCAGATCCGGTCGCGGGCGAGCGATCTGGTGTACCCGGACGTCGAAGAACGCCGCCGGGTAGTCGTAGGCCATCGCAGCGACGTCCTGGGGCAGGCCGAGGAATGCCGGGCCGCAATCGGCCGGGTCGAGCAGCGTGCCGACCAGCTGGGGCAGGCTGGCCAGCAACTGCGCGGGATGAGTGATCCGGTCCCAGTAGCGCACCACCGGCAGGAAGGCGTCGTTGACCGTCACCGACGGCACCCCGAAGTGCTCCACCTGCTGCAGCACCGGATCGGGCAACCGCGAGACGAAGCTGTCGCCGCTGATGAACAGCACCGGCAGCCGGTTCGACATCGCCACCCCGGCGGCGGTGACCATGTTGGTGGCGCCCGGACCGATCGAGGACGTGGCCACCATCACCTGACGCCGACGACGTGCCTTGGCGAATGCCGCAGCCGCCAGGCCCATGCCCTGCTCGTTCTGCGCCCGCCACACCGGGATCTCATCCCGGTGCTGCTCGAGGCTGTGACCCAGGCAGGTGACGTTGCCGTGACCGAAGATCGCCAGGACGCCGGGGAACAGCGGGCCGATCGGGGCACCGGGCAGATCGTCGAGCACGATCTGCTGGGCGATCAGGTAACGCACCAGCGCCTCGGCCGTGGTGATCCGAACCGTTTCTCCCACAGGGTGATTCATTCCTGTTCTCCGTCGCGCCACGAGGGGACCTGCTGCCAGGACCGGCTCTGCCAGGAGTCGATCAGCGCCTGTTGCACCGCCACGACGTCCACAGCCTGGGCGAAACCCGGCCGGAACCGGGTGCCGGTGGCCAGCGCCTCGAGGAAGGCGTGGTCCTCGATGGCGACCAGGTCCTCGAACCCGATGGCATTCGCCTGGCCGGGCACGAAGGCGCCGTGGTAGGGGAACCGGTCTCCCCCGAAGATGGTGGTGTAACCGGTCTCGGCGCTCCCGTCGCGCCGGTAGTACTGCAACTCGTTGAGCCGCTCCAGGTTCCACGCCAGGGAGCCCTCGGTGCCATAGATCTCGAAGGCATTCTGGCTCTCCGGCCCGACCATGGTGCGGCTGCACTCGAACGTGCCGGTGGCCCTGTCGGCGAACCGGCACAGCATCGAGGCGAAGTCCTCGTTCTCGACCTCGCCGGTCGGGTCGTCGGCGCTGCCCCGGCCGTAGTGGCCGGCCGCTCCGGTGGGCAGCGGGCGCTGTCTGATCGTGGTCTCGCGCATGCCGACCACCTCGGTGATCGGGCCGAGCAGGAACTGGGCCAGAGCGACACTGTGGCTGAGGATGTCGCTGGTCACCCCGTAGCCGGCCTGGTCCAGCTTGAATCGCCAGGTCAACAGACCCAACTCGTCGCTGCCGTACATCGACAGGAACCGCCCGCGGTAGTGGGTGATCCTGCCGAGGCGTCCCGAGGCCACCAGTTCGCGGGCGTGCAGCACCAGCGGCGCCCACAGGTAGTTGTAGCCGACGCCGGTGCCGACTCCGGCGGCGGTCGCCGCCCGATGGGCGGCCACCGCATGCTCCGGCTTGCCGCCGATCGGCTTCTCACTGAAGACGGCCTTGCCCGCGGCGCAGGCGGCTTCGATCATCGGCACGTGCAGCATGTTCGGCGCGGTCACCCAGACGGCGTCCACGTCCGGTGCGGTGACGGCCTCGCGCCAGTCCTCGACGGCGCGTTCGAAACCGAAGTCCGCCACGGCCCGGCGCCGACGGTCGGCGTCGATGTCGGCGCAGACCACCAGGCGCGCCTCGGCCCGGCGCTCGGGGAACAGCGACGGGATCCGCATCACGGAACGACTGTGGGCCTGCCCCATCCACCCCAGGCCGAGGACGGCGACCCCGATGCCACGGCGTCCGGCGACGGCGTCCTGCGCGGTGTTCATCGTGGCGTTCACTCGGCCACCCGCCCGGTGGCAGCGGTCATCGGCAGCCGCGCATCCGGCTCCTGATCGGCCCAACCGGTCCGGATCCAGGCGTGCGCCGGGTCGTCGCAGAAGGCCATGGTGCGGTGCGGACCCGGGCCGGCGAGCACGTTGAGGAAGTACATCGGGTACTCCGGCGGGGCCACCGTCGGACCGTGGTAACCGTGCGGCACCAGGTAGACGTCGCCATCGTGCACCGTGACCGTCTCGTCGACCGAGCCATCGACGGAGTAGACGTGGAAGAGGCCCTGACCGTCCGGGTGTCCGTGCGCGGAGTCGCCGCCGGGGCCGGTCCGTCCGATCCGGAAGTAGTAGATCTCCTCGTTGGAGGTGGGGCAGCCGGCCAGGCCGTCATGGCGGTGCGGTGGCCAGGACGAGAGGTTGCCGCCCGGGGTGATCACCTCGCAGACATTGATCCGGTCGGCGTCCGGGAACGAGTCCGGCGTGGCGATGTTGGTCACCTGGCGCGTGGCCCGACCCGCCCCGCGCACCTCCACGGCGACCTGGTCGGCCGGGACGTGGCGGGCCGGGAGCCGTCGGGACGCCCGGGCCGTGCAGACCGCCACCTCACCGGACTCGCCGTGCAGCTCCAACCGGGCGCCCAGCGGGACGTAGAGCCAGTCGCTCACCGCGCTGAAGACCCCCGCCCGGCCGGCCAGGGTGACGCTGCGGCCGTCGACGCGCACCTGGACGTCCTGCGCCGAGAGGGGTACCAGCACCGCCTCGTCCGGGCCGAGGTCGGCCTCGACGGGGCCGGCTGCCAGGTCGTACACGGTCAGCCCGCTGTAGGTCCAGCCGGCCCGCTGCGGCGTGATGTGGCAGCGCACGCCGCCGGCCTCGGCGAGGTGCTGCGCGGTCAGATGCCAACTCACCTGGTGACTCCCGGGGTGGTGTCGTCGGGGTGAACCGGATCGGGGTCGACCAGATCCGGGTGGACCAGCGCCGCAGCCCGGCGCATCGCGCCGTCCACGTCGCCGTCATGGGGATACAGCAGGGTGCGGCCGGGTATCAGCCCACGAACGTTGGGCTCGCGCAGCCCGAGTGCCCAGTCGTCGAAGACCTCGGCCGCCCGGGCACCCGGATCACCGCCCAGCATCAGGATGGGCAGGCTGGTGGCGCCGGCCACCTCACGCATTCGGCGCGACGCCGGGATCTTCAACCAGGTGTGTACCGAGCAGGCCCCCAGACCGGAGGCGACGGCCACCGACTGAAGCATCCGCTCGTGCGAGGGGTCGAGCACAGCGTGCCCCGCCTCGTCCCGCCGATAGGGCAAGACCTCGACCACGGCGAGCCGGGAGTTCTCGGCCAGCGCGGTCACCGCGGCGGCCGCCGACTCCAGGGTCCGAGCCACCGCCGGGTCCGTCTCGTCGAGGCGAACCAGCACCTTGCCGCCGTCGAGGCCGTACTGCGCAATCCGTTCGGCATCGTAGGCGGTCACCCGATCGTCGAGTTCCCACCGGGCACCGACGATCCCGCCCCGGTTCATGGTGCCGATCGCCAGGCGAGAGTCCAGCGCTCCGAGCCAGGCCAGGTCCTCGAGGATGTCGGCGCTGGCCAGCACGCCGTCCACACCCGGGGTCGCCAGCCCGCGGACCAGCCGGTCGAGCAGGGTGTAGCGATCGGCCGCGATCAGCGGGTCACCGCCGACGGCGAGCTTGCCCCGGGCGGTGTGATCGGCAGCGATCACGAGCAGCCGCCCGTCCGGGCTGACCAGCTCGCGTCGGCGACGGCGCAGCAGCGCCTCGTGCAGCTGTCGCGGCCGGCGTACCCGGGCCTCGATCAGCGCCCGGTAGCGGGCCGGGTCGAGGCGGGTCCGGTCGAGGCGGGCCGAGCCCTCGGGCGAGGAAGCCCCCCGGCCCATCATGCGGTGGCCGCCATCATGCGCAGCTCCTGCAGCGTCGGCATGTCGTCACTGCAGGTGAGCCGACCGACTACGAAAGCCCCTGCATCGCAAGCGATTCGGCCGATCTCGCGCAACGGCAGGCCGGCCAGTAGACCGTAGACCAACGCGGCCCCGAACGCGTCGCCGGCGCCCAGACCGCACACCACCTCGACCGGCCGGGAGGCGATCCGGAACCGCTCGTCCGGGGTCGCCATCAGCACCCCGTCACCACCGAGCTTGACCACCGCGAGCCGGACGCCACGACGCAGCAACTCGTCGGCGGCCCGGTCCGGGTCGTCCAGTCCCAGCGCCATCGTGCACTCGGCCTGGTTGCCGACCACCACCTGGCAGCAGGCGATGGCCTCGGCGGCACGCTGCCGGGCCACGTGCGGGTCGGACCACAGCGCGGGCCGGTGATCCAGATCGAGCAGGGTGGTGCCGGCATCGCGGTCGACCCGGTCGACGAGCCACGCCGCCAGCGCGTCCCCGGTGGTCCCCGGGGCCAGCGCCGCATGCGAGACCCAGACCGCCCGGACGGCGCGGCGCGAGACCTGCTCGAACAGCTCGGCGGGCAGGCTGGCGTCGGGCGGCCGAAGACCCCGGTAGAAGGCCACCTCCGGGTGCTCCGGGGGGTTCAGGGCGACCAGCGCCAGCGGGGTGCGCTCCCCCGGCTGGACCTGCACATACCGGGTGTCGAGGCCGTGAGCGGCCAGGCGAGCGCCGACGTAGCGACCGAGGGCGTCATCGCCGACCGCGGTCACCGCGGCCACGCGCAGCCCGAGCCGGGCGGCCCCGACGGCGACGTTGGTGGGGCTGCCGCCCACGGATTTCACGAACGTCTGCTGGGCCTCGAAACCGACCCCGCTCTCGCGAGGGTAGAGGTCGACGCTGACCCGCCCCACGGTCACCAGGTCCAGGGCGTCATCACCGCTCGCCACGCGTGACTACCCGACCAGTGCCGGGGCGACGACCTCGCGCAGGTAGGTCAATGACGACCCGACCTGGCGCACCGGCCCCTCGCCGTCCGCGGGTGGACCGTCCGTCAGGGCGGTGTCCTGCTCGATGACGTACATCCCGCGGTAGCCGGCCGATTCCAGCGCACCCACCACGCCGGCGATGTCCACGTCACCCTGCCCGAGCGGGGTGAAGAGCCCGGCCTGAGTGGCTGCCATCAGCGACCGCTCCCGCCGCAGCACGGCCGGGGCCAGGTCCAGCCGGACATCCTTGAGGTGCACGTGACCGACCCTGTCGACGCTCTGCCGAGCGAACTCCACCGGGTCGACCCCACCGATCGCGAGGTGGCCGGTGTCCAGGCACCAGCTCACGTCGCAGGAGTCCAGGACCCGGTTCACGTCGTCCGCGGTCTCCACCAGGGTCTGCACGTGCGGGTGCAGCACCTGATCCAGGTCGTGCTCGGCGCACAGCTCGTCGAGCCGGGCCAAGGTGTCGATCATGCGACGGTGCTCGGTGGCGCTGAGCGGTCGGGGAACCGACCAGTCGGGGTCGACCACCACCGCGGTGACGAACTTCGTCGCACCGGCCGCCTGCAGCAGCCGGGCCACCTGGCGGGCACTGACCAGCGAGGCCTCCACCTGGGCGGCATCGTGCGGCACCACCGGGGTGAAGGCACCGAGCAGGCTCATCCCGTACCGGTCGAGCAGTGCCCGGATCTCTTCAGCGGTGGACGGGAGGAATCCGGGGGCACCCAACTCGGTTCCCCGCAGACCGAGCGCGGACATCTCGGCCAGCACCCGCTCGGTGGGCAGCATCTCGCCCCAGCCGGGTACCTCGCACACCCCCCAGGAGATCGGCGCCGATGCCACCCGGGCCAGGAAGTCGCTCATCGTCGCTGCTCCACTCCACGCTCGGTCAGGTTGGTCCCTTGCCCACGGAGGTAGTCCGTGTGGAACGTTCCTTTGGAGCGTTCCAATTGGTAGTCTGACACGCGCCGTCGCGACCGGACAAGCCTTCCGGCCGGGCAGGGAGGGATCGGATGCGAGTCCTGGTGATCGGGGCAGGTCGCATGGGTGCCCTGCGCGCCGAGGACCTGAGCGCGGACCCTCGGATCAGTCAGGTGTTCTGTGCCAATCGTTCCCCGCAGCGGGCGCGCGACCTGGCGGCACAGCTCGGCCTCGACGTCGTCGACTGGCACCGGATCGGGTCACTGGAGGTCGACGCGGTCGTGGTCACCTCGGCCACCAGCAGCCACGCCGAGGTCCTGCACCGGGTGTTGCCCACCGGTCGGCCGGTGCTGTGCGAGAAGCCGATCGCGCTCACCCTGGCCCAGACCGAGCGGCTGATCGACCTGGCCGACGCGCACGGCAGTGTGGTGCAGGTCGGCTTCCAGCGGCGCTTCGATCCGGGGCTGCGCGAGCTGCACCGACGGTGCGCCGCGGCCGAACTCGGCACGCTGTACTCGATGCGGCTGATGTCGCACGACCATGAACCCAGCGATCCGGCGTTCATCGGGTCCAGCGGAGGAATCTTCCGCGACCTGCACGTGCACGACCTGGATCTGGTGGCCTGGCTGACCGGATCCCCGGTCAGGTCGGTCCATGCCACCGTTGCCGTGCGTGAGCACGTCCGGTACGACGTGCACCACGCCACCGCTGCCGGATCGGTGCCGGACGGCGACGTGGCCCTGATCCACGCGGTGACCGCCTCCGGGGTGCAGGTGAGCATCCACGGCGCCCGGCACGACCCGCGGGGTCACGACGTCCGGGTCGAGGCCTACGGGTCGGCGGACTCGGTCAGCGCGGGCCTGACCGAGCGCACGCCCCTGCTCGCCCTGGACGGCGCGGGCGCCCCCGCCGGCTCGGCGGCGCCCGTCGGAACAGCGCCGCCCTATGCCGGCTTCGTCGACCGCTTCCGCGAGGCGTTCCGCGCCGAGACCTCCGCCTTCGTCGACCTGGCCTGCGGCGGCCCCAACCCGTGCCCGCCGCAGGCTGCGCTCGACGCGCTGCGGGCCGCCGTCGCCTGCGAGGTGTCGGTGCTGAGCGGCGGGCCGGTCAGGGTGGACGAGATCGTCACCACCGAGCAGTGACCGACGACAGACCAGCGACCGGAGCAGCAGTGAGCAGCAGCCGACCCACCATCCTCGACGTGGCGGCGCGGGCCGGGGTCTCCAAGTCGCTCGTCTCGCTGGCCCTGCGCGGCTCGCCCGCGGTCGCCGAGACCAGCCGGGCAGCGATCCTCGCCGCCGCGGCGGAGCTCGGCTATCGGCCCAACGCCGCAGCCCGCAGCCTGGTGGCCCGGTCGAGCCGCACGATCGGGGTGCTGGTGCTGGATCTGCACAACCCGGTGTTCGCCGAGATCCTGGACGGCGTGCTGGCCGGCGTCCGAGCCCGCGGCTACAGCACGATGGTGGTGACCGGCGGATCCGACCCCGCGCTGGAGCAGACGGAGATCGACAAGCTGCTCGAGTTCCAGATCGAGGGGCTGCTGCTGGTCTCGCACCGGCTGTCGCCCGCTGCCCTGCGCGCCATCGCCACCGAGGTCCCGGTCATGATCCTCACCCGCGGCGACGTCACCGGTCGCGGCATCGACACGGTCTGCGCCGACGATCGCCTCGGCGCGCACCTGGCGATCGCGCACCTGGTCGGCCTGGGGCATCGGCGGATCACGCACGTCAACGGCGGCGACAACCCGGTCTCCGCCGAACGCGAGCGGGGTTACCGAGAGGCGATGACGGATGCCGGTCTGGCCCGGCACATCACGGTGGTGACGGGCAGCCTGGACGACGGCGGCGGGTATCGCGCGGCCACCGAGGCGCTGGCGACGGCTCGGCCGCCCACCGCCCTGTTCGTCGCCAACGACTTCGCCGCCATGGGGGCGCTGGCGGCCATCGCCGATGCCGGGCTCACCGTGCCCGGCGACGTCTCGGTGGTCGGCTACGACGGCACCCGCTGGGGCTCGCTGCGCTCGATCGGGCTCACGTCGGTGGCCCAACCACTGGCCGACATGGGCCAATTGGGCGCCGACCGATTGTTCGACCGCATCGAGGGACGGCGCAGCCGCGCCCGGCACCTGCGCCTGGACGCTCGCCTGGTGGCCCGATCCACCACCGGTCCGGCCGGCATGCGCACCGGAGTCGCGCCGTCCTGAATGGCGAGACAGACTGTTTCACCATACGGACGCGCGGTTACGCTCGACAGCCATGGACGCCGACGCCGCGGTCTACACCCACGGACACCACGAATCGGTTCTGCGCTCGCACAGCTGGCGCACGGCCGAGAACTCGGCGGCCTACCTGCTGCCGCGGCTGCACCCCGGCGCCACCGTGCTGGACGTGGGGTGCGGCCCCGGGACGATCACCGCCGGCCTGGCCGCGCTCGTCGCTCCCGGCCGCGTCGTGGCCATCGATCCCGCCGAGGACGCCGTCGCCGCCACCCGTGCGGTCGCAGCGGCCCGCGGCCTGACCACGGTCGAGGCGACCCGGGCGACGCTCGCCGACTGGGCGGCCCAGGAGGACGGCCGGGCGGCCTACGACGTCGTCCATGCCCACCAGGTGCTGCAACACCTGGCCGACCCGGTGATCGCTCTGCGCCAGCTGGCGCAGCTGACCCGGCCCGGCGGCCTGGTCGCCGTCCGCGACAGCGACTACGCCGGCTTCAGCTGGTACCCGCAGCTGCCCGAACTCGACGAGTGGCTGGCGCTCTACCAGCGCGCGGCACGGGCCAACCGCGGTGAGCCGGACGCCGGACGCCGCCTGCTCGCCTGGGCACGCCGGGCGGAGGTCTTCGCCGAGATCACCCCGAGCGCCTCGATCTGGTGCTTCGCCACGGCGGAGGACCGCGCCTGGTGGGGCGGGATGTGGGCCGACCGCATCCTGCACTCGGCCATGGCCACTCAACTGCTCGCCGCCGGTTGGGCCACGGCGTCCGACCTGCACCGGATCAGTGAGGCGTGGTCGGCCTGGGCCGCCGACGCCGACGGCTGGTTCGCGATCCCCCACGGCGAGCTGGTGTGCCGCCTGCCTGGTTGAAGGACCTGGCGGATTCCGATATCTCCTAGCTGTCCAATGTGCTTTCATGGACGCCGCGACCGTGCGGCCTCGCGTCGCCTCGGCCGTGCCGGCCGCTGGCCACCCTGATCCCGACCCACGACGAACGAGGTAGCGATGAGTGCTGTGGCCGACCCAGCGGTGGCGGGAATCGACCCCCGCGGACCGCGTTTCGCCGCCGCCCTGACCAGTGTGGTGCTGGCGGTGGCCGTGCTGACCGGCAACATCTGGGTGTTGGCAGCCCAGGTGCTGCTGTTCGCCCTCGGCGCGGTCGCCGGGGTGCAGCGCACCCCGTACGCGGCGGTCTTCCGGCGCCTGGTGCGCCCGCGGCTCGCGCCGCCGTCCGAGCTGGAGGACCCGGCACCGCCACGGTTCGCCCAGCTGGTCGGGCTGGTGGTCACCGGGGTGGCGCTGGTGGCCGCGCTCGCCGGGGCGGGGCTGGCCGTCGAGATCGGCGCCGGACTGGCACTGATCGCCGCGGTCCTCAATGCCGTGTTCGGCCTGTGCCTCGGCTGCGAGCTCTACCTGCTGATCCGCCGCGCCCGCGGCTGAGGTCGCCGCCGGCACGTCGTTAGGGTGAGGCCCGTGAGGTTGCTGGTCACCGGCGGGTCCGGATTCATCGGCGCGGCCGTCGTCCGTGCCGCCCAGACCGCCGGGCACGAGGTGCGGGTGCTGGACCAGTCCGGCGTCGCACCCCCGGACGCCCTCGACGTCGAGCTGATCCGCGGAGACATCCGGGACGCCGACGTCGTCGAGGCCGCCCTGGCCGGGGTGGACGCGGTGAGCCACCAGGCCGCCAAGGTCGGCCTGGGAGTGAACCTGGACGACATGCCGGACTACGCGGCGGTCAACGACGTCGGCACGGCGGTGCTGCTGGCTGCCATGGCCCGCCGGGGAGTCGGCCGCCTGCTGCTGGCCTCCTCGATGGTGATCTACGGCGAGGGCGGCTACCGGTGCCCCGAACACGGCCCGATCGCGGCGCCGCCCCGGCACGTGGCCGACCTGGCCGCCGGCCGCTTCGACCCGCCGTGTCCGCGCTGCCACCGCCCGCTGGAGCCGACGCTGGTCGGCGAGGACGCCGTCCCCGATCCACGCAACGCCTATGCCGCCAGCAAGCTGGCGCAGGAGCACTTCGCCCGCATCTGGGCTCGCGAGTGTGACGGCACCGTGACCGCTTTGCGCTATCACAACGTCTATGGCCCGGGCATGCCCCGCGACACCCCCTATGCCGGGGTGGCCGCGATCTTCAGGTCGGCGTTGGCCCGAGGTGAGGCACCGAGGGTGTTCGAGGACGGCGGGCAACGTCGGGACTTCGTGCACGTCGATGATGTCGCCGCCGCCAACCTGGCGGCCCTCACGGCGCAGAGCCGCGGCGAGACCACCCGGACGCCGTCGCGGATCACGGTCTACAACGTCGCCAGTGGCGTGCAACGCACCGTGGGCGAGCTGGCCACCACGTTGGCAGAGGTGATGTCGGGGCCTCGGCCCGTGGTCACGGGCGAGTACCGGCTCGGCGACGTGCGACATGTCACCGCCGACACTGCCCGCATCGCCGCCGAACTCGGCTGGCGCCCCCGGGTCGACTTCCGGGACGGCATGGCGCAGTTGGCCGCCGTCGCGGGCCGAGCCCGGCCGGCCGATCAGGGGTGAACCGGCTGGAGCCGGTCAGCTCGGCCCGGCCACGGGCAGCCGGACGTCGAAGCAACACCCCTGCCCGGTGTTGCGCACGCTGATCTGCCCCTGATGAGCCTCCACGATGCCCCGGGCGATGGCCAGGCCGAAGCCGGCCCCACCGTCCGGCCGCGGCGTCCGAGCCGGTTCGGGGCCACGCCAGCCGGGCTCGAACACCCGGCTCAGGTCCTCCGGCGCGATCCCGCCGCACCCGTCGCTGACCGACAGCACCACCTCGCCGGCGAGGAGCCGGCCGACCACACGCACTGCGCCGTCCGAGGGGGTGTGCCGGATCGCATTGATCACCAGGTTGGCCAGCACCCGGTTCATGCCGCCGGCGTCGATGCGCAGCGACGCCGGATCCACGGCGGCGTCCAACACCACTCCGCCGGCGGTGGCCACCGCCGCCGAGCCGGACATCACATCGGCCACCAGATCCCGCGCATCGACCTGCTGAAGGCTCAACGCCAGTCCGCCGGAACGGATTCGGGAGAGCTCGAACAGATCGTCGACCAGGTGACTGAGCCGATCGACCTCGCGCCTGATCTGGCGGTGGTAACGATCCGGGTCGGCGACAACCCTGTCCTCCAACGCCTCGGCCATGGCACGCAATCCGGCCAGTGGGGTGCGCAGGTCGTGACTGACCCAGGCGATGAGCTCGCGCCGGGATGCCTCCAGCGCCTGTTCCCGAGCGTGGGAGGCCGCCAACCGCTGACCGGCCGCGATCAACTCGGTATCGATCTCGGCCAACTCGCGCAGCACCGGGCCGCCGCCGGACCCACCGGCCGGCGGTGTCGAACCCTCCCGGGCGCCCAGCGAGCGGGCCGTGGCCCGCACCCGGCGGACGTCACCGATCACCTGCCGCGCCAGGAACCAGGAGACCGCCGAGGCCACCACTGCGGCGATCAGCGTCACCGGCAGCACCACGGCCAGATCGTGGGTCGAGATGAACATCGCCCGCGCCGCCCCGACCACGCCGACGACCACCGAGCCGACAGCCACCACGCTCACCGCCGCGAGGCTGGCCGGCACCGAGCGCGGCCCCCAGCGCACGGCGAGCAGTCCCAACACGGCGACGGCACTCGGCAGCGATGCCCCGAGCAGCCAGATCGACAGGGTGCCCCGATCCATCACACCACCCTGTCGAGGTCGCCGGGGCCGGAGTCGCCGTCCCAGCGATAGCCGACTCCCCACACCGTCACCAACCGGGACGGCGCGGCCGGGTCGGGCTCGACCTTCTCGCGCACCCGCCGAACGTGCACGGTCACGGTCGAGGTGTCGCCGTAGTCCCAGCCCCATACCTCGTGCATCAGCCGTTCCCGGGTGAAGACCTCACGCGGATGCGACATCAGGTGCACCAGCAGATCGAACTCACGGTTGGTCAGGGCGAGCTGCCTCCCCTGGCGGGTGAGGCTGCGCGCTGCCAGGTCCACGTCGAGATCACCACAGACCAGCCGCCGATCGGTGAACCGCCCGGCGGTCGCCGTCCGGGTGCTGCGCCGCAGCACCGATTCCACCCGCAAGACCAGTTCGCGCGGGCTGAAGGGTTTGACCAGGTAATCGTCGGCGCCCGTTTCGAGCCCCAACAGGCGATCGCTCTCCTCACCGAGGGCGGTGAGCATGATCACCGGGAGATCCGGGCGTGACGCCCGTAACCGGCTGCAGACCTCGAGTCCGGACAGCCCGGGCAGCATGAGATCGAGCACCACCAGATCGGGTCTGCTCTGGTGGGCCACGGCGAGTGCGGTGACACCGTCGGACGCCTGATCGATGGCCAACCCCGCCCGCTCGAGATAGGTCCGCACGACCTCGGCGACGGTCGCGTCGTCCTCGACCACCAGCACCCGCGACGTCATGCCACCGAGCGTAGGCGCACGGTCGGCCGGCTTCCGGCCCACCGGGTCGGCCGTTCGTCTTCCGTAAGACCTCGGCGGCGCGGATGCGCCTAGCGTCACCGTGTGAGTTCCGCGCCGGTCATCGTCGACATCGTGCTGCCTTGCCTCAACGAGGTGCAGGCGCTACCCATCGTGCTCGCCGGTCTGCCGCCCGGCATGCGCGCCCTGGTGGTCGACAACGGCTCGGACGACGGCAGCGCAGAGGTCGCCGCGGCTCTCGGCGCCGTGGTGATCACCGAACCCCGGCGCGGCTTCGGTGCCGCCTGCGCCGCCGGACTGGCCGCGGCCACCGCGCCGATCGTGGCGTTCTGCGATGCCGATGCCTCGATGGACCTGCGGGACGTGGTGCAGGTGGTGGCGCCGGTGGCCGCCGGCCGGGCCGATCTGATGCTCGGGCGGCGGCGTCCGGTCAGCGCCTCGGCCTGGCCGCTCCACGCCCGGGCGGCGAACCTCGCCCTGGCCACCCTGCTGCGACGCCGCACCGGCAGCCTGGTTCACGACCTGGGGCCGATGCGGGCCGCGCGCCGAGAGCGGTTGCTGGCGTTGGGGATTCGTGACCGGCGATCGGGGTATCCGTTGGAGATGGTGTTGCGTGCAGCAGCAGCCCAGTGGCGCATCGCCGAGGTCGACGTCCGCTATGCGCCGCGCACCGGCCGCTCGAAGGTGACCGGCACACTGCGCGGAACCCTGGGTGCCGTGAAGGACATGAGCCGCGTCCTGGCCGAGGTTCGCGGGTGAGCGCCCTCGAGGTCGACCCGTCGGCCACGATCACCGCGGTGGTCCTCGCCAAGGTGCCACGCCTCGGGCACAGCAAGACGCGGTTGATCCCGGCGTTCGGGCCGCACGGCGCGGCACGGCTGGCCGCGGCTGCCCTGGTGGACACCCTCGACGCGGTCCGGCGATCCACGGTGACCGACCGGGTATTGGCCCTGGACGGGGATGTCCAGGAGTTGCCCGACCCCACGTCGACCCGAGGATTTCGGATCATCCCCCAGGCCGCGGGCAGCCACACCGATCGGTTGATCGCAGCCTTCGAGACGGCCACCGGCCCAGCCGTGTTGGTCGGCATGGACACGCCGCAGCTGGCGTCTCGGTCGGTCGAGCTGGACCTCGCCGAACCGGTGGAGGCCTGGTTCGGCCCAGCGATGGACGGCGGGTGGTGGGTGCTGGGGTTGCGTCACCCTCGTCGCGACGCCCGCCGGGTGCTCGACGGAGTACCGATGTCGACCCCCCAGACCGGTCGGCTCACGCGAGACCGGTTGCTGGCCTGCGGATTGCGGATTCACGATCTGGCCGTGTTGCGTGACGTCGACGAGGGCGAGGACGCCATCGCCGTGGCACGCCAGGCACCGCACCTCAGGTTCTCTCGCCTGGTCGCCCAACTTCGAGCCGGCCAGGACGCCACCCCGCCACCGCCGTCCCGGGCGGCTCGGTGACCGCCGGCGCAGCGGAACTGCATCACTTCATCTCGGTTCGTGACGATCGGGGCTGGGTCGAGGTGCACCATGGCGACGTCCTGGTGGAACGTCAGCGGGTCACGCGGTGGCTGCGGGAGGCCGATGCGGTCGATCGGCGGCTGCTGGCGGTTTGCACCGGACCCACGCTGGACGTGGGATGCGGTCCGGGCCGATTGATCGCCGCTCTCACCGCACGCGGCGTCCCGTCACTGGGGATCGACATCTCCCTCGAGGCGGTGATCAGCACCCGGGCCCGGGGTGGCGCGGCATTACGACGCGACGTGTTCGCCCCGATCCCCGGTGAAGGTCGCTGGCCCTGGGTGGTCTTGGCCGACGGCAACATCGGGATCGGTGGCGACCCGCTGCGCCTGCTGCGACGCCTCACCGAGATCCTGGCCCCCGGGGGTGCTGCGGTCATCGAGGTGAGCACGACCGAGATCGATCATCGCGGCACGAGCCGGGTGCGCCGTCCGGACGGAACCTTCGGGCCCGAGTTCAGCTGGGCCGTGGTCGGCGCAACCGCGTTGAGCCGGCTGGCGGCCGCGGCCCGATGGCAGGTCGAGACAGATTGGCAACAGGATGGGCGGCGAGTGCTCACCGTGCGCCGTCCGTGAGCTGCGCCCGGCGCTCACCGGCTCACGGACGCAGCCACGACGGCGCAGCCAACACCACCAGACTGAACGACACCGCCAGCGCGATGGCGATACCCCGACGCCACCGCCGGTCCGGAATCCGGGATACGCCGGCGCCCACCACCAGCGCCAGCGGTGCCAGGACGGCGTCGTGAGCGATCAGTCCGCCGGCGAGCCAGGCCGCAGCCGCCACCGGATGGGTCGCACTCGGCGCGCTGATCACCAACTGCCAGAGCCCGGCGCCGATGAGCAGGACGCCGACCCCCACCAGCGCCCAGCGGACCGGTCCCGGTGGCTCGGCATGCGCCAGAAGGGGTTCCGGGTCGCGGTCGGCGCTCACGCCGGCTCGATCCGGCTGAGCCACTTGGTCTGCTGCACCCCGGGGCGGTTCGGCCCGATGAGTCGCAGTGGGTATCCGTGGTCCAGGTCCAACGGCTGTCCATTCAGACGTAACGCCAACAAGGTCAACGGGTCCCAAGCTTGCGCCGGGTTGAGCGGTGAGCTGGCATAGAGCCAGTCCTGTTCCAGTGAGACCGCCCGTAGGTGAACCCCGGCCGGTACTCCGGCCAGCTCCAACACGGTGCGCAGCGGGATGCCCGTCCACTCGGCGTCCGCGCTCCACCCCTCGACACAGGCCATCGGCAGCCGGGCCGTCACCTGAGGGAGTGCCGCCAACTCGGCCAGCGACAGCTCCAGCGTGCGCGAGCCCACGACGCGCAGCCGCCACGCGGGATCGGTTGCCGTCGTAGCGATCCCGGCCGCCACGGCGGTGCGGTTCACGGCGAGCCCCTGAGGCCCGTCCAGCGGGTCGCGGGGAGCGAGCAGCGCGATGCCTCGCAGCCAGGTCACGCTCTGACCCACCGTGGCCAGACTCACCGCGGCGACGCCAGTCAGGGAGCCGACCAACAACGCCCGGCGGTCGGCGTCCGGCGCCTGGTCGACCTGGCGCGGTGGCGCGGGCCGAGACGAGCGCAGCAGGGGAGCCTTGAACGCGAGATGAGCAGTCAGCGAGCCCATCACGATCAGCGCGACCGCATAGTGCACCCGCGGGAAGAAGAAGGGCCACGGGTACCACCGCGCCACGTTCAGCAGGCCGCTGACCAGCTCGAACACGGTGCCCGCGACCAGTGGCACCAGGAGCAGGCGCTCCAGGCCGTGGCTCGCCGAGCGCACCGGCGGCCAACTGAACAGCCGCCGGTAGACCACCCACAGCTTGGCCAACAGCAGTGGGACGGCGGCGATGCCCGCCGCGACGTGAAGGCCCTGCGTGAACCGATACCCCCACACCGGGCGACTCGGTAGCTCGAGCCACCCGATCGGATGCTGGTGCAGATGGCTGATCATGCCGGTGACGAAGGCCGTGCCGATGGCCACTCCCAGCAGCCGCCCCACGGTCAGGGCGCTGCGGGTGTCGTGGGCCCCGGGCGGAAACGGCTCGTCCAGCGGGTGCATCACGTCGGTGCGGACGTGGCGCACCGCCGATGCGAGGCGGTCGGGAAGGGACACATCACGACGCTAACCGCGGGCCCGGAGGCAAGGGCTTACGAAAGCCTGACGCGCCCCGGGAACGCTGGCGACGACCGTCTCCGCCCACCACAGTGAGGTGGTGCGCCTCCGTCCTCGCCAGGCTCTGATGCCGGCCGTGAGTGGCCTTCTGCTGTCGGGGGTGGCGATCCGGCTGACCGTTCTGGCCGGTGACGCCGGCAGCGGCCGATGGCGGTTGGCCGGCTCGCTGGTGTTCGCCTGGGCCGCGTTCGCCCTGGGCGTCTGGGGCGTGCGCCAGCTGACGGAACGGACGGCGATGGCCCTGATCATCGGGGGTGGCATCGCCCTGCAAGCCATCGCCCTGACCTCGCCGCCCCGTCTGACCGACGACTTCTTCCGCTACGCCTGGGACGGTCGGGTGCAGGCAGCCGGCATCTCGCCGTATCGCTTCACCCCGACCGACGATGCCCTCGCCGACCTGCGCACCCCGTGGCTCTTCCCCACCGAGTGCGCCGACCGAGAACCGGTGTGCACCAGGCTGAACCACCCGACGTCGCCCACGATCTACCCGCCGGTCGCTCAGGCCGAGTTCACCGCGGTACACCTGCTGACCCGTCCACTGGGACCCGACGGTGGGCGGGAACGCACCTGGCAATTGCTGGCTGCGACCCTGGCGACGGCCACGACGCTGGCCCTGGTCCGGCTGCTCCGGCGCCGGGGAGATCCGCGGCAGGCGGTGCTGTGGGCGTGGTGCCCGACGGTGGTGCTCGAGACCGGCGGCAACGCCCACGTCGACGGCCTGGCCTCGCTGCTCGTCGTCCTCGCCCTGACCGCGGTGACCGATGGACGGCGAGTGCGAGCAGGCGTGCTGATCGGACTGGCCATCTCGACCAAGCTGCTCCCGGTGCTGTTGCTGGTCCCCTTGGCGGCAACCCGGTCACCGGAACCCGGGACGCGGCCGAGGGCGATCCTGTGGCGTCGCCTGCGCGCCCCGGGCACCGTGGTGTTCGTGGCCCTGACCACCCTCGCGGCGACCTACCTGCCTCACCTGGTCACGGTGGGAACTCGAGTGCTGGGGTTCCTACCCGGCTATCTGCCCGAGGAAGGCTTCGACGGCCGGACGCGCTTTCCCCTGCTCCATCCGGTGTTTCCCGGGCCGAGTTCCGTGGTGGTCGGCGTCCTGGCCCTGGTCGCGATCGCGGGCTGGGTGCTGGTGCGGTCGACCCCGGACCGCCCCTGGGCCGGGGCGATGACCCTCGTCGGCCTCGCCTTCGCCCTGGTCGGCATCAGCTACCCCTGGTACGCCCTGCTGCTCGTCCCGCTCGTGGCGCTGGACGGACGCGCCCGGTGGCTGGCCCTGGCGGCGGCCGCCTACCCGGCCTACCTGGCCCCGTCCCTGGGGTGGTCGGTCAGCGTCACGGCAGCGATCACGTACGGCCTTGCCCTGGCCTGGCTCGTGTGGCGCTCGGCCGCGATCAGGCGTTCAGGTGCCGCACGATGTCCTCGACTCGCACCTTGGCGTCGCCGAAGAGCATCTGGCTGTTCTCCTTGAAGAACAACGGGTTCTGGACGCCGGCGTAGCCGGTGGCCATCGAGCGCTTGAACACGATGACGTCGCGCGCCTTCCAGACCTCGAGCACCGGCATGCCCGCGATCGGGCTGCCCGGCTCCTCCAGCGCGGCGGGGTTGACGGTGTCGTTGGCGCCGATCACCAGCACCACGTCGGTGTCGTCGAAGTCATCGTTGATCTCGTCCATCTCGAGGACGATGTCGTAGGGCACCTTGGCCTCGGCCAGCAGCACGTTCATGTGTCCGGGCAACCGGCCCGCCACCGGGTGGATGCCGAACCGGACGGTGATGCCCTTGGCCCGCAGCTTCGAGGTCAGCTCGGCGACCGGGTACTGCGCCTGCGCCACCGCCATGCCGTAGCCGGGGGTGATCACGACCGACCGGGCCGCCAGCAACATCTCGGCCGCACCCTCGGCGTTGATCTCGCGGTGCTCGCCGTAGTCGCGCGCCTCACCGGTCACCGCGCCGTCCGAGCCGAACCCGCCGGCGATCACCGAGATGAACGAGCGGTTCATCGCCTGGCACATGATGTAGCTCAGGATCGCACCGGAGGACCCGACCAACGAGCCGGTGATGATCAGCAGGTCGTTGTTCAGCATGAACCCGGCGGCCGCAGCGGCCCACCCCGAGTAGCTGTTCAGCATCGAGACGACCACCGGCATGTCGCCGCCGCCGATCGCGGCCACCAGGTGGAAGCCGAGCAGCAGCGCCAACACCGTCATGATCCCGAGCGGGATCAGGCCGCGCGGCAGGTCACCCGAGACCGAGTGGTCGTTCATGAACCAGATCATCAGGGCGACCGAGCCGAGGATGATCCCCAGGTTCAGCGCGTGGCGGCCGGGCAGCGCCAGTGGTGAGGACTTCATCCGGGCACTCAGCTTGGCCCAGGCCACGATCGAGCCGGTGAAGGTCACCGCACCGATGAACACCCCGAGGAACACCTCGACCGAGTGGATGTAGGCCATCGCGTCCGTCGCCGCGTGGTCCGCCTCGAGGTAGGAGTTGTAGCCCACCAGCACGGCCGCGATACCGACGAAGCTGTGCAGCATCGCCACCAGCTGCGGCATGCCGGTCATCTCGACCGTCCGGGCCCGCCACGAGCCGATGGCCAGGCCGATCAGCATCGGGACCGCGATCAGGGTCGCGGTCGCGGCGACCGGGCGCTGGCTGTCCCGCAACGCCAGGGCGATGGTGGCCACCAGGGCGATGCCCATGCCCGTCATGCCGAGTTTGTTGCCGCGCTCGGCGGTCTCGTGCTTGGACAGCCCGCCCAGGGCGAGCACGAACAGCACCCCGGCGATGATGTAGGCGGCCGTCACCAGTCCGGTGAGCTTGCCGTCGGACGCCGCGGTGGCCGCCAGTGGTGTGGCGGCGAGCTGTGCAGTGGTCAGGATGGCCATGACTCAGTCCTTCCTGAACATCTGCAGCATGCGGGAGGTCACCAGGAAGCCACCGAAGATGTTGATGCTGGCCACCAGGACGGCGATGACCGCGAGCACGGTGATCGCCAGGTTGTCGCTACCCACCTGCAGCAATCCACCGACGAGGATGATGCCGGAGATCGCGTTGGTCTCGGACATCAGCGGGGTGTGCAACGCGTGGGCCACGTTCGAGATCACGTAGAACCCGACGAAGACCGCCAGCGCGAACACCGTGAAGTGCCCCAGGAAGGCGGTCGGTGAGAACGTCGCCAGGACGGCGAACAGCACCGCGGCGAGCGCGCCGGCGAACACCTTTCGGCGTGGATCCGGTGGTGGTGCAGGCTCTTTGGCCACCACGGCGGCGGCCGCGGCGACCGGGGCCGCAGAGACCTGCACCGGCGGTGGCGGCCACAGGCTGGTGCCGTTCTGCACCACGGTCAGGCCGCGGACCACCACGTCGTCCAGGTCGAGGGTCAGCTGACCGTCCTTGCCGGGCGTCAGCAGCTTGAACAGGTTGACGATGTTGGTGCCGAACAGCTGCGAGGTCTGGGCCGGCAGCCGGCTGGCCAGGTCGGAGTAACCCAGGATCGTGACCTGGTTGTCGGTGACCACCTTCTGGTCGGTCACCGTCAGGTCGCAGTTGCCGCCGTTGGCCGCGGCCATGTCGACGATCACCGAGCCGTGGTCCATCTTGGCCACCGTCTCGGCCCGGATCAGCTTGGGCGCCGGGCGCCCGGGGATCAGCGCCGTGGTGATGACGATGTCGGCCTTCGACGCCTCCTCGTCGTACATCACCGCGGTGAGCCGCTCCTGGTCGGCGGTCATCTCCTTGGCGTAGCCGTCGGCGCTGACCTCCTGCTCCATGTCGATGGTGACGAACTGGGCGCCCATCGACTCGACCTGCTCGGCCACCTCGGGCCGGACGTCGAAGGCCCGCACGATGGCGCCCATCGACCCGGCGGCACCGATGGCGGCGAGGCCGGCCACGCCGGCACCGACCACGAACACGCGGGCCGGCGGAACCTTGCCGGCCGCGGTGACCTGGCCGGTGAACTGACGGTGGAACTCGTGGGCCGCCTCGATCACGGCGCGGTAACCGGCGACGTTGGCCATCGACGAGAGCACGTCCATCGACTGCGCGCGCGAGATGCGCGGGACGGCGTCCATCGCCAGGCCGGTGACGCCGCGGGCCTGCAGGGCGGCCAGCAGTTCGGGGCTGCGTCCGGGGGCCATCAACGAGACCACCGTGGCGCCGGGCCGCAACCGGGCGATCTCGGCGTCCGTGGGGGCGTTGACCTTGATCACGATGTCGCTGGACCACACCTGCTCGGCGGTGCCGATCCCGATGCCGGCGTCGGTGTAGGCGGCATCGTGCTGGTCGGCCAGATTGCCGGCGCCGGCCTCGACGACCACCTCGTAGCCGAGTGCCACGAGTTGCGCAGCGGTCTTGGCGGTGGCCGCCACCAAGGTCTCGCCGGGACGGGACTCACGCGGGACACCGATACGCACGGTTACCTCCCAATCGGGATGGCCAGAGCAGGACGACACTGTCCCACTACGCCCACCACCCACAACAACCCCGCGACAGCATCCGGTCAGGGGAGCCGCTTCCGTCGCCGAGTGGAGCGACGATCACACAACGCTTCGTAGTGCCCAGTTCACCGTGAGCTCGTTGTTGCTGGTGACGGTGCTCACACCCCGAACATACTCGCCGGGCTCGGACCACCGATCGTGACCAACACCACCCGACCGTTCGCCGCAGGAATCGACCGATATGTGCACATGGTGCCGCCTGTGTGTTGGGGCGCACCGGGTTCGCGCCCCGGCGCTCCGACTCGGCCAGACCGGCTTTCACCCACCGCTCGAGACATGCCCGTGAGACCGATGCCTCGAAGCGGTCGCTCCGCGAGATCGACATTTGCGGCGGCCTCCGTGGTTGCTGGCGCGCGGGCGGTGACTCGGTCAGGATGACGACCGATCCCTAGCCCAGGAGGCCTGTCGTGCACTCGTCCACGGTCGAGGCGCTGGTCCGTCGAGACCAGTTCGTCTGGTCGTTCGGCCCGGACATGGCCCCGGCGATCAGCGTCGAGCCGGGTGACGCCGTCCGGCTCGAGACCAACGACTGCTTCCACGGTCAGGTGCGCTCCGAACTCGACCTGCCCGGCACGATCGATTCCTCGAAGGTGAACGCTGCGACCGGGCCGATCGAGGTGCGCGGGGCGATGCCCGGCGACACGCTCGTGGTCGAGCTGCTGGAGGTCAACCCGGGGCCTCGTGGCGCCGCGATGGTCACGCCCGGTCAGGGCCAGCTCGCCCACCGCGGCCTGCAGCCCACCACGCGGATGTTCGACGTGGCCGACGGTGTGGTGCGGATGAACGAGCGGGTCAGCTTTCCCGCGCGGCCGATGGTGGGCGTGATCGGCGTCGCCACGGACGGCGAGATCGCCCCGACCCTGGACGCCGGCCGGCACGGCGGCAACCTGGACGACAACCTGCACGGACCGGGCGCGAGCGTGCTGCTGCCGGTGCGTCAGCCCGGCGCGATGCTCGCGATCGGGGACATGCACGCCGCCATGGGCGACGGCGAGGTGTGCGGCACCGGGGTCGAGATCGCGGGCGACGTGCTGATCCGGGTCGGGGTGCTGGCGGGCGTGCAGTCGACCTGGCCACTCGCCGTCCTGCCGGATGCCTGGGTCACCCACGGCACCGCGCACGAGGACCTGACGGCCGCGGTGGACGCCGCCTGCGACGAAGCGGGGCGGCTGCTGGTCGACGAGTGGGGGTTCACCGTCGAGGATGCGCTGATCTTTCTGTCGGTGGCCTGCGACGTGGGTATCGCCCAGGCCGTGCACCCTTGCCCCGGCACCGTGATCGCGCGGGTGAAGCTGCCCCGGATCAGCGCCTGCCCGCAGCCGTTCCGTCCCCGCTGACACCGCCCTGACACGACCCGAACCAACCGACACGAGGAGAGTGGATGACCACGGTGACCGAGGGCCGGCTGGTGCGGGCCGAGGGCGAGACCTGGTACCGCGTCGTCGGTGAGCTGCGGCCGGACGCCGCGCAGCTGCCGCTGGTGATCCTGCACGGCGGGCCGGGGGCGGCGCACAACTACTGCGAGCCGATCGCGGATCTGATCGCCCAGACCGGGCGCGCCGTGGTGCTCTACGACCAGCTCGGCTGCGGGCTGAGCGCGCACCTGCCCGAGGCGCCGGTGGAGTTCTGGACGCCGCAGCTGTTCAAGGACGAGCTGGTGGCGCTGACCCGGCACCTGGGGATCGCGGACCGCTACGCCGTGCTCGGTCAGTCGTGGGGCGGCATGCTCGGCATGGAGCATGCCCTGGATCGGCCGGCGGGATTGCGGGCGCTGGTGGTCGCCGACAGCCCGGCGTCGATGCGGTTGTGGGTGGCCGAGGCCAACCGGCTACGGGCGTTGTTGCCACCCGAGGTCGAGGCGACGCTGCAGACGCACGAGGCGGCCGGGACGACGGACGACCCGGCGTACGTGGCCGCCGTCCAGGTGTTCTACGACCGGCACCTGTGCCGGGTGCCCTCGCCGCCGTGCGTGCAGGCCTCGTTCGCGCAGATCGACGCGGAGCCGACGGTCTACCACACCATGAACGGGCCGAGTGAGTTCCACGTGATCGGCACGTTGAAGGACTGGGACATCACCGACCGCCTCGGCGAGATCACCGCTCCGACCCTGCTGATCTCGGGCGCTCACGACGAGGCGACGCCGCGGATCGTCGGCGAGATCCGCGACCGGATCCCCGGCGCGCGCTGGGAGCTGTTCGCCTGGTCGAGCCACATGCCGCACGTCGAGGAACCCGCCAAGTTCAAGCAGGTGGTCGCCGACTTCCTCGCCGAGTTCGACGACCCGCGGTGATCACGGCGCGGCGTCGTCCAGCGGGTGATGGCAGGCCACCTGTCGGCCGGACGGCAGCGCCGTCAGCACCGGCCGTTGGGTGCGGCACAGGTCGGTGGCCCGTGAGCAGCGGGGGTTGAACGAGCAGCCGTCCGGTTTGTCGATCGGGCTCGGCACGTCACCGGCCAGCACGATCCGCTCGCGCGTCACGTGGCCCTGGCCGTCGTCGATCTCGGGCACCGCCGACAGCAGCGCCTGGGTATAGGGGTGGCGCGGGGCGTTGTAGACCTCGTCGGCCGGGCCGAGCTCGACCAGCTCACCCAGGTACATCACGCCGATGCGGTCCGACATGTGCCGCACCACGCCCAGGTCGTGGGCGATGAACACGTAGGTCAGCCCGAACTCGTCCTGCAGGTCGCGGAACAGGTTCAGCACCTGCGCCTGGATCGAGACGTCGAGTGCCGAGACCGGCTCGTCGGCCACCACCAGTTGCGGGTTCAGCGCCAGCGCCCGCGCGATGCCGATGCGCTGACGCTGCCCACCCGAGAACTCGTGCGGGTAGCGCTGGGCATACGAGGCGTCGAACCCGACCACCTCGAGCAGTTCCAGCGCCCGCCGGCGGATCGTGGCGTCGTCCCCGAGGCGGTTGACCCGCATCGGTTCCTCGACGATCGCGGCCACCCGGCGCCGCGGGTTCAGCGACGCGTACGGGTCCTGGAACACCATCTGCAGCTCGCGCCGGTAGGGCCGTAACTGCCGACGGGACAGGCCGGTCAGGTCGGCACCGGCGAAACCCACTGTCCCCGAAGTGGGTTCGAGCAAACGCACCAGGCAACGCCCGAGGGTCGACTTGCCGCAGCCCGACTCCCCCACCAGCCCGAGAGTCTCCCCGGCGATCACCTCGAGGCTGACGCCGTCCACCGCGTGCACCACGTCACCACGCCGGCCGAACATGCCCGACCGGGCCGGGAAGTGCTTGACCACGTCGGTCGCGGTCAGCAGCGGCCCTCCCCGCTCGACGCGCGGCACGGCAGGCTGGGTCGTGCTCATGCCCGGGCCTCCTCGGCGGCGGCGTCCGCCTGGACTCTCGACTCGGCCCGCACGGCCGGGTCGAGCCAGCAGGCGTCGGCGTGGTCGGTGCCCCGCACCACCAGCGGCGGCTGCTCGGCGCACGCCTCGTGGGCGAACCGGCAGCGCGGGGCGAACCGGCAGCCCGGCGGCGCGTCCAGCGGCGAGATCGGCGCCCCCGGGATCGCCGCCAGCCGCCGGGTGCGTGGCCGGTCGGTGCGCGGCACCGACCCGAGCAGGCCCCAGGTATAGGGGTGCTGCGGCTGGTGGAACACCTCGGCGCGCGAACCGACCTCGGCCGCACGGCCGCCGTACATCACCAGTACCCGGTCGGCGATCTCGGAGACCACCCCCATGTCGTGGGTGATCAGCAGGATCGAGGAGCCGTGGTCGGCCTGCAGCCGTTGCATCAGCTGCAGGATCTGCGCCTGGATCGTCACATCGAGCGCGGTCGTGGGCTCGTCGGCGATCAGCAGCGCGGGACTGCAGGCGAGCGCCATCGCGATCACCGCCCGCTGCCGCATCCCGCCGGAGAATTGGTGCGGGTAGGCGTCGACCCGGCGCTGCGGGTTGGGGATGCCGACCTCGTCGAGCAGCTGGACGGCGCGCGCCCGCGCCGCGGCCCGGCTCACCTTCTCGTGCGCCCGGATCTGTTCGGCGATGTGCCACCCGACGGTGTAGACCGGGGTCAGCGCCGTCATCGGGTCCTGGAAGATCATGGCGATCTCCCGGCCCCGGACGGCGCGCATCTGCTTGTCCGACACCGTCAACAGATCGCGGCCGCGGAAGACGACCTCACCGCTGATCCGGACGTTCGGATCGGTCAGCAACCGCAGGATCGCCAGGCAGCTGACGCTCTTGCCCGATCCCGATTCCCCGACGATGCCCAGCACCTGACCGGGCTGCAGGCTGAACGACAGCCCGTCGACGGCGGTCACCAGCCCCTGCCGGGTGCGGAAGCGCACCGTCAGGTCGCGGACCTCCAGCAGCGGCTCAGCCATGACGCACCCGCGGGTCCAGCCAGGCGTAGACCAGGTCGACCAGGGCGTTGGCCACCACGACGAAGAACGCCGCGTACATCACCGTCGCCATGATCACCGGCAGGTCGAAGTTCTGCAGCGAGTCGTAGGTCAGCTTGCCGATTCCCTGCAGCCCGAACACCACCTCGGTGAGCAACGCGTACCCCCCGACCAGTGCGCCGAAGTCGAGGCCGAACAGGCTGACGAAGGCGATCAGGCTGCACCGCAACGCATGCCGGATCAGGATCCGGCCCTCCGAGATGCCCTTGGCGCGCGCCGTCCGGACGTAGTCCTCGCCCAGCGCAGTGATCATCTCGCCGCGCAGCACCCGGGCGTAGATGCCGGCGTAGAGCACCGCCAGGGTCAACCACGGGAACAGCAGGTGCAGCGCCCATGGCCCGACCCCGTCGCCGAGCGGGGCGTATCCGAGCGGCGGCACCCAGCTGAACGCCGTGTCGTGAAACCGGCTCTGGGTGATCAGGTTGACCACCTCGCCGAGCCAGTAGACCGGCAGCGAGACCCCGACCACGCCGAGCACCATCACCACCGGGTCGACCCAGGTACCCCGCCAGCGGGCCGCCGCGACGCCCATGGCGATCGCGACCACCACCCAGATCACCGCGGCACCGATCACCAGCGAGAACGTCACCGGGACGGCGTCACTCACCTGCGGTAGCACCTGCGCCCCGCGGTTGACGAACGAGGTGAGGTCACGGTCGATGAACAGGTGCTTCATCATCAGCCCGTACTGCGAGGGCAGCGGTTGGTCGAGCCCGAACGAGTGCCGCACCTGGGCCAGGGTCTCCTGGCTGGCGTTGCGGCCGGCGATCCGCGCGGCCGGATCGGCCCCCGGGGTGGCGAAGAAGATCAGGAAGACCAGCACGCTGATCGAGAACAGCACGAACACGGTCGAGGCGAGCCGCCGCGTCAGGAAGCCGAGCACCTACACGTCACCGCCCCGCAGCTTGGCCCGCGGGTCGAGGGCGTCACGGACGCCGTCCCCCAGCAGGTTCAGCGCCACGGCGGTGACGGCCAGGGCCACACCGGGGGCCAGGGCGACCATCGGGCGGGTGTAGAGCAGCCCCAACCCGTCGTTGATGATCGTGCCCCACGAGGCGTCCGGCGGCTGGACGCCGATCGACAGGAACGACAGGGCCGACTCGGTGAGCATGTCGATGCTGGTCATCAACGGCAGGAAGACGATCACCGTCGGGATCACGTTGGGCAACACCTCGCGCCCCATCACGCGCAGGTCGGAGGAGCCGGCACCGATCGAGGCCTGGATGAACTCCTTCTCGCGCAACGAGATCACCTGGCCTCGCAGCGGCCGAGCCACGTAGGGCACGTACACCAGGCCGATGATCAGCACCGGCAGCAGCAGGCTGGACGAGTTGATGGTGATCGGCCCCAGATGCAGGCCGTTGGTGAGCAGCACCACGGACAGGCAGATCGCCAGCAGGTACACCGGGAACGCCCAGACCACATCGAGGAAGCGCGAGAGCACGCTGTCGACGGCACCACCGAAGTAGCCGGCGGCCACCCCGATGGCGGTGGCGATGAGGCAGCACAGCAGGGCCGAGGCGACCCCGATCAGCACGCTGTTACGGCCGCCGTAGAGCATGCGGGCCACCAGGTCTCGGCCCTGGTTGTCGGCCCCCAGCAGGAAGTGCCGGGGGTCACCGGTCGGGCCGATCGGGGTGACGCCCAACCCCAGGCCACTGGTGCTCGGCGCCAGGATCGGCACCTGCTTGCCGTCGACCACCGTGGTGCCCGACGGGTTCGAGGCGAAGGCATCGGTGTGCGCGATCGACTTCTCGTACACCGGCGCCAGCAGGCAGCCGAGCACGATCAGCACCAGCACGACGAGCGACCCCATCGCGACGCCGTTGCGGCGCAGGGTGCGCAGCGCCGTCCGCCATGGCCCGAGCGAACCGGGCCCGGCGGACGGCGTTGCGCCGCTGACGGTTTCGGTCACTTGACCCAGAGCTGGCTGAGGATCATGCGGTACTGCTTGGACCACTGGTAGTTGCCCACCCGCTTGGCCAGGAAGTCGACGTGCTTGGGGGTGAACAGCGGTGCCACCGCGGAGGCGGCCATCACGTCCCGGTCGACCTCGGCCCAGATCTTGTCCGCACCGGCCTGGTCGGTCGCCGCGAGCTTGATGGCGGAGTCCATCTTGGCCTGCACGGCCTTGTCGCAGTACCCACCGATGTTGATCGAGGAGTCCGATCCGGGCGTGAACGAGGCGCAGCCGAGCAGCACGTTCAGGAAGTCCGACGCGGCCGGGTAGTCCTGGTACCACTGCGTCGTGCTGATCTGCACCTTGTTCTTGGAGTTCTGGATGTAGGTGAACTGGATGTTGCCCGAGATCGGCTTGGCGGTGGCCTTCCAGCCGATCGCGGTCAGCGTGCTGGCGACGTTCTCGCCGATCGCCTTGCTCACCTCGTCGTCCGCAGTGATGATCTGCACGGTCTGGCCGGCGGTGCCGGACTCGACGACCAACTGCTTGGCCTTGTCCAGATCCGCACCCTGCCAGGTCTTTCCGGCCGGCTTGGTGTACTGGCAGTCGTCCTCGTGCCCGGGGAAGCCCGGCGGCAGGAAGGTGCAGACCGGGGCGGCCAGGTTGCTGCCGCCGAAGAGCTTGACGATGGCCGCGCGGTCGATCGCCCAGTTGACGGCCTGGCGGGCCTTCAGGTTGTTGAAGGGCGGGATGTTGACGTTCATCGGCAGGTACCAGAACGCCGTCTGCGGGTTGACGTGCACCTGGTCGGCGTACTTGGTGCCGAGTTCGGGCAGCCGGTCGGCCGGGATGTCGTCGAACACCGTGTCGGCCTGACCGTTCTGCACCGCGGTCACCGCGGCGGTCACCGGCTGACCGAAGTCCTGCTCGATGACGTCGGGGTAGCCCTCGGGCTGGGCGTCGCGGTTCCACTCCTTGAAGCTGGGGTTGCGCTCGAGCACCAGCGCCTTGTTCGGGTCGTAGCTCGAGATCTTGTACGCGCCGGTGCCCGGGATCGGCACCGAACCGCCGTCCTTGGCCGGGGCGTCCTTGGGCAGGATCGAGGCGTGCGGGACGCCGAGCTTGTAGAGGAACTCGACGTCGGGAGCGGTCAGATTGATCGTGACCGTGCCGGCCGTGGCGTCGCCGACCACACCGCCGGCCAGGGTGCAGGTGGCCGGGGTCTTCAGGCAGGCGTCGGCGCCCACGATGCCGTTGTAGAAGCTGCCCGCGGTCGGGCTCGACACCTTGAAGATCCGCTGGAACGAGGCCACCACGTCGTCCGTGGTGACCTCCTTGCCGTTGGAGAACTTGATGCCCTTGCGCAGCGTGAAGACGTAGGTCTTGCCGCCATTGGTCGGCGTCGGCAGCGACTCGGCCAGATCGGGCACGACCTTGAACGAGTCGTCCCCCGGCACCTGCTTGAAGATCACCAGCCCGTCGTAGAGCGCCTGATAGAGCTGCCAGTACTGGGCCGTGTAGTTGATCTGCGGGTCCAGGGTGCCGCCGGCGGCCTTGGCGAGGATCTTGAGCGTCCCACCGCGGTGCGCCGGGTCGTAGGCACCGGACGCCGCGGAGCCGGCGGCGCTCGCCGCCGATCCGGACGACGCCGGGGTGCTCGAGCCACCGCAGGCGGCGAGCAATCCGGCAACGGAAACGGTGACGGACAGCACTGCTGACCGGCGAGTCAGGCGCATGAGAAGTCTCCCGACGACGAATTGGTGCGCGAAGCATGTCGCTGCGGGAACCCGTTGACAAGCACCGCCTGGCACTCGACACACACCTGTAACAGCTCGTATCGATCACGCTCGCCTCGATGCCCCGGAACGTCCGGTTCGAACCGACCCAGCGCTCGCGGCGGCTCCACTCCGTGAAACCATGGACGCCGTGACGGCGACCGGCACCACCTCTGCTCAGTCCCCCACTCAATCCTCCACGCAGGCTGCTGCCGCGTTCGGCGACGCTCCGCTCGGCCCGCTCGACGGTCGCTACCGCGCCGCCGTCGCCCCGCTCGCCGAGCACCTGTCCGAGGCGGCGCTCAACCGGCAGCGGGTGCACGTCGAGGTCGAGTGGCTGATCCACCTGGCGACCGCGGGCGTCGTCCCGGGCATGCGCCCGCTCACCGCCGCCGAGCAGGCCCAGCTGCGGGACGTCGTCCGGGGCTTCGACGGTGCGGCGGTCGCCGAGCTGGCCGAGATCGAGCGCGAGACGCTGCACGACGTCAAGGCGGTCGAGTACTACCTCAAGCGCCGCACCGACGGCACCTCACTGGCCGACGTGGCCGAGCACATCCACCTGTTCTGCACCAGCGAGGACATCAACAACCTGGCCTACGCGCTGATGGTGCGCGGCGCCGTCCGGCGGGTGTGGTTGCCGGCCGCGAGCGCGCTGGTCGACCAGATCGCCGCTCTGGCGGTCGAGCACCGGGACGCCGCGATGTTGGCCCGTACCCATGGGCAGCCGGCCACCCCGACCACGCTCGGTAAAGAGCTGGCTGTGCTCGCCCACCGGCTGCGGCGGCAACTGCGCCGGATCGATGCGGCCGAGTACCTGGGCAAGATCAACGGAGCGACGGGGACGTTCGCCGCGCATGTCGTCGGCGCCCCGGCCACCGACTGGCCGGCCGTGTCGCGCGCGTTCGTCGAGCTGCTGGGGCTGACCTGGAACCCGCTGACCACCCAGATCGAGAGCCACGACTGGCAAGCCGAGCTGTACGCCGACGTCGCCCGGTTCAACCGGGTGCTGCACAACCTCGCGACCGATGTCTGGACCTACATCTCGCTGGGCTACTTCGCCCAGGTGCGCGGCCAGGGAACCGTCGGCTCGTCCACCATGCCGCACAAGGTGAACCCGATCCGGTTCGAGAACGCCGAGGCGAACCTCGAGGTGTCGTGCGCGCTGCTCGACGTGCTGGGGACGACGCTGGTCACCTCGCGGTTGCAGCGCGACCTGACCGACTCGTCGATGCAACGCAACATCGGGACGGCGTTCGGGCACTCGTTGCTGGCGATCGACAATGTTCGGCGCGGACTGGCCGGGCTCGACGTGGACGGCGCCGCGCTGGCTCGCGATCTGGACGCCACCTGGGAGGTGCTCGGCGAGGCGGTGCAATCGGTGATGCGGGTCGAGGGGATGGACCAGCCCTACGAGCGGCTCAAGGAGCTGACTCGTGGACGGCGCGTGGATGCCGCGGTGATGCGCGAGTTCGTGCTGGGGTTGGGGCTGCCGGACGACGCCCGGGATCGTTTGCTGGCGTTGACGCCTGGGTCGTACACCGGGCTGGCGTCGGGTTTGGTCGACTATCTCGACTGACGGTCTGGCGCCGTCGGGTCACTGGCCGCTCGCGTGGGGCGGGTGGGGGCAGGTGGGGTTGGTGCGCGCGGCGATCCATCCGCGCTCGCAAGCTCGCGCTCCCGCCAGACCCAGCCAGCCGCGCGCACCAACCCCACCTGCCCCCACCCTTTCGTGCGAGTCCCCACCTTTCCTGGCCGAGAGCCCACGCTTTTCGGGGTGAGCCCAGTGCCACTTTCGCGGTGGTTCGGCGCGGGAAGCACTGCCTTGTGTGAGAGACCCGCCTGGCATCAGCTATTCGGGGTGAGCGGCTCGGCGAGTGCGTACGACAGCCCTTCGACCCAAGGCCTTCGCGATGGATTCAGCGCGGGAAGCTCTGCTGCTCGCCGTAGGGCGAGGCGATGGCCGCATCGTGAAACTGGCCCGTCAGCCCGGTGGCCGGTCACGTGTCCCCGCCGACATGCACCAGTTCGCCCGTCATGTCTCGCGCCACTACCCAAAGCGTGAAACCCGTTCGGGGAAAACCGACTTCGTTCGTCTCGAGACTCGTAATCGAACACCTGTTCTAGTAGACTGGAGGCATGTTCACGCCCGACCTGCTGCACGATGCGGACGCCGAGGTTGCTCGGCTCAGCGTCGAGGTTGACGCGTTGCGCGCCGAGGTCGAGGCGCTGCGGGCCGAGAACTCCACGCAGCGTGAGCAGTTGGCTGGGCGGGAGGAACGATTGTCGGCGCGGGACGCGGTGTGGGATTGGTTCGGCGACGGTGGACCGGAGAACGAGGACGACCGGGATGCGGTGGCGGGGCGGATCTGCCGGACGTTCCTGAAGCCGGGACATGTCGAGCCGTCGCTGGTGACCGTGGCGGCGGTGACGCTGGCGCAGTCGCAGCCTTCAGGACTCAGCGACGCGGAGGTGGTGTCGGCGGCGGTGGCGTGTCGGCAGGCGATCACCCACATCGAACTCACCCAAGCCCAGCTGACCCGGGAACTGGCGTGGCGGTATCAGGCACGGCATCCGCACGAACTCGACCTCAGTCTCGAGACCAAGCTGCCGGAATGGGTCCGTGACCCCGAGGAACGTGCGTTGACGGCGGCGATCGAGGAGGTCGCGGCCGTGGCGCGGACCAGTCCGTCGGGGTTGCGGGCGCGGGTGGAGATGTTGGCGACCTGGCCCGAGGAGCACGGTCGGCTCTATCGGGCGCTGCTGGAGGGGACGATCTCCACGACCCGTGCGCGGGACATCGCGCGGCAGACCGAGCGGCTCGAGGCGGGTCGGGCGCGGGACTGGGTGGAGAAGATGATCCTGCCGGTCGCCGAGCAGCTCGGGGTCGGTGGGGTTGCGGAACCGGATCGAGCGGCTGGTCGCGCAGGCCGACCCGGGGGCGTATCGGCGGATCCTGGACGACGCGGCGGCGGAGAAGGACTCGGTGAAGGTCAGTCAGCAGGGCTACGGCCGGGCCGCCCTCACCTATCGGGGGTCGATCACGAGCATCGCCGACCTGCATGCCGCGTTGCTGCACCGGGTCCAGGCGGCTGCCTGCCCGGGTGCGGGATCGGTCACCGGCACCGACTCGGCATCGACCGGTACCGGTGCAGCCGGCCGGGCCGGCACTTCGACAGGAGCCGGCACCGCCGGTAAGGCAGCTGGTGGGTCAGCGGCGGCGCGGGAGCGGCAGGCGGCGTCGATGGCGCAGATCGTGTTCGACCTGATCACCGACCCGGACACCATCACCCCACTCCTACCCACCCGCGGGGCCGGCGATGGCGCGGGCACCCGCAGCCAGAGCCACGACCCCACCGACGGACGCTCCACCGGCCACACCCAGACCGCCACGGCGGCCGGCAGCGAACCCACCCCCACCAGCGCCCACGACGACGGACCCTGCGCCACCCACGACGGCACCGCACCCAACAAGACAACCGGCGCTCTGCTCGGCGGCAACGCCATCAGCACCCCACCACCAGCCTGCCCGGGGATCCGGGTCGAACCCAAGGTGGCCTTGAACGTGACCATCCCGTTCCAGGTGCTCGCCGCGCTGTGGGCGGGCACGCCACCACCCACCGGCACCGGGTGGGTCGAGGCCGCCGGGCACGGACCGATCCCCACCGACGCCCTCGCCGCCATCCTCGACAAGTACGGCAAACGCGCGATCTGGCGATGCCAAGTCCTCGACGACCGACCCGACTCCCCCACCTACGGCACCCTCATCGCCATCGGACGCGCCGCCACCGACCCCGGCTACACGCCGTCCCCGTTCGTCAAAGCCCTCGTCAAGGCCACCCGGCCACGCTGCTCCCACCCCGGATGCGGACGGCCCGCGATCGATGCGGACCTCGACCACGTCACCGCGTACGGCAAGGGGGGCGCGACCAGCGAGCAGAACCTGGCACCGCTGTGCCGGTTCCACCACCTGCTCAAGACCCACGCCGGGTTCACCCCGACCCTGGACCCGGTGACCGGACAGGTCACCTGGCGCACGCCGTCCGGGCACCTCGTCAACGAACCACCCGACGCCCCACCACCGCTGGCAGCCGAAGGCGACCTGCCGGGCGCCTGGCCGGAAGGGCCGACGGCGCCCCCGTTCTGAGCCGCTACACCCGAGGCGTCAGCGAGAGCACTGCGACGGCGGTGAGCACCAGCGATGCCCCGATCCCGCTGGTCAGCGTGATGGGCTCGGCGAGCAGCACGGCCGCGAGCACGACCGCCGTCGCCGGTTCGAGCAGGGTGAGCACCATCGCCACGCCGCCGGGGGTCGTCCGCAGGCCCAGGTAGAACAGCATGTACGCGATCACCGTGGTCACCAGACCGAGGTAGACCAGGCCCCCGACCACCGGGACGGTGACGGGCACCGCCGCCCCCATCGCGAGCGCGGGGCCGAGCAGCAGCAGCATGCCGATGGCCGTCGTCCCCGCCGTCAGCGCCTGCGGCGACAACCGGCCGGACAGTCGCCGCGACAGCAGCGTCGACCCCGCGTAGAGCAGCCCGGAGGTCACCGCGAGCACGATGCCGCGGGTCGGATGGGGAGCAACGACATCGGTGGAGTGGGACAGCGAGACGAACGCCAGCCCGGTCAGCGCACACGCCAGCACCGCCAGCGTGCGCAGCGACGGCCACTGCCGCGCCCCGGCACTCTCGGCCGAGACCGCCACCACCGGCGCCAGGCCGAGGGTGACCAGGGTGGCCACGGCCACGCCGACGTCCGCAACGGCGTAGAAGTAGGTGAGCTGGAAGCCGATCGAGGCGGCCGATACCACCAGCAGCCTCGCCCCCCGATCTGACCTTCCGAACTCGGCCCGCAGCGACCGGACGCCGTCCGCCCCGACGATCAGCGCCAGCGCGACGGTGGCGATCACCAACCGCCAGAACAGGATCACCGTCGAGTCGAGGTCGGCGTGATCCTGCAACAACCGGACCGAGATGCCGATGGTCGCCCAGAGCATGCCGGTCACCGAGATCGCGACGATCCCCCGCCGGGCGCTGCTCATCGGCGCACTGTAGTGGGACGCGCCCTGGTTCTCCTCAGGCGGCGTCGACGTCCTTCGGGTGGTGGCCGGTGCGCAGCAGCCACACCCGATGACCGGTGATCACCAGGGCCAACCAGGCCAGGCCGAGCGCCCAGGCCACCAGCACATCGGTGAGCCAGTGGTGGCCGAGGAACACCCGGGACAGGCCCATCGCCACCGCGTAGCCGCCCGTGACCAGCAGCAGGACGACGCGCATCCAGCGCGTGCGGCACCGTTCGATGAGCAGGTACGCCACCACCCCGGCCACCACCAGCGTGTTCAGCGTGTGCCCGCTGGGGAAGGAGAACGACGATTCCAGCGGCGGGACGGCGAGCTCCGCCGGCGGGCGCACCCGGCCCACCACGGCCTTGCCGACCACGGTCATCAGCAGCGACCCCACGGTGGCCAACGCCATGAGCACGACGGGACTCCAGCGTCGCCACGCCACGGCGATCCCGACGGCCGCCACCGCCGCGATCAACGGCGAGAACGTCGAACCGCCCAGATCGGTGAACGTCGTGACCGCGTCGTCCAGGGCCGGCGTGCGGTGGGCGACGGCGAAATCCAGCACCGGCTGGTCCAGCCCGGCGACCCCCTCCGCCTCGGTGACGGCGTCGTAGATGGACGCCGCGGCGGCCGTCATGCCCAGTGCCAGGGCGAGCAGGGCCGCCAGGGTCAGGGCGAGGGCGGGATGACGCCCGACGAAGCGTTGGAGCGCGGCCACCCGAGCGGCCACGAGACGGCTGATGGGGGCAGTGCGCACCAGTCCATGCTGACGTAGATCCAGCCGACCATCCCGTCGAACCTCGGATCCAGGTGGTGAAGCCCGAGCCGCCGCGCCCTCATTGTTTGCCAAACCCTGTAGGTTTAATCGAGAATTCGCGAATGCGTCCCCGGCCGTGGTCGTGCTCTGGTTTACTGCTCCCGTGCAGTCGGACAGCTGGAGCAGCCACGACCTTCGGGTCGAGGTCAGCATGCTCGCGCGTCCGGCCGACTGTCTCTGTTGTCGCTAGGGGTTCTCGTCCCGCGGCTCGATGCCGCCACCCTTTCGACCAGAACAGGAACCATTCGATGTCCCCCAGCACTGCATCCACGGTCGTCGTCGTGCATGCTCACCCGGACGACGAGGCGATCTTCACGGGGTTGCTGCTCCGCCGCCTGGCCGACCGGGGCAGCCGGGTGGTGCTGGTCACCGCGACCGGCGGCGAACTCGGCGAGCCGTGCTCCGGCGGCGAGAGTGCGTCGTCCCTGGGCGCCGTCCGGTTGCGCGAACTGGAACGGGCGTGTGAGCTGCTCGGCGTGGCCCGACTGGTGCTGCTCGGGCAGCGTGACTCCGGCCTTCCCGGGGACGCCGCCAACCGGCACCCGCGAGCCCTGCTGCGGTGCCGGCCCGACGCCCTGTCGGCGACGGTGGCCGACCTGGCGATCTCCGAGGGTGCGGCGGCGATCGTGCACGACGACGCCGCCGGCATCTACGGCCATCCGGACCACGTCACGGCCCACCGGATCGGCTCGGCTGCCGCCGAACGCGCCGGGGTCTCCGGTTACGAGGTCACCGTCGACCGGGACCTGCTCGGCGGCACCGACCACGTGATCACCCGCGCGGTCGCCTCACTCGGCGGCACCTCCTTCGGAGCCCACGCCCGGGACATCGGACTGGCCCTGCGCGGATCGGCCCGCGAGATCGCCGGCAAGCGGGCGGCCATGGCCGCGCACGCCAGCCAGATCGACGCGGCGGAGCTGTCCGGGCCGGGGTTCGACCGGCTCTACGGTCATGAATGGCTGACCCGCACCCGGGGGCCGGCCGTGCTCGAACCCCTCGCGACGGCACCACAGCCGATCGCGTCGGCGGCGGTGATCCCGCAGCAGCCGGGGTTCTCCCGGCCGACCCCTGTCCGCTCCACCAACAGTTCCGCGACCAGCCCGTCAACCAGGCCCACGGGCCGTCCCACCCGGAGGTTCACCCATGTCCATCCCTGAGTCCAGCCCCGAGTCCAGCGCCCGCATCGCCGATGACGTCACCCAGCTCATCGGCAACACCCCGCTGGTCCGGATCAACCGGATCACCGACGGTGCCGCCGGCGAGGTGCTCGCGAAGCTGGAGTTCTTCAACCCCGCGCACAGCGTCAAGGACCGGATCGGCGTCGCCATGCTGGACGCCGCGCAGGAGGCCGGCCTGATCGGACCGGACACCGTCATCGTCGAGCCGACCAGCGGCAACACCGGCATCGCCCTGGCCATGGTCGCTGCCGCACGCGGCATCAAGATCGTGCTGACCATGCCCGAGACCATGAGCAAGGAGCGCCGTCAGGTGCTGCGCGCCTATGGCGCCGAGCTCATCCTCACCCCCGGCCCCGAGGGCATGGGCGGCGCGATCGCCAAGGCCGAGGAGCTGGCCAAGTCCGACCCGAAGTACTTCATCCCGCAGCAGTTCGCCAACCCGGCCAACCCGCAGATCCACCGGGTCACCACCGCCGAGGAGATCTGGCGGGACACCGCCGGCGGCGTCGACATCGTGGTCTCGGGCATCGGCACCGGCGGCACCATCACCGGCGTCGGGCAGGTGCTCAAGGAGCGCAAGCCGTCGGTGCAGATCGTGGCCGTCGAACCGGCTGCCTCACCGGTGCTGTCCGGTGGCGCCAAGGGGCCGCACCCGATCCAGGGCATCGGCGCGGGCTTCGTGCCGCAGGTGCTCGACACCGAGATCTACGACGAGATCATCCAGGTGGCCAACGACGACGCCTTCACCACGGCACGCCGTGCTGCCGCCGAGGAGGGCCTGCTGGTCGGCATCTCCTCCGGCGCCGCGCTCTGGGCGGCTCGCCAGGTGGCCTCACGGCCCGAGAACGCCGGCAAGAAGATCGTGGTGATCATCCCGTCGTTCGGCGAGCGCTACCTCAGCACCGCGCTGTTCGCCGACCTCGCCGACTGAGCTGCGCCCGAGCAGACCGACCACGACGGAGAGGGCGAGCCGATGTTCCGACGCATCCGACAGGACGTCCGCGCGGTGCTGGAACGGGACCCGGCCGCCCGCTCCGCGTGGGAGGTGGCGCTGTTCTACCCGGGACTGCACGCGCTGTGGGCGCACCGGGTCAGCCACGGGTTGTGGCGGCGCCGGCGCTACACCTCCGCCCGCGGGCTGTCGCAGGCGGTGCGCTGGGCCACCGGGATCGAGATCCACCCGGGCGCCCGCCTCGGCGAGGGCGTGTTCATCGATCACGGGGCCGGCGTGGTGATCGGTGAGACCGCCGAGGTGGGCGACGAGGTGACGATCTACCACGGCGTCACCCTGGGCGGCAGCAGCCTCGAGCCGGGCAAGCGTCACCCGACCATCGGCAATCGGGTGACGATCGGCGCCGGGGCGAAGATCCTGGGCAACCTGACCGTGGGTCACGACTCCCGGATCGGGGCCAACGCCGTCCTGGTCCGCTCGGTGGCGGACAACTCCGTCGTGGTCGGCGTCCCGGGTCAGGTCATCTCCCGCTCCCGCAAACGGACGCCGTCCGATCGCCCCGACCTCGATCACACCAACACGCCCGACCCGATGGGCGCCACAGTGCACGAACTGCTCGACCGGGTCGCGGCGCTCGAGGAACGACTCGCCGCCGGTCCGGGCGAGCGCACCGAGCCGATCACCCGTCGCGAGCCGTCGGCCGACGCCGTCCGCATGCTCGACGTCGGACTCTGGCAGACCGAGGACTACTCCATATGACGAACGGTCCGCAACGGGTCACCTTCCACCCGTCGGCGGCGGCCACGATCGGCGTCGAGTGGGAACTGGCTCTGGCAGACCCGGACACCGGCGATCTGGTCTCGGTCGCCGATCAGATCCTGGACGCCGTCCGGCCGGCAGGGGCGGTGAGACACCCGCGGATCCACCAGGAGTTGCTGCTCAACACGGTCGAACTCGTGACCGGGGTGTGCGCCACGGTGCCGCAGGCCCGAGCCGACCTGGCCGCCTCGCTGGCCGAGGTACGCGCGGCGACCGATGCGATGGGCGTCGAGCTGTTCTCGGCCGGATCGCACCCGTTCGCCAGCTGGCAGGACCAGCGGGTCGCGGACGGCGAGCGCTACGCCACGCTGATCGAGCGCACCCAGTGGTGGGGTCGCCAGATGATGATCTACGGCGTCCACGTGCACGTCGGGATCACCCGCCCCGAGCGGGTGCTGCCGATCCTCAACGCGCTGCTCACGTACTTCCCTCACCTGCAGGCACTCTCGGCGTCCTCGCCGTACTGGGGCGGCATCGACACCGGGTACGCCAGCAACCGCGCCTTGATGTTCCAGCAGCTCCCGACGGCCGGGCTGCCGTTCCAGTTCGACACCTGGGAGGAGTTCGAGTCCTACCTCGACGACATGTTCGTCACCGGCGTCATCGAGCAGTACAAGGACGTGCGCTGGGACATCAGACCGTCGCCGGCCATCGGTACCCTCGAGGTGCGCATCTGCGACGGCCTGCCCACCCTGGCCGAGGTGTCGGCGATCGCCGCGCTGATCCATTGCCTGGTGGTCGATCTCGACACCCGGCTGGACGCCGGTGAGCAGCTGCCCACGTTGCCCCCGTGGCACGTGCAGGAGAACAAGTGGCGCGCGGCGCGGTACGGCCTGGACGCCATCGTGATCCTCGACGCGGGCAACCGCGAGCGGCTGGTCACCGAGGACCTTGCCGAGCTGCTGGAGCGGCTCGCGCCGCTCGCTCGGCGGCTGGGGTGCGCGCCGGACCTGGCGTCGGTGTGGCAGATCGTCGAACGCGGCGCCAGCTACACCCGGCAACGCGCCGTCGCCGCCGCGCACGACGGCGACCTGCGCGCCGTCGTCCGCAGCCTGGTGGCCGAGTTGCGCCACGAGTCGGTGCCGCCGACCGGCTGACCGAGTGGCCGGGTGTGGCCGGGTGGCACCGGCAGCGGCGGCGGGTCGTGTCGGGTTGCGGCGTCGCCACCTGCGGGCATGGTGATCGCGTGGCTCTCGACTATGAGCAGGACACGTCCTCGCACTTCGGACCGTTGCAGATCCGGGCGCGGGGACGCGGCGTCCTGGCGAACCCGATGACCAATCGCGGGACGGCGTTCACCCAGGAACAGCGCGAGGAGTTGGGACTGGTCGGGTTGATCCCCACCGGTGTGACCACCCTCGAGAACCAGGTGCACCGGGTGTACGCCCAATACCAGCGGACGACGACGAATCTCGGGAAGTACCTGCACCTGGCCGCGATCCGGGACCGCAACGAGGTGCTGTTCTACCGGTTGTTCAGCACCCATCTCGAGGAGATGCTGCCGATCGTCTACACGCCCACCATCGGCGAGGCGATCGAGCGGTTCAGCCACGAGTTCAACCGGCCGCGCGGGGTGTTCCTGTCCATCGATCACCCCGATCGGGTCGAGGAGTCGCTGCTCAACTACGGCCTGGCCCCCGACCAGGTGGACCTGTTGGTGGTCACCGACTCCGAGGGCATCCTGGGGATCGGTGACCAGGGCATCGGCGGCATCCAGATCGCGATCGGCAAGCTGGCCGTCTACACCGCGGCGGCCGGTATCCATCCGCGGCGGGTGATCCCCGTCGTCCTCGACGTCGGCACCGACAACCTCGGCCTGCTCAGCAGCGAGATGTACCTCGGCGAGAAGCACGCCCGGGTGCGCGGTGAGGCCTACGACGCGTTCCTCGACCACTTCGTCGCGACCGCGACCCGGCTGTTCCCGCACGCGATGCTGCACTGGGAGGACTTCGGGGCGCGGAACGCCCACCGGCTGCTGGCGAAGTACCGCGACCGGCACTGCACCTTCAACGACGACATCCAGGGGACGGCGGCCGTGGTGCTGGCCGCGCTGCTCGCCGGCGTCGACGGCAGCGGACTCGACCTGAGCGAGCACCGGATCGTGATCTTCGGTGCCGGAAGCGCCGGGATCGGCATCGCGAACCTGATCCGCGACACCATGGTGCGCAGCCGGGTGGTGGCCGACGAGAAGGAGGCCTACGAGCGGTTCCACGCCATCGGCATCAACGGGCTGTATCTCGAGGATCAGCCGGAACTGTTGGAGTTCCAACGGCTCTACGCCCGCCGCCGGGACGAGGTGGCGAGCTGGGACGTCGCCGATCCGGCACGGATCACCCTCGCCGACGTGGTGCGCAACGTCCGGCCGACGATCCTGATCGGCACCTCGACCAAGGGCGGCGCCTTCACCGAGGAGATCGTCACCGAGATGGGGCGGCACTGCGCCAGGCCGATCATCTTCCCGCTGTCCAACCCGACGCCGCGCGCCGAGGCCACCCCGGCCGACCTGCTCGCCTGGACCGACGGCCGGGCACTGATCGCCACCGGCAGCCCGTTCGCCCCGATCGACCACGGCGGCGTCCGGTACACCTTCGCCCAGGCCAACAATGCGCTGATCTTTCCCGGGCTCGGCCTCGGGGTGGCCACCTGCAAGGCCGCCCGGGTCAGCGAGGGCATGATCGCCGCGGCCGCGGAGGCGCTGGCCGGCCTGGTCAACGCCTATCGCCCCGGCGCTGCACTGTTGCCGAGCATGACCGACCTGCGCATGGTCTCGGCCCACGTGGCCGTCGCCGTCGCGCGGCAGGCGGCCGAGGAGGGGCTGGCCGGCGAACCGCTGACCGACCCCATCCAGCAGATCTTCGACCGGATGTGGCAGCCCGCCTACCCGCCGATCGAGGCGGTGTGATCCGGGGGTGATCCGGCCGGTGCTCAGGCCTTGGCAGCCCGGAAGCCGGCCTCCAGGTCTGCCACCAGATCCTCGATGCCCTCGATGCCCACCGCGAGCCGGACCAGCCCGGGGGTGACCCCGCCGGCCAGCTGCTGCTCGGGGGTGAGCTGAGCATGCGTCGTGGACGCCGGGTGCACGATCAACGAGCGGACGTCGCCGATGTTGACCAGATGGCTGAACAGCTCCACACCCTCGACGAAGCGCCGCCCCGCCTCCAGGCCACCGCGCAACTCGAAGGACACCACGGCCCCGGCGCCTCGTGGGCTGTACTGCTGGGCGGCCTCGTACCAGGGGCTCGACGGCAGGCCGGCGTAGGCCACGCTCTCGACCTCGTCGCGGCCCTCGAGCCACTCCGCCAGCCGCTGGGCGTTCGCCACGTGCCGTTCGATGCGCAGGCTGAGCGTCTCGATACCCTGCAACAACAGGAACGCGTTCACCGGCGCGAGCGCCGGACCGTGGTCGCGTAACAGCTTGGTACGCAACAACGTGATGTAGGCGATCTTGTCGGCCCCGAAGGTGTCCCAGAAGACCAGCCCGTTGTAGCTGGGGTCGGGCTGGTGGAACTGTGGCCAGCGTTCGGGCTCGGCCCCGAAGTCGAACGTGCCGCCGTCCACCACCACCCCGGCGATCACGGTGCCGTGGCCGCCCAGGTACTTGGTGGCCGAGTGCACCACGACGTCGGCCCCCCACTCCAGCGGGCGGATCAGGTAGGGCGTGGCCACGGTGTTGTCCACCACCAGCGGCACGCCGAAGCGATGGGCCACGGCCGCGACGCCGACGATGTCGAGGATGCTGTTGCGCGGGTTGGAGATCGACTCGGCGAAGAGCGCCTTGGTGTTCGGTCGGACGGCGCGCGCCCACGCGTTCAGGTCATCGGGGTCCTCGACGAAACTCACCTCGACCCCGAGATCGCGGAACCCGTAGGCCAGCAGGTTGTAGGTACCGCCGTACAGGCTCGCCGACGAGACGATGTGATCGCCGGCCTTGGCCAGATTCAACAGGGCGAGGGTCTCGGCGGCCTGGCCGCTGGCCACCGCCACGGCCGCGACGCCCCCCTCCAGCGCCGCGAGCCGCTCCTCCACCACCCCGGACGTCGGGTTGTACACGCGGGTGTAGATGTTGCCCACCTCGGCCAGGCTGAACAGGTCGCTGGCGTGCTGCGTGTCCCGGAAGGTGAACGAGGTGGTCTGGTAGATCGGGACGGCGCGTGCGCCCGTCGTCGGATCGGGGCTCTGGCCGGCGTGGATCTGCCTGGTCTCGAAGGACCAACCGGCCCACGGCGGGGGCGCGGCGGCGGACGGTGTGGGCTGGGCGGACGGGGCGGGCTGGGCGGACGAGTCGGTCATCGCGAATTCCTCTGCAGCTGAAGGGGTTCGGGGTCGAGGTCAGGCCGTGGGTGCGTCGGCTCTCGCGGCGAGGACGTCGCTCCACCAGCGTTCGGCCACCCGGGGATGTGAGCGCAACCAGCCCACGAGGGATTTCTCGCCGTACTCCGCGCGGAGCACGTTGTCCGGGTCCTGCTCGATACCGCGGGCCTGCGCGGCGAGTTCGGCCGGCAGGTCGATCGGGGGGATCACGGCGTCCAGGCGTGGCCCGAGGAAGACCGGCACACTGAACCGATCCCGGTCGGCGGGCGGGCTGACCACCCGGTGGCGGGTGGCGCGCAGGTAGCCGCGGGTGGCCACCTCGAGCAGCTCGCCGATGTTGAACACGAACGCGTTCGGGATCGGCGGGGCATCGATCCACTGGCCGTCCAGGGTCTCGACCTGCAGTCCGCCGAGGTCGTCCTGCAGCAGGAAGGCGAGATAGCCGTAGTCCTTGTGCGGGCCGACCCCCTGTCGGGACTCCCCCGGCCCGCGGCCCGGGTACCGCACCACCTTCAGCGACAGGGTCGCCTCGTCGTCGAACCATTCGTCGAAGTAGCTGTCGGCCTGACCGAGCGCCGCAGCCAGGGCACGCAGCACGGTGCGCGCCACCCGATCCGCCTCGGCCTGCCAGGCCAGTACGGCCGGCTCGAGAGCAGGCACCTCCGCCGGCCATTGGTTCGGCCCGATCAACCGGAGGTAGGGCGGGTCGTCCGGCCCGAGCACCAGGGCCTCGCGCTCGGGCCCGATGTCGAGCTGATCGCGCTGATCCGGCTCGCCGCCGGTGTACTCGGTGTTCTCGCGGGTGTATCCCCGGAACTGGGGTGAGTTGAGGTTCTCGATCGCCAATCTCCGCTCCAGCGGGAGAGCGAAGAACTCTCGCGCGGCGTCCAGCACCGCCGCCGGGACCGCGGGGTCGATGCCGTGGCCCACGACGTAGAAGAACCCGATGTCGTGCGCGGCGTGACGCAGGTCGGCCAGGAAGGCCTCCCGCTCCGGGCCGTCGACGGCGAAGCGCGAGATGTCGACCAGGGGCACGGCGGTCGCCGGTGTTGCGGTGGTGGCGGTCACGACAGACTCCTTCTCCAAAAGCGTTGGACAGCAAGGAAGGTGATGATCGAGAGGGCGGCGCAGGAGGTGGTCACCTGCAGGCCGCCCGGACCGAGGCGGAATGCAGCGCGAATCAGTCGCGCGGACAGCAACAGACGCAACAGAGTGCGCGCTGCGCGCCACACCCTTGCGTCGGCGGCATTCGCCTCAGCTGTCGCATGCTTCGAGGCTAGGCGTGAGTCACCATGCCAGTCAATAAATCCTAGTGATTTAGTATTGTTAGTGACGTCACGCAGGCTCGAGTGCCTCGGGGACGAGTTCAGGGCCGAGGGGTGGACTGGTCGACTCGACCGTAGCTCGTCTGGAGCGGATAGGCCGGATGTGACCGTGACGCCTCGCCGCCCAGCAGACGCGAGACCGACAAGCCCAAACCGACCATGGCCAGCAGGGTCACCCCCAGGCCCGCCGCCACCACCCGCGAGCCCCCCGAGACCCGATAACCGTGCGATGCCGTCACCCGTCCCGCCCCCCTCCGTGCCCCTTCTCAAATGCATACTAATTCTATATTGATTGCTCGGATGCGTTGACGTAGGCTCCAACCATGGCTGGAACGTTCACGACCTCGCCGGTCCCCGGGCATCTCGGGAACCGCCGCTGTTGTCGCCCGCAGCGCTGATCCTTCGTCGTCCTCCGCCTGGCTCGACCCGCCTGCTCGGTCCCTGATCGAGGGCTGCGGCACGAGCACTCACCCCCGGGAACACCCATGGCACGCCTGCACGGCACACGCCCGCCGCTGCCCCGTTCTGCTCCTCGCTCCCCCGCCGCCCTGGCCGAGATCGCCCAGGTGCTGGCGACCCGTGACGCCCTCTGGCGGCCCGTCGTCCACTTCGACCCCGACGAGCGCTGGTACACCCGGGTGGCCGGGGGTGAGGGCTGGGAGGCCTGGCTGCTCACCTGGACGCCGGGTCAGAGCACCGCACTCCACGGTCATGGTCGATCGGCCGGTGCCTTCACGGTGCTGCAGGGCGTGCTCACCGAGACCGAGGCGGTGGACGCCCCCGTCGTCGGGCACCCACTGCGCACCCGTCAGCACGTACTGACCGCGGGCGAACACCGTTCCTTCACACCGGGTTACGTCCACGATGTGGTCAATACCGGCATCGAGAACGCCGTCAGTCTGCACGTGTACGGCCCGGCGCTGACGAGCATGATCCGCTATGCCCTGGACGGCGACGGCCGGCTGCGCGAGACCGCCAGCGAACGCGTCGGCGCCGACTGGTGACCACCGGAGGCCAGCCGGACGACGGCGGCCGGTAGTCGGCCGCTCAGCAGGTGATCGACGGTGACCCGGTCGAGCACCTCGGCCAGGCTGGCCGCCATCGCCACCCAGACGGTGTCGAGGTGCTTGGCCGACGGGTGAACCTGACCGCTCGATCGGGCGACCGGCGCCGCCACCAGCGGCCCGTCCATGGCGCGGATCACCTGCCCGATGGTGATCTGCCGGGCCGGCACGGCGAGGGTGTAGCCACCGTCCGTTCCCCGCCGGCTGTGCACCAGATCGGCGTGGCGCAGGTCGCTCAGGATGCCCTCGAGGAACTTGCGCGGCATCGCGCCTCGCGTGGTGAGCGCTTCGAGGGTGACCCGGTCCGGGCCGAGCTCGGCGAGCAGGACCAGTGCCCGCAACGCGTAGTCGGCCTTGGCGGAGATGCGCACCCTACGAACCGACCAGCGCCGCCACCGGCTGGTGCGCGCGCAGCCAGACCGTCGCATCGGGTGCCAGCGCGAGCTCGTCGGCCTGCGAGCGGGTCAGCTGCACCCACGGTTCGCTCGAGTCGGTGCGCAGCTCGGCGCGCACCTCGTAGCCCACCCGCAACAGGCGGGTCACCGTGGCCTGCGTGGAATTCGGCTCGGGAGTGGTCGAGACGTGGATGTCGTGCGGGCGCACCAACTGCCCGTCGAGGCTGGTCACCGGGCCGAGGAAGCTCATCACGAAGTCGTTCGCCGGGTGGTCGTACAGCTCGGTGGGCGAACCCACCTGCTCGATCCGACCGTTGTTGATCACCACGATCTCGTCGGAGACCTCGAGCGCTTCCTCCTGATCGTGGGTGACGAAGATCGTGGTCACGTTGACCTCGTCGTGCAGGTTGCGCAGCCAGTCGCGCAACTCCTTGCGCACCTTGGCATCCAGCGCGCCGAACGGCTCGTCGAGCAGCAGCACCTCGGGCTGGACGGCGAGGGCTCGCGCCAGCGCCATGCGCTGGCGTTGCCCACCGGACAGCTGGGAGGGCAACCGGTCGGCGAAGTTCTCCAGGTGCACCAGCTCGAGCAGTTCGTTCACCCGCTTGCGGATCTCGGCCTTGGGTCGCTTGCGAATCTCGAGACCGAACGCCACGTTGCGGTACACCGACAGGTGCTTGAAGGCGGCGTAGTGCTGGAACACGAAGCCGACACTGCGCTTCTGTGGCGGCAGCCAGGTCGCCTCGGTGCCCTCGATCTCGACGGTTCCGGTGTCGGGGAACTCCAGGCCGGCGATGATGCGCAGCAGGGTGGACTTGCCGCCACCGCTCGGGCCGAGCAGAGCGGTGAGACCGCCGGTGGGCACCACCAGGTCGACATCGCGCAGCGCGACGAAGTCACCGAAGTTCTTGTTGATGTTCGCGACGGTGATGCCCATCAGTTGTGCTCCTTCGGGCGTAGCCAGGCAATGACGACGATGAAGACGACAGAGACGATCATCAGGGCGAAGGCCGCGGTGAACGCTGCCTGCTCGGCCACCGGGCCGAACTCCTGGTAGCTGTCGTTGACGAACAGGGTGGGGGTCTGCGACTGCCCGGGCACGCTGCCACTGACCACCCGGACGGCGCCGAACTCGCCCAGCGAACGGGCCAGGCTCAACACCACGCCATAGGCCAGCGCCCACTTGATGGTGGGCAACGTGATCCGGACGAACCGCTGGACGGCGTTGGCGCCCAACGACTGTGCGGCCTGGTCCTGATCGGTGCCGGCCTCCTCGAGCACCGGGATCACCTCGCGGACCACCAGGGGCAGCGCCACGATGACAGTGGCGAGTACCAGGGCGGGCGTGGCGAAGATGATCCGCAGGCCCTGGCCCTCGAGCCAGCCGCCGAACCAGCCGTCCCGGCCGTATACCAGGATCAGCGCGATGCCGACCACCACCGGTGAGATCGAGATCGGCAGGTCGATCACGGCGTTGAGCAGGCGCCGTCCGGGGAATCGGTAGCGCACGATCAGGAACGAGATGCCCACCCCGAACACGGTGTTGATGACCACCGAGATCAGCGCCACCAGGACGCCGAGGCGTGCCGCCGCGAGCAGGTCGGGGTTCTGCAACGAGGTGATCACCGGATCGAGGCCGCGGGCGAAGGTCTGCCGCGCCACGGTGAACACCGGAAGTGCCACCAGGCCGAGGACATAGCCGACCGCGATCACCCGCAGCGTCCAGCGAATCCACCGTTTGCCATCGGTGGGACGGTGTTCAGTCACGACGCGCCGCCAATCGCTGCAGGGAATCGAGGGTCACGAGCACGATCACCGCCACCACCAGCAATACCGTCGCCACGCCGGCGGCCGCTGCGGCGTCCCCTTCTTCGATCTTCTTCAAGATGTAGGACGAGGACACCTCGGTCTTGCCGATGAGGTTGGCCGAGATCAGGATCACCGAGCCGTACTCGCCCAGCGCCCGGGCGAAGGCGAGCGCCGAACCCGCCAGCACCGCCGGCGCGATGGTCGGGACGATGATCCGGCGGAAGATGGTGAACCCGTTGGCGCCCAACGAGGCGGCCGCCTCCTCGACGTCCCGTTCCATCTCGATCAGCACCGGTTGCACCGAGCGGACGACGAACGGCAGGGTCACGAACAACAACGCCAGGAACACCCCGCGCCGGGTTCCCACCAGGTCGATCCCGAACGGGCTCTTCGGCCCGTAGAGCGAGATCAGCACCAGGCCTGCCACGATGGTCGGCAGGGCGAACGGGATGTCGATGATCACCTCGATCAGGCGGGTGCCGGGAAAGCGGTCACGCACCAGCACCCAGGCGATCAGTGTGCCGAACACCGCGTTGAACACCGTAGCCAGGAGCGCCGAACCCACCGTGAGCTGCAGGGTGTCGACGGCCTCCGGCGTGGTCACCGTGTCGATGAACGAGCCGAGCCCGTTCCCGAGCGAAGTGACCACGATCGCGGCGATGGGGAGCAGCACGATCAACGACAACCAGATGACACTGACTCCCAGACCGAGCCCGGAGGCGGGCGAGAGCCGGCCCGCAGACACCGGCCGAGGACGACGCCTCGGCGGTGCGGCTGCGGCCACTGCGGTGTCGACCGCGTCGACCTGGGCGGTCATCAGGACTTGCGCAGCAGGGTGACGAGGCCGTTCTCCTTGTCGAAGAACTTCTTGTTCACGTCGGACCAGCCACCGAGGTCGGCGACGGTGATCAGGTTGGTGACGGCCGGGAACGGCTTGGCCGGGTCGTTGGCGCCTGCCACGTCGGTGACCGTGACGGCGTCATCGATGGAGCGGAAGCCCTTGCTGCCCAGGATCTTCTGACCGTCGGCGCTGGCCACGAAGTCGAGGAAGGCCTTCGCCGCGGGCGGTGCCGTCTTGGTCACCGCGGCCGGGTTCTCGATCAGCAGCGTGGAGTCGGGCACGACGTAGTCGAGCTCCACCCCGGCCGCCCGGGCGGCGATGGCCTCGTTCTCGTAGGAGATCAACGCGTCGCCGGTGCCCTTGACGAAGGCGTCCGTGGCGGTGCGGCCGCTGTCGTTCCAGCTCACCACATTCTCGAGGAAGGACGTGAGATAGGTCTTGGCGGCCGCTTCGTCCTTGGCTGCGCCGAGGGCCTGGCTGTAGGCGGCGAGCAGGTTCCACTTGGCCGAACCCGAGGTGCCCGGGTCGGCGGTCACGATGCCGACCCCCGGCTTGACCAGGTCGGCCCAGCCCTTGATGCCCTTGGGGTTTCCCTTGCGGACGGCGATCACGACGACCGAACGCGACACGATGCCCTTGTTCGGGCCGGAGTTCCACGCCGTGTCGACCAGGCCGGCCTTGGCCACGTTGTCCAGGTCGGGGGCCAGCGAGAAGGCGACCACGTCGGCCTTCTGACCCGCGATCACGGCTCGACTCTGGGCGCCGCTGGCACCATAGGAGCCCTCGAGGGTCACGCCCTTGCCGGCGTCCGTCTTGGCGAAGGCGGTGCCCAGCTCGTCGTAGGCGGACTTGATGACGGCGAAGCCGACCAGGTCGAGGTTGGTCGACGAGGCGCCGGCCGCCGAGCCCGAGGACGACGACGATGCCGTCGACGAGTTACCGCCGCAGGCGCTCAGACCGACCATCGTGGCGGCGAGTGCTGCCGTCAGACCGAGCAGCGAGCGTCGAGACGTCGTCAGGGACCGGGCTTCCATCGTGAGAACTCCACTCGTAGTGTTTTCCTATCGGTTAGATAGACATTACACGATGCCTGCCGATCCGCGGAACACTCGAGTGCACAGCGCAGTCGAGATCGCCCGTTCGGCCGACCGACCGGCCGCCTCGGCCGGGGCGCCCGCCTGTACAGAGGGCGCGGCACGCGCCGTCCAATCCCGGCAATGTGTGATCCGTCACGTTCCGTAAACGTTTACTGGGTCGAACTGACTCTGGCGTGACCGCTACTCGTGGGTCAGGGTTGTGATGCCAGTCACCGAACGCATGCGCGGCGATCCCGTGCGCGACGAGGAGGACCCGCGATGGAGGACCGAGAGATCCTGGACGTGATCCAGGGATTGGTCGCGGAGGAGCACTGGGTACGGGGGCAGCAAGAGAAGAACGCCATCGACCCGGACGCCGCGGCCGCGCGACTGCGCGAGGTGAGCGGACGGCTCGACGAGATGTGGGCGAGCCTGCGCAAGCGCCGCGCGCTGCGAGCGGCCGGGGTCGACCCCGACGCGATCGACGTGCGTGCCTCCGGGGTGATCGCCAGCTGAATCCGCGGCCTTCTCGGGTTGTGGCGACGGGTAGCTGGCCGATGGCCGGCAGGTCTGGCTCGTGACCTCGGCCGGGTCGGCCGTACCTCATGGCGAACGTGCAGCGGCACGGGTCGACCTCCGATGCCCAGTCGGAGCTGCTGGGCGGGCACTGACCGCACCTGCCCGTCGCAGGAATACCCTCGGGGGGTATAGTCGTTCTCGCTGACCCGGCCGACGAGCGCCGTCGGGTCGAGCACCAGGGAGGGCGAGCATGCCCGGGTACACCGGCGAGAAGGACGACTACCTCCGGCGGCTGCGCCGGATCGAGGGCCAGGTCCGCGGCGTCCAGCGGATGGTCGAGGAGGACGTCTACTGCATCGACGTCCTGACCCAGATCTCCGCGATCACCAAGGCCTTGCAGGCGGTCAGCCTCGGCCTGCTCGAAGATCATGTCGGCCACTGTGTCGTCAATGCCGCCCGGGAATCCGACGAGGCCGCCCAGGCCAAGGTGCGTGAGGCCGCCGAGGCCATCGCCCGGCTGGTGCGCAGTTGACCCCGACGAAGAACGCCACCGTGAACACTGCTGTGAGGAGATCGGAATGACCACCACGACGTTGCAGGTGACCGGACTGACCTGCGGCAACTGCGTCAAGCACGTCACCGAGGAATTGACCACGCTGGACGGCGTGAGCGAGGTGGCGGTCGAGCTGGTCGCCGGGGGCACCTCGACGGTGACCGTGACCAGCGACGCGCCGCTCGACCCGCAGGCCGTTCGTGAGGCCGTGGATGAGGCGGGGTATGAGCTCGTCAACAGCTGATCCTTCGGTCGCGACCCCGGCCGCCGACCCCACCAGCGGGCCCGCGAGCGAGCCGGCGAGCGAGCCCACGAGCACCGAGCCCATCGTCGTCCTGCGCGCACTCGACCTGCCGGTCACCGGCATGACCTGTGCCTCGTGCGCGGCCCGGATCGAGAAGCGGCTCAACAAGCTGGACGGCGTGATCGCCTCGGTCAACTACGCCACCGAGACCGCCCACGTGGTCTTCCCCGACGACCTCGACCCGACCGAGCTCGTGGCCACGGTCGAGAAGAGCGGCTACGGCGCCAGCCTGCCCGCTGCGCCGCCGACCGCCGAGGACGACGGGACGTCCGGCACCGCACCCACCAGCGCGCTCGCCACCGCGGACGACGCCCGGCACGACGAGGCCGCCACCCTGCGCCGGCGACTGCTGATCAGCGCCGCGTTGGCGTTGCCGGTGCTCGCCCTGGCGATGATCCCAGCGCTGCAGTTCCGCAACTGGCAGTGGGTCAGCCTCACCCTGGCCTCCCCCGTCGCGATCTGGGGCGCCTGGCCGTTCCACCGCTCGGCCGTGGTCAACGCCCGGCACCTGGCCACGACCATGGACACCCTGGTCAGCCTCGGCATCACCGCCGCCTACACCTGGTCGCTCTACGCCCTGCTGTTCACCCGCACCGGCGACTCGGGCATGACCATGGCGGACATGGCCGCCATGCGCGAGCACGGCATGCCGGCCGCCGACCTCTACCTCGAGGCGGCCGCGGCGGTCACCGTCTTCCTGCTGGCCGGGCGCTTCGCCGAGGCCCGGGCCAAGCGCCGTTCGGGCGCCGCGCTGCGGGCACTGCTCGACCTGGGCGCCAAGGACGTCGCGGTGCTGCGCCCCGATCCGGCCCAGCCGGACGGACCCCGCATCGAACAGCGCATCCCGATCGCCCGGCTCGCCATCGGCGAGGAGTTCATCGTCCGGCCGGGCGAGAAGATCGCCACCGACGCCGTCGTGGTCGAGGGGCGCAGCGCACTCGACGAGTCCCTGCTCACCGGTGAACCGGTGCCGGTCGAGGTCGGCCCCGGCGACGAGGTGACCGGGGCGACGATCAACACCTCCGGGCGGCTGGTGCTGCGCGCCGTCCGGGTGGGCGAGGCGACCCGGCTGGCCCAGATCGGTCGCCTGGTGACCGCGGCCCAGAGTGGCAAGGCGCCCGCCCAACGCCTGGCCGACCGGATCTCGGCGGTGTTCGTGCCGGTGGTGCTGGTGCTGGCCGTCGCCACCCTGGTGACCTGGCTGCTGACCACCGGCGACGTCACTCGCGCCTTCACGGCCGCCGTGGCCGTGCTGATCATCGCCTGCCCTTGCGCCCTCGGCCTGGCCACCCCCACGGCCCTGTTGGTCGGCACCGGACGCGGCGCCCAGCTCGGCGTCCTGATCAAGGGGCCGGAGGTGCTGGAGCAGACCCGCCGGGCCGACACCGTCGTCCTGGACAAGACCGGCACCGTCACCGAGGGACGGATGAGCCTGGTCGCGATCGAGCCCGTCGAGCCGTTCACCACCACCGGGCTGCTGCAGCTGGCGGCCGCGGTCGAGGCGGCCAGCGAGCACCCGGTGGCCCGGGCGATCGTGGCGGCCGTGGATTCACGTGAATCCTTGCCCGCGGACTCCCCCGCCACCACCCTCGCCCCGGTCTCGGACTTCCACTCCACCCAAGGGCTGGGCGTGAGCGGACTGGTCGAGGGACGTCGGGTGCAGGTGGGTCGGGCCAACTGGCTCCGGGAGGCGGGAATCGTTCTGCCGGAACAGCTCTCGGACGCCGCGCGGCAGGCCGAGCAGGACGGCCGGACCACCGTCGTGGTGGCCGTCGACGGCACCGCGGCCGGCGTTCTCACCGTGGCCGATGCCGTCAAGGGCTCCTCGCGCCAGGCCATCGCGCAGTTGCGGGAGCTCGGCCTGCGCCCGGTGCTGCTGACCGGAGACAACGAGGCCGCCGCCCGGCACGTCGCCGAGCAGGTCGGGATCGCCGCCGAGGACGTGATCGCCGGAGTGCTGCCCGAGGGCAAGGTCGACGTCGTCCGGCAGTTGCAGTCCGAGGGACGCGTCGTGGCCATGGTCGGCGATGGCGTCAACGACGCCGCGGCGCTGGCCCGGGCCGACCTCGGGCTCGCCATGGGCACCGGCACCGACGTCGCCATCGAGGCCAGCGATCTCACGCTGGTGCGCGCCGACCTGCGCGCCGCGGTGGACGCCGTCCGGCTCTCGCGCCGCACGCTGGCGACCATCAAGGGCAACCTGTTCTGGGCGTTCGCCTACAACGTGGCCGCCATTCCGCTGGCGGCGTTCGGGTTGTTGAACCCGATGATTGCCGGCGGCGCGATGGCCTTCAGTAGCGTGTTCGTCGTGACCAATTCGCTGCGGCTGCGCCGCTTCGCCTCGGCCGGCTGAGGCAGCCCTTCGTGAACCCCACCGTGAGCCCCCGCGCGAACCGCCGGTGAACCCGGTCACCATCGGCGACCTCGGCACCATCGGGATCGGCGCCCTGGTCGCGCTGGCCGTGGCCGCCCTGCTCATCGGCTTCTCCAAGACGGCCATCGGCGGGGTGGCGCTGATCAGCGTGGCGATCTGCGCCGCGGTGCTGCCGCCCCGGCTCTCGACCGGGGTCGTGCTGCCGCTGTTGATCACCGGTGACGTGGTGGCGGTGCGCAGCTATCACGCCCACACCGACTGGCGGGCGCTGTTCCGGCTCGCGCCCGCGGTGCTGGTCGGGATGGCCGCCGGGTGGGCGTTCATCGCCGCGGTCGACGACACGGTGATGCGCCGGGCCATCGGCGCCATCCTGCTGGCCCTGGTGGTGATCCGGCTGGTCACGCAACGATCCGCCGCCGCCACGTCCGCCACCTCTGGAGCCGACACCACATCCGCCGTCGACACCACCGGCTCGGCTCCGCCGGCCAACCGACTGGCGGCCTGGGGCTACGGCTCCCTGTCCGGTTTCACCACCGCCGTGGCCAACACCGGCGGCCCGGCCATGTCGCTGTACCTGCTCGCCGCGCGCTACTCGGTGCTGGCCTTCATGGGCACCATCTCCTGGTTCTTCTTCATGATCAATCTGATCAAGGTGCCGATGGGTGCGGCGCTGCAGATCATCACGCCGTCGACCCTGCTGCTCGACCTCGGCCTGATCCCCGCGGTGTTGCTGGGCACCTGGATCGGCCGGCGGACGTTGCCCCGGGTGCCACAGCTACTGTTCGACCGGCTGGTGCTGATCACGACCGTGCTGGCGGCGCTCAACCTGCTGCGCTGAGCTCCGCCTGCCGAGCCGAGACCTCGAGAGGGCAGCCGAGTGAAGAGCACGCACACGCTCACCGGCCCACCCGGCGGTGAGACGACCACCGGCCGGAGGCCGCGCCGTCCCTGGTGGCGGCGCCTGGCGCGGGCGCTCGGCGGGCTGATCGGCTGGCTGGCCCTGCTCGGCGCCCTGCCCGCGCTGGTCTCGATCGCCGACGGCGGCGAGCGCAGCATCCCCTGGATTCTGCTGGCGGCGCTCGGCGCCTGGGTCACGCCCGTGCTGGTGCTGGCCGTGGTGATCCTCGCCCTGTGCCGGCTGCGGCGCAGCGCGCTGATCGCCCTGCTCAGCCTGCTCGTCGCGGTGAGCTGGCTGAAGCCCTACCCCCACGGTGGTGGGCACGCCGACGGTCCCCCCGGCGGCGGGCTGCAGCTGCGCGTGATGACCCAGAACCTGCTGTTCGGCGAGGCAGATGCCCCGGCTCTGGTGGCGCGGGTGCGGGCCGAGCGGCCCGACGTCCTGATGCTCACCGAACTGACCCCGGACGCCGTCCGCCGCCTGGACGCCGCCGGGCTGGCCGAGCTGATGCCCCACCGGGTCCTGGCGCCGCAGGAGCATGCCTCCGGCTCCGGCCTGTACTCCACACACGACCTGCTCGACCCCGGCACGGTGCCCGGAACGGAGTTCGCGGCGGTCCGGGCGCGGATCGAGCTGGCCGGCAAGCTGATCACGGTGGCCGCGGTGCACCCGACCCCGCCACAGCTGACCCCCTGGGCCGCCGACCACGCGGTGCTGCTGGCGAGGTTCGGCCCGCATCTGGCCGCTGGCGAACCGGTGGTGCTCGCGGGCGACTTCAACGCCACGGTCTTCAACGGGCCGTTCCGCCGGCTGCTGCAGGCCGGTTTCGTGGACGCCGGAGCAGCGGGCGCCTGGGCCTGGCAGGGCCAGACCTGGCCGACCGACCGCAGCCCGCTGCCACCCGCGATCCGGATCGACCACGTGCTCGGCCCCCGCGGCACCGTGGTCGAACGGGTGGCGACCTACCCGCTGGCGGGGTCGGATCACCGCGGCCTGGTCGCCACGTTGCGCCTGCCGCCGGCCTGAGCTCGCCGCGTCAGCGCCCGAGATGGCAGCGGGCGGCCAGATCGCCCAGCGCCGCGCGAGCCATCGCCCCGGTCGGGGCGGCGCCCATCACCGACAGGTCCGACCAGAGCCCGGCCGAGCCGTCCATGAACCGCAACACCCGATCGGCGCGACCGCTGGTGAACAGGGCCGGGAACAGGTCGGCCCCCTCGACGTAGCCCCGGTCGAGCGCGCGCAGCATCACCGCGTCCGCCCAGCGGTGCCAGCGTCGATGCGGCCGCGGCGGCAGCGGACGCCGTCCGGCCAGGATCCCCCGGGCCATGACCGTGGCCTGGCGTTGCATCGTCGCGAAGGCATAGCCGGTCGAGGGCCGAGTGGCCCCGCCCGCCGTCCCGATGCGGTAGATCCGGTTGCCGGCGCGGCGGGAGAAGACGGCGTCCGTCATCGGGATCACGCCGTCCTCGATGCCCTCGACGGTGTAGGTGCCCGGGACGCCGCCACTGCCCCACCGCTCGACCAGGTAGGCCGCGAGCGCATCGTCGTAGGCCCGCGGCGCCAGCACGTCCTGCGAGAACTGGGTGTACTCGACCAGGCCGGTGAACTCGTCGTCGGGCAGGACGTAGCCGAAAGCAGTGCCGCGCTGCGGCTGCGGGACCGAGAAGTCCATCAGCACCGGCACCTGGGGGTTCAGGGCACGATGGTTGAATCGCACCTTCCAGCCCCGGAAGTGTTGCAGCAGCTGCGTTCTGGCGGCCCGGCGGGGTTCCACGGGACGGGAGTCGAACACCCAGCGGGCCTTGACCTCCTCGCCGCCGGCGCGCACGGTGACCCGCTCCTGGCCGTCGTGCACCTCGTCCACCGCCACCGGGATCCGGACGGCGCCGAGCCGCGCCGCGGCGTCGTCCGCCAGCGCGTAGAAATCGGACGAGCGCACCATGACGTACCGCAGATCGCCCAGCGAGTAGCGACGTTCACCCCCGCGCCGGTCGACCACCGAGACGGCGTTCCACGCCCGGTGCACGGCCGGCTCGATCGGGCTCAGGCCGTCGTCCCAGAAGCACCAGGTGCGGTCGTCGTCCCGGCGGTGCACCGGGTCGATCAGCACCACCGAGGGGGTCTCGACGTGATCGGCGACGTCGGCGGCGTTCAGCAGCCGGTCGAGGGCAGCCACCAGGCTGAGGCCCGCGCCACCGGCACCGATGATCGCCACGTCCACGTGCACCCCCCCAGACTGCCGGGCCCACTGCCGTCCCACCGCCGCAGTGGCATCCGGCTCGCCGCGCGTGACCAGTTGCGGCTGCGGAGCGGGCGCCAGCGCGTCGGCGTCCCGGCCCGGGCCGCCCGGCGCGTTCAGCGTTGCTCCGCGAGTCTGGCCTGCTCCGGCGAGCCGCGCAGCTCGCCGAGCGACAGCGCTTCGGCACGGGGCCGGGGCGGTCCGGCGATCGGCGATGCCGCCCCGGCCGCGGTCCCTGCCGCGACCCGCCGGGCCTGGCGTCGGCGCGCTCGTTTGACGGCGTACATCGCGGCGTCGGCCCGCCGCATCAGGGACGCCGGCTGGTCACCGCTGCGACTCAGCACGGCGCCGATGCTGACGCCGATGCCGACGGCGACCTCGATCACCTGTGCCTCGGGGTCACGGGCGCCCGCCGCCACGAGTGCCGGATCCTCGCACTGCACCTCGACCGGGCGGCTGACCGTCGCCTCGAGGCGTCGTACCAGTTCGGCCAGCGCACTCTCGTCCGGCACGTCGCCGGCCACGATCAGGAACTCGTCCTCCCCGAGCCGGCCGGCACTGTCCCCGGCGCGCAGCACGCTCGCCAGGCGGCGGCCGACCTCGGCCAGCACCGCATCACCGGCGAGTCGGCCGTACCGGTCGTTGATCACCTCGAGGTGATCGAGGTCGAGATAGAGCACCCCGACCGGCAGCCGGATCGAGGCGGCGCGGGCGAGCGCTGCCACGAGGCGTTGCTGCACGAGTTCCCGGTTGGGCAGCCCGGTCAGGCCGTCGTGGGTGGCCAGGTGCACCAGGCGTCGATGCTCCAGCCGGCGGCCGGTGGCGTCCTCGATGTGCGCCAGCAGGTACGCCCGGTCGCCCAGCACGATGCTCGCCGCCGTGGCCTGCACCAGCCGGGGCGGCGCGTCCGGCGGGCTCAGCGACAGCTGTACCCGAGCCACGAGCCGGCGCCCGTCGCGCACCGCCGCCAGACCCTCGCACCACTCGGTCACCTCGTCGGCCTCGCCGGGGGTGTGGTGCAGCAGCTCGGTCAGCCCATCGTGGTCCGGATCGATCCCGGTGCCGTCCAGCAGGTCGCGCAAGGTGTCGTTGACATCGCAGAAGCGGCCGTCGAGGTCACACAACGCGACGCCCACCGAGGCGTGCTCGAACAGGGCGCGAAAGCGTTCGTCGCCACGATTCGATGTCGACGAGCGATGAACGGTCGCCACGGGGCACCTCCTTTGTCGCGTCACGATGGTCCGGCGATGTGATTCTCTGTAGCGATTTGACTCCACTGTGTGACAAAGGCTAGGAGAAAGCAATGATCTCTGCCGTGTGGCGTGGCGGCTCGTCCCAACCGCGGTGATCACCAGGGGTGGCGGGTGTCCTGCGGGCGGTGGTGCAGCCGGAATCGCTGCCCGGGGCGCAGTTGCGCGGCGGCGTCCACGTGCTCGTCGTGCAGCACGGCCGCCACGGGGTAACCGCCGGTGACCGGGTGATCGGCCAGGAACACCACCGGCTGGCCGGACGGCGGCACCTGGATCGCGCCGCGCACCAGCCCCTCGCTGGGCAGCTCGTCGGTGATCGCGCGGGTCACGACCGGCCCCTCGCACCGCAGGCCCACCCGGTTGGACTGGGCCGAGACCACCCAGGTGGTCTGCCACAGCGCAGCCGTGCCCGCGGCGTCCAGCCAATCGGCCCGCGGCCCGGGGACGGCATCGAGCAGGACGACGTCGCGTGGGTCCGGGAGGGCGGCCACCGGCACTTGGGCGATCCGCGGCCAGCGCGCGAGGTCCGGACTGTCGGCGCCGCCGATCGGCACCACATCTGCCACCCGCAGCGCCCGCGGCCCGAGGCCGGACAGGGTGTCGCTCGCGCGCGAGCCGAGTTCTGCCTCGACCTGGACGCCGCCGCGCACCGCCAGGTAGGCGCGAAGCCCGGCCGTCGCCGGACCCAGGTCGAGCCGGCTGCCGGTCAGGACGTCGATCACCGCCTCGTTCGCCACGTCCCGGCCGTCGAGGGTCACCGGGCAGCAGGCCCCGGTGACCGCGAGGGTCAGGTCGGCCAGGGCGAGCACCGCGAACCCGCCGAGGGTGACCTCGATCGCGGCGGCGCTCTGATGGTTGCCGACCAGCCGGTTGGCCCGCCGGAAGGCCGTGCGATCGGCGGCCCCCGACCGGGTCACACCGAGGTGCGCGTAGCCCGGCCGGCCGAGGTCCTGCACGGTGGCCAGGGCTCCGACCCGTTCGACCAGCAGGGCCGGCTCGGCGATCATCGGACGCCCTCCGCCACGAACTGCACCCGCAGCCCCGGCCGCAGCAGGGCCGGCGGGTCGACCTGCACATCCCAGATGGTCCGCTCGGTGTGGCCGATCAGCTGCCACCCACCGGGCGAGCTGCGCGGGTACACCCCCGAGTAGGGCCCGGCCAGACCCACGGCACCGGCCGGGACGGCGGCCCGCGGGGTGGCCCGGCGGGGCACCTGCAGCCGCGGGTCGCCACCGACCAGGTAGGCGAACCCGGGTGCGAAGCCGGTGAAGGCCACCGTCCACACGCTGGCGGTGTGGGCCTCGACCACCTGCGCCGGGCTCAGCCCGGTGAGAGCGGCGACCTCGTCGAGATCGTCGCCGTCGTAGTGGACCGGCACCTCGATCACCGCCGGCGCCGGCTCGGTCTCACCGTCGGACCGGGGGCCGGCGTCCGAGACGACGTGAGTGATCCAGTCGGCCACCGCGGCCGGGGCGAGCACGATCGGGTCGAAGGTGACCAGAACGGTCCGGGCGGCGGGCACCAGGTCGACCACGCCGACCTGCCGATCGCCGACGAGCGCCCGGTGCACCGCCAGCACCTCGGAGTACTCGCCGTCGATCTCGATCAGGTGCGCGCGATCGCCCATCGGGAGCAGCCGCACCGACCAGGTCACGCGATCAGCTTGTCACTCGGCACCGGCGAATGCCTGCATCGTGACGCCGGCCGCGGCCAGGGCGTCCCGCACCGCTCGAGCCAGCCGGGCGGCGTCCGGGCTGTCGCCGTGAAGGCAGATCGACTGGGCGGCAACGGGAACCACGCTGCCGTCGTCCGCGATCACCTCACCCGCCACCACCATCCGGACGGCGCGCGCCGCCACCTGTGGCGGATCGCTCACCACCGCCCCGGCGCGATCCCGCGGCAGCAACCGCCCGTCGCGGGTGTAGCCGCGATCGGCGAAACATTCGGCCACCGGGCGCAACCCGGCGTCGGTGGCCGCGGCGAGCAGGGCCGAGCCGGGCAGTCCCAGCACCGGGAGGTCCCCGGCGCCGGCGGCATCGGCGAACTCGCGCACCGCCCGGACGATCGCATCCGCCTGCGCCTCGTGGTGCACCACGGCGTTGTACAGCGCCCCGTGCGGCTTGACGTAGCGCACCCGGGTACCGGCCACCCGGGCGAAGGCATCGAGGGCGCCGAGCTGGTAGAGCACGTCGTCGCGCAGGTCGTCGGGGGCGACGTCCAGGAAGCGCCGGCCGAAGCCGGCCAGGTCGCGATAGCCCACCTGCGCCCCGATCGCCACCCCGCGCCGGGCCGCCAGCTCGCAGGTGCGCCGCAGCGTGGCCGGATCGCCGGCATGGAATCCGCAGGCCACGTTGGCGCTGGTCACCACCTGCAGCACGGCCTCGTCGTCCCCGAGCCGCCACCGGCCGAAGGACTCCCCGACGTCGGCGTTCAGGTCGATGACGCGGTGTGCGGGCATGCCGTCACCGTGCCGCACCGGTCGCCGCCCTGTCACCCCGGCGAGCTGATCGGGGTTCGACAAGGCTCAATGGGACTCAACGGGGTTCAACGGGGCTCAGCCGGTGGGCAGCAGCTGGCTCGGGCAGCCGGCGAGCACCGTCGCCACGGCATCGTGTTCGGCCTGGGTCATCCACAACCCGTAGCGCGCCTTGACCGCGATCACCCGGGCCACGAAGGCGCACCGCAGCTCGGGTCGAGGCGGCAGCCAGGTCGCGGCGTCCGAACCGTCCTTGGCGGCATTGGTCGAGTCCTGCACCGCGAGCAGTTCCAGCGGGTCGTTGTAGAACGCGGTGCGCCGCACGGCGGTCCAGTGGCGGGCCCCGGTGCGCCAGGCATTGCCGAGCGGCACCACGTGATCGATGTTCACCAGACCCGAGGTCTGCCTGCCCCGCTCGAAGGCCACCACGGCGCCGGTGTACGGGTCGTGCAGGGTGCCGCGCTCGACGATGCAGTTCACGGACCCCGGGCGCAGCTGCACCTGCGTCAGGTCGCGCCGCAGCACGTCGTTGCGGGTGTCACAGCCGTTGCCGTCCGGGTCGAGCCAGCCCGCGCCATAGGCCGACCGCGAGTACCCGGTGAGTGGCTCCTTGGGCCGGATCACCAGGCGCGACAGCGCATCTCGGGCGAGGGTGGCGCCCCCGGAACCGCTCGGCGTCACGGGCGCGGACGCCGTCCGGGCAGGTGCCGGCCGCCCGCCGGCGACCGGGGTCCCCCGGCCGCGGAGCCACCAGCCGAACCCTGCCAGGACGGCGAAGACCATGGCCACCACGACCAGCGCCCGCGCGGAGTCCCGCGGGCGACGGCGCATGGTCCCGGGCACATCCGCCACCGTGGCACAGAGCTGGCAAGCTGCGCTCATGACGGACACGGACAGCACCGAACGCCCGCTGCGCTGGGGAGTGCTCGGTACCGGCGGCATCGCCCGCTCCTTCATCCGCGAGGTCGGTGCCCTGGACGACGCCCGCGTCGTCGCCGTGGGCTCGCGCACCACCGAGCGCGCCGATCTGGTGGCCGCCGAACTCGGCGTGTCGGCGGCCCACGGTTCACTGGCGGAGCTGGTCACCGACCCCGCGGTGCAGGCCGTGTACGTCGCCACCCCGCACCCGGCTCACGCCGAGGGCGCCCTGGCGGCCATCGCCGCCGGCAAGCACGTCCTGGTCGAGAAGCCCTTCACGATGAACGCCGCGCAGGCCCGCCAGGTGGCCGCGGCCGCCCGCGCCGCCGGGGTGTTCTGCCTGGAGGCGATGTGGACCCGGTTCCTGCCGCACGCCGTCCGGATCCGCGAACTGCTCGCGGACGGGGCGCTCGGCGAGATCCGCACGGTGGTGGCCGATCACGGTCAGGGGTTCGCCCCCGACCCCGGCCACCGGCTCTACAGCCCGGCGCTCGGTGGCGGGGCGGTACTCGACCTGGGCATCTATCCGCTGTCGTGGGTGGTGATGGTGCTCGGGATCCCCTCGTCGGTGACCGCGGTGTCCGATCCGGCGATGACCGGGGTCGACGCCACCACCTCGGTCGTCTTGCGCTACCCCGGTGGGGTTCACGCGGTGATCACGACCACGCTCACCGCCCGTACGGCCTGCCGGACGTTCATCACCGGCACCGCCGGCACCATCGACGTCGAGCCGATCTTCTACGCCCCCACCGGTTTCACCCTGACCCGCCGCGACGGCCACAGCGAGCGCTTCGAGACCCCTCCGCTGGCCGGGCCGGGCAAGGGCCTGCGGTTCGAGGCGCTCGAGGTGGCCCGGTGCGTCCGGGCGGGGTTGACCGAGTCGCCGGTGCTACCGCTCGACGAGACCGTCGCCATCATGGAGGTGGTCGACGAGATTCATCGTCAGATCGGGCGTGCCGACCTCACAGGGTGAGGACCGAGCTACGCGCCTCGACGGTGCCGCCCTCCCAGGTGCAGGTCTTGACCGCCTGGTAGCCGCCGGAGCCGGCCCAGGCAAACAACGTCGCGCCCGCGGCGAGGCCTTGCGGAACAGATGCCAGCGAGATGCCACCCCGCTCGAGCCGCACGGTGCACATGGTGTTCGCTGTGGGATTGGCGACCGCGCCCCACAACACGTAGACACCGCTGCCCGCCCAGGTGATCGAGACGATGCCGGCGTTGGGTGCGGGGGGCAGGACCGTCACCGAGACGGCGGACGAGTCGGAGCAACGGCCACCGGTATTGCACACCCGGGCCCAGAGCGCATAGGCGCGGCCGAGCGGGAGCCCGGCGATGGTGGCGCCATACGGCCCGGCGGTGGGAACGCTCACGGCAGCAGGGCCACCGAGGACGGTGATCGAGGCCAGGCCACCGAGGTTGGGGACGACGTTGCCGATCGCCAGGACGGCGTAGCCGCCGCTGGCATTCGTGCCCGTACTCGTCACCGTGAGGACGGACCGTTCGGGGTCGGCGGGGGGCTGGCGCGTCGGCTCCGGTGCGGGCTGGGTCGGCGGAGGTGGCTCCGCTGGGCGTGTGGCACTCGGGGTGTGCAGGGCCGGCGTCCGGTGCGCGCCGGAAACCCGACGGGGCGTCGTCCGCCGGGGGTCTGGTGCGGCGCCCCCGGTGCCCGACGGGGCCGAGGTGGCGACGGCGTCGACCGAAGGAGTGGGCCTGGGCGGGACCGACGAGGTCGGCGACGGTTCAGCCACCGGGCGGGGGTTCACGGTCACCAGGTCCACCCCGGGTCCGGGCCACCGGGCGGCGATCACCAGCGCCACCACGAGCACCAGCGTGGTGGCGGCCAGCACGATTCCCGGGAGGATGCGCGCCCGCGTAGGTTTCATGATCGACCCGGTGACTCCGTCTCGCTGTGATCACTGTCTGCGCACAGCCCTCGAACTCCGCTCCGGAGGGGCCACACACCGTCACCGAGATTAAGGGAGCCACCTCTCGCCGGGTGGTGAAATCACGGATCGGAGACGGACGGCCTGCCAGTTGGGAACCTGCCGTGACCGAGAGTGAGTAGCGCGGCGGGTCGGGCTACGACGAGGACGTCGCGTCCCGCACCTCCCAGGCCAGCACGACGCCCCGGCCGGTGCGCAGCACCAGGTGCGAGGCATCGTCGCTGAACCGCAACTCGGCCGACGAGTCGAGCGCGTTCGCGGACGAGGGATCGATCACGCCCGCCTGGTCGCGGCCGAGGTAGACCGTGGCCTGCCCGCCCCGGCCGATGGCTCGTTCGATCAGGTACGGCCCGATGTCCTCGGGCGTCACGAGTCCTTCCTCACGGCATCACGGGATGGCCAGCACGGGACTCTTCACCTGGACCTGCCCGCCGGAGTAGGTGCACGTCTTGAGGGCCGTGTAGCTGGTCTTCGCCTTGCCCGCGAAGGTGGTGTTGCCCGCAGCCAACGTGATGGCGCGCGAGCTCAGGCCACTGCCGGCCGGGGTGCTGGTCACCTCGATCGTGCAGGTGGTGCCCGCGGGCGCCGCCGTGGTCGCCGTCCAGCTCACCGTGACCACCAGCAGTGCCCGCGACAGCGTGACGGTGCCGACCTTGGGCGGCGGAACCGGCACGGTGTAGGTCGCGGCGTCCGAGGTGGTGCACAGTCCGACGGAATTGCACACGCTGGCGGTGAACGAGTACTGCTTGCCCGCCGTCAGGGCACCGACCGTGGTCTGGTACCCCGACTGCCCGGCGACGACGGGGATGGTCACGGTCTTGCCGTCGTAGGCGATCGAGATCGAGGCGACGCTGCCCGAGCCGGCCGACACCTCGCCGATCGACAACCGGGCCTGGGCGGCGCCGACACCCTCGACCGACAACGAGGGCTTGCCCGGCGGATGCTTGGGCGGGGTGTAGCTCACCACACTCGAGGAGGCGCACAGCGCGAAGCTGTTGCAGACCTTGGCCGAGAAGGCATAGGGCCGGCCGGCGGTCAGGCCCACCACGGTCGTGCGGTACGACGAGGCCGTGCCGTTGCCCACCGGGACGGCGACCGATCCGGTGCCGAAGCTCACCGTGATCGAGGACAGCGTGCCGGTGGTGGGCGCCACCTTGGAGACGGTCACCACCGCCTGGCCCTCACCGGACTCGGCAACCGACACCGCCGGCGCCCCCGGGGGCAGCTTGGGTGGGCTGTACGACGCCGTGGACGCCGTGCACAGTCCCTCGGTGTTGCACACCGTCGCGGTGAACGAATACGTCTGTCCCGCAAGCAGTTTGTCGAACGTGGCGCTGTAGCCGGAGGCTCGGCGCACGGTGACGGACCGGCCCTGGGAGGTGATCGTCACCGACGCCACACCACCCGTGGTGGGCTGCACGCCGGAAACGTGCACCACGGCCTTCCCGACGCCGGCACCGGTGATGGACAGCTGAGGCCGGGCGGGGTTCTGCGGCGCCCGGCCACCCTGCACGCCGCCGCCCTGCGCACCGCCGGACGCCGAGGGCACGTCGGACGGGGTCGGCTCACCGCCACCGGCACTCGGCGCGGTGGCAGGGCTCGACGGCGAACTCTGCGGGCTGCTCGGCTGGGGGCTGGCTCCCTGGGCCACCACGGCCACCGAGTCGTCCCGGTTCTGCCAGGCCATGACACCCACCACGGCCGCGGTGCCCAGCCCCACGGTCGCCAGCGCCAGGGCCAGCAGGCGGCGCGGCGAACGCCGAGAGCGCCCGCCGTCGTCCACCAGTCGATCCAGGTCGGCCCCCAGCATGGGACCCTCGGGCTTGAACCCGGCCGCCCGGGCGGCGCCGGTGTCGAGCCGTACCGGCGGCGGCACCGATCGCACCGCGGTGCCCGGCAGAACGGTGATGCGCCGTCCGGGTTCGGGGGACGAGGGTTGAGCCGGCAGCGGTGGGCCGGCCGGAGGCAGGTCGCGCACCAGCGTGGGCGCATCCTGATCAGACCGCGGGACGGCGGCCGCGGCGGTCTGCTCGGCCGCTAGCGCCCAGAACGAGCCGTTCGCCGGGGCGTGGCCCTCGAGGCCCGAGGCCACGTGACGCATTCGGGGGCCGATCTGCTCGGCGGTCGGGCGGCGCTCCGGGTTCTTGTCCAGCAGGTCGCACAGCAGCTGCCAGACCGGGTCCGGCAGGCCGTCCGGACGACGCAGGGGTTGGTTCACGTGCGCCATGACCAGGGCGAGCGGCCCCGAGGCGGTGAACGGCTGCGAGCCGGTGCAGAGCTCGAACAAGGTCACGCCGAGCCCATAGACGTCGGATGCGGCGGTGGGCTCGCCACCCAACCCCACCTCGGGGGCCAGGTATCCGGGGGTGCCGACCGTCGCGACGCCACCGCCGCGGGCGATCAGCCGACTCAGCCCGACCTCGGCCACGCGCAGCCGCAACCGGCCGTCGGCCTCCCGCTCGCCGAGCACGGTCATCGGGGTCAGATCGCCGTGCACCGTTCCGGCGGCATGCACCGCGGCCAGCCCGTCGGCCACCTGCGCGGCGAGGCGCAGCGCCTCCGCCGGCGAGCAGGGCGTCGGCACACAGCGATGCAGATCGTCGCCGGGAACCAGCTGGCTCACGAGGGCCAACTCACCCGGCCCGGCCAGGACGTCGATGACCTGGACCACGTTGGGATGGCTGATCGACCGCAGCAGGTCGCGTTCGGCGCGAAACGCCTCGACCACCCGCGGATCGGCTGCCAGGTCCGGACGAAGGATGTCGACGGCCACCTCACCGCCGTCGACCACCCGTGCCCGGTGAACGCGGCCGTGAGCGCTCTGTCGGAGGAGTTCTCCGAGGGTGTAACGCGAGTCCAGGTGCACGCTCAGGGCATCATCGGCCACCCCGGTCACCCCGACCGGATCCTGCTCCCCGTTCATGCCCCGCGCTCCTCGCCCCGACGACCCTGACGGCCTCACCTGACCGACCGTCCGCGGACATCATCTTCCACCCCGCACCGACCCACGACGAGGTGATACCTGCCGGGAAATCTCCCCTGTCGAGCCAGGACGATCCGTCCACGCCCGAAGGTTGCGGTACCTCGTCCCCCGTCGCCCAACGGTCATTGCGGTGAGCCGAGGGGTCATCCGTGGCCGTGCTGGTCGACTCGACAACCTCTCCGGAGAGGCACACGCTGGTCTCGAGCACGATCGCCGTGACCGCGGCGCGAGTACGGCACCCGTGTGCGGTGTCTCCCCCACACCCCTCGGCGTGTCCGCCCGCCGAGGCGCGGGCCCGGTCTTCCCCGAGACCGGGCCCGCTGGCGGTCGTTCGGGCGGACGTCGGCGTGAACGTTTGCTTCGTACACCTCGCCACGGAAGGGTTCGCCCCTCGACGAGGCGAGCAACTCAGGCGATCGCCTTCGATCACGTGTCCGAATCCCGCAGTTCTCACCTCTTGTTATAGAACACCTGTTCGACTAGACTGTATCCATGTCCGTGATGGAGGCCTGTTTCGCCGAGTCGGGTGACCCCGATGAGGTGGCTGCCCTGCGCGCGGAGTGCGCCCGGCTACGGGCTCGGGACGGTGAGTTGCGGACGGCGTGTGGTCGACTGGAACGGCGGGTGAACCGGCTCGTCGAGGAGCAGGACTGGGCCACCCGCCGGATCGCCCGGCTCACCGACCGGTGCACCCACCTGGCCGGGCTGGTGCCCGTTGCCGCGCTGCCCGCTGAGGTCACCCTGGACGACGCGTCCCCGGCGGACACCCAGAGGGCAGGCGACCAGCGCGCGACCGCGAACGGCCCGAGCACCCCACACGACGAGACCGCGCGGAGCAAGGCGGCTCCGGGTGAGGCGGCTCGGGATGGTCTGGTGGCGGCGTTGGCCGGTGAGGGTGGTGCCCGGTTGGCGGCCGCGGTCCAGACCGCGGTCGGTGACCTGGCCGCACTGTCCGTCCCCGACCCCGCCACCGGCATCGAACTGGGATGTCTGGCCGACCTACCCGACCGGACCGTCGCCGACCTCGCCGCCGCGAGCTGCCGGCTGGCGACCTGGGCGAAGTTGGCTGCGACCGTGGCCGCGGAGGAACTGGTCACCCGGTGGGAGAACGGCGCCGCCGACGAGGAAGCCAGCCCGGTGAACGCGCAGCCGGTCTTCCCCGATCACGATCTGGGTTTCCGCGCGGCGATCGCCGAGACCGCCACCACCTGTGTGATCTCCGAGTCCACCCTGACGGCGCGGGTCGACACCCTGCGCGACCTCCCGGCGCGGCTGCCGGGGCTGTGGCACCTGCTCGCCACGGGTGCGGTCGACATCGACACCGCACGGCTGGTCCACTCCAAGACCCGTCACCTGCCCGGGGAGGTGCTGACCCGCCTGGAATCCCAGATCCTGGTGAAGGTCACGAAGCTCACGTGGGGTCAGCTCGCCGCGTGGCTGGATCGGATTGTGGCCAAGGCTGATCCGCGGGAGTTGGCCGAGCAGATCGCCGACAACCTCGAACGCCGCAACGTCTCTTTCCGCACCGCCGGCCCGGGGACGGGTCGGATGACGTTGACGGCGTCGGTGGAGGCGATCGAGGCGATCCGGATGGCCCTGCTCGGGTATGCCTACGCCGGCGATGACCCTGACCACCACCGTCCCGCCGCCGCGATCCGGGCCGACATCATCACCGACCTGATCACCCGCCCCGGCACCCACATCGCAGCAGCCGCAGCCCCCGCCCCAGCCGCTGGCACAGGAACTGCCACTGGCGCCGACCCTGCTTCCGACGTCGGCACCAACACGGGCACTGCTTCTGCCGCAACAGCCGGCACCGACGCTTGCACTGAAACTGAAACTGAAACTGGGACTAGGACAGGGACTGGCGACGACCCAGCCCCTGACACCGCCGCCCTAGCCTCTGCCGCAACCCCAGGCACCGACATTCGGACCGGCACCGACACCGACGATGGCATCGGCCCAGCCCCTGGCTCCGCCCTTGCCCCTGGTGCTGGCGGATCGCAGATCGAACCAGACACCCACGCGCGCACCGACACCCAGCCCGATCCCGATCACGAGGACGAGGGCGGCACCGGTCCCGACATTGATCTGGCCACCGACCCCGACGCGGCCGAGCCCCCTACCGACACCAGAACCGATCAAGCCATCACGGCCGAACCCGACCCCGAGGACGAGACCGAACCACCACCCCAAGCCGATACCGAAACCCCTACCGACGCCTGCACCTCGAACGGCACGGGCAGACAGGACACGACCCCCGCAGGTCGGCCCTGCACACCGTCCCAGCCGTTTGGGTCGGAAGCCTTCGCGTCGCTCCCCGGCCCCCGCATCCACGTCACCGTCCCCCTGTCCGCCGTCCTCGGCGGCGAGGGCATCGGAGAGATCAACGACTACGGACCCCTCACCGCCCAAACCATCCGCGAACTGCTCGCCGGGCTACACCGCATGGGGGTCACCGCGACCTGGCGCTGCCTGATCACCGACGACAACCCCGCATCACCCACCCACGGCACGGTGCTGGGCATCGGCAAGGCACCCCACGCCCTGGTCCGCACCGCCACCGGACTGCTCCGCGAGTTGGTTCAAGCCCGGGAACAGTGCTGCACGTTCCCCGGCTGTCGGCGTAGGGCCGTGACCTGCGAGGTCGACCACCGCATCCCCCACACCGACGGCGGGCCGACCTGCGAGTGCAACCTGCACCCGCTGTGCAAGCACCACCACCGCCTGCGCGAACGAGGCTTCACCCCGACCCTGATCGACCCGGGCACCGGACTGCCCATCACCCAATGGATCACCCCCACCGGACGAACCATCCGAACCGAGAGCGAACGTCCACCCTTCTGACGGCCCTGCGCTCGACCCTGCTCTGGCCGGTGGTGATCCCGTCAGCCGTCCAAACCACCGGCGAGGCGACGGCCCTCGGCGAAGAAGTCGGCCACGGCGGCGGCGTCCGGCAGTTGCTCGATGGGCCGGGCCGCGCCGAACGGGGCGTTCCAGAACCCGCCCTGGGGCGGCGTCCAGGGGCCGACATAGGCGTAGGGCGAGGGGTGGTAGCCGTCACCGGGCGAAACCCCGTAGTTGACCTTGTCGAGGGTGATGCCGACGTCGAAGTGTTCGGGCCACAGCACCGGGGACGCCTCCGGCGCCAGCAGCCGCAGGGCGTCGTCGCCGCGCTGCCAGCACTCCGCCAGGTAGGCCGCAGCACCGGCATCGACGACGACCTGCTCGTCGGGATCCGTACCCGTCACATCGGTGTAGAGGCCGGCGGGAAGGCCGACGGCAACACCGGCCGCCTCGGCGAGCCGCCGGTAGGTCCCGGTGAGCGGGACGCTGCCTCCCTCGAAGTGCAGGATCGTGCCCTCGACCCGCAGCGGCAGGCGCAGGCCGCCGAAACCTCCGGGAGTGATCTGGAGCCGGATCGTGCCGAACTGCCCGTGCTGTGGCCCAGCGATCACCAGCTCGGCGACGGCGTGCAGCGAACGACGGGTGGTGACGAGGGTGTCGGCGTCGAGCTCGGTGCCCATGGTGCCTCCAAGAGTTGGTGGGCTCGGTGTAACGGTCGTGATCCCCGCGGGGACTCTGCCAACGTCGTCCGTCACCGGCCTAGGAGCGTTACATGAACAGCGCCACGCACCTGGCGATCGCCCGATTCACCGACCTCGCGGACAACGTCCCCACCGGCGCCGAGGCCGAGGGCCTCGACCTGGTCATCGTGCGGCGCGGCGACGACGCTCACGTGTTCGAGGGCCGCTGCCCGCACCGGGGCGCGCTGCTCGCCGATGGCCGCGTCGAGGGACCCGACCTCATCTGCGGCGTCCATGGCTGGGACTACCGGCTCGACACCGGGATCTCGGCGTACAACCCGAGCGAACGGATCCACAAGTTCGCCGCCGAGATCGTGGACGGCGCCGTGGTCATCAGCACCGCCGACCTGGCCGCCTACCGATCGATGCGCCCCGAGCGCGCCGTCACCTCCACCTACGACCGACTGTTCGACGACCCGCACCAGGACACCCCCGAGGAGCCGTACGTCAGCGAGATCCACGCGTTGGCGCGCAACGGGTTGCGCGGCGCCCACGGCAAGGTCGCCGCCATGGGGGTACCGCGCCCCGAGCTGCCCACCTGGGACGATCTGCAGATCCTCACCGCGCAGTTGCACCGGTTCCCGCTGCTGGACGACACCCCGGTGGACACCTCGGTCACCATCGGCCCGGCTGCCGCCCGGCCCTTGCGGCTGCAGATCCCGGTGTTCGTCTCGGACATGAGCTTCGGCGCGATCTCGCTGGAGGCGAAGACGGCGCTCGCCCGGGGCGCCGAGGCCGCCGGCACCGCGATCTGTTCCGGTGAGGGCGGCATGCTGCCCGAGGAGAAGGCCGAATCCTCCCGCTACCTCTACGAACTCGCCTCGGGACGATTCGGCTGGGACGAGGCGATCCTCGACCAGGTGCAGGCGCTGCACCTCAAGCTCGGCCAGGGCGCCAAGACCGGCACCGGCGGCCACCTGCCCGGCAGCAAGGTGGTGGGACGGATCGCCGAGGTACGCGGCCTGCCCGAGGGCACCGCAGCGGTCTCACCGGCCCGGTTCACCGACTGGACGACGCTGCTCGACGCCCGTGCGGTGGTCGACCGGGTCCGCGAACGCAGTGGGGGGATCCCGGTGGGCGTCAAGATGTCCGCCCAGCACGTGGAGGCCGACCTCGATGCCGCGCTCGAGCTCGGCATCGACTACGTAATCCTCGACGGCCGCGGTGGCGGCACCGGCGCGGCCCCGACGATCTTCCGCGACACCATCAGCGTGCCGACGATGGCCGCACTCGCCCGAGCCCGCCGTCACCTCGACCTGGCGGGCGCCCGGCACGTCACGCTGGTCGCGACCGGCGGGATCCGCCGCCCGCAGGACGTCGTCAAGGCCCTCGCGCTCGGCGCCGATGCGGTCGCGGTCTCGAACGTCGCGCTGCAGGCCATCGGCTGCGTCGGCATGCGGGCCTGCCACACCGACAACTGTCCCGTCGGCATCGCCACCCAGAAGCCACACCTGCGCTCGCGGCTGCCCGTCCAGCGGGGCGCGGAACAACTCGCCCGCTACCTCGGCGCGATCACCGAGCTGATGGTCGTGCTCGCCCGCGCCTGCGGTCACCACTCGCTGAGCCATTTCACCCCCCGCGACCTGACCAGCTGGAAGCGCGACGTCGCCGAGCTGGTGGGTGTGACCTACGCCGGAGTCGCCCGATGAACGCCCCGAACAACGGCCCGACGAACGCCCCGGACAACGCCGCAGGCCGCTGGCACCGGCTGGACGTCGTCCCCGACGAGGGCCGGGTTCAGACCTCGACCGTCGACGGCCGCAGCATCGCCCTGACGCGGTGCGGGGGCCGGGTGGGCGCGCTCGACAACCACTGCCCGCACCAGGGCGGTCCGCTCGGCGAGGGCTCGATCGAGGGCGGGCTGCTGCGTTGCCCGTGGCACGGTTACGACTACGACCCGCTGACCGGCAAGCCACCCGCCGGTTTCTCGGACGCCGTGCCGGCCTTCCCGGTCGACGAACGGCCGGACGGCACCTACGTCCTGCTGCCCGAACCGCCCGAGGCCGTCCGGACGGTATCGGACGTGCTCGTCGAGACCCTGGTCGCCTGGGGCATCGACGTGGTGTTCGGCATGGTCGGGCACTCCAATCTCGGCTTCGCCGACGCGTTGCGGCGGGCCGAGGAGCGCGGCGAGTTGCGCTACATCGGCATCCGCCACGAGGGCGCGGCGTCGTTCGCGGCGTCCGCGTACGGCAAGCTCACCGGCCGCCCGGCGGCCTGTTTCGCCATTGCCGGCCCTGGCTCGACGAACCTGCTCACCGGCCTGTACGACGCCAAGCTGGACGGCGCCCCGGTCCTGGCGGTGAGCGGCCAGGTGCCCTCGAAGGTGTTGGGGCGCGGCGCTTTTCAGGACGTCGACCTGTCGGCTGTGTTCCGGGACGTCGCCCTGTCCACCGTCACCCTGAACAGCGCCTCGAACCACGCCGAGCTCGCGGCGACGGCGGTCAAGCGGGCGGTCGACGGCCGCGGCGTGGCCCACCTCGTGCTGCCCGACGAGATGCAGGAGGTGCCCTCCGACTCCCCCGCCGTGGGCCCCACCGGACGCCGCGCGCCACGCGCCGTCCGGCCCGACCCGTACGCCCTCGCCGCGGCGGCCGACCTGCTGCGCGGGGCGAGACGCCCGGTCGTCATCGTCGGCCAGGGTGCCCGGGCCGCCGCCACCGAGGTGCACGAGCTCGCCGAGCGGCTCGGCGCCCCGGTGCTCACCACCTTTCGGGCCAAGGGCCTGGTGCCGGACACCCACCCGCTCGGCGGCGGCGTCCTGGGCCGGTCCGGCACGCCGGTCGCCTCGTGGCTGATGAACGAGTCCGACCTGCTGCTCGTCGTCGGCGCCTCGTTCTCCAACCACACCGGCATCGCGCCGTACAAACCGATCGTGCAGATCGATGACACCCCGGGTGCCATCGGCCGGTTCGACGCCGTCGCCGTGGGCGTTCTCGGGGACGCCGCGGTCACCCTGCGGCTGCTCGACACCGCGACCTCGATCCGCAGCGTCGCGCAGGACCAGCGGCCCGACGTCGCGGCGCGCTGGGCCATCTGGCGGGCCGAGAAGGCCCGGCGGGCGCAGGACGACCGGGGTCGCGGCGTCCCCAGTGCGGCGGTGTTCGCGGCTCTCGGCAGGCACTGCCCGTTGGACGCCGTCATCGCGGTCGACGTCGGCAACCACGCCTACTCGTTCGGCCGGTACTTCGAGAGCGCCGGCCAGCCGGTGCTCATGTCGGGTTACCTGGGCTCGATCGGTTTCGGCTACCCCGCGGCGATGGGTGCCTGGGCGGCCGACCCGACGCGGCCCGTCGTCGCGGTCACCGGGGACGGCGGCTTCGGTCAGTACCTCGCCGAGCTGACCACGGCCGTCAAGTACGGCATGCCGATCAAGCACGTGCTGCTCGACAACGGGGCACTGGGCAAGATCAGCAAGGAGCAGCTCGCCGGGGCGTTCCCGGTCTGGCAGACCTCACTGGTCAACCCCGATTTCGCCCGCTACGCCGAGTTGTGCGGGGCCACCGGCATCAGCGTGCGGACCAGCGACGAACTCGACAAGGGCATGCGGCGGTTGTTCGCTGCCGACGGCCCCGCCCTGTTGCACGTGCACTCCGACGTCGAGCTCGTCTGAGACGGTTCAGTCGGCGGGGCGGCCGGCGGCCCATTGCCGGAACGCGCCGAGGAGCTGGGTTCGAGTGGCCTCGCCGAGTCGATCGACGTCGTCGATCGCCAGTTGCCCGGTGACGGCGATGGTGGTGCGGAACTGTTCCAGGACGGTCACACAGTCGTCGCACTCCGCCAGGTGCTCGTCGAGCCGAGCCCGTTCGTGCGGCGGGATCGCCTCGTCGAGGTAGTCCGTGATCAGGTCGACGACCCGGATGCAGGGCAGGTCGTCGTCCAGGAGGGTGTGATCCGTCACCGTGCCCTCCCTTCCACGGCGAGCAGGTGTTCGTCGAGGGTCAGCCTCACCCGGGCCCGGGCACGGTGCAGCAGGACACGTTGGTTGCCCTCGGAGATGCCGAGGGCGGCAGCCACCTCGGGTCCGGTCCAGTCCTCGACGTCCCGCAAGGTGATGACGGCACGCTGGGTGTCCGGCAGCTCGGCCACCGCCCGGGCGACCAGCTCGCGGGTCTCACCGGCCAGCGCGGCCGCCACCGGGTCCTCGCTCCACGGCGTCGGCGGGGTGCTCCAGTGCCCGGGGTACTCCCCCGCCGGCCCCTGGAAACGATCCGGCGCGAAGCCGGAGCCGGCCTCGTCGGCACGGCCCAGCGCGGCGAAGGGCACCGTCCGGGCCTCCTTCACCGCGTGACTGCGCGCCACGTTGACCAGGATCGAGACCACCCAGGTCCGCAGGGACGATCGCCCCTCGAACCGATCGATCCCCCGCAGGACCCCGATCCAGGTTTCCTGGACGACGTCGCCGATCGCTTCCTCGGTGCGCACGTAGCCGCGTGCGACCCGACGCAACGTCGGATGGAGGCGATCGACGACCTCGGCGAACACCCGCTCGTCGCCGCGCCGAAGCGCCTCGATGACCGTGGCATCCCCCACCCCGACGTTCTCGACCACGGGCGCATTCTGCACCCCTTCGGGTTTCGGGGAGCAATCGAGGGACGTGAAGCGGGCCTGAAGGAGAGCTGAAGGAGAGCCGAGGCGACCCGCGCGAGGTCATCTCGACGCGACAAAACGGGTCATCCGACGTACGGTCCCGCTGTGATCGACATCGGGAGTCGACGTGGGGCACGAGTTCACCGGATCAAGCGGCCTGCCGGGTTGTACTCGTTCGAGGTGGAACTGCTGGGTGAGGATCGCGACGGAACCTGGCTGTACAGCCGGGTCGGGGCTCGTTGGAGCACCCTGCACTCGAGTGGGGGCATGCCGGTCGCGCTGGTCGTGCTCCTCCCGACAAAACGTCCCTGGGCTGCCTGGTGGATCGACGACCCGGTCGATCGCCGCATCGAGATCGACGCCTGCCTGCCGCCGGAACGAATCGAAGGGGGCTGGGTCTGCGTCGACCTGGACCTCCAGGTGACCCGTCACGAGCGGGACCATCGGATCGAGATCGAGGAGTGGGACGAGCACGAGCGGGCCGTCGCTGCCGGTTGGATGAGCATCGACGAAGCCCTGCAGGCCCGAGCCACGGCCGAGGCGATGGCCGAGATGCTGCGGCGGGACGACGAGCCCTGGCTCGCACGCGGGTGGCAACTGGTGGCCGACTCGGCCGTCGAGCCACGCGTCGTCGTGCCCGCGGCCACCCCCCGGGCGATGGCCGGCGGCTGATCAGACGCCGTCCGCGCCGGTGCGTTCCACCTGCCGGATTCGGGAACGGCCCGGAGCTGGGCCAAGATGTGGCGGTGGCGGGGGCGTCCTCGCCGCGGATCCGTCGTGCGATCGAGAGAGGTACACCCCGTGCCGGCCTACCGCTCCAAGACCTCCACCGCCGGACGCAACATGGCCGGCGCCCGCTCGCTGTGGCGCGCCACCGGCATGACGGACGGCGACTTCGACAAGCCGATCATCGCCGTGGCGAACTCCTTCACCCAGTTCGTGCCGGGCCACGTGCACCTGAAGGACCTGGGTCAGCTGGTGGCCCGCGAGATCGAGGCCGCCGGTGGCGTCGCCAAGGAGTTCCACACCATCGCGGTCGACGACGGCATCGCGATGGGGCACGACGGCATGCTCTACTCGCTGCCCAGCCGCGACATCATCGCCGACTCGGTCGAGTACATGGTCAACGCGCACTGCGCGGACGCGATCGTCGCCATCTCGAACTGCGACAAGATCACCCCCGGCATGCTGATGGCCGCCATGCGGCTCAACATCCCGGTGGTGTTCGTCTCCGGCGGCCCGATGGAGGCCGGCAAGACCACGCTGGCCGCGGGCGGCGTCCGCAAGCTCGACCTGATCGACGCCATGGTGATGGCCGCCGACCCGACGGTCTCGGACGACGACGTCGCCCGGATCGAGCGCTCGGCCTGCCCGACATGCGGGTCGTGTTCGGGCATGTTCACCGCCAACTCGATGAACTGCCTGGTCGAGGCCCTCGGCCTGGCGCTGCCCGGCAACGGCACCGTGGTGGCGACCCACGCCGACCGCGAGCAGCTGTTCCGCCGCGCCGGACGCCTCGCGGTCGAGCTGTGCCGGCGCTGGTACGAGCAGGACGACGCGTCCGTGCTGCCGCGCTCGGTTGGCTTCGAGGCGTTCGAGAACGCCATGTCGCTGGACATCGCGATGGGCGGGTCGACCAACACGATCCTGCACCTGCTGGCCATCGCGCAGGAGGCCGGGATCGACTTCACGATGACCGACATCGACCGGCTGTCACGCTCGGTACCGCAGCTGTGCAAGGTGGCGCCCAACACCACGAAGTACCACCTCGAGGACGTGCACCGCGCCGGCGGCATCATGGCGATCCTGGGCGAGCTCGACCGGGCCGGCAAGCTGCACACCGACGTCCCGACGGTGCACAGCACCAGCATGAAGGCGGCGCTCGACGAGTGGGATGTCGCCCGCCACCCGAGCGCCGAGGTGGCGAGGTTCTACCTGGCCGGGCCGGGCGGCGTCCCCACGCAGCAGGCGTTCAGCCAGTCGCTGCGTTGGCCGGACCTCGACCTCGACCGCGAGAGCGGGTGCATCCGCTCGGCCGAGCACGCCTTCAGCCAGGACGGTGGCCTGGCGGTGCTGACGGGCAACATCGCCCCGGACGGGTGCGTCGTCAAGACCGCCGGCGTGGACGACGCGCTGCTGGTCTTCGAGGGCACCGCCCACGTCACCGAGTCGCAGGACGAGGCGGTGGCAGACATCTTGTCCGACAAGGTCGTTGCCGGCGACGTCGTGATCGTGCGCTACGAGGGACCCAAGGGTGGCCCGGGTATGCAGGAGATGCTCTACCCCACCTCGTACATCAAGTCCAAGGGTCTGGGTAAGGCCTGCGCGCTGCTCACCGACGGCCGGTTCTCCGGTGGCACCTCGGGGCTGTCGATCGGGCACGTCTCCCCCGAGGCCGCGGCCGGCGGCCCGATCGGCCTGGTGCGCAACGGGGATCGCATCCGCATCGACATCCCGCAGCGCCGGATCGACGTCCTGGTCTCGGACGACGAGCTGGCCCGGCGCCGGGCCGAGCAGGACGCGGCGGGGTGGCGGCCGGCAAACCCGCGCCCCCGCAAGGTCTCGGCCGCGCTGCGCGCCTACGCCAAGCTGGCCACCTCGGCCGACAAGGGCGCCGTCCGCGATCTGTCGCAGCTGGACTGAGGGGTGCACGAGGAGGCCGAAACCCAGACGCCGCACGAGTTCTGGGAGCAGCGCTACGCCGGCGACGCGCCGGTGTGGTCGGGCCGGGTGAACCGCACCCTGGCCGACGTGCTGACCAGCCGGGCGATCCCGGCCGGACGCGCACTCGACCTCGGCTGCGGCGAGGGCGGCGATGCGATCTGGCTGGCCCGGCAGGGCTGGCAGGTCACCGCGGTCGACATCTCCCCGACGGCCGTGGCCCGCGGCGCCGCGGCGGCCGCCGAGGCCGGGCTGGACGGTGCCGTCACCTGGGTCGCCCACGACCTGACCTCCTGGCAGGTCCCGGCGGACTACGACCTGGTCACCGGGGCCTTCTTCCAGGCCCCGGTCGAGCTCGCCCGGATCGAGATCCTGCGCCGGGTGGCCGGCCACATCGCGCCGTGCGGCCACCTGCTCGTGATCTCGCACGCGGCGGCACCACCGTGGGCGCCGCCGGAGCACATCGGCAACCACCGGTTCCTGACCCCCGCCGAGGAACTCACCGAGCTGGCCCTGGACGACGGCTGGGACGTCGTCCTGGCGGAGGTGCGTCCGCGCGAGGTGACCGATCCGGACGGCGCACCCGCCCTGATCGACGACGGGGTGCTGTTGTTGCGCCGCAGCTGATCCGATGACCCGCACCTGGTGGAAGCTGCTCGCCTTCGGCGTCCTGGTGCTGACCGGCATCACGGTGCTGGTCGTCGCGCCGGCGCCGGACGTCGAGCAGATCCGCAGCTGGGTGGCCACCGGCGGACCCTGGGTGCCGGTCTGGTTCGTCGCCGGCTACGCCGCGGCGAGCCTGCTGCTGGTGCCCCGCACCCTGCTGTCGACCGCCGCGGGGCTGGCGTTCGGCGTGGCCGCTGGGCTGGCGATCGTCTGGGTGGCATCCATGCTGGGGGCGCTGGCAGCGTTCTGGCTGGGGCGGGCGCTGGGACGCGAGGGGGTGGCGCGGCTGGCCGGGCGTCACCTCGACCGGCTCGATGCGTTGGTGCTGCGGCACGGGGTGTTCGCGGTGCTGCTGGCCCGGCTCGCGCCACTGGTGCCGTTCTCGGTGGTGAACTACGGCAGCGGCTTGAGCGCCGTCGGGTTCGGCCCGTATGCACTCGCGACAGCGGTGGGCATCGTTCCCGGCACGGTGGCCTACGTGATGGTCGGCGCCGCCGGTGCCCGTCCCGACGGCCTGGTGTTGCTGGTCACCGCAATACTGTTCGCGCTCACCGGGCTGGTCGGCCTGTTCGCCCGACGCCGGGCGCGCGCCGACGACTGAGGGCGCACCGAGCAGCTCGCAGGGTCGCAGGCCCCGCGCGCGGTGCTGCCATCCGTGTGAGCATGGATGAACGATGAGTGAGATCAGAACCTGGTTGCGGCTGAGCGTGTTCGGCGTTCTGCTGCTGACCGGCGCGCTGGTCGTGATCTTCGTCCCGATGCCGGACGTCGCCCAGGTGCGCTCGTGGGCCCGCGACAGCGGCATGTGGTTCCCGCTGCTGTTCGGCCTCGGCTATGTGGTGGCCACGCTGCTGCTGGTGCCGCGCACCCTGTTGTCGGCCATGGCCGGGTTGGTGTTCGGCATGGCCAACGGCGTGGCGCTGGCCTGGATCAGCGCCCTGGCCGGCGCCATCGCCGGGTTCTGGATCGGCCGCTGGCTGGGCCGCGACGGAGTGGCCCGGCTGGCCGGTCGCCACCTCGACCGGCTCGACGACCTGGTGGTGCGGCACGGGGTGTTCGCCGTCCTGACCGCCCGGCTCGCACCGATGGTGCCGTGCGCCGCGGTGAACTACGGCAGCGGGTTGACCGCCGTCCGGTTCTGGCCCTACACGCTGGCCACCGCGGTCGGCATCGTGCCGGGAACCGTGGTGTACGTCGCGGTCGGCGCCTACGCGGCCCACCTCGACACCTGGTGGTTGATGCTGTTCACCGCGGCACTGCTGGGGCTGGCCGCGGCCGGTGGGCTCTACAGCCGACGCCGCGAGCGCTCCACCAGCCGAGCCGCCTGATCGTTGCCGCGCGCGTACTGGGCGCGAACTACTTGCGCACGCCGCAGGTGTTGATGCCGAAGATCCGGTACAGCGGGCAGAAGCCGACCACGCCGGTCAGGAACATGATCGCCGCCACGACCAGCAGCACGGTGCTCAGGACGGAGCCGAGACCCGACGCCAGGCCGGCCACCAGGGCCACCAGTCCGATCGTGATCCGCAGACCCCGGTCCAGCACACCCTCGTTGGTACCCATCTCGTCTTCGTCTCCTTCGTGTCGCGGACCGGCACTCGTGGCGCGGTCCGTGGTTGCTCTCTGACACGCCATGGACGGACGGGGGGCAGGAATCGATACCGGCGCCGAGCCAGCACAGCTGTGATCTACGCCACGGTGGTGAGCTGGAGTCGGCGAGTCAGCGATGATCACGGTGCTGACGACCTGTCTCGAGTGCCACCCGCCGCTTTCCCCTCCTCGCGAGTGACATTGGAACTGCCAAAGCCCGGAGGAGGTGCGCGTCGTTCGACTGCAGGGGGCGCCCTGGCCGCTCGTTGAGGCCAGTCGTGATGACTAGGAAGACGATCTGTGTCTCGTTCGCCAACCCACTGGCCTTTGTTACCGGTACGGGGAGCCTGGTCGTGACGACCGGGAAGACCTCGACACGGGGGCGGGCAAGGACACCTTCAGCGTGGTGCCGCTACGGAGCCCGGTCGCGACGACCGGGAAGACCTGTCGGTGGCCCGGTGACCACGGGACAGGAGCCGGTGCCGCTATGGAGCCCGGTCGCGACGACCGGGAAGACGCGCTGCTGCTCGCGGTCGTGCTGCTGCGCACCCACCTGCCGCTACGGAGGTGAGCGCGAGGTCGACAACGCCGACCTGGAGTACGTCGTCGCCGCGGCCGACGAGGCCCGCGGCCTGGGCTACCACCTGATGCTCTGGACGACGGCCGGCGACGACGTCCACGAGGCCGTCCGATTGGCCCGCACCGGCCTGGTCGACGGCATGGAGCGGTCTGTTGCTGATGGAGGTCACGCTGCACGACGAACGCGTGAAGCTGTTGAGCGACACCGGTGTTCCGGTGGCCCTGATCGGACGCACCGCCGAGCCGGACGCCGTTCCGTACGCCGACGCCGACGCCGAGCAGATGGGCGCCATGGCGGTCGACCACCTCGCCGATCTGGGCCACCGTCGGCTGGCCTACCTCGACGAACCGGCCGCCGCGAGCCAACGCGGCCTGGGCTACAGCGGCCGGCTCACGGACGCCGTCCGGCAGCGGTGTGCGGAGCGGGGCTGAGCCTCACCGTGGCGCCGACAGAGCATTCCCAGACCGCCGGCCGCGAGGCCTTCGGCCGGATGTACCGCGGGCGTCACAAGATCACCGGGATCATCTCGGCCAACTGGCGCGCCGTCCTGGGGTTGGTGCGCGAGGTCACCGATCGCGGACTGGCCATCCCCGACGACCTGTCGGTGCTGTCCATCACCAGCTGGGATCAGCACGCCCAGCTGACCACACCCGAGCTGACCACCATCAGCCAGCCGGCCCGGGACATCGGCCGGGCGGCCGCCCTCGGACTGATCCGCCGCCTCGAGGGGGACGGCGCACCCGAACAGCACCTGTTCCCCGGGAGAATCGACCTCCGAGGCAGCACCGCACCCCCGCCGCACTGATCCCCCTCGCCAGCGAGGGGCGGCGACGGCGACCGGCTCGGCACGTTACCAACACGTTACGAGCAGCCGGTTGACCTCAATCGACGCGCGTCGCTAACGTCACCTCTACGCGTCGTCGACGCGTGTCGACAATTCGCCCGGGTACCACCCGCCGCGTCCGACAGGACCCAGGTCAAGGAGCACTCAGTGAGGATCAGAGCAACCAGGTGGGCCGCGGGCGCGGCCCTGCTGACCGCGAGCAGCCTGCTCGCCGCGTGTGGTGGTTCGGGGTCGTCCGGCACCGCCACGAGTTCGGCCGGCGGCGGCGGGGCAGCCGCCAGTTCCGAGCGTGGTCCGATCACGTACGTGCAGGGCAAGGACGTCTCGGGCACCGTGCAGGCCCAGCTCGACGAGTGGAACGCTGCGCACCCGAACGAGAAGGTCACCCTGGTCGAGCTGCCGGACGCCGCGGACGCCCAGCGCCAGCAGATGATCCAGAACGCGCAGACCAAGTCCGACGCCTACACGGTGCTCTCGGTCGACGTGGTGTGGGTCAGTGAGTTCGCCGCCAACCGGTGGATCGACGAGCTGCCGGCCGACAAGTTCAACCTCGACAAGATGCTGCCCGCGATCACCGAGACCGCGAAGTACCGCGACAAGGTGTACTCGGTGCCGGCCTCCTCCGACGGCGGCCTGCTCTACTACCGCACCGATCTGCTGAAGGCAGCGGGTATCGCGACTCCCCGAAGACCTTCGAGGAGATGCAGGCGGACTGCACGAAGGTGCAGGCCACCCCGAGGGCAAGGGCATCGGCTGCTTCGCCGGCCAGTACGAGAAGTACGAGGGCCTGACGGTGAACTTCGCCGAAGCCGTCAACTCCGCGGGCGGCGTCATCACCGACAGCTCGGGCAAGCCGAACGTCAACACCCCCGAGGCGAAGGCCGGCGTGAACGCGCTGGTCGACGGCTTCAAGAGCGGCTTCATCCCCAAGGAGGCCATCACCTACCGCGAGGAGCCGGGTCGCCAGGCGTTCCAGGCCGGCAAGCTGCTGTTCCACCGCCAGTGGCCCTACCAGTACGCGTTGGCCAACAAGACCGACGGGTCGAGCAAGGTGGCCGGCAAGTTCGCGGTGACCGCCCTGCCGGGTATCGGCAGCGCCCCGGGCGCCTCCTCGCTCGGTGGTCACAACGTCGCCATCTCCTCGTTCGCCAAGAACAAGGCGACCGCGATCGACTTCATCTCCTGGTTCACCAGTGAGGCCAACCAGCGCATCAACCTCACCAAGAACTCCAACGCCCCGACGTTCACGGCGCTCTACGACGACCCGGCGCCTGGCCAAGCAGTTCCCGTACCTGCCGGCGCTCAAGGCCTCCATCGAGCACGCGGTCCCGCGGCCCAAGGTGGTCAAGTACGGCGACGTGACCGCGCCATCGAGGACGCCGCCTACTCCGCCCTGACCGGGGCGAAGACCACGGACGCCGCCCTGGCCGAGCTGCAGGACAAGCTCACCGCCCTCACCCAGTGAACGCGGCGGGGGCGGGCCGACCAGGTCCGGCCCGCCCCCGTCGTCCTCATCAGCGACCCGTCGCTGACCCTCACGAAGCGGTACCCGTCGAGCCAAGGAGACCGGCCAGTGACGACCACGACACCCGGCGCTGGAACCGAATCACGTCCACCCACGACGAAGGCACGAACCCGCAGTGACAGCCGGCGGGCCGCCGAGCGCCTCGCCTACACCCTGATCTCACCGACGTTCATCGTGCTGGCGCTGATCGTGGCCTACCCGATCTTCGCCGCCATCCGGCAGTCGTTCTACGGCGCCGCCGGGCTGGACGAACAGACCGGGTTCGTCAGCGACACCGAGCCGTTCATCGGGCTGCGCAACTTCACCGACATCTTCCAGGGGGCCACCTCGACGAGGTTCTGGAACGCCTTCTGGAACACCACGTTCTTCACCGTCACCACGGTCACCGTCGAGACGGTGCTCGGCGTGGCCATGGCACTGATCATGCACCAGGCGTTCAAGGGTCGCGCCCTGGTACGGGCCAGCATCCTGGTGCCGTGGGCCATCCCCACCGCCGCCTCGGCGATCCTGTGGGGCTGGATCTTCAACGCGGACGGCGTCGCCAACGCCATCCTGCCCGGCGACCCGATCCTGTGGACCTCGGAGGATTCCAGGCCAAGCTCGCCGTGATCATCGCGGATACCTGGAAGACGGCACCGTTCATCGGGCTGCTGGTGCTGGCCGGGCTGCAGGTGATCTCGGAGGACATCTACGAGGCCGCCCGGGTGGACGGTGCCGGCACCATCCGGCGCTTCACCAGCATCACCCTTCCACTGGTCAAACCCGCTCTGCTGGTGGCAGTTCTGTTCCGGCTGCTCGATGCGCTGCGCATGTTCGACCTGCCCTACATCCTGATCGGCCCCCGCAAGAAGACCGCCGAGACGCTGTCGATGCTGGTGCAGGACGAGGCCTCCAACCTGCGCTACGGATCGGCCGCGGCCTACGGGATCATCCTGTTCATCTACCTGTTCGGTATCGCCTACGTGTTCGTCACCCTGCTCGGCGCCGACGTCCTGGGCGACCGCGACGAACGCAAGCAGATCGTCAAGGCCAATCGAGCTCGCCGTCGTCTCGCGAAGGGAGTCCCGGCATGACCACCGCCTCGGCCACCGGCTCGGCTCGTGCCCTGCCCGTCAACGACGACCCCAAGAAGCGGATGCGCCAACTGGGTCAGGCGGCGACGTACCTGGGCGTGCTCGGCATCGTGATCTACTGCCTGGCCCCGTTCGTCTGGATGGTCATCTCCAGCCTGCGACGCACCAGCGACATCTTCGACAAGTCCCCGATCCCCTCGCCCGCCTCGATCGAGAACTACCGTGCCGTGTTCGCCCCGGGGCAGAACTTCGGCCGCGCCCTGGTGAACAGCCTCATCGTGGCCGGCATCACCACCGTTCTGGCCCTGGTCATCGGCACCCTGACCGCTTACGCCTTGGCCCGCCTGGAGTTTCGTGGCAAGCGGCTGGCGCTGACCGCGATCATCGCGACCTCGATGTTCCCCCTGGTCTCGCTGATCGTCCCGCTGCTGAAGCTGTTCACCCAGCTGGGGTGGATCAACACCTACCAGGCGATGATCGTGCCCAGCCTGGCGTTCTCGTTGCCGCTGGCGGTGTGGAACCTGACCTCGTTCTTCAAGCAGATGCCGGTCGAGCTCGAGCAGGCCGCAATGGTCGACGGGTGTACCCAGGGGCAGGCGTTCCGCAAGGTGATCCTGCCGCTCGCCGCGCCCGGGGTGTTCACCACGGCGATCATCGTGTTCGTCGGCGCCTGGAACGAGTTCCTGATCGCCCTGACCATGACCAACCGCGCGAACATCCAGACCGCCCCGGTGGCGATCTCGAAGTTCACCGGCGCCACCCAGTTCGAGACCCCGTTCGGCAGCCAGATGGCCGCCGGTGTCCTGGTCACGGTGCCGTTGGTCATCATGGTGCTCGCGTTCCAGCGGCGGATCGTCGCCGGTCTGGCCGCCGGTGCCGTGAAGTGACCTCACACCTCACGCCGGCCACATCACCACCCTCGACGTGGTGGCGCGACGCCGTCATCTACCAGGTGTACCTGCGCAGTTTCGCGGACAGCTCGGGTGACGGCATCGGCGACATCAACGGAATCCGTTCGCGGCTGGGGTATCTCGCCGGGCTCGGGATCGATGCCCTGTGGATCACACCATGGTTCCGCTCGCCGATGCACGACGGCGGCTACGACATCAGTGACTATCGGGACATCGACCCCGTCTTCGGCACGCTGGACGACGCCCGGGCGCTCATCGACGAGGCGCACGGGGTGGGCCTGAGGCTGGTCATCGACGTCGCGGCGAACCACACCTCGCACGACCACCCGTGGTTCGCCGAGGCCCTGGCCGCCGAACCCGATCGCCGGCTCGCGAGCGGTATCACTTCCGCGACGGTCGCGGTCCGGACGGCGCCCAGCCCCCGAACGACTGGATCAGCTCCTTCGGCGGCCCCGCCTGGACCCGGACCACCGAGGGGGACGGCCGCCCCGGGCAGTGGTACCTGCACCTGTTCGCACCTCAGCAGCCCGACCTCAACTGGGCCAACCCGCAGGTGCGCGCCGAGTTCGAGGACGTCGTCCGGTTCTGGTTCGACCTGGGCATCGACGGCCTGCGGGTGGATGCCGCCTCCGCCTTCGCCAAGCATCCCGACCTGCCCGACCACGGCTTCCGGCCTGGCGACACCTTCTCGCCCCGGTTGTGGGACGCCAGCCCGCTGTGGGACGTCGACGCCGTCCACGAGATCTTCCGCTCGTGGCGCGCGATCGCCGACTCCTATGACTCGCAGCGGATCTTCGTGGGCGAGGTCACCGTCAAGGGCGCCGACCGGCTCGCGCAGTATCTGCGGCCCGACGAGCTGCACACGGCGTTCAACCTCGACTACCTCAAGTCCGCCTGGACCGCGGACTCGTTGCGCGCCAACATCATCGACACCTGCGCGGCCATGGCCGAGGTCGGTGCGCCGCCGACCTGGGTGCTGTCGAATCACGACGAGACCCGGCACATCACGCGGTATGGACGTGAGGACACCGCCGTGCGCGACGGCAGTGCCGGCGCTGATGCCGACCGGCCCAGCGACATCGCCCTCGGCACGCGCCGGCCCGCGCCGCCGTTCTGCTGATGCTCGCCCTGCCCGGTAGTGCCTACCTGTACCAGGGCGAGGAACTGGGCCTGTGGGAGGTCACCGACCTGCCACCCGAGTGTCGCCAGGACCCGGTCTGGCATCGCACCGGCGGCGCCGTTCTCGGGCGCGACGGCTGCCGGGTACCGCTGCCGTGGTCGGGCTCGACACCCCCGTTCGGGTTCACCGAGGGCGCCGTGCGTCGTGGCTGCCGCAGCCGGCCGAGTGGGCCGCGCACACGGCCGCCGCGCTGGACGACGACCCCGACGGCATGCTCGCCCTCTACCGCGCCGTACTCGGCGCACGGCACCGGCTGCTACCCCAGCTGAGCGCTCAGCTCGACTGGCACGACACGGGGCGCCAGGTGCTCGACCTGAGCCGCGGCGACGCACTGCGGTGCGTGGTCAACTTCGGCGACAGCGACCTCCCGCTCCCCGAGGGGCGCATCCTGGTCGCCAGCCTGCCCGGCATCCTCGACACGCTGCCACCGGATGCCGCCGTCTGGCTGGGTCCCCTCGCATAGCCTGCGCACCATGACCACCACCCCGCTGTCGCGCCGGGCACTGGTCCTCGGTGGGGTGGGTCTGGTGGGATCGTCGGCCCTGGCCGGATGCGCCATCCCCCTGGGCAGCCTGCGCCGCAAGGCCTCGCCCACGCCCGCCGGCACTGCGCCGTCCGAGGAGTCGTTGTCGGCGGCGGACCTCGCTGAGCGCCTGCGCGGAGCGCTCGGCGCCACACCCTCGGCACGGTTCAGATCGCAGCGCGAGAAGACGTTCGGCCAGGCCCTCGGCTGGACCGCCACCGGTGTCGTCACGTACCCACCGACCGGGCCGAGCCCGCACGCGCGCTACTCGGTGCTGCTCGATGCGGGTGGGCGCGCCGACATCCTGCTGCAGGGCGACGCGATGTACGTCCGTGTGGGGAAGGCCTGGCAGAAGATCAGCACCTCGACGCTCACTGTTGACGGACAGCGCTTGGATCACGAGATCCGGCTCACGACATCGTTTCTCGGGCAGGCAGCGGTGGTGCCCACGGCCCGTTTTCGCCGATCGGCGGTCAGTGGCATGGCGGGGACGACGCAATGGACGGGGTCTCTGACCGGCGAGGAGTGGCTCGGCAGCCTTCCACCTGCCCTGGCCGCCCGGATGGGGCCGGTCACCGCGTTGGATGTCCAGCTCTACCTCGACGCGGCAGGACGACCGGTCCGGCGCATCGACGCCGTCCGGCCGAACAGCCTCGAGTTCACCATCGAGACCACCTGGCAGCGTTGGGGAGCCCCGGTGTCCGTTCCGTCCGTCCCGGTGGAGGCGATCCCCGCCTGAGCAGAGGCCGGTGGGTCGGACATGACAGCGCAGCGACCGAGCGGGACAGTACTGCGATGACTGGTGGGAACTCTGTTCGGGAACGGCCGCGTCGGCTCGCGCTGCGTGGGTCACGGTTCTTCGACGGGCTCACCCTGCGCCCGGACCCTGTGGTCGTGGTGCTGGACGGGCCGGTGATCGATGCGGTCATCGACGGCACCACTCCCCGGCCGACGCCGAGCTGATCGACCTGCCCGGGGCCACACTGCTGCCCGGGCTGATCGACACCCATGTGCACCTCGCCTTCGACGCCTCGGCCGACCCGGTGGTGACGCTCGCCGATCGCGACGACGGCGCCGTCCGGGCTGCCATGACGGTCGCCGCGCGCACCGCCGTGGCCGGTGGTGTCACGACGGTGCGCGATCTCGGTGACCGCGACTACCTCTCCCTCGGACTGCGCGATCAGCCCGGCCTGCCGCGCATCCTGGCCGCCGGTCCGCCGATCACCACCTTCGCCGGACACTGCTACTTCCTGGGCGGTGCCGTCGCCGACGACGCGGACGCCGTCCGGGCCGCGGTGCGCGATCGGGCCGAACGGGGCTGTGACGTGGTCAAGGTGATGTCCAGCGGCGGCACCATGACCCCCGGCACCCGGCAGCAAGACCCCCAGTTCCAGCGTGAGGTGCTCGCGGCGGCGGTGGACGAGGCGCACCGGCTCGGTCTGCCGCTCACCGCGCACGCGCACGGCACGTCGGCCATCGAGAACTGCATCGCAGCCGGCGTCGACGGCATGGAGCACGTGACGTTCTGGAGCGCGGAGGGCGTGGACGCACCCGAGCACCTGATGCGGGCCATCGCCGACCGCGGCATCGCGGTCGGTGCCACGGTCGGCTTGCTGCCGGCGCCCCCGGGGCCACCCCGCCGCCGGCGATCATGGCCCGGTTGCCCCAGATCCTGGCGGCCATGCGACACCTGGCCGAACTCGGGTCGGTCATGGTGGTCGGCACCGATGCCGGCATCGCGCCGGTGAAGCCGCACGACATCGTGCGGACGGCGGTGGGGCAACTGGCCGACATCGGGATCGAGCCGCTGGAGGCGTTGCGGATCACGACGTCCCGCGCCGCTCAGGTCTTGGGGCTGGGTAGCGCACCGGGCGCCTCGCGGCGGGGTACGACGCCGACATCCTGGCCATCGACGGGGACCCGCTGACCGATCCGGACGCCATCCACCGGATTCTCGCCGTCTACGCTCGGGGCATCCAGGTGGTCCCCGAGAGGTGAGTGTGAGCCACAACCCGACAGCCGAGTTCGCGGACGGCGCCCCACCGGCCTCACACCTCGCCGTCACCGGCGCCACCGGTCGACTCGGCAGCCGGGTGGCGCGTCGGCTGGCCGAAGCCGGTGTGCCCCAACGGCTCCTGGTGCGGGACACCGCCCGGGTTGCCGCCGACCTGGCGAACGCTCCCGGGGTGAGCCTGGCGCAGGCCGCGTACGACGATCCGGGCGGCGTGGCCCGGGCACTGGCCGGCATCGAGACGCTGTTCATGGTCTCGGCCACCGAGCAGCACATTCGTTCGAGTGGAATGGGTTTCACCTTCCTGCGGGACAACCTCTACGCCGACTTCGTCCCGCTGCTCGCCGATGAGCACGGCGTGATCCGGGGACCGGCAGGGTCCGGCAAGGTGTCGGTGGTGGCGCTGGACGACATCGCCGACGTGGCGAGCATCGTGCTGCGCGACCTGGTGTCCGGCAACTCCGTTCATCGCGGGCGCAGTTACGACCTCACCGGGCCGCAGGCACTGAGTCTGGCCGAGGCGGCCCAGATCCTGAGCGAGGTGGGCGGGACGCCGATCAGGTATCACGACGAGACGGTGGCGGAGGCTTACGCCTCGCGCGCGGGGCATCAGGCGCCGGACTGGCTGGTCGAGGAGGCGTGGGTGAGCACCTACCTGGCGATCGGGGCGGGTGAGTTGGACGGGGTGAGTTCGGCGGTGTGGGAGGTGACCGGGAGGAGGGCACGGGGGTTGGGGAGGTTGTTCAGGGGTCTTTGTAGTGCGGGTGGGGGCAGGCGGGGTTGTTGCGCGCGGCGATCCATCCGCGCTCGCAGGCTCGCGCTCCCGCCAGACCCAGCCAGCCGCGCGCAACAACCCCGCCTGCCCCCACCCTTGCGAGCGCCACCGCCACCCACCTGGGTAGGCGTTAAAACCGTTCTGGGGCAAGGGAAGCTGTCGGCTACATCGCTCGCATTCGAACGTTTGTTCTAGTAGAATGCTGGCATGTTCACGGCCGACTTGCTGCACGACGCTGATGCCGAGGTTGCTCGGCTCGGGGTCGAGAACGACGCGTTGCGCGGCGAGGTCGAGGCGCTGCGGGCACAGGTGGCCGAACAGCAGGAACAGCTGGACGTCGAGGCCGCGCGGTTGTCGGCGCGGGATGCGGTGTGGGGCTGGTTCGGTGACGGCGGACCCGAGAACGAGGATGACCGGGATGCAGTGGCGGGGCGGATCTGTCGGACGTTCCTGAAGCCGGGGAATGTCGAGCCGTCGCTGGTGACCGTTGCTGCGGTCACTCTGGCGCAGTCGCAGCCGTCGGGGCTCTCGGACGCGGAGGTGGTCTCGGCGGCGGTGGCGTGTCGGCAGGCGATCACCCATATCGAGCTGACTCAGGCGCAGCTGACCCGGGAACTGGCGTGGCGGTATCAGGCGCGGCACCCGCATGAACTGGATCTCACTCTGGAGACGAAGCTGCCGGAATGGGTCCGTGACCCGGAGGAACGCGCCCTGACCGCGGCGATCGAAGAGGTCGCCGCCGTGGCACGCACCAGCCCGTCGGGACTGCGGGCCCGGGTCGAGATGCTGGCGACCTGGCCCGAGGACCACGGTCGGCTGTATCGAGCACTGCTCGACGGCACCATCTCCACTACCCGTGCTCGCGACATCGTGCGGCAGACCGAGCGGCTGGCGGCGGGTCGGGCGCGGGACTGGGTGGAGAAGATGATCCTGCCCGTGGCCGAGCAGCTCGGGGTCGTGGGGTTGCGGAACCGGATCGAGCGGTTGATCGCGCAGGCTGATCCGGGGGCGTACGGCGGATCCTGGATGACGCCGCGGCGGAGAAGGACACCGTCAAGGTCAGTCAGCAGGGCTACGGCCGAGCCTCGCTCACGTATCGGGGTCGATCACGAGCATCGCGGACCTGCACGCCGCGTTGCTGCACCGCGTCCAGGCCGCCGCCTGCCCGCGGGATCGGCCACGAGCATTGCCTCGGCCTCGGCCGGTGCAGCCGATCCGCGAGCAACGCAACGGGGACAGGCCGCGTCGGCACGGCGCCACGCCGACCGGCACACCGGTGGACCCCGACACCATCACCCGCTGCCCGCCCGCGGAGGCGCGGGACGGCGGCGGCGTCGATGGCGCAGATCATCTTCGCCACAGCCGACGACACCGCCAGCGGACCCACCAACAGACGGTGCCCACCGGCCACCCCGACACCACCACCACGACCGAGGGCGAGCCAGACCGCCACGGCGGCCGAGCACCGACCCCGACGCGCCACGACGACCTACCCTGCCCACCCACGACGGCATCGCACCGACGGCAACCGGCACTCGGCGACACCACCACCAGCGCCCCACCACCGGCCTGCCCGGGGATCCGGGTCGAACCCAAGGTCGCGCTGAACGTCACCATCCCGTTCCAGGTCCTCGCTGCGCTGTGGGCGGGCACGCCACCACCCACCGGGACCGGATGGGTCGAAGCCGCAGGGCACGGGCCGATCCCGACCGATGCGTTGGCCGCGATCCTGGACAAGTACGGCAAGCGGGCGATCTGGCGATGCCAGGTCCTCGACGACCGACCCGACTCCCCCACCTACGGCACCCTGATCGCCATCGGACGCGCCGCGACCGACCCCGGGTACATGCCGTCCCGTTCGTCAAGGCCCTCGTCAAGGCCAATCGGCCGCGGTGCTCCCACCCCGGATGCGGCCGGCCCGCGATCGACGCCGACCTCGACCACGTCACCGCGTACGGTAAGGGCGGCCAGACCAGCGAGCAGAACCTGGCACCCCTGTGCCGGTTCCACCACCTGCTCAAGACCCACGCCGGGTTCACCCCGACCCTGGACCCGGTGACCGGACAGATCACCTGGCGCACGCCGTCCGGGCACACCGTCAGCGAACCACCCGACGCCCCACCACCGCTGGCAGCCGAAGGTGAGCTGCCGGGCGCCTGGCCGCAGCCGCCACCGTTCTGAACCATCGATTCTGTGTGGCGGAACTGGGGCCATGGCCCCAGTTCGACCGCACACAATCCAGCGGGTGGGTGTGTCGCCGAGTGGCTTCGGGCCACCCTGGGCGCGAGACTCACCCCACGACCAGGTACCCGACCCGGCAGGAGCCCAGATGTCCCGTGTGGTGCACTTCGAGATCCAGGCCGACGACGTCGAGCGGGCCAAGGCCTTCTATGGCGCCGCCTTCGACTGGACCTTCGAGGATTACAGCCAGTTCACCGGCTCGACGTACTGGGGCATCGTCACCGGCCCCGAGGACCAGCTCGGCATCAACGGCGGCCTGCTCGCTCGCCCGGCGCCGGCGACCTCCGGCGGCAGCAACAGCTTCGTCTGCACGATGGGCGTCGGCGACTACGACGAGACCGAGCAGCGGATCCTGGCCGCCGGCGGTCGGGTCGCGATGCCGAAGTTCGCCCTCCCGGGCATGGCGTGGCAGGGCTACTACGTCGACACCGAGGGCAACACGTTCGGCATCCACCAGCCCGATCCCGAAGCCGCCTGACCACTTCCGAACCGCCTCCAAGCGCCTCCAAGCCGCCTCCGAAACCTGTGTGCGTCAACCGCTCGAGCGGGTCCGACGTCCATGGTGTGAGCGCCCGAGCGGCGCGAGAATAGCGGTAGCGCCGGAACCTCGGCGCAGGAGGCGACACCATGAGCACCATCGACCCGGGAACCACCCCGAGCTTCCGCCCCACTCCCCTTCCCCCCGCCGTTCCCCCGACACCGCCACGCGCCTCGCGCCGGCTGGTGGCGGCGGTCGCCACCCTCACGCTGATCGCCGGTGGTACCGCGGCCGGCGTGTTGTGGCGCACCTCGCGCGATGACGGCCCCGCCGGTCCGGTCATCACCCCGGTCGCGTCGAAGCCGGCCGCCACGCTCCCCACGCCGAGCGTGCCGTCCGCGGCAGCCACGACTCCCCCGGTCACCGGTCCGGCGCGCGCCGTCCCGGTCTACTACGTCGCCGACGTGGGCACCGGGCCGCGGCTCTACCGCGAGTTCCACCGGGTAGCGATCCGCGACGACAGCCCGGCCCTGACCGCGCTGACCGAGATGCTCCGCGCCACGCCGGTCGACCCCGACTACACCTCGATGTGGCCGGCCGGGATCCGGGTGCTCTCGCTGACCACCCAGGGCAAGACCGCCGCGGTCGACCTATCGGGTTTCGTCGCAGTGGGCTCGGCCTATGAACAGGCCGCCGTCCAACAGCTCGTGTACACCGTCACCGCGGCGGACCCGGCCGTCGACCGGGTGCGGCTGCTCGTGAACGGTGACACCCCGCCGTCCGGCCACCAGAACTGGACGGCGCCGATCGCCCGGTCGGCGGCGCTCGACACCCAGGCCAACGTGTGGATCCTCGGCCCAACCCAGGGTGCCACCGTCGCCTCCCCCGTGACCGTCTCGGTGCTGGGCACCGGCTTCGAGGGCAACGTGCCGTTGCGGGTGTACCAGGGAGAGAGCGTGGTGGCGTCCACCTTCGTGACCACCATGATGGGTGGCTTCGCCCAGGCCGAGACGACGATCACCTTGCCGCCGGGCAGCTATGAACTGCGCGCCTACAACGACAGCGCGGTCGACGGGAGCCTGCAGGTGTGGGACACCAAGACGTTCACGGTGCGGTGACCGGGCACCGGCCCGGGCACGGAGCCCACGACGTCACCGCTGGTAGACCCGCACGTAATCGACGTCGTAACTGGCCGGGAAGTCCGTCGCGGACGTCGGCGATCCCGGCCAGTTGCCCCCGACCGCCAGGTTGAGTCGCAGGTAGAACGGCTTGGCGAAGGCCTCGTCGAGCCACGGCGTGGTGGACGGCGTCCGGGTGTAGGTCAAGACGTCGTCGATGTACCAGCGCATCTCGCCACGCTCCCACTCCACGGCATAGACGTGGAAGGCGGCCGAGGGCAGCGCACCCGGCACCGTGACCGTGGTGGGCTGCTGGCGATGCGTGCCGGAGTAGTCGTACCAGACGGTCTGGTGCACCTTGGTGTGTTCCGAACCCGACCCGTCGGTGCCGATGGCCTCCAGGACGTCGAGCTCACCGGTGCCCCCGGCACTGGGACGCAGCCAGAACGCTGGCCACAACCCCTTGGTCGTGCCCGGCGCCGTCGGCAGCTTCGCCCGCACCTCGAACCGACCGTAGGTCCAGTCCGCCTTGCCCTTGGTGGTCAGGTTCGCCGAGGTGAACTGGCGCCCCCCGGGGAATCGGGAATCCGAACTGCCGCAAGCAATCGGTGTCGATTCCCGCCGAGCCACCAGGTGCAGTACACCACCGCTGACATTCACGTTCTCGGGGCGATTCATCAGGCAGGCGAGTTCGTTGTTCCCATCGCCGTAGGTCGAGTAGTCCTCGGCCCGCCACCGCGCCGAATCGACGCCGGAACCGGCGAACTCATCGGCCCAGACGAGTTTCCACCCGGAACGGCCGGACGGCGGCGAGGTCACCTCTGGCCGGCCGCTGCCGGACGACGGGGCCTGGCCGGACGACGTGCGGGTGTGGGCCGAACTGCCACGTTGTGAGGTCCTGGTGGTGGTCTGGCCCGCCGTCCTCGTGGCCGGACCCGCCGGGCCGGAGGCGCGTGGCGCCCCGGTCACCGCCCCCTGCGCGGTGACCGGGGCAGCCCCCTCCGGCGCGGGCCCGCCGGAGGGGGTGGTGGCGCCGGAGGAGTGCGCATCCTCGGGCAAGAACAGCCGAACGTCGTCCACATCGACCCCGCGCCCGGACGGCAGGTCGTGGGCCACCACGTTCAGATCGATCGAATCGCCGCTCTCGACGGCGCGGTAGGTCACGCTCAGCCGGTGCCACCCGTCGTCCGGCACGGTCTGGGAGTCCAGCGCCTGACCTCGCAGGATGCTGCCGCGATAGGCCATCAGTCGCAGGCTCACCTGCTGGCCCGGCTGCGACCGCACCCAGGCCTCGGCGCGGTAGGTCGCCCCCGCGGTCGTGGCGGGGACGGAGTTGATCGCGTCGTTGAGCGCGATGGTCCAGTGATCGCGCTGGGTCTGGCTGATCCGGCCGCCACGGCCGTGACGGCCCGGCACCGACTCGAGCTTCGCGCCGGGGTTGACCCCCCAGCCGGCCAGGCCGTCGTCCAGCGAGGAGTTCAGGACGGCGTTGCCCGCCTCACCCAACCCGTTCGCGGCGAACAGCGCGCCGCCGGTGCCCAGGACCACCATCGCCACCACGACGGCCGAGATGCGGCGGCGACCACCGGCCGGGCGCGGGCGAACGATTCCCAGATCCGCCGCATCCAGATCCACCGCATCCAGATCTGCCGCGCGCAGGTCGAACGGGCCGGCGCCGGTGCGCGCCGAATGTCGACCCATGCGCTGACAACTCCCCTGGCTCGCCCTGCCCGAAACCGACGGATTCCCCGTGATGTTCCACGGGGTTCCGCGGCTTTCCATGGCCGATCCATGGAACCGTTCGAGTACAGACCAGCGAGTGTTAACGGCGGGATATCACGCTGCTATGTCGAACTGTCACTCGTTTGGAGCAATGCTGCAGGTGAGAGGCATTCTCGACCAGCCGGGAATGTCTCGGCGAGCCTCGGTTCGGCGCGGAGCCGGCGCGGGTTTCACGCCCGAGGTGACCGCTGCAGAGCCCTGCCCGGACCCTCGGGTACCGGGCCGGACCAGAGGGTCCCCAGGACATCGCAGAAGCCGCGGCACTAGCATCGTGGCGCCACCCCGCGAACCTCCCGGAAGGGACATACGGCATGGATGCGGTCTCGGACGAGGAGCAGACCCTGACCCATGCCGTGACGAGGCTGCACCGCAGCGTGCAGAGCGTGCAGCTGGCCACCGACGCACCGGCCCTCGCGGGGATGCGTGAGCGCCGCGAACGGGCGCTTCGCCTGCTGGAGAGTTACGCCCTGCCCCGCCTGGCGGATGTCGAGCCACCCTTGATCGTGGTGATCGGTGGCCCGACCGGTGCCGGCAAGTCCACGTTGACCAACTCCCTGGTCGGGGCGCCGGTGAGCCTGAGCGGCGTGCTGCGGCCCACGACGCGCCAGCCGGTGATGGTCTACAACCCGCTGGACACCGAGGCGTTGCAGGCCGTGGGCCTGGTGGAGGGCGGCTCCGAGAACCACCGAGCGGACGCCGCCCGCTGGGTCGACCTGCGGGCCGTCCCCCACCCGGACGTCGCCCGCGGCCTCGCGGTGATCGACTCACCGGACCTGGACTCGCGGGTGGACCACAACCGCGATCTCGCCTCACGGTTGCTCGCGGTCGCGGACATGTGGTTGTTCGTCACCACCGGCACCGATTACGCCGATGCGCTCTCGTGGGGGGTGCTCGCCGAGGCGGCCGAGCGCAAGGTGCCGCTCGCCGTCCTGCTGAACCGGTTGCGCGACAACGAGGCCATGCAGGTGCGCCGCCATCTGGCCACGCTGCTGACCCAGGCCGGCCTGGCCCATGCCCGGATGTTCACCCTGCCCGAGATGATGCTGATCGAGGGCCGGCTGCCGGTTCAGGCGATCCTGCCGCTGCAACGCTGGCTCGAGACCTCCAGCCGCGCGACGGACCGGCACGGGCCCGCGGCGCCGGTGTTCGATTCCTCGCTGGAGCAGGCGGTTGCGGCCGTGCACGCCCTGGCCGACGCTGCCGACGATCAGGTCGTGGCCGCGCGACGGCTGCGGGTGGACGTCGAGTCGATCTTCGCGCACGCCCGCGAGCAGGTCCGGCAGCGGTGCACCGATGGATCGCTGGTCACCGAGGATCTGGCCCAGGCGTGGCAGCTCGCGCGCGGACCGGCCCGTGGACCGCACAACCCCGCCCATGCGACCCCACCTCCCTCGGGCGGGCTGCTGCGTCGCCGTGGCCGGGCCGCGCAACGGCCGCAGGACGGCGTGGTCAAGGTCGCCGACACCCTGCACTCGGCCATCAGCGCGCTGTTGCACGAGCAGGTCGACCTGGCCCTGTTCCGGATCACCGAGCGCTGGGCGGACCACCCCTCGCTGACTGCGGCGCAGGCCCAGGACCTGGCCCGCCCGACCGGAGACTTCGCCCGCCGGGTGGACGACGCCGTGTTGGGTTGGCTGGTCCGGATCCACGCCCGGGGGCACGCCGACGAGACCCCGCCGCCGTCCTCCTCCCCCGAGGCGGCGCGCTCCGACGCGATCACGGTGGCGGTGGCCACGCTGGCGGTCGAGGGCGGCCCGGCCCGCGGCTCGGCGGGCGTGCGTCAGGAGGTTCACGCCGCGGCTCGGCGTCCGCTGGCTCACCTGACCGAGCCGCAGCTCTCGGCGCTGGCACGCGAGGCGTGGCTCGACCTGGTCGCGGCCGTCAACGCCGTGATCCTGCACGACGAGGCCCGACTGTCGAACATGTTCGACGAGTCGCAGGTGCTGCCCGAGGTCGCGGCGCTGCTGCGCGAGGCGGCCGAGGCGGTCACGGTGGCCCTCGCCGAGTTCGGCCCGCGGCCCGCCGCCGGCTGAGGCGATTCGTCCCGAACTCGACCGCCGGCCGTCACCGCAATGGCGGTACATTCCTCGCGTATTGCCTGTGAATATCGTTCATGTTTTCGCCTGTGCGCCTGGACGACGACCGAGGTGACCGATGAGCGAGATACCGCTGCCGCCGGGGTTTCGCGAGCTCCAGCATGAACGCCGTGCCCGGCGGCGACGGCGGCGACGGACCGCGTTCGCCGGCGCGCTGGCGGTGCTGCTGATCCTGGGGGTCGGCGGGTGGCAGCTGTGGCGTGACCGCGAGCGCCGCGACACCGCGAGCGCGCCGTCGCCCACCCGGACGACCTGCGCCGGGGCCACGCCTCTGGTCGTGCTCTCGTCGGAGGACAAGGCCGCAGCGATGACCCGGCTCGCCGCCGACTTCTCCGCCGCAGACGGCTGTACCCGGGTGAGCGTGGTGTCGCGGCCCTCGGGCACGGCCCTCGACCTGCTCTCCGCCGACTGGCCCACGAGCGAGGGACCGCCGCCGGACGTCTGGACCCCGTCCAGTTCCAGCTGGCTCGCCCTGCTGCGCGAGACGCTGGGCTCGGCGGGCCGGCCCGACCTGCTGCCGCTCGACCACCCCACGCCCTCGCTGGGCTCCTCCCCCTCGGTGATCGCCCTTCCCCAACCGATGGCCCGAGCCCTCGGCTGGCCAGGCAAGTCGCTCGGCTGGAAGGACGTGTTGGCCATCGGGTCCTCACCCACGGGATGGGGCGCGGTGCGACACCCCGAGTGGGGCGGGCTACGGCTGGGCAAGACCGACCCCCGGGTGGTGGGCGACGGCCTGGACGCCACGCTCGCCGCGACCTGTGCGGCGACCGGCAGTGGATCGGCCCCGCTGACCGCCGAGCAGGTCGCGAACACGGTCGACCAGGCCTTGCTCGCCCGCATCGAACAGGCGGTCTTCCGCTACGAGAAGGACCCGGCGATCTTCACCGCACTCTGGTCGAAGGCCGGCCGGCGAGCGCCCGAGGCCATGTCGGCCCGACTCACCGACGAGCAGTTCGTGGCGGCCTACAACCGTGGGGTGGTCGATCGTGACCCCCTCACCCGCAGCACGCCACCCGCCGTCCCCCTGGTCGCGATCTACCCCACCGAGGGATCGGTGGTCGCCGACCACCCCTATGCCGTGCTCGACGGCAGCTGGGTCGACGCGCGCAAGCGGGCCGCCGCTGCGGCGTTCGCCACCTACCTCGCCGGGCCTCGGGCGACCGCGACGTTCCGGGCCGCCGGGCTGCGCACTGCTGCCGGGGAGCTGACCGATCCTCAGGCGACCTCGCTCGGGCTCGACCCCTCCCAGCCGCGACGAGTGCTGCGGCGCCCGGGGCCGGAGGCGACCCGGGCCGCACTGCAGTTGTGGCAGCGCATGTCGGTGACCGCGCGCATCCTGATGGTGCTGGACGTGTCCGGCTCGATGGACCAGCCAGTGGCCGGTTCCGGCTCACCGGTGACGAAGCTGGACGCCGCCAAGGAAGTGCTGGGCATGACGGTGGGCCTGTTCTCCGAACGAGACCAGGTAGGTCTGTGGAGCTTCTCCGGCGGCCGACGCGGGGTGGTGGACCACACCGAGCAGGTTCCGCTCGGACCCCTCGGCCAGGAACTCGCCGGAGGCATGCGCAAAGCCGTTCTGGCTCAACGGATCAACAACCTACGGGCGGGCGGTGACACCGGGCTCTACAACACGATCATCGCGGCCCATCGGGCGTTGGCGCCGGGAGTGGAGCCCGGCTCGGTGAGCCGGATCATCCTGATCACCGACGGCCGCAACGACGCCCAGGGCGGTGCCACGCTCGCCGAGGTGCTCCGCGAGATCCAGCGCACGCCCGCGGCGCGGCGGGTCGGCATCGTCACGATCGCCTACGGCCCGGACGCCGACCAGCCCACCTTGGCGGCCATTGCCCGGGCCAGTGGCGGCACCGCCGTGGTGGCGCCGCGCCCGCAGGATCTGATCACGGTGTTCGTCCAGGCCATGAACTCGGCGATCTGAGTCCGAGGTCCAGCCGGGTCGGGCCGGACGCCGCGCCGCGGCGGGTGATCGCGAACGCTGCGGCGCGGTTGGCCAGGGTCAGCGAGCCCCGCCAGTCGAGGCCGTCGGACCGCGCGGCGAGCATTGCCCCCAGGTGGGTGTCACCGGCGCCGTTGGTGTCGATCACGGGGCCGGGAGGAGCGGTGCCGGTCACCCGCATTTCGGCGCCATCGGCACAGCGCAACTCGGCGCCATCGGCGCCGTGCCGGATGACGAGCCGGCGTGGCGGCGGCAACGCGGCGATCACCGCCGACTCCGCCGCGGACACGCTGACCAGATCGGCCCGCGCCACCACAGCGCGCAGCCGAGCCGGATCGACCTCACCGACCAGCGGGCCGGGGTCGACGACCACCCAGGGGCCGCCCGCTGCCTCACGTGGCAGGGCGGCGAGCCAGGTCGCCAATGCCGGTCCGGCGTCCGGATAGACCAGGTCGTACCCCGAGACGTACACCGCGTCGTCCGGGCGCAGCGCGATGCCGGCCAGCGAGGCGGCGTCCTGCACCGCCTCGGCGCCCGGCGCGGTGACGAACGTGCGTTCGCCGTCCGGCTCGACCAGGGCCAGGCACCACCCGGTGTCGCGATCCGGCGTGGCCGGCGTGAGACAGCTGATGCCCTCGCGCCGCAGCGCCTCGCGCACCAGCTCGCCGTGCGGGCCGCTGCCGTGGCGTCCGGCGTACACCGTGGCCAGCCCGAGCCGGGCCGCCGCCACCAGGGCGTTGATGCCGCCCCCGGCCGCCGGCCCGAGGTCCTCGGCGATCACGTCGCCGCCCCGGGGCGGCAACGCCGGCACCGCCAGCGTGCGATCGATGAGGATGCTGGCCAGCCCGACCAGCCGCCGCGGCCTCACGGCTGCCCGCCCTCGGTGCGGGCGCGCAGCGCCAGCAGGTCGTCGACCAGCCGGACGACGCGGCCGCGGTCCAGCCGCAGCGCCGCCACGGCCTCACCCGGCAGGGCCGCGAAACCCGTTGCGGCACCGACCATCGCGCCGGCCATCGCGGCGATGGTGTCGCTGTCGCCGCCGAGCCGGGCCCCGAGCCACGCGGCCCGCCACGCGTCGTCCGGGCTCAGGGTGGCGATCGCGAAGGCGGCCGGGACGGCGTCGAGGGTCGCCACCGTGGTGCCGATCGTCGTCGCGATGCGGTCGAGCAGCTCGGCACTCACCGGCGCGCTCCCCCGGGCAACGCCACCGGGACCGGCGGTCGCGGCCAGGTCGACCGCGGCCACGAGCCGTCGCGCCAGCGTGCCGTCCGGTTGGGCGTGGCGCGCGACCCGGATCGCCCGGCGGACCGCCTCGGACCAGCGGACGCCGTCCAGCGACATCGAGATCACCGCCGCCACGGCGGCCGCCCCGCGACGGCCACCGGGGTGTCATGGGTGACCCGGCAGGCGTGGTGAATCGCGGCGACGAAGCGCGCCTCACCCGGGTCGGCGCCGTCCCGACCCGCGCCGTCCCGACCCGCCGCGTCCCGACTCGCCAGGTCCAGGGCCGGGTGGGCCGTCGCGATCCCGATGGGCGCGATGCGCATGGCGGCTCCGTTGGTGGTGCCGCGGCGTCCGGTGGTCGTGGGGTCGGCGCCCTCCCGCACAGCCTGCAGCGCTGCCGCGGTGGAGGGTCCGAGCAGATCGAGGGAGCCCCGGGCGGCCATCTGCTCCTGCCACCCGAGCAGGGCCTCGGCCAGGAGCAGCGGGTCGATCACCCCGTCGCCGCGCACCAGTACCTCGCCGAGCAGCAGCGCCTGCTCGGTGTCGTCGGTGATTCTGCCCGCGGGCATCCCGGCGCTGATCGGGTTGTCCGGCGGGCCGGGCAGGAATCGCGGCCCGGCACCGAGCAACTCCTCCGCGCGGGCACGGGAGAGCTCCTGGGTGGGCATGCCCAGGGCATCGCCCAGGGCCAGCCCGGTCAGTGCCCCGAGGGCTCGATCGCGCAGGGTGCTCATGAGGGCCTCGTGGTCATGCAGCGTGCGGTCATGAGGGCAGTGCGGTCATGACCGCAGGGGCAGCCAGGCCAGGACGTCCTGGATCGTCGCGTCCCAGTACGACCAGACGTGCTCCCCGGGCCGAAGTCGCTCGTCACCTGCGCTCCCCGTTCCGTGGCCCGAGCCACGAAGCGGCGCGAGTCGTCGATCAGTTCGTCCTCGGTGCCACAGCACACGTAGAGCGGCGGCAGCGTCGCCGCGTCGGCGGTGTCGAGCAGGTGGAACAGGTCGGCGTCCGTGCCGGTGATCACCCGGTCGCCGTGCACCAGGCGGAACAGCTCGTCGTGGGCGCCGCCCTCGCGCAGCGCCGGGACGTCCAGTGCACCGGAGAGCGAGGCCGCCGCCGCGAACCGTTCCGGCTGGCGCAGCGCCCAGCGCAGCGCGCCGTAGCCGCCCATGGACAACCCCGCCACGAAGGTGTCCTCCCGGCGCTGGGAGACCACGAAGAACCGGGCGACGATCTGGGGCAACTCCTCGGCGAGGAAGGTCCAGAACCGCAGCCCGTTGGCCTGATCGGTATAGAAGCTGCGGTGGACCTGGGGCATGACCACCGCCAGGCCCCGCTCGTCGGCATAGCGCTCGATCGAGGTCTGCCGGGTCCACATCGTGTCGTCGTCGCTGAGGCCGTGCAGCAGGTACAGCACCGGCGGCGGACCACCGGGATCGACGTCGTGCGTGCCGATGCGCGCCTCGGTGGGTTGCGGCAGCAGCACGGTGATCGAGGTGCCGAGTTCGAGCGCCTCGGAGAAGAAGGTGCAGCGGATCAGGGCCATCGACCCATCCTTCCGTATCGGATTCGGCGAACCCCCGGCTCGCCACTCTTTGCCTCGAACATACGTTCGAGTAGTCTCATTCCCATGTCCGGCGAGCCCACCATCCTGCACGCCGATCTCGATGCGTTCTACGCCTCGGTCGAGCAGCTGCTCGACCCCGCCCTGCGCGGGCGGCCGATCGCCGTGGGCGGCAGCGATCGTGGCGGGGTGGTGCTCGCGGCCTCCTACGAGGCCAAGGCCTTCGGCGTCCGCGGTGGCATGCCGGGCTGGCAGGCGCGGCGGCTGTGCCCAACCATCACCTTCGTCCGGGGGCACTTCGATCGCTACCAGCAACTCGCCGACACCGTGATCGGGGTGATGCACGACCTGACGCCGTTCGTGGAGCGGATCTCGATCGACGAGGCCTTCCTCGACGTGTCCGGTGCCACGCACCTGTTCGGGCCACCTGCCACCATCGCGACCCTGCTGCGCGATCGGGTGCGCGACGAGGTCGGGCTGCCCATCTCGGTCGGCGGTGCCCGCACCAAGCACCTGGCGAAGATCGCCTCACAGGTGGCCAAACCCGATGGCCTGGTGATGGTCGAGCCAGGCGACGAGCAGGCCTTCCTCGAGCCGCTGCCGGTGTCCCTGATGTGGGGGTGGGGCCGGTGACGCAACACCGCCTGGCCACCGAGGGCATCCACACCATCGGCGAGTTGGCCCGCAGCTCACCCGACTCCGTCCAGCGGCTGCTCGGGGTGGCCGTCGGCGCGAAACTGTCGGCCCTGGCGCACAACGAGGATCCCCGGCGCGTGGTCGGCCGGCTCGCGCCCGATCGGTCGGGGCGCAATCGGCGATGGGACGGCGCCAGGCCACTCCCGACGTGGTGCGCTCGGTACTCGGCCACCTGGCCGACCGGGTCGCGACCCGATTGCGCGCCAAGGAGCGGGCCGGGCGCACCGTCACGGTGCGGGTGCGGTTCCCCGACATGCACGCCGTCACCCGGTCGACCACCCTGAACGGACCGATCTCGGCGACGCTGACCCTGACCGAGGTGGCCGAGGAGCTCGCCTGGCAGGCCATCCGAGATCAGGAGCAACCCGCGGACGGCGGCCCGTGCGAGATCAGCCTGCTCGCCATCTCGGTGTCGAACCTGGCAGTGCAACGGGTGATCCAGCTCGAACTGCCGCTGCCGCCACCCGATCCCCGCAGTCCCGGGTCACAGGCCGGCGCGGCGCGCTGGGCAGTGGATTCCACGGTCGACGCGGTGCGCGCCAAGTTCGGCACGACGTCGGTCGACTACCTGCCGGCGGCGCTGGGGCGGCGGCGTGGCGTCCCGGATGACTTCCGCGGCCTGGCCGAGCGTGAGCTGTGATGCGTGGGTTGTGCGTCGTGGGCTGCGCGTCGTGGGCTGCGCGTCAGGCCGCCACGGCCTCGGGGGCCAGATCGGCGATGGCCTCCCGAGCCTGGATGGCCGTCACGGCGCCGGACATCCGCCGGACGATGCGGCCCCGCCCGTCGAGGATCAGCACCGTCGGGGTGCGGCGGATGTGCAGCCGACGGACCAGCTCGAGGTGCTGCTCGGCGTCCAGCTCGATGTGCGTCACCTCGGGCAGGTGCGAGGTCAGCTCGCTCAGCACCGCCCGGGTGGCACGGCACGGGGAGCACACGGTGGTGGAGAACTGCACGAACGTGGCCCGGCCGCCGAGCGCGGCGTTCAGCTGCTGCGGGGTGAGCACATCGTCGGTGTGCACCTCACGGGCGCGTCCCGACCGGGCCTTGACGACCAGGCCCACCACCACGGCGATCACCAGGCAGCTCAGCAGGATCGCGATGCGCATCGACTCCGGACTCATGCCCGGACTCAACCCGAGGTGCGCTCCGGATCATCCAGGCGTCCATATGGTGAGATACGCGTCCCAGCGGGCGGCCTGATCAGCGGTGGCGTTCGTAGGTCAGCACGATGGCTCCGGAATCCGTCGCCTGGCTGGCGGCGAGCCCCCACCGGGACGGCGGCAGTCCATCGGTGAACAGCCGCTCGCCGCCGCCGACCAGCTCCGGGGCCAGCGTGATGCGCAGCCGATCGACCTCGTCGGCCTCGAGCAGCTGGCGAATGATCGACTGGCTGCTCAGCACCCAGATGTCGCCGTCACCCTGCGCGCGGAGCATCCGGACGGTCTCGGCCGGGGAGGCTGTGGCCAGCCGTGAGTTCGGCCAGCCGAGGTCCGGCTCGAGTGGTGGAGAAGACGACCTTCTCGACCTCGTTCAGCCACGAGGCGAACCGTCGGTCCCGAGGGTCGGCACCGCCGTCATCGGCAACCGGCGGCCAGTAGCCACCGAATCCCTGGTAGTTGACCCGACCCAACAGCGCCGTGGTGCCCGACGTCATCGCCAGCAAGCTGTCGCGCGCCTGATCCGTGATCGCGTGCGGCACGATCCAGCCCATGTCGAACGGTCCGCCCGGTCCGGTCGTCCGACCATCGAGCGAGAGCATGATGTTGGCGATCACCTGACGGTTCATGAAGGCGTCCCGACGTGTCGTGGCGAGCTGGTGCCGCGACCATGTGCCGGCCGCCGGGCCACGCTAGCTGCCGCCCGAGCTCGAGGCGCGCCCATTCGACCGGCGGCGCGCCCCGCCTCGGAAGGTGTCGGTCGTTGCGAGGTGCCGTCGGGGTCGCCATTCCCGTTCGGCGGACGTGGCGCAAAGTGATCTGTTCCACAAAAGTCGTTCTGCTGCAATGGCTTTCATGGGGCTCTGGGGCGGCTTGACTGTCGGTGGTCGCCCGTAGTGTCCGCTTCATGGAACCGGAGCAGACACCTCACGCGGACGGCGAGACTGCCGCCGGTGACGGTGGCCTGCCCGCCACCCCGGATCGCGGGGCCGGTAACGGTGCCGCCTCCACCACCTCGGACGGCGCCCCCGCGACCGGCGACCATGCTGCCGCCGACACCCCGGATGCCGCCGCGGTCGGTACCGGCGCCACGGCCGGCATCCCGGACGGCGCCGCCCCCGACACCATCCACCATGCGGCCTCGCCCGTGACCACGGTGTTGGACACCGTGTCGGCGCAGATCGTGCAACTACAGACCACACCCACCCTGACCCTGTCGGACAGCGAACTGCGCACCGCCCTGATCGCGGCGCATCGGCTGGCCAACCAGGTCGAGGCCGCCACCTTGCACCTGGTCCGCGCGTTGGATGATCGACCGGAGGCGATGCCGACCTGCCCCGCGGGCAAGGTCGCCGCCACCTTCCTGGTCCACGCCCTACGCCTCGACCCCGGCACCGCCGCCCGCGATGTCGCCGCCGCACGACGGCTCGACCCGGACGGCGCCGGCGTGGGCGTGGACACCGGCGGCATCGACCCTGCCGGCGACGGGTCGGGTGCGCTGGGCCTGGACGCCACGGGGATGGGGTTGCCCGAGGTCGGTGCCGCACTCGCCGCCGGGGACATCTCCCGCCGCCACGTCGACCACGCCGTCGGCTGCCTCGCCCGCATCGATGGCGATGTGTTGGCGCATGTCGATCCGGAGGGGATCGCCGGGATCCTGCGGGTGGATGCGTTCCTGGCCGAGCAGGCCCGCAAGCACGCCCCGCACGTGTTCCGGCGCCTGTGCACCCAGTTGGAAGAAGCCCTCAACCCCGATAAGGGCTTCGACCCGAGGGCTCACCAGAAGCGGTACCTGCACCTGGGCACCGACAGCAACGGGATGCTGGTCGGACGGTTCGCGTTGTCCCCGGCGGACGGGTTGATCGTCCGCAACGTCCTGCACGCGTTGAGCAAGCCCATCAAGCCCACCGCCTCCACCGCTGGCGGTGACGCTGAAGGTGGGGGCGGGCAGGTGCAGGGTGAGTTGCCGCTGCGCGATCCGCGGACCGCGGCCCAACGCCGGGCCGATGCCCTGGCCCACCTCGCCCGCCTCGCCCTACGCGGCAACCCTGGCACCACCGACACCGACACCGACACCGACGCCGAGGACCCCGGCACCGTCTGCGGGACCAGCATCGGAGACGTCCCTCAGCCCACAGCTGGCCACAACACCCCGACCATGACAGACAGCGACCCCTGCCTCCGCTCGGACAGCCCCAGTGCCAGCCACGCCACCAGCGACCTCTCCCCCAGAGGCACCGAAGGAAATACCGCCCAGGGCAGTGCCCAGGGCGGCAACGGCGCAGCCTCCAACACCGCGAAGACCACCACTTCGACCACCCGACGCTCGCCGGCCCCGCCGCCGTCCCAGGGGATCCACATCTCGCTGATCGCCACCCTCGACCAACTCACCGCCGCCCTCCACCCCCAACCCACACCAGGCGCCGGACTCGGCAGCGACCTCGGACCCGGCGGCGGACCCCTACCCCGCCACGTCCTGGCCCAGATGCTGTGCACCTCCCTGATCTCCCCGACCATCCTCGACGGCAACGGAGCCGTCCTGGCCCACGGACGAGCCCAACGCCTGGCCACCCCCGCCCAACGCCGAGCGGTGTTCGCCCGCGACCGCGGCTGTGTGATCCCCGGATGCACCGCACCCGTGGACTGGTGCGACGTCCACCACGCAGTGCCCTGGGCCGAAGGCGGACTGACCGACGTCGACGCCATGGTCGCCGCCTGCGGCCGCGACCACACCGCCATCCACGCCGGGATCTGGACCATACGAATGATCAACGGCGTGCCGTGGGTGATCCCACCACCCTGGATCGACCCACTCCAACGACCCGTACGCAACACCATCCACGACGACGAGACCGCCGCCGGGCGCCTCGCTGCTCAGTTGGGAGGTATGGCAGGCGAACAGCTCACCTTCGACCTCGGCACCAGTTCGATGGCCGGCCCATGCCTCGACCCAGCCGATGGCTCTGGGCCAGACCCGCGAGACGGACCAGCCGGTCCGCCACACCCCGGCAGCGAATCACCGCCGGAGGCGGCATGAGTCGGGGCGGCCGGGCGGGCGGCCTACTGCTCGCCGGCGGCCACCGACGCCACGGCCTTGACGATGCCGTCGTATCCGGTGCAGCGACAAAGGTTTCCGGACAGCGCGACGCGGATCTCGTCCTCGCTCGGGCGGGGGCTGCGTGCGAGCAGCGCCGTCGCCGAGACCAGCATGCCGGGCGTGCAGAAGCCACACTGCACGCCGCCGCGGGTGAGGAACGCCTGCTGCAGCGCCGTGAGCTGCTCGCTACGGTCACCGGCGCCGTTGCCGGAGCCGTGGCCGCTCCCACTACCACCGCAGACGTCCGAGAGTCCCTCGACCGTCGTCACCTGCGAACCGTCCGCCTGCACCGCGAGGTAGGAGCACGAGTTCGTGGGCCGGCCGTCGACCAGCATCATGCAGGCGCCGCACTCGGAGTCGTCACAGCCCTCCTTCGCCCCGGTCAGTCCGACCTGCTCGCGCACCGTGTGCAGCAGGCTGGCATGCGGGTCGACGTCCACCGGGTAGCTGATCCCGTTGACCACCAGGGTGATCGGCACACTCATCGCACAACGCTCCAGTCACTCGCGGGAACCGCCACCTGCTCACCCCGGGCACGGCGGATCGCCGCCTGCACGGCCCGCCGGGTCACCACCGCCGCCATGGCCCGGCGGTACTCCGCCGAGGCCCGCACATCCGAGATCGGCCGGGACGCCGCCGCGGCCGCCTCCCCCGCGGCGTGCACCGCCGCGTCCAGATCGCCGCCCCCGACACCCGTCAGCGCCTGCTCGGCCGCGGGCACCCGGCAGATCACCGGGGTCAACGCCGTGATCGCCACCCGGGCCTGCTGCACGCTCGCGCCGTCCGGCGACAGCTGCACCCAGGCACCAGCGCCGACGATGGCGATCTCCATCTGGCGCCGGTACTGCAGCCGGACGTAGGCGCTCGACTCGTTGCCCGCAGCGCCACCGTCCGATCCCTCACCAGCGGCGGGGATCTCGATCGCCATCAGCAGCTCGTCCGGCGAGGCCGAGATGCGGCCGGGCGCCGTCCACAGCTCGTCGAGTCCCACGGTGCGCGTGCCCTGCGGTCCGACCAGGACGGCGCGCGCACCGTGACAGAGCAACGGTGCTCCGGTGTCCATCGCCGGGGAGGCGTTCATGACGTTGCCGCCGAGGGTGCCGTTGGCCCGCGTGGCGTGGGAGCCGACGATGGCGCTGGCGTCCTGCAGCCCCGGGAGTCGTTGCGCCACATCAGGATCGGCCAGCAGCTGGGCGTGGGTGACCAGGGCACCGATGCGCAGGCCGCCGTCGGACGCGTGCTCGATGGTGGACAGTTCCGCGATCCGGTGGATGCCCACCAGGGCCTGCGGCAGCGGAGCCTTGCCGTGCCGGGCGCCGACCACCAGGTCGGTCCCGCCCGCGATCGGGCGGGCGCCGGCGGCCATCGCGGCCACGGCGCCGGCCACGTCCCGCGCCTCGACGTAGGTGCTCACTGCTGACCCTCCTGGTTCAGTGCAGTCTGGTTCAGTGCAGTCTGGTTCAGTGCAGTCCAGACCCGCTCTGCGGTCATCGGCAACTGCTCCACGTGCCGTCCGATCACCTTGGCGATCGCGTTCCCGACCGCTCCGGACGTCGGCACGCTGGGTGGCTCACCGATCCCCTTCGAGCCCTTCGGCCCGGCGTTCGGCGTGTCGATCTCGATCCAGCGGATGTGGATCGGCGGCGCGTCGCTGGCGGTCTGCAGCTTGTAGTCCAACAGCCCCGGGTTGCGCTGGCGTCCGGACTCGTCGAACCAGGTCGCCTCGCTCAGCGCCTGGCCGATGCCCATCATCACCCCGCCGTAGACCTGGCCGTCGGCGCCGATCCGGTTGAGGATCACCCCGGAGTCGTGCGCCGCGGCGAACTCCAGCACCCGCACCACGCCGGTCTCGCGGTCGACCTTGACCCGCGCGGCGTGCGTGATCAGCTGCGGCGCCAGGAACGACTCGAAGCCCAGCCGCCCGACGCAGGACGACGCGTCCGCCGGCGGGTTCTCCGGCACCTCACCGGACCCCTTGCCCAGCAACGGGGTTCCGGTGCCGGCCAGGTCGGCGATGCTCACCGAGACGTCCGGCGAACCCGTGGCCCGCACGGCGCCGTCGACCAGCTCCAACTCGGCGGCATCGATCTCGAGCTGCTGCGAGGCCAGCTCCAACAGCTGCGTGCGCACCTCGCGAGCGGCCTCGATCACCGCCCGGCCGTTGTTGAACGTGGTCTGCGAGCCCGAGGACCCCATGTCCCACGGGCCGGAGTCGGTGTCCTGGTAGAGGATCGAGAAGTCCTCCGGACGCATCCCCAGCTCGGCCGCCGCCAGCAGCGGCAGGCCCATCACCGAACCGGTGCCGTTCTCCTGCGCACCCGTGATGATCACCCCGGTGCCGTCACCGTTGAGCTTGACGTAGGCCCCGGACGGCGAGGCCATCGACGGCCACCAGCCGCACGCGAAGCCGATCGCCTCGTCGTCCGGCAGTTCGCCACGCAGGTAGGCGTCGTAGCCGATCATCTCGAGCGCCGCCTCGAGGGTCTGCTTGACGCCGATCTCGTCGTACACCTGCCCCGCCGGGCCGATCGCGCCCTCCTCGATCAGGGTGCGCCGGCGCAGTTCGGCCGGGTCGAGGTCGAGCGCGGTGGCCACCTCGTCCATGTGCTGTTCGAGGGCCCAGCACGCCTGCGGAGCCGTGGGGGCGCGCACCGAGGCCGACGGCTGATTGGTCGAGTAGACCAGCAGCGACTCGATGTTCACGTTCTCGAGCACGTACGGCCCGCAGACGTGCATCGCCGCCATCTGGGCGAAGAACCCGCCCTCGCCGCAGTAGGCGCCGGCGTCCATCACCACCCGGCCACGTCGGGCCACGATCCGGCCGTCGCGCATCACGCCGGTCTCGAGTTCGACGAGCATGCCCTCACGCCGGTGGTCGGGGGCCAGGAACTCCTCCCGCCGGGTGAACACCAGCTTCACCGGACGCCGCGCGGCCCGCGCCAGAGCCGCGACGTGGCCCTCGAAGTGGAAGTCGCACTTGGATCCGAACCCGCCACCGAGCAACGGCACGATCACCCGCACGTTCGACTGCGGCAGCCCCAGCGTGTGCGCCACTCCTTCGCGGGCGGCGAACGGCACCTGGGTCGACGTCCAGACGGTCACCTTGTCGCCGGTCCACTGCGCCAGGATGGCGCGCGGCTCGATCGGCGCCCCTTGCGAGGCGTCGGCCAGGTAGCTGCCCCGGACGACGACGTCGGCGCCGGCCATCGCGGCGTCCGCATCGCCCTTGACGATCGTGGAGCGGCCCAGGATGTTGCCGTTGCGGCCCATCGAGCGGCTACCGCCGTAGGACTGCCACTCCGGGTGCACCAGCGGGGCGGCCGGATCGGCGTTGGCCACGTAGTCCGGCAGCGGGTCGAGCACCTCGTAGGTGACCTCGATCGCCGCGGCGGCCTCTCGTGCCAGCGCGGCCGTACGGGCGGCGACGGCGGCGATCACGTCGCCCTCCCACCGGACCACGTCGGCGGCGAACAGGTACCGGTCGCTGACCATGCCGCCGTACCGGACCTCGGGCACATCGGCGTGGGTGATCACCGCGAACACCCCCGGCATCGCCCGGGCGGCGGTGGTGTCGACGCTGACGATGCGGGCATGCGGATGATCGGCGAACCGGAAGGCGCCGTGCGCCTGGCCCGTCAGGTTCATGTCGGCCGTGTACCGGCCGGTCCCGGTGACCTTCTCCTTGCCGTCGGGACGGATGAACACACTGGTCGCGCTCATGGGACTGCCACCTCTGCCTCGCCGGACGCCGCCCGCCGCGTGCACCACGCAGTGAGCTCACGGGACACCGAAGTCTGCCATTGGCCTCGTGACACCGCGCAAGAACAGGCCCGGACACCGAGCCGACACCGCCGGACATCAGCCCGGCACCACCTCCGACACCGCGTGGCGGTTCTCCTCTGGTCACCTCTCGCCACGCTGGGTAGCCTGCAGGGGCCGGACGGCTGACCGCCGGCGAGGGGGGACCCGCCATGCAGACGTCACCGCAGACTCCTCCGCGGACCTCACCGCGGACTCCGCGCCGTACCCGTGGCCGGATTCTGGTGGCCGCCGCTCTCGGCATCGTCCTGACCGCGCTGGTGCCGGTGCTCAACGGCACCCGGACGCCGGCCAGCGCCGCCGGGACCGCGCCCGGCTCCCCCGGGCTCGCCTCGACCTGGGGGCCGGGTGAGAAGTCCTTCCTCGGCACCTCGCGCACCACGACCAGCAAGGTCTACTTCACCGGCTACCGCGGCATCATCTCGGAGGTGTTCAACCCGGTCGCGGACACGGTCGAGACCGTCGACCTGCAGTTCCTGGTGGGCGACACCGCCAAGACCTTCGTGGACGAGGAGAAGCTGCAGAACTACACCGTCACCCAACCCAACCCGCGCTCGATGCGCTGGCAGACCACCACGGCCAACCCCGGCCACCGCTGGAGCATCACCAAGAACATCTTCACCGACCCCGGCCGCGACGCCCTGATCGCCCGGGTGACCCTGAACGCCACCGGGGGCGCGAGCCTGGGCGACCTCGACCTGTACCTGCTGCACAACCCCGCCATGGACAACTCCGGCGCCGGCGACACGTCGAGCACCCTGACCGCGGGCGGGCGCACCCTGCTGGTCTCCTCCCAGGGCTCCCGGGCCAGCGCGCTGGCGGTCAGCCGGCCGTGGAAGACCGCAGGTGGCACGCCGATGGTGTCGAGCGGCTTCGTCGGCACCTCCGACGGCTGGACCGACCTGCTCGGCGCCGGCCCGAACGGCACCGCCGACAAGACCATGAGCTGGGCCTACGACACCGCCGGCGCCACCGGCAATCCCGGCAACACCGCCCAGATGGGATGGGTCGACCTGCCCACGACCGGCACCTCGGTGAGCTTCGACGTCGTCCTCGGCTTCGGCACCACGCCGGCTGCGGCGGCCACGACGACCAACGCGACGCTGGGCAGCAACCTCGCCACGTTGCAGTCGACCTACGACAGCGGTTGGTCCGGCTACACCGCCACGCTGAACACCCAGGGCGGCACCGCCGACGACCAGTACTACCTGGCGGCGATGGCCCTCAAGTCGATCCAGGACAAGTCCAACGGCGCGATGATCGCCGGGCTGGGCACGCCCTGGGGCGCGAGCAACGGCGACGGCAACACCGGTGGCTACCACCTGGTGTGGTCCCGCGACCTGTTCAAGTTCGCCAACGCCCTGCTGACCGCCGGCGATGTGACCACCGCCCAGCAGGTGACGAGCTACCTGTTCACCGTGATGCGCCAGACCGCCGATTGCGGCGCGGCCGAGTACAACGCCCCCGGCTGCCCCCAGGGGTACAGCCGCATCGGGCGCTTCCCGCAGAACTCCTGGGTCAGTGGGTGGCAGTACTGGCAGGGCACCCAGCTCGACGAGCAGGCCATGCCGATCATCCTGGCGTGGCGTACCTACTCCCTCGGCCCGGCCGCGACGAAGACCGCCGTGAACGCGCTCTGGCCACAGATCAAGACCACCGCCGACTACCTGCTCGCCACCGGCCCCTGGACCCACCAGGAGCGGTGGGAGGAGCAGTCGGGCTACTCGCCGTCCACGATCGCCGCCGAGATCGCCGGGCTGGTCGCGGCGTCCGAGTTCGCGAAGCTGAACGGCGACACCACCGCCGCGGCGTCCTACCTGGCCGCCGCGGATCGGTTCCAGCAGCGGGTCGACCAGTGGACGTTCACCACCACCGGCCCCTGGGGCGACGGCCGGTACTACGAGCGCATCAACCCGGCAGCGCGCGGCAATACCGGCGTCGGGCCGCAGCGGTACAACCCGGTCTTCGGCCCCGACACCGCCGCCACGATCCAGGACAAGAACGGCGGCGGCGCCCGGGATCAGCGCCGCGAGGTCGACGGCGGCTTCCTCGAACTGGTGCGGATGGGCGTCAAGCGCGCCGACGACCCCTCGATCACGGCGACCCTGCCCGAGTACGACGCCCTGCTGAAGCAGACCATCGCCGGCAAGGGCGACGCCTGGTTCCGCTACAACTACGACGGCTACGGCGAGAAGAACGACGGCAGCGCCTTCGACGGCACCGGCCGCGGCCGGTTGTGGCCGATCTTCACCGCCGAGCGCGGCATGTACGAGATCGCCCGTACCGGCACCGGGACGGCCGGCGTGCCCTACCGGACGGCGGTCAAGAACTTCTCCTCGCCCACCGGGGCGATCCCCGAACAGGTGTGGAACACGAGCACCACGCTGAGCGGCGACTGGGTGACCACCACCCCGGCCGGACGCACCCCCGGCACCGCCACCGGCTCGATGTCCCCGCTGAACTGGGCGATGGGTGAGTACCTGAGCCTGACCGCCTCGATCAACGCCGGCAACGTGGTCGACATCCTGCCCGCGGTGTGCGGGCGCTATCACACGTGCACGGTGCCGACCCCGGCCGGGCAGGTGGCCATCACCGTCGGCGCCACGGCCACCACGGTGCCGGGCCAGCAGGTGTACGTCACCGGCAACCAGGCCGCCCTGGGCAACTGGAACCCCGACCTGGCCATCCCGCTCGATCCGGCGACCTACCCGGTGTGGACGAACCGGGTCAACCTGCCCGCCTCGACCGCCGTGCAGTACAAGTACCTGCGCAAGAACGACGACGGCACGATCACCTGGGAGAACATCGCCGGCGGCGGCAACCGCTCGTTCACCACCCCCGCCTCGGGGACGGCGACCCGCACCGACACTGTCGCCTGGTGATTCCGTCGAGCTCGGCGCAAGCTCGGCGTCGGCGCGGCACGATGCTTGACCTTTGCTCCGTCAGCGCAGCATCCTGATGCACGTGCGTTCCGCATGACGCGTGCGCGGTGCGCAGTACGCAACACGACCCATGTTCGACAGGACCGTTGATCGACCAGAGAGGCCACCTCACATGAGCACAGTGCCGAGCCGGGCTCGGACCGTCATCATCGGCTCCGGGATCGTGGGCAACAGCGTCGCCTACCACCTGGCTCGCCTCGGCTGGCGTGAGCTGGTGCAGATCGACAAGGGACCAGCTGCCCAACCCCGGCGGCTCGACCGGTCACGCCAGCAACTTCATCTTCCCGGTGGACCACTCGCGGGAGTTCACCGACATCACCAAGGACAGCGTCGCGCAGTACAAGGAACTGGGCGTGTTCACCCAGTCCGGCGGCTACGAGGTGGCCCGCAGCGCCGAGCGCATGCAGGAGCTGAACCGCCGCATCACCTCGGCGATCTGCTGGGACATCCCGGCCGAGCTGCACACCCCCGAGCAGGTTCAGGCCAAGGTGCCCTTCCTCGACCCGAGCGTGATCGTCGGCGGCTTCTGGTCGCCCACGGTCGGCGTGGTCGACTCGCTGCGCGCGGGCACGATCATGCGCGAGCGCGCCGTCGAGATGGGGGCGCTGACCACCCACGCCAACGTCGAGGTCGTCGGCATCGACGTCGAGGGCGGGCGCGTCGTCCGGGTGCGCACCGACAAGGGCGACATCGAGTGCGAGACCATCGTCATCGCGTGCGGTGTCTGGAGCCCGAAGATCGCCAAGATGGCCGGCGTGCACATCCCGCTGACCCCCGCCGTCCACCAGATGATCTCGGTCGGCCCGGTGCCGGAGCTGGCCGCGATCCCGGGTGAGATCTCCTTCCCGATCGTGCGCGACATGGACACCTTCTGCTACGAACGCCAGCACGGCTCGGACATGGAGGTCGGCTCGTACGCCCACCGCCCGATCCTGATGCGCGCGGAGGAGATCCCCTCCATCGAGCAGTCGGCGCTCTCGCCCACCGAAATGCCGTTCACCTCGGACGACTTCGACCCGCAGCTGGAGCAGGCGCTCGAGCTCATGCCCGACATCCTCGGCAACCCGGACGTCGGGATCCGTTACGCCATCAACGGTTTGCTCTCGCTCACCCCGGACGGCTTCCCGGTGCTGGGCGAGTCCCCCGAGGTCAAGGGCGTGTGGTCGGCTGCCGCCGTCTGGATCAAGGAAGGCCCCGGCGTCGGCCGCATGATCGCCGAATGGATGGTCGAGGGCGACAGCGAGATCGACGGCGCCCACAGCGACATCGCCCGCTTCTACCCGCACCAGACGACGCGGCACCACATCACCTCGCGCACCTCCGAGGCGTTCAACAAGACCTACGGCATCGTGCACCCGAGCGAGCAGTGGTCCTCCAACCGCGACGTCCGGCTCGCCCCGATGCACGCCGCCGAGAAGGAGCTGGGCGCGGTCTTCTTCGAGACCGCCGGCTGGGAGCGGCCGTTCTGGTACGCCAGCAACGAGGGCCTGCTGGGCGAGTACGGCGACGCCGTCATGCCGCGCAGCGCGGAATGGGACTCGCGCTGGTGGTCGCCGATCATCAACGCCGAGCACCTGGCGATGCGCGAGCGTGCCGGCCTGTTCGACCTGTCGGCGTTCTGCGTGTTCGACGTCATCGGCCCGAAGGCGCTGGACGTCGTCCAGCGGGTCTGCGTGCAGAACATGGACGTCAAGAGCGGCCGCGTGGTCTACACCCCGTGCTGTCCGCCAAGGGCGGCTTCAAGTCCGACCTGACCGTGATGCGCTTGAGCGAGAACCACTTCCGCGTGGTGACCGGTGGCGCGCACGGCAACGCCGACCGCAAGTGGTTCGCCGACAACGCCGAGCGCGCCGGCGGTGGCGCCGTCGTCGTCGACCTCACCTCGGCCTGGACCACCATCGGATTGTGGGGCCCGAAGGCCCGCGACATCCTCGGCAAGCTGACCGACGACGACATCTCGCACGCCGGGTTCTCGTTCAGCTCCTGCCGCGAGATCGAGGCCGCCGGCCTGCGGGTGCTGGCCTCACGGATCAGCTACGTCGGCGAACTCGGCTGGGAGCTCTACGTGCCGATGGAGACCGGCGCCCGGTTGTGGAACGCGTTGCGCGAGGCGGGATCCGGCGACGGCCTGGTGCCCTGCGGCATCGGCGTCTACGGCACCACCGGCCGGCTGGAGAAGGGCTACCGCGCCTACGGCGCCGAGCTGGACGGTGAGCGCACCATCGTCGAGGCCGGCATGCAGCGCCCCAAGGTCAAGGACCTCGACTTCATCGGCCGCGACGCCTACCTCGCCCAGCGCGAGAAGGAGCCGGCGAGCATCCTGTGCACCCTCACCGTCGACGACCACACCAGCGCGTCCGGCGAGAAGCGCTACATGCTCGGCGGCGAGCCGATCCTCACCCCGGACGGCGAGGCCCTGGTCGACGGGCACGGTCACCGCTCCTACGTGACCAGCGCCGGGTCCGGCCCGAGCGTGGGCAAGCACCTGCTGCTGAGCTACCTGCCGGCGGCGCAAGCGGTCGAGGGCACGAAGCTGTCGGTGCAGTACCTCGGCGAGCGCTACCCGGTGACGGTGGCGGTGGCCGGGTCCACCCCGCTGTTCGACCCCGAGAACGCGCGGATCCGGGCCTGAACGACCCTGGGCGCAGATCCACCCGATCGAGAGACTGAGAGACATGCCGAACGTATTGGTCTGCATCAAACGAGTAGCGGGATCGAGCGGTCAGGTGTTGCTGTCCGCCGACGCGATGTCGGTGGACGCCCGCCATGTCGGGCACACCCTCAGCCCTCACGAGGAGTGCGCCATCGAGGCCGCCGTCCAGATCGCCGGTGACACAGGTGGTTCGGCCACTGTGCTCACCCTCGGCCCGGACGGCGCGCTCGAGCAGTTGCGGGAGGCGCTGGCGGTGGGCGTCACCTCGGCAGTGCACCTGCGCACCGCCGACGAGGGCGAGCCCGGCTCGGTCGACGCCTTCGGCCCGGCGGACGTCGCCGAGGCCATCGCGGACGTCGCCCGCCGCCGCGAGGCGGCCGGCGAGGGGTTCGACCTCATCCTGCTGGGCAACGACGCCGCGGACACCGGCGACTTCCAGGTCGGCGTCAGGGTCGCCTACCTGCTCGGTCGCCCCGTGGTGACCGGGGCTCGCACGGTGGTGGTCGCGGGCTCGACCGCGGTCGTGGTCGGTGACGGCCCGCGGGGCACCGAGGAGTTCGAGGTGCCGTTGCCGGCCGTCGTCACCGTCAAGGAGGGCGAGATCAGCCCGCGGTATCCCTCCATCCCGGGCCGGTTGAAGGCCAAGAAGGCCCCGTCGAACTGGTCGATGCGGCCGCCCCGGTGCAGGGCACCGGACGACGCACCCTGATCCTGCCGCCGGAGCAGCCGAGCACGGTTCAGGTCCTGGGCACCGACAAGGACACCTCGGCCGCGGCGGCCGCCGTGGTCGACGTACTGCACACGATCGGGGTGGTCGCGAAATGACCGGCACCGGCATCGTTCTCGTTCTGGTCGAAGCCGAACCGGAGGAGATGTCCACCCTCTCGCTCGAGGCGATCACCTTCGCTCGGGGCCTGGCCGAGACCGGCGGAGCCACCGTTCACGCGCTGGTCGTCGGGGACGTCCCGGCGAGCGGACTGGACGAGCTGTCCGCCCACGGCGCCGCGGTGCTGCACCAGGTCGGCGACCCCCGGCTGGACGCCTACAGCGCCGCGGCCTGGGCCTCGTGCGTGGTGGACGCCGTCCGGGCGCACGCGCCGTCCGTGGTGCTGGCCCCGGCCAGCCCCCGCGGCAACGAGGTGCTGGCCCACGTGGCGGCACGGCTCGACCTGCGCATGGCCGCCAACGTCACCGAGGTCACCTCGGCACAGCTGGGCGGCATCGGAGCCGCCGCGGCCAGCGGCGAGACAGCGTTGGTGGTGCGGCGGCAGGTGATGGGTGGGGCCGTTCTCGAAGAACTCGACCTGGTCGGCTCGCCGGCCCTGTTCACCATGGCCGGGCACGCGGTGGAGCACTCCACCGTGGCCTCGCCGGTTGCGGTGCAGGTCGTGGCCACGGCACCGGTGTCGCTGACCGATGCCGATCTGGTGGCCCGGGTCCGGCGCACGGTGCCGGTGGCCAGCTCGGGCACCGACCTCACCCGCGCCCGGGTGGTGGTCGGCGGCGGACGCGGCGTCGGCGGGCCGGATCAGTTCGACGAGCTGATCGCCCTGGCCGAGCGGCTCGGCGGCGCGCTCGGCGTCTCGCGGGTCGTGACCAGCCTCGGCTGGCGTCCACACCACGAGCAGGTCGGCCAGACCGGCAGCCGGATCACCCCGGATGTCTACCTGGCCTGCGGGATCAGCGGGGCGATCCAGCACTGGGCCGGCTGCTCGAGTGCCAAGACGATCATCGCGGTGAACACCGACCCCGAGGCACCGATGGTGACCAAGGCCGACTACGCCGTGGTGGGTGACCTGCACCAGGTGGTGCCGGCGATCAGTGCAGAGCTGGACGCCCGCCACCACTGAACCCGGGCGTCGACGGGACGTCAGTGACGTCCTGGGTCGGCCGGCCTCAGACCTCGGCCGAACCCAGGACGTCCTCGAAGTACGTCGCGATGGCGTCCCGCAGGTCGCGGCTCGCGTCGATGAAGCCGAGGCCCAGGTGGATCAACCCACCCGAGACCTGCAGCCGCTGCACGGAACACACCACCCGGACCTGCCGGTCGGCCAGGGCGAACTCCAGCGTGACCTTGTCGCTCTCGCGGATGGGGGTGTCCGAACGCACCGTCCCGGCCATGCCCCCGATGCTGATGTCCTTCCAGGTGATCGGCGCCTGAACCCCGTTGACGATGAGCAGGCCCTCGCCGTGGAACGGCACCCGACGCGCGCTGCGGCGCTCGACCTCGCTGGTGGCGCTGGTGAGCTCCTTCACCCGCACCACGGCCGAGCTGACCGCATCCTGCATCGCGGCGACCAACTCGTTCTGGCGTTGGGTCACCCCGACGACGTCGGCGGTGGCCTCCTCGATCCCGTTCACGCTGCCCGCCATGGTGGCGATCACGGTGGCCACCGACTGGGCGTGCTGCTCGATGGTGGCGATCGTCGCCGAGATCTCCCCCGTGGACCGGGACGTCGAGCCGGCCAGCGCCTTCACCTCGTCGGCCACCACGCGGAAGCCCTGCCCGGCCTCCCCGGCCCGGTTGGCCTCGATGGTGGCGTTCAGCGCCAGCAGATTGGTCTGCGAGGCCACGCCGGCGATCATCTCGGCGATCCCCCCGACCTTGCGCAGGCTGTCGCCGAGGGCCTCCACGTAGGTATCGGCCTCGCCGGCGTGTTCCACCAGGCCGCGGGTGGCTCGGCCAGTGCCCCCACCCGCTGTGAGATGGTCTCGGCGCCGTCCTGCACCTCGCGGACGTGCGCCACGATTCGCTCGAGTTCCCCGAGATCTGCGCCGCGGTCTGGTCGATGATCTCCTGCGCCCGGCGCCGCACGTCCTCCTCGGCCCGACGTTGCTGTTCCTGGGTGTTGCGCAGCTGTTCGCGGCGTTCCTCGTGCTCGCGATTCAGGGCCTCGCGCGCCTGGCCCATGTGGTCGATGGCCAGGTTCACCGCCTCGGCCATGCGGCCGATCTCATCGGCTCGCCGGACCTGCGTTCGGCGGGTCAGGTCGCCCGCGGCCATCGCCTCGGCCACCTCGGTGACCTGCTCCATCGGCGCGCTGATACCCCGCCCGAAGCGGACGGTGATCACGCTGAGCGCGATGCCGCCGACCACCACCAGCAGGATCAGCTCGATCACCAGCGACCGGGTGAGCACCGAGGTGTCCGCGCGGCTCACCTCCACCGTCCAGGCGTTGGCGTTGGTCCTGCCGAGCACGACGTTCACCGAGGACCGGATCGGCCCGGCGGCGCCGGCCCACTCCCCCAGGGGCGCCAGGGGCTTGTCGGTGATCGGTTGGGCGACCGCGGTATCGGCGATCACCTTCTTGCTCTTGGTGTCGACGATGCGGACCTGCATGCCACTGCGCAGTTGTTCGACGACGCGGCTGCGGACGGCGTCCAGGTTCGCCTCGAAATGGAGGATGACGACGTTCTTGCCGCGGATGTTCAACGGCGTCGAATTCGAGACCACCCACCGGCCGGAGTCCTCCGACACGTAGGGGCTGGCCTGCCAGACCTCGCCCTCGCGCAGCGAGAACGAGGGGGCGAAGAACGGCGCCTCCGACTCATCCGGCGACAGGTCGTCGTCCGGGGCGATCTCGCCCTTGGTCTGGCGGGCCAGCTCCTTACCGTCGGCGGCGATGAAGCAGGATTCGTCGATCAGGGCCGGCTCGATGTCGTGCAGCGCGACCAGGGCGTTGTCGATACGCGCCTTGGTCAGGCGCCGGGTGTCGGGCTGCTCGAACCAGTCGCGATAGGCGGTGTTCCCCGCGGCGATCAGCAGATCCTGGCGCCAGGTGGCGAACTGGTTGGCCAGTTCATCGGAGATCAGGGTGGCGAACTTCTGCGTATCGTCCTGAGCTCGCTGGTGACTCTCCCGCTGGGACTGGAAGGCGAACAGCGCTGCCGTGGCGAACATGGCGCTCAGAGCCATCGCCATGGTGCGAACCACCAGTGCGCGCCGAAGACTCCCTCCACCGGCCAGGGCCTGCATGCGTCGCATGATCGCCATGAGGCGGGTTATCGCCAGGTAAAGCCGTTCGCTTGAGCACGAGATGGCGTCGTTCTGGCCGCCGAGGGTGTCACGACAGCGAGACGGCGGGCGCAGCCCGTGCTGCGCCCGCCGTCATCACGCGTTCGGCTCAGCCGCGAGCCAGGCCTTCACCTTGTCCGGGTTGTCCTCGACCCACTTCTTGCCGGCATCGCCGCGGACATCTTGTCCACGGTGATGTACTTCGCCACCAGGTTCTGGTCGTCGTTGGTCCACTGGAAGTTCTTGACCAACTTGGCCGCCGGGCCGTTCGCGTCCATGAACTTCTTGCTGGCGACCTTGTTCAGCTCGTACGGCGGGTAGTCACAGGCCACCTTGGCAGCGTCGGCGTCACAGCCGTCGGTGTACTTGGGCAGGTTGACCTTGACCAGCGGCACCTCGGCCATGAACCACTGCGGCTCGTAGAAGTAGCCCAGCAGGGCTTCTTCTGCTTCTCCGCCTGGCGGAACGCGGTGATCAGGGCCGTCTCGCTGCCCGCGTAGACCACCTTGTAGTTCAGCTTCAGGTTCTTGACCAGCGCCGCGTCGTTGGTGACGAACGAGGGGTCGCCGTCCAGCAACTGCCCCTGGCCGCCCGACTCGGAGGTCTTGAACAGGTCGGCGTACTTGTTGAGGTTGTTCCAGTCGGTGATGTCCGGGTGCTCCTTGGCCAGCCACGGCGGCACGTACCAGCCGATGACGCCCTTGTTGCCGGTCGCACCGGCGTCGACGGCGGTCTTCTGCTCGTCGATGTACTTCTTGACCAGGTCCGGGTGGCCCCAGTTCTCCAGGACGACGTCGACCTCGCCCGAGCCGAAGCCCTGCCAGGCGATCTCCTCCTTGAGGTCCTTCTTCACCACCTTGCACTTCAGGTCACGCTCGGCCACATAGCCGACCACGGCGGCGTTCGCCTCATAGCCGACCCATGGGTTGACTGCGATGTTGAAGGTGCCACACTCGGCGCCACCGCCTGATGCCGACGGCGCGGCGGAGGCCCCGCTCGTCTCGCCGACCTTGGCGCCGCCACAACCGCTGAGCGTCAACGCCACTGCGGCGCTGGCGACCAGAGCGATCGCACGGGCCGTCCTGAGTCCTCGCACTGTGTTCCGACCTCCTCGTTACGGTGAATCCGTTGCGTCTGTCTCAGGACCTTCCTGGGACGTTCGATCCCCCACTTTTCAGCGCCCGGGACGGCCCACGCGGCGTGAAGCCGCCTGGGTCACCCGGTCGAGCGTGATGCCGAGCAGCACGATGGCCAAGCCGGCGGCCAGGCCCTTGCCGTACAGCTGGCCCTGCGAGAACCCGGCGACTACGTCGTAGCCGAGCGCGCCACCGCCCACCAGACCGCCCATGACGACCATCGACAGGACGTAGATGAGTCCCTGATTGGTGGCCAGGGTCAGCGCGGGTGCGGCCATCGGCAGCTGCACCTTGCGTACCACCTGGGAGGTGCTCGACCCTGCGGCCACGGCCGCCTCCACCGTGGTGGCCGACACGTGCCGGATTCCGTCAGCGGTGATCTTCACCGCGACCGGGGCGGCGAACACCAGTGCCGCGATGATCGCGCTGAACCGGCTCGGGTTGAACAGGGCGACCACCGGCACCAGGTACACGAACGGCGGCAGCACCTGCGCGGCGTCCAGGATCGGCCGGATGGTTGCATCCGCCCGGCGGCTGCGACCCATCCAGACCCCAACCACGACCCCGAAGGCCACCACCAGCACGGTGGCGACCAGGGTCGAGGCCAGCGTGATCATGCTGTCCTCCCACAACCCGGTGGCCACTACCAGCACCAGGCACAACGCCGCGATGATGGCAGCCCGGAGGCCACCCAGGATGAGGGCGATCGCGGTGATCGCCGCCGCGGTGGCCCACCACGGGCTGTCGGTGAGCAGGCTCTGCAGCGGGTCGATCAGCCAGCTGGTGGTGACCTCCTGCAGCCCACTGGTGAGCGTGGGGAAGGTGTCCTGCACCCAGGTGGTCGCGTTGTCGGCCCCGCTGCTGATCAGGCGTCCGAGATTGAGCGGTGAGTCGCTCGCCGGCTTCGGGAAGATCGCCAGATCGACGTAGGTCCGCGACAGGTAGGCGGCCACGACCGTGGCCACCGCCCCGGCCAGCACGAACGGGCGGCGCAGCTGAGCCAGGCGGGCGGCGAGCCCGAACCGGCGCTTCTGCACCACCCCTTCACTGCGCACGGCCATGGCGGTCGTCGTCCGGTCGAGCACGATGGCGAGGATGACCAGGGCGATGCCGGCGTTGAACGCGGTGCCGACGTCCACGCTCTGCAGCGCCTTGATCACGGTCTTGCCGAGGCCGGGCGCGTCGATCAGGGCGGCGATGGTGACCATCGACAGCGCCGCCATGATGGTCTGGTTGATGCCCAGCACGATGGTGCGCCGCGACATCGGCAGCAGCACATGGGTGAGGGTCTGCCAGGACGTCGACCCCAACGACTGCGAGGCCTCGACCGTTGCCTTGTTCACCGAGCGGATGCCGTGGGCGGTGAGCCGGATCGCGGGTGGGGCCGCGTAGATCACGGTGGTGATCACCGCCGACGACAAGCCGATGCCGAAGAACAGCGTCAGCGGCGCCAGGTAGACGAACGACGGCATGGTCTGCATGAAGTCGAGGAAGGGTGTGATCATCCGGTTGAAGCGGTCACTGAACCCGGCGAGCACCCCGAGCGGGATGCCGATCAGCAACGAGACGAACACGGCGGCCAGGGTGACCGCCAGGGTGTCCATCGACTCGGTGAACAGGCCCTGCAGGCCCAGGATGACGAATCCGACCGCGGTCAGCACGGCCACGCGGATGTTGCCGAGCCACCCGGCGATGAAGGTGAACACCGCGGTGACGCCGAGCCAGCCCAGGGTGGGAATGGTCTCACCGTCCGCCGGGACGGCGATCAGGTGGCGTAGCGCCGTCGACAGGGCGTCGATCAGCGCCCGGATCTCGTTGAAGACGTAGAGGAAGATCGGGGAAGAGTTGCGGTTGGCGTCCACCCAGTCGCGCAGATCGTTGATCCGCTCGTGGAACGGGGTCAGGTCGGACTCGGCCAACGACAACGTGTTCGTCCCGCGCAGCACCAACCAGATCACGAACCACACCACGAGCACGCCGCCGATCAGCAGCAGGCGGCTCGGGCGGCGCGGGCCGGCCGCCACCAGGTCGCTGGGCGGGACCGGCTGCTGGGCGCCACCGGGGGCGCCACCGCGCTGCTCACCGCGCGACCTTCACCGCGGAGTCCGAGGACGCCGAGGCGACCGTCTCGGTGGAGGAGATCACCCCGAAGATCTCCTCGTCGCCCACCATGCCGATCAGCTCGTCGTCCGCATCGACGATGCGCGCCGGCTTACGGGCCGCGAGCACCGCGCGGAGCGCCTCGTGCACCAACACATCCTGGTGCAGCACCGGCCCGTCCATCGGGTCGTCCGGCCGCGGCGGGCGCATGATCCAGCGCAGCGTGAGCACGTGCGAGCGGTTGACGTCCTGGACGAAGTCGCGCACGTAGTCGTCCGCCGGCGCCCCGACGAGTTCGTCACCGGTGCCGACCTGGATCTGCGCTCCGTCCCGCATGATCATGATCCGGTCACCCAGCTTGAGCGCCTCGGACAGGTCGTGGGTGATGAAGACCATGGTCTTGCCGACTTCTTTGTGCAGTCGGATGACCTCGTTCTGCATGTCCCGGCGGATCAACGGGTCGAGCGCCGAGAACGGCTCGTCGAAGAACAGCACCTCGGGGTCGACGGCCAGCGCCCGGGCCAGCCCGACGCGCTGCTGCATGCCGCCGGAGAGCTGGTCGGGGTAGGAGGACTCGTACCCGCTCAACCCCACCAGCTCGATGACCTCCATCGCCCGCTGGGTGCGACCGGCCTTGGTCACGCCACGGATCTCGAGGCCGTAGGCGACGTTCTCGACCACCTTGCGGTGCGGCAGCAGGCCGAAGTGCTGGAAGACCATCGAGAACTTGGTGCGCCGCAGGTCGCGCAACCGCTTGGCGTCGACCGCCAGGATGTCCTCGCCGCCGAAGAGCATCGACCCCGAGGTCGGCTCGATCAGGCGGGTCAGGCAGCGCAGCAGGGTGGACTTGCCCGAACCGGACAGGCCCATGACCACGAACACCTCTCCGGGGGCGATGTCGAAGCCGACATCGCGCACGGCGGCGGTGCAGCCGGTGCGGTCGATCAATTCGCGTCGGGTGAGGGCGGCCAGCTCCGGGGACTGCGGCACCTTCTCGGCGCCGGGGCCGAAGACCTTCCAGAGGTCGCGCACACTGATCACCGGATCGAGGCCGGTCTGCTGCACTTGCGTCATATCGGGACAACCTTCCTGGCGTCGAGACGCCGGTCAGGTGGTTCTGGCCGACACGCTGTGTTGCGCATCACGCACCCGGGTGTTCATCGAGCAACAGAATCGACGGGGACTGTGACCAACGTCAAGCGTTCGAGGTCAGATCAGCTCGTTTGGTAGCTGATTGTTAGCCAACCACACGTCGGGTCGGCTCCACCTCATGCCAGCCCATCCGTTGGGAAATCTCCCGGGCCGCGGCCATCACCCGGGCGGCCACGTCCGGCGTCCGCTCTGCGGTCAACCGGAACGTGGGTCCGGAGGCACTGAGCGAGGCGATCACGGTGCCGTCGGCACCCCGGATCGGTGCCGCGATCGCGGTCAGCCCCTCTTCCAGCTCGTCCACGGCCAGCGCCCAGCCGCGACGGCGCACCTCCTCGAGGTCACGCTGCAGGGCGGGGACCTCGACCAGGGTGCGCGGGGTGAACCGGCGCAGAGACCGCAGCGCTTCGGTGATCACCGCGGCCGAGGCGTAGGCCAGCAGCACCTTGCCGTTGGACGTCGCGTGCAGCGGGATCCGCTGACCGGCCCAGTTCTGCAGAGCAAGGGCCGAGGGGCCGCTCACCTGGTCGAGGTACAGCGCCTCGGTGCCCGACAACACCGCCACGTTCACCGTCTCGCCGACGGACTTGGCCAACCCGGCGGTCACCGGCCGGCTCTCCTGGATCAGATCCAGGCGCACCGTCGTGGCCCCGGCCAACCGCAACACCCCGACGCCGAGCCGGAACTTGCCCCGGTCGGAGACCTGCTCGACCAGGTCGTGAGCCTCGAGTGTGGCGACCAGCCGGAAGGCGGTCGACTTGTGCACGCCCAGGTCGGCGGCGATCTCGGTGACGCCCAGTTCACCGTCGCGAGCCAGCACCCGCAGGATGGTCAGCGCCCGGTCGACGGACTGCACCAGCCCTGACCCGGCGTCCGCCCCCTGCACGCTGTTGCTCATGACGCACCAGTATGCGCGATGCGATCGCTGCTGAGGAGATCTTCCCGCCAGCTCGACTGAGCCGAATGACTGAGTGCGCTCCACGCCGCAGGAGCGACGGTCGATGGGAGAAGGTGCGGTGGCATGCCCGACGTCGACGTCGACGTGCCCGGGCGCGGCTCGCCCCGTGGGCCGGGCTGGCGTTCCTGGGCGTGGCGGCCTACTTCTCGGCCCAGGCCCAGGGGGCGTTCACGGCACAAACGGGAAACTCCGGGACGGCGCTGAGCGCTGCCCAACTGGATCCCTGGATCCCGACCGCGGTCACGACCAGCCGGACCGCGCCGACCACCTGCCAGGTCAGCTGGACGCCTGCGTCGGGCCTGCGTGCCGGGGCGACCTACGACATCACCGACGGGGCCACCACCCTGGCCACCGGCGTCAGCGGCACCAGCACCACCATCACCGTGCCCACCACCCAACTCACCCCCCACGTCCGCATCCGCTACGGCACCTGGACCTCGACCGCCACCACCACCGCCACCACCCCCTGCACCGGCATCCCCGACCCACCCGTGGTCACCGCCACCCCCACCGACACCCAGATCACCGCCACCTGGACCCTGCCCGACGACCAGGGCTCGCCGATCACCACCTACACCGCCACCACCAGCCCGGCGTCCCAGACCTGCACCGTCACCGTGCCCGCCGCCCGCACCTGCACCTTCACCGGACTGACCAACGGCACCACCTACACCGTCACGGTCACCGCGACCAACGCCAACGGCACCTCAACGCCCGGCAGCGCCACGACCATCCCCTACCCCGCAGGGATCATGACCACGGCCCACCTGAAACTCTGGCTGGACGGCGCCGACCCCACGACCATGTACCCCACCGCCACCTGTACCGGCGCCATCGCCACCACCGCCGTCGGGTGCTGGAAGGACAAGTCCACTCAACTCGACCACGCCACGCAGACCGTCTCCATCAACCGGCCGGTCATGGCCACCGTCAACACCCACCCCGTGCCGTCCTTCGGCGGCGACAGCCTGGCCCTGTCCGCCGCCGCCCTGCCCACAGGCACCACCGCCTCCACCACCGCCCTGGTCACCCAACTCACCGACCCCATACCGGCCACCAGCGGTTCCCGGGTCGCCTTCGGGTGGGGCACCGCCAGCAACGGCGCCGCCCGCGAGATCGGCAAGACCACCGCGGCGATCAGCGTCGGCGCCTGGGGCAGCCCCACCACCAGCCCCGGTAACTGGACCTCGAACACCGACATCGTCCTGGCCGAACATGCCACTGCCACCATCACCGGCTGGCTCAACGGTCGATCCGGCTCCACCCCCGCCTCGACGTCCTTCACCACCGGCACCACCACGGCGGCCCTGGGCCAGGACCTGTCCGGCGCCCGAATCTGGCAGGGCCCCATCGCCGAGGTCATCGTCCTCGACACCACCCTGACCACCAGCCAGCGCCGCCAGGTCGAGGAGTACCTCGCCCGTAAGTGGGCCACCACCCTCGCCCCCGCCGCACCCGGTACGCCGACCGGAAGTGCAGGCGACGCTCAAGCCACCCTGTCCTGGACCGCGCCATCGTGGGACGGCGGCGCCGCGATCACCTCCTACACCGTCACGGCCTCACCGGGTGGGGCCTCGTGCACGACGGCGGGCACCTCGTGCACCGTCACCGGGCTGACCAACGGCACCAGCTACACCTTCACCGTCGCCGCCACCAACAGCGTCGGCACCGGACCGTCCTCGGCGGCCTCGGCCGTGCTCACCCCCACCGGGCCGCCTGGCGCACCGACAGCCGTGACCGCCACCGCCTCCGCCTCAACCTCCGGCCAGGCCGGCGTCACCTGGACGGCGCCCGCCAGCAACGGCGGTTCGGCGATCACGAGCTACACCGTCACCGCCACCGCCAGCGGGCAGAGCACCCTCACCTGCGCCACCGCGTCCAGCCCCTGCACCCTCACCGGACTCGTCGACGGCATCACCTACACGATCACCGCCACCGCCACCAACGCCGCCGGCACCAGCCCGGCATCCGGCTCGACCACCGTCACCACCTACCCCGCCACCCTCATGACCGGGGCGAACCTCAAACTCTGGCTCGACGGCGCCGACCCCACCACGATCCTGGCCTCCTCCACCTGCACCGGCACCCAGGCCACCACCACCATCGGCTGCTGGAAAGACAAATCCAGTTCGGCCAACCACGCCACCCAATCCGCCATCGGAACCCTGCCCGCGCTGAGCACCGTCAGCGGACACCCCGTGCCCACGTTCGATGGCCTCGACGACGGACTGTCGTTGTCGGTGACATCGCTGCCGATCGGCGCCAGCGACAGCACCCAGTTCGTCACGGCCACGCTGACGGATCCGACGATCGTTCCGGGCGGGTACGGCTCCGCATTGTCGTGGGGCACGGCCAACTGGGGCCAGATGCGCCAAACCCTGCACGAGGGCAACTCCACGACGGTGATGACCGATGCCCACAGCGGAGCGATCGGCATCGTGGGCGGTGTCTGGTCCGCCACGACACCCACCGTGGTGGACTCCGAGTACACCACCGGTACCACGAGCCGAACGTGGGTCTCCGGGGCCACGATCGGGTCGGCGTCCGGGTCCTACACGACGGGCACCGGAGGGGCCGCCGTGGGACGCAAGGGCGTCCAGAACGCCGGCGCCTGGAGCGCTTGGAAGGGGCCGATCGAGGAGATCGTGGTCTTCGCCACCACGCTGACGGCCACCCAACACCGTGCCATCGAGGAATACCTCGCCCGCAAGTGGACGGCGACCATCACCCCCGGTACCCCCGGCACCCCCACCGCCGCCGCCGGCAACGCCCAGGCCGGCGTGTCGTGGGCCGCGCCGTCCTGGGACGGCGGTGCCGCCATCACCGGTTACACCGCCACCGCCTCCCCCGGCGGGCAAACCTGCACTGCCACAGCACCGTCCACCAGTTGCACGATCACCGGCCTGACCAACGGCACCAGCTACACCGTCACCGTGGCCGCCACCAACAGCGTGGGCACCGGCACTGCCTCGGCCGCCTCGGCCGCCGTCACCCCGGCCGGGCCGCCGGGCGCACCCACGGGCGTGACCGCGACCGCCGGCACCACGACCTCCGGGCAGGCCGCCGTCACCTGGACCGCGCCGGCCTCAACCGGTGGCTCGACCATCACCGGCTACACCGCCACCGCCGTCCCCGGCACCGCCGGACTGTCGAACGTCACCTGCACCGCGGCGTCCAGCCCCTGCACCCTGACCGGCCTGACCGACGGCGTCACCTACACGGTCACCGTCACCGCCACCAACGCCGCGGGAACCGGAGCCGCCTCCGGCTCGGCGACCGTCATCACCTATCCCGCCGCCGTGATGACCTCGGGGGCAACCGAGCTGTGGCTCGACGCGGCGTCCAGCTCGGCGCTGTTCACCGACACGGGCTGCACCACTGCAGCGACCGCGGGGAACAGCGTCGCCTGTTGGAAGGACCGTTCCACCAACGGCAACAACCTGACCCAGTCGACCGCGTCGATGAAGCCCACGGCGACCTCCAGCGGAGGGCGATTGCTCCCCGTGGCCGATGGCAACGACGACATGAGCAGTTCCACCCTGACCGGCATCCCCTCGGGCACCGCCGCCTCGACCACGTTCATCGTGGGCTCCGTGTCGGCGTCCAGCGGCTCGAACTCCTGGCCGTTCTTCTCGGGAAGTGGTGGCACCGGTGCCCGGCGTGACTACACCTACAGCGGCGGCACCGGGGCGGTGTCGGTGGACGTCAACGGCGGCGGAGCCACCATCTCGGACGGCACCTGGACCGTGAACGCCACCCGCATCATGGACAGCCAGTTCAACTCCGGCACCTACGACCTGGTACGCGACGGCCGCCCTCGGGTGAGCGCGGCCTACGCCTTCAACACCAGCGGCACCACCTCGGGCTACATCTTCGCGTTGTGGCAGGGGCCACTGAAGGAGGTGCTCGTGCTCTCGACGGCACCGACCACCGCTCAGCGGCGTCAGATCGACGAGTACCTCGCACGCAAGTGGTCCGTCGCGATCACGCCGGCCGCCCCCGGTACCCTGGTCGCCGCGGGCGGTAGCACCCAGGCCACCGTCAGCTGGACGGCCCCGAGCTGGGACGGCGGGTCGGCCGTGACCAGCTACACGGTCACCTCGAGTCCAGGAAGCAAGACCTGCACGGCCACCACGCCTGCGGGCTGCACCGTCACCGGTCTGACCAACGGCACCGCCTACACCTTCACGGTCACCGCCACCAATGTCGTCGGCGCCGGCCCGGCCTCGGCCGCCTCGAACTCGGTGACCCCCGCCTGAGTCGCGCCACGGCGATCTGTCGGGATCTGTCTGGGCCGACAGGCTCAGCCCCGGCGCCCGAGCTGCCGAGACACCTGACGTGGTGGTGATCGCTTCACGTGGCGCTTCGGCGTCCCCGCGCGGGCCCACCCCGGACCCGAGCCTCACCCGGCGTCGATGGAGTCGGGTGATCGTGGGCGCCGCGTTGATCTTCCTGGGATTTGCGGCGTTGTTCTCCTCCCAGGTCCAGGGCGCCTTCACGGCACAAACGGGAAACTCCGGGACGGCGCTGAGCGCTGCCCAACTGGACCCCTGGATCCCCACCGCCGTCACCACCAGCCGGACGGCGCCCACCACCTGCCAGGTCACCTGGACCCCCGCCGCCGGCCTGCGCGCCGGAGCCACCTACGACATCACCGACGGGGCATCGACCCTGGCGACCGGCGTCAGCGGCACCAGCACCACCATCACCGTGCCCACCACTCAACTCACCCCCCACGTCCGGATCCGCTACGGCACCTGGACCTCGACCGCCACCACCACCGCCACCACCCCCTGCACCGGCATCCCCGACCCACCCGTGGTCACCGCCACCCCACCGACACCCAGATCACCGCCACCTGGACCCTGCCCGACGACCAGGGCTCGGCCATCACCAGCTACACCGCCACCACCAGCCCCGCATCGACCAGCTGCACCGTCACCGTCCCCGCCACCCGCACCTGCACCTTCACCGGCCTCACCAACGGCCTCACCTACACCGTCAGCGTGACCGCCACCAACGCCAACGGCACCAGCAGCCCCGGCACCACCACCGCCACCCCCTACCCCGCCACGATCATGACCACCGCAGGGCTCGGGGTCTGGCTCGATGCGGCCGACCCCACCACCCGGTACAGCAACACCGGCTGCACCTCGGCAGCCGGCACCAGCCTCGGCTCTGCCGTTCAATGCTGGAAGGACAAATCCGGCAACACCCGCCACGCCACCGGCACGGTCGCTGCCACGATCGGGCCCACCCTGAATGCACTGCCCACCCTGGCCTTCAACGGCTCGTCACAGCTCGGCGTCGCCTCACCGGCCTCGGCGGACATGACGATCTTCGCCATCACGCGCACCACCCAGACCCAGGGCCTGGCCACCGACCACTGGTGGGCAGGGTCCCCCCTGCTCGACGGTGAGGTCAACGGGTTCGGCTACGACTACGGTCTGGCGCTCGTCGCCGGGGCGCCCGCCTTCGGGACCGGCACCCCGTCCGACACCACCGCCCACGGCCCGGTCACCGTCAACAACGGCTCCGGCCACCTTGCCGTCGGCCGACGCAGCGGTACCAGCCTCGAGGCCTCGGCCGACGGAGCCACCCGCGGTACCGCCACCACGGCCGCCAGCCCGGCCCTGACCAACACCGTCACCGCCTACCTCGGCAAGAACGTCGACGCGGCGACCTACGTCGGCGACCTCGGCGAAGTCATCGTCGCCACCACGGCCCTGTCGCGCACGGACGAGAGAACCATCACCGAGTACCTCGCCCGCAAGTGGGGGGTCACCATCACGCCCGGCGCACCAGTTGGACCGACCGGCACCCCGGGCGGCGGTCAGGTGGCCGTGAGTTGGTCGGCGCCCTCCTGGGACGGCGGGTCGGCCGTCACCTCGTACACCGTCACCGCGAGCCCCGGCGGTGCGTCCTGCACCACGGCCACCACCAGCTGCACCGTCACCGGACTGAGCGGAGGCACCCCCTACACCTTCAGCGTCACCGCCGCCAATGCCGTCGGCACCGGGCCCGCCTCGACCACCACGGCCACCCCCACCACCACCGTGCCCAGCGCTCCCACCGGGGTCACTGCCACCGCCAGCACCACCGTCAGCGGCGAGGCCACTGTCACCTGGACCGCCCCCACCTCCACCGGCGGCGCCGCCATCACCTCCTACACCGCCACCGCGACGGCCGCCGGTCAGACCACGCGCACCTGCACCGCGGCGTCCAGCCCCTGCACGCTGAGCAGCCTCGTCGACGGCGTCACCTACTCGGTCTCCGTCACCGCCACCAACAGCGTCGGAACCGGACCGGCGTCCACCGCCACCACCGTGACCACCTACCCCGCCACCCTCATGTCCGGGTCGAACCTGAAACTCTGGCTGGACGGCGCCGACCCCGCCACGATCCTGGCCTCCTCGGCCTGCACCGGCGCCGAAGCCACCACCACCGTCGGCTGCTGGAAGGACAAATCCAGCTCGGCCAACCACGCCACCCAGGCCTCCGGCACCTACCAACCCGTCCTGAGCACCGTCGCCGGCCACCCCGTGCCCAGCTTCGACGGCACCGACGACTACCTCTCGGCCAACCCCAGCCTGCTGCCCACCGGTACCACGACCGGCACCGTCATCCTGTCTGCGGCCGTCAACCCCAGCGTCGCCATGAACGGCATCTCCGCCCTCTCCTACGGCGGCACCACCGCTGCCAGCCAACGCCGCATCACCAGCTGGTCGGCCACCGGCGCCGACGTCAACGGCAACCCGATGGCGTTCTCCACCGCCTGGCCCGGCTCCCAGGCCCAAGGGGTCGCCGCCGCCGAGTTCACCTCCGGCACCTCGGTCACCATCTGGGCCCAGGGCGGCGCCGGCGTCACCACCAGCGGAGCCTTCACCACCGGCACCCACCACCTCTGGCTCGGCACCGGCGGCGACAGCACCCCGGCCGGCCGCTGGTGGGGCACCACCCCCGAGATCATCGCGTTCAACGGCACCCTGACCACCACCCAACGCCGCACCCTCGAGGAATACCTCGCCCACAAATGGGCCTCCGTGATCACCCCCGCCGCCCCCGGCAGCCCCACCGCCACGCCGGGCAACACCCAGGCCACCCTCAGCTGGACCGCCCCCACCTGGGACGGCGGCGCCACCATCACCGGCTACACCGCCACCGCCTCACCCGGCGGCCAAACCTGCACTGCCACACCACCATCCACCGGCTGCACCATCACCGGACTGACCAACGGCACCACCTACACGGTCACCGTCACCGCCACCAACTCCGTCGGCGCCGGACCGGCCGCCACCACCAGCGTCACCGTCGCCACCACCCCCGGCGCGCCGACCGCCGTCACCGCCACGCCCAGTACCACCGCCAATGGACAGGCCTCGGTGTCCTGGACCGCCCCCGCCTCCAACGGTGGCAGCGCGATCACCGGCTACACGGCCACCGCCACCGCCAGCGGCCAGAGCACCGTCACCTGCACCGCGGCGTCCAGCCCGTGCACCCTGACCGGCCTGATCGACGGCATCACCTACTCGGTCACCGTTGCCGCCACCAACGCCCTCGGCACCGGAACCGCCTCCGCCGCAACGACAGTGACCACCTACCCCGCCGCGATCATGACGTCGACGACCATGAAACTCTGGTATGACGCCGCCGATGCCACCACGGTGTTGACCACCAACTGCACCGGCGCACAGGCCACCACCACCGTGGCCTGCTGGAAGGACAAGTCCGGTTCGGCCAACAACGCCACCGTGGTGTCCACCGCCTACGCGGCCGTGGGCACGAGCATCAACGGTCACCCCACGGTGAGCTTCAGTGGTACCAGCCAGCTCAGCGCGAGCCGGCCGTTCGCCGGTGACATGACCTGGTACGCCGTCGTCCGCCCCAGCGCCAGCACGGGTGCCTCCAACGCCCAGTGGTATGCCGGGGCACCGATCTTCGACCTGTCGGGTGTCAGTGTGCAGAACGACTACGGCGTGACGATCACCGGCGGCGTCCCCGCGATGGGTACCGGCAATCCCGACACCACCGCGCACGGGCCGACCAGCATCGGCAACGCCACCACCCACTTGGTCACCACGCGCCGCTCGGGCGGCGGCCTGCAAGCCTCCGTGGACGACGCGACGCGGGGAACCGCAACCTCGACGAACACGGCAGCCCTGACCGCGTCGGCGACCGCCAACCTGGGCAAGAACACCAGTGGCGCCACGTACAACGGCGCCATCGCCGAGCTGGTCGGCTTCAACACCGCCCAGACCACCACGGACCAGCGCACCATCGCCGAGTACCTGGCCCGCAAGTGGGCGCTCACCATCACACCCGCCGCCCCCACGTCCGCCACCGCCAGCGGCGGCAACACCCAGGCGACGGTGTCCTGGACGGCGCCGTGGAACGGCGGTTCGGCGGTCACCGGGTACACCGTGACGTCGAGCCCAGGGGCCAAGACCTGCACCACGACAGGCGCCACCAGTTGCACGGTCACCGGCCTGACCAACGGCACCAGCTACACCTTCACCGTCACCGCCACCAATGCCATCGGCACCGGCGCCGCCTCGGCCGCGTCCAACGCCGTCACGCCGAACTGATCCAGGGGCCGGCGGACGACGCCCTGCTCGAACGCCTTGCTCGATGGCCGAACTCAGTCGCCCAGCTCCGCCCGCCGTACGGTCACGTACGCCTCCAGCTCCTCGCGCACCGCGTCGTCCAGCGGGGGCTGCTCGTAGGTGTCGAGCTTGGCGCGCCAGACGTCGGAGGCTCGGGCCGCGGCGTCCTTGGCACCGTTGCGCATCCAGCGGTCGTAGTTGTCCGAGCTGGACAGGAACGGCCGATAGAAGCAGGTGCGGAACCGCTCCATGGTGTGCTCGGCGCCGAGGAAGTGCCCGCCGTGGCCGACCTCTTCGTGCGCGCCGAAGGCCAGGGTCTCCTGCGAGAACTCGATCGGCGTGAACATGTGCTGCAACATCTCGTGAATCTGCATGTCGATGACGAACTTCTCGTAACAGGCCACCAGCCCACCGTCGAGCCAGCCGGCGGTGTGCATCACCCAGTTGATGCCGGCCAGGAAGGTCGGCAGCATCGTCATCAGCGCCTCGTACGCGGCCTGCGCGTCGGGCACCTGGGACGACGTGAACCCGCCGCCCGAGCGCACCGGCAGTCCGAAGTGCCGGGCGATCTGGCCGGTGCACAGCAGCCCGAGGGCCGACTCGGGGGTGCCGAACTGCGGTGAGCCGGACTGCATGTCGATGTTCGACAGGAACGAACCGAAGATCACCGGGCTACCCGGACGGATCAGCTGCGACAGCGCGATGCCGGTCAACGCCTCGGCGATCTGCTGCGCCAGGGTGGCCGGGATCGACACCGGCGACATCGCCCCCATGAGCAGGAACGGGGTGAGCACCACCGGCTGGTTGGCCGCGCTGTACTCGAACTGTGAGTCGAGCATGCGGTCGTCCCAGCGCAGCGGAGAGTTGCAGTTGATCAGTGAGATGGTGGCCGGGGTCTTCTCGATCGCCGCCCGACCGGCCTCGCGGCCCTTGCCACCGCCGAACAGGATCTCGGTCATGGCCAACGTGTCCCGGGCGTTGACACCGCTGACGACGTTGCCCATGTAGATCTTGTCGGTCAGGGTCTGCAGCGCGTAGATCATGTCCAGGTGGCGGCTGTCCAGCGGGGCGTCGTTGGGCTCGCAGATCACCCCACCGGCGGAGTCCAGCCCGGGGAAGGCCTGGGCCAGACGGGTGAAATTGCGGAAGTCCTCCATGGTGGCGTCCCGGCGCACGTCGCCCTCGCGGACGAAGGGCGGGCCGTAGACCCCACCGAAGACCATGGAATCGCCGCCGATGTGCACCGAATTGGCGGGGTTTCGGGCCTGGACGTCGAACTCGTGCGGCGCCTTGGCGACCTGCTCGAGGATGAAGTCGGGGTCGAACTTGACGTTTTGGTCCTCGATCTTCTGACCCGCGGCGCGGAACAGATCGAGGGCCCGATCGGAGCAGAACTCGACGCCGATCTCGGACACCAACCGGCGCCACCCGGAGTCCAGCACTGCCAGTGACTCCTGCGAGAGGATCTCGTAGCGCGGCATGGTGTTTCGGAACATCGGGGCTCCTTCGACTCGATGGACTGGCGGCGCTTGTGCGGTCGTGCTTGACCGCGGACGAGGGCCGATCCTACGCTTTCGCCGTGAAACAACGGTTCCATGATATGGAACAGTCTTCGACGCGCCAGCCGACCGGCTCGACCGCCGGCAGCCAGGCCGTCGATCGTGCTGCCGCGCTGCTCGACCTCATCGTCGCCGCAGGTGAACCGCGCAGTTTCACCTCCCTGGTCGAGGAACTCGGCCTCGCGAAGTCGACCACCTCTCGCCTCTTGCAGGCACTCGAACGCAACCGGCTGGTGCAACGCGATCGGGACGGCCTGTTCCGCCCGGGCGCACTGTTCGCGCTGTACGCGGCACGACACAACGCCGTGCACGACCTGGCCGAACTCGCCCAGCCCGCCCTCGACCGGCTGGCCGCCGCCACCGGTGAAACCGCGAACTTCGCCGTGCCCCGAGGCGACGTCGTGGTACAGGTATCCCAGGCCGACGGCCGATACCTGCTGGGTGCCACCAGTTGGGTCGACGTCGAGGTGCCACCGCACTGCTCGGCGCTGGGAAAGATCTTCTATGCCTTCGGACGCATGGCACTGCCCGAGGGGCCGCTCGAGGCTCGGACGTCGGCCACGATCGTCACCCGAGCGGGGCTGGAGTCCGATGTGGCCGTGACGCGTCGCCGGGGATGGGCGATCGCCGCGGAGGAACTGGAAGTGGGTCTGGTCGCGGTCGCCGCGCCGGTGCGCGGACCCGATGGCACCGTGGTGGGGGCAGTATCGGTCTCCGGACCGACCGCTCGAATTCCGGCAGAACGCCTGCCGGTACTCGGCGCACTCGTCGCCGAGCAGGCACTATCCGTGTCCACACAACTCGGGTTCACTCGAAAGGTAGGAGCCGCATGACCGACGCCGCGCAGGCCGACCTGTTGAAGGCCCTGTATGACGAAACCCTCGTCGGCAACAAGCCCCGGGTGATCGAGCTGACCCAGCAGGGCCTCGAGATCGGCATGACCCCGGAATCGCTGCTGTTCGACGCCCTGATCCCCTCCCTCGAGGAGGTCGGCGCCCGGTTCGAGCGCGGCGACTTCTTCGTCCCCGAGATGCTGATCGCCGGCAAGGCGATGAGCGCCGCCCTCGACCTGTTGCGGCCCCTGCTGGCCAACACCGGCGCCGAGACCGTCGGCACCTATGTCATGGGCACCGTCAAGGGCGACGTCCACGACATCGGCAAGAACCTGGTCAACATCATGCTCGAGGGTGCGGGCTTCCACGTGATCGACCTGGGCGTGCAGGTGCCGCCGGAGAAGTTCATCGCCGCCATCGAGGAGCACAAGCCCGACATCGTCGGCATGTCCGCCTTCCTGACCACGACCATGCCGATGTTCAAGGCCAACATCAACGCGCTCGAGAAGGCCGGACTGCGCGACTCGGTGATCGTGATGGTCGGCGGCGCCCCGGTGACCCAGGAGTACGCCGACGCCGTCGGCGCCGACGGCTACGCCCCGGACGCCGCCACCACGGTTCGCCGCGCCAAGGACCTGATCCAGCGCAAGCGCGCCGCCGTACCGGCCTGACGACTGGTCGCGCCGCACCCGCCGCCTCCACCACTTCCTCGCGAAAGCCGTTCCACGACAAGGAGTTCCCGCACATGCACACTGTTCTGCGCTCGGCCACCCGCGAGGTCGTCATCGGCCCCGATCAGCCGTTCTGCATCATCGGCGAGCGGATCAACCCGACCGGGCGGCCGAAGTTCCAGGAGGAACTGCGGGCCGGCGACATGCACCGGGTGATCGAGGACGTGCAGGCCCAGGTGGCCGGCGGCGCGACCATGCTCGACGTGAACATGGGCGTCCCGCTGGCCGACGAGGCGCAGCTGCTCTCGGACGCGGTCAAGCTGATCCAGTCGCTGACCGACCTGCCGCTGTGCATCGACTCCTCCGTGGTCGAGGCCCTGGACGCCGGTCTGGCCGCCTACCAGGGCAAGGCGCTGGTGAACTCGGTGACCGGCGAGCGCGACCGACTGGAGGCGATCCTGCCGCTGGTCAAGAAGTACGGCGCCGCCGTGATCGCGTTGCCGAACGAAGAGGACGAGATCCCCGAGGACCCGGCCAAGCGACTCGAGATCACCAAGAAGATCGTCGAGATCGCCACCAAGGAGTACGGCATCCCGATCGAGGACATCGTGATCGACCCGCTCGCCATGCCGGTGGGTGCCAACCACGAATACGGCAAGTGGACCATGCAGGCGATCTCGCTCATTCGTGACGAACTCGACCTGAACACCACCCTCGGCGCCGGGAACGTCTCGTTCGGGATGCCCGGTCGTCACGCCCTGGGATCGGCCTTCCTGCCGATGGCCATGCACGCCGGGCTCACCAGCGCGATCATGGACTCGCGGACCCCGCAGATGGTGGACGCGATCAAGGCCGCCGACCTGATGATGGGCAACGACGAGTGGGGCGCCAACTGGATCTCGGCGTTCCGCGCCAAGCAGAGGGCGGCCGAGGCGGCTGCCGCCGCGACAGCCGGCTGACGTGACCGAGCCGGCGGCCATCACGAACGAGCCCGACCGCGAGCGATACCTGCGCGAAGGGCTGCTCGGCGAGCACCCCGAGGCCCATCACCTGCTCGACTCACCACCCGGTGAGTCGAGCGGTGACGAGCCCAGTCGCGCCCGGATCACGTTCGTGCGCACCGGCGAGGGGAATACCGGGGGTGATCGCGAGGTCAGGGTGCCGTCCGGGGTGACGGTGTTCGACGCCGCCAGCTGGAACGGCATCGCGATCGACTCGACCTGCGGTGGGCACGGCACCTGTCGCAAGTGCAAGGTCCGGGTGATCGGCGGTTCGGTACCGGTCTCCCGGCTCGACCCGCGGGCCTTCTCCCCCGATCAGCTACGCCAGGGCTGGCGGCTGGCGTGCCTGGCCACGGCCCAGCACGATCTGACCGTCGAGGTTCCCCCGCTGCTCACCCGGCCGAAGGCGGCCACCGTGGGGGTGGGCCGGCAGGTGATCCTGCGGCCCGCCGTCCAGAAACGCTACGTCGAGCTGGACGAGCCGACGCTGGCCGACCAGCGCACCGACGTCCAGCGGTTGCTCGCGGCGATCGACGACCTCGAGCCCCGGCCCGAGCTGTATGCTGTGCGGCGGCTGCCCAAGGTGTTGCGCGAGAACGACTTCAAGGTCACGGCGGTGATCGTCGACGAGGTGCTGATCGACGTCGAGCCGGGAGACACCACGGCGACCCGATACGGCATCGCCTTCGACCTGGGCACCACCACGGTGGTGGCGACCCTGCTCGACCTGAGCACCGGTACCCCGGCGGCGGTGCGTTCGATGCTGAACAAGCAGCAGCCGTTCGGCGGCGACGTGATCAGTCGGATCAGCGCCACCATGCTCGACCCGGACGCCCTCGGCCGGCTGCAACAGGCTGCTCGGGACACCCTGGCCGAGCTCGCGGCCGAGGTCTGCGCCGAAGCCGGCGTCGCGCCGTCCGGGGTGTACGAGGTGGCCCTGGCCGGCAACGCCACCATGGCCCACCTGGTGCTCGGGATCGATCCGGAACCGCTCGGGGTGGCGCCGTTCGTGATGTCGAGTGCCATGTCCGGCAGGGACTTTCCCGAGTTGCTGGCCGCCGACCTCGGGCTGACGGCCGAGCAGGTGCACCCCCGGGCGCGGGCCTACCTGTTCCCCTCGCTGGGCGCTTACGTCGGGGGCGACATCGTGGCGGGCATGCTCGCCTCGGGCATGGACCGCGACAAGCGGCTGCGGCTGTTCATCGACGTCGGCACCAACTGCGAGATCGTGCTGGGCGATTCGACCCGGCTGCTGTCGACCGCGGCGCCGGCCGGGCCGGCGTTCGAGGGGGCTTCGATCCGCTGCGGCATGCGCGCGGCCGACGGCGCCATCGAGGTGGTCAAGCTGAGCCCGGACGGCGTGGCGCTGCAAGTGATCGGGGACGTGGAACCCGTGGGGCTGTGCGGGTCTGGCCTGGTCGATGCGGTCGCCGAACTGGTCGCCGTCGGGTTGCTGGACTCCTCTGGCCGGTTGCTCACCGCCGAGGGCACGCGGGCGGTGATCCCCGGCCTGGCCGACCGGTTGGTGGAACTCGACGGCGGCGAACGGGTCTTCGTCCTGCACTGGTCGGGTGAGGTCGGCGACGTCGAGCACGCGATCTACCTGTCGCAGCGCGACGTCCGCGAGCTGCAGTTCGCCAAGGCCGCCATCGCCACCGGCTGGAACCTGCTGCTGACCGAGTACGGCGCGAGCGTGGCCGACGTCCAGCAGGTGTTGCTCGCGGGCTCGTTCGGCTCGTACCTGTCGGCCGCCAACGCCGTCCGGATCGGCCTGGTGCCCAAGGTGCCCGTGGTGCGCATCGTCAGCGCGGGCAACGTGGCCGGCGAGGGCGCCAAGATGGCCCTGCTCTCGATCCGCGAACGCGAAGGCGCGCGGCGACTGCTCGACGAGGTGCGCTATGTCGAACTCTCCGACCGCCCCGACTTCAACGACCTCTTCGTCGACCAACTCGCCTTCCCCCACTGAAACCCGCTCATGCTCCGCAGGTGACGCGCCATGCTCCGCAGGTGACGCGATTTCGGCGGGTGACAGCGCTGTCGGCCCGACCCCTGCGGAGCATGAGCGGGTTGTGGTGATCGCGTGCGGCGCCATCGCGCAGGGCGTGGCCCGGGTGGCGACCGCGCGCGGCTGGGACGTCGAGGTCCGGCCGCTGCCGCCCTTGCTGCACAACCACCCCGAGAAGATCGCCGGTGAGGTCGAGCAGCTCGCGACGTCCCTGCTCGAGGCCGGACGGCGCGTGGCCGTCGCCTACGCCGATTGCGGCACCTACGGCGCCCTGGACGACGTGTGCGCGCGGCTCGCGCTGCCTCGCCTGCGGGGGGCGCACTGTTACGACGTCTTCGCCGGCGCCGACCGGATCGAGGCAATGCTGGCCGAGCAGCCCGGCACGTACCTGCTCACCGACTACCTGGCCGCCTCGTTCCGGCGCAGCGTGGTCGTCGAGCTCGGGCTGGACCGCCACCCCGAACTGCGCGAGGACTACTTCCGTCACTACACCCGCGTGGTCTGGCTCGCGCAGCACCCCACGCCCGAGCTCCGGACCGCCGCGCACGCCGCCGCGGAGATCATGGGGCTGCCGCTGGAGGTGGTGGTGACCGGAGAAAACGGCCTCGAGACGGAATTGGCGCGGCTGATGTGACGAATTGCGGATCGCCCGATCGTCATCAGGGCAACCGGCCACCGAGTCGGACATGCTGCACCTGTCGAGAGGACGATCCGATGCGCTATTCGCTGCTGCTGCACTACCCCGAGCCCGCCGAGGGCACCATCGACCCCGAGCTGATCGCCGAGACCATGCGGGCCTTCGACGCCTACGGCAAGGCGCTGCACCAGGCCGGGGTACTGATCGCGGCCGAGGTACTGCAGCCCTCGGCGGTCACCACGACGGTGACGCGGCGCACCGGGGCCATGGTGGTGCAGGACGGACCCTTCGCCGACACCAAGGAGGCGCTGGCCGGCGTCTTCGTGCTGGACCTGCCCGACCTGGACGCCGCGATCGGCTGGGCCGAGAAGTGCCCCGCCGCCGGCTTCGGGGTCATCGAGATCCGCCCGGCGGCGACGTCCATCGTGGACGGAGCCTGGACGGCGCGATGACTGCGCCGCCGGACGAGTCGGTGCGGGCGATCATCGCCGCCCGCACCGGCTACGGTCGACTGCTCGCGGTGCTCGCCGCGTCCAGCGGCGACCTCGCCGCCGTCGAGGACTGCCTGGCCGACGCCTTCGAGCGGGCGCTGACCACCTGGCCGCAGCGCGGCGTCCCGGACAACCCGCAGGCCTGGTTGCTGGCCGTGGCGCGCAACCGGTTGCGTGATCACTGGCGATCCGCCGCGGTGCGCCTGAACCAGCCGTTGGACGTCGAGCGCCACACCCCGGTGCACTTGGACGAGATCGACGTCGAGGCCATCGGCGACAAGCGGCTGGAGCTGATGCTGGTCTGCGCCCACCCGGCCATCTCCGCTACGGCGCACACCCCGTTGATGCTCAACACCGTGCTGGGATTCACCGCCGACCAGATCGCGCAGAGCTTCGCGATGCCCACCACCACCATGGCCACCCGGCTCACCCGCGCCAAGCAGCGGATCACCCAGGCGCGGATCCCCTTCGTGCTGCCCGATCGGAGCCAGCTGCCCGAGCGGATGGCGTCCGTGCTCGAAGGGGTCTACGGCGCGTACTCGATCGACTGGTCCACCACCGGCCCCGAGTCACGGCCCGCTCCCCCCGAGGGGTGGCAACTCGCCGAGATCCTGGCCGAGGTGGTGCCCGACGATCCGGAGGTGCGGGGGCTCGCGGCGCTGGTGGGCCTCGCCGCGGCGCGGCGTCCGGCGCGGTATGGTCCCGATGGCTCCTTTGTCCCACTGGCACACCAGGATCCGAGCCTCTGGGACGGCGCGCTGATCGATCGTGCCCATGACCACCTGCGCGCCGCGCACCGGCACGGCGTCCTGGGCCGGTTCCAGCTGGAGGCCGCGATCCAGGCCACGCACTGCGCTCGCCGCACCACCGGTCGAACCGCCTGGCAGACCCTGCGCGATCTACACGAGGCCCTCGACCAGATCGCCCCGACCCTCGGCAGCCGGACCGCACTGGCGGCGGTCATCGGTGAAACCGACGGCCCCCGAGCGGGTTTGGTTGCCCTGGATGCGGTCTGCACGGATCATGCGCACGCGAGTCGGTTCCAACCCGCCTGGGCGCTGCGCGGGCACCTGCTCGCCCGCCTCGGGCAGGACGACGCGGCATCGGCTGCGTACGAGCGCGCCCTGGCCCTCACCCACGACGCGGCCGAGCGGGCCTACCTGGCCCGGCGTCGCGACGACCCTCGAGGCGGAGCGATCTGAGACCACGCAGCAGCTCTCGTCTCACGTGTGTGGATTACCGAGACCATGGATCGACTGTGGGTGAGGTCGGACCGTCCGCGGATCGGCGAGCCAAACACCGCACTACCTGCCGCACGGCGGGGCGCGCGCCGCCCTGGTCGTGGCCGAGGACGCCCGGTTCGCTCGGATCACCGGCGAGTACGTGGCGCCGGTGGACCAGGTGAGCGCCTACCGGCCGGGCCACTTCTACGAGCGCGAGCTGCCCGCCGTCCAGGTGGTGCTCGCCGGGCGGGTACCGGGCCTGCTGGTGATCGACGGCTACGTCGACCTGGACCCACAGGGGCGCCCCGGGCTCGGCGCACATGCCCACGCCGTGTTCGGCGTCCCGGTGATCGGCGTCGCCAAGACGGCGTTCGCCACCGCCACGCACGCCGTCGCCGTCCGCCGAGGCGCTGCGACCCGGCCGCTGTACGTCACCGCGGCCGGTCTCGACCTCGACCTGGCCGCCGACCTGGTCGCCGGCATGGCGGGACCATTCCGCCTGCCCGACGCCCTGCGGCGGGTCGATGCCCTGGCCCGAGGCCACACCGTCCCCTCGCACAGCCGTGCTGCGCATCCCACATCGTGAGAGCTGGACGTCCCAGCTGGGACGTCCGAAACCAGCTGGCGGCATTCCCGACCGCCCCCCGGCCGACACCCACCCCCAACCCGCTCATGCTCCGCAGCCGTGCACCGATGCTCCGCAGCCGGCGCATCCGGGGTGTCCCTGCGGAGCATGAGCCGCCGCCCACGGAGCATGAGCGGGTTGGGTTGGGGGGTTGGGGGGGTTGAGGGAGGGAGGGAGAGTCCGGCGGCTATTCGGCGAGGGCGCGGTGGGTGGCCCAGGCGCGGGTGGCCAGCTGCAGGTTGAAGCGGGTGTCGGGGTCGGTGAGGTCGTGGCCGCTCAGCTCACGGATCCGGCGCAACCGGTAGCGCACGGTGCTGCGGCCCAGCGCCAACTCGCTCGCCGTCGCGTCGTAGTTGCCGCCGCACTCCAGGAAGCGCGCGAGCGTCACCACCAGCTCGGCCCCGCGCCGGTCGTCGTAGTCGAGCAGCGGCCCGAGCCACCGCCGCACGAACGTCTCCAGCACCACTGGGTCGGCCGCGTCCGCCAACAGCTGGAACACCCCCAGATCGTCGTGTCGCCGGACGCCGCCCGCGCGGCCCCCGAGGGTGCCCAGCCGCGCCGCCAGCAACGCCTCGCGGTGCGAGCGCGCGAAGTCGCGCGGCTCGGTGCACCGCCCACCCACCCCGATCAGGCACCCGGGGCCGAGGGAGCGTGCCAGCACGTCCCCCAGGTCCTCACCGCCTCGCCCCTCACCGCCTCGCCCCTCGGCGACCAGCGCCACGACGGTCTGCGCGGTCTGCATCAGCAGCGGCGGCGGTTCCTCGCACCGGGCCGTCGCGCCGGTGAGCGCCTCGCGCACCCGCAGCACCAGCTCGTCCGGTGAGGACCGCCGACCGCCCTGGATCACCAGCACCCGGTGCGGACGGCGCAGGTCGTGTCCCAGCGACTGCGCCCGTTCGTGTGCCTGGGCGTCGGTGCCGGCGACCAGGTCGGCCACCAGGTCGCGCCCCAGCCGCAGCTCGGTCTCGGCCAGGCTGTGCAACCGGGCCAGCTCGATCGCCAGCACGGTGGCGGCGTGTTCCAGGGCCACCGTCTCCTGCTCGCCCGCCACGCCGTCCGGATCGATCAGGCTCAGCACCCCGACCACGTCCGCCCGGGGCCGGGCCACCGTGAGCAGCCGCCCGTCGATCCGGATCGGGTGCCCGGCGCGGATCGCCCGCTGCACGATCCGGTCGCGTCGTCCGGGCAGTTCCGAGTGCGGGGGCACGTCAGCGTCCGGCCCGGCCCAGGCCAGGACGTCGCCGGCGCGGTTCTCGATACACGCCGCCAGCCGCGTCAGCTCGAACAACGCCGTGACGATGCCCTCGCGCCCGCCCCCGGTCAGGGCGACCTGGGTGAAGCGGTCGTGGATCGCGGTCTGGTGCCGCAGCGCCTCGACGGTCCGGGCCAGATCGACGTTGGCCTGCTGGTGGCTGACGTGCAGCCGGGCGTTGGCCAGCGCGATGCCGGTCTGCTGGGCCAGCGAGCGCAACAGCAGCATGTCGTCCGCCGAGGGGGGCTCGTCGGCGGCGACCACCAGGTGGCCGATCAGCTCGTCCTGGCTGCGCAGCGACAACGCCCAGACCCACGCCTGCCCGGCCACCGTCAGCAGGCCCCCGTTGACCGGCAGCACGCGCAGCTGCGCCGCCACCTCGGCCCGCACCACGGCGGCGTCGAAGGCCCCCGCGGTGGCATACCACCGGACCGCGTCACGCGCCGTGAGCCGGACGCCGACCGGCCGCGCCCGCACCAGCGCCGGTATCGCACTGGTCACCAGCAGCACGATCTCGTCCTCGTACCGCCGATCGGTCATCAGCATCGACAGGGCGAGCAGCCCCCGCAGGCTGGAGAGCTGTTCGCGCAGAACGAGTTCGGTCTCGCTCAGGGGTCAGTCCCGGGCCGCGTCGAACTCGTCCGCGGAGATGTGGTGCGGGTTCTCGAGCACCAACCCCCCGAGCAACAGCTTGGGGTGGGTGCGCATCAGGTCCATCAGGATGCCGCTGCCCAGGCGGCGAAGGTCGTACAGGCACAGCACGGTCTGGGCATACCGGGCGGCGAAGCCATCGGCCCAGGACTCGTAGCGCACCACCGACCCGCGCGGCGGCGGTACCCGCTCGAGCCAGGACATCTCACCCACCAGTCGCGAGAAGCCGAACCGCCCCTCCTCGGCGATGCCGCGTGCCCGGTCCTCCCAGAACGCGATCATCCGGTCGGCGTCGAACGCCCCCGTGCTCAGGTAGGTCTGATCGGCGTCGTAGAACTCCAGCTGCCCCGAGGCGACCGACTCCGCCGTACCCCCGATGCCGGCGACGACGTCCTCCGGGGCGGCCGAATCGACCACCACCAGACACTTGTCGCCCCCGACCAGGCCCTCCCGTAGGAACGGCAGCAGCATCGCGTCGCGCTCGTCCTCGCCGTAGTAGAAGCCGCAGACATGATCACCCGGCACGAACTCGGGGGCGGTCGGGCTCACGGTCATGGCCAGCCTCCTCATGGGTGCGCGGAATGTAACAGGGCAACCCGGCGGCGTCGAGGGGGTGTTCCGCGCTGCGCAACGTAGCCGTCAGCGGCCACTTCTCCACGCAGATCGGCCCTGTCAGGGCATGGCGCCGTCCGGCGGGGCGTACCGATCCTCGGGGGGCGTTGACCATCCCGCGCACAGCTGACCTCGCGCCGCCATCGGGCGCAGGTGAATCGGAAGGAGCCGCGATGCCGCGCCTGCCGCGGTCCGAGTGGTACGACCTCACTCGCGACATGAACTGGGACCTGACCTACGTCACCGAGGACGAGGCCTTCCCGCCGCAGCTGTCGAACAGCTTCGGTGTGCCGGCCGAGGACTGGTGGGCGTGGGACGAGCCGTACAAGATCTCCTACACCGAGTACGTCCACAACCAGGCCGGCAAGGACCAGGGCCTGTTCTCGGTGAACAACGTGATCAGCCGCTCGAACATCTTCGAGAACCTCGAACCCGGCTGGAAGGCCGCCGTGCTGGCCCACTACGGCGCGATCGCCGTGGCCGAGTACCACGCCGGCATCGGCGAGGCCCGGATGGCCCGGTTCGGCCGGGCCGCAGCCTGGCGCAACATGGCGACCTACGGCACCCTCGACGAGACCCGCCACGGGCAGCTGCAGACCTACTTCCCCTACCAGGCCCTGGCCAAGGAGCCCCGGCTCGACTGGGCGCACAAGGCGTACCACACCAACGAGTGGGGCATCATCGCCGCCCGGCACGTCTTCGACGACATGTTCACCGCGAACGACGCCGTCTCGATGGCGATCCAGCTGACGTTCACCTTCGAGACCGGCTTCACCAACCTGCAGTTCCTCGGCATGGCCGCGGACGCCATGAAGGTGGGCGACCTCGACTTCGGGGCGCTGATCTCCTCGATCCAGACCGACGAGGCCCGGCACGCCCAGCAGGGTGAGCCGACGCTGAAGGTGCTGACGAAGGCGGGCAAGGGCGACATCGCGCAGAACCTGCTCGACCGCATGTTCTGGCGGGCCTGGAAGCTGTTCTCGCTGCTCACCGGCCTGTCGATGGACTACTACACGCCGATCGAGCACCGCACGCACTCCTTCAAGGAGTTCATGGAGGAGTTCATCAACAAGCAGTTCATCGACCAGTTCCGCGACTTCGGGCTCGAGAAGCCCTGGTACTGGGACCAGCTGCTCAACGAGATGAACTGGGTGCACCACGCCTACCACCTCGGCGTGTGGTTCTGGCGTCCCACCGTGTGGTGGAACCCGGTCGGCGGGGTCTCGCCCGAGGAGCGGGACTGGCTGGAGGAGAAGTACCCCGGCTGGAACGACTCGTTCGGCCGCTACTGGGACGTCATCGGCGACAACATCCGTGCCGGACGCCCCGAACTCAGTCTGCCCGAGACCTTCCCGATCGTGTGCAACAGCTGCCAGGTGCCGGTCTGCACCCCGGCGGGCTACGCCGGCGGTCACCTCGACAGCCCGCTGCCCCGCCAGCTCGACCGTGACGGCCGCCGTTACACGTTCTGCTCCGAGCCCTGCCAGTGGGTCTTCGAGCAGGCGCCCGAGCAGTTCGCCGGCCACCTGTCGATCATCGACCGGCTGCTGGGCGGCATCATCCAGCCGCCGACCATCGAGGGCGCCCTGGCCTACATGGGCCTGTCCCCCGAGGAGTGCGGCGTCGACGGCACCGACTACGCGTGGGCCCACCCCGCGCCGTCCGCCCCGCGCAAGTCGGCCTGAACCCGGACCTGAAACCGGAACGGAGAGAACACGAGATGGCACTGTTCCCGATCCAGGGCATCGTCGAGGGCGACTTCGTCGTCGTCCTGGTGCCCGTCGACGACACCGACCCGATGACCGTGGTGGCCGAGAAGATCGCCTATCACGGTGTGGGCAAGCGGGTTCCGGCGCAGGACCGGCCGCTGAAGGTGCGCTATCGCGGTGACCTGCAGGACGACGAGGCCACCCTCGCCGGGCTCGGCGCCGCACCCCTGGACGTCCTCGAGGTCGTCTACGCATGAGCGATCAGATCGCGCAGGACCAGCCGCACCAGCACGGTCCCGACATCACCTGGGTCAGCGCCGCCACGGCGGATGACCTGTGGGAGGGCGACATTCTGGACGTCGAGCTGGAGGGTGAGCCGGTCCTGCTCGCCCACCTGCTCGGCGGACCGGTCAAGGCGTTCCAGGGCATGTGTCCCCACCAGGAGATCCTGCTCGCCGACGGCACCTGGGACCCCGACACCAACGTGTTGCTCTGCCAGGGCCACAAGTGGGAGTTCGACCTGACCTCCGGCGCGGGCCTGAACCCGACCGGGTGCCGGCTCTACGAGTACCCGGTGCAGGTCCGCGAGAACGGCGAGGTCATCGTCGGCATCCCGCAGGACGGCGCCCGCCACCACAACCGTCACGAGGGCGACTAGCCCGAAGCTGTTCCCGCCCAAGGGAAAGGATCATCATGCCAACCCCAGCCAAGATGGTGGGCCCGGTCATTCGCGGTCTGGACTCCGCGCTCGCCGAGGCCGTGATCGCCGCCATCGAGATCGACAATCCCGACGTCGACGTCGACGTCGAGGACGCCGGCGGCTACATCCGCATCGGCACCCCCGGCCGCTGCCGGCTCACCCGGGCCAGCCTGGAAGAGGAACTGGGCCGCAGCTTCGGCCTGCACCAGCTCGAACCGTCCCTGGCCGGGTTCGCCGGCCGCATGACGTCCAACGACGACGAGGTCGTCTGGTACCTGGAGAGGCAGGACTGACATGGCCGTCACCCGGCGCACCCCGCCCAAGACCTGGAGCCTGCTCGGCGAGGTCCGACGTCGTCCGAGCGTGTACGAGGCCACGGCGGCCAAGTTCAACTACCACTTCCGCCGCGAACCCGCCCCGTTCGAGATGGACCCGACGGCCGCGATCAACCTCTGGTACCTCGAGCACCGTGAAGGCTCGGCGTTCAACGTCGCCGACTGGGAGGGCTTCCGTGACCCGGCCAAGCTCACCTACTCCGACTACGTCAACCTCCAGCACGAGCGCGAGACCTACCTCGACCTGCTGATCGACCACCACGAGCTGGTCGGCAGCGTCGACGCGCTGGACCCCGCCTGGGTGGCCACCCTGACCCGGCTGCTGGTGCCGATGCGGTTCCCGCTGCACGTGTTGCAGATGACCGGCCTGTACGTCGGCCAGATGTCGCCGAGTGCGTTCATCATCAACTGCGCCAACTTCCAGGCCGCGGACGAGATGCGGCGCATCCAGCGGCTCGCTTACCTGACCAGGATGCTGGCCAACGCGCACGGTGATCAGATCGCCGCCACCGCCACCGCCCGCGACCCCTGGCAGTCGGACGCCCAGTGGCAGCCACTGCGCGAGGCGAGCGAACGGATGCTCGGCGTCTACGACTGGGGCGAGTCGTTCACCGCGCTGAACCTGGCGCTCAAGCCGGTGATCGACGCGGTGGTGAACGAGCAGCTCACCCAGCTGGCGATCGCCCACGGCGACGAGTTCCTGGCGTTGCTGCTGGCCGAGTTCCAGCGGGACACCACCCGCAGCCAGAACTGGACGGCGGCCCTGGTGCAGTACGCCGTCGGTGCCGACCCGGCGCTGGCGGACACCCTGCGCGGCTGGCTCGACGTCCACGTTCCCCGGGCGGACGCCGCGGTGGCCGGGATCGCCGAGCTGTTCGCCTCGGCACCGCAGCCGGTCGGCGCCGGGCAGGTGATCGAGGCCGCGAGCGCGGCCCGAGGCCGGCTGCTGGCAGCGTGCGGCCTGTGACCGTTCCGCCACAGCATCAGGTGACGGTCGCGCCCACCGGCGAGACCTTCCAGGTGGCGCCCGGCGAGCGGATCCACTCCGCCGCTCGCCGGGCGGGCATCTGGCTGCCCTTCGAATGTGGTTGGGGCAGTTGCGGAACCTGCAAGGCCACCCTGGTCGAGGGCGAGGTCGAGCTGCTGTTCCCGCAGGCGCCGGCGATCGACGCCCGTGACGAGCGGCGCCGACGAGTACTGCTCTGCCAGACCACCGCCAGTTCCGATCTGGTCATCAAACCCCCACGCGCCGAGCCGGTTCCGCCGCCGGAGCGGCCGGTGAACGATCTGCTGGGCCGGCTGGTGGACGTCGAGCTGCTGGGGCCGGCGATCTCACGGTTCACGGTCGCCGTGAGTGACCTCGAGGGACGACCGACCACGGCCGACTACCGGCCGGGCCAGTACGCCGTCCTCGAACTGGCCCCCGGGCTGCGCCGGTGCCTGTCGATGGCCGGCCTGCCCGGCGACGATCGGGTGGAGTTCATCGCCAAGCACTACCCCGGTGGGGCGGGTAGTGACCGGCTGTTCGCGCTCCGCCCCGGCGCTCCGCTGCCCCTCGAACTCCCCTACGGCGACATGTGGTTACGTGACACGCCCCGCCCGATCCTGCTGGTGGCCGGGGGCACCGGCATCTCGGCCGTGCTGGCCCTGATGCGCCAGCTGCGCTCCGACCACGCCGGCCGGCCGGTCGCGGTGGTGTACGGCGCCGCCACCGAGCCGGAGCTGGTCTGCTGGGACGAGCTCACCGACACCGTGGCGAGCATCCCCGGCGCGCGGCTGCACGGCGTCCTGCTGCGCCCCGAACCCGGCTGGACCGGCGATACCGGCTTGGTCACCGACCCCTTGCCGTCGCTGTTGGACAACCTGGGCGGCGACGAGGGGGTGGGGGTCGAGGTCTACCTCGCCGGCCCGCCCCCGATGGTGCGTGCGGTGCAGGACGTGCTGAGCGCCCACCAGCTCCAGCGCGACCGGATCCACGTCGACAGCTTCGGCTGACCACCCCCACCCCTCCCACCGCCCCGCCCCGACCACCCCGCACCAACCCGCTCATGCTCCCCTGCCGCCGACTCATGCTCCGCGGATGACGCGTCTGAAGCGTCCCCAGCGGAGCATCGCAGCGCGCCCGCGGAGCATGAGCGGGTTGGTCAGCGGCGGGTGGCGGCGAGCTGCATCGGGGTGAGGAACAGGGCGTCGTCCAGCTGCGCGTCGCGCAGGTCGGCACCGCGCAGGTCCGCGCCCAGCAGGTCGGCGCTGCGCAGGTCCGCGCCGCGCAGGTCCGCCCTGATCAGGACGGCGCCGCGCAGCCCGGCCGCGCGCAGATCGGCACCGCGCCAGCGCACCCCCGCCAGGTCGGCGTGGGTGTGGTCGACGGGGTCCTCCCGGACGGCGTGCCGCACCTCGATGCTCACCTCGGCGAACACCATCGAGGCCTGACCCCGCAACCCGGGCAGATCCGGGGGTTCCGGGTGGTCGGGGTGGTCCAGCACGCCGGCCACCGCCTGCTCGACGTCCTGCTCCAGCGCGATGGCCTCGGCGTACAGCTCCGGCGAGATCTGCCGAGCCAGCACGTCCCGCAGGTACCAGGCCAGCTCGTGCAGCGCCTCGACGACCTCCAGCGCGTTGAACATCACCGTCGCCGTCGGCCCATCGTCCCGCCACGACCGGTCACCGAACGCGGCGCAGACCCGTTGTCCCGCACCGAGACAGTCGTACACCGTGCACCCGGTCATACCCCGCTCACGCAACACCGGGTGGATGGTGCAGCGATGGTCGCGCCCGAGGTGGGCACACGGCGTCCGGCCGGGCTTGTCGAACGCGAAATCGGACGACGACGCGAACGCCGGCACCACGCAGCACAACCCCTGGCACCGGGAGCAGTCGGCGCGCAACGCCTGCCGCGGGTCGGGCATGGGGAGAGGGTAGTCGCGGACGCCGGGCGTCGAGGCGGCAGAATCGCCCCATGTCGTCTCCGTCACCCTCCCCCGAGCTCGCCGGATTCATCGCCGAGCTGCCGAAGGCCGAGTTGCACGTGCACCACGTGGGCTCGGCCACGGCCGACATGGTCGCCGAGCTGGCTGCCCGGCACCCGGGGGTGCTGCCGGTGGCCCCCGAGGCCCTGGCGGACTACTTCACCTTCACCGACTTCGCCCACTTCATCGAGGTCTACCTGTCGGTGGTCGACCTGCTGCAGACCGCGGACGACGTCCATTACCTGACCGGGGCGGTCGCCGGCGAGCTGGCCCGGCAGCGGGTGCGCTACGCCGAGCTGACCATGACGCCGTACACCTCGGTGCTGCGGGGTATCCCGATCGAGGCCTACACCGAGGCGATCGAGGATGCCCGCCGGGGCGCCGAACGCGATCACGGCATCGTGCTGCGCTGGATCTACGACATCCCGGGCGAGGACGGCGTCCCCGCCGCGGACGCCACGCTCAGCTTCGCGCTCGACCACGGACCGTCCGCCCTGGTCGGGTTCGGCCTGGGTGGCCCGGAGGTCGGCGTTCCCCGGCCACAGTTCGCACCGCACTTCGCCGCCGCGCGGGCGGCAGGCCTGCACAGCGTGCCGCACGCCGGCGAGACCACCGGACCGGGCACCATCTGGGATGCGCTGAACCACCTGGGGGCCGAGCGGATCGGCCACGGTACCTCCGCGGTCCAGGACCCCTTGCTCGTGGAACACCTTGCCGAGCAACGCATTCCCCTCGAGGTGTGCCCGACGTCCAACATCGCCACCAAGGCGGTGGCCACGCTCGCCGAGCACCCGATCCGCGAGCTGCACCGCGCCGGGGTGTGGATCACGATCAACAGCGACGACCCCCCGATGTTCGCCACCTCGCTGGCCAGGGAGTACGGGGTCGCCGCCGCGCTGCTCGACCTGGACGCCGCCGGGGTGGCGGGCCTGGCCCTGGCCGCCGTCGACGCCTCGTTCGCCCCGGACGACGTGCGCCGCCGGGTGCGGGCCGAGATCGAGGCAGCGACCCTCGATGCCATGGGTTCGGCGAGTGCGCTCACCCCTGGTCACAGCTCGCAGCGGTAGCGCACCTCGGTCAGGACGACGCCACCGAAGTCCTCGTGCTGCTCCACGCCGTCGGGCACCCAGCCGTGGCGGCCGTAGAACGCGCGTGCCCGGACGTTGTCCGCGAGCACCCAGAGCCGCGCCTCCCGGAACCCCGCGGCCCGCAACGCCGTACGGGCTGCCTCGAGCAGCACCGCACCCACCCCCCGGCCCCACCACGCGGCGTCCACGTAGATCGCGAAGATCTGGCCCTCGGCGGCTCGCTCGCCGCCCGCCTCGCCGGCCGGTCCCGCGGCCACGAAGCCGACCACCCGATCGTCGACCACCGCGACGCGAGGGGCGATGGCGTCCGGCCGATCGACCACCGAGCGCCACATCTCGACCCGGGCCGCCAGGTCCAGGGCGGCCAGATGGCTGTCGGGCATGATCCCGCGGTAGGCCACGCGCCAGGTGTCGACCTGCACCCGCGCGATGTCCTCGGCGTCCTGGATCCGCGCCTCCCGCACGATCATGCGACCCAGTATGGTCGCTGCTCATGGAGCACGACCTGGTGGGACGCCGCGGCCTGGTCACCACGACGATCCCCGCCGGGGGGATCGGTGAGGTGAGGCTGGCCTTCGGCCGGGGCACCGACACCTACGGCGCCTACGGCGCCAATCGCGGCGTGACGATCCCCGCCGGAACCCGGGTCACGGTGCTCGAGGTCTACCCGCCCCGCACCGTTGTGGTCAGTGCCGACGAGTAACGTCGCCGCCACCGGAACTCTGCGTGATCGCGCTGCGTTCCAGATCCACAACTCATTCGCAGGACTCCCGTTTCAGCCGTGAAGGAGCTGGGACATTCCAATGGAACTTCCGTTCGCCCTCATCGTCACCCTCCTCGTCATCGCCGGTCTCGGGGTCGCCCTGGGGCTCTTCAAGAGCATGTGGCGGGTCGCCGAACCCAACCAGGCTCTGATCATCTCCGGCTCGAAGGAGAAGGGCACCGGGCTCGGCTTCCGGGTCGTCACCGGCGGTGGCACGCTCATGATCCCCGGCGTGCAGGTGCTGCGCCGGCTCTCGCTCGACATCAACGAGGCCCCGCTGCACGTCGAGTGCGTCACCAAGCAGGGCATCAAGGTCGGCGTCCAGGGCGTGGTGATCTTCAAGGTCGGGGACGACGAGGCCTCGATCTCGAACGCCGCCCGGCGCTTCCTCGACCAGCAGGACACCATGGTCAACAAGATCGTCAACGTGTTCGAGGGCCACCTGCGCTCGATCATCGGCTCGCTCACCATGGAGGAACTGGTCCGTGAGCGCGAGCGTCTGACGCAGGAGACGCGGGCCGCGGCCGGCGTCGAGGCCGAGAAGCTGGGCCTGGTGATCGACAGCCTGCAGATCAAGGACCTGGTCGACCCGACCGGCTACATCGCCAATCTCGCCCGCCCGCACGCGGCCGAGGTGACCAAGCAGGCCCGCATCGCCGAGGCCTCCGCCAACCAGGAGGCCACCGAGGCCGAGGCCGCGGCCCAGGCCCGCCAGGCCGAGGCGGTGCGCGCCTCCAAGATCGCCCAGGCGCAGTACCAGGCGGAGGTCGACCAGGTCTCGGCCAAGGCCCAGATGTCCGGCCCGCTGGCCGCGGCGGCCGCCCGGCAAGAGGTCGTGGTCCAGGAGACCGAGGTCGCCAAGCTCGAGGCCGCCCGGCGCGAGCAGCAGCTCGAGGCCGAGGTGCGCCGTCCGGCCGATGCGGCCCGGTACCGGGTCGAGCAGGAGGCGCAGGCCGCCCGCAACGCCGCCATCGCCGAGGCGGAGGCGCGCAAGGCCGCCGTCATCGCGGCCGCCGAGGCCGACGCCGAGAAGGCCCGGCTCAGTGGTGAGTCCGAGAAGTCGCGGCGGTCGGCGCTGGCCGAGGCCGAGGCGATCGAGGGTGCCCGGCGCGGTGACGCCGAGAAGGCGCGACGCGTGGCCGAGGCCGACGCGCTGCGGGCCGAGGGTGAGGCCCAGGCGGCCGCGGTGCGCGCCGTCGGTGAGGCCGAGGCGTCGGCGATCAGGGCCAAGGGCTTCGCGGACGCCGAGGCCATCGAACGCCGGGCGCAGGCCCTGTCGTCCAACTCCGAGGCCGTGGTGCTGCAGGAGATCGCCGAGAACTACCCGGCGATCGTGGCCAACGCCGCCAAGGCGTTCGAGAACGTCGACAACATGCAGGTGCTCAACGGCGCCGACGGGGTCACCGAGATGGTGACGTCGGTGATCGGTCAGGGCCTGGCCGGGCTGAGCGTGGTCAAGGGCATGCTGGGCACCTCGTCCGGCACCTCGTCCGGCACCTCGAAGACCGGCCCCAAGGTCACCGCGGTCACCCCACCGGTCGTCACGCCGTCCGAGAACCACAGCACCAACTGATCACCAGCGCCCGCGCGAGTGGGGACGAACGCACCGTTGCAGCACCCGAAACGGTGCGTTTGTCCCCACTCGTCAGCGGGAGCGGGGCCGGTAGATCGGCACCGACTTGTCGAGCGCGGCCCGGCGGGCGATGGCGGTGTTGCGGGCCATCAGCAGGACGGCCTGCTCCCAGCGTTCGCGGGCGAAGGTGCGCCGGGGGCTCGCCGTCCAGGTGCGGGTGAACAGCCGTTTGGCGGCCGCCAGCGCGTCGGGTGAGCGCCGGGCGAGTTCGGCGGCGAACGCCGTCGCCTCGACGAGCGGGTCATCGGCCAGGACGCCGACCAGGCCGAGTTCGTGGGCGCGGCGGCCGTCGAACACCTCCGCGGTCATGGTGAGCCGCTTGGCGGTCTCGACCCCGACCAGTTCGGCGAGGCTGCGCACGCCGGTCATGTCGGGGATCAGGCCCCACTTGCCCTCGAGCACCGACCAGCTGGACTCGGGGGTGGCGATCCGGAAGTCGGCCGCCAACGCGATCTGCAGCCCGCCGCCCAGGCAGTGACCGTGCACCGCCGCGATCACCGGCACCGGCAGCCGGCGCCAGGCCCAGCACGCCTCCTGGAACAGGTTGGTGCCACGCCAGGGCCGGGGCACGAATCCGGCCGCCACCCGGGCCGGCCGGGCCAGCACGGTGGCGAAGTCGAGCCCGGCGCAGAACGCCTCGCCCAGCCCGGCGATCACCACCGCCCGCAGCTCGCGATCACGCCGCAGCCGGCGCGCTGTCGCCTCGAGCTGCACCAGGGTGTCCAGGGTCAGCGCGTTGAGTTTGTCGGGGCGGTCCAGGCGCACCTGCGCGACGCCGTCCGACAGCTCGCAGGTCACCAGCTCCACGCCGCCGAGCCTAGACCTCGGCGCGCCGTCCCCACTCATGATCACCATGGGATCGCAGTCTGCACCGGTTGCCCCGGAGTGAACTGCGATCCAACGGTGATCATGGGTGCGAGGCACGGGTGAGGGCGGTGGCGCGGGTCGGGCCTCAGCGGCTGATCCACCAGGCGGCGACCAGTCCCGCGGCGCCGAGCGCCCAGCCGTACCGGGACGACGCGGCGACCGTGGCATCGGCGTAGCCGTAGACCGTCGACATCTGGGGTGGCCCGAACGCGGGGATCGACAGCGCCATCAGCACCGCCACCACGCCCAGCGGTCGCGTCGGCGCCCACATCACCAGCGGCGCCACCAGCACCAGCCGGATGACGATCAGTCGCAGCCAGGGCACCACCCCCGGCTGGGGGTCCAGCCGTTGCGTCGGGTGCAGCACCGAGCCGACGAACAGCGCCGCTCCGGACGCCGCCAGCACCGGGGCCGAGATCGCCGAGACCGCCACCGTCCACGGCGGCGCCGATCCGGTCAGCTTGAGCAGCAACCCGATCACGAAGGCGATCAACGGGGACTGATCCACCCAGGACGTCCGCGCCCGCTGCGGGATCGGCGCATCGCGGCGCAGCATCCACAGCGTCATCGACCAGACCGGCAGCCCGAGTCGGTCCACCAGGACGGCGGCGCCCACCCCGGCCGGGCCGGCCAGTGCCCCGGCCACCGGGATGCCGAAGTAGGAGGTGTTGGGGAACGCCGTCCAGGCCCGCAGGGCCGAGACCCCGGCCCGTTGCGGCGCCGGGGTCGAGGCGTAGGACGACGCGAGCAGCACCGCGAAGGCGGCCACCATCAGGCCCGGCCACACCATCTCGGCGACGGTCGACAGTCGCCAGGCCGCCACCACCGAGAGCAGCACCGAGGCCAGCATGATCTGCGCTCGCACCAGCACCGGCCACACGGTGGCCAGACGCTCCTGACGTTGGGCGAACCAGCCCGTCACGGCGCCCACCAGGTAGGCGCCGATCACGGCCAGGCTCACAGGTCGGCCAGGCTCACAGGTCGGCGAGCAGCTTCTGCCGCCAGGCCTCGGTCTCGGCCACCTGATTGAAGGTGAAGACGTGCAGTCCGGCGACGCCGTACTTCTCGTCCCCGACGTCGTGGGCCACCTTGCCGATCAGGGCCTCGGGCGCGTACCCCGGCCCGGCCAGCCGCGCGAACCACCCCGCGTGCTTGGTCAGGAACCGGGTCGACTCCCCCACCCCGACCTTGGTCGCCATCGTCAGCAGCTTGGTGCGCTCCACCGGCCCGGCCACGCCGATCTTGATCGGTAGTTCGATGCCCCGGCGGCGCACCCGCTTGACCCAGTTCGAGATCATCTTCGGGTCGAAGCACATGTTCGAGATGATGTTCGTGGCGTGGGATCGCTTGTCCCACATGGCCTGCACGGTGACGTCGTCGTCGATCGCCGGGTGGCTCTCCGGGTAGCCGGTGATGCCGACCTCCGCGATCGGGTCACCCAACCGGCTCAGCGCCTGCAGGCCCGGCAACGCGGCGTCCCACTCACCGGCGGGCGGGTCGGCGTCCCCGGCGGGCATGAACACCTCGGTGATGCCGGCCGCCTTCAATCGCTCGACCACCTCGGCCAGGTGCTGCTCACCACGCAACAGCCGGACGGCGATGTGCGGCACGACGGTGTACCCGTGCGTCGCGAACCTCTCGGCCAGGTCGAGCGTGGGGTCGAGCCCCTTGACCGGGGAGGCGGTCACGGTGAGCGTGACGTCCCTCGGGACGGCGTCGAGCACCTTCGCCTCGATGGTGGCCGTCGGCAGCACCTCGTAGCGGGCTGCCCGCAGCAACCGGCCGAACGCCTCGTGATGTCCCCCCGGCAGGATCCTTCTCATGCAGTGCCACCTTCGGTCAGTGGGCTCACGCCGTGCCGGTAGAACGGAGTGGGCTGGGGGGCCAGGGGTTCGACGCCCAGGATCAGGTCGGCGGCCTTCTCGGCCAGCATCATCACCGGGGCGTAGATGTTGCCGTTGGTCACGTACGGCATCACCGAGGCATCGACGACCCGCAGGCCCTCGACCTCGTGTACCCCGAGCGTCAGCGGGTCGGTCACGGCGTCGTCCCCGATGCCCATCTTGGCGGTGCACGAGGGGTGCAGCGCCGTCTCGGCGTCGTGGCCGACCCAGTCCAGGATCTGCTCGGGGGTGCGCACCTGCGGCCCCGGCGAGATCTCGCCACCGTTGAACGGGTCGAGGGCGCGCTGGGCCATGATGTGCCGGGTGACCTCGATGGTCTCGACCCACTCCCGCCGGTCCTGCTCGGTCGAGAGGTAGTTGAACCGCAGCTCCGGCTTGGTCAGCGGGTCGGTCGAGCGGATCCGCACACTGCCCACCGCGTCGGAGTACATCGGCCCGACGTGCACCTGGTACCCGTGGCCGCCGGGGGGCTGCGACCCGTCGTAGCGGATCGCGATCGGCAGGAAGTGGAACATCAGGTTCGGGTAGGAGACCTCGTCGTTGCTGCGCACGAAGCCACCGCCCTCGAAGTGGTTGGTGGCCCCCGGGCCGGTACGCCCGAACAACCACGCCGCCCCGACCCACGGCTTGTAGCGGTGCTTGAGGTAGGGCTGCATCGAGACCGGCTGCTTGGAGGTGTGCTGGATGTACACCTCCAGGTGGTCCTGCAGGTTCTCCCCGACGCCGGGCCGGTTCGCCACGACGTCGATGCCCAGCGCCCGCAGCCGGGTGGCGTCGCCGACCCCGCTCAGCTGCAGGATCTGCGGGGTGTTGATCGCCCCGCCGCACAGGATCACCTCGCCGGCATCGATCCGCTCGGCACGCCTCGGGCGCACCAGCCCGAGCTGGTTCACCCTGACCACCTCGACGCCGCGAGCCCGGCCGCCCTCGATGATCACCTTGGTGACCAGCGAGGACGTGCGCACCGTCAGGTTCGGCCGGTGCTCGGCCGGGTGCAGGTAGGCCTTGGACGCCGAGAGCCGCCGGCCGCGATACACGTTGCGGTCGAACGGTGCGAACCCCTCCTGCCGGTAGCCGTTGACGTCGGTGGTCAGCGGGTGACCGGCCTGCTGCACCGCCTCGAAGAACGCCCCGAACAGCGGGTTCTGCGCCGGGCCACGCTCGAGCACCAGCGGGCCGGAGTGCCCGCGCCACGCGTCGTCCGGGGCGGCGGCGAGGCAGTTCTCCATGCGCTTGAAGTAGGGCAGGCAGTGGGCGTAGTCCCAGGTGGCCATGCCCGGGTCGGCGGCCCAGCGCTCGTAGTCCATCGGGTTGCCGCGCTGGAAGATCATGCCGTTGATCGAACTCGAGCCACCCAGCACCTTGCCGCGGGCATGGTAGATCTTGCGCCCGTGCATGTGCGGTTCCGGTTCGGACTCGTACTTCCAGTCGTAGAACCGGCTGCCGATCGGGTAGGTCAGGGCCGCCGGCATGTGGATGAAGACGTCGAACGGGTAGTCGCGCCGTCCGGCCTCGAGCACCAGCACCGAGCGCGTCCCGTCGGCACTGAGCCGATTGGCCAGGGCCGATCCGGCGGAACCGCCGCCGACGATGACGTAGTCGTACCGCTGTGCCATCCATCACCTCGTGGTCGAAGCCCCCGAATGCTCGCCGGAATCGTAGCGACAGGCGGAACACGTTGCATATAGCGAGACGAATTGGTGACCTCTGGCAGGCAGGACGCTCACCCACGGCCCGGCTGCGGTTACGTTGAGAGGGCAGAACGACGGAAGGGAGGCCGGCGATGACCACCTCGCCCGCCCCACGCAAGGTCGCGGTCAAGGCCCGGCGGTTCAGCGCCGGCATCGTGTTGTTCCGACGCACCGACCCGCAGGCCGCCGCCGGCACCTCGGCGGCCGGCGCAGCGGGCGGCGGCGGACCCCAGGTGCTGCTCGGCCACATGGGCGGCCCGCTGTGGCAGCGCCGCGACGTCGGCGCCTGGAGCATCCCCAAGGGCGGCTACGACGCCGACGAGGACCCGTTCGAGGCGGCCCGCCGCGAGTACGTCGAGGAGGTCGGGGTGCCGCTGCCCGAGGGCGGTGAGTACCTGCCGCTGGGTGACGTGGTGCAGGCCAACAACAAGAAGGTGGTCGCCTGGGCGGTCGAGGGCGACCTCGACCCCGCGGACGCCGTCAGCAACACCTTCGAGGTCGAGTGGCCGCCCCGCTCGGGCCGGATGCAGACCTTCCCCGAGTTCGACCGGGTCGCCTGGTTCGGCCTGGACGACGCGCGCGAGCGCATCGTGGCCGCGCAGGCGGCGTTCATCGACCGGTTGCGCGACGCCCTGACCTGACCGGCATGATCACGACGGTGTTTGTGATCATGAAGGCGTGTGTCAGGCCTTGAGCCAGCGCAACACCGACCGGTCGGAGGCCTTCTTCCAGGCCGCGGCGAAGGCGGCCTCCGTCTCGGCGCCGCGCACCTGCTCCAAGGCGTGCAGCCGGCCGTACGTGAAGGTCGACTCGCCCGCCTCCTCGGCGGCCGCGGCCAGCGCGAGCAGCTCCTCACGGATCACCACCGAGTCCTGGTGATCACCGAGGGCGCCCTGGATCGAGGACATCGCCGAGGCGAAGCCCGAGGCCGCCGAGCCGAACGTGGGCGCCAGGGCCTCGCCGGCATACCGTGCCCGCTTGGCCGCCTTGCGCACCTCGTGCAGGTGGATGTCGCGCTCGTGCCGGTCGTCGGTGCGGTCGAGCTCGTCGTGCAACGCGTCGATCTTCCGCCAGGTACGGCGCACCAGCTTGGTCAGGTGCTCGACCGGCAACGTCGCGGCGTCCGGAGCCAGCGGCGGGTCGGCCACCAGCGCGTCCAGTGCGTCGAGCAGGGCGAAGTAGCGCTCGCTGCCCAGCTGGGCCACCCCGTGGGTGTGCGCCTGCTTGTACCGGGCCGCCATGGTCGAGCGGATCCGACGGACCACGGGGCCGTGCTGCAGGCCGGCCGGCTCGGCCTCGACAGCACCGACCAGGTGATCGCGGATCACCTCGACGTCGCGGGCGCTGCCCAGCTCGGTGCCGATCCACTGCAGCTCGGTGCGGATCGGGTCGGTGATGCTGCGGTCGAACAGCAGCCGGAAGGTGGCCAGGGCGCTGCGCAGCCGGCGGGACGCGACGCGCATCTGGTGCACCGCGTCGTCCGCATCGATGCGCACCAGCGGGTCGTTGGCCTGCAGGTGGCCGACCTCGCCGGCCAGGTAGGCCAGCACCACCCCGACCGCGGTCGACGGCCCGAACCGGCTGGGCGGGGTGATCCGCCGCAGCGGTTCGACGGCCAGCCGCTCCTGCATCGCCTGAGCCAACTTGGACACGCTCGGGCTGGGCCACGCCCCGGCCGATCGCACCCGCTCGTCCAGCGCGCGCAGCACGGCGCGGTCTCCGGTACCCAGCTCGATCTCCATCTCGAACCAGGTCGAGGCGTCACGCACCCGGCCGTCGGCGTGCAGCGAGGCCGCGTCGACGGCGTCCAGCATCACCTCGGCCAGCACCTCGCCCTGGGCATCACGCAGCGCGCGGACGGTGCGGGTGGTGCTGAGCCGGGCGATCGGCACCAGCGCCCGACCGCGGGCGTGGACGGCGACCGCCCGCTGCACCGCGACCGGGATCGTCTTGGCCGAGCGCCCCACCGGGAACTGCATCTCGTCCCGCTCGCCGGCCGGCAGCGGCCGCTTGAGGTGCCACCCGGCGTCGGATCCGCCGGTGCGCCGGCGCAGGATCCACTTGTGGGTCAACAGGTCCAGGCCCTCGGTGTCGAGGTAGGTGGCCTCCAGCTGGTACACCACCGGGTCGTCGACCTCGACCACGCCGGGCAACCCGATCAGGTCGGGGAGCACGAAGTCGGTCGGGACGTCGAACTTCTGCTCGATCTCGACGACGTGGTCCTGCTTGCCCTTGGATGTGTGCTTCGCCTTCTTGGCCATGCGGGTCAGTATCGGGGTTCCGGGCCCGGAGCGTGAGTGGTCAGGGGTCCTCTTTGCGTTCAACGTGCCAGGCTCGGGTTCTCTTTGCGTTCAACGTGCCAGGCTTGGCCGATGAGCCCCGCCCGAGACCCGGTCGCCGATCTGCGTCGCGTCGCCTTCCTGCTGGAGCGCTCGCTGGAGTCGACGTACCGGGTCAAGGCGTTCCGGACGGCGGCCGCCGCACTGGGCGCCCTGCCGCCGGACGACGTCGCGCTGCTCGCCTCGACCGGCGCCCTGCGCTCGATCAAGGGCATCGGTGAGCGGACGGCGTCCGTGATCGAACAGTCGGTGGCCGGGCACGAGCCCGACTACCTGATCGAGCTGGCCGAGCGCACCGGCGGCCGGCTCGCGCACGGCGGAGACGACCTGCGCGCGGCGCTGCGCGGTGACCTGCACAGCCACTCCGACTGGTCGGACGGCGGCTCACCCATCGCCGAGATGGCCACCACCGCAGCCGATCTGGGCCACGCCTACACCGCGTTGACCGACCACTCCCCTCGGCTCACGGTGGCCAACGGGTTGACCCCGCAGCGGCTGCGCCGCCAACTCGACGTGGTGGCGGAGGTGAACGAGCAGTTCGACGACTTCCGCCTGCTCACCGGCATCGAGGTCGACATCCTCACCGACGGGACACTCGACCAGAGCGACGAGCTGCTAGGCCGGCTCGACGTGGTGGTGGCCAGCGTGCACTCCGAGCTGCGGATGCCGTCGGAGGCCATGACCCGCCGCATGATCGCGGCGATCCGCAACCCCCACACCGACGTGCTCGGGCACTGCACCGGGCGCTACGTGATCGACCGGCAGTACGGCTCCTCCTCGCTGGCCGGGCGCACCCGCGGCGGCAAGGCGCGCCCGCCGTCGTCCTTCGACGCGGCCGCCGTGTTCGCCGCCTGCGCGCAGGCCGGGGTGGCGGTCGAGATCAACTCTCGACCGGAACGGCTCGACCCGCCGCTCGCCCTGCTGCGCCGCGCGGTCGCCGAGGGATGCCTGTTCGCCATCGACACCGACGCCCACGCCCCGGGTCAGCTCGACTGGCAGCTGATCGGGTGTGATCGGGCGATGGCGTGTGGCGTGCCGGCGTCCTCGATCGTCAACACCTGGCCGGCCGAGGACCTGCTGGCCTGGACCGCCGACCACACCCATCGCCCCGCCTGAGGGGTCCGGGCGTCGGGCTCAGTCCGTCGCGGCCCGGGCCAGGCGGAGCGCCTCGGCGATGATCCGTCGCCGGGCCGGCGCCGCCCGCGGTGGGCGCAGCACCGGCCAGCCGTGCACGATCCGCACCAGGGCAGCGGCGCGGTGGGCGTACCCCGAGCGCACGCCCACCGCATCACACCGCTGCGGTCGCGGGATGCCACCGGGCACGGCGGCCCGCCATTCGGGGTCGAGCCCGGCCACCAGCTGGGTGGCCCAGTCCCAGGCCGCCCAGTGGGCGAGATCGCGTCCGGCGGGAGCCCGATGGGCGCGGTCGACGTCGATCAACACCGGCCCGGCGGAACCGAGCAGCACGTGGTGCGGCGAGAGGTCACCGTGGCTGGCCACCAGCGGATCGGGCGGAGCCGGCAGCCGTTCGAGCAGTGCCACGACGACCCCGAGCCGACCGGCGGCGACCTCGTCGCGCGCGACCAGCTCGGTCACCGCGTGCCACAGCGAGGTGAGCAGGTGCTGCTGATCGATCACCGGCCAGGCGTCGGTGACCGGGGTGCGCTGCAGCCGGGCCGACAGCGCGACGGCCAGGCCGGTGAGTTCGGGGCCGACCGGGACGCCGCGCCGTCCCGCCGGTGGCCCCGCGACGTACTCGGTGACCACCAGCCCGGAGGTCGGCAGCACCGCGATCGGCCGGGGCATGCCGGCCGGCAGCCCCCGCTCGGTCGGGCCGAGCGGGCCGGACCACAACGCCTGCAACACCTCGAACGCGGTGGCCGCGCCCGGCCCGCGGTAGCGGATGACCACCGGGGTGTCCGAGACCCGCGCACGGAAGATCGGGGCGCCGCGACGGTCGTCCAGGACGCGGACGTCGCGCGCGTCGAGCCCGCCCAACCACAGCCCGGCCAGCACCTCGCCGGTGTCCATGGGGGGCGGTGCGCAGTGCCAACCCGCCACGGGTCGACGCGGGGCAGACGATCCTGAAACGGACATGTCGGCAGCATCGAAGATCGCCGGTACTACCCGTCAGCCGCCCGATGGTTCTAGTACCCGGCGTAAACCGGCCTCACGCCGGCCGGGCGAGCCGCAGGGGCAGGCCGCCGTGCGGGCGCACCGTGATCAACGCATCGACCGCCGGTGCGCTGCGGCGGGCGGGGAACACCCGTCGTCCATGCATCAGGACGGCGAGCAGCAACGGACCTTCGAGCCGGGCGATGTCGCGCCCGATGCACAATCGGGGGCCGAGGCCGAACGGCAGGTAATCCCCTCGGGGTCGGGCCAGGGCGCCGCGCTCGTCGAGGAAGCGTTCGGGGTCGAAGCGCTCGGGATCGGGCCAACTCCGTGGCCGGCGGTGGAGCAGCCACGGACTGATGATCACCAGGGTGCCGGCCGCCACCGGGACACCGGCGATCTCGTCCGCCTCGCCGGCCCGCCGGGTGATCAACCAGGCCGGCGGGTAGAGCCGCAGCGCCTCGTCGAACACGGCGCGGGTGTAGGGCAGCCGGGCCAGCCAGGCCATCGGATCGGCCATCGGGTCCTCGGAAGGCTCGGCGGCGGCGTCCAGTTCGGCGGCGAGCCGCTCGGCCACGTCCGGGTGGGTCGACAGCAGGTGCAGCGTCCAGGTCAGCGCGCTGGCGACGGTCTCGTGACCGGCGATGACCATGGTGACCAGCTCGTCGCGCACCTCGGACGGGCTCAGCACGCCGGCGTCCTGCGCGGCGAGCAGCAGGCCCAGGACGTCGTCCGCCGGAGCCGTCCTCGTCGTCCGGCGCCGCGCCACGATCTGGCCGCACAGCTCGTCCAGGGTCGCGATCGCCCGGCGCAGCCGCCGGCTGCGGACCGGGTCGGCCCACGCCGGCCGCCCGGATTGCGAGCGCGCGATGACGGTGCGCAGCGCGACGTCCGCGGCGGCGGCCAGCCGCTCGCCGTCCGGGGCATCGGGCTGGGTCAGATCGGTGCCGAACAGGGTCTGGCCCACCACCTCGAGCAGGGTGTGCAGCAGCGCCGAGTCGGCATCGAGCACCTGGCCGGGCGCTGCGTCCCACCGCTGCCGCAATCGCCGGGCGGCCTGGGTGGTGGCCGCCGTGATGGCGGGGAACCCGGTGTGGTGAAAGGCAGGCTGGACGACGCGGCGCCGGCGCCGCCATTCCTCCCCATCGGCGGTGAGCAGGCCGATGCCGGTCACAGTGGTCAGGGAGCGGTACTGGATGGTGGCCTTGGTGTAGCCGCCGGGGTTGTCCTGCAGCACCCGGCGGGCGCCGTCCGGGTCGTTGACCAGCAGCACCGGTTGGCCGGGGATGGGCAGCGACACCAGGTCGCCGTGCCCTGCCACGGCGTCGGTCAGGAAGCCGACCGGGTCACGGCGGATGCGCGGCAGCGCCCGCAGCAGCTGCAGCGGGGTCGGTCCGGCGGTCACGGGGCGTCCTGGTTCTGCGGGTCGATCGGCTTACAGGTACAGACCGGTCTGGCCGTCCTCCACCCGCGGCGCGGCCACGGCGTGGATGTCGCGCTCCCGCAACAGCACGTACTGGGCCCCACCGAGTTCGACCTCGGCGCGCTCCTCGGGGTCGTAGAGCACCCGGTCGCCGATCTGCACCTGGCGGACGTGCTGGCCGACGGCCACGACGGCGGCCCAGGCCAATCGCTTGCCCACCGCGGCGGTGGCCGGGATGACGATGCCCGCGGTGGAGCGTCGCTCACCGCCCTCGCCGTCGCTGGAGACCAGCACCCGGTCGTTGAGCATGCGGATCGGGAGCTTCTCGCCGGCGCTGTGGCTCATGGTCGGAACGGACGGATTCACAGCCGAAACCTATCGGCTCGGCTCACTCCCCCGAGCGCCGGGCGTCACGCCGGCGGCGACGCCGGTTGGCGCCCCGGCGGATCAGCGCGAACACGGCGATCACCCCGGCGACGGCGGCACCGGCCGCGGCCAACCGCTCGGTGCGCAGCGCGCCGTCCTCGGTGTGGGTGGCGGTCACCAGGCGCTGCTTGGCCCCCGCCAGCGATCGCGACGCGATGGCCTGGGGCTGGGCGCGTACCAGCAGTTCGTCCACGGTGGCGGCCAGATGGGCGCGACGTTCCGCGATGACTGCCTCGAGTTCGTCCGCGCTGCCCGAGGAACCGTTCTGCTGCGTGCTCACCCGGCACCACCTCCACCTCTCACCGTAGGCGATCTCCGGCCGAGATGCGCCGCCGGCGGCTCACCAGCTGCCACCGATCCGGCGGCCGAGGTCCTCGAGCAGTTCGGCGGCCCGCGCCATGCTGTCGGCTCGGTCGCGCGCCCGCTCACTCACGGCGTACCAGGCGGCCACCGCCGGTCCGAGCGCCGCGACCCCCGCGGGCGCGACGCTGCCCGCGACCAGGACGACGGGGACGCCGGCCGCGGCGGCCCACTGCACCACCCGTCCCGGGCCCTTGCCGTGGGCCGTCTGCTCGTCGATCGCGCCCTCGCCGGTGAACACGACGAGGGCATCGGTGAGCGCCTCGCCCAGGCCCGTGGCGCGCAGCACCAGGTCGGCACCGGAGGTGATGCTCGCGCCCAGCACCGCCAGCGCCGCCGCGGGCATGCCGCCGCCGGCACCGCTGCCCGGGATCGCCGGGTCGAGGCCCAGCACGTCGGCGAGCCGGCACAGACCGCGTTCGAGCAGCTCGACCTGATCGGGGGTGGCCCCCTTCTGTGGGGCGAACATCCGGGCAGCGCCAAGAGGACCGGTCAGCGGGACGTCCACGTCGGTGGCGAACACCAGGCGGGTCACCGGTGCCTCGCCGAGCAGCTCGGCCGGCAGCCCGGTCAGGTCGAGGTGGTCGAGGTCGCTCAGGGCCCCGCCGCCGGGGGGAAGCGGGCGGCCGGCGGCGTCGAATGCCTCGGCGCCCAGCCCCCGCAACAACCCCAGACCGCCGTCGGTGCAATTGGTTCCGCCCACCCCGACGATCACCCGGGCCGGACGGCGCGGCAGCAGGGCACGGATCGCCCGGCCGACCGGTTCGGAGGAGGCGCCCAACGGATCGACCACCCGGACGCCGCCCCGCACCAGGCCCACGTACTGCGCGGACTCGAGGATCGCGGCGTCCTCGAACCAGATCAGCTCGCCGCCGGGCTCTCGGGTGTCGAGCGGCTCGAGGGGTTCGCGAGGCAGGCCGGCGGTGGCCAGGGCCGCCAGCAGTCCGTCGCCGCCGTCCGCGACCTCGATCACGCGCACCGGGTGCGGGCTGGTCGCGCGCAGGCCGAGGGCCAGGGCCTCGCCCGCCTCGCGCGAGGTGAGTGAGCCCTTGAACTTGTCCAGGGCGACCACGAGGTGGGGCATCTGGGCATCGTCCGGCTTCGCCGAGCGGGGAGCAAGATTAGAGTGCAGACGTGCCTCAGCTGACTGCGGGATCGCCCGCCCCCGACTTCACCCTGACCGCCGCCGACGGGTCGGTGGTGACGCTGTCCGATCTGCGCGGCCGCAATGTGATCGTGTACTTCTACCCCGCGGCGATGACCCCCGGGTGCACCAAGCAGGCCTGCGACTTCCGCGACAGTCTCGCGGCGCTCGCGGCGTCCGGCTACACGGTGCTGGGCATCTCGCCCGATCAGCCCGCCAAGCTGGCCACGTTCGTCGAGCGCGATCAGCTGACCTTCCCGCTGCTGTCCGACCCGGACAAGGAGGTCATGCAGGCCTGGGGAGCCTGGGGTGAGAAGACGCTGTACGGCAAGAAGGTCGTCGGCGTGATCCGCTCGACCGTCGTGATCGACCCGAACGGCATGGTGCAGCTCGCGAGGTACAACGTGAAGGCGACCGGCCACGTGGCGTCGCTGCGCAAGGCGTTGGGGGTTTGACCCGGATCTGACACCCTGGTCCCACGCGGGAGTGGTGTAACTGGCAGCCACGCAGGATTTAGGTTCCTGTGCCTTCGGGCGTGCGGGTTCGAGTCCCGCCTTCCGCACCAGGCCCGACGCGCTCGCACATGATCACGTCGCGACATGATCAGGGACGAACGCACCGTTTCGCGGCGTCGAACGGTGCGTTCGTCCCCACTCGCGCAGGGCAGAGGCCGGCGAGCGCCGGGTCGGGATCAGCCGACGGGCTGCGGGCCGGCGGAGTGGTCGTGGGCGCCGTGGGGTTCGATGTGGGTCTGGGCATCGCACTCGGGCAGCGCCTCGGCCAGCGCACGTTCGACCTCGTCGGCCAGCAGGTGGCCGCGCACCACGGTCCAGTCCCCCGGCACCAGCACGGTCAGGGACACGAACCGGTTGCGCCCGGAGGCCCGGGTGCGCAACCCGGTGAACGCCACGTCGGCGGTGCGGTAACGGTCCAGCACCGACTCGATCGCCGTCATGTCCTCGGCGGGCAACGCGGCGTCCAGCAGCGAGGTCACCGACTGCGAGACCAGCTTGTAGCCGGTGAACAGGATGTTCAGGCCCACCAGGATGGCCACGATCGGGTCGAGCCGCTGCCAGCCCGTCACGACGACCAGCAGCACCCCGACGATCACCCCGGCCGAGGTCCACACGTCGGTCAGCAGGTGCTTGCCGTCGGCCTCGAGCGCCGCCGACCGATGAGCCCGCCCGGCGCGCAACAACATCACGCCGACCACACCGTTGATCACCGAGGCGATGGTCGAGATCACCAGGCCCAGTCCCAGGCTCTCGAGCTCGTGGGGACGCATCAGCCGGTCGGCCGCGGCGAGCAGGATCAGCGCCGCCGCCACGAAGATCATCACGCCTTCGACGCCGGCCGAGAAGTACTCCGCCTTGCCGTGGCCGAAGTGATGGTTGTCGTCGGCCGGACGCGCCGCCACTCGCAGCGCGGTCAGCGCCACGATGGCCGCGACGAGGTTCACCCCGGACTCGGCGGCGTCCGAGAGCAGCCCCACCGAGCCGGTGATCAGGTAGGCGCCGGACTTCAACGCGATGGTGAGCACCGCCGCCGCGATCGACCACCACGCGAATCGGGTGAGCCGGATCGACCCCTCGGAGTTCTCGGTACCGACTGTCACTGCCGCGCCGCTCACTGCCCCGCCACCTTCACCGAACCGAGACCTCGATCGAGTGCCATCCCGTCGCGCCGTCCGGGGCCACGGGGGCCTCGTCTCCAGTTTGCACCTGCCCGGCGGCATCGATGGCCCGCACGGTCAAACGATGGTCACCGGGGGTTGCATCCCAGGTGAACGCCCACTGTCGCCAGGTGTCGACCCCCGGGACGGCGCCGAGCCGCGCGGGCTGCCAGCCGCCGTTGTCGACGCGCACCTCCACACCGCGAATGCCGACGTGCGGCGACCAGGCCACTCCCCCGACGGCGACCCGGCCGGCCGTCAGCCGGGCACCACCGCGGGGGGAATCGATCCGCGACGACAGCTTCACCGGCCCGTGGTCGGACCAGCCACGCGTCGACCAGAACGCCTTGGCCTTGTCGAACCGGGTCACCTCGAGGTCGACCACCCATTTGGTCGCCGAGACGAACCCGTAGAGCCCGGGCACCACCATGCGCACCGGGAAGCCGTTGCGCTGCGGCAGCACCTCACCGTTCATCCCGACCGCGAACACGGCATCCCGGTCGTCGGTCAGCACCGGCAGCGGGGTGGACGCCGTCCAGCCGTCGAAGCTGGACGACAGCACCATGTCGGCGTCCGGGCTGGGCCCGGCCTCGGCGAGGATCGGAGCGATGCGGGTCCCGAGCCAGAGCGCGTTGCCGATCAGGTCACCACCGACCTCGTTCGACACGCACGACAACGTCAGATCGCGTTCGATCATCGGCCGGGAGAGCAGCTGCGCGTAGCTCAGGGTGAGCTCGCGCTCGACCATGCCGTGGATGCGCAACTGCCAGCGCGCGGCGTCCAGGCGGGGCAGCCCCCGGGTGGTGTCGATCTGGAAGAAGTCCTCGTTCGGCACCCGGAACGGGCTCACCCCCGGGACGCCGACCTCGACCCCCGCGGGCAGGCTCGCCGTCACCGTCGGGGTCGGCAGCGGGGGCACCGATCCCGACGGCCCCTGGCTGCCGACGGCGGACGACGCGCCGCCGCCGTCCGGGGAACACCCGGCGAGCGCCGCGGCGCCACCCAGGCCGAGGCCCAACCCCCCGGCCAGCACCGCCCGCCGACTCGTCACGGCGTCTCAGACCAGCTCGCGCACGTGGGTCACCAGCGCCCGGAAGGCCTCGCCCCGGTGGCTGATGGCGTCCTTCTCGGCCGGTGACAGTTCGGCCGAGGTCCGCTGCTCGCCGTCCGGCACGAAGATCGGGTCGTAGCCGAACCCGTTCTCGCCCAAGGGTTTGCGGTTGAGCCGCCCGCGCATCTGTCCCTCCACCACCCGCTCGGTGCCGTCCGGCAACGCCAACGCCGCAGCGCAGGCGAAGTACGCGCCGCGGTGCTCGTCACCGACATCGGACAGCTGGGCGAGCAACAGCTCGAGGTTCGCCAGATCATCACCGTGCCGGCCGGACCATCGTGCGCTGAACACCCCCGGGGCGCCACCCAGAACCTCGACACACAACCCGGAATCGTCCGCCACGGCGGCCAGCCCGGTGGCCCGGGCCACCGCGTGCGCCTTGAGCAGGGCATTGGCGGCGAAGGTCACCCCGGTCTCGGGCACGTCGGCGACCTCGGGGAAGGCGCCCATGTCGAGCACCTCGACGTCCAGACCCGAATCGGCCAGGATCCGGCGCAGCTCGGCCACCTTGTGGGCGTTGCGGGTGGCCAGCACGATGCGTCGCCCCGTACCGCTCATCGGTCCAGCGCCTCACGCTGCAGCCGGGTCAGCTCGGCGCAACCACCCAGGGCCAGGTCGAGCAGGGCGTCGAGCTCGGCGCGGTCGAACGGCGCGCCCTCGGCGGTGCCCTGCACCTCGACGAAGGCGCCGGTGCCGGTGGCGACCACGTTCATGTCGGTCTCGGCGCGCACGTCCTCCTCGTAACACAGGTCGAGCACCGGCAGCCCGCCGACGACCCCCACACTCACCGCGGCCACCGACCCGGTCAGGGGCGTCGCGCCGGCCTTCACGATGCCCTTGCCCTTGGCCCACGAGATGGCATCGGCGAGTGCGACGAAGGCGCCCGTGATGGCGGCGGTGCGGGTCCCGCCGTCCGCCTGCAGCACGTCACAGTCGAGCTTGATGACGTTCTCGCCCAACGCCTTGGTGTCGACCACGGCCCGCAACGAGCGGCCGATCAGCCGCGAGATCTCGTGGGTGCGCCCACCGATCCTGCCGCGCACCGATTCCCGGTCGCCGCGGGTGTTGGTGGCCCGGGGCAGCATGGCGTACTCGGCCGTCACCCAGCCCTTGCCCTTGCCCTTCAGCCAGCGCGGCACGCCCTCTTCGAAACTCGCCGCACAGAGCACCCGGGTGCGGCCGAACTCGACCAACACGCTGCCCTCGGCGTGGTCGAGCCAGTTGCGGGTGATGGTCACCGGACGGAGCTGATCCGGGGTACGCCCGTCGACGCGAGAACCGGGCCGAGCGTCATCGCGGGCATCGGAGGGTGCAGGATTCGCCATGACGGCGAGCCTAGGGCAGGTCGACGACCATCCCGGGCCGGGCGACGTCCACCGGCCCCGAGAACACCTCGCGCGCCTCGGCGGCCACCACCTCGGGATCGGTCCAGACCGGCTGGTGGGTCAGCAGCAGCGCCTTCGCGCCGGCGTCCCGGGCGGTCTCGCCGGCGCGGCGTCCGGTCAGGTGGATGCCGCGATCGAGATCGCGCCCCTCGACGAACGAGGCCTCGGCCAGCAGCAGGTCGGCGCCGGCCGACAGCGCGTCCAGCCCCTCGCAGGCGTCGGTGTCGCCGCTGTAGGTCAGGACGGCGCCGCCGGCCTCGACCCGCAGCCCGAACGCCTCGATCGGGTGCAGCACCCGGCGCGGGGTGATGGTGAACGGCCCGATCGTCACCGGCTCACCCTCGACCAGGGTGTACCCGTCGTAGGTCAGCGACAGCGAGCCCTTCTCGTGCCTGCCGTAGGCCCGTTCCAGCCGGCGCAGCGTCCCCGCCGGCCCGTACACCGGCATCCGGTGGGCGCGCCGCCCGTCGGGGTGGTAGCGGAAGGCCACGTAGAGCCCGCACAGGTCCAGGCAGTGATCCGGGTGCAGGTGCGAGAGCACCACCGCGTCGAGGTCGTCCAGACCGATGTAGCTCTGCAGCGGGCCGAGCGCCCCGTTGCCGAAGTCGAGGGCGACCCGCCAGCGCAGGCCGCGCTCGTCGTCCGCCTCGACCAGGTAGCAGGACGCCGCCGAGCCCGGCGCCGGGAACGACCCGGAACACCCCACGACGGTCAGGCGCAGGCCGGTGATCGTCTCGCTCACGCGAACACCCCCACCTGCTCGACCACCGCCACCTCCGGCCCGAGGAAGCGGCGGGCCAGCCGGGCGAAGGGTTCGGCCGGGCCGGTCGCCAGGAAACGGTGCACCGGCTCCGGCGCCGCGACGTCCCGCGCGAGCCCCTCGGCCATCAGCGTGCGGTAGACGTCCTTGGCGGTCTCCTCGGCGCTGGAGACCAGGGTGACGTCGTTGCCCATCACATAGGAGATCACCCCGGTGAGCAGCGGGTAGTGGGTACAGCCCAGCACCAGGGTGTCGACCCCGGCCTCGCGCACCGGGTCGAGGTAGTCGTGTGCCACCGCCAGCAGGTCCTCCCCCGCGGTCACTCCCGCCTCGACGAACTCGACGAACCGCGGGCAGGCCCGCGTGGTCAGCTGCAGGTGCGGCGCCGCGGCGAAGGCGTCCTCGTAGGCCCGGCTGGTGATGGTGGCCCGGGTCCCGATCACGCCCACGGCCCCGCTGCGCGAGGCAGCCACCGCCCGGCGCACCGCCGGCGCGATCACCTCGATCACCGGCACGGCGTACCGCTCGCGGGCATCGCGCAGGGTGGCCGCGCTGGCCGAGTTGCAGGCGATCACCAGCAGTTTGACCCCGGACTCGACCAGATGGTCCATCACGTCGAGGGCGTGGGCTCGCACCTGGGCGATCGGTAGTGGCCCGTAGGGTCCGTGGGCGGTGTCGCCGACGTAGAGCACCCCTTCGTGCGGCAACTGATCCAGGACGGCGCGCGCCACGGTCAGCCCGCCCACCCCCGAGTCGAGGATGCCGATCGGGGCATCGGCGCGATCCGACTGCACGGGCACGAGCGTAGTGGGCGCGGGCTCGGTGAGGCTCACAGGCGACCGCCGGCCGGCCCCTGGTCGCCCGAGAGCCGGTTCGCCAGGTAGACCGGCACCACCGAGAGCACCACCAGGACGGCGGCGACCACGTTGACCACCGGCGCCTGGTTCGGGCGGAACAGGTTCGAGAAGATCCACACCGGCAGGGTCTGCAGTCCGGCACTGATCGTGAACTGGGTCACCACGATCTCGTCGAAGCTCAGCCCGAAGGCGAGCAGCCCGCCGGCCAGCAGTGCTCCCCGCAGCTGCGGGAAGGTGACGTAGCGGAAGGTCTGCACCAGGTTGGCGCCGAGGTCGGCGGAGGCCTCCTCCAGGGTGGTGCCGGTGCGCCGCAGCCGGGCCAGCACGTTGTTGTAGACCACGACGATGCAGAAGGTCGCGTGCCCGACCACCACGGTGAGGAACCCCAGCGGGATGCCGCCGGCGGCGAACGCCGAGTTCAGCGCCATGCCGGTGACGATGCCGGGCAACGCGATCGGCAGCACCACCAGCAGGTTCACCGTCTCGCGCCCGAACCAGGAGTACCGGGCGACCGCGAACGCCGCCATCGTGCCCAGCACCAGGGCCACCGCCGTGGCGGCGAGGGCGATCTCGACGCTGGTCGCCAGCGCCACCCGGACGCCCTCGTTGGCCGCCGCCCGCGACCACCAGTGCAGCGTGAGCCCGCGCGGTGGCCAACCGAAGACCTTCGAGGGGTTGAAGGCGTTGATCAGGACGACGAGCAGCGGCAGGTAGATCACCGCGAGTCCGGCCACGGTCGCCGCCAGCAGCAGGGAGCGAGCCCTGCGGGAGAGAATCACAGGTTCTCCAGGGCGCCGGTCCGGCGGACCAGGGCGAGGTAGAGCAGGACGGCGGCCACCGGGAACAGAGCCGTGGCAGCGGCGAACGGCAGGTTGCCGGCCACCCCGATGTTGTCGTAGATCACGTTGGCGATCATCTGGGTGCTGCCGCCCACGATCTTGACGGTGATGTAGTCGCCCAGGGTGAGCGAGAAGGTGAAGATCGACCCGGCCACGATCGAGGGGAACAGCATCGGCAGCACCACCGAGCGCAGGGTGGTGCCGGCCCGCGCCCCCAGGTCGGAGGACGCCTCGAGCAGCGAGTTCGGGATGCGCTCCAGCCCGGTCACCACCGGCAGGATCATGTACGGCAGCCACAGGTAGGCCAGGGTCAGGGTGGTGGCGACCACGCCGAACCCCGGCCCGTGGCCACCGAACGGCTGCAGCAGCCAGTTCAGCACGCCGTCCTGGGCCAGCATGGTGCGCCAGGCGTAGGCCTTGACCAGGTAACTGGCCCACAACGGCGTCACCACCAGCGCCATCAGCAGCCGCCGCGCCCGCACGCTCGCCAGCTTGGCGATGTAGAACGCCATCGGCAGCGCGATCAGGGCATCGACCACGGTGACCGCCACCGCGATGCCCAGGGTGCGCAGCGCCACCACCCGGTACACCGGCGTCCGGACCAGGTCGACGAAGTTCGCCAGCGAGAACGAACGATCGAGCACGGTGGCGAAGCCGCTGGTGTCCAGGCGCCAGAACGCGGTGACGAACATGACGGCCAGCGAGCCGAGGTAGACCACGACCAGCCAGAGCATCGGCACCGACAGCAACCCCGCCAGCCGCAGCCGCGGCCGCCGGTGCAGGACGGCGGACACGCGGGCCGCGACCGGGGCGTGCCGGGGTTCCTGGCGGGGTTGCCGAAGGTCCAGGGTCATGTCAGCCCTTGATCTGCGTCCAGGCCTGGGTCCACTCGGAGTAGTCCTTGCAGACGGCGCCGCGGGCGTCGCCACAGGCCTTCACCGGGGTGGTCCAGTACGCGATCTTGTCGGCGTAGGCCGCGTCGGTGGCGTGGTAGGTGGTGCAGTGGGCCTTGTCGGCGGTCAGGTCGCAGGCCTTGGCGTTGGCCGGCGCCTCACCGAACCACTCGGCCACCTGGGCGTTGGCCGTCGGGCCGGCGATCCAGTTCATCCACTGGTACATGCAGTTCGGGTGGGCGGCCTTGGCCGAGACCATCCAGGTGTCCGACCAGCCGGTGGCCCCCTCGCTCGGCACCGAGGCGGCGATCTTCACCTTCTTGTTCGCGGTGACCAGGTTGGCGATCACCTGCCATGAGGTGGTGAGCACGGTGTTGCCGGACTCGATCGAGCTGGTGGCCTTGGTGTAGTCCGACCAGTACTCCCCGACGATGCCGCGCTGGGTCTTCAGCAGGTCGACCGCGGCGGCGAACTGGGCGTCGTCCAGCTCGTAGGGGTTGGTGATCTTCAGCTCGGGCTTGGTGGCCTTCAGGTACAGCGCGGCGTCCGCGATGTAGATCGGCGAGTCGTAGGCCGACACCTTGCCCTTGTACGGCGAATTGGCGTCGAACACCACGCCCCACGAGGTGGGCGGGGTCTTCACCACATCGGTGTTGTAGAGCAGTACGTTGGCGCCCCAGCCGTGCGGGATGCCGTACATGGTGCCGTTCACCGAGTTCCACGGCCGATCCTTCAGGAACGGGGAGATGTCGGCGTAGGCGGGCACCAGCGCGGTGTTCACCGGGGCCACGTCACCGCCGTAGATCAGCCGCAGGGTGGCGTCACCCGAGGCCGAGACCCCGTCGTACTGGCCGGATTTCATCAGGGTGACCATCTCGTCGGAGGTGTTGCCCACCTTGACGTTGACCTTGCACCCGGTCGACTTCTCGAACGGGTGCACCCAGTCGACCTTGGGATCGTTGGTGCCGTCCTCGGCATACCCGGCCCAGGCGATGAGGTTCAGCGCGCCCTCGCCCGCCCCCAGCGAGGCCAGCTGCTCGACCTTGGGCGGCGCCGGCTGGGCGCTGCCGCTCGCGGCACCGGAGGTGGCGGTGGCCGAGCCGTCCGACCCGCCGCAGCCGGCCAGGGCCAGCACCGCCACGGACAGGCTCGCGACCACTGCGAAGGGGCGACGTCGCATCGTTTTCTCCTCGGTTCGGGTGACTCGGGTTCGGGTGACTCGGGTTGGGATGGTCGGGGGTCAGGAGCGTGCCGGGATCCGGACGGCGTCCGAGCGGTTCCAGGCCAATCGGACGGCGCGGCCCCGCAGCGCCGTGACGCCGTCCGACCCGGTGCGCTGGTTCTGCTGCTGGACGACGAGGTCCTCACCCGCTTCGAGGCGCACCAGCACCCGGGTGATCGCACCGGCGTAGACCGCCTCGCGCACTGTGGCCGGGGCACTGGTCTCGCCCTCGCGCTCGGTCTCGCCGTCCTCGAGCAGGCGCAGCTTCTCGGGGCGGATGGTGAAGGTTCCCCGCTCGCCGAGCAGCTTCTCGGCCGCATCGGGGTGCAGCAGGTTGGAGGTGCCCACGAACGAGGCCACGAACTCACTCGCCGGGCGCTCGTAGACCTCGCCGGGGGTGCCGACCTGCTCGATCCGGCCGCGGTCGAAGACCACGATCCGGTCGGACATGGTCAGCGCCTCCTCCTGATCGTGGGTGACGAAGACGAAGGTGATCCCCACCTCGCGCTGGATCGCCTTGAGCTCGAGCTGCATCTGCTCGCGCAGTTTGAGGTCCAAGGCCCCGAGCGGCTCGTCGAGCAGCAGGACGGTGGGCCGGTTGACCAGTGCCCGGGCCAGGGCCACCCGCTGCCGCTGCCCGCCGGACAGTTGCGCCGGCGAGCGCTTCTCGAGCCCTTCGAGCCGGACGGCGGCCAGCGCCGCCAGCGCCCGCTCGCGAGCCTCCGCCGCGGGCACCTTGGTGACCTTCAGGCCGTACTCGACGTTGCGCAGCACGTTCAGGTGGGGGAACAGCGCGTAGTCCTGGAAGACCGTGTTGACGTCGCGCTCGAACGGCGCCAGCGCGGTGACATCGCGCCCGCGCAGGTGAATGGTCCCGGCGCTGGGCTGCTCGAAGCCGGCGATCATGCGCAGCACGGTGGTCTTGCCCGATCCCGACGGCCCCAGCAGGGTGACGAACTCGCCGTCGGCGATGTCCAGGTCGATGCCGTCGACCGCGATCACCCGGTCGAGCGCGCGCTCGGCGCCGCGACCGGCGAACTCCTTGCGCAGGCCGCGCAGGCTGACGGCAGCCTGCTTGCTCTCGCTCACTCACGTCTCCCTGGGCCGGGGGTATCGCCGCAAGGTACACGGAGTGATGCCGCCCTCGACAAGGAACGATTCGGTTACGACCCGCCCGGACGAACCGGCCCGAGGTGGCCCGTGACCTGGGCGATCAGTGCAATGCCCCGATCAGGGCCTCCTGCCACCAGGTGAGCTCCTCGTACAGGGCGCTGAGCGAGAGCCAGTGCTGCTCGGGCTCGGGCAGGGCCGCGAGGCCGGCCACCTCGGCCCGGGTCTGCAACAGGGCGACGTGCAGGTGCAGGGCCTCGGCGTCCTCGTCGGTGCGCAGCCCGATCCGGTCGGCCAGCACCAGCCGGACGTCGGTCAACGCCTTGAGCAGATCGCTCGCCTCGTCCGCCGCCAGCACCACCGGGTCGTCCCGTCGCAGGGCGCTGGCGGCCCGGCCCAGCCCGGTTTGCTTGCGTTCGCGCAGGGTGTGCTCGGTGAGCCGGCGGTAGCTCTGGGCCAGGTCGGGGTCGTCGCGATGCCCGTCGGGCAGCAACCGCGCGACCGCCGGGTCGGTGGGCGGGTCGACCTGCAGTTCGGCCTCGAGCCGCACCCAGTCGAACTCGCCGGACGAACCTGCGGCGGGTGGGTGGGCGTCGTCCGGCTCGGCCGGGTCGAGCAGCCGGGCGACGTCGTCCATCACCTCGGCGACCAGGTGGCGGGAGCCGGCGTCCAGGTGCACCCGGACCGCCCCCGGACGATCGGCGGGTTCGAACGGCAGCTCGGCCGGGCGCGACATCAGGTGTCCTTGGAGAACGTGGCCCACAGGCCGTACTCGTGCATGGCCTGGGTGTCGCGCTCCATCTCCTCACGGGTGCCGTGACTGACCGCGGCCCTGCCCTTGGTGTGGACGTCCATCATCAACTGGGTGGCCTTGGCCTTCGGGTAGCCGAAATAGGTCTGGAAGACATGGGTGACATAGGACATCAGGTTCACCGGGTCGTTCCACACCAGCGTGACCCAGCCCGGATCGACCTCGACCGACTCGTCGGTCTCGGGTCGTTCGACCTCGACCGGGGCCACACTCACGCGGTCCACTGTAGAACGAGCGCGGCCTCCTCAGAGCGACCCGCGGCCGCGGACGATCACGCCCGGCGGGCGGTCACCAGCAGGTACTCCCAGTCCATCACCAGGGATCCGCCGTCGCCGACGTCGCTGCTGCGGGCCAGCTCGAGCAGCGCCTCGTCGAGCTCGGCCAGCCGAGCCGGCTCGCCGGCCAGACCGCGCCGGGCCGCCACGATCGGGCCGTATCGGGCGGCGAAGAAGTCGCGGAAGTCCTCGGGCGCCTCGAACCGATCGACGCGCAGCAGCGCGCGGGTGGCCGAGAACCGGGTGACCCGGTCGCCGAACAGTCCCTCGACGTACGCCGGGTCCCCCCACAGCGGGGCGGGTCGGGCGTTCGCCGGTGGGGCGGGCAGGAACGGCTTGACGGTGGCCAGCATCCGGCCGACGAAGCCCTGCGGGGTCCAGTTGATCAGCCCGATGACCCCGTCCGGCCGGGCCACGCGCACCAGCTCGTCGGCACTGGCCCGGTGATCGGGGGTGAACATCACCCCGACGCACGACATCACCACGTCGAACTCGCCGTCGCCGAACGGCAGCGCCTCGGCGTCCGCCTCACGCCAGTCGAGCTGGACGCCGCGTTCGGCGGCCAGGTGTCGTCCGGCGTCGAACAATTCGGGGGTCAGGTCGCTGGCCACGACGTGTGCCCCGGCCTGTGCGGCCGGGACGGCGGCGTTGCCAGAGCCCGCGGCCACGTCCAGCACCCGCTGCCCGGGGGTCACGCCGCACGCCTGCACCAGGCGCTCCCCCAGAGCGGGGATGACCTGTTCGGCGACGGCCGGGTAGTCGCCGAGCGCCCACATGGCGCGTTGGCGCTGCTTCAGCGCGACCCGGGCACCGGACTCGGAATCGGTGGTGGTGGTGCTCATGATGTCGTTCTCCTGTCGGTGGACTCGCCGCCCGAAATGCGGCCTGAACCGACGATCGCGCTCGCGCCCACCCCCGCCCCAGTGCAGGCTGTGTACTGACCCGGTACCGGATCTGTACCAGTGGGGTGAGGCGCATGCCCGGCGGATATGGCCAGTTCTGTCCCGTGGCCAAGGCGATGGAGCTGCTCGACGAGCGCTGGACGATGCTCGTCGTCCGCGAACTGATGATGGGCAGCCGTCACTTCAACGACCTGCGCCGCGGCGTCCCCCGGATGTCCCCGACGCTGCTGTCCAAACGCCTACAGACCCTGGTGCGCGCCGGGGTGGTCGAGCGGTGGGTGGACGGTTCGAAGGTGAGCTACCGGCTCAGCGAGGCCGGCCGTGAGCTGGAGCCGATCGTGCAGGCGCTCGGCGCCTGGGGGGTGCGCTGGGTCGGTGAGCTCGGCGAGGCCGACCTCGACCCACACCTGCTGATGTGGGACATCCACCGCAACGTCCACACCGAGGCGCTGCCGCCCGGCCGTACCGTGCTGCAGTTCCGGTTCACCGACATCCCTGCGGGGCAACGGGATTGGTGGCTCGTGATCGCCGGCGAGGAGGTCGACGTGTGCGATGTCGACCCCGGCTTCGACGTCCGGGTGACGGTGGAGTCGACGTTGCGCGCCCTCACCGAGGTCTGGCGCGGGGACCGCAGCTGGCAGCAGGCGGTGCGCTCGGGTGCGCTGGCGCTGCACGGTGAGGTTCAGGCCCGGCGGGCATTCCCCGGGTGGCTGAAGCTGTCGAGCACGGCGGGCGTACCGCGACCGGCGGCTGCCCACTAGTTTGTGCCGGTGACCAGCGCATCCGAGGCCTCGCACAGCACCGGTCTGCTGACCGATCGCTACGAGTTGACCATGGTCGAGGCTGCCCTGCGCAGCGGTGCGGCCGATCGACGCTGCGTGTTCGAGGTATTCGCTCGCCGGCTGCCGGACGGGCGCCGCTACGGCGTGGTCGCCGGCACCGGGCGCCTGCTGCAGGCGATCGCGGACTTCCGGTTCGCCGATGCCGAACTCACCGCGCTGGAGTCGGTGGTCGACGCCCCGACCCTGCGCTGGCTGGCCGGCTACCGGTTCACCGGCAGCGCCTGGGGCTACGGCGAGGGAGAGACGTTCGTGCCCGGTTCGCCCATCTTCGGCGTCGAGGCGAGCTTCGCCGAGGCGGTGGTGCTCGAGACCGTGGTGCTCTCGATCCTCAACCACGACAGCGCGATCGCCGCCGCGGCCAGTCGCATGGTGGTCGCCGCGCACGGCCGGCCGTGTCTCGAGATGGGCTCGCGCCGCACCCACGAGGAGGCCGCGGTGGCCGCAGCCCGGGCGTCGTACCTGGCCGGGTTCGCCGGCACCTCCAACCTCGAGGCCGGACGCCGCTACACGATCCCGACGATCGGCACCGCCGCCCACGCCTTCACCCTGCTGCACGACGACGAGAGGTCGGCGTTCACCGCCCAGGTGGCCTGCCTCGGCCCGGAGACCACCTTGCTGGTCGACACCTACGACGTCGAGCAGGGGGTGCGGACGGCGGTCGAGGTGGCCGGGTCGGCGCTGGGCGCCGTCCGGCTGGATTCGGGTGACCTGCTCGACCAGGCCTACGCGGTGCGCGCCCAGCTCGACACCCTGGGCGCCCGCGACACCAGGATCGTGGTCACCAGCGACCTGGACGAGTACGCCATCGCGGCGCTGGCCGCCGCGCCGGTGGACTCCTACGGCGTCGGCACCTCGCTGGTCACCGGCTCGGGCGCCCCCACCGCGGGGCTGGTCTACAAGCTCGTCGCCCGCGAGGGCGCCGATGGCGGCATGGTCTCGGTGGCCAAGCGCAGTCTGGACAAGACCAGCATCGGCGGACGCAAGTGGGCGCTGCGCCGCCGCTCACACGGGGTCGCCCAGGCCGAGGTGGTCGGCATCGGCCACCTGCCCGCCGACACCCCGGACGACGGCACCGACCGCGCCCTGCTGATCCCCCTGATCGAGCGGGGCGAGCCCGTGGGAGCCGAGCCCCTGGACGCCGCCCGCGCCCGGCACGCCGCATCCCTGGCCGAGCTGCCCGCCACCGCCCGCCAGCTGTCGCGCGGTGAGCCGGTGATCCCGACGATCCTCGAACCCTGACCGGAAAGGCCTGCCCGCAGCGGATCTCGCAGGAGAGACTTGTCGGGCCGAACGAGCCCGAGGAGACGACCATGTCCCGCGCACTGATCATCGTCGACGTCCAGAACGACTTCTGCGAGGGCGGATCGCTGGCCGTCACCGGTGGCGCCGGCGTGGCCGCGCAGATCGCGGCCTACCTCCGCGCGCAACGGGGTGAGTATGGCGCCGTGGTCGGCACCAAGGACTGGCACGTCGACCCGGGGGCCCACTTCGCCAGCACTCCCCCGGGGCCGGACTTCGTCGACACCTGGCCGGCGCACTGCGTCGTCGCGACGGACGGCGCGGCCAGTCACCCGGCCCTGGACGGCGTGATCGCCGACGGCCTGATCGACGCCTGGTTCACCAAGGGCGAGCACGCCGCGGCCTACTCCGGCTTCGAGGGCGCCACCGACACCCCGGCCGGTGAGCGGGTGGGGCTGGGCGAGTGGTTGCGCGAGCGGCAGGTCAGCGAGGTCGACGTGGTGGGCATCGCCACCGATCACTGTGTCCGGGCCACGGCCCTGGACGCCGCGGCGTCCGGTCTGACCACCCGGGTGCTGCTCGACCTGACCGCCGGCGTCGCCCCGCAGACGACCTCCGCGGCCCTGGAGCAGCTGGCCGAGGCCGGCGTCGAGCTCCTCGGCGAGCCCGTCCTGGGCTGACCCCGGCCCTTCGCGGTGATCATGGCGCGGGCGGCGCGGTCAGGCGAAGTCGCCGGCATCGCGCCGCAGGTCGGTGAGCAGGTCGACCAGCGCGCTCACGCCGTCCGGGTCGAGACCCGGCGCGGCGAACACGGTGGCGTTCAGGTCGGCGCTGGCCGCCTGGGCCAGGGCGCGCCCCGCCGGTGTCACCTCCGCCAGGGTCGCCCGGCGATCGCGTGGATGGGGCACCCGCTGCACCAGCCCGGCCGCAGCCAGGCGATCGACCAGGTTGGTGACACTGGCCGGGTGCACCTGCAGCCGCTCGCCCAGGCGCGACAGCGGCAGCGCCCCGGCGCGGGCGAAGCTCAACAGCATCAGCACCTCGTAGCGGGCGAAGCTCAGCCCGTGCGGTCGCAGCACCTCCTCGATCCGGGCGAGCAGGATCTGTTGCGCCCGCATGATCGAGGTGACCGCGGCCATGCCGGGCGCGGCAGCGGTCCACCCCGAGCGCTCCCAGTGTCCGCGGGCCTCCAGCACCGGGTCGAACGGCAGGGGCTTGTGGGCCATGGCGCGGCTCAGACGTTGCGGCGGTACTGACCGCCGACCTCGAAGAAGGCCTGGGTGATCTGGCCGAGGGAACACACCCGAACCGTCTCCATCAGCTCGGCGAAGACGTTGCCCCCGGACGCCGCCACCTGCTTCAACCGCTCCAGCGCGGCCGGTGCCTGATCGGCATGGCGGGCGTGGAAGTCGGCCAGCCGCCGTAATTGCGACTGCTTCTCGTCCTCGGTGCCCCGGGCCAGGGCCAAGGGGCCGGCGGTCCTCTCGTCCTCGGTCGGGGTGGGTGCGAGGAAGGTGTTCACGCCCACGATGGGCAACGAGCCGTCGTGTTTGCGGTGTTCGTAGCGCAGCGACTCGTCCTGGATCCGGCCCCGCTGGTAACCGCTCTCCATCGCTCCCAGCACCCCGCCGCGTTCGGCGATCCGCTCGAACTCGCGCAGCACGGCTTCCTCGACCAGGTCGGTGAGCTCGGAGACCACGTAGGAACCCTGCAGCGGGTTCTCGCACCCGGCCAGGCCCCACTCGGCATCGATGATCATCTGGATGGCCAGCGCCCGGCGCACCGAGTGCTCGGTCGGCGTGGTCACCGCCTCGTCATAGGCGTTGGTGTGCAACGAGTTCGCATTGTCGTAGATGGCGCACAACGCCTGCAGTGTGGTGCGGATGTCGTTGAAGTCCATCTCCTGGGCGTGCAACGAACGGCCCGAGGTCTGCACGTGGTACTTCAGCATCTGCGAGCGCTCGCTCGCGCCGTACCGCTCGCGCATCGCGATCGCCCAGATCCGCCGGGCCACCCGGCCGAGCACGGTGTACTCGGCGTCCATGCCGTTGCTGAAGAAGAACGACAGGTTCGGCGCGAAATCGTCGATCGCCATGCCGCGCGCCAGGTAGCTCTCGACGTAGGTGAAGCCGTTGGCGAGGGTGAAGGCCAGCTGGCTGATGGGGTTCGCCCCCGCCTCGGCGATGTGATAGCCGCTCACCGACACCGAGTAGAAGTTGCGGATCCGGTGGGCCACGAAGTACTCCTGCATGTCGGCCATGCAGCGCAACGCGAACTCGGTCGAGAAGATGCAGGTGTTCTGACCCTGGTCCTCCTTGAGGATGTCGGCCTGCACGGTTCCGCGCACTCGGGCCAGGGTGCTCGCCTGCAGATCGGCGCGTTCGCCCGCGGTCGGCGGCCGGCCCTGCGTGGCGGTGAAGTCCTCGACGGCGGCCTCGATCGCCGCGTTGAAGAACATCGCCAGGATGGTCGGCGCCGGCCCGTTGATGGTCATCGACACCGATGTGGTCGGCGAGCACAGGTCGAATCCGCGGTACAGCTCACGGATGTCGTCGACCGTGGCGATCGACACCCCGGAGGTGCCGACCTTGCCGTAGATGTCCGGGCGCGGGTCGGGGTCACGCCCGTAGAGGGTCACCGAGTCGAACGCCGTCGAGAGCCGGGTGGCCTGCTGCCCGGCCGAGAGCAGGTGGAAGCGGCGGTTGGTTCGGAACGCGTCGCCCTCCCCGGCGAACATCCGGGTCGGCGCCTCGGCGTCCCGCTTGAGCGGGAAAACCCCTGCCGTGTACGGGAAATGGCCCGGCAGGTTCTCGCTGCGCCAGAACGAGACCAACTCACCGTCGTCCTGGGTGCGCGGCAGCGCGACCCGGGGCACCGAGGTGTCCGACAGCGTGGTGCGCCGCAACGGGGTGCGCACCTGCTGGCCCCGCACCGTGTAGACCAGCTCCTCGCCGCGATACTGCTCCACCACACCCGGCCAGGCGGCGAGCGCGTGGCGGGTGTCGTCGTCCAGGGCCGCCTCGGCCTGGTCGACCAGCACCTCGACCGCGGCGGTGTCGGCTCCCGAGGCCGCCAACTCGCTCAAGGCGGTGATCAGGTGCTGGCGACGCCGGGCGGCGGTGGCCAGTTCGAGGGTGCGCTCGTGGTGCGCCCGCACCGCGCCGGCCACCTCGGCGAGGTAGCGAACCCGGGACGGCGGCACCACCGGACGCGCCCCGGTGGACTGCCGCAGCTCGATCGGCGGCAGCTCGAGCCGACCCGGCGAGGCCGGTAACCCCTTGGGCACCAAGGAATCCCGCAGGAATCGGTAGAGCGCACCGACCCCGTCGTCGCCGAACCGGGCGGCGCTGGTACCGAACACCGGCATGTCCTGCCAGTCACTGCCGAACGCCTCGCGGTTGCGCACCAGCTGGCGGCCGACATCGCGGCGGGCGTCCTCCCCGCTGCGCGCCATCGAGCGCTCGACCTTGTTGACCGCCACCGCGTCCGCGACGTCCAGCATCTCGATCTTCTCGAGCTGTGAGGCCGCGCCGAACTCGGGGGTCATCACGTAGAGCGAGACATCCGCCAGATCGGCGATCGCGGCGTCCCCCTGCCCGATCCCGGGTGTCTCGACGATCACCAGGTCGCTCATCGTCCGGCAGGCGGCGATGACCCGGGCGAGGTGCTCGGGCAGCTCGCCGGTCGCCCCACGGGTGGCCATCGAGCGGAAGAAGGTGCGCTCGGGTGCCAGCGAGGTCATCCGGATCCGGTCGCCGAGCAGCGCCCCACCACCGCGGCGACGGGTGGGGTCGACCGCCAGGACGACGACCCGCAGGCCGTCGTCGTAGTCGGTGCGCAGCCGGCGGACCAGTTCGTCGGTCAGCGAACTCTTGCCGGACCCTCCGGTGCCGGTGATCCCGAGCACCGGCACCGAGTGGTCGGACGCCGGCAGGGACACGTCACGACCGGCCTCGATCCGGGTGATGAGGCGGGCGAGCGCCCCCGCATCGCCGTGGGCCGGGGGCAGGTCGGCGAGGTCGACGTCGCACTCGCGGACGATGAGATTGATCATGCCGGGCAGGCCGAGCTGCTGACCGTCCTGCGGTGAGAAGATCCGCACCCCTCGTTCGGCGAGCAGGGCGATCTCGTCCGGCACGATCACCCCGCCGCCACCGCCGTAGATCCGCACGTGCCCGGCCCCCCGCTCACGCAGCGAGTCGACCAGGTAGCCGAAGTACTCCACGTGGCCGCCCTGGTAGGAGCTGACCGCCACCGCCTGCACGTCCTCGCTGATGGCGGCGTCGACCACCTCGGCGACCGAGCGATCGTGCCCCAGGTGGATCACCTCGCACCCCTGGGCCTGCATGATGCGGCGCATCACGTTGATGGCGGCGTCGTGGCCGTCGAACAGGCTGGCCGCCGTGACGACACGGACCGGGTACTTGGGCACGTGGAGCTGGGACGTCTGGAGCTCGGGACTGTCGGTCATGGCCACCTCTCGGGAAACTATGACTTCAAACTATATGACTTCCTAATAAGGCGCCAGACCCCGGCCGGTGCGGCCCGATCCGGGCAGGGGATCCGGGCAGGGCGATCCGGATAGGGTCGCGACATGACCTCTGCGAGCAGCCCGAGCGAGCCGCTGCACGATCTGCCCGGGTCGAGTTCGGACGCCGGCACCGGCCCCGTGGTCGCCGAATTGGTCGAGCAGCTCTTCGACGATGCCGGCCCGCTGCCCGCCCACCGCGACCATCGCGCCGCCTGGTACGGCGAGCTGGTGGGGTGCCTGCTCGTCGAGGCAGCACAGGCCGAGAGCACGGCCGCCGAGCTGATCTCCCGCGACCACGCGCTGCCGATCTTGCTGGCCGGCCGCGACCGGCAGCAGGTGCGCGCCGCCCGCGACCTGCTGGCCGAGGACGACCGGGTCGAGCTGGTCGGCGTCCGGTTGCCGCTGCCCGAGGTGGGCGCGCTGGCCGCCGCGCACCTGCTGGCCGCGCTGGACTTCACCGCACCCGCCTGGATCGAACTCACCCCGGCCCCGGGCTGGGCCGAGGTGATGACGGTGCTCGCCGGTGACGGCGCCGAGAGCCTGACCCTGCTGCTGGACGGCGCCGCCCCGATCGAGGCCGCCCGGCTGTTGCGCGCGGTGATCGACCAAGACCTGGCCTTCCGCCTGGGCGGGGTCGACCTGCCGGTGATCACGCCGGACGCCGCGACCGCACCCGGCGGGCGGGCGCGCTACGGAGTGCTGAACGTGCTCTGCGCCGTCCGGGCGGCCCTCAACGGCGCCGAACCGCCGGCTCTCGCCGCGATCCTGGCCGAACCGGACGCCGCCCCGCTCACCTCGGCGTTGCGCCGGATGAGCGAGGCGGACGCCGCGGTCGCGCGGGGATTCTGCGTCGCGGTGCAGGTGGACGACGTCGCCGCGATGGTCGCGCAGTGGGTGCAGCGAGGGCTGCTCACCCCCGAAGCCTGACCACCGCGGTTCGACGACTGCCGGTCGTCAGCGGCTGGGCACCACGACGGTCTTGGGCAGCTTGTCGTGCAGACACTGCCGCTTGCCGTCCCACAGGCACCACAACACGTTGAGCAGGCCGTAGAGGCCGCCGAGGGTCGGGATCGCGGACGGCAACCCGGCACCGGCCCACCGCAGGGCGGCCTGACCCCAGCTGAGCTTGCCACCGGCGATCGGCTGCACCCGCACGCCCACCGCCATCTTGCCCAGCGTGGCGCCCTTGAGGCCGAGCATCGTGATCTCGTAGATCCCGCTGACGATCAGGCCGACAAGGGTGACCTTGAAGGTGTCCGCGATCGACAACGTCTGCCCCGCGTTGGCGGCGTCGGCGGCGCTCTTCAGGACGGGCCCCACGATCGGCCACCCCAGGGTGAGCCCGACGACAGCGGTCAGGAGTCCGTCGATGATCCGAGCCACCAGCCGCAGGCCCCGCGAGGCGTAGACCGTGCCCGCCGGTGCTCCCGGGTAGGCATACGGGGCGGCCGAGGCATACCCCTGACCCGTGGGGGGCGGGTAGGCGCCGTACTGCGGCGGGTAGGGCGTGCCGGCCGGCGGCGCGTACCCGGGGTAGGGCGAGGGCGCCGGGTCCTGCGGGGCGCCCCACGGTGCCTGGCCGGCGGCCGGCTGCTGCGGCGCACCCCACGGAGCCTGACTGCCCGCCGGGTCCTGCGGAGCACCCCACGGGGCCTGGCCACCCGTCGGTTGCTGCGGCCCACTCCACGGAGCCTGCCCGGCGGCCGGTGGCTGCGGCGCAGTCCACGGAGCCTGACCGCCCGTCGACTCCTGCGGCGAACTCCAGGGGGCCTGCGGGGTGGGCTGGCCGAAGCCCTGGTCGCCGTAGGCCGGCTCGCCCCGGTGGCCCGAGGTGCCCTGCTCCGTGGCCGGGGTTCCGTAGTCCTGAACGCCGCGGTCCGCAGTGCCGTAGCCAGGGCCGGGATTCGGATTCGGATTCGGGCTGGCGTAGCCGGAGGTCTCGGCGTCCGGCGCCGGGGCCGCCGTGGCCGCGGGCCGCGTGACCGGGCTCCAGGCGGCGCCGTCCCACCAGCGCTCGTGTCCTGGCATGGTCGCGTCGGGGTACCAACCGGGAGGCTGCGACGAAGTCATGCCCCAAGAGTGCACCATCTCGGCCGTTGCACCCTCACTCTGCGGGCAAGCGACCTGACGACGCGCCGAACGCCCCGGGAGAGATCGTCAGCCGGTCACGACCCGATTACGTCCGGTCCGTTTGGCCGCGTACAGCGCGGCGTCCGCCCGGTGCAGCACGGAGGTGAGGTCGTCGGCCGGGCCGCAGGCAACTCCTGCGCTCAGGGTGAGCCCCAAGCCGTCGGCCAGCTCCTCCCAGTGGTGTTCCTGGGCGCGTCGACGCACCCGGGTGGCCACCTCGGCGCCGAACTCGACCGAGCTGGTGGGCAGGGCGAGCAGGAACTCCTCCCCACCCCAGCGCGCCACCCGGTCCACCGCGCGCACCGACGAACTGAGCACCTGCGCCACCTCGCGCAGCGTGGCATCGCCCACGGCGTGCCCGAACCGGTCGTTGACCGTCTTGAAGTGATCGATGTCGACCATGACCAGGCAGACCGCGTCGCCGGGGGCCATCGCGGCGCAGAAGCGTTCCACCCCACGGCGATTGGCCAGGCCGGTGAGCGGATCCTGCTCCGCGGTGCGGATCAGGATCTCCTCGCGCGCCTCGAGGTCACGGCGGCGGCCCTCGACCCCGGCCCGGCCCCAGATCTGGTCCATGAACCCACCGATCTGGCGGCGGTGACGCACCCAGACCAGCTCGCTCAGGCTGCGCATGTCCGCCAGCGCGCCGGCGGTGTCGCCGGCTCGCTCCCGGGCGGTCGACCGCAGCTCGAGCGCCTGCAGGTGTTCCACCAGGTCGCGGTCGGGGTGCAGCCCGCCGAGCGCGCCGTCCAGCTCGGTCAGGGCCTCGTGCGGCCGGTCGAGCATCAACAGGCACCGCCCGCGGGCGAGCTGCAACTCGGCCAGATCGCGGTAGGTGGGCCGTCCCCGCACCGGACCCCGTGCGGATTCCTCCGCGCGCTCCAGCGCCGCCCACGCCATCCGTGGCTGATCCCGTTCGCAGAGCACCTCGGCCACCAACCGCGGCCCGACCACCAGGGCGACCGGTCCCCGTTCACCCGAGGCCAGGGCACGGCCCAGCTCATCGGCGATGTCCAGCAGCTGCGCGCGGCGCGGCGCGTCGTCCGGGCCGAGTTCCCGAGCCCGCAGCAGGGCCATCTGTGCCATCAGCCGGGCGGACGCCGTCCATCTGCGCTGGCCCTGCGTGGTCTGGTTCAACGCGATCTCGGCGAACCGCAACGCCCGTTCGTGGTCGAAGAACTGGCAACACAGCAGGGCGAGGGTGCCGGCCATGCGCGCCTCGGCCGCGCGGTCGCCGTCCAGCATCGGCGGCGAGAGCGACTCGAAGGCGACCAGCCCCCGCACCGCCAGCTCGAGTGCCTCGGAGACCTCCTCGCAGCGCAGTGCCGAGATCGCGGCCGTGACGTAACAGGTGGCGGCGTGGGCGCTCTCGCCCAACTGCTCGTAGAGCGCGGCGGCGTCGGCGTCGTCCCGGAAGGCCTGGCGGGCACTCGGCCGGCCCACGCGAGCCAGGTGATCGCGGACGACGGCGCACGCCTGCAGCAGCCGCGCCCGGTCGAACTCTCCCGCCACGGGCAACAGCCGCTCGGCGTCCGCGAGCCAGATGCGGGCGGTGGCCTCGTCGCATTCGTGTGGCACGGCGCCGAGCAACGACTCGACCTGCGCCAGGCGGCGTTCCAGCAGGTCAAGGCGCAGTTTGCCACCTTGGACAAGCTGCAGGGGCAGCTGCTCGACGGGTGTCGTCGCGCTGGCCCTCCCCGAGTTCATGTACTCAGAGTGCCATGTCCATCGCAATCTGTACTCAGTTCACGGGTGCCAATTTTATCGGAGTGTCACGGAGCAACTTCGCAAAGTAACCATCAGGGGGCGAAGACCTTGCCCGGGTTGAGAATGCCCGCCGGGTCCAGAGCCCGCTTGAGATCCCGATGAACCCGCAGTCCGACCGGCCCGATCTCGCGGGCGAGCCAGTCGCGCTTGAGGACGCCGATGCCGTGCTCACCGGTGATCGTGCCCCCGAGTTCGAGCCCGAGGGCCATCACCTCGTCGAAGGAGGCCTGGGCGTGGGCGGTCTGCTCGGGGTCGGTGGCGTCGAACACGACGGTGGGGTGCATGTTGCCGTCCCCGGCGTGGCCGACGACCCCGATCACCAGCCCCCGCTCGGCGGCGATCCGTCCGACGCCGTCGATCAGGTCGCCGAGCCGGCTGCGCGGGACGCAGACGTCGTCGATCAGGGTGGTGCCCAGGCGTTCCAACGCCAGCAGCACGCAGCGGCGGGCGGCCAGCAGCAGGTCGGCCTCGGCCGGGTCGCTCGCCTCGAGCACCTCGCCGCCGCACTGCACGGCGAGCTCGCCGATCGCGGCCACCTCGGCCGCGCCGAGCTCACCCCCGGAGTCGGACTGCCACAGCAACATGGCCGCCGCGTCGTCGGGCAGGTCGGCGCGCAGGTAGGCGCTGGAGGCGCGCAGCGAGGTCGAGTCCATGATCTCGAGCAGGCTCGGCACGTGGCCGCCCGCCACCACGGCGGCCACCGTGTCGGCCGCGGCGCGGGCCGAGTCGAACAGCGCCGCAGCAGTGGCCGGACGTCGCGCCACCGGCCGCAGCGACAGCGTCGCCTCGGTGATCACCCCCAGCGTGCCCTCGCTGCCGACGAACAGCCGGGTCAGGTCGTAGCCGGCCACCCCCTTGACCGTGCGCCGTCCGGTGCGCAGCACCTCACCGGAGGCCAGCACCACCTCGAGCCCGAGCACATAGTCGGCGGTGACGCCGTACTTCACGCAGCACAGCCCGCCGGAGTTGGTGGCCAGGTTGCCGCCGATGGAGCAGAACTCCCAGCTCGACGGGTCCGGCGGGTAGAACAGGCCCGCCGCCTCGACGTGGCGGCTCAGGTCGGCGTTGAAGATGCCGGGCTGGGTGACGACGAACCGGTTGGCGACGTCCAGCTCCAGCACCTCGGTCATCTTCTCGGTGCTCACCACCAGGCAGCCCTCGATGGCGTTCGCGGCGCCGGACAGTCCGCTGCGGGCCCCCTGCGGCACCACCGGGACGCCGAACCGGCTCGCCACCCGCAGCGCGTGCTGCACGTGGGCGGTCTCGCGGGCCAGCACGACGGCCAGCGGCATCCCGGCCGGGCAGAACATCGCCCGGTCGTTGCGGAAGCTCTGCAGCAGGTCGTGATCGGTCAGGACGACGTGCGCCGGCAGCTGCTCGATGAGCGCGGCCAGCACGTCGGCCTGGTGATCGGTGTGGCGCTCGGTGTGGCGCGTGGTCCCCATCGACCCAGGGTAGTGAGCAGCTCAAGGTCCGTCCCCGGGCGACCGAAGGGCTGTACGACGAGTCAGCGCGCGCCCTGAAGGAGTGCGGTCGATGGTCGCTGCAACCGCGGTGTCGGCACCGCCCGCACGGCGCCGCGGGCTGGCCCGGTTGCGCCTGCCCGAGATGCTCGCCTGCACCGGCGCCGCGCTGGCCGGGGCCTGGCCGGGGACACCGCTGTCCTCCACCCACCTGATCCTGGTGACCGCCTGCTTCGTGCCGGTCGGGGTGCGCACCCTGTTGCGCCTCGAGAACACGCTGATCGTGCCGGCGCCCGCCGCCTTCTACACCGACCTGGGCCGCACCGACTACCGGACCGTGTTCGAGCACACCCGCACCGCGCTGGCCGTGCTGGACGTCGACGCCTCGGGCGAGGTGCGCATCCACCGGGCCAACCGGGCCTTTGCCGACATCGTCGGGCCGGCGATCGGCCCGGCCGACTCCGAGCCGGTTCGCCTGGACCCGCATCGGGTCTTCGCCGCCACCGAGGCGGCCCGCCTCACCGAGGTGCTGCAAGCGCTGCACGCCGCCGAGCTGACCACCTGGGACGGCGAGCTCACCGACGAACACGGTGCCGCCCTGCGCGTGGGCCTGGTTCGCCTCCCCGGCGCGGACGTCGCCCCGACCACACCCCCGGCCGTCGTCCGCTTGGGCGTCAGCCTGGTCCCCCTGGCAACCCGGCCCTTCCCCCACACCCCCGACGCGGCCGACCCCACCCCCCTCCCCCAAGCCAGCTGACCCGCCACCCCCCTACTGAGCGCGATGTCACGTCGCGCTCGTCCAGCGAGCGCGATGTCACGTTGCACTCGTCGGGGATGAGCGTGATGCAGCTCGCTGACCGATCACCGATGGCGCTCCGCATCTTTCGATGAGGTGGTGAATCCTGCCAAGCCGCTGCGAGCCACCGATCATGAGCTGGGCCACTGTTGTTCATGGGTTCCGCAGCAGCTTGCCCACGAAGTCCTGCGGATTCGGGGGTTGAGCTGGGCGAACGTGGGCGCGCCTAGTCACACGGCGTGTGACTAGGCGCGGGGATCGTGCCTGGTCAGGGGCGGGTGGGGTCTGTCGGCCCGGGGACGGTGTCGAGGTGGACGATCTTCGGGGGTAGGGGGACGTCCAGGACGGTGTGCAGCCGGCGGGCCTCGCGGGTCGGGGTGATGGTCTGGCGGAAGGTGCCGGCGGGGCCGGTGAAGGTGCCCACGTGCAGGCGTTGCAGTTCGGCCCGGGCCCGGCCCGGCGAGCGGCCCGGTAGGTCCGTGCGGCGACCTGGCAGCCCTGCTCGGTGAGCACCCTGCAGATCGACTCGACCGCATGCCCCTGTCCGGCCAGTGTGGCGATGAAACCCATGATCAGCGGTTTCGGGGGTCGAGTGCCCCCACGAAGAACGTCGTTGTCGCCTGGAGCACGGCCACGTCCTCTCGCAGTCTCGCGTTCTCGGCCTTGAGCTTCTTGATCTCGGCATGCTCCTCACTGGTCACCCCCGCACGGGTGCCGGCGTCGATCTCGGCCTGGACCGCCCACCGGCGCACCGTCTCCTTGCCCAGCCCCAGCTGGCGGGCCACCGCTGCCGCGGCCGCGGTCAACGACGGGTAGTCACCCCGGTGCTCGGCCACCAGCCGCACCGCCCGCGCCCTGATCTCCTTGTCGATCACCTTCGGCATGGCTCATCCTCTCCGACTCACAACGGAGCGGCACAGAACCCGTACCGATTCACCGAGCTTCCCGAGCAACTCAGCTTGGGACCGCCCTGAGAGCATCGCTCCGCAAGCCGAGACGCACGACCCCTCGGTCGCCTGGCCAATCGCGCCGCCCGATCGTGCGCCAACGTCCTCGGCCCACGGTCCGGATCCAGATCCGAACTTTGCGGCAACACCGGCCCGCTGAACGGCGAGAGAGTCCTCGTTTGTGTGTGCGCCTGACCCGTGCGTCGTAGGGGTCGCGTCCGGATTCCGGTGTAAAACGAGTTGTTGATCATGGGGTTCGGTTCCGGCTTCGTGGAGCACGTTATGCGGTGGCGGTGACAGTTTCGAGTTGATCGGCTGGGTCGAGTGCTGTGGCGAGTCGGGGCCGTAGCTCACGTGGTGGGTCGAGCAGGGAGCGGCGCAGGTCCTGGAGAAGTCGCAGCCCGACCGGGGTCATGGTCAGACCGCGCCAGCCGGCGGAGGCGCGGTCCAGGACGGCCCAGACCAGGCTGATGCAGGAGGTCTCGCCGGGGAAGCGGCCGATGACCTTGGCTCGGCGGCGGGTCTCCCCGAAGGTGCGTTCGATGAAGTTGGAGTGCCGGATCCTCATGTGGTGCTCGGCCGGGAAGCGCAGGTAGGCGGTCAACCCGGCAGCGTCGGTGCGCAGGATCTTCATCGCGGCCGGGTAGGTGGGGGCGTACTTGTCGGCGAACGCGATGATCCGGGCGTCGATGAGCTCGACCAGCCGCGGTCCCGGTTCGGTGGTGAGGTCCTTGGTGTCGAACAGTGCCCAGTAGCCGTCGCGGATCTCGGCCTGCGTCCCGGTCGGGATCTTCGCCAGGACGTTCCTGGCTCGGTGGACGAGACACCGCTGCCGCAGCGCTTTCGGGAAGGTCTGCTCGATCGCGGCGATCAGCCCGGCGGCGCCGTCGGAGATGACCAGCAGGGGGCTGGGCAGGCCCCGCTCCCGCAGGTCGGTCAGGAAGTCGGCCCACGCGTCGGTGGACTCACCCGATCCGGGTGCCAGACCGACGAAGACCGGCTTGCCGTCGGTGGTGATCCCCCACGCGGCCAGGGCCGGTTCGGCCGGGGAGCCGGGGTGCATCCGGAAGAACGAGGCGTCCAGGAACAGGTAGTCCAGCACCACCCCGTCCAGGCGACGGTGCGTCCAGCCCTCGTACTCCGCCTTGATCGCCTGGCAGATACTGGAGACGGTGGACTTGGAGATCGCCGCCTGGTCCCCGAGTGCCTCGGCCAGCGTGGCCTCGACGTCCCGGACGGACAGGCCACGCACGAACGAGGCGATCACCAGCGACTCCAGCGCGTTGGTCTTGGTGACGTGCTTGCCGAACAGGCGCGACGCGAACGCCGTGGTCGTACCGCGCAGCTTCGGCCGCTCCAGTTCCACCGGGCCGGCGGTGGTCTTGACCGTCACCGGCCGGTACCCGTTCCTGGACCCGGGCCGGGCGTCCGGGGCGGTCGCCGCACGCTGGTACCGGTCGCGGCCCAGGAACTCGGTCACCTCCGCCTCCAAGGCGGCCTGCATCAGCAGCTGCGCCCCGAGCCGGGCCACCTCCTCCAAGACCTCCGGCAGCGGGCGGTCCTGCGCGAACAGGGCATCGATCCTGGCGTGGATCCGATCCGTCGGTGATACTCGTGCAGACACGGGCGTAGGTCCCTTCTTCGACGACTTTGAGCGGTCTCGAAGCAGAACCTACGCCCGTCTCATTTACACCGGCCGCCGGACGCGACCCCCCCCCAGGACCAGCCACCCGCAACGATCTCGACCGTACTGACGAGGGACGAAGCCGACAAGAACTGCCGAGGCGAGCACCCGAACACCACCACCCAGAGCCAGTCTCACGTCCGCCCGACCTCCGTGGCGCCCTTCTTGCATCACCAGTGGCGGCCCGACCAGGCGGATTGCCCGGACGCCTCCAACCTGCTTGGCTCCCTGCGTGACCCAGCTCTCACCCGACGTCGATCTGCCGGTGCCCGCCGACGCCCGCGATCCGTACGGTGTGGCCGCCGACGCGCCCCTGTTCAGAGCCTGGCTGGACGCCGAGCAGGCCGTCGCCGAGGGACGCTTCACTCCCTTCACCATCCCCGGCCACAAGCAACGCACCGACCTGATCGGCGACCTGGCCCGGGGCGACCTGCCGCTCTACGGCGGCCTCGCCCCGATCAAGACCGCCGACGATCTGCTGGCCGACGCCGAGCAGCGCGCGGCGTCCCACTTCGGGGCGGACTGGTGCCGGTTCACGGTGGGTGGCTCCACCCACGGCAACCAAGCGCTGGCCCTGGCTGCCGGCCGGCCCGGCCGCCCGGTGATCGTCTCGCGCACGCTGCACCGGTCGATGCTGCTGGCCCTGGTGCTGGCCGGGCTCGATCCGGTGTGGGTACGACCGCGACTGCACTCCGACACCCACCTGCCCCTCGGTGTCGAGCCCACGGCGGTCAAGGCGGCACTCACCGCCCATCCGGACGCATGCGCCGTCCTGCTGACCGACCCCAGCTACATCGGCACCTGCGCCGACGTGCCGGCGCTGGCCGACGTCGCGCACGCGGCCGGCGTCCCGCTGATCCTGGACGCCGCCTGGGGCGCGCACTTCGGCGCCCACCCGGGGTTGCCGCCCCACCCGCTCACCGCCGGCGCCGACGCGTTGGTGACCAGCGCCCACAAGACGCTGCCGGCGCTCAACCAGGCCAGCTTCGTGCTGGCCCGCACCACGCGCACCGACGGCCTGCTCGACCCCGACCGGCTCACCCGCGCCTTCGAGGCCGGGCACACCACCTCGCCGTCCGGGGCGATCCTGGCCAGCCTGGACGCCGCCCGCGCCCTGCTCGCCGCCCGCGGCCGTGACCTGGTGGACGAGCTGATCCTGATCACCGCCCAGGCCCGCCGCCGGCTGACGGCGATCCCCGGGCTGACCGTGCTCGACCCCGCCGCCGACGGCCCGGCTCGCCTCGACCCGGCCAAGCTGGTGCTGCAGCTGGCCGGCACCGGAGCCCACGGGCACGCCGTCGAGGCCGACCTGGTCGCGGCCGGGGTGCCGGTCGAGATGGCCGATCGCGACACCCTGATCCCGATGGTCACCCTGGCGGACGACGCCGAGAGCGTGCAGCGCTTGGTCGAGGCGCTGGAGGACTCGATCCCCCGCCACGCCGGCACGCCCCGCGACCTCGGCCGACACCTCTCCTGGACGGTGGAGGCCGAGCAGGCGATGTCGCCACGCGAGGCCTTCTTCGCCGACCACGAGCGCATCGCCTGGGACGACGCCGCCGGACGGATCTGCGCCGAGGTGCTGGCCCCCTACCCGCCCGGGGTGCCGGTGCTGGCCCCCGGCGAGGTGATCACCCGTGAGACGCTGCAGGCCCTGGCCGAGGCCAAGGCCGACGGCAGCCGGATCGCCTACGCGGGCGATGCCACCCTGGCCACGCTCGAGGTGGTGCGCCGACCCGGCTGAGGGATCATCGAGGGCGTACCGGACGCCGGCCGGCCGCACCGCGGACTGCCCGCGGACTGCCCGGTCATGACGCCTGGCGCCGTCCGGTGCGAGATAGTGGACGACGACTCGCCCCTCGCCCGAGCCGGAGGAAGATCACGTGTCCACGCAGGCACCCCGCGACCGCATCGGTGTGATCGGTGCCGGCATCGTCGGCCTGGCGGTGGCTCGTCGATTGACCCAGCTGATGCCGGGTGCCCAGGTGACGGTGATCGACAAGGAGAGCCGGGTCGCGGCCCACCAGACCGGTCACAACAGCGGCGTGGTGCACGCCGGGTTGTACTACGCGCCGGGCTCGCTCAAGGCCACGCTGTGCCGGCGCGGCATGGCGATGCTGAAGGAGTACTGCGCCGAGAAGGACCTGCCCTACCAGGAGTGCGGCAAGCTGGTCGTGGCCATCGACGACGCCGAACGCCCTGCCCTGGAACGGATCTGGCAGCGGGCGACGGAGAACGGCGTGACCGGGCTGCAACGCCTGGACGCCACCGGGATCAGCGAGCTCGAGCCGCACGCCGCCGGGGTCGGGGCGCTGTACTCCCCGCACACGGCGATCACCGACTTCGTCGCCGTCACCCAGGCCTACGCCGACGACGTGGTCAAGGCCGGCGGCTCGGTCCGCCTGAGCACCCCGGCGAACCGGATCGTGCAGCGGGCCGGCGTGGTCGACGTCCACACCCCGCACGAATTGCTCACCTTCGACCGGTTGGTGGTCTGCGCGGGGCTGCAGTCCGACGTCGTGGCCCGCATGGCCGGCGATGACCCGGAGCCGGCCATCGTGCCGTTCCGGGGCGAGTACTACACCCTCACGCCCGAGCGGACCGGGCTGGTCAACGGGCTGATCTACCCGGTGCCCGACCCGAACTACCCCTTCCTCGGGGTGCACTTCACCAAGCGGGTCGACGGCCGGGTGGACGTCGGCCCGAACGCCGTACTGGCGCTGGCCCGCGAGGGGTACGAGCGCAAGAGCGTCTCGCTCGGCGAGCTCAAGGACACCCTGGCCTGGCCGGGCTTTCGGGCGCTGGCCCGCAAGCACTGGAAGATGGGCGTGGAGGAGATGGCCGGCTCGGCCAGCCGCAAGCTGTACCTGAACCGCGCCCGCAAGTACGTGCCGGACGTCGGCCCGGACGACGTGGTGCCGGCGCCCTCCGGCGTGCGCGCCCAGGCGGTCGACCGCGACGGCTCGCTGGTCGACGACTTCCGGATCAACCACCTCGGCGCGGTGACCGCCGTCCGCAACGCCCCCTCGCCCGCCGCCACCGCGAGCCTGGCGATCGCCGAGCACATCGGGGACGAGGTCGTGGCCGCGATCGGCCGGGGGACGCGATGAACGTCGAGGAGCTCGCGGTGGTGGGCGATCGATTGCCGTTCGACCCGATGCCGCGCCGCCGGGCGATCTACGATCTCGGCCACGCCCGGCCGTTGCACCTGGGCGACCTGTTCGGCGCCGTGAGCGCGCTGCGCACGCTCGCCGCCGACCCCGCGGTCGACCTGACCGTGCGCCTGACCGGTGAGCCGGAGGCCTGCGCGCACACCGCCGCCGAGTTGGTGGCCTGCGGGCTCGGATCCGTGGTCTTCGAGCGGGCCACCGGCTCGTCGGCCGAGTCGATCGACCTGGACGCCGTGCGCCTGGGTGACCTGCACGGCGATGCCCTGGGCTCCCCGGCCGGCACCACCATCAACGACCTGCGCCAGCCGCGCCGTCCGATGGGGTCGGTGATGCTGGACGGCGAGCCCGACCTGCGCGGCGTCGTCCGGGTGATCGACGCCCCGTTGCGGGTGGCGGCGGCGATCCGCCACGCCCAGGTCGATCTCGACCCGACGCTGGGTTACGACCCGCAGCTGCGCCCGGGGGTGTCCAACCTGGCGGTGATCCTGGGGCTGCTCACCGACAAGCCGCCGATCGCCGCGCTGTTCGGGCTGCACGGGGCCAACCAGCTCAAGCGGGTGCTGACCGAGGCGTTGCAGCAGCGCCTGCGTCCGGTCCGGGGGCTCTACACCGAGCTGGTGGGCGACCCGGTCACGCTGTCGCGCCTGGTGCGTCCCGCCACCTGATCGAGGTCAGCGGCGGCCGACGAACCAGTTGCGCAGCGTCGCGATGCGGGCCTGGACCTCCTGCGAGCTGGCCTTGGCCACCTCGGGTCCGCCGCACTTGGCGCGCAGGTCGGCATGGACGACGCCGTGCGGCTGGCCGGTGCGCCGCGCCCAGGCCCCCACCAGGGTGTGCAGCTCCTTGCGCAGGGCGGTCAGCTCGCGGTGGGTGGCCACCTCGACCACCGTGGCGCCCTTCTTCTGCCCGGCCAGCTGACGGTTCTGCCGCGCCCGCAACGCATGCGTGACCTCTTCGGGCTCGAGCAGCCCGGGCAGCTGCAGGAAGCCCTGCTCGTGCTCGCTGCCGACCTCGGCGGTGGTACCGAACTCCTGGGCGTCGAACAGCACCCGGTCGAACTCGGCCTGCGCGTCGAGGGCCTCGAACGCCTTGCCCTCCAGCGTGTTCGAGGCCTTCTCCTCGCGGTTGGCGGCGGCCAGCTCGTCGTCCTCGGGCGACCAGCCCTCCTCGTCCTGGGCGGGCTTGCCCAGCACGTGGTCGCGTTCGACCTCGAGCTCACCGGCCAGCGCGAGCAGCGTCGGCACGCTCGGCAGGAAGATCGAGGCCGTCTCGCCCCGGCTGCGGGCGCGCACGAACCGGCCCACCGCCTGGGCGAAGAACAGCGGGGTCGAGGTCGAGGTGGCGTAGACCCCGACCGCCAGCCGTGGCACGTCGACCCCCTCGGAGACCATCCGGACGGCGACCATCCAGCGCTGGTTCGAGCCGGTGAAGTCCTCGATCTTCTGCGAGGAGGTGGCGTCGTCCGAGACCACCACGACCGGCGGTTCGCCGCTGATCTCGCGCAGCAGCGCGGCGTAGGCGCGGGCCGCGGTCTGGTCGGTCGCGATCACCAGGCCACCGGCGTCCGGCACGCTGCGCCGCACCTGGGTGAGCCGCTGGTCGGCCGCGGCGAGCACCGCCGGGATCCACTGACCGGTGGGGTCCAGGGCGGTGCGCCAGGCGTGCGCGGCCATGTCGCGGGTCATCTGCTCGCCGAGCCGGGCACTCAGCTCGTCGCCGCTGCGGGTGCGCCAGCGCATCTCCCCCGAGTACGACAGGAAGATCACCGGCCGGACGACGCGGTCGGCCAGCGCGTCCGCGTAGCCGTAGCTGTGGTCGGCGCGCGAGCGCAGCACGCCGTCCGGGTCGCGCCGGTCCTGCTCGTAGGCCACGAACGGGATCGGGGCGTCGTCCGAGCGGAACGGGGTACCGGTCAGCGACAGCCGCCGGGTGGCCGGCTCGAACGCCTCACGAATCGCATCGCCCCAGCTCAGCGCGTCCCCGCCGTGGTGGATCTCGTCCAGGATCACCAGCGTGCGGGCGGCCTCGGTGCGCGCCCGGTGCAGCGCCGGCCGGGTGGCGATCTGGGCGTAGGTGACCGCGACCCCGTCGAAGGAGCGCGAGTGCGAGCCGTGGCTGTTGCGGAACGTCGGGTCGATCCGGATTCCCATCCGATGCGCGGCATCGGCCCACTGGGTCTTCAGGTGCTCGGTCGGGCAGACCACCGTGACCCGTTGCACCACACGGCGTTCCAGCAGTTCGGCGGCCACCCGCAAGGCGAACGTGGTCTTACCGGCGCCGGGGGTGGCCACGGTGAGGAAGTCGCGCGGGTCGCGCTCGAGATAGGTCGCCAGCGCCTGCTCCTGCCAGGCCCGCAACTTCGAGGCGGTGCCCCACGAGGCCCGGGCCGGGAAGGCCGGCGAGAGTGCGCCGCTGCGCCGGTGCGGAACAGGATTCTGCCGGCCACTCACGAACATCGGACCCTAGCCCAGGTCCACCGGACGACTCACCGAGACCGGCCACCTCCGGGCGCGGCGGCGTCCGGCGTGCTAGGGCTCGTCGTCGACCGCCCCGGCGATGCCGGGCGAACCCTGATGCCGGCCCACCCCGAGAGCGCGCCGACGACGGCGAGCGCGCCCCAGATCAGCATGTAGACGCCGATGTCGTCGCCGTTCGCGTCGTGTCCGGCGGCGAACACGGCGCCGGACAGGCCGATCCCGAGCATGCTGCCGAGGTTGTCCCCGATCTGGACGGCGGCCGCGCTGCGCCCGGACTCCCCCGCCGGCGACAGCCGCAGCAACAGCACGCTGGAGCAGGACATCGCCCACCCCATGCCCAGCCCGGCGACCGCCCAGACCGGCGCGGCCACCACCACCGGGACGCCGGCCCGCGGGGTCAGGGTCAACGCCGCCAACGCGAGCCCGATCAGCAGCCCGCCGATCACCAACAACCGGTACCGATCCGGGCCGCCACCGGGCCAGTGCCCCTGGCTCCACGAACCGCTGAACCAGCCGAGGGCGCCACAGGTCAGGGCCATGCCCGCCAGCGCCGGGGACACGCCGCGCTGCTCGACCAGCATCAGCGTCAGGAAGGCCTCGGACCCGAAGAAGGCCGCGTTCACCGCGGTGCGGTACACCACGAGGGCCGGCAGACCGCGGGCGAGCCGGAACACCCCGGCCGGCATCAACCGCACCAACCCGACCAGCATCACGATCGACCCCAGGACGGCGGCGACCACCACCAGCGGTCCGTCGCCGAGGGCAGCCGGCGAGGCCGCGGCGTGCAGCGCCCACTGCACCCCGCCGGCACCCCCCGCGAGCAGCACCCCGTGCAGCATGGTGCGGCGCCTCGGTACGGCGACCGGTTCGCCGTCCGGCGTGTCGTCGAAGGGCTGATCCGCGACGGGTGGGGCCACCCGCACGGTGCGCAACCGCGACGCCAGCACCCACAGCGGGGCGGGCAACAGCGGCAACACCGCCAGGAACGGAGCGCGCCAGCCGATCTGGGTGGCGAGCAGCCCGGCGATCGGCGGGCCGATCAGGCTGGGCAGCACCCAACTGGCCGAGATCAGCCCGAACACCTTGGGCTGCAACGATTCCGGGTAGGCCGCCGCCACCAGGACGTACATGCACACCATGTGGACGCCGCCGCCCAGGCCGCTCAGCGCCCGGCCGGCCAGGAAGACCACGAAACCGTCCGCCGTCCCACTGATCAGCAGCCCGGCACCGAAGGCGACCAGCCCCGCCACCATCACCGGCGCCGGGCCGCGCCGGTCGACGACGTCGCCGGCCAGCACGATGCCGAGCAGCGCCGCGGTGACGAAGAGCGAGAACGCCAGTCCGTACTCGCGCAGGCCGCCGAGCGCGCGGGCGGCCACGGGCATCGCCGTGACCACGGCGTAGGCCTCGAAGGCCACCAGCAGGACGACGGCCACGACGGCCGCGGTGGTGGTGCGGTGGGGGCGGCGCCAGGGGCTAGCCGTCACCACCGGAACCGGAACCCGACCCCTGACCGTCCCCCGAACCCTTGCCGTCCCCGCCGCCGCGGGGCAGCTGCTCGTAGATCTCCTTGCACATCGGGCAGACCGGGAACTTGCTCGGGTCGCGGCCGGGCACCCACACCTTGCCGCACAACGCGATGACGGGCATTCCGGTGACGGCCGACTCGACGATCTTCTCCTTGCGCACGTAGTGCGCGAAGCGCTCGTGGTCGCCGGGCTCGACCGGTTGCTCGACCAGCTCGCGGTCGAGCAGAGCGGTGGCGCCGTGGTCGACCGAGGGCGCCGTCAGGGGGGAGGACAGCGGGGCGGGATCGTCGACGGAGCTCATGGCCAGCGAGTCTAAGCCGCCCTCGGCGGGATCACCATCAAGGCCGCAAGCCGATCACACAAGGCACCCATAAGGCGCCTTTACCCCCCACTCGAGGGGGTTCGGCGAAGGGTGGGGATCACCATCACGCCACGAGAGAGGCCGCACACGTGAGAGTGCTCCGACGCCTGGGGATCGCCGCGACCGCCGGGCTGACCTTGGCCGCAGTCGGGGTGGCCGTGCCCCGGATCATGGACCAGGACGCCGGCTCGTCCGGATCCGCAGGGCAGGCGACACATGCCGCCGGGGCCGCCACCAACGCCACCGACGCCACCGCGTCGGACGACTCCGCGGGCGCCGTGGCGCCCGAACCGGTGCTGAAGGCGATGCAGCGTGATCTCGGGCTGAGCGAGCAGGACGCCGTCCTGCGGGTCCTGGCCGAGGACGCCGCGCGCACCACCGACGCCTCGCTGCGGGCCCGGCTGGGTGCGCGGTACGCGGGGTCCTACCTCAACAAGGACGGCAACACGCTCACCGTGGCCGTGACCGACCGTGCCGCCGCGAAGATCGTCACGGCCGCCCACGCCATCCCGGTGGTCGTCACGCGTAGCGCCGGCGAGCTGGCTCGCGTCAAGGCCGCCCTCGACGCCCACCCGGCCCCTGCCGAGGTCGTCGGCTACTTCGTCGACGTGAGGTCCAACAGCGTTCACCTCACCACGCGCTCGCGAGCCGCCGCCGAGGCGTTCGTGGCGACGGCCGGCGTCCGGGGCAAGGTCACGATCGAGGTGACCGACGAGCAGCCGCGCCCGCTGGCCGACGTCCGCGGTGGCGAGGCCTACCTGATCAACAACCGGTTCCGGTGCTCGATCGGTTTCCCCGTCGAGGGCGGCTTCGTGACCGCCGGCCACTGCGGTGCGGCCGGCGACAAGACCGCCGGGTCGAACGGGGTCGCTCAGGGAACGGTCACCGAGTCGATCTTCCCCGGCAACGACATGGGCCACGTCGTGGTCAACGCCAACTGGACGCCGCAGCCCTGGGTCAAGGGGGCGAGCGCCGAGAACGTGCTGGTCACCGACTCGCAGGTAGCGGTGGTGGGCTCTTCCGTCTGCCGGTCCGGCTCCACCACGGGCTGGCACTGCGGCACGATCCAGTCCACGAACAACACCATCAGGTACCCCGAGGGCCAGGTCAGCGGCATGACCCGCACCAACGTCTGTGCCGAACCCGGTGACTCCGGGGGCTCGTGGATCTCCGGGTCGCAGGCGCAGGGGGTGACCTCCGGTGGCTCGGGCAACTGCACGTCCGGCGGCACCACCTACTTCCAGCCGGTCAACCCGATCCTGTCCCGGTACGGCCTGAAGCTGAAGGTCGTCGGTGGCACGCCGACCCCGACGCCGACGCCCACCCCGACCACGCCGACGCCCACCCCGACGAAGTCGTCGCCGGCGCCGAGCCCGACCGTCACCACGCCGGTCCCGAGCCCGACCGTCACCACGCCGGTGCCGAGCCCGACGGTGACCACCCCGGCGCCCAGCCCGACCGTGACCACCCCGGCACCCAGCCCGACGGCCAGCAGCCCCGCGCCGAGCCCGACCGTCACCACCCCGGCACCCAGCCCCACGGTGACCACCCCGGCGCCGAGCCCGACGGTGACCACGCCGGCGCCCAGCCCGACGGTGACCACCCCGGCGCCCAGCCCGACGGTGACCACCCCGGCACCCAGCCCCACGGTCACCACCCCGGCACCCAGCCCCACCCCGTCTGCCCCGGGCTCGCCGATCTGCTCCGGCTTCGGTGAACAGCACGCCGGCAGCGTCGGGCGTGGCTGGCGCCGGTACAGCTACTTCTCGATCCGCGGCCTGGACGTCGTCCACAAGGTCTGCGCAGGTGCCCAGGCACCGGCCAAGCACGACCTGTCGCTCTACTTCTTCGTGCAGAAGTGGGTGCCGGGCAAGGGCTGGGTCACCGTGGTGCGGGGCAAGGACCGGGTCCACGGCGGGCAGATCGCCCAGGTGAGCGCGAGCAACCTGTCCATCAGCGGCGAGGTGCGCTACCTGGTGTACCTGCCGCAGCCCGGTCAGCGGAGGTTCGTCGCCGCGGCCTCCTGACAGGTTCGCGCACACCAGGACGTCACGTTCGGGGACGTCGGCCATCGGCCGGCGTCCCCGAACTGTTGCGCCGCAATCTCAAGGATCCGTGCCCCATCCACAAGCTCGGCATAAGGCCCCATTACTGCGGCTCTCGAGAGCCTCTCGACAGGGTGTACGAGACCGTGACGACCACGAGGAAGGCCGCACCGTGAGAGTGCTCCACCGTCTGGGTATCGCCGGCGCCACCGGACTGCTGCTGGCCGGCGTCGGGGTGAGCCTGCCCCAGGTGCTCGATCGGGCACAGCCCGCCGACACCGCGGCACCGCAGGCATCGCTCACCGGCTCGCGCGCTGCGGCACCCGCCGCCGCGTCGTCCGGACCGGCGACCTCCAGGCGGAAGCAGAGCACGGCCACGCGCAAGAAGAGCGCGCCGGTGGCGCCTGCCGCACCCGACGCCGTGGCGCCTGCTCCGGTCCTCGAGGCGATGCAACGCGACCTGGGGCTGACCGCCGATCAGGCCGTGATGCGCGTGATCCAGGAGGACCAGGCCCGCACGATCGACCAGGACCTCCAGTCACGCCTCGGCGAGGCCTACGCCGGCTCGTACCTGTCACCGGACGGCGGCGTGCTCACGGTCGCCGTCACCGACGCCGCGGCCGCCCAGGCGGTCGAGGACGCCGACGCCATCCCCGCCGTGGTCACGCTGAGCCAGAACGCGCTGGAGGAGACCACGGCGGCCCTCGACCGGCAGGCCGCCCAGACCGCACCGGACGGCGTGTGGTCGTGGTTCGTCGACGTGGCGTCCAACGCGGTGACCATCGTCGCCCGTGACCAGGCCGCCGCGACCTCGTTCGCCGACGCGGCGGGCGTGAGCACCGAGACCTACCGGGTCACGATCAGCGACCAGCAGCCGCAACCCCTGGCCGACATCCGGGGCGGCGATGCCTTCTACATCAACAACATGTACCGCTGCTCGGTCGGGTTCTCGGTCGAGGGCGGCTTCGTCACCGCCGGCCACTGCGGTGACGCCGGTTCCACGGTCGCCGGGTTCAACCGTGCGGCCGCGGGGGTGTTCAAGGCCTCGAACTTCCCCGGCACGGATTTCGCGTTCGTGCAGACCAACGGCAACTGGACGCCGCAGCCCTGGGTGAAGGACGCCTCGGGAGGCAACGTGCAGGTCGCGGGCTCGCAGGAGGCCGTGGTCGGCGCCTCGGTGTGCCGCTCGGGGTCGAGCACCGGCTGGCACTGCGGCACCATCCAGTCCAAGAACGCCACGGTGCGCTATCCGGAGGGGCAGGTCAGCGGCCTGACCCGCACCAACGCCTGCGCCGACCACGGTGACTCCGGGGGTTCGTGGATCTCCGGACAGCAGGCCCAGGGGGTCACCTCCGGCGGCAACGGCGACTGCACCGTCGGTGGCACCACGTACTTCCAGCCGATCAACCCGATCCTGTCCACCTATGGGTTGAAGCTGAAGTCCACGGTCGCGGCTCCCGCACCGGCGCCCACCCCGACGACCCCGGCGCCGACGCCGACCACACCCGTCCCGACGCCATCCGCGAGCGGCAGCGCGCCGTCCGGAAACCCGCCGACCGCCGAGCAGCCGGCGCCGGGTGCCCCGGCGGCGATCTGCGCGGCCTACCCGAAGAAGGTCCGGACGGTCGTGGGCGGTAGCCGCTACCTGATCCTGCCGACCAAGGGGTACTACAGCGCCAAGGCGTCCGTGCAGCGCTCCTGCGCCGGACTGGTTGGCCCGGCCCGGATCCACCTGTTCCTGCAGAAGTGGGTCAAGGGCAAGGGCTGGGTCACCGTCCAGTCCGCCAAGGGCGGATCGTCCAGCACGGCCGTGGGACAGGCCGCCCTGCGCTACCGGGCATCCGCCGGCCGCTACCGCTACATCGTCTACATCCCCACCGGCTCGCGGAGCTTCACCTTCGCCACCGCCTGACCCCTCCACCCTCAACCCCTCCCAGAACCCGCTCATGCTCCGCAGGTGACGCACCATGCTCCCGTTGTGACGGCCTCCAGGCGTCAGCTGCGGAGCATGGGTGCTCACCCGCGGAGCATGAGCGGGTTTGGTGGGGTCGGCGGGGAGTGGCGCGAGTGGGTGGTCAGTTGGCGGCCGGGGTCTCGGGGTAGGTCGAGACGAAGGCGAGGTCGCCGCGCTGGCGTCGCAGGACGGCGCGCCACAGGTCGTCGGGGGCGTCGCTGAAGGGATCGCGGGCCTCGACGTCCACGATGTACCACGCACCCTCGGCGAGCTCCTGCTCGAGCTGACCTGCCGCCCAGCCGGAATGGCCGGCGAAGATCCGCAGGCCGGCCACTCCCCCGGCGACGATCTGCGGCGGCACGTCCAGGTCCACCAGGCCGAGGGCGCCGAAGATCCGCCGGACGCCGACCGGGTCCTGGTCGTCGCCGGGCACCGCCACCAGCCCGAGGGCGCCGTCCAGCCCCACGGGCCCGCCCTGGAACAGCCGGCCCGGTGCCGTGACGTACGGCTGCCACTCGGGCAGGACCCGCGAGACGTCGACCTCCATCGGGCGGTTGACCACGATGCCCATGGCCCCCTCGTCGGTGTGATCGAGCATCAGGACGACGGTGCGCTTGAAGTTCGGGTCCTCGAGCAACGGGGTGGCCACCAGCAGCCGGCCGGTGAGCCGCTGCCCGGCGGCGGGCAGGTCGTGGGCGGGGCCGATCACCGGGTGTCCCCGCTCACCACGACTGGCCGGACGCTCCGTCGGCGCAGCAGAGCCCAGGTCAGGGCCACCCCCAGCGCGTCGGCGACCGCGTCCCAGACGTCACCGGAGCGATGCGCCAGCCACAGGTACTGGGCCAGCTCGCTGATCACCGCGTTGGCCAGCAGCGCGATCGCCAAGGGCCGCATCGGCAGGCCAGCTCGCACGCCGGTGTACAGGACGACGCCGAACAGGAGCATGTGGACGATCTTGTCCGTTCCCAGAACCGGTGAGGCCACACCGGCTTTGGGGCTGTACAGCGCGACCAGGTGCACGAGGACAGCTACGCCGAAGATCGTGCGCCGGGAACGGACGTTCACTCCTCGACCCTATCCCGCGGTGCGAGCCCACCCCTGCCGGAATGCTCGGCACCCAGGTGTGATCAAGAACCCGAGCACTACCACCGTGATCAGATCGAGGGGTCGGGAAAGCACGGTTGTGGGCGCCGAAACGGTGCCCCTGCGACCTCTCGATGTGATCATCGGGTGGATCAGCCGGCGTACTGCGGGTCGGGTGGGGTGACCCATTGCACCAGTTGATAGATCACGCCGTTCGGATCGGCCAGCTGGAAGAAGCGCTCACCCCATGGCTCCGTCTCGATCGGGGTGACGATCTCGACCTCCGAGCGCTGCAGTCGCGCGTACTCGCCGTCGACGTCCTCGACGGTGAAGACGATGAGCAGGCCGTCGGCACGACCGGACGCCGAGGACGGCTTGAAGGTCGGCAAACCCGTCCGCAGGAAGATCAGGTGATACCCGACAGCGTCGGGATGCGTCAGGGAACAGAAGCCGTCGGCAGCCATCACCTCCGTGAATCCCAGGTGTTCCTGCACCCAGCCGGACGACGACGCCGGGTCGGGGACGTTGAGCGAGACCGCGGTCTCCCTGATGCGCATGGACTTCTCCTTGGTGATCGAGTCGCGCCGTGGCCGTCGTCGAGAGGTACCTGGGCTGCCTGCAGGTCGGTGTGTGCCCGCTGCTGCGCCGCTGACACCGCGCTTGGACGGCCAAGTAACTCGTGGCGGGATCCGTCGGCTGGACGCCCCTCGATCCTCGGGGCAGCCTCCTCCCGATTCCCACAACGTCCGACAACGAGTTCTGGCCCCCCACACGAGGTGCGTGTGGGGGGCCAGAACCCGTTGGTGGAGGTGGCGGGAATCGAACCCGCGTCCGCCGGTGGTGAGCCAGTTCTTCTCCGGGCGCAGTCTGCTGTGGCGTTTCTCAGCCCCGGCGATCACACAGACGAGTCGCCGAGCCGGGCTCAGTCACTGTTTGTGTCGCGTCAGCTCCGTGACCGGGCTTTCAGCCAGTGGCCTTCTAGATGACGTCAGCACCCGGGCCGAAGGCGTGCTCGGGGCTGACGGAGACTTGCCTCGCTCAGGCGGCGAGGGCGAAGTGCTCGGTGCTCTGCTTGTTGGCAGTTATTGGTTTGCGACGCGGATTAACGAGATCACGTCACCTACTCGGCCCGCTTCACCTGCCTCGACATCCGACGTCGAAGCCTGTCACCCCCTGGGTGTGTCGTGTCCTACCCGTTGGATCTCACCGGTTCTCACCGGCCTACCCAGCGTACTGCGCGCAACACCGTCCCCTCCAGCGGCATTCCCGCGAATCGCCCCGGATGGACTCATCGGCCCCGCGGACCCGACCGACAGATCGGCCGAACGGGTGATCAGGCCGCCGGGTTCGCCAGCCGATGCTGACCGGGTGATGGCCCAGCGACCGGCGACCGAGCCTGCCCGCACGGCGTCCTCGCCTGGTCTGCTCCGGGTGCCCCGCCAGCGCACGAGCGCCGGGATGCGGGCGGACGACCTGCAGCAGGCGTTGGCCGCCATCGGAGCGCAGACCTCGGACGCCGGGGTGGCCCAACTGCTGCTCGAGGCCTCCCGCCGGCTGACCGGCCTGGCGATGTGGAGCTGGGACCTCGCCTCCGGCCGCCTCACCTGGTCGCAGGAGATGTTCGCGCTGATCGGCCTGCCCCCCGGGCCGACCCCCACCATCGAGCAGTGGCAGCAGATGCTGCACCCGGACGACCGCGACGACCTCACCGAGTCCGACACCGCCTCCGCCCAGGCCGGCGAGGGCTGGCAGGTCGTCTTCCGGGTACTGCCCCCGGACGGCGCGATCCGCTACCTCGAGGCCTGGTCGGACGTCATCACCGACGAGCACGGTGCCCCGGTCGCCGTCCTCGGCGCCACCATGGACGTCACGGCCCAGCAGCAGACGCTGCGGGCGCTGCAGTCCAGCCGCGAGGTGTTCCGGCTGGCCTTCGACGAGGCCCCGATCGGCATGGCGATGCTCGAGGTGGGCGCCGACTCGATCGACACCGTGATGGTCAACCGCGCCCTGCGCCGCCTGGCCGGGCTGGACGACGCCACCGGCCCCATCGACCCGATCGACCCGGACCACCGGGACGGCCCACACGACACCGCCGAGCCGGACGACGCGCAGCCGGCCGCCGAGTTCGACCTCACCCGCCAGGTGCACCCCGAGGACCGTGCCACGCTGCACGCCCTCACCGTGGTCGACGAGGATGCCGCCCAGGCGGTGCGCGCCGCCGAGCTGCGGCTGGTGCGCCCGGACGGCTCGCACACCCCGATCTGGGTGCACGCCGCGGCCGCCGTGTCGGGTAGCGGGACCGGCCGGTTGTTCCGGGTGATCCTGCACATGATCGACATGACCGTGCTGCGGCGGACGCAGGCCGAGCTGGAGCGGCTCGCCCTGACCGACACGGTGACCGGGCTGGCCAACCGGTCGGCTCTCGAGGTGGCCGTCCAGGCGGCCCTGTCCGACATGCGGCCCGGGCTCGGGGTGGGCTTCATGTTGCTCGACCTCGACCGGTTCAAGACCGTCAACGACTCCCTCGGCCACCTGGCCGGCGACGCCCTGCTGGTCGAGGTCGGCCAGCGACTGCGCAGCGCCGTCCCGCACAGCGCCACGGTCGCCCGGCTGGGAGGTGACGAGTTCGCCGTCCTGATCAAGGCCACTCCCTCGCCCCAGGCGCTGGCCGATCAGGCCGAGATGGTCCGGCTGCGCCTGGGCCACCCGTACACCCTGCCCGGTGCCGCCCGGCTGAACTCGACCGCCAGCGTGGGGGTGACCTGGTGCGCCCAGGGCACGCACACCGTGCAGGATCTCTACCGTGAGGCCGACCTGGCGCTCTACGCGGCCAAGGGCGCCGGACGCGATGCGGTGGCTCTGTTCGACGACGAGCTGCGCGCCAGCGCCGACCAGCGGATCGAGAACGAACGCAAGTTGCGGACCGCGCTGGCCATCGACGGCGTCCGGATGATGCTGCAGCCGGTGGTCGATCTCGCCTCGGGCGCGGTGGTGGCCAGCGAGGCGCTGGCCCGCATGGAGCATCCCGAGCTCGGCCTGCTCACCCCGGACGTGTTCATCACCGCCGCCGAGGAGACCGGCCTGGTGATCGAGATCGACAGCCGGATCTGCGAGCTGGCGATCGCCGCCCTGGCCCGCACGGACGACGACCCGCGGCTGCAGCGGATCGCGGTCAACGTCTCACCGCGCACCCTCGACCACGCCGAGTACCGGGCCCGGATGCGCGCGGCGCTGCGCCGTCACCGGGTCGACGGCCGCCGGCTGCTGATCGAGGTCACCGAGTCCAGCCTGTTGGACGCCGGCAGCCCCCGCGCCGTCCAACTGCGCGAGCTGCAGGACGAGGGCATGACGGTGGGCATCGACGACTTCGGCACCGGGTATTCGGCGCTGGCCTACCTGGACGCCTTCAACCTGGACTTCCTCAAGATCGACCGGTCGTTCGTCTCTCGGCTGGGTACGGGCGCTCGGCCGGACGCCGTGGTGTCGGCGATCATCAACCTGGCCCATGCCCACGGCATGTCGGTCACCGCCGAGGGCGTCGAGACCGCCGAGCAGGCCGAGATGTTGCGGGCGATGGGGTGTGACCGGGGGCAGGGCTGGCACTTCGGCCGGCCCGGTCCCGTCTGAGCGCGACCGCTCGGGGCGGCGGCGCCGCCGTCAGCGGTGCTTGTGGGCCTGGACGGCGCGCTCGACCTCGCGCTTGTCCTGCCGCTCCCGCAGGGCGTGCCGCTTGTCGTACTCCTTCTTGCCGCGCGCCAGCGCGATCTCGACCTTGGCCCGCCCGTCGGAGAAGTACAGCTGCAGCGGCACGATGGTGTGCCCCTTCTCGCGCAGGGCCGACTCCAGCTTGTCGATCTCGGTGCGGTGCAGCAGCAACTTGCGCTTGCGTCGCGGCGCGTGATTGGTCCACGTGCCCTGGGAGTACTCGGGGATGTGCACCGATTGCAGCCAGGCCTCGCCGTCGTCGATGGACACGAACCCGTCGACCAGCGATGCCCGCCCCGCCCGCAGCGCCTTGACCTCGGTACCCGTCAGCACCAGCCCGGCCTCGACCACATCGTCGATGTGATAGTCGTGACGGGCCTTGCGGTTCGAGGCCACCACCTTGCGGCCGGTTTCACGAGGCATCCGCCCAGTGTAGGCACCGTGAGCGGGCGGCCTCAGAGCCAGCGCATCGGGTTGACATAGTTGCCGTCGACCAGGGCCTCGAAGTGCAGGTGGCACCCGGTCGACAACCCGGTGGTCCCGACGTAGCCGATGAGTTGCCCCCGGCTCACCGAACCGCCGCCCCGCACGATGCGCGACAGATGGTTGTAGGTGGTGGCCAGGTCGGCGCCGTCGACCATGCCGTGATCGATGATGATCCGGTTGCCGTATCCCCCGGCCCACCCCGCCGAGATGATCTCGCCGTCCGCTGCGGCGTAGACCGCGGTGCCGCACGCCGCCGCGAAGTCGGTGCCGGTGTGCATCCGCGAGTAGTGCAGGATCGGGTGGTAGCGCATGCCGAACCCGGAGCTGATCGGACCCGAACTCGGGTAGCCGAAGAATCCGTTGGAGGCGCGCTGGCCACCATCGCCACCGCCCCCGCCGCCTCCCTGGCGAGCCCGCTTGCGGGCGGCCTCACGGGCCTTGCGGGCCCGCTCGACCAGGATCGCCCGCAGCTTGGCCTGCTCGGCGGCCAGCTCGTCCAGCCGCTTCTTCTCGGCGGCGATCTTGCCCTGGATGGTGGTCACCGCGCTCTGCTGGGTGGCCACCAGCGTGGTCACCTCGGCCTCGGCGGTGGCCGCCTGCTGCTCGGCCGCGCGGCGTGCGGCGACCACCAGGGTCGACTGCCGCTTCAGTTCGGCGATCTGCGCCCGGACGGCGGCGAGCTTGGTGCCACGCGCCCGCATCTCGGCCTGTTGCACGGCCAGCCGATCGATGGCCCCGTTCTGCGCGCGCAGGGCGGCACCGGCGTAGGCCAGCCGCTCGCTGAGGTGCTCGGGGCTGTCGGCCTGCAACAGGATGGACAGCCCGGTGACGTCACTGCCGACGTAGGCCTGCCGGGCGATGTCACCCAACGCCTTGCGGGTCTCGACCTCGGCGTCCGCCTGGGCGTCCAGGTCACGCTCGGCCTTGCCCTCCTCGGCGCGGGCCACCTCGAGTTGGGCGGCCAGTTGTGCATCCTGGGCCTTGGCCTGGGCCAGACGGCCCTGCGCCGTGGCCAGGGTGGCCCGCGCCACGACGAGGTTCTGCTCGGCCCGCTTCAACGCGACGGCGGCCTCGACGAAGTCGGCGTTGGCGCCCTCGAGCGACTCCCGCAGGTCGGCGATCGCCGAGTCGACGTCCTTCTTGCGCTGGTCGATGTCGTCGCTCAGCGGACGGGCGGCGGCGTGCGCGGCACCCACCAGGCCCAACCCGGCCAGCGGTCCGGCGCAGGTCAGGCCGGGGACGACGAACAGCGCCGCGGCGCCCGCGGACGCCAGTGCGCGTCGTCCGAACCTCGATGCCATCGCCCTGCTCCCGAGTCGACACCAGGCACGCGCCACCCCGGTGGAGCGACACCTCAACCTCGACTAGAGGTCGAGGTGTCTACACCTTGAGGTATCGACGCAGGGAGAGGAAGGACGACACGCCCGCGATCAGCATTCCGATCAGGAACATCCAGGGGGCCACCCACAAGGCATCGCCCACCCCGACCCAGCTGTTGATGAACTTCACCTGCTCGGCGAGCCAGCCCTGGATGGCGATCCGGGCGAACAGGGCGAGGATCACCGAGGCGGCCAGCGCCCCGGCCATGGCCGCGATCAGGCTCTCGAGCACGAACGGCAGCTGGATCACCAGGTTCGACGCCCCGACCAGGCGCATGATCGCGGTCTCTCGCCGTCGGGTGAAGGCGGTCAGCCGGATGGTGGTGGCCACCAGCAGCACGCTCGACAGCAACGTCAGCGCCGCCACCGCCCACGCCGACCACTTCAGGCCACCGAACAGCGCGAACAGCTTGTCGATGACCCGGTTCTGGTCCTCGACATCGTCCACGCCGGGCAGGTCCCGGAACGCCTGCGAGACCACCGCGTACTTCTTGGGGTCCTTCAGCTTGACCCGGAACGACTCCGGCATCTGGTCGGCGGTCAGGTTGTCCGAGAGCACCGAGTCCTTGTACTGCTCCTTGAACCGGGTGTACGCCTCCTGCTTGGACTCGTAGAACACCTGGTCGACGTAGGGCGCCAGTTGCGGCGAGGCCAGCTCGGCCCGGATCTGGTCGCGCTGGGCCTGGGTGACCTCACCGCCGGCGCAGGTGGTCTTGTCGGAGTCCTTGGTGCACAGGAAGATCGAGACCTGAACCCGGTCGTCCCAGTAGTTCTTCATCAGGCCGACCTGCTTCTGGGTGAGCACGCCCACCCCGAACAGCAGCAGCGACACCGTCGTGACCAGGATCAGCGACACCGTCATGGTGAGGTTGCGGCGCAGACCGATCCCGATCTCGCTGAGGATGAACTGGAACCTCATCGCGCGTACCCGTAGACGCCGCGGTCCTGGTCGCGCACCAGCTTGCCGGCGTCCAGCTCGCACACCCGCTTGCGCATCTGGTCGACGATCTCGTCGTCGTGGGTGGCCATCACGATCGTGGTGCCGGTGCGGTTGATCCGATCGAGCAGGCGCATGATGCCGACGCTGGTGGTGGGGTCGAGGTTTCCCGTCGGCTCGTCGGCGAGCAGGATCGAGGGCCGATTGACGAAGGCCCGGGCGATCGCCACCCGCTGCTGCTCACCACCGGAGAGCTCGTGCGGGAAGCGCTGTTCCTTGCCGCCGAGGCCGACCAGGTCGAGCACCTCGGGCACGGTGTGCGCGATGGCGTGACGCGGCTTGCCGATCACCTGCAACGCGAAGGCGACGTTCTCGAACACGGTCTTGTTGGGCAGCAGCCGGAAGTCCTGGAACACCACCCCGATCTGACGGCGCAGCGTCGGCACCTTCCAGCTGGCCAGGCGCGCGACGTCCTTACCGGCCACGTGGACCAGACCCTTGGTGGCGCGTTCCTCCCGCAGCACCAGCCGCAGGAACGTCGACTTACCCGACCCGGAGGAACCCACCAGGAAGACGAACTCGCCCTTGGCCACCTCGAGGCTGACGTCGTCCAGGGCGGTGTGCTGGCCCTGACCGCCGCCTCGGCGGCGAGCGCTGGCCCTCATGGCCCGCGACCCACCGGACAGGGCCGAGGCACTGTCGTAGATCTTGGTGACGTTCTCGAAACGGATCACAGGCTGAGCGTCCTCGGTCGACGGTCGATCCCGATGCGCCGATGGGCACACCACGGTCAGGGATACATCGTGCTCAGGAGTCTAGACACGCCCCCCACGCCGGGGAGAACTCGCCGCGCCCGGGAGGCCGGCCCGCTGTCACCGGAAAACCCGTTGCCCCGCCGTGCCGGGCGGGTTCAGGCTGAGGGCGCACTGCTGCGCATGCCCGTGAGTGCTGCGCGCGCCGCGCGCACGAGAGGAGGACGAGATGACCGTCGCCGCCGTGGTCACCAGCCACCGTCCCGTTCCTGCTCTCACCGGAGTTCACGTTGCCTCAGCCCCGCCCGATCGATGACCGCTACCTCACCGATGCCCGCCCCGATGACCCCACCGATGTCCACCGCGATGACGACGCCGGCCTCGAACCCGGCCTCGATGCCGGTGACGAACCCGCCTGGTCCAGCTGGGGCCAGGCCCAGCACGGGCCCGAGCCCCACCCGGACTGGGTGATCACCGCTCTCGGTGCGATCGACACCGAGCGCGGCATCCTCAAGACCGGCAAGGAGGCCGACGTCTTCCTCGTCGAACGCACCGAGACGCTCGACGGCGACGAGCCCGCCGAGCGGTCGACGCTGATGGCGGCCAAGCGCTACCGCACCGCCGAGCACCGGCTGTTCCACCGCGACGCCTCCTACCTCGAGGGACGCCGCGTGCGCCGTTCCCGCGAGACGCGCGCCATGGCCCGGCGCACGGATTTCGGCCGCGAACTGATCGCGGCCCAGTGGGCGGCGGCCGAGTTCGGCGTCCTGGCTCACCTGTGGCAACTCACCCACGGCCGGCCCGGGACGACGCGCGCCCTGGTGCCCTACCCGGTGCAGCTGCGCGACCGCGAGCTGATGATGGAGTTCATCGGGGACGACGACGGCACCGCGGCACCCCGGCTCGCCCAGCTGCGCCCCGAGCCCGACGAGCTGATCGAGCTGTGGAACCAGATGCTCGACGCCCTGGGCACGCTGGCCCTGGAGGGCCTGGCCCACGGTGACCTGTCGGCCTACAACGTGTTGGTGCACCAGGGATCGCTGGTGCTGATCGACCTGCCGCAAGCGGTCGACGTGGTGGCCAACCCGCAGGGCGCCGACTACCTGGCCCGGGACGTCGCGAACATCGCCCGGTGGTTCCGCGGCCACGGCCTGCCCGAGGAGTTGTGCGACCCGGAGGCGCTCACCGCCGACCTCCTGGCCGACGCCGGCATCCACTGACAGACCGGACGGCGCCTCGATCCCCCGACACGTCGGGCGTGCCCTCGCGCTCCCCTCCCCCGCACCAGTGATCACGTTGAAGATCACGTTGAGGGATTCGGGCTTCGACGAAGATCACGTTGAGGGATTCCTTCGCACGAAAGCGACGGAATCCCTCAACGTGATCTTCAACGTGATCAAGGGGGTCAGTGCGGTTCGCTGGTGCGCCGCCACCGGATGCCGGACTCGAGGAACTCGTCGATGTCGCCGTCGAACACCGCGGTCGGGTTGCCGACCTCGTACTCGGTGCGCAGGTCCTTGACCATCTGGTAGGGGTGCAGCACGTACGAGCGCATCTGGTTGCCCCAGCTCGAGCCGCCGTCGCCCTTGAGCGAGTCGAGTTCGGCCTGACGTTCCTGACGCGCGCGCTCGAGCAACTTGGCCTGCAGCACCCGCATCGCGGCGGCCTTGTTCTGCAGCTGGCTCTTCTCGTTCTGGCAGGTCACCACGACGCCGGTCGGCAGGTGGGTGAGCCGGACGGCGGAGTCGGTGGTGTTCACGCTCTGCCCACCCGGACCCGACGAGCGATAGACGTCGATCCGGATGTCGTTCTCCGGGATCTCGATGTGGTCGGTCTCGGCCACCACCGGCAGCACCTCGACCCCGGCGAAGGAGGTCTGGCGCCGTCCCTGGTTATCGAACGGGCTGATGCGCACCAACCGGTGCGTGCCCTGCTCGACCGACAACGTGCCGTAGGCGTACGGCGCGACCACCTTGAACGTGGCCGACTTGATGCCGGCCTCCTCGGCGTAGGAGGTGTCGTACACCTCGGTCTTGTAGCCGTGCCGCTCGGCCCAGCGCAGGTACATCCGCATCAGCATCTCGGCGAAGTCGGCGGCGTCGACGCCACCGGCCTCGGAGCGGATGGTGATCAGGGCCTCGCGCGCGTCGTACTCCCCCGAGAGCAGGGTGCGCACCTCGAGCTCGCCGAGCGCCTTGGTGACCTCGACGAGTTCGGCCTCCGCCTCGGCGAGGGTGTCGGCGTCACTCTCCTCCTCGGCCATCTGCACCAGCACCTCGAGGTCGTCCACCCGCGAGGTCATCCGGGTCAGCCGATCGAGCTCGGACTGCACGTGCGACAGCTTGCTGGTGACCTGCTGGGCGCGCTCGGGGTCGTCCCAGAGGTCGGGCGCCGAGGCCTGCTCGGACAACTCGGCGACCTGCTTC
>JAXLRT010000003.1:0-335543 GCA_046330955.1 Kineosporiaceae bacterium | reverse complement strand
TTCACCGGGACGCGAGGCGCGTCGTCCCAGGCCGGCCGCCTCGAGCCCGGCCATCACCCGGGTGACCGGCAGCCGACCCTTGCCGGCTGCGGCCAGCTCGGCCGGCGGCAGCAGCGGCTCGCGCTGCATGTTCACCACGATGGATCCCACCGGCAGGCCGATGCGGGTCAGCTCGGCCACCGCGTCGTGGGTCTCCTGCACCGGCATCTCCTCGAGCACCGTCACCACGTGCACGGCGGTCAGCGACGAACGCAACAGGTTCATGATCGACCCGGCCTGGTTGCGGATCGGCCCCACCTTGGCCAGCCCGACCACCTCGTCGTTGACGTTCAGCACCTGGCCGATGCGTCCCGTCGGCGGGGCGTCCAGCACCACGGCGTCGTAGCGTGGGCCGCCGCCCTCGCGCCGCCGGGTCGCCTCGTAGACCTTGCCGGTGAGCAGGACGTCGCGCAGCCCGGGAGCCACGGTGGTCGCGAAGTCGATGGCGCCCAGGCGTTCGAGCACCTTGCCGGCCCGGCCCAGGTGGTAGAAGAGCTCGAGGTACTCCAGCAGGGCCGCCTTGGGCTCGATGGCCAGCGCCCAGACCTCACCACCGCCCGCGGCCACCGCGATCCGCTGCTCGCCGTAGGGCAACTGCGGGACGTCGAACAGTTGCGCGATGCCCTGGCGTCCCTCGACCTCGCACAACAGCGTGCGGCGCCCGCCCGCGGCCAGCGCGAGGGCCAGCGCCGCGGCCACGGTGGTCTTGCCGGTGCCTCCCTTGCCGGTCACCACGTGCAGCCGCACCCGTGACCGGGCGGGCGACGCAGGTGGCGGGCTCGAGGTCACGGTGGTGAGCCTAGTTGCGCCCGGCGGCTACGGTGACCCGATGACCCGCATCGTCGATCGTCTGAGCGAGCTCGGACTCGCCCTGCCGTCCGTGGCCACGCCGGTGGCCGCCTATGTTCCCGCCGTTCTGGACGACGGCCTGGTCTGGACGGCGGGACAGTTGCCGTTCGTGGACGGCGTGCTGTCGCGCACCGGGGTGGTGGGCGTCGGCGAGGGCCAGGTCAGCGCCGAGGACGCCGCGGCGCTGGCTCGGATCTGCGCGCTCAACGCCCTGGCCGCCGTCGGCTCGGTGGTCGACCTCGACCGCATCGAGCGGATCGTCAAGCTGGTGGCGTTCGTGGCCAGCGACCCGGCGTTCACCGGCCAGCCGGTGGTGGCCAACGGTGCCAGCAACCTGCTGCAGGAGGTGCTCGGCGATGCCGGGGTGCACGCGCGCAGCGCGGTGGGGGTCGCCGTCCTGCCGTTGAACAGCCCGGTCGAGATCGAACTGGTGGCCCGCATCCGGCCCTGAGGCGCTCGGCGTCGCTCGGGCTGCTCAGCGGTCGCGGGGGGCGCGGTCCTCGGCGGCGGTCAGGTCGAGCACGACCACGGACGCGAAGACCCCGGCGGCCAGGTTGAGCACGTCGTTGCGGGTGCGGGCGTCGTCCGCCATGCCGTCGAGGGCATCGCCGGCGGCGGCGCGGACCCGCTGGCCCGCCTCGGCCGCCGCGGCGGCCACCTCGAGCGCCCGTTCGATCGGCATTCCGTGCTTGACCAGGCCGGACACCATGGTGACGAACGGGCGCTCGGCCATCAGCCGTCCTCGCGACCGCCGCACCACCCCCGCTCGGACGAGGTTGTCGAGGGTCTGGTCGAACCGGGCCGGGTCGGCGACGTCGACCCGGTTCAGGATGGTCTCGAGCGACGCGGTGGTGGTGCGGGGCGGCGCGGGCTCGGCCTGCCGGCCGCCGCGGCGCGAGAGGGCACCCCGACCCGGCAGCCAGGCGCGGTCGAGCCCCGTGGCCAGCGAGCCGCCGTCCGACAGGTAGCCGGCGATCAGGTTCAGCGAGGCGCCGCGTTGCCGGGCCTGGTGGATCTCACGCAGCCGGTCGAGATGGCGAGTGTCGTAGATCGAGTGCCGACCACGACGCACCGGCGGGGGAATGAGACCTCGGGTCTGGTAGGACCGCACATTGCGAACCGTCATCCCGGCGGCCTCGGCCAACTCCGGCAGCGTGAACGTGCGTGACTTGTGAGCTGTCATCCGTGAACTTCCCCCTACACCCGCTCATGCATGTCTTGCCCACGGTGGGCGCCCCCCGAGCTCCCGTGCAGCCGTCCCACCGTGGTGGCGATGTGCCGGGAGGAACTCTAACGCGTTGTTCAGAAAACTCCGAGCAAAACGTGAACGGTCATCGTCCGAGCGTCGAATACCTGCCGTCCGGCCGTGTCGCAGCACGGGCACCCGGCTCCGGGGCGCACATTTCGGTGGGCATGGTCGGATTGTGGTGATTCCGCCAGTCTAGACGCTGTCGGGGCGTCCGGCCGTGACGGAGCACGCCCTGGTGGCCGATGCGCCATCGGGGCGGCTCGGGTGAGGATGACCCCTGTGTTGCGTGACTTCCCGCTGTCCGGGGCGCTGGCCGCTCGGCTGGCCGCCGACCGCCGGGCCGGGCGTGCCGCGCCGCCGGTGGCGGTCCGCGATGCCGCCACGGTGATGGTGCTGCAGGATCTGCCCGCCGGTGGGGTGCAGGTGATCGCGTTCCGGCGGCGTCGCAGCCTGGCCTTCGCCCCCGGCATGCTCGTCTTTCCCGGAGGGGCGGTCGACCCCGGCGATCACACCCTGGCGCACGCCCTCGGCGGGCCGGACGCGGTGGGCGGGCCGCTGGACGCCGTCCGCGTGGCCGCGGTACGCGAGACCTTCGAGGAGTGTGGCGTGCTGCTCGCCGTGCCCGAGGACGCCTCGAGGCCCGCCTCGGCAACGGCGCTGGCCGAGGCGCGCGAGGCCCTGCTGGCGGGCCGCATCGATCTCGCCGGCGTGCTGCGGGCCACCGGCACCGGCCTGCGGGCGAGCCTGCTGCATCCCTGGGCGCACTGGATCACCCCGGACTTCGAGTCCCGGCGGTTCGACACCCGGTTCTTCGTCGCGGCGATGCCCGCGGGCCAGCGGGTGCAGGCCTTCGGCGGCGAGGCCGAGGACGCCGCGGACGGCCCGCCCGCCGCTGCTGGGGCCGAGAGTGGCTGGTTCGCGGCCGCCGAGGCCGTGGCCCGACACCGGGCGGGTGAACTCGACATGTTGCCGCCGACGCTGGTGTGCCTCGAGGAGCTGGCGGCGGCGCCGTCCGTGGCGGTCGTTCTGGCCACGCCGCGTCGTCCGCAGCCGGTCTCGCCCTGGCCGGTCGAGCTGCCCGGCGCCGAGGGCGCGGGCCGGCTGGTGTTGCGGGTCGAGCTGGACGGCGCCGGCGGCGGTCGGGCGCCGTGAGCGGCTCGGCGGTCTGGGCGTTCGGGTCGTCCGCCCCGTGGTCCGGCGGGGACGTCGGGGCGTGGGCGCACTGCGTCCTGGCGCCCAATCCCGGCCCGATGACACTGGACGGCACCAACACGTGGGTGCTGTCGGCCTCCGGGTCGGATCGAGCGGTGGTGGTCGATCCCGGGCCGAACGACGCCACGCACCTGCGCGCCGTCCGAGAGGCCGTCGAGCGGCGGGGCTGCCGGTCGGTGGCGGCGGTGTTGCTGACCCACGGGCACGCCGATCACAGCGCCGGGGCGAGCCGGTTCGCGCGCTCGGTCGGAGCCGGCGTGCGGGCGCTCGACCCGGCCCATCGGCTGGGGGGCGAGGGCCTGACGGCCGGTGACGTGATCGGGGCGGGGGAGCTACGGGTCGACGTGGTGGCCACCCCGGGCCACACCGGTGACTCGCTGTGCTTCGTCCTGGGCCGGGGGGCGCCGGAGGCCGGACGGTTGGACGACGAAAGGGATGGCGAGACGGTGGTGCTCACCGGCGACACCGTGCTGGGCCGCGGGACCGCGGTGATCTATCACCCGGACGGCGTGCTGGCCGACTACCTGGCCTCGTTGCGTCGGCTGGAGGCGCTGGCCGGCGAGCTCGGCTGCCGGGCGCTGTTGCCGGGTCACGGGCCGGTACTCGACGACCCCGTCGGGGTGCTGGCCGGCTATCACCAGCACCGCCTGGATCGCCTCGCCGAGGTGCAGGCGGCCCTGGACGCCGGCGCCAGCACGTCGTCCGAGGTCGTGGCCCACATCTACGCCGAGGTCAACCCGCGGCTGTGGTCCGCCGCCGAACGCAGCGTCCGCGCGGCCCTGGCCTATCTGGGCCATCCGCTGGACTGATCCGCCGCACCCGGCACCCGCCCAAACCCGCTCATGCTCCGCAGCTGACGAGCGATAACGATGTCAGCTGGCCACAACGCGTCATCAGCGGAGCATGAGCGGTCACCCGCGGAGCATGAGCGGGTTTGGTGGGTGGGTGGGTGGTGGTGGGTGGGTCAGCGGGCGCGGCGGCGGAGGCGGTCGATGTCGAGCAGCAGGACGGCGCGCTGGTCCAGGCGCAGCCAGCCGCGGGCGGCGAAGTCGGCCAAGGCCTTGTTGACCGTCTCGCGGGAGGCGCCGACGAGCTGGGCCAACTCCTCCTGGGTGAGGTCGTGGGTGACGCGCAGGCCCTCGTCGGTGGGGGTGCCGAAGCGCTCGGACAGGTCCAGCAGGGCCTTGGCGACCCGGCCGGGCACGTCGGAGAACACCAGATCGGCCAGCGCCTCGTTGGTGCGGCGCAACCGGCGGGCCAGCGAGCGCAGCAACTGACGCGCGACGTCCGGGCGGCCGTTGAGCCAGGTGGCGAGGTCCTCGCTGCCCACGCCGAGCAACGAGGTGTCGGCCACGGCGGTGGCGGTGGCGTTCCGCGGCCCGGGATCGAACAACGAGAGCTCACCGAACATCTCACCGGGGCCCAGGATGGCCAGCAGGTTCTCGCGGCCGTCGCCGGAGGCACGGCCGAGTTTGATCTTGCCGTCGACGATGATGTAGAGCCGGTCGCCCGGATCGCCCTCGGTGAACAGGACCTCGCCACGACCCACCTCACGGGTGGTCATCGTGGCCTTGAGTGCTGCTGCCGCTTCGTCGTCGAGCGCCGCAAACAACGGCGCCTGACGTACGACGTCGTCGTCCACTGGCTACCCCTCTCAGAACTGCCCCGCGGTGTGATGCGCTCCGGCCAAGGGAACGCTACCGTCCGTGGCCGGACGCCGGTAGCCGCACCGGGCTGTTCACTCGCTGCTGAGCGTGCCGAGAGGCCGGAATCCGGCGGGATTCGAGGTGTACGGCGCCGTTTCGTCCCGGATTGTCAGTGACCCGGGGTGCAGCTGCAGGAACGCAGCGCGAGCGCGTAGCTGTCCAGATCGTGCAGGACGCCGCGCAGCTGCTCGAGCACCCCGACCTCGCCCCGGGCGTCACCCTGCGGCAGACCCACCAGGCGCCGCAGATTGCACGGCAGCCGAGGCACCGAGGGCAGCTCGCGCACCACGGGCTCGTCCAGGGAGGTCACCGCGGCCACGGCCAGGTCGAGTCGGGCGGCGACCAACCGGCGCCAGTACTCCACCTCGCGCAGTTCGGCGCTGATTCGTGTCGCGTCGTCGGAGCTGTGATGCGCTCCGAGCCCGACGGCGGCGCCCACCGGCCTGCTCAACGTCGCGTCGCTCCCGCTCACCTTTGGCTCCCCTGAATCGTGTGCCGATCTGCGAGAGGGATCGTCGTCGCAGGTCAGAGGCTTGACGGGGCCGAGTGGTGGACCACCCTTGCGGCGCAGGACGCTCACCCGCCCGGCGCGACGACGGCCACGGCGGGTGTCCGGGCGGCGGCGACGTAGGCTGTCGGGGTGGCTCGGGCAGGTGGTGGGGACGACGTGGTGACGCCGCGCAATGGGCGGCCCGACGTCGCGCTGGTGCGCCGTGCCCGCCGGATGCACCGAGTGCTCGCCGAGCGCCACCCGGACGCGCACTGCGAACTCGACCACGGCTCGCCGCTGCAGTTGCTGGTGGCCACCATCCTGTCGGCGCAGTCGACCGACAAGATGGTCAACCAGGTGACGCCGCGGCTGTTCGCCCGCTACCCGACGGCCGCCGACTACGCCGCCGCCGATCGGGGCGAGCTCGAGGAGCTGATCCGGTCGACCGGGTTCTTCCGAGCCAAGACGAACTCCTTGATCTCCCTCGGTGCGGCGCTGGTGGTCGATCACGACGGCCAGGTGCCGAACCGGCTGGAACAGCTGGTCAAACTGCCCGGGGTGGGTCGCAAGACGGCGAACGTCGTGCTGGGCAACGCCTTCGGCGTCCCGGGGATCACGGTCGACACGCACGTCGGGCGGCTCGCCCGGCGCTTCGGCTGGACGGTCTCGCAGGACCCGGTCGTGATCGAGCAGGAACTCGGAGCGCTGTTCGAGCGACGTGACTGGACCATGCTCAGTCACCGGATGATCTTCCACGGTCGGCGGATCTGCCACGCCCGGCGCCCGGCCTGTGGCGCCTGCCCGCTCGCCGGCCGGGGCCTGTGCCCCTCGGTCGGCATCGGCGAGACCGACCCGGTCAAGGCCGCGGCCCTGGTCAAGGGGCCGGCCCTGGTCACGGCATCGGTGCCGGCGGTGGCGGACGCATGATGCCCACCGACGTCCCGGCGGACGCCGAGCACGCCCCGGCCTGGTTCGCTCCTTTACAGCACGTGCTGGACGTCGCCACCGTCGATCAGCTGAGCCGGTTCAGCCCCCCGCCGGGCCATCACCGCCACTCGGCCGTGCTGCTGCTGTTCGGGCACGGTGCGGACGACGCCGGCGTGGACATCCTGCTGACCGAGCGCTCGTCGACGCTGCGCTCGCATGCCGGCCAGGTGAGCTTTCCCGGTGGCCGGCTGGACCCGACCGATTCCGGGCCGGTCGCGGCCGCGCTGCGCGAGGCCCGGGAGGAGACCGGCCTCGATCCGGACGGCGTGGTGGTGGCCGGGTGCCTGCCCGATCTCTACCTGCCCCCGAGCGACTACGTCGTCACCCCGGTGATGGCCTGGTGGGCGCAGCCCTCCGCGGTGGGGGTGGTCGACCCCGGTGAGGTGGCGCGCGTCGTCCGGGCACGGGTGAGCGAACTGGTCGATCCGGGCAACCGTTTCCTGGTGCACCACCCCAGCGGCTTCGTCGGGCCGGGATTCGAGGTGAGTGGACTGTTCGTCTGGGGCTTCACCGCCGGGATCCTCGATCGGGTGTTGCGATTGGCCGGCTGGGAACAGCCGTGGGATCGCACCAAGCGCCGCTCGGTGCCCGCGATCCCCGAACCGGCCCAGGTGGACACCATCGAGGCCGGGGGTGGCTCGTGATCGACCTGCTCCTGCTGGTGGTGATGGCCTGGTACACCGTCGCGGGGACCCGGCAGGGGCTGGCCGTGGGCGCCTTGTCGCTGGGCGGTTTCATCGGTGGTGCGGTACTCGGCATGCGGCTGATCCCGCTGATCGCCGACCGGATGCTGACCGGCGCGCCCCGCTCGATCGTCCTGCTGGTCGGGGTGCTCGTGGTGGCCTGGATCGGCCAGGTGCTGGGGTCGGTGCTCGGGGGCCGGGTGCGGCGCACGATGGCTCGATCCGGCGTCGGCGTGCTCGACCAGGTGCTCGGCGGAGTGGCCGGCCTGCTGGCGATCTCCCTGGTGCTGTGGTTCGTCGGGGGTGCGGTCCGCCAGCTGCCCAACCCGAGCCTCGCCCGGGCGGTCTCCGGATCGCGGGTGCTGCGGGTGATCGACGCCGTGGTGCCCTCCTGGATGGCCGGCTGGGCGGGTGGGTTCCGCCAGGCGGTGTCGGACTCGCCGTTCCCGCGGGTGTTCGAGGGCGTGGCCCGGGAGCGGATCCAACCGGTGCCGCCGCCGGACCCCAAGGCCGTGCCGGCCGCCGTCCAGGCCCGGATCAAGCGCTCGGTGGTCAAGATCATCGGTGACGCCCGATCGTGCGGCCGGGGGCAGGAGGGCAGCGGCGTGGTGGTCGCCCCGCAGCGCGTGGTGACCAACGCCCACGTGGTGGCGGCGGTGAAGGCGCCGCAGGTGATGGTCGCCGGCTCGGACCGTCGGCACGCCGCGCGCGTCGTTCTGTTCGACCCACGCACCGACCTGGCGGTGCTCTCGGTGCCCGATCTGACGGCGCCGGCCGTCCCGCTCGGCCAGAACCTGGACCGCAGCGCCGACGCCGTGGTCGCCGGGTACCCGGACAACGGCCCCTACCGGATCGTGCCCGCGCGGGTGCGCGCGGTGCTGCAGGCCAGCGGTGAGGACATCTACGGCGGCTCCGGGGCCGAGCGGCAGGTCTACTCGCTGTACGCCACCGTGCACCAGGGCAACTCCGGCGGCCCGCTGATCGCCGCCGACGGGACGCTGGCCGGCATCGTGTTCGCCAAGTCGCTGGACGACGAGCAGACCGGCTACGCGTTGACCATGGACGAGGTGCGGGACGAGATCGCCCGGGGTGTGGCGGCCGGCACGCCGGTCGGCACCGGGCGCTGCGCCGCCGGATAGCCGGCGCGATCGTGCCGGTCGGGCTCGTCCGGTGACGGGTCGGGCCGGTCCGCTGCCGGGTCGGCGCCGACAGCTGCTCCGGAACCGGGTGAGACGTCCGGTCTGCGCCTCGGTATCGTGATCGCAACATACGTCCGGCTCCTCGATGCGAGGGGCCGGGGAGCACGGGGGAGCGGATGGGAGACGCGGGAGCGACGCGCCGAAGCGGCCGCCGGGGCCGGATCGCGCTCGTCGGGGCGCTGGCGGTGCTCGTCGGCCTGCTCGTCGGCGGCGCGCTGACCGTCAGCCTGAAGGCTCGTTCGGACCTGAACCGGCAGGCTGCCCGGCTCACCGCGCTGCGCGAGCAGCAGCGGCAGGACGCCGCCGAGACCCCGCCGCCCGACCTGGGCACCGCCCCCGAACTGGACGCCGCCACGCGCGCTCAGCTGACCAGCGACCTGGCGGCGGTGCGCGAGGCCGACCGCGCCGTCGACACCGAGATCGCCACCTGGCTGCGCGGCGACACCGAGTTGTCACAGGTGTGGAAGTCGTTGGGGCGGTGCATGTTCCGGGTGGATTCCTATGACCGGCTGGCGGCCCGGTTCACCGCCACGCAGCTGACCGGGCTGCCGGCCGCGATCGATCTGACGGCCGCCCCCACCGACTGCGGCCGCGAGACGATCGACCGCCGAGCGAAGGCGGGATCGCTGTGAGCGCCGAGCCCCCCACCCCGCCGCCGCTGCCCGAGCCGGCCCCGGGATCGACCACGGTGGACCCGCCGCCGCTGACCGTCGTCCATTCCGTGGGCAGCGGCCCGGACCGGATCGCGATCGAGATCACGGCGGACGAGACGGCGGACGGTCACGAGCTCGAACCGATCGGTGCGGCCCCCGCGCCCGACGCGGACGACGCATCCGAGCCTGACGAAACGCCCGAGACGGACGACGCACCCGAGCCTGACGATGCGCCTGTCGCCGAGGTCGACGACGAACCGGTCGACGAGCCGATCGAGGACGAACCGGTCGACGGGCCGGTCGACGACGATGCGGTGGACGAGTCCGAGACCCCCGACCCGGAGCCTGCCGTCGCGGTCGCCGGAGAGCTCGAGGCCGACGATCCCGCGGTGGCCGAGCCCGAGGTCGACGAGTCCGAGCCCGGGCTCGACGAACCCCTGGCCGACGAACCCGCGGTGGCCGAGTCCGAGCTCGAGGCGCCGGCCGCCACCGCGGACGACGAGGCGACCTCGGCGCAGGATGTCGACACCCCGGTGGCCGGCCTGCGACTCGGCCGGCCGGCTCCCCTCGACAGCCAGGCTCCCCTCGACAGCCCGGCTCCCCTCGACAGCCCGGCTCCCCGCGACACCCCGGCTGCCGACTCTGCGGCGGCGCCGCAGCCGCCGCCGGCCGTGGTGCCGGACACCCCCGTCACCGGGATCAAGCCGGTGCGCTCGGCGGTGCCGTTCGACGTGGCGGCCGCCGAGGAGAGCGAGCCGGACCTGCTGAGCCGGCTGCTGATGCCGTTGACCGCTGCCGCCATGGTTCTCCTCCTGCTGATCGCCGCGGTGGCGGTGTGGTCGGGCCAGCAGCGGCAGGCGCGCGAGCGGGAGATCGAGTCGCTGACCGCGGCGCACGCCGACCATGTCAGCGAGTTCGATCGCCGGCGGGCGGCCTACACCGCGCGCTCCAGAGAACTGTCGGCGAGCTTCACCGCCCTGGGCGTGCCGGCGCGCTGGTCGGCGGTGGGCACCTCCAACGCCGAGCGCCGCCGGCTGGCCGCACGGGCCGACAAGCGGTACGCGGGCACCACGTACGTGCGGACCGGGGATGCGTTCCAGCTGGTCGCCGTCCAGTACCACTGCCTCGCGGCCGTGATCGACTACAACCGGTCGGCGGTGCCGTTCCCGGACCTGCTGCGCCGGACCCTGCCCGCGCAGGTCGACATGAGCGACGACAACCTCAACTGCGGCGTGCTGTCCTGGGAGTGAGCAGCTGCTGCGTCGTGACGCGCGGCGGCGCGACGTCCGACAACCAGTCGAGCAGCTGTGCGGTCACCGCCTCGGGTGCCTCCTCGGGCAGGAAATGCCCTGCGCCGGAGAGGATCTGGGCGTTCAGCGGCCCCTCGACCCGCCGGCGTGACTCGGCCGCCGCTCGCGAGGGCACCCAGACGTCACGCGCTCCGTGCAGCTGCAGCACCGGGCAGGCGATCGGACGGTCGAGTGCCTCGACCAGCTCGCGCGACTCGCGTCGTCCGATGCTGCGGGCGGCCCGGCGGAAGTACTCCAGCGAGGTGGTGGCCACGAAGGGCAACCGCATCGCGCGCTGATAGCGCACCGTGGCGGCCGGATCGGGGGTCCCCTGACCCCACCATCGCCGCAGCAGTTCGGCGACGCCGTCGCCCCGGGTGAGTCGGCGTTCGGCCAGCCAGGGGGCCTGGAACGCCAGCACCTGGGCGAACGTGCGCCAGCTGCCGCCGCGCACCATCGCGCTGCGCATGGTCAGCGGATGGCCCATGGACAGCACGGCGATCGCGCGCGTGGTGCGCGGCTGCAGACTGGCGCAGGCCCAGGCGATCCAGGCCCCCCAGTCGTGACCCACGATCACCGCATGGGCCTCGCCCAGCGCCCGGATCACCCCCGCGACGTCCGCCGTCAGGGTCTCGGTGTCATAGCCGCGCGGCGGCTTGTCGCTGGCCCCGTACCCGCGCAGGTCCATCGCCACGACCCGGTACCCGGCCCGGGCCAGGTCGGGGATCTGGTGCCGCCAGGCCCACCAGAACTGCGGAAAACCGTGCAGCAGCAGCACGAGTGGCCCACCGGCGCCCCGATACGGGTGAACCGGCGGTCCCCCGTTCACGGCGCCGGCAGCCTCGGCCGAGCCGTGGCTCGCGAGCCCCTCGACGCAGTGGAAGCGCGCCCCGTTCGCGCTGACCAGACGGTGTCGCCACGGCCCCTCGACGAGGATCTCGGCCGCGTCGACGGTCACCGGCTGCGGGTGGGTGTGACTGCAGCGATGGTCTGGCGCGCCGAGCGCATCGCGCGTTCGGGCGGCCCGACGCGAGAGACCCGGGACTTGCCGACGAGAACCAGGACGGCGGCCAGCAGCAGGCACGCCACCGCCACCAGCAGGAAGGCCAGCCACGGGGCCAGACCGGCGGCGACCAGGCCGTACCCGGCCGCGATGCTCAGCAGGATGCTGGCCAGCAGCCCCAGGTAGCCGGCGGCCCCGAACAGGCCCCCGGCCACGGCGCCGTTGCGCACGTCGGCCGCGAGTTCGGCCTTCGCCAACGCCATCTCGGCGCGCAGGATGGCGGTCATGTCGTCGGTGGCCTGGGCCACCAGCTGGCCGAGTGTGCGGTCCTGGTTCGTGGCTGTCGTCGGCTCGGCCATGTCAACTCCTGCGCGTCGGCTCACCTGCGCCTCGAGCCTAAGGCCTGATCGTCACGGTGACCTCTCGGCAGCGACCACGAAAACGTCGGCAGCGATCAGGAAAACGGAGCGGAGGAGCGTCGGTGCCCCGGCTCGCAGGGCCGGCGATCGACCGAGCGTCAGTGACCGGTGATCTGGTGGATGAACCGGCCGACCTCGGAACGCAGGTGTTCGGCCAACCCGACCAGTCCCTCGTCCTGGGTCGTGCTCTCGCCCGAGCCCCGGATCGAGGTGGCGATGTCGCCGACCTGCTGATCCATGTCACGGATCCGCTGGGTGACGGCCTCCAGCGCCAGGATCGCCTCGGCGGCGGCGTCCTGCACGGCCTCGACCCGGGTGATGATCGCCTCGCTGGACGACGTCGCCTCGTCGGCGAGCGCCTTCACCTCGGAGGCCACGACCGCGAAGCCGCGGCCGGAGCGGCCGGCCCGAGCCGCCTCGATGGTGGCGTTCAGGGCCAGCATGCGGGTCTGGACGGCGACCTGGGTGATGAGGTCGACCGCCCGGCGGATCTCCTGCGAGCTGGTACGCAGGCCCTCGACGGTGTCGGTGGCGCGCGAGGCATCGTCCACCGCCTCGCGGGCGAAGTCGACCACCCCGGCGGCGACCCCGCCCATGGTGCCCGCCGACTCGGCCAGCTGGTCACAGACCTTCAGGACGGTGCTGTCCAGCTCGGCCCCGAGTTCCTGGCGCTCGGCCGCCGACTCGGCGAGTTGTTTCTGCGACTCCTGCATCGCGCGGCGGCCCTGGTCGATGGCGCGGGCACTGTCGCCGAAGGCACCTTGCAGGCCGGTCTGCAGCAGCCGGCGGTAGGTGATGCCCTGGCTGACGCTGGACACCGCGGCGGTGCTCTCGCGGACGTAGGCGTCGACGATGTCGAGCAGGCGGTTGACCGCCGAGGCGACGGCGTGGATGTCGGCGTCGTCGGTCTCGACGATGTACCGCGGCTCCAGGTCGCCGTACGAGGCCGCCGTGCAGATCCTGGTCAGCGACTTCAGCGCGGCCCGGGCGTCCTTCTCGCTGACGGGCACGACCTTGGCCTGCTTGGCGCGACGGCGGGACGGGGAGACCGCCTTGGTCACCGGGTTCACGGGGTCACCGCCCAGATCAGCTCGTCGTAGGTCATGCCCTTGTCCCGCAGGAAGTCCATCAGCACCTGGGTCGAGGCCGCCATGCCCTCACGCGGGGTCGCGTGCTGGCGTTCGACCTGGCGCATCTTCTGGTACAGCGGCGTCACCGCGGCGATCGAGGCCGGGTGCGGCGCTCGGCGGTTGGAGTGGTACCCGATCACCTGGCCCGAACGGTTGAAGGTGGGGGTGACGTGGGCGAAGACCCAGTAGTGGTCGCCGTTGTTGGCCATGTTCACCACGTAGGCGAAGATCTCGCGCTTGGCGTCGATGGTGTCCCACAGCAGCTTGAACACCGCCATGGGCATGTCGGGGTGGCGCACCAGGTTGTGCGGCTTGCCCAGCAGTTCCTCCTGGGTGTAGCCGCTGATCGTGATGAAGACGTCGTTGACGTAGGTGATCACGCCCCGGGTGTCCGTCTTGGTGACGATGAAGTCGTCCGCCGGCAGGTGTCGCTCGACACCCGTGGGCTGGATGGTGGCCTGACGCACCGGATGGACCCCTTCCCAGCTGTGCCCTTGGCTGCGTCCCCGCGCCTTGGTCGATGATCGTCGTTGTTGGGCGTCGGCTGGCGCACCCCCCACCTTGAGTCCCTGCTCGGCATGTGCCCGAACGACGAAACGGCCCCCCGGCAGTGCCGGGGGGCCGTTTCGGGTGTTGCGGGGTGTGGGTGCGGATCAGTCCTCGGACGGCTTGGCCATGCCCTTGGCGATCAGCGACATCACGCCCGAGTCGGCGAGGGTCGTCTGGTCGCCGACCTCGCGGCCTTCGGCGATGTCACGCAGCAACCGACGCATGATCTTGCCGGAGCGGGTCTTGGGCAGCTCCGAGACGATCATGATCTGGCGCGGCTTGGCGATCGGGCCGATCTCCTTGGCCACGTGGTTGCGCAGGTCGGCGATGACCGACTTCTCGTCGGTGCCCTCCATGGCACCCGCGCGCACGATGACGAACGCCACCACGGCCTGACCGGTGGTCTCGTCGGTGGCACCCACGACGGCCGACTCGGCCACCTTCGGGTGCGACACCAGCGCCGACTCGATCTCGGTGGTCGACAGGCGGTGACCCGAGACGTTCATGACGTCGTCCACCCGGCCCAGCAGCCAGATGTCGCCGTCCTCGTCCTTCTTGGCCCCGTCACCGGCGAAGTAGAGCTTCGGCCACCGCGACCAGTAGGTCTCCTTGTAGCGCTCCGGGTCGCCCCAGATGCCGCGCAGCATGGCCGGCCACGGCTCGGTGAGCACCAGGTAGCCACCGCCGCCGTTGGGCACCGAGTGCGCCTCGTCGTCCACGACGTCGGCCGCGATACCGGGCAGCGGCTTCTGGGCCGAGCCGGGCTTGGCGGTGGTGACGCCCGGCAGCGGGCTGATCATGATGCCGCCGGTCTCGGTCTGCCACCAGGTGTCGACGATCGGGGCCTTGTCGCCACCGATGACCCGGCGGTACCAGATCCAGGCCTCGGGGTTGATCGACTCACCGACGCTGCCCATCACCCGGATGGTCGACAGGTCGAACTTGTTCGGGATCTGCTCGCCCCACTTCATGAACGTGCGGATCGCGGTGGGGGCGGTGTAGAGGATCGTGACGCCGTACTTCTGCACGATCTCCCACCAGCGGCCCTGGTGCGGGCTGTCCGGGGTGCCCTCGTACATCACCTGGGTGGCGCCGTTGGCCAGCGGACCGTAGGTGATGTAGGTGTGCCCGGTGACCCAGCCGACGTCCGCGGTGCACCAGTAGACGTCGGTCTCGGGGTGCAGGTCGAACACGTTCTTGTGGGTGTAGGACGCCTGGGTGAGGTAGCCACCGGTGGTGTGCAGGATGCCCTTGGGCTTACCGGTGGTGCCGGAGGTGTACAGGATGAACAGCGGGTGCTCGGCGTCCATCGGCTGCGGGGTGTGCTCGGCGGAGGCGGCGCCCAGGGCGTCGTGCCACCAGACGTCGCGGCCCTCGGTCCACGCGACGTCCTGCTTCGTGCGCTGGACGACGAGGACGTTGGTGATGGTCGGGCACTCGGTGATGGCCTCGTCGACCGCGGGCTTGAGCGCGGACGGCGCGCCGCGGCGGTAGCCACCGTCGGAGGTGATGACGACCTTGGCCTCGGCGTCCTGGATGCGGCTGCGCAGCGCCTCGGCCGAGAAGCCGCCGAAGACCACCGAGTGCGGGGCGCCCAGGCGGGCGCAGGCCAGCATCGCGATCGCGGCCTCGGGGATCATCGGCAGGTAGATGGCCACCCGGTCGCCCTTGCCGACGCCGAGCGCGGTCAGCGCGTTGGCCGCCTTGCTGACCTCGTCCTTGAGCTGGGCGTAGGTGATGGTGCGGGTGTCGCCGGGCTCACCCTCGAAGTGGATGGCCACGCGGTCGCCGTTGCCGGCCTCGACGTGGCGGTCGACGCAGTTGTAGGCCACGTTGAGCGTCCCGCCCACGAACCACTTGGCGAACGGGGCGTTGCTCCAGTCCAGCACCTGGGACCACTCGCTGTTCCAGGACAGGTTGCGCGCCTGCTCGTCCCAGAAGGCCAGGCGGTCGGCGGCGGCCTTGTCGTACAGGTCGGCCTTGCCGATGGCGTTGGCGGTGAACTCGGGGTCGGGGGGGAAGCGGCGATCCTCGTGGCTGAGGTTCTCGATGGCGTCGCTGGACATGCGGTGGCCTCCATGGGTCGGCACGTGGCGGCAGCTCTGGGTGCGAACGGGCACCTGGATGACAGTGAACTAGCACGTGAGGCTAGTCACGCTGTGAGCTGGCGAACAGGTCCTGCCGCCCCTGGATGCCGATCAGCGCGGCTGTCCCTGCGACGGACGGCTCAGGCGTCCGACCCGACGCCGGGCGTCGGCGCGGGTAGTCCACTCGTCAACCATGCCACGGCCTCCGCGGCGGACCAGCTCTGCGGATCGCCGCCCTGCTGGGCGTTCGCGCCGTCCAGCTTGCGGGCTCCGGTGAGGTCGGAGCCCAAGGTGACCAGCGGGACCTCGGAATAGCCGTCCTTGCGGTTCTGGCCCAGCCCGACGTCGGCCATCAGGGCGTTGCACAGGCAGTTGGAGCCCTGCGCGCTGTCGGCGTCGCCGCCCTTGCGGGCGAAGACGTCCAGCGGTTCGGCCGGGCAGCGGTAGCCGATGTTCTCGCCGCGCACATAGGGGGTGCGCAGGTAGCCCAGGTCGCACAGCCGCGGCCGGGCGGCGTACACCTCGGCGTCGGCGAGGGTCCCGGGCAGCTGCGCCACCTTGAACGGGAACCCCGTGGGCGAGGCGCCGGCGCTGTTGCGCACCACCAGCGTTCCCTCGCGCAACCCGCCGAGCAGCTTCTCGCGCAGGTCGTCGGCCAGCCCCGACTCGCGGCAGAGGGCGAACAGGGTGCCGACCTGCACCCCGGTCGCGCCGAGCGCGAGCGCCTCGACCACCTTGTCGGGCTCGCCGTAGCCGCCGGCCAGCCAGAACGGCAGCCCGATCTTGGCGAGCATGCCGAGGTTGGCCTCGTCGCGCGGGCCGTAGATCGGCTGGCCGTGCTCGTCCAGCTCCATCTGCCCCCGGGGCGGGGCGCTGTGGCCGCCGGCGGTCGGGCCCTCGACGACGAACCCGTCGGGCTTGGTGGCCGGGTCGCGGGACAGGAACTGGGCCAGCACGTGGGAGGACACGATCGCCAGGAACTGTGGACGGCGCGTGGCCGGCAGTGACTCGCCCTCGCCCAGCAGGGCGGCCGGGTCGAGGGTCTGCGGCATCGCGGAGCCGCCGGAGACGTCGACGCTGATGGTGCCGGGGCGTCCGGCGGCCAGGTCGGTGAGCAACTGGGGCAGCTCGCGGGGGATGCCCGCACCCATGAGCACGTAGTCGACCCCGGCGAGGACCGCGCCGTAGGCCGCCGAGGGGGTCGCCATCTGCAGTTTCTCGAGGTAGTTCACCCCGACCAGGCCGGACGGTTCGGCGTCCGGGCCGAGCAGGTCGCTCGTCGGGTCGTCCGGCACCGGGTGGTGGCCGTACTTGGCCAGCCACACCTCGACGAAGTTGCCCAGCACCGACAGGTCGTCGCTGTCGCGCTCGCTGTGGGTGCGGGCGGTGCCGTTCGGGCCGGTGTGGATCGCCAGCCGGGGCACCGGCAGGTACGGCGCGCCGTCCAGCCCGCCGGGGCGGAAGTACTTGGTCAGCACGCGCTGGGCCAGCGTCCGCAGCGGGAAGTGCGCCGCTGCGCGGCGCAGGTGGCCGGTGGGGTCGCCGTCCTGCAGCCGGCGGGCGACGGAGGCGTCCAGGGCGGTACCCGAGACCACGCCCAACTGGCCGGACCGGGCGACGGCGTTGGCCAGCTGCCAGGACGACACACCGACACCCATGCCGCCCTGGATGACGACGGGCGGGCGTGCGGGGGCCTGTGCGGTCATGAATGACACCTTCTGGGCGCGGGAAACGGGGTGGACGGCGGTGCGGGCGGGCCCGCCGCCGAGGGTGGGCTCCACCGCATTGTCGGGGACGGCGGGTGCCTGCGTCCCCGAGACAGGCTACGCAACCGTAACCTGATTCGTCGCCCCTGCCGAGTTCAGCTGCGCTGAGTCACCGAGCTCTCCGGATCACGCTCATCCCGGGTGAGCGCAATGTGACATCGCGCTCGCTGGACGAGTGCGACGTGACATCACGCTCATCCGGGATGAGTGAAGCGTGATGGTGCGCTCGTGGGGGAGTGGGGGAGGGGGCAAACGGGCCGGTGGCCGGCGCTCGTCGGGAGGGACGGGCGCCGACCACCGGGGTCGGGCGGGTACTACGTCAGTGCGAGACGGCCTTCTCGGCGCCGGCACCGGTGAGGGAGCGGACCTCCATCTCGGCGAACTTGGGCAGGTTGGTCTCCTCCTTGGAGGTGACCGAGCCCAGCCAGCCGAGGAAGAACGCCAACGGCACCGACACCAGACCGGGGTTGTCCAGCGGGAACCAGTGGAAGTCGATGCTCGGGTCGGTGATCATCGACGCGCTCTTCGTGGCCCCGGCTGCCACCGGCTTACCGGACACGACGGGCGAGAAGATGATCAGGGTCAGGGCGGAGATCAGACCGCCGTAGATGCTCCACACCGCGCCCCGCGTGGTGAAGCCCTTCCAGAACAGCGAGTACAGGATCGTCGGCAGGTTCGCCGACGCCGCCACCGCGAAGGCCAGGGCCACGAGGAAGGCGATGTTCTGGTCCTTGGCGAGCATGCCGCCGAAGATCGCGACCACGCCGATGATGATGGCCGTGGTGCGGGCCACCTTCACCTCGTCGTCCGGGTTGATCTGGCCCTTCTTGATGACCATCGAGTAGATGTCGTGGGCGAAGGACGCCGACGCCGCGATGGTCAGACCGGCCACCACCGCGAGGATGGTCGCGAAGGCCACACCCGAGATGACGCCGAGGAAGACCTCACCGCCCAGCTTGAACGCGAGCAGCGGTGCCGCCGCGTTGGCCTTGCCGGGAGCCGCGTTGATCGCCTTGGGGCCGACCAGCAGCATCGCGCCGTAGCCCAGCACCAGGGTGAACAGGTAGAACAGGCCGATCAGCCAGATCGCCCAGACCACGCTGCGGCGGGCCTCCTTGGAGGTCGGCACCGTGTAGAAGCGCATCAGCACGTGGGGCAGACCGGCGGTGCCGAGCACCAGGGCGATCGACAGCGAGATGAAGTCGATCTTGCTCAGGGTGTCCTTGCCGTACTTCAGACCCGGGTTGAGGACGGCGTCCACGGCCTTGGGGGCCTTCTGCGGGTTGGCCGCGGCGGCGTCACCGAGCAGCTGGGACAGGTTGAACCCGGTCTTGCCGAGCACCCACAGCGTCATGACCGCCGCACCGGCGATGAGCAGGCCGGCCTTGATGATCTGCACCCAGGTGGTGCCCTTCATACCGCCGACGAGGACGTAGACGATCATGAGGATGCCGACGACGGCGATGGTGATGTTCTGCGCCGCCGCACCGGAGACACCGAGCAGCAGGTTGACCAGGCCACCGGCACCGGCCATCTGGGCGAGCAGGTAGAACAGCGAGATCGCCATCGTCGAGACGGCGGCCGCGGTGCGGACCGGGCCCTGGCGCAGCCGGAACGACAGCACGTCGGCCATCGTGAACTTGCCGGTGTTGCGCAGCAGCTCGGCCACCAGCAGCAGGGCGACCAGCCAGGCCACGAGGAAGCCGATGGAGTACATGAAGCCGTCGTAGCCCTGCAGGGCGATGGCGCCGGCGATGCCGAGGAAGGAGGCCGCCGACAGGTAGTCACCGGCGATGGCGATGCCGTTCTGGCGACCGGAGAAGGCGCGACCACCGGCGTAGTAGTCGGCCGCAGTCTTGTTCTGCTTGGAGACCCGGATGACGATCGCCAGGGTGAACAGCACGAAGATGATGAAGATCGTGATGTTGACCTTCGGGTTGCCGACGCTGGCGGCCAGGAACGGGGCGGCGGTCACTTGGCACCTCCCTCGATGTGCTCACGCAACCGCTGCGCGGCGGGGTCGAACACGCGGTCGGCCCAGCGGGCGTACCACATGGTGATCGCGAACGTGCTCGCGAACTGCAGCAACCCCAGGATCAGGCCGACGTTGATGTTGCCGAAGAGCTTCTCGGACATGAGCTTGGGGGCGAAGGCCGCCAGCAGCACGTAGGCGAAATACCAGACGAGGAACAGCCCGGTCACCGGGAACGCGAATCCGCGGAACTTCTTCCGCAACTCGATGAACTCGGAACTGGCCTGCACCTCCTCGTAACTCGTCCCGCCCGATGGGCGGCGAGGATGCGTCGTGGACACGAGACCTCCCTCTCGCGGGCACCCCGCAAGCCCGGAGGATCCGGGTGCTGGCGGGTGGCCCTGCAGGTGAACGCGCCACGGCGGCGCGCAGTGAGTTGGCGATGTGACAGGGCTCACTGTGCAAGAGGAACTTTGGTCCTGGGAAGCCCCGGGCGGGTCATGGCGTTCAGCGGTGTCGCAGGGTCGATGTGCGGAAGGTCCTATTGCGTTCAAGCGGTGCGGTTCTGCGCTGAGTGGTCGGCGATCCCTGAGTGTGTGGGCGTCGTCCCGATCGTCGTTCTCATCCGATCGGTGGAGTGGGAAGGTCCTATGGACCTATGAATGTCGGATTCAACCCATTCAGCGCCCGGGCAGCGCGTCGCTGCCGGGACCGGCGCGCAGTCCGAGGCCCTCGGGTGCATGCAGCCGCACCAGCACCCGCGCCGCGTCCGGGGGCACCGTGCGGCGCGTGGCCATCGAGACGATGACCATGAGCGCGAAGGCGATCGGCACCGACCAGGCGGCCGGCTGGGCGAGCAACGCGTTCAGCAGCCGGGAGGAGGTGCCGCCGGCGATCGTGATCAGTGTGGCCGTCACCGCCAGGACGCCGCCGGCCACCAGGCCGACCTGGGCACCGATCCGGGTCAGGCCGCGCCACCAGATGCCGAGCACCAGCAACGGGCAGAAGGTCGAGGCCGCCACCGCGAAGGCCAGGCCCACGGTGTCGGCGATGCTCACCTGGATCGTGACCGCCGACAGCGAGGCGGGAACCGCCACCGCGATCAGGGCACCGATCCGGAACCCCTGCACGCTGGTGCGCAGCCGGCCCCGCAACAGGTCCTGGCTGAGCACACCCGCGACCGAGACGGTCAGGCCGCTCGAGGTCGACAGGAAGGCCGCGAACGCTCCGGCGGTCACCAAGGCGGTCAGGAGCTCGGCCCAGGGGTGGCCCACCATGCGGCTCGGCAACAGCAGCACGACCGCGTCGGTACGCCCGGTCAGCAGCAGATCAGGGGTGTAGAGCCGGCCGAGTGCGCCGTAGAAGGGCGGGAAGAGGTAGAACAGGCCGAGCAGCGGGATCACCGCCAGCGTGGTGCGCCGGGCGGCCCGACCGGTGGGGTTGGTGTAGAAGCGCACCAGCACGTGGGGCAACCCCATGGTGCCGAACAACAGGGCCAACAGCAGCGAGTACACCCGGTACAGCGGGTACTCACGGCCCCCGGCCCCCGAGGACGGCGTCACCCAATCCTGGCCGTCGCTGGCCGCGATGCCGTGCGCGTGTGGCACCGGGGCGCCCGCCGGCAGGGTGACCTTGGTACCGCGGCCGAGTTCGACCGCGCCGGCCTCCCAGCGCATCGGGCCGTCGACGGCGGCGCCGTTCACCACGCCGTCCACCTCGACCGTGATCGGGTAGGTGACCTGAACCTGCACCTGTTCGGGCACGGTGACGATGGTCTGGGCACTCACCCGCGGAACCGCGATTCCGGCAGGGTCGGGGGCGCCGTCCGCCCGCCACACGAAGATCAGGATGATGAGCGGCACCGAGATCGCGGTGAGCTTCAACCAGAACTGAAAGGCCTGCACGAAGGTGATCGAGCGCATGCCGCCCGCCACCACGTTGATGAGCACGATGACCGAGACCAGGGTGCCGCCGAGCCAGCCCGGGGCACCGGTGACGGTGCGCAGCGCCAGCCCCGAGGCGTGGAACTGCGCCAGCAGGTACAGCCAGCCGATGCCGACGACCAGCGCCGAGGACATCCGCCGCACGCTCACCGACCCCAGACGGATCTCGGCGAAGTCCGGCAGGGTGTAGGCGCCCGAGCGGCGCAGGGGGGCGGCGACCAGGGCCAGCAACACCAGGTACCCGGCGGTGTACCCGAGCGGGTACCAGAGGATGTCGCCGCCGTAGGCGAGGGTCAGGCCGGCGATGCCGAGGAAACTGGCCGCCGACAGGTATTCCCCGCCGATCGCCGAGGCGTTCCACAGCGGGCTCACCGCGCGGCTGGCGACGTAGAAGTCGGACGTCGTGCGCGAGAACCGCAGTCCCAGGGTGCCGACCCCGAGCGTGGCAGCGCCGACCAGGATCAGGGCGGCCACCGCCGGCCACGCCGGGAACGAGGTCACTGCTGGTCCACGATCTCGCCGAAGTCGCGCTCGGCCCGGTCGGCCGCGCGCACCAGCCACAGGGCAGCCAGGGTCAGGGCGGGGTAGGCCACCACCCCGACGATCAACCAGGGCAGCGGCACGTTCACGAACCGCACCGCGGACAGGCCCGGCTGCCACGTGAACAGCAGCGGCAGCGCCGTCAGCACCAGCAACATGACCGCGATGACGGTGAAGGCCAGCCGCAATTGCGAGCGCAACAACGAGCGCATGTAGACCTCACCGAGGTAGGTCTGCTCGTCGATCTCGCTGGCGGCCGATCGGGCCGGCGGCCGGGTGGTGGTGCCCATGCGCGGGCTGGTGACGCGCACCCGCTGGGGCCGCGCGGGCCGGGCGGTGCCCGTCAGGCGCGGGACGCCGTAACGCGGGGTGCCGCCGCGAGTCACCGGGCGGCCCTGCTCACCGGGGTTCCTTGGACAGGCTGGCGGCACGCACCAACCGGTCCCGCAGCTCCTTGGTGTGTCGCCGGCTCACCTGCAGCACGCGATCGCCCAGCCGGACGGCGCAGCGCCCGCCGTCCACCCGGATCTCGTCGACGTGGGGCAGGGCGACCAGCGTGCTGCGGTGGATGCGCACGAACCCGGCGTCCGCCCACCGCTCCTCGAGAGTGGTCAACGGGATGCGCACCAGGTGGCTGCTGGTCGTGGTGTGCAGCCGGGCGTAGTCGCCGTGGGCCTCGACGAAGCGGACCTGCGAGCGCTGGACGAACCGGGTCACGCCGCCGAGCTCGACGGCAATGGTCTCGTCCTCGGGACGAGTGGTGGCCTCGGCCGTGGTGCTCACCGACTCGACCACGCGCCGCACGGCCTCGGCCAACCGCTCGGGCCGCACCGGCTTCATCACGTAGTCGGTGGCCCGCAGGTCGAAGGCGTCGATGGCGTGGCGGTCGTAGGCGGTGACGAACACGATCTGCGGCCGTTGACTGAACCGGGCGAGCACCCGGGCCAGGTCGAGGCCGTCCAGCCCCGGCATGCGGACGTCGCAGAACACGACGTCCACCGCCTCGGCGTCCAGCGCGCGCAATGCCTCGGCACCACTGGAGGCCGTACGCAGCGCGCCGATCCGCGGATCCTTGCGCAACAGGTAGGCGAGTTCCTCGAGGGCCGGCAGCTCGTCGTCCACCACCAGGGCGCGCAGGGTGGGCGCGGGCGCCGGCGTCGGAGGCATGGGGGGAGACTACGACGACGCCGCCCGTCGACGCGAGCGTGTGGTGAGGCTTGCCTCACACGGTGGTGTAGATCTCGCTCTCGGACGGCGCATGTCGAGTCATTTCGACCACGGTGCGTGGCGGGGGCGGGCGCGGCCACAGCGGACGGTGGGGGTGTGACCACCAAGAGTTCCCTGGTCCGAGGAGGTTCGAACCGGCGCCGGGGGTGGGCAACCGTCGGGGAGTCCCAGCCGGTCCTACCGGGTGGGACGCTCCTGATCATCGAGGGGCGGCTGGACACGCGACGGTGGAGGCTGGCATGACGGCCACGGACGATGGGCTCACCGAGTGGCGTCCCGGTGGGACGCTGCCCGCGTTCGAGCAATACGTCGACGCGCGTGGTGATGCCCTGCACCGCACCGCGTTCCTGCTGACGCACGATCACGCGCTCGCCGAGGACCTGGTGCAGACCAGCCTGGCCAAGGCCTGGGGAGCGTGGCGCCGGATCTCGACCTCGCCGGATGCCTACGTCCGCTCGATCATGATGAACACCTTCTGTTCCTGGTGGCAACGGCGCTGGCGCGGCGAACTGCCGACGGCGGAGTTGCCCGAGCCGGACGCCGCCCGTGGCGTCGGCACCGACCCCCAGGACGACGTGGCGGTGCGGCTCACGCTGCTGGCCGCGTTGCGCACGCTGCCCCGCCGCCAGCGGGCCGTCATCGTGCTGCGCTACTTCGAGGACCAGTCCGAGGCCGAGACCGCCCGGGTGCTCGGGGTGTCGGTCGGCACCGTCAAGAGCCAGACCGCCAAGGCGCTGGCGAAGCTGCGGGTCGATCCCGCGCTCGCCTGGGCGCCGGCTGCCGCCGATCTCGAGGGAGGCTCGCGATGAGCACCGAGCTGCACGATCTGGACACCCTGCGCACTGCCCTGCGCGAGGGCGCGACCAGCGATCCCGCTGCCCGGGCCGGCCGGCTGGCCGGGGTGCGGCAGGCCGTCGTCCGGCGGCGGCGCCGTCAGGTGTCGGCGGGACTCGTGGCCGCCGGCCTGGTGGCCGCGGCCGGGATCGGTGGGCTACGGGCCTGGCCCGTGGACCGAGCCGAGCCACAACCGGCCACGCGCGAGACGCGGAGTCTGCCCGAGTACCACCGGGGCGGGCGGCTGCTGGGGCAGACCACGGTGGAGATGGTGTCCGGACGGACCGCGACGTTGACCGTGACCCCTACGGCCTGGGGTCTGGCCCTGGCGATGGCGTGCTCCGAGTCCGACGCGCTGCTCGTCGAGCAGCTCGACAGCCAGGTGGCCGTCTCGGTCGATGGCCGGCCGTTCGTCCAGGGTGGTGGGTGCGGAGGAGGCTTCCGCGGCCCGTGGCATCGGGACCAGGCGTTGTGGCGCGACGCCGGGGTCGAGCTCGGCACGCCGATGACGATTCAGATCAGGGTGACCGGTCCGCAACCGCTGCCGCCGGCGATCCCGTCGCTGGCGGTGGGGGTCTACCAGGACGTCCCGGTGGCCGAGTACCCGCTGCCGTCCCCACCGGCAACGGTGCCCACCACACCCCCGGACGGCGGGATCGCCCTGCCTGAGCTGCGGCGGGCGATCGAGGTCGGCGCGGGCGCGACGTCCGGCACGGTGACTCGCACGGTGGCGTACTCGCCGACGCTGACGGCCCGGGTCCAGGCATGGGCGCCGGGCGAGATCGTGCTCGGCCTGAACGGCCAGGAGGTGGGCGGCGCATCGTTCTGGACCTATTCGTCCGACGCCGCCGAGGTGAGCCTGGACGCCGAGACCCTGCGCGAGGCGGGCCTGGCCGTGCCCCGCACCGGGGAGCCGGTCGCGATCACGGTGACCGCCCGACGTTTCGCCTCGCCCGCCTGGCGGGTGTGGCTGGGTGAACAGGTGCGCTCGACGTCACCGACGCTCGCGCCGTCCGGGGGGTCGTCGTCCTCGCCCTGAGGATTTCGCTCGAACTGGTGAGTCCAGTCCCGCCGGAGGGCTGCCGATGCAACGTCAGATCCCTCGACTGCTGGAGGCACTAGGTGAGCGAGTACCGGTTGGTGACGCGCAGCGACTTCGACGGCTTGGTGTGCGCCGTGCTGCTGCGCAAGCTGAACATGATCGGCGACATTCTGTTCGTCCACCCGAAGGACGTGCAGGACGGGGTCGTCGAGGTCACGGATCGAGACATCCTGACCAACCTGCCCTACGCACCCGGGGCGTTCCTGGTGCTCGATCACCACCACTCCGAGAGCGAGCGGCTGGGCGATGTGGCCGGGGTGCCCGCGCAGCGGCGCGCCAACCACGTGCTGATGCCGGACGCGCCGTCCGCAGCTCGCGTGGTCTACCAGCACTTCGGTGGGGCCGCGGCCTTCCCGGACATCACCGAGGACCTGATGCGGGCGGTCGACCAGGCCGACTCGGCGCAGTACAGCAAGGACGACATCCTGAACCCGCAGGGCTGGACGCTGCTGAACTTCCTGATGGACTCGCGCACCGGCCTGGGCCGGTTCCGGGACTTCCGGGTCTCGAACTACCAGCTCATGATGGAGCTGATCGAGTACTGCGCCACGCACCAGAACGTGGACGACATCCTGCAGATCCCGGACGTCGCCGAGCGGGTGGCGCTGTTCCAGCAGCAGCGGCCGCTGTTCGAGGCGCAGCTGAAGCGGGTCACCACGATGCACGGTGACGTGGCGATGGTGGACCTGCGCGGCGAGGAGACCATCCACGCCGGCAACCGGTTCATGGTCTACGCGCTCAACCCGGACTGCCGGGTCTCGGTGCACGTGATCTGGGGTCGCAACAAGCAGAACACCGTTCTGGCGGTGGGCAAGTCGATCCTCGACCGCACCAGCCCGGTGGACATCGGCAAGGTGATGCTGCACTACGGCGGTGGCGGTCACGTCGCGGCCGGGACCTGCCAGATCGACCACGCCGACAGCGAGCGGGTGCTGGCCGAGGTGCTCGAGGCCATGCAGACCCCGCGCGAGCAGCCCGTCACCGTCTGACCCACACCACTGCGACAGTGGTCAGTTCTCGGGCGACACCCCAGTGTGTCCGCTCGGGAACTGACCACTGTCGCGTTTGGTGGGTGTGATCGGCAGCTCGCGATGTGGGGGGTGATGCGTGCACAGGGGTAGGGTTTCGGCTCGTTGTCCACAGGGTGAGAGGTGCTGCTGGGCAGCGGGTCCGGGGGCCTGCAGGGTCGGGGGCATGAGACCTCTGGATCAGGAACTGCTGCGGGGTGCCCACACCCGCAGGGAGTTGGCGGCGGGCGGTGTCGGGGACGGCGAGCTGCGTGGTCCGCTCTGGGTACGGACGAATCAGGGGCTGTGGGCCTGGGCTGGTTCCGAGGTCGGCGGCGGGCTGTCCCCGTCCGAACGGATCCGGCGCGTGGCGCCGCTGACCGGTGATCGAGGCGCGCTCGGTGGCTGGGCCGCTGCTCATCTCCTGGGTCATGTCGAGTTGGACGGCGTGGGCCCGGGCGAGACGGTCCTGCCGGTTCCGCTGTGCCTGCCACCGTCGATGCGATGTCGGCGCACGCGCGACGTCCGGGTGGTGCGCAGTGACTTCGGCGAGGACGAGGTCACGATCGTGGACGGCGTCCGGGTGACCGATCGGGTGCGGACCGCAGCCGACCTGATCCGTTTCACCCGGCCGTTGGGGCGGGCCGTGATGGCGCTCGACATCATGCTGCGGAACGAGGACCCACGGGGGTACCCGACGAGGCCCGATGGGCCGGACGGCGCACCGTCCGCAGCACTGGCCGGCGAACTGGCCGGGTGGCTGCACACGCATCACGGGTGGCGAGGCATCGGGGCGGCTCGGCGGGCGCTCGACCTGGCGCGGGCGGGGGTCGAGTCGCCGCAGGAGTCCCGGACCCGCATGGTGTGGGTTCTCGAGGCGGGGCTGCCGATGCCCGGCGTCCAGGTCGAGGTGTACCACCTCGACGGTCGATTCCTGGGGCGCGCGGACATGATGGATCGTGACGCCGGCGTGGTGACGGAGTTCGACGGCGGATATCACGCCGGCGCCGACCGTCGGGCGCGTGACCACGTACGCCGCGAGGGCTTTCAGGACGCCGGCCTGATCGTCCTGCAGTTCACCGCCGTCGATCTCGGCCGGGCGCGGGCGCGCACCGTGGCCCGGATGCGATCGGCTCACGCCCAGGGGATGGCCCGTGATCGACGTCTCGACCGGTGGATGGTGGGGTCCGCTGCATGATCGAGTGGGCACAATCCGGCCGGCCCACCCGGTGTGTCGCCCGAGGACTGACCACTTTGAGGGGGTTGCAGGTTTGGGGGTGGGTCGGGGTCAGTTGGGGCGGACGCCGGGGGAGAACTTGGGGACGCGGAAGCTGACCTTGGTGCCGGCGCCCGGTGCCGTCTCGACCACCAGGCCGAAGTCGTCACCGAACACCTGGCGCAGCCGGGCGTCGACGTTGCTCATGCCCACCGAGTCGCCGACGCTCTCGCCCGAGAGCACCTCGCGCATCAGCTCGGGGTCGGCGCCCGGGCCGTCGTCCTCGACCCAGATCAGGGCCTCGGCGCCGGCGTCGGAGGCGCCGAGGGTGACCCGGCCGGGGCCGGTCTTGCCCTCCAGGCCGTGCTGGACGGCGTTCTCGACCAGCGGCTGCACCGCCAGGAACGGCACGGCGACCGACAACACCTCCGGGGCCACCTGCAACTGCACCTGCAGCCGGTCACCGAACCGGGCCTGCTCGAGCACCAGGTAGCGCTCGACGTTGCGCAACTCATCGGCCAGCGTCGTGAACTCGCCGCCGCGACGGAACGCGTAGCGGGTGAAGTCGGCGAACTCCAGCAGCAGCTCGCGGGCGCGCTCGGGATCGGTGCGCACGAACGAGGCGATCGCCGCCAGGGAGTTGTAGACGAAGTGCGGGCTGATCTGCGCGCGCAACGCACGCAGCTCGGCCTCGATCGCCCGGGTGCGCGAGCGGTCCAGCTCGGCCAGGTCGACCTGGGCCGACACCCATTCGGCGACCTCGTGGGTGGCCCGCACCAGCCCGGCCGTCGCCTCGGGGGCGTAGGCGATCAGCGCCCCGATCACCCGCTCCTCGCTGATCACCGGAGCCACCACCGCCGAGCGGATCGGGCAGTCCGGCTTGCTGCAGGTGACCGTGGTACTGCTCAGGACGGCGGTGCGCCCGGTGCTGATCACCGTGCTGACGTGGTCCATCGCCATGCCCTCGTGGGAGGCGGCGCCGATGCCGTCCCAGGCCAGCAGCGACGTGGTGTCGGTCAGCGCCACGGCGGGCGTGCCCAGCAACGTGCGCAGGTGGCGGATCGCCCGGCTCGCGCCGGTGCGGGTCAACCCCTCGCGCAGGTGGGGCGTGGCCAGGGCAGCGGTGTGCAGCGTGGCGAACGTCGTCCGGTCGGCCGTGGTGCCCAGGTCACGACGGCGCAACACGGCCCGGGCGACCAGGGCGCTGGCGGCGGCCACGATGACGGCGACCAGCACCAGACCGGTGACCGAGGTCGAGGCGGCGTTGTTCACGCAGCGAACGCTAGACGGTCCGGCGCGGTGCCGGCGCGACAGTCGAACCGATCGGGGGAGCCGTTGCCCGGACCGAACGGACCGAACCCTGTGTCGTGCCCGGACCGGAGCCCGCCAGAGGTCTAGCCTCTGGCCACATGCCCGTGTTGATCTGTGACCTGGCCGCCGTCGTGGGTGAGGTGCGACTGGAGCGGGTCTACCAGCGGCTGCGCGAGGCCAACGGGGGAACACTGGCCGTATCCGAGGCCGACCAGTTGCGCGACGACGCCTTCCGCGCCTTCGAGGCCGGCCGGCTGGGCGAATCCGAGTACGCCCGGCACGTGCGCGCCCGGTTGCAGTGGCACGGCAGCGATGCGGACCTGGTGGCGATCTTCGCCGATCTCTACGGGTCGGTCGACGTCGCGGTGATGGAGGTGCTGCTCGACCTGCGCGAGCGCGACTGGTACCTGGTCGGGCTGGACAACCGCCACACCTCCTCGACCGCATGGGGCGGCCAGTACGCCGAACAGCTCACCGTCTTCGATCGCGTGATCGCCGTCGGCGCACCCGCGGCCCGGCCCGACACCTCGTCCCCCGGCCTGCGGTCGGTGCCCTCCCAGTCCGGCGGCGAGGACCCCAACGACCCGCGGTTCCTGGCTCGGGTGTTGCGGGACATCCCCACCGCCCACGGGCAGCGCCTGTTCGTGGCCGGACGCCCCGACACCGTGGCCGCGGCCCGCCGATCGGGGTTGGATGCCCACCTGTTCCGCGGTGCCGCCGGGCTGCGGTCCGCCTGCCTGGCCCTCACCCTCACCGCCTGACCTCACCGCCTGCCATCCTGGGTCGGTGAGCGATCCCGTGGCGGCCCTGGCCGCCGACCCGCGGCTGGCCGAGGTGAGCGAGGGCGTCCGTGCGGCGCTGACCGACCTGCGCAGCCACCAGGCCCTGCGACGGCGTTCGGCGGAGGCTGCTGCCGAGGCCTCGGTGCGCGCCGCGCGGGCCAGCGCCGCGTTGTCGGGGGCCCGGGTGCCGGTCTCGATGGTGCGGGACGCCGTCCGCGGCGTGATCGACCTGCCGGACGACGCCGCCGGACTGACGGTGCGCGGCGCCATCCGGGCACTGGCCGCGGTCGAACGCCTCGGCGCCACCTGGCAGCGGGCTCCGCTGCAGGCGCTGGCCTCGCTGCACCTGGCCGCCGCCGCCGGGCTGGTGGACGACGCCGCGCTGGGCCGGCCGCGCACCGCCGGCGAGCTGCCCGGCGACGGGCACGACCTGCTGGACGACGACGGCGTCGAGGTGCCCGCCCCGGCCGGGGCGGCGCTGGCCTCGCGGCTGGACTCGGTGGTGACGCTGCTGTCCGGGGCGGGGACGGCGTCCGCGCTGGTGGTGGCCGGGCTCGCCCAGGCCGAGGTGGCCGTCGTCCGGCCGTTCGTCGCGGGCAACCTGGTGGTGGCCCGCGCTCTGGCGCGCGCGGTGCTGATCGGGCGGGGCCTGGACCCCTCCGGGTTGTCGGTCTGGGAGGGCGCGTTGCTGGCTCGCGGCCCGGCCTACCCGTTGGCCCTGGCGGCCTATGCGACGCAGGGACGTGACGGGGTGATCGCCTGGCTGCAGCTGTTCGGTGAGGCCGTCCGGGACGGCGTCGCCGAGGGTCGTGCGGTGTGCGACGCCGTGCAGGCGGGGCGGCTGCCGACGCTGACGGGGTCAGCCTGAGGGCTGTGCGCTCGGCGTGCCGCAGCCGGCCCGCGCGTGGCCCAGCAGCCAGGCGGCCAACGACCTGCCCACGTCCACGCGCACCAGCAGCGCCGGGTCGTCCGGCGTGGTGAGCACCAGCCCCAATGAGGTGGCCACCGGACGATCACCCGCGACGGGACAGTCGGGGGCCTGCAGCGGCAGGTCGACCGTGGCGCCCTGGGTCACGATCACGCGGTGATCGAGCGGGACCGGCACGGTGCCGGCCAGGGCCGAGATCACCGTCCCGGCCGGCAGGCCCGCGACGCGGACGGTGCCCCGGGCTCCGGCCAGGGTGGCCGACACCAAGCGGGCCGCGGCCTGTGGGCGCGGCCCCACCGTGGCGTCGGCCTGATCGCACAGGGTCGCGCCGTCCGGCGGGCGGCCCGATCGGGTGGCGACCACGGTGGAGGGCGCCACCGGGGGTCCGTCCGGCGACGACCCGGCCGAGGCGCCGGCCGGAGTCACCCGCACCAGCACCGTGAACGCATCCGCCGGTGAGGCCGGCCCGTCCCCGCACGCCAGCGGCAGGGCGAGCGGCAGCCAGACGGTCCGACCCGGCTGGGCCATGACCCCTTCGTCGAGCACGAGCGGCGCCCGACCCGGGACGTCGAGCGTCACGCTGTCGATCGTGACGTCGTCCTCGCCCCGGTTGATCACCGCCAGCTGCAGGTCGGCCCGGGCCGACGGGAGGTCACCGAAGCCGGCCACCGTCACCGTCGCGACCACGGCCCGGCCCGCGGGCAGCGCCTGCGGCCCCTCGACCGCCGACCGGGCCACGATGCTGGTCACCAGGCCGACCAGACCCCACGCCAGCAGGGCCGCGATCGGCCGGCCGGCCGTCGTCCGGTCGCTCGGCTCGCGGGTCAGCCGGAGCACGAGGTGTCCAGCAGCCACTGGGGCAGGATCGCGCCGCCGGCCAGGCGGGACCACGAGCGAGATCCGCGTTCGGGGGTGGCGGGCACCTCGAGGGTCAGCTCGAGGGCCGACGGGAATCCGTCGGCGAGCCACCTGGCGTCGCAGTCGCCGGGCGGGTCGAGCCAGATGCTGCGGACCTGCCCGTCCACCATGGCCGGCAGCGGCCGCCCGGTCAGGACGACGCCGCCGGCCTCGAGTTGGGCCACCAGGGCAGTGCGGCCGCTCGGCATGGTCAGGTCGACGCGCAGCCGCTCGCCGTCCACGACCACCCGACGCAGCTGCAGTGCCTGCTCGGGGCGGTGCCGGGCACACCAGGCGGTCAGTTCGGAGGCCGCGCCGTCGATCGGGACATTGCCCCGGCGGCCGTCGGCGCGAGCGATCCTCAGCGGGGGCAGGTCGAGGGGTTGCGGCGAGCCGCAGCCGATCTCGATCGCGGCCGTCACCCGGCGGCCGGTCCGGGCGGCGAGGGTCGTGGACGACGGCGTCAGCCGGCGTACCCGGGCGGCGGTCAGGGGTGCCCCCGGGCCATCGAGGGTGATCGCCTCGCCGGTGAGGTTGGTGACCTGCAGGTCGGCGATCACCGACAACCGTGCGTCGCTGCCCGGCGCCGGGCTCGCGGCGTCCGGGTCGGCATGCAGGTCGAGCAGGGTGGCGGCCAGGCTCAGCCCGGGAGGATCGTTGACCGCGGGGGTCCAGGAGGCCGCGCCGACGGCCGGCCAGCCGATGAGGACGCCGACGGCGAACGCCACGCCGGCCAGGACGCGGCGCCGGCGCGGCGGGATCGCGCGGGCGGGGAGGTCGGGTGGCGTCGGGACGGCGGCGTCCCAGGTCTCGTCCCAGTCCCCGTCCGCCCTCGCGTCGCCCGGCCCCAGCACCTCGCGGCTCATCGCCGGTCCCTCGGAACTCGCGGCCGCGGGTCTCAGAGCCCGCGCTGGACGCGGCGCCGGGTGACCAGGTACGTGAGGCCGGCGGCGACCGCCCCGCCCGCGAGGGCGCCCGAGGCCACCTTGACCGACCGGGGTGGCGCGCCGATACGCGGCAGCCGGTCACGCAGGCTCATCGGCTGGGTGAAGTCGAGCACCGGCCAGCCGCGCATCGACGCCTCCTTGCGCAGCGCTCGATCCGGATTGACCGCGTGCGGGTGGCCCACCGCCTCGAGCAGTGGCAGGTCGGTGGAGGAGTCGCTGTAGGCGTAACTGGCATCGAGGTCGTACCCGCGCCGAGCCGCCAGTTCGCGGACGGCAACCGCCTTGTTCTCGCCGTAGGCGTAGAAGTCGATCTCGCCGGTGTAGACGCCCTGGTCGACCATGATCCGGGTGGCGATCACGTGATCGGCACCGAGCATCGCCCCGATCGGCTCGACCACCTCGCTGCCGGAGGCCGAGACGATCACCACGTCCCGGCCGGCACGATGGTGTTCCTCGATCAGGTCCGTGGCCTCGCGATAGACCACCGGGACGATCTGTTGCTCCAGGGTCTCGGCCACGATGTCGCGTACCTGCTGCACATCCCACCCGGTGACCAGGGCCGTGAGGTATTCGCGCGTCCGTTCGATCTGGTCGTGATCGGCGCCGCCGACCTGGAACAGGAAGTGCGCGTACGCGCTGCGGACGACGGCGCGCCGGGTGATCAGACCGCCCGCCAGGAACGGCCGCGAGAAGGCGAACAGACTCGACCGCGCGATGATCGTCTTGTCGAGGTCGAAGAACGCCGCCGGACGCAGCGCTCGGGCACGCGTGTTCGGCCGGGCCGGGTGAGGTACCCCGGCGGGATCCTGCGCGGCGGTGGACATGGCTTCAGGATAGGCAGGGGTTCCGACAAGCCCCGGATGGATCCGATCCGGTGTCCGGTCGGGTCCAGGACGGGACCTTGGTCGCTGGCCCCACTACCGGGAAGACCTCTGGTGGGGAATCCCTTGTGGTGCACGTCACCCTCTCGGCCTACGAAATGGGCCGGCCCGCTTGCAGCCGGTTCCTCCGCGGTACAGACTGCTGTCAACGGCCTTTGAGCCGTGCCGCCGTCCGACTCCTCCCCCCCGAGCCGGACCGGCTGACGGCCCCCGCTCCCCCCAGCGGGGGTCGTCGTCGTTTGGCGTCCCTCTCGGGGTGGATGCTCCTGGGGCCGGGCCCGCAACGATCCGGACAACGCGTGCACAGTCGGGCCGGATCGTCACATTGTCCACAGCTGCGGGCCGCCCGGTGGTGCCGGGACGCCGTCCGCGCGAGCCTCGCGGCATGCTGCCGATGAACCCCGAACCGTTGCCGGCGGGCGCGCGATGACGCCCGGTGCGCGGTCCCGCTCCGTCCGACCGAGGGCGCGTTCCGCGACCGGAGCAGGTGATCGATCCGGCGGACCTGGTGAGCGCGTGCCCGGGGGCGGGGCCGTTCCCGGCGCCGGCCGCCTCGTCCTGATCACCGAGGACGACGCGCTGGCCGACAGCGTCGAGGGCCTGGCCGCCGCCGCCGGCGCCGAACTGACCCGGACGACGCGCCTGGCCGGCGCACCATCTGCCGACCTGGTGCTGATCGGGGTGGATCGCCTCGGCGCACAGGTCGCGATCGGCGCAGCGCCGGCCCGATCCGTCAGCCTCCGGGGCGCTCGGGTCGGCGTGGTGGTGGTGGGGCGCGCGCCGGCCGATCCGGCCGTCTGGCAGGACGCCCTCACCCTCGGTGCCGAGCAGGTCGCGATCCTGCCGGAGGCCCGCTCGTGGCTGCTCGACCGCATGCTCGACGCGGTGAGCGGGCATCGCACCGCGGCGGTGGTCGCGGTGGTCGGTGGGCGAGGCGGTGCCGGCGCCAGCACACTGGCCGTGGCGCTGGCGGTCACGGCCGCGCGGCAGGGGCTCGAACCGGTGCTGGTCGATCTCGATCCGCTCGGTGGCGGGCTGGACGTGATGATCGGCACCCACGACGAACCCGGGTTGCGGTGGGAGGACCTGTCGGCGGTGGCGGGGCGGCTGCAGCCGGGTCTGTTGCGCTCGGGCCTGCCGCAGGCGTTCGGGGTCCGGGTGCTCGGTTGGGAACGCAGCGGTGAGCCGGCCAGCCGGCCCGAGGCGGTCGCTGCCGTCCTGGATGCCCTCACCCGCGAGAGCCGCCTGGTGGTGATGGATCTGCCGCGCCGGCTCGACGAGGCCGTGCTCACCGCGCTGCGGTGGGCGGGCCAGGTGGTGCTGGTGGTCCCGGCGGAGGTGCAGGCGACGGCGGCGGCGGGCCGGGTGGTCGCCCAGCTGGAGCCGGCCTGCCGTCGGCTTCGGCTGCGTGGTGCGGGGCCGGCGCCGACCGGGCTGTCGGCCGAGGCGGTGGCCGATGCGCCTCGCCTGCCGCTGGCGGGTGACATGCGCGCCGAGCTGGGCTGGGGGCAGCCCTCGACCAGGGTCTCGCGCCGGTTCGCGCGCGCGGGCCGCTCGAGGCGATGTGCCGTCGGCTGACGGCCGAACTGGCGATCGAGATCGAGTCTCTGTCGCTGAGGTCGCACAGGTCGCAGGTGTCGCCGTGACGCCGACGGCCCGGGGGCCGGGAAGTCCCCGGCCGACGAACCCGCACGAGTTGCTGGCACCGCTACGGGCTCGGGTCAGTCGGTCGGAGGACCCGGTCGGAGTCGGGCGCCTGACCACCGAGATCGGGGCGGTGAGCACCCGCCACGGCCAGGTGCTGGGTGCCGAGGGACTGCGCGCCGCCGCCGACTCGGTGCGCGAACACACGCAGGGCCTGGGGCCGCTGCAAGGGCTGGTCGACGACCTGCGGGTCACCGACATCCTGGTGAACGGCGGCGGCCGGATCTGGCTGGACCGGGGCCACGGCCTGGTGGACGCCGGCTTCACCCTGGACGGCGAGCACCAGGTGCGGGCGCTCGCCGTCCGGTTGGCGTCCCTGGCAGGGCGCCGGCTCGACGAGGGTCTGCCCTGGGTCGACGCCCGGTTGCCCGGGGGATCCGGTTGCACGCCGTCGTGCCCCCGGTCGCTCCCGAGGGCACCCACATCAGCCTGCGCACCCTGCGTGGGCTCCGGCCGACCTCGCGGCCCTGGTGGCCGCCGGCAGTGGCGCCCGCCTGGCACGAGGTGCTGGCGGCGCTGATCTCGGCTCGAGCAGCGTTCCTGGTCACCGGGGCACCGGCGCAGGCAAGACCACCCTGCTCGCCGCCCTGCTCTCGCCGGTGCCCTCGACCGAGTGGATCGTGCTGGTGGAGGACGTCGGTGAGCTGCGGCCGCGCCATCCCCACGTGGTCCGGTTGGAGGCTCGGCACGCCAACGTCGAGGGCCGCGGCGAGGTCGGGCTGGACGTGCTCGTGCTGCCAGGCGCTGCGGATGCGTCCGGACCGGCTGGTGGTCGGTGAGCGCCGCGGCAGCGAGGTGCGCGACCTGCTGGCGGCCCTCAACACCGGGCACCTGGGCGCTGCGGCACGTTGCACGCGAACGCTCCGGCTGAGGTCCCGGCCTGCTGGAGGCGCTCGGCCTGATCGCCGGCCTGAGCGGGAGGGGGTGCACGCCCAGCGCCGCGGCGCTGGACGTCGTGGTGCACGTGCGGCGCACCACGGTGCGGCGCGAGGTGGCCGAGATCGGCGTGGTCGGCTGCGATGCCACCGGGCGCCTGGTGGTCGACCGGGCACTGCTCCGGGCGGACGACGGCCGGACCACGGGTGGTCCGGCCTGGCCGGCCCTGACGGAGCGGTTGGCCTGGCATCGGCCTCGCCGGCATCACCCCGTGACCGCCGGGCCGGCCGTGGCGGCCGGGCTGCTGGCGGCACTGGCCGCGCTCGCCGCGACGCCGGCCGGGCGAGTCGACCGGCCGGTACCGGGCCGGTCGGGGCAGCGTGCATCGGTGCGGCGCGGCTGGCCCGCTCGGCTGCGGTTCCGCCGGGGCGTCGGGCGGGAGGGCGTCGGGCGGGAGGGCGTCGAGCGGGAGGGCGTCGGGCGGGACCGGGTCGGGTGGAAGGCGAGCGGGCGAGATCGCGTCCTCGTCGGCGGGGGCGATGTCGCGGTGCTCGCCGAACGGGTGGCGGCGCTGTCGCGGGCCGGGGTCGCCGGGGAGCAGGTCTGGCGGATCCTGGCCGACCGTGACGACGACCTCGCGGTCATCGCCCGCTCGGTGGTGACGACGACCGGGCTCGGCGGCAGCACTGCCGAGGGGCTGCGCCTGGCCGCTGACCGGTTGGTCGGCCAGGGCCGTATCGACGCCGGCGGCGGGCGGGCACTGCGCTGGCTGGCGGTGGCCTGCGCGGTCTCCCAGACCAGCGGGGCTCCGTTGGCCAGGGTGCTCGACGGTCTGGCCGAGGCGGTTCGGGCCGAGCTGCAGGCCACTCGGGCGCGCGATGCGGCGCTGGCGGGCCGCGGGCCACGGCGACGGTGCTCGGGTGGCTCCCGCTGGCCGGGCTCGCTCGGGGCGTTGACCGGGGTCGACACCGCCTCGGTGCTGGTGACCACCGGCGCCGGGCGCCTCTGCCTGGTGAGCGGCGGGGCACTGTGGTGGGTGGGCCGGCAGTGGGCGGCACGGATGGTGCGCCGGGCCGAGACCGCGGGCGGCCGGACGTGACCGAGCCGCGGCCACGATCCACGAGCGGGCGGCAGCCATGACGGCGTACCTGATGGCCGGCCTGGTCATGTTGGCGATGCTGGTACGGCCGAGGCAGGTCCGCGTCCACCGGATCGTGCCGCGGCGAGGCGACGGGAGGTATCCGGACGACGGGAGGTATCCGGCACCGCGTCCCCCGGCGCCGAGGGCGAGCGGCCCTGGGCGGCAGCGACCCGTGACCTGCCGGCCGTGGTGGTGGCCGACCTGATGGTGGCGTTGCTCGAGGCCGGGTTGCCGGTCGAGACCGCCCTGGCCCTGCTCGCCGAGCAGGCCGGCCGCCTGCCCTGGCGTCGCTGCGGACCATCCGGTGGCGCGGCCGAATCCGCCGAGCCCGCCGGGTCCACCGGATCGGCCGGGTCCGCCGGGTCCACCGGTTCGATCCGATCCTCGAGGCACTCGACCTCGCCACCGGCACCGGCATCGCCCCGGCGGCGCTGGTGCGCGCGGCGGCGGCTGAACACCGACGGCGCGAGGCCGCCGCCCACCGCGGCGGCCGCCAGCCGGTTGGGGGTCATGGCGGTGCTGCCGATGGGACTGTGCCTGCTGCCCGCCTTCGTGCTGCTCACCGTGGTGCCGCTGCTGCTCGGCCTGATCGGCGACCTGTGAGGGCCGGGGCAGCCTCGTCGCCCGTCGCCTCGCCCGTCCCACGACATCGGCTGCACGGTGGCCTCGCGACGTCGGCGTTGTTCCGTCCCCAATCGGGGGTGTTCGTCCCACTGTCCACAGGACGGCCGGGGTGGCGGGCGCACCGGTGGACTCGGCCGCACAGTCGCAGTGCTGCCCCGTTCGGGGTGGCCGGTCCGGTCTCGAACGGCCGGGGAAGGGCGACACCAATGAGGTACCTGACCACTCGGCTGGGCCGGGTCGTGTCCATCATTCGAACGGGCACCCGGCGGGTCATCGGCCGAACCCGAGGCCTGCGCGCCGACGCCGGCATGGCCACAGCGGAGTACGCGATCGCCACCTTGGCCGCCTGCGGCTTCGCGGCCCTGCTGCTGGCTCTGCTGCGCGGCGGCGAGGTGCGCGGGTTGCTGATGGGCATCATCACGCGTGCCCTTGTCGGTGAGCTGACGTGCCCGGCCCGGGTGGCGGTGGGCGACGGCGGCAGTCGCGCAGCGTTCGGCCCGCAGCGGGGAGGCCGGCGCGGTGACCGCCGAGTTGGCTCTCGCCCTGCCCGCCGTCGTGTTGCTGATCGCCGTGGTCTTCGCCGCCGCCCGGGTCGTCACCGCCCAGGTGCAGTGCGTCGACGCCGCCCGGGCCGGGGCGCGGGTCGCGGCACGCGGTGAGGCCCCCGGCGTGGTGATCGCCACCGCGACCCAGGTGGGGCCGGCCGGGGCCAGGGTGCAGCTCGCCACCGCCGCCTCCACGGTCACGGTCGGGGTGAGCGCCACGGTGCACCTGCCGCTGCCGGGTTCGCCGGCGCTCGCGGTGTCGAGCACGGCGAGTGCGCCTCGGGAGCCGGGCGCGGGAGGTCTGCCGTGACCGCGGCCCGCCGGCCGGCCGCACCCTCGACGGGGTGGGGGCGGTGGTCGCCGTGGTCGCCGTGGATGCGGTGGGCGCCTGGATGCGGGGGTCGCGGCGGCATCGACCGGGGCGGCGATCGGACCGGGGCAGCGGAACTGTCCTGGCCTTGGCGATCGCCTCGGTGGGTGTGGCCCTGGCCCTGCTGGTCGGTGGGTTGGGGCTGGCTGAGATCGCCCGCCATCGGGCCACCGCCGCCGCAGATCTCGCTGCGCTGGCAGCCGCTGGTGCCGAGCCGCCGTCCTGCGCCGTGGCCGCCGATCTGGCCCGGCGCAACGGTGCCCGGCTCGGGGAGTGCCTCGTGGCGCCCGACGGCAGCGTCACGGTCACGGTCGGGGTATCGATCGGCCTCCCCGGGGCACATCAGGCGGTCGGACGCGCCCGGGCCGGGACGCCGGGCACGGGGTTCCGCCATGAGCCGCGTCGGGGTCGACCAGGCCAACCTGTCCTGGGCTGTGGACGCGGGTGACAGAACTGGCCGCGGAAGCGGGTGACAGAAGTGGGCTGCGGAAGCGGGTGACAGAAGCGGGCTGCGGAAGCGGGTGCCAGAAGCGGCTGCGGAAGTGGGTGCCAGCGGGCTGAGGAAGCGGCGCGGATGCGGATGGGCGGATGCGGGTGGCGCGGCTCGGCGCCGACCGATCACCGTCACCGGGCGGTACGCACCCACCCAGCAGCGGCAATTCGCCCCCTTGGTCTGATCATGAACCTGGAGAGGGTCGCGGTGGCGTCACCCCCTGCGCTTGATCACCGCTACCGGGCAGTTCGCACCCACTTGCCGGGGGCAACTCGCCCCATGACGGTGATCATGGACGCCTGGGCGCCCGGTCGGACCACCACAGGAGACACCCGCCCACGACGCGCCTCAAACATCCGGGTCGGCGTCGGCGAGCACGGCACCGAGCAGGCGCAGCGCGCCGTCCTTGTCCAGCGGGTCGTTGCCGTTGCCGCACTTGGGCGACTGCACGCACGACGGGCAGCCGCTCTCGCACTCGCAGTCGCGGATCACCGAGGCCGTGGCCGACAGCCAGGTGCCGGCAGCCGAGAATCCCCGCTCGCTGAACCCGGCACCGCCCGGATGGCCGTCATAGACCACGATCGTGGGTTCGCCGGTGTCGGCGTGGACGGCCGTCGAGACCCCACCGATGTCCCAGCGATCGCAGGTGGCGACCAGCGGGAGCATGCCGATGGCGGCGTGTTCGGCGGCATGGGCGGCCCCCGGTACCCGAGGGTCGGTGACGCCGTGCTCGGCGAGCAGGTCGGCGGGCATGCTCCACCACACCGCGGTGGTTCGCAGCGTGCGGGGGGGCAGGTCGAGCGGCTGCTCCCCGATCACCCGGCCGTCGTCGGTGGCGCGCCGCAGGTAGGCCACCACCTGTGCGGTCACCTCGACGCTGCCCGTGGCCAGGTGCACCCGGCCCCAGCCGCGGCTGCGCCGCTCGTCGAGCAGCCGCACGTCGGTGATCTCACGGGCCTGGGTGAAGATCTCGTCGCCGGTGGGCTCGACCAGCGCCACGGCCTCCAGGTCGAGGTCGACGACCAGCCAGTTCTGGCCCTGGTGCACGTAGACCGCTCTCGGGTGCACCGTGATGGGCGGCGCCGGCGTCGACGCTGCCGAGCACTCGCCCGGTGCTGGGCTGCACGATCCGTACCGGCCTCGCCGGTGCCGCGCAGATCGGCCAGCCGGCTGGCCGGCTCCGATCGGGTCCAGAACCACCCGGCGGTCGGCGTCGCAGCGCTCCCCGGGCGGTGAGTGCGTCCAGCACGGACGCCGTGCTCCCCGAACAGGTCGACGTCCGCCTGCGCAGCGGCAGTTCGGCGGCGGCACACAGGTGGGGTGCCAGGACGTAGGGATTGGACGGGTCGAGCACGGTGGCCTCCACCGACCGCCCGAAGATCGCCTCGGGGTGGTGCACCAGGTAGGTGTCCAGCGGGTCGTCCCGGGCGATCAACACGGCCAGCGCGTCGCCACCGTCGCGTCCGGCCCGGCCCGCCTGCTGCCACAGCGAGGCCCGCCGTCCGGGCCAGCCGCAGATCACCACGGCGTCCAGACCGGAGATGTCGATCCCGAGTTCGAGGGCATTCGTGGCGGCCAGGCCCAGCAGCCGCCCCGCGCGCAGCTCCGCCTCCGAGGGCTCGACGTTCCTCGGGCAGGTAGCCGCCGCGATAGGCCGCCACGCGCGAGGGCAGCTCCGGGTCGACCTCGGCCAGCAACCGCCGTGAGGTGGCGGCGACCGTCTCGACGCCGCGTCGCGAGGGGACGAAGGCGAGGGTCGGCACCCCGGCCGCCACCAGGTCCGTCACCAGCTCCGCCGTCTCGGTGATCGCGCTGCGGCGGGTGGGGGCCCTGTTCTCGCCGCCACCGGCACCAGTGGCGGCTCCCACAGCAGGAAGGTGGTGGCCCCGCGCGGGGAGTGGTCCCGGTCGATGATCTCGAATCCGTCGGCGGCCAGGCCGGTCAGGTCGGCCGCGGTGCGCTCGATCGGCCGCGGTGGCCGAGGCGGTCAGGAACACCGGATCGGCCCCGTAATGCCGCGCCACGCGCCGCAACCGCCGCAGGGTCGCGGCCACGTGCGAGCCGAACACCCCGCGGTAGTGGTGCGCCTCGTCCACCACCACGAACTGCAGGCTGCGCAGGAACGAGGCCCACCGCGGATGGCTCGGCAGCAACCCGTGATGCACCAGGTCCGGGTTGGTCAGAACGATCTCGGCGTGGTCGCGGATCCAGCGCGCTCCTCCGGCGGGGTGTCCCTGTCGTAGGTGGCGGCCCGGACCCCGGGCACCCCGAGCGCCTCGAGCGAGGCGAGCTGATCGGCGGCCAGCGCCTTGGTCGGCGCCAGGTACAGCGTGCCCGGCGCCCGGCCCGAGCCCCAGCCGGTGCCGCGTCCCGCGCTGTCCGGCCGCAGTGGCCCCGCACCGGCGAGCACCCCGGACGACGCGCCCTGGCCGCCGAGAGGGCCACCAGTTGGTAGACCAGGGACTTGCCCGACGCGGTGCCTGTCGCCAGGGCGACATGCCGCCTGCGCCAGGCCGCGTCGGCGGCGCGGGCCTGGTGCCGCCAGGGCGAGACCACGCCGCACCGTCGGAAGGCCTCGATGACCACCGGGTCGGCCCAGGCCGGCCACGGGGAGCGCTCGCCGGGCCGGGCGGGGATGGTGCGGGCGTGCACCACCCGGTCACCTCGGCCGTCGGCAGGCCCCAGGTGCGCCGGCAGCCGCGGGGCGCTCACCCCCCAGCTGGACCCGTGCGTCCACACTGCGTGACCCTTCGGAGACGTCAGCGGCTCCCGAATGGTGTTGAATGCCAAGCGCGACACCGATGCGACCGGGGAGCGATCGTCGCCGCCTCGGGTGCCCGGTGTCCCGGACGCAGCCAGGCGCCCGGATCCAGCGACACCCCGATGTCCCAGGGGAGGGGCCAGTGGATCTCAGCGTCACGAGCCGACAGGAAGGGGACCGGTCGGTGGTGTCGGTCGTCGGTGAGATCGACGTCTACACCGCGCCGGCACTCGGGAACGGATCAACGACCTGGTCGCGGCGGGGAACTACCGGCTGGTGGTGGACCCGTCCTCGGTGGACTTCCTGGACTCCACCGGCCTGGGGGATCCTGGTCGGCGGGCTCAACCGGTGCGCACCCAGGACGGATCGCTGCACCTGGTCTGCACCCAGGAGAAGATCCTCAAGGTGTTCCGATCACCGGTCTGACCAAGGTGTTCCCGATCCACGCCTCGCTGGCCGATGCGCTTCGTCGCATCGATCTGCCGCCGGTCACCGGCAACTGAACCCGATCCCCGCGACCATGCCGCCCGTGGTGCTCTCCTTCGCCCCCGCGGCCGAACACGTGCGCATGGCCCGCCTGGTGGTGGTGGCCGCCGCCCGCCGGGCAGGCGTGGACGAGGCCCGGCTGGACGACGTCCGCCTCGCCGTGGGCGAGCTGTGCGCTCGGGTCGGAACCGCTGCACGCAGCAGGCCGTCGCACCGGTCGGCGCCACGGCGACACGGGCAGCCGATCCGGTCCGGGCGCCGTGGCGGATCACGGTCGAGGTGCTGGACGACGGCCCGCAGGTGCAGGTCTCGGTGTGCGATCCGGCGGGGAAGGTCGACCTACCCGAGGACGCGGTGACCTTCGCGATGGCGGCCACGCTGTCCGACTCCCTGCAGCTCGTCCCGACCGGGGACGACGGGCTGTCCGGTGTCGAACTCTGCTGGCAGCGAGCCACGTAGTCTGACGTACCCGGATGCTTCATGCCGCATTTGTTGCCATCTCGAAACCTTTGTGCGCCATGCGTAAGGTCACAAGTGGCGGCCTTTTGCGGCGCCGGTCACATTCCGTAGACTGCGCCGCGTTCACCGCACAGGTTGTCACCTGATGCGCCGCTATGCCCCGTCCAACAATCGATCTCGGCTCTCTGATCAGCGGAGCCACCTGGGCGGGTGCCACGCACACGTCGAGGAGGACGGATGCTGGGGAGCGCCCAGGCCGCAGACGGCCAAGCGGTCACCCTTGCAGGCGGAAACATGAACCTGGTGTACGTCGTGGCCGCCATCTCGGTGATCTCATTGATCATCGCCACGGTGTTCCGGGGTCAGGTTCTCGCCGCTGGTGAGGGCACCGAAAACATGAAAACCATCGCGCGCGCCGTTCAGGAGGGCGCCGCTGCCTACCTCAACCGACAGTTCAAGACCCTGGCGGGCTTCGTCGTCCTGGTCTTCGCCCTGTTGTTCCTGTTGCCCGCCGACGACAGCTCGATCCGGGTGGGGCGCAGCATCTTCTTCGTCGTCGGTGCCCTGTTCTCGGCCACCATCGGCTACCTGGGGATGACCCTGGCCGTGCGGGCGAACCTGCGCGTGGCCGCGGCCGCCCGGGAGGCCAACGGCCGGGACAACGGCATGCGGGTCGCCTTCCGCACCGGTGGTGTGGTCGGCATGGCCACGGTGGGCCTCGGCCTGCTGGGCGCCAGCGTCGTCGTCCTGATCTACAAGGGCGACGCGCCCGCGGTGCTCGAGGGCTTCGGCTTCGGCGCCGCCCTGCTGGCGATGTTCATGCGTGTCGGCGGCGGTATCTTCACCAAGGCCGCGGACGTCGGCGCCGACCTGGTCGGCAAGGTCGAGCAGGGCATCCCCGAGGACGACCCGCGCAACGCCGCCACCATCGCCGACAACGTCGGTGACAACGTCGGTGACTGTGCCGGTATGGCGGCCGACCTGTTCGAGTCCTACGCGGTGACCCTGGTCGCCGCGCTGATCCTGGGCAAGGCGGCCTTCGGTACCGAGGGTCTGGTGTTCCCGCTGATCGTGCCCGCCCTGGGTGCGATCACGGCGGCCTTCGGTGTGTACCTGACCAAGCCGCGGGCCGGCGAGAGCGGCCTGAAGGCCATCAACCGCGGGTTCTACCTGTCGGCGCTGATCTCGGCCGTGTTCTGCGCCGTGGCGGCCTACACCTACCTGCCGTCGACCTTCGCCGGCCTGAGCTCGGCCAGTGCCGAGATCCAGAAGCTGGACGGCGACCCGCGCCTGCTGGCCATCTCGGCCGTGCTGCTCGGCATCGTGCTGGCCGGGGTCATCCTGTGGCTGACCGGGTACTTCACCGGCACCGACCACCCGCCGACGCACAACGTCGCCGACACCGCCCTGACCGGCGCGGCCACGGTGGTGCTGTCGGGTATCGGCGTCGGCCTGGAGTCGGCGGTCTACACCTCGGTCACCATCGGCGCCGCGGTCTACGCCGCCTACCTGCTCGGTGGCGGCTCGGTCATCCTGTCGCTGTTCCTGATCGCTCTGGCCGGGTGTGGCCTGCTGACCACGGTCGGCGTGATCGTGGCCATGGACACCTTCGGCCCGGTCAGTGACAACGCGCAGGGCATCGCCGAGATGTCGGGCGACGTCAGCGGTGAGGGCGCCCAGATCCTCACCGAGCTCGACGCGGTGGGCAACACCACCAAGGCGATCACCAAGGGCATCGCCATCGCGACCGCCGTGTTGGCCGCGACGGCACTGTTCGGCTCGTACAACGACGCGGTGACCACCGCGCTGATCGATGCCGGCAAGACCGCTCAGGACGCCATCGAGGCCTACCAGGTCGTGGCGCCCAATGTGCTGGTCGGCCTGATGATCGGCGCAGCCGTGGTGTTCCTGTTCTCCGGTCTGGCGATCGACGCCGTGACCCGGGCCGCGGGCGCCATCGTGTTCGAGGTTCGCCGGCAGTTCAAGGAGAACCCCGGGATCATGGACTACTCGGTCAAGCCGGACTACGGCAAGGTCGTGGACATCTGCACCCGGGACTCGCTGCGCGAGCTGGCCACCCCCGGTCTGCTGGCCGCCATGGCCCCGATCGCCGTGGGCTTCGGCCTCGGTGTCGGCGCTCTGGCCGGCTACCTGGCCGGGGCCATCGGCACCGGTGTGCTGATGGCGGTCTTCCTGGCCAACTCCGGTGGTGCCTGGGACAACGCGAAGAAGCTGGTCGAGGATGGCCTGCACGGTGGCAAGGGCTCCGACGCCCACGCCGCCACGGTCATCGGTGACACCGTGGGTGACCCGTTCAAGGACACCGCCGGTCCGTCCATCAACCCGCTGATCAAGGTGATGAACCTGGTGTCGGTGCTGATCGCGCCCGCGATCGTGCAGACCAGCGACAACACCGGGGTGCGCCTGGCCATCAGCCTGGCGGCCGTGGTGGTCATCGTCGGTGCGGTCACGACGTCCAAGCGTCGTGCCTCCGCGATGCACGCCGAGGTGCCCGCGGCAGCCGGCGCCTGAGCCGGTCGCGAGCCCATCGCATCAGCCGTCGGCCCCTCCCCGTCCTGGACGGGAGGGGCCGACGGTCTTTGGGTGCAGCTGGTCCCGGGGCGCGCGTGCCGGGACGACCGGTGATCACGTTGAAGATCACGATGAGGGTTTCGGGCAACACCGAAGATCACGGTGAGGACTTCGTCCGTGAGAACCTGACGAAAACCTTCAACGTGATCTTCAACGTGATCACGACTGTCGGGACTGCTCGCGAGCTTCCGTGATCACCGAGGGGTGGCTGCCTCGGGAAGGCCGGGGCTGCCTCCAGGGGCTTACGTCAGGGGCTGCCCCAGGGCTACATCAGGCGGGGGCGGACTGCGCCTCGGTGGCCATCTTCGACCAGGTCCGCAGGGCGTGCTCCACGACCGAGATGAGGGCCTGCTTGGCCGACTCCTTGTCGCGGGCGTCGCAGACGATCACCGGCGTGCCCTCGCTGAGCTGCAGGGCGTCGCGGACGGCCTCCGGCGAATGCGGGACGTGGCTGTCGAAGGCGTTCAGCGCCACGATGAACGGCAAGCCGCGGGCCTCGAAGAAGTCGATGGGGCCGAAGCAGTCCTCCAGCCTGCGGGTGTCGACCAGCACGATCGCGCCGATGGCGCCGCGCACCAGGTCGTCCCACATGAACCAGAACCGGTTCTGCCCGGGGGAACCGAACAGGTAGAGCACGAGCTGCTCGTCGATGGAGATGCGTCCGAAGTCCATCGCGACGGTGGTCGTGGTCTTGTGCGGCGTGGCGGACAGGTCGTCCACACCGGTGCTCGCCGCCGTCATGACGGCCTCGGTGCGCAACGGCACGATCTCGGAGACGGCGCCCACGAAGGTGGTCTTGCCGGCCCCGAACCCGCCCGAAATAACGATCTTGGTCGACCGGGTCGGCCGCGCGTCAGAGCCGCTGAAGGCCACTGAGTACTCTCCTCAGGAAGTCGGGGTCACGTTCGTCACCTTCGGCGGCCGAGGTCTTCATGACCTCGACCAGGCCCAGGTCCATCATGTCGGCGATGATCACCCGGGCGACGCCCAAGGGGACGGACAACCGGGCAGCGATCTCGGCCACGGAGACCGTGCCGCTGCTCATCTCGATGATGCTGGTGTGTTCAGGGTTGAGCCACGGGCTGGTGGAGGCCTCCTTGCCCGCCAGCGTCGTGCGGACCAGCGCCTCCATGTCCAGGTCGCGTACCGGACGGGTCCGGCCACCGGTGCGGGCGTACGGGCGCACCAGGGAGGCCGAGCCGGTCAGGTCGATCTCGACGTCCTCGTCCAGGCCGCTGCCCGGCATCCACGCGGCGAGGCCACTGTCCCGGTGGCTGGCCATCTCGGCCTGCTGGCGAGCCATGGCCATCCAGTCCGATTCGGCGACCGGCGCCGGGCCACCGCGCGCGCCACCGAGATCGGCCGGCACCGAGCCGGTGTGCGCACCGGTGACAGCGCCGGACAACCCGGCTGCGGCGTCCAGACTGCCCTGCCCCACGGACCCGGTCTCGCCCGGTGCCGTCACCCGCGACGTGGCGCCGGTGGCAGGGGTCTGGCCCCCGGCAACGGCTGCGCCGTCCAACGGGGTTGCGGGCGGTGCCGTGGGTGCCGCCTGGCCGTCCGGCACCACGGGGAGCTGCCCGGTCGTGGCGACCTCGCTCGTCGAGCGACGCCGCACGGTATCGCCGGTGCGATGAACGCGCCGGTTGCGAGGGGACGGCGGATCAGTGCCGTCCGGGCGGGCCTGTCTGGGCATGTTCGTGACTCCGGATCTCAGGCCCTACCGGCCCAGTCGGACTCGGCGTGGCGCAACTCGGGCGACAAGTGATCACCAACCCGGTCAACCAGCATGGTCATCTCGTAGCCCACCAACCCGATGTCCGAGGTCGGTGAGGCCAGCACTGCCAGCCAGGAGCCGTCGGAGATGGCCATGAGCAGCAGGAAGCCTCCCTGCATCTCGACCACCGTCTGCACCACCGAACCCGCGGAGAAGCACAATGCCGCGCCGTTGGTCAGGCTGCCCAGTCCCGATGCGACCGCGGACAGCTGGTCGGCACGGTCACGGGGAAGGCCGGCCGAACTGGCCATCAACAGCCCGTCGGCGGAGACCACCGCGGCATGCGCGACGCCGGGCACCCGCTGGGTGAACCCGTCGACGAGCCATGCGACGTCGGCTCCCGTCCCTACGCTCACGAATCTCCTCCTTGATGGCCGTTACCGGCTTCTGTTCCCCCGTGGAACAAGCCCCCCGAACTCTCGGGTGGCAGATGGCGGGCTCGCCGGGCCGAGCTGAGCCCTCGTTGGTAACTCCCGAGCCGTCCCCGTACCGACTCGGCGTCCGTGCGACGTGCCAGCCCGCCCTGCGCGGCCGTGGGCGCCCCGGCGGCCGCCGCGGCCGACGGCAGCAGGTTGGCGCCCGGACGCCGCCGTGGCAAGCCCGTCGAGGTGCTGCCGGCCGTCTCGGGTGCGGCAGCGGCCCGCAGGTTGGTGGCGATCCAGCGCTGGTCGCCCAGGCTGGCCCACCGGCTCGGGGTGCCGGCGCCCGGTGCCGCGGCCGGGGATTCGACCGCGCCGGACGGCGACTCGGAACGGCCCGTCGTGGCCGGCGCCGGACCGGCGGCGGCCGGCGGCACGGCCTTGGCGGCGCCGTCCCGCAGGTCGATCACCTGCGCCGGCTCACCGGCGCGGCTGACGTGCGCCGTCCGGTCGTCCGAGAACCACACCGAGATCGAGTCGAAGATCGGGGTCTGGGCGCGCCCGGCGCCGGTCGAGCCGATCAACGGGTTGGCCGACCCCGGGGGGACGAACCGAGCGCTGGACGCCGCCGCCGCGGCCCGGGCCTCCACCTCGAACGGTGACGGGGTTCCGGACTGCTGCGGCGTCCCGGTGGGCGGGGCCTGCTTGGCAGCCGGCGCCACGGGCCGCGTGGGCAGCGGTGCCGCCGGCGCCTTCGCAGCGGCCGGCCTGGCCGGAGCCGCCGGCGAGGTCGGGGCGGCCGGAGCAGCCGGAGCCGTCGGAGCAGCAGCCGGCTTGTCGACCGCGGGCCGTGCCGTCACGGGTGGGGTGCGCAGCGCCGGCGGCGGTACCGGGGCCGGCGGGGCGGCCGGTGCCGCGGGTTCGATCGTCACCGCGGGACGATCCGATGAGCCGGGGGCCGTCGACCGGGCGCTGGGAACGGCGGTCTCGGCGGCGCGATCGGCCTCGGCGCCCCCGGGCTGCGGGGTCTCGGTGCCCGCGGGCGGCCGGACGGCGGCGGCGAACAGCCCGCTGTCGGGCAGTGGAGCCGTCGGGCGGGGCCGGGCCGACGCGGCGGCGGCGACGGCCGTGGCGGCCGACGGGCCGAGGGCCGGGCCACCACCGGGCTGGCCCGGGGCGCGCACCGGCAGCGGCCGGGCGCCGGGACGCCGTCCGGGGGCCGAGGTGGGCAGCCCCTCGCCCTGGCCTCGCCGGGCGGCCGGTGGTTCGAAGGCTCCGGGAACGTCGGCACCGGTGGGCGCGCTCGTGCCGGGCGGCATGAAGGGAGTACCCAGGCGGCCGGTCGAACCGGGCTCGCGCCGAGGCAGCTCCGAGGGCACGCTGCCCTCGCTGCGGCGCCGCGCGGCGTCCAGGCCGGCGGCGGCGCCGTTGCGGGTGGAGCCATCGGCGTCGCGCGCGGCGGGTGCCGCCTCGCGGGCGCCCGATCGGGCGGCCGGCGACATCGGGTTGGCCGCGGCCGCGCTGTTGGCCGCCTGCTGAGCGGCCAACGGGTTACCGGCCAGGGCCGCACCCGGACGGCGCGACGGCAGGCCGGCGGAGGTCAGCCCGGGCGTGCCCGCGGTCGCCGGCGGCGCGGCGTGGGCCGGGGTGGGTTGAACCGGGGGTGCATCCGGCCGCCCGGGGGCGCCGTCCGGACGCTGCGGGCGCACCGGGCGGGTGAGCCCACCCATCGGCGTCGCCACGGCGCCGCCGTGCTGAGCGGGCAGCCGGGGGGCCTCCATGGCCTGCACCAGCGGGGCGGACGGCGCGGGCGGCGGCACGATGGTGTCGAGCGGGCCGGTGGGGGCACCGAGCACCAGCGCCTTGGGCACCAGTACCTCGGCCACCGTCCCGGCGGCCTGCGGGCGGGCGGCCAGCCGCACTCCGAACGAGCCTCGCTGGGCGAGGCGGGCGACCACGTACAGACCCATGCGCGAGGGCACCTGGGTGTCGATGGTGCCGGGCATCGCCAGCCGGGCGTTGAGGTCGGCCAGTTCGGCCGGCGGGATGCCGACACCCGAGTCGGTGACCTCGAGGCGCAGGCCGCCGTCGTGGGTGAAGGCCGCCGACAGCACGATCGGGCTGGTCGGCGGGGAGTACATGGCCGCGTTGTCGAGCAGCTCGGCGAGCAGGTGGATCAGCCCACCCGCGGCGGCACCGGCGACCGAGGCGCCCGACAGCGGCTGCAGCCGGACCCGCTCGTACTGCTCCATCTCGGAGGTGGCGGCGCGGAAGACGTCGGCGATGGCGACCGGGGCCTGCGAGCGGGTGCGCACGGCCGAGCCGGCCAGCACCAGCAGGTTGTCGTTGTAGCGGCGCATCCGGGCCGCGAGGTGGTCGAGGCGGAACAGGTTGCGCAGCTGTTCCGGGTCCTCTTCGGTGCTCTCCAGCTCGTCGATGATGGCCAGCTGCTTCTCGACCATCGACTGGCTGCGGCGCGACATGCTGACGAAGGCCTCGTCCAGCGACTGGCGCAGGCGCACCTGGGAGGTGGCCAGCCGGATCGCCTCGGCGGTCAGGCCGTCCAGGGCCTGCGCGACCTCACGGGTCTCGGGGCCGACCCGGGCGTCGAGCGGCAGCACCGGTGGGACGGCGACGACGGCCTCGGGACCCTCGCGTTCGATCTGGCGGACGGCGGCCGGCAGCCGCACGGTGGCCGAGTCGACGGCTCCGCTGCGCAGGCGGCGCATCGGCACGGTGATGGTGCGGCCCAGGGCCGAGACCAGCAGGCTCACCAGGATCAGGCTGGCCACGCCGAGCCCGCCGAAGAAGATCAGCCGCAGCAACGCGGCGCGCCGGTCGGAGCTGGTCTGGTCGACCAGGTCCTGGGCCGTGCTGCCGATCAGGCCGCTGATCGCGGTCAGTCGCTTGCCGGCGTTCACCGAGAACTTCAGCGCCTCGGCGTCCGCTCGGGGGCTGGGCTTGCCGTTCGCCTGACCCTCACGGACCACGTCGAGACCGGTGGCGCGGGCCGTGGCGATGGAGACGTCCTGGGCACGGACGGCGTCGATGCGGGCCCGCTGCGCGTCGGTGGCCCGCCCGGCGGCGAGGTTCAGCAGCGTCGTCTGCCCGGCGGATGCCTGCTCGATCGCGCTGACCTGCGCCGGATTGGCCTTGTTGTCCCGCAACGCCGTGGTGAGCAGCACCAGCTCTTGCGACGCATCGGTGCCCGCTTGGTTGAGCGCGTTCAATACCGAGACCGTGTCGACGGTGCGCGGGTTGGGGGTGTTCTGGGCCAGCTCGGCCGACAGCGAGGTGGCGAGGTCACGGGCCGGTTGCAGCAACACGTCGAAGCCCTGGGCCACGGTGGCCAGGCCGATGTGGCTCTTGCTGGACGCCGCGGTGGCGCCGCTCGCCTCGACCAGCTGGCGCACCCGCACCTCGGTCTTGGACGGCGTCTGGTCCAGCAGCGAGGCGCCGACCTGCTCGACGGTGGCGACCTGGCGGGCGACCTGTGGCGACCAGCCGCCGGGCGGTGGCGAGTCGAGCCGGGTGGCCAGCGCGTTCAGGGCGTCGTTGGTGGCCTTGCGGCGAGCGGTGAGTTCCGCGCCGGCGTCGGGGCTGCGCAGCAGCAGGGCGAAGGTCTGCTGGAGTTCGCGGTCGATGGCGTTGACGTAGGCGTTGGTCGCGATCAGTGCCGCGGCGTCGTCCTGAGCGGTGCTCGCCTGCTTCCAGGTGGAGTAGGACTGGGCGACCTGGACGCCGACCAGCCCGATCAGGGCGGCCGTGGGCAGGGCGACGAGACCGATCAGCTTCTGTCGGATGGGCCAGGTCGCCGGCCCCCCGACGCGCCGTGGCACCTCGGCCGGGACGTCCGGGGTCGGGTGCTCGGCATCGGCCGAACCGTGACGGGCCACCGGATCCTCCTGGGTGCGAGCGTTGTGCGGTGATGCCTGGCCGTGTCCCCCGCTGAGCGCTCGTTACCCATGGTGCTAGCTCCGGGACCTCGAGGGCGCCAGGATCGATCGTTGATGCTGTCAGACCTACGGGGGATGACGCTACGTGGATGAAGGCGCGAGCGACACCTCCCAGCGCCTAATAGTGCCGCGAATCGCTCCGCCGCCCAACTTCATGTAACTGATCATAACTCTCGGTATAACTATTTGTCGGGTGATCCGGTCAATCTGGCACGAGATGCAGATGCAGGTGCAGATGCAGATGACACGTGCCGATGACTGCCCTCGGTCATCATCGGGCGCCATCCGGGGTCGCGATCGGGCCTCTGCGAGGTCCGGAATTGCCCCCTCGGTGTCCGTGCGGGTTACGGTCATGGCGTTCCGCGCTCGTGCCGCTACCCTTCGAGCCCTCCGGCGAACAGCGGCCCACCGGCCGGGACGAGTCGACCTCCGTCCCGGTCGCGGGCCGGCCGGAGCGGCATCATCTCAACGGATCGACCTCCTGCTCCACCAGCCAGGGAAAGGCTCAGCGTGGCCACCACCAAGGCCCTCACTCCGCGGCGGCTCGTCATCGTCGAGTCGCCCAGCAAGGCGCGCACCATCGCCGGCTACCTCGGCCCGGGATTCGAGGTCGAGGCGAGTGTGGGACACATCCGGGACCTGCCCCAGCCCAGTGAGCTGCCCGCGGACATGAAGAAGGGTCCCTACGGCAAGTTCGCGGTCGACGTCGACAACGGTTTCGACGCCTACTACGTGGTGGACGCCGACAAGCGGAAGAAGGTCACCGAGCTCAAGCGGGCGCTGAAGGAGGCGGACGAGCTCTACCTGGCCACGGACGAGGACCGCGAGGGCGAGGCCATCGCCTGGCACCTGCTGAAGGTGCTCGAGCCCAAGGTGCCGGTACGGCGCATGGTGTTCCACGAGATCACCCGCGAGGCGATCCAGCGGGCGCTGCAGGACACCCGCGATCTGGACGAGCGCCTGGTCGACGCGCAGGAGACCCGGCGCATCCTCGACCGGCTCTACGGCTACGAGGTCTCGCCGGTGCTGTGGCGCAAGGTGCGCGCCGGATTGTCCGCGGGTCGGGTGCAGTCGGTGGCCACCCGGATGGTGGTCGAGCGCGAGCGCGAGCGGATGGCCTTCCGGTCGGCGTCCTACTGGGACGTCGAGGGCAGCTTCGCCCCCGAGGCCGAGGATTCGGCGTCCTCGGCTGCCGCGAACGCTGCGGCGGCACACGCTTTCACCGCCCGCCTGGTGGCGCTGGACGGTGCCCGGGTCGCCACCGGACGGGACTTCGACGACGTCGGCCAGCTGACCGCGGCCGCACGCGGCGCCGGGGTGGTGCACCTGAACGGCGACCAGGCGACGTCCGTGGTCGCGGCGCTGGACGACGCACCGGTCCGGGTGGCCTCGGTCGAGACCAAGCCGTACACCCGCCGTCCCGCGGCGCCGTTCACCACCTCGACGTTGCAGCAGGAGGCCGGCCGCAAGCTGCGCTTCTCCTCGCGCCAGACGATGCGGGTGGCGCAGGGGCTGTACGAGAACGGTTACATCACCTATATGCGCACCGACTCGGTGGTGCTGTCGACGCAGGCGATCACGGCCGCCCGGCGGCAGATCGGCGAGCTCTACGGCCCCGAGTACGTGCCGGCCTCACCGCGCACCTACACCGGCAAGAGCAAGAACGCCCAGGAGGCCCACGAGGCGATCCGGCCCTCGGGCGATTCCTTCCGCACCCCGGCCCAGGTCGCCGGTGAGCTGCGGGGTGATGAGTTCCGGCTCTACGAGCTGATCTGGAAGCGCACTGTCGCCTCGCAGATGGCCGACGCCCGGGGCTCGACGGCGTCCGTGCGGTTGGTCGCCACGCCCGCTGCCATGGTGTCCGGCGCGGCCGGCGCGGTGCTGACGCGCGAGGCCGAGTTCGCGGCGTCCGGCACCGTGATCACCTTCCGTGGCTTCCTCGCCGCCTACGAGGAGGGGCGCGACGAACTGCGCGCCAACGGCGCCAGGAGCGGCTCCTCGGACGACGAGCGCCGGCTGCCCGACCTGTCGACCGGTGATGCCCTGCGCACGCTGGAGCTGACCGCCGACGGTCACGAGACCCAGCCGCCGCCGCGCTACACCGAGGCCAGCCTGATCAAGGCCCTGGAGGAGCGCGAGATCGGCCGGCCGTCGACCTACTCGGCGACGATCACCACCATTCAGGACCGCGGCTACGTGACCACCAAGGGCTCGGCGCTGGTGCCGACCTGGCTCGCGTTCTCGGTGACCCGGCTGCTCGAGGAGCACTTCGGCCGGCTGGTCGACTACGACTTCACCGCCGCCATGGAGGAGGACCTCGACCGGATCGCCCGCGGCGACGAGCAGCGGGTGGCCTGGCTGTCACGGTTCTACTTCGGGGACGGCGCGGCGCACGGCGAGGGGCTGCGGCCGCTGGTCGAGAACCTGGGCGAGATCGACGCCCGCGACATCAACACGGTGCAGCTGGGTGAGGGCATCGAGCTGCGGGTGGGGCGCTACGGCCCCTACGTCGAGCTGCCGGCCGAAGGCGAGGGCGGCGAGCCGGTTCGGGCGAGCGTGCCGGACGACGTCGCGCCCGACGAGCTGACCGTTGCCAAGGCCCGCGAGCTGCTCAGCCACCAGAACAGCGGCGACCGGGTGCTGGGGATCGACCCGGCGTCCGGCCGTCAGGTGGTGGCCCGCGCGGGCCGGTTCGGGCCGTACGTCACCGAGGTACTCGACGACGACGCCCCCAAGTCGGTCAAGCCGCGCACCGGCAGCCTGTTCAAGAGCATGGACGTCGCCACGGTGACGTTGGAGCAGGCGCTGCAGTTGCTGTCGCTGCCCCGGGTGGTCGGCGCGGATCCGGAGACCGGTGAGCAGATCACGGCCCAGAACGGTCGCTACGGGCCGTACCTGAAGAAGGGCACCGACTCGCGCTCGCTGGGCAGCGAGGACGCGATCTTCACCACCACCCTGGCCGAGGCACTGGCGATCTACGCCCAGCCCAAGCAGCGAGGCCGGGCCGCGGCGGCACCCCCGCTGCGCGAGCTCGGTCCCGACCCGGTCAGTGGGGGTCCGGTGGTGGTCAAGGACGGCCGCTTCGGCCCCTACGTCACCGATGGCACGAGCAACGCCACTCTGCGCAAGGGCGATGCCGTCGAGAGCATCACGCTGGAGCGCGCGGCCGAGCTGCTGGCCGAGAAGCGGGCCCGCGGGCCGGTGAAGCGGACGGCGCGCAAGACGGCGGCCAAGAAGACCACGGCCAAGAAGACCGTCGCGAAGACCACGACGAAGGCCACCGCCACCACCACCGCGAAGAAGGCGGCGGCCACCAAGTCCACCGCGAAGAAGACCACCGCGAAGAAGGCCCCGGCGAAGAAGACGGCCGCGAAGAAGACGTCTGGCTGAGCAGTGATCACGTGAGGCCGTGGCCGGGGTAGGCGGTCTCACCGCCGCGGGTTACCGTGGATCGGGGTGGAACACACGCCGATGAGCGGGGGCGCCGATGCCCACTTGGCAGACCTGGGTGGTCGATTCGCTGCGCAAGGCGCGGCGTCCGGACGTCGACCCGTTCTCCGCGTTGCAGATCCAGTACGCGCTGGCACGGGTCGAGACCCGCATCGATCTGTTGCTCGCCGACGAGTCCCGGTTCGCCCGGGGGCATCACCTGCGGGCGGCCCGCACCGCCTATTCCAACCTGCTCGAGGAGGCGTGCCGGCTGGCCGAGATCGACGACCTGCCCGAGGGGGACGCCGCCCTGCGCCGCATGATGGCCGAGGCCGAACTGCGCAATCGGGGCTGGTCCTGGTGACACGCATCCCGTGAGGGGATCAGCCCCGGGGCAGGGGGAGACCCAGCGAGGACCGTCCGGCCTGGTCGGAGTCGACATCGACCTGCCCGTTGTCACCCGCCGCGGTTACCCTGGCCCGGTGAGCGGCCTGGCGAGCGGTGTCGGCGCGGTCGACAGCCCTGTCGGCGCGCTGCCGGACGACGACCCCGCGGCGGACCATGACATCCGCGCGGTGTTGAGCATCACCGCCTTCCGGCGCCTCTGGCTCGCCTGCGGGCTGTCCAGCCTGGGTGACTGGCTCGGCCTGCTCGCCACCGCCGCCATGGCCGGTTCGCTGGCCCAGAGCTCCTACGCCGCGCAGAACTTCGCCATCGCCGGGGTGTTCGTGCTGCGGTTGGCGCCGGCGGTGATCCTCGGCCCGCTGGCCGGCGCCCTGGCCGACCGGCTCGACCGGCGCTGGACGATGGTGGTCGCCGACCTGCTCCGATTCGCGCTGTTCGCCTCGATCGTCGTGGTCGGCACCCTGACGTGGCTGTTCGCCGCCACCCTGCTGATCGAGTGCGTGGCACTGTTCTGGAGCCCGGCCAACGACGCCACGGTGCCCAACCTGGTTCCCCGGCGCCGGTTGGAGGCCGCCAACCAGCTCAACCTGGTGGCCACCTTCGGCTCGGCGCCGATCGCCTCCCTGCTCTACGTGGTGTTGTCCGTCCTGGCCGACGGCGCGACCGCCATGCCCTCGCTGCCGGACATCTCACCGGTCACGGTCGCGTTGTGGGCCAACGCCCTCACCTTCCTGGTCTCGGCGCTGGTGATCTGGCGGCTGGACATCCCCGACACCGGCGCTCGCGAGCTGGCGCGAGCCGAGTCGATCGTGGCCTCGATCGTCGGGGGCTGGCGGTTCGTCGCGCTGAATCGGCTGGTCCGCGGCCTGGTGCTCGGCATGCTCGGGGCGTTCGCCGCCGGGGGCCTGGTCGTCGGCCTGGCGCAGACCTTCGTGATCGATCTGCACGCGGGCCAGGCCGGCTACGGCGTGTTGTTCGGGGCGGTCTTCACCGGGCTGGCCGGCGGGATGTGGCTCGGCCCCCGATTGCTCGCCGGGTTCTCGCGTCGCCGCCTGTTCGGGCTGGCCCTGGTGTCGGCCGGGGTGTTCCTGCTGCTGCTCGCCCTGGTGCCGAACCTGGTGCTGGCGGTGGCGTTCACCGTGTGTCTGGGGCTGAGCGGGGGCGTCGCCTGGGTCACCGGGTACACCCTGCTCGGGCTCGAGGTGAGCGACGAGATCCGCGGGCGAACCTTCGGCTTCCTGCACTCGGCGGCACGCGTCGTCCTGTTGCTGGCCCTGGTCGCAGGTCCCGTCCTGGCTGCCGTGGTGGGGCAGCACACCGTGGTACTGCCCTGGCACGATCGGCTGGTCTACAACGGCGCGGCCTGGGTCTTCGGGCTGGCCGGGCTGATCGCCGTGGTGGTGGGCACGACGGCTTACCGGGCCATGGACGACCGGCCCGGGTCGAGGTTGCACAGCGACCTGTTCTCGCTCTGGATCGATCGCCGCATGCCCGAGATGCGCGCAGCCGGTCGCTCGACGCGTCCCCACAACGGCTGGTTGATCGCCTTCGAGGGTGGCGACGGCACCGGCAAGTCCACCCAGGCCCGGGTGCTGGCCGACTGGTTGCGGTCGGACCAGGGGCACGACGTGGTGCTCACCCGCGAACCCGGGGCGACCGCGGTCGGCGTCCGGCTGCGCGAGGTGTTGCTCGGCGAGGGCGAGGCGGTGGGGCCGCGGGCCGAGGCGCTGCTGTTCGCCGCCGACCGGGCCCATCACATCGACTCGTTGGTGCGTCCGGCCCTCGCCCGGGGCGCCATCGTGATCACCGATCGCTACGTCGACTCCTCGATCGCCTACCAGGGGGTGGGCCGTGCGCTGGGGGCCGAGGACATCGGCTACATCTCGCGCTGGGCGACCGCGGGTCTGGTGCCCGACCTGACCGTGCTGCTGGACATCCCGCCGGAGATCTCGCGGGTGCGCCGGGCCAACGACCCCAAGCGCAACGGCGCCGACAAGATGGAGGCCCAGCCGGAGGAGTTCCACGACCGGGTGCGCCAGGCCTTCCTCGAGCTGGCCCGTAAGGACCCCCACCGCTACCTCGTCCTCGACGGCTCCGACCCCCGGGAGGAGATCCAGGAGGCGATCCGGCGCCGGGTCCGCGACGTCGTCCCGATCTCGCGCAAGCGCCGCGCCGAGCTGGCCGCCCGGTTGGCCGCGGAGGAGGACGCGCGCCGTCGCCGGGCCGGTGCCGAGGCCGAGGTCCTGCGCCTGGACGCCGAGCTGCGCGGCCGCAGCCGGGACGAGGCCCGAGCCCGTCAGGAGGCCACCCGTCGGGCACGCGAGGAGGCCGACCGCCAGCTGCAGGAAGAGGTCGAGCGTCGCTATGCCGAGGAGGCCGAGCAGGCCGCGCTGACCGCCCGGGAGGAGCAGCAGGCGGCCATCGCGGCCTCGGCGGTGCCCGCGCGGGGCGATGTCCCGAGCGGCCCGGCGCTGCGCCACCTGCGGGTGAACACCGAACCGCTCACCGAATCGTCCACGGAACCGCCCACCGAGCCCTTGCCGCTGCTGACCCCTCGTGCCCCCGGGCCACCGCCGACCGTGACCGTGTCGCCGCCGGTGGCGCCGTCGGCGCCCCGACCGACGGCCGCCCCCTCGCCGGCGCCCACCCCCCCGAGAGCTCCGGCTGTGTCGCCTGCCCCGGTCGCGTCGCAGGCTCCGGTCGCGCCGCAGGCCCCGATCGCGAGCCCGCCTGCCCCGGCCGTGCCGCCAGCCGCCCCGGCTGCGCAGGTCGCGACCCCCACCGCGCCGGTCGTTCGGGTGGAGGAGCGACGTCGTCCCCGGGGTGAGCACGTGGCCCGGCACCCGCAGCGGGCCTGGTTCACCGACGCGGGCGAGACCGAGCCCCTGCCGCTGTTGCACCTCGACCCGCGGACCGGACGGCCGGCCCCGGTGACGAACGGCTCCGTCGAGGCGGTCAGTGAGCCTCCCGAGGTGGTGGAACACCCCGCACCCCAGCCCGCGGTCCGCGACCTGCGCGACGAGCTGTTCGGTGACTGGACGCAGTCGTGAGCGTGTGGGACGACCTGGTCGGCCAGACCGAGGCGGTCGCCGTGCTGTCGCGGGCGAGCGTGCCGGACGCGGCGTCCGGCATGACCCACGCCTGGCTGCTCACCGGGCCGCCGGGCAGTGGCCGATCGACGGCCGCGCGGGCGTTCGCGGCGGCGCTCCAGTGCACCGAGGGCGGCTGCGGCAGGTGTCACGAGTGCCGGACGGCGCTGGCCGGATCGCACCCGGACGTCACCCTGGTGGCGACCGAGCACGTTCACCTGCGCGCCGAGGAGGTCCGGCCGCTGGTGACCCTGGCCTCGCAGCGGCCCACCCTGGGCCGCTGGCGGGTGATCGTGATCGAGGACGCCGACCGGCTCAACGACACCTCGGGCAACATGCTGCTCAAGGCGATCGAGGAGCCGCCGCCGCGCACCGTCTGGCTGCTGTGTGCCCCCAGCCCGGACGACGTCCTGGTCACCATCCGATCCCGGTGCCGTCACGTGGGGTTGCGGGTGCCGCCGGTCGAGGACGTCGCGGCGTTGCTGGTGCGCCGGCACGGCGTCGACCCGGCCATCGCCGCGTTCGCCGCGCGGGCTGCGAGCAGTCACATCGGCCTGGCCCGGCGGCTGGCGACGGACGAGGGCGCCCGCATCAGGCGCCGTGACATCGTGCGGTTGCCGACCCAGGTGAGCGGGGTCGGTGCCGCGGTGATGGCTGCCGGTCAGCTCGTCGAGGTGGCCACCGAGGAGGCCAAGGCAGCCACCGGCGAACGGGACGCCGCCGAGCGGGCACAGCTGCTGCACACCCTGGGCGCCGAGGGGTTGTCGACCCTGCCGCCGGCGGTGCGCAGCCAGCTGAAGACGTTGGAGGAGAACCAGAAACGCCGCGCCACCCGGGCGCAGCGCGACGTCCTCGATCGGTCGTTGACCGATCTGATGTCGCTGTTCCGCGACGTGCTGGTCACCCAGCTGGACACCGGGTCGGAGTTGACCAACCCCGAGTCGTGGCCCGACATCGAGCGGCTGGCGCGCGCCGGGACCCCCGAGGCGACGTTGCGCCGACTGGAGGCCATCGGCGTTGCGCGAGAACGGATCGAGGCGAACGTGGCGCCGTTGCTGGCGGTCGAGGCGTTGATGGTCGCCCTGCTCGGTGAGGTACCCGTGGACGGCGCCCGCCGCCGCGCGGGATAGCCTTCCGTGCAGCACTGTGACACGACCTGGTGCGCCGGTCCGGCCGGGTGCGCACTCGATCATCCTCGTGGGGGTCCTGCAGCATGACCGATGCCGTCCGACGCGCGTCGTCCCTGGTCGCCGCCTGCGTCGTCGTCCTGGTGCTCGCTGCCTGCACCCCGTTCGGTCAGGGGGGCGGCGACTCCGCGGCGAAGCCGGCCCAGCCGGGGCCGGCGACCTCGGTGACCAGCGAGCGCCGCGACCCGGCGAACGACCCGGCGTTGGGGGAGTACTACGGCCAGAAGCCGGCGTGGAAGCGGTGCACCGACGGGTTCGAGTGCGCGAAGGTGACCGTGCCGGTCGACTGGGCTCAGCCGGCCGGGCCGACGCTGAAGCTGGCGGTGACCCGCAAGCAGGCCACCGGAACCCGGATCGGGGCGTTGATGTTCAACCCCGGGGGTCCGGGCGCCTCGGGTGTCGACTACGCCCCGGCGCTGTACGGCCAACTGCCGCGCGAGGTCCGCAGGGTCTACGACGTGGTGAGCTGGGACACCCGCGGCGTCGGGCAGAGCGAGCCGGCCGTGACGTGCCTGCCGAACGATCAGCAGGACGCGTTCTACGCGCTGGACTCCACCCCCGACACCCCGGCGGAGGAGGAGGCCTGGGTCGCGGAGAACAAGCGGTACGCCGAGGCCTGCCAGCGAGGCTCCGGCGACCTGCTGCGCCACCTCGACACCCTGAGCACGGTCAAGGACATGGACGTGCTGCGCGCCGTCCTGGGGGATCAGACCTTGACGTTCATGGGGGTGTCGTACGGCACCTATCTGGGCGTCTGGTACGCCGAGACGTTCCCGTGGCGGGTCGGGCGGATCGTGCTGGATGGCGTGGTCGACCCCTCGGCCACTGCCGCGCAGTTCGCCGAGTCCCAGGCCAAGGGCTTCGGCCGGGCGGTGAACTCCTACCTCGATCACTGCCTGCGCGAGCAGGGCTGCCCGCTGCGGGGCACCCGCGAACAGGCGATCGCACAGCTCGAGACGCTGAGCCGGCAGATCGACGCCAAGGCACTGCGCACCGACGGCCGGCCGCTGACCCAGGCGTTGTTCCTGACCGGGTTGCTCGGCGGGATGTACAGCACCTCGCTGTGGCCCACCGTCACCCAGGGCCTCACCGAGGCGCTGAACGGCGACGGCACCACGATGCTGCTGCTCGCCGACACGTACCTGCGTCGGGACGTGGACGGGCGGTACGAGCAGATCCTGCAGGTGACCGGGCCGATCTTCTGTATGGACCACGGCGACCGGCGCACCGTCGCGCAGATCAAGGCCGACGCGGATCGGATGAAGCGGACCGCAGCGCCCTTCGGTGACCTGCTCGGCTGGGGGGCGATCACCTGCGCCGAGTGGCCCTACGACGCGGTGATGCCGGCAAAGAAGATCTCGGCCTCGGGAGCGGCGCCGATCCTGGTCGTGGGCACCACGAACGACCCGGCCACGCCGTACGAGGACGCGGTGTCGGTGTCGAAGCAGCTGTCCGCCGCCCGCCTGATCACCCTCGAGGGCGACGGGCACACCGCCTACGGCAACGGCAATGCCTGCCTGGACTCGGCCGTCAACAGCTATCTGCTGAGCGGAACGCTGCCTGACGAGGGCCTGCGCTGCCGCTGACCCCGTCGCGCCGGTCACGCTGGGTGTCCACGGCGAGCCCCGTTGGCCCGGCCGGTGTCGCCCGAACGGGTCACCCGTGAGGGTGCCGCGTCGACGCCGGCACAGACGCCGCCTGGGCGTGGTGTCTCGGTCGGCCGAGCCGGTCTCACCCGCTCTGACCAGCGGCAATCCGTCCGAGTGGTCTCCTCTTACAGATAGTGCTTTGGCGACTACCGATAGCCACTATGGATCTCGAGCGGGCCGCGGGGTCCGGGGAACGATCGAGGAGACCCAGCACTATGAAGATCACCGTCCTGTCCAAGGCTCTCAGCGCGGCGGCGAGCGTCATCGCCGTGGCAGCTGTCGTCGGCGCCGGCGTGAAGTGGTTCTGAGCATGGTGGCCACCCGAATCGTGACCGGCGTGGTGTTCGCCGGCAAGAAGTGGGCCTGATCGACCGGGCCGGCGCGCCCGGGTCGGTACCCGCGGCGCTTCCCCTCTCCCAGCGCACCTGACTTTCCCAGCATCCGAGTGCCCGTGCCCTTCCGGTGCGGGCACTCGGGTGTTTGTGGCCACAGTCGCTCAGGCGGCGGCGAACCGAGCCGATGCGGCACAGGTGGCCTCCTCCGAACGGAGCGGCCGCTGGACCAGGAGGGACCTCGCGGCATGAGCACGGCACCTGAGGACGGCGCCCTCGTGCGCCGCCGTCCGCCTGCCGTGGTGACCGTGTATGCCGTGGGGGTCGTGATCCTCTCGGCGGTGATCTTCGGGGTGGTCGCGGCGCGACAGATCTCGGCCGTCGACTGGGTGAGTCCCGAGCTGGTGACCTGTTACCTGCTGGCCGGACTGCTGGTGCTCGGCGAGTTGCGTCCGGTGCACGTCGCGCGGGCCGACGGTGACACCGATCAGGTGACCGTCTCGACCACCTTCGCCCTGGCCCTCGTGCTCTGCGGACCGCTGTCGCTGGCCCTGCTGGTGCAGGGTCTCGCGGTGGCCGCCGGCGATGCCCTGGGCGGGCGGCAACGGCTGCGCGCCGCCTTCAACGTCGCGCAGTACGTGCTCACCCTGACCTCGGCGCGGGCGGTGTACTGCCTGATGACCGGCGTCGGGATGCTCGACCCGACGACGACGATCTCGGCCGACCGGGTGTTCGCGGCCCTGGCCGCCGGCGTGACCTTCTTCGTCGTCAACAACGGTGCCGTGGCCCTGGCCGTGGCCTTGCAGGCCGGTCGCAGCGCGCTCGCCGTGATCGAGGGGGACCTGCGGGCGCAGGGGCTGACCTCGGTGATCTTGATCGGCCTGGCGCCGGTGGCGGCCATGGCCTCGCGGTACTCGGTGATGGTGCTGGGGCTGGTCGCGTTGCCGCTGGTGGGGGTGCAACGCAATGCCGGGATCGCGGCGCAACGGCAGTACGAGGCGCTGCACGACGGCCTGACCGGGCTGGCCAACCGCACCCTGTTCCGGATGCGGGCCGATCGGGCGCTGACCCAGGCGCGTGCCGCCGGCGGTGTCGTCGGGGTGATGCTGCTCGACCTGGACCACTTCAAGGACGTCAACGACACCCTGGGCCACCACGTGGGCGATGCGTTGCTGCGTGAGGTCGCGGCCCGGGTGAGCGCCGACCAGCCGGACGCCGCGACGGTGGCCCGGCTGGGTGGCGACGAGTTCGCCATGGTGATCGGTCCGGTGGCCGAGCCCGAGCAGGTGCGGGCCCTGGCCGCGCGGATCTCGGGCCGGTTGCGCGACCCGGTGGTGGTGGACGACGTCCGGATCGGTATCGGGGCCAGCATCGGTATCGCGCTGAGCAGCGATCACGAGGCGACCACCGACACGCTGTTGCAGCGCGCGGACATCGCGCTCTACCAGGCCAAGAACAACCGCGGTGACGTGCAGGTCTACAGCCCCGAGTACGACCAGAACACCGTGATGCGGCTGGCGCTGATGGCCGACCTGGCCGGGGACGGCGTCCCGGAGGGGTTCGGGCTGGTGTTCCAGCCCCAGATCGAGACCGCGACCGGGCGGGTGGTCTGTCTCGAGGCGCTGATGCGCTGGCGACACCCGGTGCACGGCCCCATCGAGCCCGAGGTGTTCATCCCGCTGGCCGAGAACTGCGGGGCGATCCGCAACATGTCGCATCGCGCGGTCGAGGAGTCGTTGCGGGCGCTCGATCGGTTGCGGACGGCGGGCCACGATCTGTCGATGGCGGTCAACGTCTCGGTGCGGTTGCTGCAGGACCTCGAGGTGCCCACCTGGGTACGGGAGGTGTTGCACGAGCGGTCGGTGCCCGCCGAGCGGCTGACCCTGGAGGTGACCGAGTCGACCCTGCTCGCCGATCCGCGCCGGGCGCTCGGGGTGCTGCGCGAACTGCGCGAGCTGGGGGTGCGGCTGGCGGTCGACGACTTCGGCACCGGGTATTCCTCGTTGTCCTACCTGCAGCAGCTCAGGCCGGACGACCTGAAGGTCGACAAATCCTTCGTGACCCACATGTTGGCCGACGAGAACGACGAGGTGATCGTCCGGTCGACCATCGAACTCGCGCACGGCCTGGGGCTGACCGTGGTGGCCGAGGGTGTCGAGGACCTGGCGACCATGGGCCGGCTGGCCACGCTGGGCTGCGACCGCGTGCAGGGGTTCCACATCGCGCGCCCGATGTCCGAGGAGTCCCTGCTGGCCTGGCTGGATGCCCGTCGCGCGAGCGAGGTGTCGGCGGCCATCCCCCGCCAGGGGGTGCGCTCGTGATCATTCCGGTGGCAGCTCTGGTCGTGTTGCTGCTGCCCGCGGTGATCGGTGGGCGGCTGCGGCGGCTGGCCGGCGTCCGGCTGAGGTTGACCTGGCTGGTCGGGCTGGCGCTGGTGATCCAGATCGTGGTGATCGAGGTCTTCACTCGGCCGCAGTGGCTGCTGGGGGCGGTGCACGTCGGTACCTACCTGGCGGCGGGAGCGTTCCTGTGGGCCAACCGGCGGGTGCCGGGCATGGTCGTGCTCGCGCTGGGCGCGATGAGCAATGGGCTGGCGATCTCGCTGAACGGGGGCACCCTGCCGGCCAGCGCCGAGGCGCTGCGGCGGGCCGGGATCGATCAGCGCGCGCACGAGTTCACGAACTCGGGCGTGCTGGACGGCGCCCGGCTGGGGTTCCTGGGGGATGTGTTCGCGATCCCGGCCGGCTGGCCGCTGTCGAACGTGTTCAGCATCGGTGATGTGTGGATCGTGCTCGGGGTGGGGTATGCCTCGCTGAGGATCTGCGGCAGCCGGTGGACGCCGGCGTGGTCACCACGCTCGGCGGGGCACGGGACGCCGCGGCACCTGGCGTCGGGGCCGGTGCGGGAGCGGAAGCTGTCGGGGGATGTCTCGGGGAAGGTCTCGGGAGGAGCGCCGGGGGGCGCCTCGGGGGGCGTGTCGGGGAGCACGGCTGCGGGGGGTGAGGGCGACGCGTCGGGACGCCCTCACCTCCCGCGGCAACGCCGCCGCGCGCTGCGCGACGAGGCCACGCACCGGGACGGCGAGCCCGCGGCGGTGCCCGACGGGGTACTCGTGGGGGTCGCGGGTGCCACGGTCACCCCCACCCGGGGCCGCCGCCGGACGACGAACGATCGCCGCCGCTGACCGGGTCACCTCGGGGTCGGTGGATGCCGCGCACGGGCGTGCCCGGCTGGCCCCTATACTCGATGCCCGTGCCACCTGACGTTTCTGGTGGCACCCGCCGCCTTAGCTCAGTCGGCCAGAGCAACGCACTCGTAATGCGTAGGTCGTGGGTTCGATTCCCACAGGCGGCTCCGACAAAGTCCCTGATCAGAGGCCAATTTCCCTCTCCTCGCCCAGCCTGTCTAGCCAAGTTGTGGGATCCGTCGTGGGATCCCTGTCGGTGTTCTGATCTACGTTGCGCCCATGGCTACGGGGTCCATCGAACGTCTCAAGGGCGGTTCCTTCCGCGTCTCGGTCTACGCGGGCAAGGATCCGATCACCGGTCGGAAGCGATACCTCAAGGAGTCGCACCCCAGCCTTGAGCTGGCGACCGCCGCGAAGGAACGCCCCCTCGTCCAGGTCGAGGCCGACACCGTCCCCGACCGGGCTGCGACGTTGTCGGTGCTCCTCGACCGCTGGCTCGAGGTCGCCGAGCTCGAACTCTCGACGAGGGAGACGTCCGCCGGCTACATCCGGCGGACGCTCAAGCCAGCGCTCGGCGACGTCTCGCTCCGCAAGCTCCAGCACCGCGTCGATCTCCTCGACCGGCTCTACACGCATCTGCGACGCTGCAACGTCCTCTGCGACGGGGCCGGCCATACGTCGAGCACACATCCAGCGCGTTGCACGAAATGCAAGGCTGCTGAGTGCAAGCCTCATGCCTGCAAGCCGATGGCACCGGCGACGGTCCGGCGGATCCACGCGATCCTGTCGACCTCGCTCGGCTATGCCGTCTCGTGGGCCTGGATCGAGCGGAACCCCGCCGCCTTCGCGCACCCGCCGAAACTCCAACGTCGACGAGCACGTCCGCCTGAGGCGGAGCAGGTCGCACGCTTGCTCAATCTAGCCTTCGAAGTCGACATCGAGATGGGTGTCTTCTTATGGCTCGCAACGACTACAGGAGCGCGGCGCGGAGAGCTGGTCGCGTTGCGGTGGTCTGCGGTGAACTTCGAGCGCGCCCACGTCGACATCGCCCACAACTACGTCGTCCGGGATGGCCAGCGCCGTCTCAAGGGCACCAAGACCGATTCGGAACGTCGCCTCTCGCTCGATGAGCTCACGGTTCAGATCTTGCGTGACTTCCGGGCGCAGCGTGAGGCTTCGATCGCACCGGCCCACCTCAACCTCGACGCTGATGCGTTCCTGTTCAGCGCAGACCCGACGTGTGCTTCGCCATGGCATCCGGACCACTTCACACACGTCTACCGGGACCTGGCCTCGACCGTGGGCATCGACGAGCCGCTGAAGAACTGTTGGCGGCCACGAGAGACTGCCCGGAGACGGCCATGTAGTTGCCCGTTGGCGGACATGAGAACTGCCCGCTGACGGTCGTGGGATCTGCCCGACACGACGTTGTCTGCCTCGCCGCGGTCTGCGGTTGAGGCCCTTCCTCGGGTGCGATGAGCGGTGCTGATGCGCCCGATCGCTCCCGAGGAAGGGTTGAGTTGAAGTCTGCCGAGGAGATCATGGAAATCTTGGATGCTTACGACCTGACCGGGTCGTTGCGTGATGCTGGGGAGTTGGCCGGTTGCTCTCATCACACCGTGAAGCACTACGTCGAGCGGCGTGCCGCCGCGGGTGATCTGGACCGGGCCGCTGCCCGTCCGCAGTTGATCGATGCCTACCTTGCGAAGGTTGAGGAGTGGGTCGAGCGTTCCCGCGGCAAGGTCCGTGCCGATGTGGCCCACGAGAAGCTGAGGGCGCTGGGTTACGTCGGTTCTGAGCGCACCACCCGCCGCGCGGTGGCGAGGGTCAAGGCGGCCTATCGGTCCGGTCGGGTGCGGGTGCACCGGCCCTGGGTCGTCGAGCCGGGGATGTGGCTGCAGTACGACTTCGGCGACGGCCCGGTGATCGACGGGGTCAAGACGGTGCTGTTCGTCGCGTGGTTGGCCTGGTCGCGGTTCCGGGTGGTGATTGCGTTGCGGGACAAGACCATGCCGAGTGTGTTCGCAGCGCTGGATCAGACGTTCCGTCGCCTGGGTGGGGTGCCGACGTATGTGCTGACCGACAACGAGAAGACCGTCACCAGCGAGCACATCGCCGGGATCGCTGTCCGCAACCCACAGCTGATCGCGTTCGCGGGGCACTACTCGGTGACGGTGCACACCTGCGTGCCCGCTGACCCGGCGTCCAAGGGCGGGACCGAGTCGTCGGTGAAGATCAGCAAGGCCGACCTGGTTCCGACCGAGACGAACCTGCGTGGCGAGTACGCCTCGTTCGCCGAGTTCGAGGCAGCCTGTGAGGCGTTCTGCGAGAGCGTCAATACCCGGCCCCATCGGGCCACGAAGCGGCCGCCGGTCGAGATGCTCGCGCAGGAGCGTGCCCGGTTGCATCCGGTCCCCACGACGGCTCACACGGTCGCGTTCGGGGTCACCAGGGTGGTGCCGGGGAACACGCCGATGGTGATGTTCGAGTCCGGCCAGTACTCGGTCCCGCACACGCTGCTGGGCGCGACGGTGTGGGTCCGCACCCAGGGTGTCGGTGACGGCGAGCAGGTCGTGATCGTCCACGTCGGCGAGCAGGGGCCGGTCGAGGTCGCCCGCCACCATCGCGCCACCCCCGGGACACCGAAGATCGACGACGGACACTTCCCGGCCCAGCCCGCCGGGCCGCTGCAGCGTCAGCCGCGGGCGAAGAACCCGGACGAGGCCGCCTTCCTCGCCCTGGGCGAGGGCGCCCGGTTGTGGTTGGTCGAGGCCGCCGCTGCGGGCACGCCGCGGATGCGGGTCAAGATGGGCGAAGCGCTTGCGTTGGCCAGGTTGTTCGACCCCGTCGAGGTCGACTGGGCACTGGGCCACGCCGCGGTCCACGGCCGGTTCGCCGAGGCCGACCTGTCCTCGATCCTGGACCACCACGCCCGAGCATCCAAGACCGGTGAGCGCGGCGAGCATCGCGCCGGCGAGGACTCCTCGCTGGCCCAGGGCACCGCAGCCTGGGCACAACTCGGCCAGCACGGCCCACAGGAGGCGACCCGATGAGGACGAACACCACCACGCCCGCGGTGGGGGTGGCGGCCGCGCCGCCGTTGCCGGCGGAGTTGGAGGACCTGCTGCGCCGACTGCGCCTACCGCACATCCGCCGCCACGCCCCCGAGGTCGTCGCGACCGCCAAGGCCCAACGCTGGGAACCCGCCGAGGTCCTCAAGGCCCTGTTCGCCGAGGAGGTCGCCGGCCGGGAACGCTCCGCGCTGGCCACCCGCCGCGCAGCGGCAGGGTTCCCGACCGGGAAGACGTTCGACGCCTGGCAACCCGAGGCGTCCTCGATCCCGGCGCCGACCCAGCAGGCGCTGCGCACCCTGGAATGGGTGCACCGCCGGGAGAACCTCGTCGTCTGCGGACCCTCCGGCACCGGCAAGACGTTCCTGCTCGAAGCCCTCGGACAACACGCCGTCGAGCAGGGCCTCAAGGTCGCCTGGTTCACCCTGGAAGACCTCGGCGTCCTGCTGCGCCGACACCGCGCCGACGACACCGTCACCAAGGCCATCACCCGGATCCTGCGAGCAGACCTCGTGGTGGTCGATGACATCGGCCTGCTCCCGGTCGCAGCCGACGCCGCCGAGGGCCTCTACCGGCTCGTCGACGCCGCCTACGAGAAACGCTCGGTCGCGATCAGCTCGAACCTGCACCCCGCCGGGTTCGACGAACTGATGCCCAAGACACTGGCAACCGCCACCGTCGACCGGCTCCTCCACCACGCCCACATCTGCCAGACCAGCGGCGACAGCGTGCGGCTCACCCAAGCACTGGCCGGGAAGGGGGTGAACCCGTTGAGCTGACCACCCCAACCGGAGGTGGCCAGCCCCCCTCGGGCAGATCCCATGGCCACCACCGGGCAGTTCCCGTGACCGTCAACGGGCAGGTCTCATGACCGCCCCCGGGCAGTTCCTGCTGGCCCTTGACACCCATGGCGCGCAGACCAATTCGAAGAAATCATGAGCTGCTCTCGGGTTCGTCCCTGCGTGGCATCTTTTCGAAGGAACGCAATGCGTGCCTTACGGACAGTGGTGTCGATCACCGTTCGGGCACGCCGTCCCTGGGCCGTGTGGGTGGCTGGGCGCCCGAATCGCTTGCCGCCGGCGACGCGATCTGGTGCCGTGGGTCCTCCAGCACGTGCTGCAGCAGCCTCAGAGCGGGAGAACGACATGTCGACCCTGGAACGGCGCCGAGCGGCGCGGGCCAACCAGCGTGCCGCCGCGTTCGCCCGGTTTCAGCTGGTCGGGGACGCCGAGGCCATGCAGGTGGTGCTGACCGAGGCCAGCGAGGACGAGTACTCCCGGTTGGCCTTCGTGACGGCGCTGGCCTCGCTGGCGACCAGCACCGCGAGCACCGCCTTCGGCCGTGACGGTGCCCTGACCTACTTCCAGACCGTCGCCACCAACAGCGCCGCCCTGTCCGAGGCCGACAACATCGACGACTACTTCAGCTGAGCCCTCGACGACTGCGTCAGCTGAACCCCGGCCCGGACGGCGGCCGGCACCTCACCCGTGCTCGGCGGCGTACAGCGCCGCCCCGACGATGCCGCCGTCGTTGAGCAGAGTGGCCGGCACGATCGGGGTCCGCAGGGTCAGCAGCGGCAGGAACTTGTCCGACTTCTTGCTCACCCCGCCCCCGACCACGATCAGGTCGGGCCAGAACAGGTTCTCGACCGCGGTGAAGTAGCGCTGCAGCCGCTTGGCCCACTTCGACCACGACAGCTGGTCGCGCTGACGTGCACTGTCGGCGGCCCGGGACTCGGCGTCGAAACCGTCGACCTCGAGGTGGCCCATCTCGGTGTTCGGGACCAGTTCGCCGTTGCAGATCAGGGCACTGCCGATCCCGGTCCCGAGGGTGGCGACGATCACCACGCCCTTGACCCCCTTGGCGGCTCCGTACCGGGTCTCCGCCAGGCCGGCGGCGTCGGCGTCGTTCAGGACGACGACCGGCCGGCCGAGCCGTGCGGTCAGCAACGCGTCGACGTCGGTGCCCACCCACGCGCCGTCCACGTTCGCCGCGGTGCGGGCCACACCGTGCTGGATCACCGCAGGGAAGGTCACGCCGATGGGCAGCCTGCCCGACCGGTCGGCGAAGTGACCCACCAAGGTGCTCACGGTCTCGGCCACCGCGGTCGGGGTCGAGGGCTGCGGCGTCGGGATGCGCAGCCGGTCCTCGCGGAATCCGCCGGCTGCCAGGTCGACGGGGGCACCCTTGATGCCCGATCCGCCGATGTCGATCCCGAAGCCCACGCCGCGGGTCACCCGGCGTCCTGCGGTACTCATGGCCATGGCGCCCCGATCCTTCCGTCGTCCGCTCGCTGGGCAACCCTATAGAGGCCTGGCCGTCGGGGGGAGCGCAGCGTGCCCCTCAGCACTCCACGAGGGCCACCTCGAACCCCGACGCGGTGCGCAGCACCACGCGCTCGGCCACCGTGGTGGCGGGCTCCGAGATCGGCGCGTAGCCGGTCGATCCGGGCGGTTCGATGCGATGGAATCCGTGTCGCAACGCCTCGCGGGAGATCCGCGCCAGCCGGTCCTGGCGGCCGGCGCCGAAGGTGAGCCGGCCCTGGACGCCGACCGGCGTCGTCCACGGTCTGATGGCCAGGCGCATCCGGGTGCCGCCCTGCGCCCAGCCCATGCCGGCGTCGTCCGCGGCGGGGTGCCACCCGAGCCGGGCCAGCAGCCAGGTCAGCGAGGCGGCGCAGTCGGCGTCGGGCACGCTGACCAGCACCTCCTGCAGGCCTGCCGGCTCGGCGGCGCTCTGCGGGCTGCGATCGCGGGCCGCCTGCAGCATCTCGATCTCGCTGGTCTGCTGGCTCTCGACGTGCCGCACGGCCTCTTCGAGCCGCTTGGCGAAGCGGTGACCGAAGCCGAAGGCGACCATCGCCGCCACCGCTCCGATGATCGCGACTCCGAAGACCATGATGGCCACGGCCACCAGCCGCCCACCCAGGGTCACCGGAAAGTGCTCGCCGTAGCCCACCGTGGTCAGCGTGGCCATCGACCACCAGAGGCAGTCGCCCCAGTGCTCGAGGTTCGCCCCGGGGACGTCCCGCTCGAGTCGCCACACCGCCGAGCCGCCGCCGACCACCACGACAGCGGACAGCCCGCTGAGCCCCAGTGCCCAACGCACCAGGTGGATCCATGGCGACGCCTTCTTCACGGTGCGTATTCTGCTGATCCACCCAGCCGTTGAACAGGCCTCGAGGCGCCAGGTCTCGTCGGGCCCCGCCGTGGGTCCTCGACAGCAGGTCAGGGCAGAGTGAGGATCTCCGCACCGGTTTCGGTCACCAGGAGGGTGTGCTCGAACTGAGCCGTCCGGCGCCGATCCCTGGTGACGATGGTCCAGCCGTCGTCCCAGCAGTCCCAGTCGTGGGTCCCCAGGGTGAGCATCGGTTCGACCGTGAAGGTCATACCCGGCTCGATCAGGGTGTCGAACAGCGGAGCGGCGTCATAGTGCGGGATCACCAGGCCCGAGTGGAACGCCGTCCCGATGCCGTGACCGGTGAAGTCCCGCACCACGCCGTAGCCGAACCGCTTGGCGTAGGACGAGATCACCTTGCCGATCACGTTGATCTGCCGCCCCGGCGCGATCGCCTTGATGCCGCGCATCATCGCCTCGTGGGTGCGCTCGACCAGCAGCCGCGACTCCTCGTCGACCTCGCCGACCAGGTAGGTGGCGTCGGTGTCCCCGTGCACACCGAGGCCGTCGACCACCAGGTAGGCGGTGATGTCGATGTTGACGATGTCGCCCTCGACCAGCACCGTCGAGTCCGGGATGCCGTGGCAGATGACCTCGTTGACGCTGGTGCACAACGATTTCGGGTAGGGCGGCGCGGTGCCGTTGCCGGGGTAGCCCAGCGTGGAGGGGTAGGCGCCGTGGTCGAGCAGGAACTCGTGCCCGATGCGGTCCAGTTCATCGGTGGTCACCCCGGGCACGATGTGGTCGGCCACGGCGGCCATCGCCTGCGCGGCGAGTCGTCCGGCCTGGCGCATCGCCGCGATGGTGGCCTCGTCCTTGATCTCCGAACCGACGAACCGGTCGGCCTGCTTCTTGCCCACGTAGGGCGGGCGGGTGATCGAGGCCGGGACGGCGCGCAGTGGGCTGATCGTCCCCGGCGCCAGGGTGCCGATCGGGGCGGTCGTCGCGGGGGTCATGCCGGGGAGTCTAGGTCGCGCTCGGGCGGGCCACGTCGCGACGAGGCGCCACAGGCCTTCACCACACCTGCTGGTAGAGGTCCGTTTCGGCGTTGAAATGGTCCGCCAGCACCATGACGTCCCGGCCGGTGGCGACCGGCAGGAACTCGCTGGCCGGGACGACTCGGTCGGCCACCTCGTAGACGACGAGGCCCGCCTGCGTCAGAGCCCCGTGGATCACACCGGCACCCACCGGCGGCAGGCCGGCGGCGACGTCCGGGGTGAGGTCCAGCAGGCCGATCGGGGGCCGTTCGGGCTCGCCGGTCCGGTGCGGGGTGAAGAACAGGGCCGTGACCTGGCCGCCGTCGGTGACGATGAGGGTGTGGCGCACCGGGGTGGTCGGCCCGGTGCGCCGGATACGACGGGTGGCTCGGCGCCGGCCGAGCGGACCGCGCAGGGCGAGACCCACCCCGCCCAGGGTCAGCAGCAGCAGCGCTGCGGCGGCTGCCGATCCCTGCCGGTGGCCCGCGAAGGGAGGCACGGCGCGAACCCACTCGGGCCGGGCGGTGGCGTGCTCGACGGTCAGGGTCGCCGGGGGAGACTCGTGTGGCCAGCCGTGGACGAGGACGTGGGCGATGACCTGCTCGCCGGTCCCGGTCGTGAAGCCGATTCGGAACTCCTCCAGGCCACCCGGGTAGGTGGTGACCACCTCGGTCACGGTGGCCTCGGCGCGGTGGGTCGGCATGAACTCGGTCGCTGTGGCCGTGTAGGCGGGCCACAGGGCCATGAGCGGGACGGCCGGGATCACCAGGATCGCACCGGCGCGCAGTGGCCCTCGCCAGCGACGCAGCCCGTCGTCGACGCGCGGTGCGCAGCGCATCACCCGGTCGCCGGCAGCCCAGGTGGCGGCCGCGGTCCAGAGGAGGTCGGCAGGGGTCCAGGGGGCGGGTGGGGCGGCGCGCTGGACGGCGGGTGCCGCACCGGACGTCGCTGTGACGGACGGCTCGCCGTGGGCGCGCACGGTGTCCTCCCGACGCCATGACCAGCTGCGCCAGGGCACCGCGCCGAGCGTCAGGAGCAACAACCCACCCAGGAAGACCCCGAAGAAGCGGAGGTCCTTGATGTGGACCGGGGCGTCCGGCAGGCCCCGTGCGGGCAGGACCACCTGTGAGTCGGTCGCTCCGCCGAAGCAGCCGGACTCCATGCGGCGTTCGACGCCCTGGTAGGGGTCCACCCAGACCAGCTCACAGCCCTGGGCCGCGGGCTCGATCCGTGCCGGGACCGTCGTCCCGGTCAGGAGCAGCCCGACGATGACGGCGAGTGGTACCCCGGTCAGCAGGGTCACGACCAGGGGCCAGGAGCGCCACGGCCGTGGTCGCCCGGCAGTCACCTTCACCGACCCTCGGTGCGGTGGAGCCACCTGCTCGGTCAACAGCGTGCGCAGCAGATGGGCGTCCTCCGCGCTCAGCGCCAGCTCCACGGGGGTCCCGTTGCCGTCCTCACAGAGCAGCAGCCTGGACAGGTCGTCGTCGCCTGTCTCGACCGGGTCGACCAGCCGGACCCGGGTCAGCTGCAGTCCCACCGGGGTCAGGTCGAGGGTCGTCCCCGAGCGAAGCCGAAAGGTGAGTCGCTCACGCCCCGCTGTCAACCGACCCAGCTGAGCGCGCATCGGATAGGGCGCTTCCGCACCCCGCAGTGCTGCGGAACAGGTGAGCCTGCCGCTGGCAGCCACCGTGCGTCGGCGGCGAATGGTGACCAGGTGGTCGACGCCGACGAACAGTCCGGCCAGGGCCAGGCCCGCCGCCACGGGCACCACCCACTCCTGCACGGCTCAGGCCACCATGCGCACCGGAACGCCCATGGGCAGCATGCCGGCCAAGGTCGTGATGGCGCTTTTGCGCAGGCGGATGCACCCATGGCCGACGTCCTTGCCCAGTCGTGCCGGCTGAACACCGTGACGTCCGAGGCGCGGATCCACCCCTGCGACCCGTTCGAGAGGAGATCGGTTACGCACGGTTGCCCCTCCCGGAGTCAGATGCCGGCATTCAAGCGAAACCGACGCGGCGTTGCGGCAGAACCTGCCGATGTGTGGCACAGAACGATGTGACGTCACCGATGATGCTGGCCCTGGGTGAGGGGTGGTGAGTGCGTGGTGATGACGAGCCCTGCCTCGCGCGCCTACCTTTGGCCCATGGACACACCTCGGTTCTGGTTCAACGTCACCAGCGGTCAGGTCGAGACCGAGGAGAACAAGTCGCGCGGTGAGGTGCTGATGGGGCCCTACCCGACGTTCGAAGCAGCGTCCAAGGCCCTGCAGACGGCTCGCGAGCGCACCGAGGCGTGGGACGAGGAGGACCGGCGCTGGAACGAGGGGGACGACGAGCGCTGAGCCCGGACGGGAGCTGTGGGCTCACGTCTCCCGCGCGGCGCGCAGGTCCCGCTCGCGGACGGCGTGCTCGTCGGTACGGGCGTCGTAGCGCCACAGGCCGCGCAGGGCCGTGCCGGCCGCGCCGACCCCGACGGTACACAGCACACCACCGGTGACGATGGCCGTCCGGACGCCGAAGGCATCGGCCGACAGCCCGGCCCGCACCTGACCACCCAGCGGGCCGACCGAGTACGAGAGCATCTCGATCCCGGCCAGGCGGCCGCGCATGGCGTCCGGAATGGTCTGGTTCCAGATGGTCGAGCGAAACAGCCCGCTGATCATGTCGGCGGAGCCGGCGAGCACCAGGCAGGCCAGCACCAGCCAGACCGAGCGTGCCGCCCCGGCGAGGGCGATCAGCGCGCCCCAGGACGCCGCGGCGATCGCCACCGCCCGACCGTGGTGGTGCACCCGCTGGGTCCACCGGCTGGTGAGCGTGGCCAGCAGGCTGCCCGCGGTGCCGGCGCTGTAGAGCAGGCCCAGCAGGTCGGGCCGGTGCAGCACCGTGGTGGCGAAGGCCGGGTAGATCACCTCGGGCATGGCGGTGAACATCGCGACGATGTCGACCACGTAGGTGCCGAGCAACGCCTGACGCCCCACGGCGTACCGCAGGCCCTCGGTGATCCGGGCCAGGCTCGGCGGCTCGGTGTCCTCGGCGATGCGATGCGAGCCCAGCGCGGTGTACAGGCCGGTCGCGATCACCAGCCCGGCGACGTCCACCGCGTAGGCCCACGGCGGCCCGGCGTGGGCGATGATCAGGCCGCCGAGAGCCGGCCCGACGAGGAAGCCGAGGTGCAGGCCGAAGGTCGACAGCGCGATCGCGGCGGGCAGCTGGTGGTGTTCGACGGTGCGGGGCAGCAGCGCCTCGCGGCTGGGGCGTTGCAGCGATTGGGCCGCCGACAGGCAGGCCGCGATCGCGTACAGCAGCCACACCCGGGGCGCCGCGAGCAGGGAGTTGAGCAGCAGGCCGGTGGTGAGCACCACCTGTGCGGTGCCGGTTAGGAGCAGGACCCGGCGACGGTCGTAGTGGTCGGCGATCGCCCCGCCGTACAGGCCGAAGAACACCAGCGGCACCAACTCGACGGCGCCCATCAGCCCGACCGCGAGGTTCGATCCGGTCAGCCGGTACAGCTGGTAGGGCACGGCGACATAACTGACCATCCCGCCCAGATAGAACACCGACCCGGCGACGACCAGCAGGCGAAAGTCGCGCGAGCTGCGCCACGGGGTGAGGTCCACGCTGGCCGAGGGTGTCACAGCCATCCTGGTGAACGCTCCTCAGTTTTCGGGCCGGCGCTGCCGATGGTGGCTCTGGACGACGTCCCGACGGCCGGCTCGCGCTCGACTGCGCCATCGGGACTTGGGCGGCTGGGAAGGGCAGGAGCAGATGTTCACACTGTCGCGCGATCGGACGCGGACAGCGACGATGGAGGACGCCTCGCTGATCGAGGGGCTCAACCGTCGTTCCTCGGCCGTGACGGCGGCTCTGGAATCGGTGCCGGGCAACTGCTTCATCGCCGACCTCGGCCTGACCCTGGTGTGGATGAACCGCACCGCGGTCACCACCATGGACCGCCTGGCCCCGGCGCTGCAGAGCGCCTTCGGCATCCGGCTCTCGGAGGTGCTCGGCGGGTCGATTCACCGGTTCCACAAGAACCCGCGCGCCATCGAGCGACTCCTCGACGAACCGGGTGGGTTGCCCCGGCAGGCGGTGTTCTCCTTCGGTGCCGTCACCCTGAGCACCAACATCGACGCCATCGTCGACGCCGCCGGCACCAAGCTCGGGTACATCGTGCTGTGGGAGAACATCTCTTCCCAGGTCGAGGACTACGCGCAGTTCGACCGGGCCATGGCGACGCTGAGCGATGTCTCGGACGCCATCGTCCACGCCGCCGAGTCGAGCACCGGCAACGCCGATGCCGTGGCGGACGCCGCCGGGACGCTGCGGGGGTCGGTCGAGGAGATCGCCCGATCGTCCACCCAGATCTCCGCCGAGGTGCAGGACGCCGTCTCCGCGGTGGAGCAGGGCATGGCGACCCTGCGCGAACTTGCCGTCACCAGCAACGAGATCGGCGAGTTCCTCGGCCTGATCACCTCGGTGTCCGAGCAGACCAAGTTGCTGGCTCTGAACGCCACCATCGAGGCGGCGCGCGCCGGCGAGGCCGGCAAGGGGTTCGCCGTCGTGGCCGACGAGGTGAAGTCGCTCGCGGGCACCACGGCCAACTCCATCGCCGACATCGAATCGCGCATCGCCGCGATCCAGGCGTCGGCCGACAAGAGCGTGCAGGCCTTGCGCAGCATCGATGAATTGGTCGGCAGGATCAGCCAGTCGCAGTCGGTAATGGGTTCGACCATCGATCAGCAACTCGACATGGCCGGATCGATCGCCCAATCGGCCGGTGAGATCGCCCGGGACGTCGCAGACACCTCGCAGCAGGCTGCCAGGATCACCGAGGCGGTTCGCCACGTCTCCGATCGCACTCAGGCGCTGCGCGGCAGGTGATCGCGGCGCCGGACGCCGTCCGCGCTGGAACGGACGCAGTCCGCACTGGAACGGACGGTGTCGGTGCTGGAACGGGTGGCGTCAGCTCTCGAAGGAGTGTTCGGGGGCCGGGAACGTGCCCGCGCGGACGTCGTCCGCATAGGCCTTCGCGGCGTCCAGCATGATCTGGTTCAGGTCGGCGTAGCGCTTGACGAACCGCGGCGCCTTGCCGGTGCGCAGGCCCATCATGTCCTGCCAGACCAGCACCTGGGCGTCGCAGTGCGGCCCGGCGCCGATGCCGATCGTGGGGATCTGCAGGGCCTTGGTGACCTGAGCGGCGGCATCGTTGGGCACCATCTCGAGCACGATCGCGAAGGCGCCGGCCTCCTGCAATGCCTGGGCGTCGGCCACCATGCGATCGACCGCCTCCTGGCCGCGGCCCTGCACCCGGTAGCCGCCCAGCCCGTGCTCGGCCTGCGGGGTGAAGCCGATGTGGCACATCACCGGGATGCCGGCTCCGACGATCGCCTCGACGCTCGGTGCCACGCGCCGTCCGCCCTCGAGCTTGACCGCATGGGCCAGGCCCTCCTTCATCATGCGCATCGAGCTGGCGAGCGCCTGATCCGGGCCGGCCTGGTAGGAACCGAACGGCAGGTCGGCGACCACCAGGCAGTGCCGGGCGCTGCGGGTGACGGCGCGCACCAGGGGGACCATCTCGTCGACGGTGATCGGCACCGTGGTCTCGTAGCCGTAGACGTTGTTGGCCGCCGAGTCGCCCACCAGCAGCACCGGGATGCCGGCCTGCTCGAACACGGCCGCCGCGTACTGGTCGTAGGCGGTGAGCATGGCGAACTTCTCACCGCGCTGCTTCATCTCGCGCAGGTGGTGGATCCGGACCCGACGCGGTGGCGGCACGGCTCCGGGGGCCGCGGCGTCCGGGACGACGACCCGCGCACCGTAGGGGTTCGGCTGTTCGTTCTCGCTCATTGCCTTCTCCAAGTGTCGGCTCCGCCGTTGGGCCAGGACCATCCAACCCGCTCATGCTCCGCAGGTGCACATCGGAATCGGATATTTCACCCAGGAATGCGTCCTGTGGGGAGCATCAGCAGTCGGCTGCGGAGCATGAGCGGGTTCTGGGTCAGGATTCGTGTTCGCGCCAGCGGCTGGTGATGGGCAGCCGGCGGTCGCGGCCGAAGGCGATGGGGGACACCTTGGGACCCGGGGCGGACTGGCGGCGCTTCCACTCGGCGCGGTCGACCATGGTCACCACGGCGTCGATCGTGGCGGCGTCGAAGCCGTCGGCGAGCAGTTCCGAGCGGCCGTGGGCGCCCTCGACGTAACGCTCCAGGACGGCGTCCAGCAGGTCGTAGGGCGGCAGCGAGTCCTGATCCAGCTGCCCCGGGCGCAGTTCGGCCGAGGGCGCCTTGCTGATGCACGGCTCGGGGATCGGGGGCTTCTCGCCCCGGGCCACGGCGTCGGCGTTGCGCCAGCGGGCCAGCGCCCAGACGTCGGTCTTCGGCACGTCCTTGATCGGGTTGAACCCACCGACGGAGTCGCCGTAGATGGTCGAGTAGCCGACCGCCAGCTCGGACTTGTTGCCGGTGGTCAGGGTGAGGTGCCCCTCCTGGTTCGACAACCCCATCAGGACGACGCCGCGCACCCGGGCCTGCAGGTTCTCCTCCGCCAGGCCGGTCAGGCCCAGCGCGGTCAGGAAGGCCTGGACCATCGGCTCGATCGGCACCACCCGGTAGTCCAGTCCCAGCCGGGCCGCGAGGTCGGCGGCGTCGTCCTGGGAGTGATCGCTCGAGTACCGGCTCGGCATCGAGACCCCGACGACGTTCTCGGCGCCGATCGCATCGGCGGAGATCGCGGCCACCAGGGTCGAGTCGATGCCGCCGGACAGACCCAGCACCACCGAGCGGAAGCCGTTCTTGCGCACGTAGTCCCGCAGCCCCACCACCAGCGCCCGATAGATCTCGGCCTCGCCGTCCCGCGGCTCGGCGATGCTGGCCGGGGCGCGCAACGCCGGGTCGGGGGAGTAGGCCGCGACGGCGTCCTCGCTGATCGTGACGTGCCGGACGCCGTCCACCGCCGCCGGTGCCGCGTGACCGGAGTCGACCGGCAGGTCCAGGTCGACCACGAGCAGGTGCTCGTCGAACTGCGGCGCCCGGGCCAGCACCTCCCCGCCGGCCGAGACCACGATCGAGTCGCCGTCGAAGACCAGGTCGTCCTGCCCGCCGACCATGTTCACGTACGCCAGCGCGCAGCCCGCCTGGGCGGCGCGGCGGGTGACCAGTTCGCGGCGCACGTCGTCCTTGTCGCGCTCGTAGGGCGAGCCGTTCAGCACCAGCAGCAGCTCGGCGCCGGCCGCGCGGGTGAGCGCCACCGGGCCGCCCTCCTGCCACAGGTCCTCGCAGATCGCGATCGCCACGTCGACGCCGCGCACCCGCGCCACGGTCAGGTCGCGCCCGGGAACGAAGATCCGGAACTCGTCGAAGACGCCGTAGTTGGGCAGGTGGTGCTTGGCGTAGCGGGCCACGACCTGCCCGCCGACGCAGACCGCCGCGCAGTTCTGCGGCTCGCCCTTGGGCACCCCCACCCGGACGGCGGGCGCCACGTTGTCGCCGTGACCGTCGCCGTCGCGGTCGACCCGGTCGAGGTAACCGACGACGACCGGCAGCTCACCCAGCCCGTCGGCGGCCAGGTCGGCGGCCAGCCGTTCCACCGCCGCCCGGCTGGCGTCGACGAACGAGGTGCGCAGGGCCAGGTCCTCGACCGGGTAACCGGTCAGCACCATCTCGGGAAAGGCGACCAGCTGGGCACCGGCGTCGGCGGCGCGGCGGGTCCAGGCCCGCACCAGGGTCGTGTTGCCGGCGAGGTCGCCGACGGTCGGGTTGACCTGGGCCAGGGCGAGGCGCAGTTGGGTCATGGCCCGAGCCTACGGCGCGGGGTGTCGGCGCGGCAGGACGTGACTCAGCGCACCAGGTGCGGGGTCAGTGGCGGGTCCCAGCTCTCGCCGGCGTTGGCCTTGACCGCCCCGACGATGTGCACCACCAGCCCGAAGACGCCGACCACGGCCGCGGTCAGGAAACCGATCAGGATGAACATCAGCGGAATCGAGATCATGAGCCCGACCCCGACGATGATCTGGACGTTGAGCGCGTTGGCCGCGTGACGGCGCACGAACGGGCTGCGGTCCTTGTAGATCAGGTAGACCACCAGGGCACCGACGAAGCCGAGGAAGCCGCTGCTGAGCACCCAGGCGGCCAGGGTGATGAGGTGGGCGAGCATGCCCCATTGCCGTTCCTCGGCGGGACTGAGCGCGCCACCGGGCGAGGGCGCACCGGGGTAGGGGGGTGGGGAGTAACTCATGATGTCCGACGTCTCCACTGGCGGGGTGGATGCTGATGGTCACAGGGTAGATCGGCGGGAAGGTCACGTCGCGGCGATCAGCGCGCGGGGCGTCACACGCCGGTAACCCGTGCTGGCCTAGCCTGGGGGCAGCAGGTGTTCCGTCGGTCACGAGGAGACGTGGGCAGTGGACAGACAGCAGGAGTTCGTGCTTCGCACGCTCGAGGAGCGCGACATCCGTTTCGTGCGCCTGTGGTTCACCGACGTCCTGGGCACGCTCAAGTCGGTGGCGGTGGCGCCGGCCGAGCTGGAGGGCGCCTTCGCCGAGGGGATCGGCTTCGACGGCTCGGCGATCCAGGGCCTGGCCCGGGTCTACGAGGCCGACATGCTGGTGCGTCCCGACCCGTCCACCTTCGCCGTCCTGCCCTGGCGCGGTGACCACCAGGGCACCGGCCGCATGTTCTGCGACATCCTCACCCCGGACGGCGAGCACACCCTCGCCGACCCGCGCTACGTGCTGAAGCGCGCCCTCGAGAAGGCGGCCGGGCACGGGCTGACCTTCTACACCCACCCGGAGATCGAGTTCTACCTGCTCAAGGACGAGCCCGGCCCGGGCCGGGTGCCGGTTCCGGTCGATCAGGCCGGGTACTTCGACCACGTGGCCCGCGGCACCACCCACGACTTCCGCCGGGCGGCGATCAGCGTGCTCGAGAGCATGGGCATCTCGGTGGAGTTCAGCCACCACGAGGGTGGCCCGGGCCAGAACGAGATCGACCTGCGCTACGCCGACGCCCTCAGCACGGCCGACAACATCATGACCTTCCGCACCGTGATCAAGGAGGTGGCGCTGGAGCAGGGGGTCTACGCCACCTTCATGCCGCGCCCGTTCGCCGATCACCCCGGCTCGGGCATGCACACCCACCTGTCGCTGTTCGAGGGTGACCGCAACGCCTTCCACGAGGCCGGCTCGGAATACCAGCTGAGCAAGGTGGCCCGACACTTCATCGCCGGCCTGCTGGTGCACGCGGCCGAGATCACCGCGGTCACCAACCAGTGGGTGAACTCCTACAAGCGGCTGTGGGGCGGCGTCGGATCGTTGCCGCCCGAGGCCGGCCGGGGCAACGAGGCGCCCGCCTACATCTGCTGGGGGCACAACAACCGCTCGGCGCTGATCCGGGTGCCGATGTACAAGCCGGGCAAGGACAACTCGACCCGCATCGAGTACCGCTCGCTCGACCCGGCGTGCAACCCCTACCTGGCCTACGCGGTGATCCTGGCCGCCGGGTTGAAGGGCATCGAGGAGTCCTACGAGTTGCCCGACGGGGCCGAGGACGACGTGTGGGCGCTGACCGATGCCGAGCGCCGGGCGCTGGGGATCAAGCCGTTGCCGAGCAATCTCGAGGCGGCGATCGAGATCATGCAGCGCTCCGAACTGGTCGCCGAGACCCTGGGTGAGGGACTGTTCGACTTCTTCCTGCGCAACAAGCGCCAGGAGTGGGCCGACTATCGCCGTCAGGTCACGCCGTACGAACTGGACCGCTACCTTCCGATGCTGTGACTGCTGCCGCCGCCGATTCGCCCCTGCTGCTGATCGAGCACGAGCCGCACGCCGGCCTCGGCCGGCTCGGCGACCTCGGCGGGGCATCGATCGACCGGCGTCGGCCCGATCTGGGCGACGAGCTGCCGCCGGACCTGTCCGGCCACCACGCCCTGGTGGTGCTCGGTGGCTCGATGGCGGCGTGGGAGGACGACGTCGCGCCCTGGCTGCCGCACACCCGTCGCCTGCTCGCCGAGGCGGTCGAACGGGAGTTGCCGACGCTGGGCATCTGCCTCGGCGCGCAACTGCTCGCGCTGGCCACCGGGGGGCAGGTCGACCGCGGCGGCAACGGGCTGGAGGTCGGCCGGGTCGAGCTCCGCTCGCTCGCGGCGGCCACGGACGACGCCCTGCTCGGGCCGGTGGTGGATCGCTTCGGGGACCGCTTCGCGGTGGCTCACTGGCATCAGGACGCCATCGTCCGGCTGCCCGCCGGTGCCGTGTTGCTGGCCACCGGCGAGCGCTACCCGCACCAGGCGTTCCGGCTCGGCTCGGCGGCCTGGGGGCTGCAGTACCACCCCGAGGTGAGCGTCGAGGACTGGGCGGACTGGATGGAGGGCTTCCACGGGGCGCTGCACCCCGAGGGCCTCGACCGCGAGCAGGTTCAGCAGGCGATGACCGCTGCGGAGGATTACTTCGTCGCGTTGGCGCAGGTGCATGCGGCGGCGTTCGCCGCGGTGTGTCGCGCGAGCGCCAGGTGACCGGCGCCATGCCGCGCTGTCGGAGGCCCTGGCTACCCTGAGGCCGTGCCTGCCACCCCTCGCTCGTCGTCCCTGGCCGCGCGCCTGGCACGGTTGTCCTTCGCGCAACCGGACCGAGCCGAGGTGTTGCTGGCCGACCCCGCGCTGGCCGGGCTGATCGATCCGCTGGAGGATCTGTTCGACGACGGCGTGCTCAGCGCGCTGGGCGAGGCCCCCGACCCCGACAGTGCCCTGCTCGCCCTGGTGCGCATGCTCGAGCAGCTGGGCCGGACGACGCCCGCCGGCGCCCCCTCGACCGGCTCGCGGGTGCACGGCGACGCCAAGCCGGCGGCGCTGCTGGCGGCCGTGCGTTCCGGCGGCCTGGCCCGCGACCGGCTGCTCGCCGTCCTGGGGGCCTCCCACGCGCTGGGCGATCACCTCACCCGGCACCCCGAACACTGGACGGTACTGCGCGAGTCCGAGCCCGCCTCGGCCGAGCAGATGCGGGCCGAACTGCTGGCCGCGGTCGGCGCCCGGGCCGAGGACGACGAGCCGGTGGCGACGCTGCCCCTGGCCGCCGCGACGGACGCCCTGCGGGTGGCCTACCGGCGCCGATTGCTCGCGATCGCCGGGCGTGACCTGGTCGCGCCGGACCCGGCGACCGAACTGCCCGCGGTGGCGCGCGATCTGGCCGATCTGGCTGCCTCGGCGCTGGAGAGCGCGCTGGCCGTGGCCCGGGCCGAGATGCCGGCCGGTGCCGAACCGTGCCGGTTGGCGGTGATCGGCATGGGCAAGTGCGGCGGTCGCGAGCTGAACTACGTCAGCGACGTCGACGTGATCTACGTGGCCGAGCCCGTCGCGGGGGGCGACGAGACGGCGGCGATGGCGACCGGCACGAAACTGGCGGCCGCCCTCGCGCGGGTGTGCTCGGCGTCCACGCCGGAGGGCACGTTGTGGCCGGTGGACGCCGCGTTGCGCCCCGAGGGCAAGGCCGGCCCGCTGGTACGCACCGTGGCCAGCCATGTCAGCTACTACCAGCGCTGGGCGCAGACCTGGGAGTACCAGGCGCTGCTCAAGGCCCGGGTGGTGGCCGGCGATCGGGCGCTCGGCGAGCAGTACCTGCAGGCACTGGCGCCGATGGTCTGGCGGGCCGCCGAGCGGGCCAACTTCGTCGAGGACGTGCAGGCGATGCGGCGGCGGGTCGAGTCCCACGTCGGCGCCAAGGTGGCCGACCGGCAGCTGAAACTGGGCCCGGGTGGGCTGCGCGACGTCGAGTTCAGCGTGCAGTTGTTGCAGTTGGTGCACGGCCGCATCGACCCCCGGCTGCGCACCGGCAACACGCTCGAGGGGCTCGAGGCGCTCAGCGCCTATGGCTACGTCGGCCGGGACGACGCCGCCGAGCTCGACCGCGCCTACCGGTTCCTGCGCACCCTGGAACATCGCATCCAGTTGCACCGGCTGCGGCGCACCCACGTCGTGCCGGACGCGCCGGCCGAACTGCGCTGGATCGGGCGCTCGTTCGGCTACCGGCGCGAACCCGCCGACGAGCTGCAACAGACCTGGCGGCTGCACGCCCGGGAGGTGCGCCGGCTGCACGAGAAGCTGTTCTACCGGCCGCTGCTGGCTGCGGCGGCCCGGCTGACCACCGACGAGGTGCGCCTGACGCCCGAGGCGGCCAACGCCCGGCTGGCGGCACTCGGGTACCGCGACCCGGCGGGCGCGATGCGCCACCTGTCCGCGCTCACCTCGGGGGTCAGCCGTCGTGCGGCGATCCAGCGTCAACTGCTGCCGGTGATGCTCGGCTGGTTCGCCGACGGCGCCGACCCGGACGCCGGGCTGCTCGGGTTCCGCCGCGTCAGTGACGACCTGGGCACCACGCACTGGTACCTGAAGATGCTGCGTGACTCGGGCGCCGCGGCCGAGCGGATGGCCCGGGTGCTGGCCTCGGGCCAGTTCGTGACCCAGATGTTGCAGCGCGGTCCCGAGTCCGTCGCCATGTTCGGCGACGACAGCGAACTGGTGCCGCGCTCGCGGGCGGCGACCGTGGCGGGCGTGCGGCGGGCCGTCGAGCGGTACACCGGGGAGGCGTCCAAGGCAGCGCTCGAGAACGCGGCCGGGGCGGCACGCGGCGTCCGCCGGCGTGAGCTGGTGCGCACGGCGATCGCCGACCTGGCGGGCCTGATCGACCTCGATCAGGTCGGCTGGGCGCTGTCGGACGTGGCGGTGGCGACCATCGACGGCGTGCTGCACGCGGCGTCCGAACACGTTGCACGCAGCTACGGCGGGACGCTGCCCACCCGCATGCTCGTGGTCGGCATGGGCCGCCTCGGTGGTGGCGAACAGGGCTACGGCAGCGACGCCGACGTGATGTTCGTGCACGCCCCGCTCGAGGGTGCCGACGAACGGTCGGCCCACGACGCGGCGATGGCGGTGGCCGGCGAATTGCGCCGGTTGCTGATCGCTCCCGGGCCCGACCCGGCGCTCGAGGTGGACGCCGACCTGCGGCCCGAGGGACGCAACGGTCCGCTGGTGCGCACCCTGGAGTCCTACGGTGAGTACTACCGGCGCTGGTCGCTGACCTGGGAGGCGCAGGCGCTGACCCGCGCCGTGCCGATCGCGGGGGACGAGGACCTGGCGCAGGCGTTCATCGCGATGGTCGACCCGCTGCGCTGGCCGGCCGACGGGCTGGACGACGCCGCGGTGCGCGAGATCCGCCGGATCAAGGCCCGAGTCGAGTCCGAACGGCTGCCGCGCGGCACCGACCCGTTGCGCCACCTCAAACTGGGTCGCGGCGGGCTGGCCGACGTGGAGTGGACCGTGCAGCTGCTGCAGTTGCAGCACGCCGGGTCGGTGCCGGCGCTGCGCACCGCCTCGACGGTGGCCGGGCTGGCCGCCGCGGTCGACGCCGGCCTGCTGGAGGCCGAGGACGGCGAGACGCTGCTGGCGGCGTGGCGGTTGGCCTCGCGGGTGCGCAACGCCACGGTGTTGTGGCGCGGGCGGCCCTCGGACGCCTTCCCGACCAAGCGCATCGAGCTGGACGGCGTGGCGCGCATCGTGGGATACCCGCCGGGGTCGGTGGCTCAGCTCGACGAGGACTACCAACGGACCACTCGACGCGCAAGATCGGTCGTGGAGCGCGTCTTCTACGGCTGATCCGCTGTGTGGGTGAGCGGATCACGACAGACTGTGGTCATGCCCTCCGCCGATCGAGAAGCCGTGTGGCTCAACGAACCTGCCCGCTGGCGCCATGCCGGCAGCGACCTGCTGCTGACCACCGACCCCGACACCGATTTCTGGCGACGTACCCACTACGGGTTCGTCCGCGACAGCGGGCACCACTTCGGCGTCCGGGTGCCGGGGGAGTTCACTTGCCGGATCGAGGTCGTCGGGGACTACCGCGACCAGTACGACCAGGCCGGGTTGATGGTGCGTCTGGACGCCGAACGCTGGGTGAAGTGCGGCGTCGAGCTGGTCGACGGCGTCCCGATGATGTCGACCGTGGTGACCCATGCGGTCTCGGACTGGAGCACCAGCCCGGTGCCGGGTCTGGAACCGGGAGGTGTGTTGCGGTTGCAGGTGCGCCGGCACGGCGATGCGCTGACCGTGCAGTACGCGGCGGGCGAGGCGGAGCCGGGCGGCGACCTCGAGGTGTGGACCACCCACCGCCTCGCCTACCTGCCCCCGGGTCTGCCGGTCTCGGTCGGTCCGATGGCGGCCTCGCCGCAGGGCAGCGGGTTCGACGTCCGGTTCCGGGCGTGGACGACGATCTGACCCGACCGCATCGCGTCCGTGCTGGTCACCTGGGGCGATGTTGCCTACGGTGAGTGCTCATGCGAGCACGTCGTAGTGCAGGTGGCCTCACGGTTCAGGCGATCGCCGGAACCCACACGGTCTTGTTGGGCCTGAACCTGGCCGATCCGGCGGGCTGTCTGGGCTTCGGGATCCGGCGGATCGACCACACCGAGGGCGAGACGACGTGGCTGCGGGGCATGAAGACCTTCGCTGCCGCGGTGGCCGATCCGCCGCCCGGGTCGGACTACAGCACCCGCGAACACCCCATCCAGGACTTCCAGTGGGGTGACTACAGCGCCAAGCCGAATCACGACTACAGCTACGAGGTCTCGGCGATGGGCGGGGCACCGGGGGCGCTGCATCCGCTGGCCACCAGCACGGTGCGGGTGCGCACCGAGGCCCCGGACGACGGCACCCACGGGGTGTGGTTCAACCGGGGCGTGGCCGGGTCGCAGGCCTTCCGCCGGCGCTTCCCCGACTTCGTGCCGGGAGCCGATCTACCCGACACCCACCCGGCCATGGTCTGGCTCTCGCGGGGGCTGGGCGAGGCCTTCGTCGCCTACTGCGCCGAGGCCCTCGGGGCGGGCTGGGGGCTGCGCGGGGCGTTCTACGAGTTCACCTGGGGCGCCGGACTCACCGCGCTCGCCGACGCGCACGCGCGCGGGGCCGACGTCCAGCTGGTGGTGCACGGGCGCGATCGCGACCCGGCCGGCGGTGGAGGGGGCGACGACGAGGACGGCGACCGGACGGCGGAACAGTCCCACGCGGCGGCCACGGCCCACGGCCTCGACGGGGTGATCCAGTGGCGGACGGCGCCGAACAAGGGGGCGCTGCACCACCACAAGTTCCTGGTGCTGACCCATCAGGGGCGCCCGGTCGCGGTGTGGACCGGGTCGACCAACCTGACCCGGGGCGGGGTGTTCGGTCACTCCAACGTCGGTCACCTGATCCGCGATCGGTCGGTGGCGCAGTCCTACCTCGACGAGTGGCAGCAGCTGGCGGACGGCGTCCCGACGACCCGGCTGCGCGTCGTCCACGAGCAGGCGCCGCCGGCGCAGGTGGTGCCGGCCGGCGAGGGGATCACCGCCGTGTTCTCGCCGCGGGGTACCACCTCGACGCTGCTCGACTGGTACGCGGGGCTGTTCGACGGCGGTGCGTCGTCGGCGCACATCACCGGGGCGTTCGGGTTGCACCAGGTGTTCCGCGACAAGCTCGCCGTGGTGCGGCCGCTGGTGCGCACCGTGCTGCTCGAGAAAGTGCCGCCCCGTAACCAGGCGATCCCGCGGGTCGACGAGAACGTGCGCATCTCGACCGGCAGCCACCTCGCCTCGGGGCGGCTCGAACAGTGGGCGCAGGAGCACCTGACCGGCTTCAACGGCCACGTCAAGTACATCCACACCAAGATCATCATGGTGGATCCGTTGACCGACGACCCCACCCTGATCACCGGCTCGGCCAACTACTCGGGCGCCTCGACCACCACCAACGAGGAGAACACCGTGGTGATCCGCGCCGGGCGCACGCGGGCGACGTCCCGGCGAGCGGTGCGGCGGCTGGCCGACATCTACCTCACCGAGTACCACCGGCTGTTCACCCACTTCACGTTCCGCGCGATGTCGCAGGGCGTGGCGTTGAACGAGGGCCAGCACCGTCCGATGGGTCACCTCGACCCCACCGATGGCTGGACGGCGCGCTACTACGCGCCCGGGTCCTGGCGAGAACGCCAACGCAAACTGTTCTCCGCCACCTGATCACCGTCTCGGTCGCGTCTCTGTCGCGGCCGGACGCGCACTGTGATGCGCCTGCGGGCACTGTCCTGGCAGTAGTGCACTGAGATGCTGATGTGCCGCCATCACAGTGCACGGGCGGCATGTCAGTGACAGCACTGGGTGGTCAGTGAGGCTCGACGAGGTCAGTGACGCTCGTTGGGCTCACGCCGGAGCGCGTCACGGCCACGGCCCAGGGCGGCGTCGACATGTCGTTTGACCAGTTCGGGGACGTCGAGGTCAGCAGCACCGAAGCGTGCGAAGTCCCAGCCGTCCGCCCGGAGGGCCGCTTCACGGAAACGCTCCCGGCGCAGCTCGTGGGGGTCGTCGTACTTGCCCAGGCCGTCGTACTCGACGAGCACCCGGGATCCGGCGACCCGCAGGTCGGCCCGGTAGGTGTTGCCCCCGGCCGACACCTCGGCCTGCACCTCGACGCGATAGCCCAGGCGGAGCAGGAGGAAGCGCAGTCGGGACTCGCCAGGTGATTCGGCCCGCCCGTCGGCCCACGCCACCGCGGTGCGGACCTGGGCGATGCCCGGGGTTCGTCGATAGGCCGTGACCGCGCGCGTCAGGTCGCTCGGCGAGATCAGCTCTCGGCGCAGCGCGGCGTCGGCGGCGACCAGTGCCTCGCGGGGACCGGCGTCCAGGCCGAGTTGGACGACCGCGAAGGCCGGTTCGACACAGTGGCGGTCGTGCCGAGCCGACGGCGGAACCCGGTGGACGACGCACACCGCGCGGTCTGCTCCGGAGCCCGACGTTGCGGCCCGGGTATCCCGGGCCGATCGTCGACCGGTGGGACCGGAGTCGATGCGGCCCAGGTGCACGGCGTCCAACCGGTCGCGGCGCACGGGTAGACCGAGCATCACCAGGGCGCTGTCGTGGGTGGCGATCAGCTCGTGGCTCCGGCTGGCGAGTTCCGCCCGGAGCCGCAGTTCGTGCCAGCCCTCGGGAGTACGGCGAGACGCGGCGAGCGCATACCACCCCCGGCGGAGGCGGACGACGTCGCCCTGGCGGACGGCGCCTCGGAGCACATTCGGGTGAATGCCCGCCGTGACCGCGGCCGTCGAGCTGAAGAGCCCGTTGCTGGCGAGGGCCAGGACATCGAAGCTGACCTGTCGGGTCCCGACGGGCGAGGTCGCGAAGGCTGGCATGCCGGGCAGCCTGCCCAATCGCCGTTCACGATGCCGCCCGGCCTCGGCGAGCTGTGGACGACAGCGCCGGTCCGGTGGGCTGTGGCCGCATCGTCGACGTCGTCGCGAGGCCGACGCGAGTTCGGCGCAGCCACTGAGCACCAGGTGATGTCACTGTCGTCCGGCGGTGTCACTGTGCTGGTGTTCTACTCGCCCGTCAGTGTCGCCAACCGATGCTCAGTGACTCGGTACGTCCACCCGATGACGCTCAGGCGCGGCCCCGGGCAGCCCGGTAGCGGCGGATCAGGGCGTTGGTCGAGGAGTCGTGGGCCAGCTCGGGGGCGTCGTCCGCGGTCAGTTCGGGGGCGATCCGGTTGGCGAGCACCTTGCCGAGCTGAACCCCCCACTGGTCGAAGGAGTTCAGGCCCCACACGATGCCCTGGGTGAACACCTTGTGCTCGTACAGCGCGATCAGTGCACCCAGCGTGAACGGGGTCAGCTTGTCGCCCAGGATGGTGGTCGTCGGCCGGTTGCCCTCGAACGTCTTGTGGGCGATCAGCGCGCCGGTGGCACCCTCGGCGGCCACGGCCTCGGCGCTCTTGCCGAACGCCAGCGCCTCGGTCTGGGCGAAGAAGTTGGCCATCAGCAGGTCGTGGTGCACCCCCACCTCCTCGCCCGGGTGCAGGAACCCGATGAAGTCGGCCGGGATCAGCTTCGTGCCCTGGTGCAGCAGCTGGTAGTACGCGTGCTGGCCGTTGGTGCCGGGCGTACCCCAGACCACCGGGCCGGTCTCGTAGTCGACCCGGGTGCCGTCGATGGTGACCGACTTGCCGTTGGACTCCATGTCGAGCTGCTGCAGGTAGTCGGCGAAGGAGTCGAGGTACTGCGCGTACGGCAGCACCACGTGGCTCTGGGCGCCGAAGAAGTTGCCGTACCAGATGCCCAGCAGCCCCATCAGCGCCGGGGCGTTCTGCCGGTAGTCGGCGGTGGCGAAGTGCTCGTCGACGGCGCGGAAGCCGGCCAGCAGGTCACCGAACGCCTCCGGCCCGATGGCGATCATCAGCGAGAGCCCGACCGCGGAGTCCATCGAGTAGCGACCGCCCACCCAGTCCCAGAAGCCGAACATGTTGGCGGTGTCGATGCCGAAGGCGGCCACCTCGTCGGCAGCGGTCGAGACGGCGACGAAGTGGCGGGCCACCGCGTCGTCCCCGGCGTCGGCGCCCAGCCGCTCCAGCAGCCACGCCCGCGCGCTGGCGGCGTTGGTCATCGTCTCCTGGGTGGTGAAGGTCTTGGAGGCGATGATGAACAGGGTGGTCTCGGCGTCCAGATCGGCTGTCTTGTAGGCGATGTCGTCGCCATCCACGTTCGAGACGAAGCGCACGTCGAGGTTCTTCGCCGCGTACGGCGCCAGGGCGAAGGTGGCCATGGCCGGGCCGAGGTCGCTGCCGCCGATGCCGATGTTGACCACGGTGGTGATCGCCTTGCCGGTGACGCCCTTCCAGGCGCCGCTGCGCACCTGCTCGGCGAAGCCCGCCATGGCGTCCAGCACGGCGTGAACATCGGGGACGACGTTGTGTCCGTCCACTTCGATGTCCGCGTCGGCGGGAGCCCGCAGCGCGGTGTGCAGGACGGCGCGGCCCTCGGTGACGTTGATCTTCGCGCCGGTCATCATGCGCGTCGTCGCCCCGCGCAGGTCGACCGCCTCGGCGAGCGCGACCAGCAGGTCGAGCGTCTCGTCGGTGATCCGGTGCTTGGCGTAGTCGAGGTGCAGCCCGGCCACCTCGACGGTGTAGCGCTCACCTCGGGTGGGGTCGGCCGCGAACAGATCGCGCAGGTGGGTCTCGCGCAGGGCCTGGGCGTGGGCGGCGAGCGCGGCCCACTCCGGGCGGGTGCTGACCAGGGGGGCGGCAGAGGTAGTCACGAGACCACCCTGCCGCGTTCGGTGGTCGGGGGCCAGGACGTGAGACGTGTCTTCGTCACACTCACTCCGTGATCACCGTCGGGGATCCGGATCCGGGACGAGAACCCCGCGAGGTGGAGTCCGAACGGTGATCATGGGGCGGCTGTGGGGGTGATCCCCGGGGGAACGTGTGGCATGTTGGGAGATATGCCCCGTTGGGGATGATTCCAGAGTCGAGCCGGACGGCGAGGGACGACGATGAGCCGAGTCACGAGTCACGCCACACGCGCTGCCCGGCAGCGACCGACGGGTAGGGCGCGGACGGCCCGCGGAACCCTCCTCGGCGCGCTGGCGGTGGTCATGACCGCGACGGGGATGCCGGGCGCCGCTGTGGCCGCCACGACCTCGCCCGGCGTGACCTCGCCTGCCACTGCTGCGCGTGCGACATCGGCCAAGGTGCCGACGGCCGTCGGCCACGGGGGAGCGGCGGCCATCGTCGATGCGGACGCCACGCGAGTCGCGGTCGACGTCCTGCGCCGTGGGGGCAACGCTGTGGACGCCGCGGTGGCCGCTGCCGCGACCCTGGGCGTGACCGAGCCCTATTCGGCCGGCATCGGTGGTGGCGGGTTCTTCGTCTACTACGACGCGAAGCACCGCCGGGTGTCCACCCTGGACGGTCGTGAGAGCGCCCCGGCGGCGATGCGCGCCGACAGCTTCGCCCCCGGTGGGGTGGCGATCCCGTTCGCCGAGGCGGTCACCAGCGGGTTGTCGGTGGGGGTCCCGGGCACGTTGGCCACCTGGCAGAGCGCGTTGTCGTCGTGGGGCTCGCTGTCGCTGCGGCAGGCGCTGCAGCCCGCGATCGCCGTGGCACAGAACGGATTCGCGGTCGACGCCACGTTCCGCCAGCAGACGGCCGACAACGCCGCTCGGTTCGCCGACTTCCCGGCGACCAAGGCCCTCTTCCTGCCCGGCGGCCAACCGCCGGCGGTGGGCAGTGTGTTCCGCAACCCCGACCTGGCGCGCACCTACCGGCTGATCGCGCAGCAGGGCCCGAAGGTCTTCTACCGCGGGGCCATCGGCACCGAGCTGGTCAAGACCGCGCAGGCGCCGCCGGTCGACCCGGCCGCCACCCGCGTCGTCCGGCCGGGACTGATCACGCAGAACGATCTGGCCGGCTACCGCGTGATCGGCCGGGCGCCGACCCACATCGGCTACCGCGGGCTGGACGTGTATGGCATGGCACCGCCGTCCAGCGGGGGCTCGACGGTGGCCGAGGCGCTGAACATCCTGGAGCGGTCGTCGTTGTCGCGCCTCGACCGAACCCAGGCCCTGCACCGCTATCTCGAGGCGAGCGGGCTCGCCTTCGCCGACCGCAACCGGTACGTCGGTGACCCGGCTGCGGTCGAGGTGCCGCTGAAGGACCTGCTCTCGGACGCCTTCGCCGCCGAACGGGCCTGCCTGATCACAGCGGCCTCGACGTTGCCGCGGCCGATCGCGCCGGGCGTGCCGAGCCCGGAGAACCGCATCGCGTGCGGCGCCGCGGCGTCCGGTGCTGCGGCCGCCGAGCGGGAGGGGCTGTCGACCACCCACCTGACCGTGGCCGACCGGTGGGGCAACGTGGTCGCCTACACCCTCACCATCGAGCAGACCGGCGGCAGCGGCATCGTCGTCCCGGGGCGTGGCTTCCTGCTCAACAACGAGCTGACCGACTTCAACTTCACCGACACCCAGGGCGGCCACGACCCGAACCTGCCGGCGCCGGGCAAGCGGCCGCGCAGTTCGATGGCCCCGACCATCGTGCTGAGCCACGGCACTCCGCTTCTGGCCGTGGGATCGCCGGGTGGCGCGACGATCATCACCACCGTGCTGCAGACCCTGTTGAACCGGCTGGACTTCGGCATGACGCTGCCGCAGGCGATCGCCGCGCCACGGGTGAGCGAACGCAATGGCACGTCGTCCCAGGCCGAGCCGGGCTTCGCCACCGCGGGGCTGGCCGCGCTCGGGCACACGTTCAGCGCCGCGCCCGAGATCGGCGCCGCCACCGGCGTCGAGCTCCTGCGGGACGGCCGAGTGCTGGCTGCGGCGGAACCCACCCGCCGTGGCGGCGGCAGTGCTGGAGTGGTCCGGCCGTGACGTCGACTCGTCAGGGGGCGACGAGGCGAACGGTGGGGAAGAACGTGCGATAACGCGCTGCGTCGCGGGTCAGCAAGGTCAGGTCGGCGATGGCGGCATGCGCCCCGATGAAGAAGTCCGGAAGGGTCGTGGTGTGCGACCCGCCCGCCCGCCGATACCTGGTGAAGGCCTTGCCTGCCAGGAACGCCGCCGACCAGGGCAGCGGAGTGCGGTGAAAGTCGTTGGGTGACAGGGCGGTGTCGAGATCCTCGATCCTGGTGAATCGAACGGAGACCTCCGCGTAGATGATCGGGTTGATCAGCAGCGGGCCGGCGTCGGCAGCCGTCGCCACGGCGTCCGCTGACCAGGCCTGCCACGCAGGGTCCTCGGTGAGCAGATCGAGGAGGACGTTGGAGTCGACCAGCGTCGCGGTCATTCCCGCGTTCCGCGGGTCAGCGCCATGATCTCGTCGGTGGTCATGGGCACGTCCCCCCGGCCGCGGATCCGCTCGACCAGGCGCTGCCCACGGGTCGGTTCCTGAGCGGACCGACGGATCAGGATGCCGTCGTCGGTGCGCTCGAAGGTCACCTCGGTTCCCGGCTCGATACCCAGATCATCGCGCAGCTGCTTCGGGATGGTGACCTGGCCCTTCTCGGTGACGTGTGGGGGCGGATGCACGGGCTGTGGAGCTGGTGGCGCTGGTCGTCGACACGTGGGGGAGTGACCCCGTCACCCGATCCGTCGTCCGCGCGCTGGCCTGCCGTGGGGCTCTTCCGTCAGCACTCGTTGCCGAACGCACCCGCGAGGTTCTCCAGCAGGTCATCCTCAGTTGGTGAACGAGTCGGGCTCCTCCAGCTAGAGCTAGGGCATTCAAGCCTACGGCCGCGACGTGGGTGCAAGGGTTCGGGTGGGAAGCTTCCGCCGCACGTGGTGGCCTACCTGACGATGGGTTTGTGGGTGTTCGCTGCGGACCCATACTAGGACGCCGCGGGACTGCCCAGGGTCTGGTTGACGGTCATGGTGGGGTGGCGGCGAGGAGGGCCTCTCAAGAGGCCGTCGAGCGGCGGGGTCCTGTCCCTTGCGGGGTGGACAACGAGTTCGCCCTCCTCGCCGGTATTGAGGGTTCCGTGTGGCTGTATTGGCGTCAAGACAGGCCTGCGCGTGGCCGGGCGGGCCTGGCTGAGGCCGCTCAGGCCAAGGCCCAGTCCCCGTCGCGGCGGGTGAGGCCGTGTTTGAGCAGGGTGCGCAGGTTCAACGCGGCGGCTCGGGTAAGCAGCCAGGCGTTGTTCGCCTCGACACCCAGGTGGCGCAGCTTGATCCGGCGCCCGTTCTGGGTGGCGACGTGGGCGACGGTCCGTTTCGACGTTCGAGCGGGTGGGGTAGGCCTGCTTGAACTCCGGGGTGCGCCCCTGTGCCCGGGCTGCACGCAGCAACCCCTCGTGCTGATGGATGGTCATCGACCGGCCGGTCTTGGCCGTGGTGCACTTCGCGCGCAGCGGGCAACCGGTGCACAGCTTTCCCAACGTCACCGTCCGGGTCGGCGTGATCGGCCGGGTGTGACCTGCTGGGCAGGTCACGGCCTGTTCGTCGTGGTCGATGACGAAGTCGTCCAGGGTGAACCCACCGGGCACCGCCGGTAGCACCGGCTCACCTGGGGATGGACCTCCGCGCCCAAATGCCCCTATGTCAGTTGAATCTTTCAAGTTGGGACCTTGCAGTGGTGGAATTCTATCTACTCCGATCCCTGTAAATCTAATGACACATTCGTCAGTGCTGACAGGACCAATATTGGAACTCGGCACTACGCGGGGTCGACGGGGCACGGGTCGGGCGTAACCGCCTCGGGCTCGCTTGGTGAGAACGAGTATCACTCCAAGAGTAGAGGATCCAGAGTGGCCATCCCAGCTGCAGCGATCGGTTCGGTGCGGTCATGGGCTGCCACATTTGTTCTGATACTTCTCCTGGCAGCCTCCGTTGGTGGATGCTTTAATGCTGGTGAGCCTGGTCCAGTCGAGAGAAGAGATGCGAGTTCTATGTGGGTAGTGCCGCCTTATGGCGAAGAGGAACTGGCCGAGCTTATTGGCTGGGTGATGTTCGCAGCGCCCGTATCAAGAGCAGACCTCGACTCACAAATCTCCGTCTTGCAGTCCGGGAACTTAAATCTGGCGAGTCTGAGAGAAGCTCTGGCGGCGACCAAAGAATGCATGAATGACCAAGGTTTAGACGTACGGTGGGAAGACGCTGATGGACTCGGCGGGTGGGGTGCCCCGGAGAGCGACTATGAGTCTGCTCTGCGTTGTTCTGGCGTGAATTCCCTTTTGCTGGTCACTGCTTGGCGAGAACACAAGCAGCAAAAGGAGTAACACGCATGGAGGAATCCTACTCGGTCTTGCTCTCACTCTGTCCGATGCGGCCGCCGGCCGCCGCTAGGGTCGCCCCGTGGGGTACGAGCAGCGCCGCAGCGCCGAGCAGCCGTCGAAGGTGATGCCTGCCGTGGTCCAGGAGCCGGCCGACCTGGTGCTGGCCGTCGGCAGCGGCACACCCCGGCCGATGCCCACGGTGCTGGACGAGGCGGTGGTGACTCACGCCGGGATCAGGGCGCGGTTCCAGGTGATCAGCGCCAGTCACCTGGTGCAGCTCGAGGTCGACGGCCACCCCTGGTTTCACGAGACCCTGTCCTGCCAACCGCTCCCGACGAGCGCAGCCGGGGCCCCCGACGTGCTGCACGCCCATGCCTTCGGTGACCTGCGCGACCACCACGCCGTCGTGACGCCTGCCGCGGGTGAGCCGGGCACCTACCGGGTGGTGGTTCGCGTGATCCCTCCCTCGTCCGGGCAGGCCGAGCCCGACGACCCCCGGATGGGTTCCGGCCGGCTCGAGGTCGCCTTCCCGCCCGTGCACGGGCAGGTGCCGATCACCCGGATCGTCTGGGTGCCGGGCATGCACCAGCTGACCTGGACGACGCTGCACACCTACCCGCGGGTCGACGGCATCTGGCGGGTCACTTCGCGCTCGGTGCTCGAGCTGACCGGCGGAGACGACCGATGGTCGGCGCGCTCCGGCGGCGCGGCGTCCGAATCCGGCCGGCGCCACTACGCTCGGCCCTGACCGAGGACCGGTGGAGGAGGCTGTGAGCGTGATCGACGATGTCGGGTGAACTCATCCTCTCTGCCGTGGTCTGGGCCACGATGGCCACGCTCATCTCGCAGGGCGTCGCCATCGGTCTGATGGCCCTGATCGGGGTGCGTCCGCGAGCGCTCGCCCACGAACTGGTCGAGATCCAGAACCCGGCGGTGGGTGCCGCCTTCTTCGTCATCGCGCTGACCGCGTCGTTGTTCATCAGCCCGATGGCCTCGGCCGGGTTCACCCCGGACCCGAGCCTGGCCGAGACCCTGGCCTGGCTCGCCGGCGGTCTGGTGGTCGCGGCGGCGTACACCCTGCTCGCCCTGCTGCTCGCACACCGGCTGCTGCTGCCGCGCCAGGGTGAGGGGCTGCGCGGTTACATCCGGCGCGAACTCGTGCAGGAACAGAACGCCGCCTTGACCTTCTTCTTCGGCGGCCTGGCGGTCACCCCGTTCGTGGCCGTGGTCTTTCAGCTGATCTGAGGCGCGTTCGTGCTGGTCTGGTCACCTCCCCGGGCGTGATCACCCGCAGGGGGCAGTCCGCACTCAGCCGGTGGCGGCAGAACGCCCCCTCGATGTGATCATGAACGTGGGATCGGCGCGGACGGCACCATGTCGTCCCACCTGATCACCGCCACAGGGCAGTTCGCCCCCACCTACCCGGGGTGGACGACCCCCTGGTCGTGATCATGGACGGGGCGCCTTCGGGTCGGTCAGTCCCAGTTCTGCCAGCCCTGCTGGTAGGCCCGGTTCAGTAGCGGCCGATCGAGGGTGTTCACGCCGGTCGGCACCTCGGCGATGTCCGGGTCGAACACGGTCGTGGACGCCAGCACCTCGGGGGTGAGGAACCGCCGCGGGATCTCGGTCGGCAACGGTCTCACCACCGGCGGGTGGCCGACGGAGGCCAGCACGAAACCCCACTCGCCGAACGAGGGAACCTGCACCCGCAACGGCTTCGCCAGCCAGCCGGCATCGGCCACGGTGTGCTCGATCATCCAGAACGCGGTCCGCACGAAGTAGGGCGAGGTGGCCTGGGTGACGAAGGCGCCGTCCGGCTCGAGCCGGTATCGCAGGAACGTGTAGAACTGGCGGCTGTAGAGCTTGCTCAGGGCCTCCGTATTGGGGTCGGGCAGATCGGCGATGATCACCGAGTAGAACCCGCCGTCGCGCTGTGCGAACGTGAACGCATCCTGGTGGACGATGCGCACCCGCGGATCGGCGAGGGAGTCCCCGTTCAATCGGCGCACCGGGGCATAGCCGCGGGCCATGTCGGTCATCGCCGGGTCGAGATCGACCAGGGTGACCTGCTCGACGTCGGGGTACTTCAGCACCTCGCGCACCGCCAGGCCATCACCCCCGCCCAGGATCAGCACCCGCGCGTGCGAGTGCGCCGCGGCCATCACCGGGTGCACCAGCACCTCGTGATAGCGGTACTCGTCGCGGCTGCTGAACTGCAGGTTGCCGTCGAGGAACAGCCGCACGTCCTGTTGCTGCCGAGTGATCACCAGCCGCTGGTAGGCGCTCTGCTTGCGCCAGACGATCAGGTCGTCGTACATCCGCTGCTCGAAGGTGTCGACCCACCAGGTGGACGCCGCCGCGCCGGTGATCATCAGCGTGGCGGCGAGCGCTGCCGCCGTCCAGAGCCCTCGCCGGGCGGTGCGGGGGAGCCGGTCCCGGAAGGTGTGCACCACGACGGCCGCCACCAGGATGTTGAACAGGCCGGTGACGAAGCCGGTCTGGTTGACCCCGAGCAAGGGCAGCAGGATCAGCGGGAAGGCCAGCGATCCCAGCAGGGCGCCGACGTAGTCGATGGTCAGGACGTCGGCCAGCGCGGTGGCCAGATCGGCCCGATCGGCGACGATCCGGGTGAGCAGCGGGATCTCCAGCCCGATGCAGGTGCCGATGGCCAGCACCAGCACGATCATGGCGGGCTGGTAGAAGGCGGGTTCGAGGGCATAGGTGGCGTACAGGGCGGCGGCGGCACACCCGCCGAACACCCCGGTGAGGATCTCGACCACGATGAACGCGTGCAGCTCCGCCCGCAGGATCCGACGCGAGAGCGAGGCGCCCAGACCCATCGCGAACAGGAACAGACCGATGGTCACCGAGAACTGCGTCACGCTGTCGCCGAGCAGGTAGCTCGACAGCGTGCCCACCACGAGTTCGTAGATCAGGGCACAGATCGAGATGATCATCACGGAGAACAGCAGGACGGCGCGCTGACGCCGGCCGACCGGACGGGTGGTCTCGCCGTCGGTCTCACTTGCCGCTGTTGGGACCGCCACCCATCACCCCCGGGCCGCTGACACTGCCGGTCCGCGAGGATTCCTCGCCGGCCTTGCCCGAGTGCACCAAACCTGTTCCGGTGTAACTGACGTACCCGGCGCCGGTCAGTCCCAGCAGGCCGGCGACGACGGCGATGATCACGGAGCGGCGCATCAGTCCTCCTCGGGGAGCCAGCCGGCCGCCTTCGCGGCGAGATAGAGCAGGACGAGCCCGATCGCCCCGGCCACCCCGGCGAAGACCAGCAGGGGCATGGGCCAGACGTAGCGGTCGCGCACGACCAGCTCGAGTCGAGCCGCCTTCAGATCGCCCTCGGGGTCCAGCTCCAGCTCGATCGTGTGGGCGCCCCGCTGGGTGGGTACGAAGGTGCTGCTGACGGCGTCCTGCTGCTCCTCCCAGTAGCCCTCGTCGTCGCTGCCGTTCTCGTGCCAGAACTCCGGCAGGGCCACCACGGTGTCGCTGCCGTCGGGGGAGGTCACCGTGACTTCGAGGTCGTTGAACGTGTTCACCGACATGCGGTCGAGCAGCCGCGTCTCGAGGCGCACCGGTCGGCCCGGGTGCTCCAGGCCGACCGATATCGGTAGCGGTACCCCGGGCCGCAGCGTGAGCTGGCGCGACACCAACACCGTTCCCTTGCCCAGTCCGGCGGCCGCTGCGGCGAGCAGCAGGCCGAGCAGGGCGAACAGCGTGAGCACCCCGCCCACCACGGCGAGCGGGGGACGGGCCGGGCGCAGCACCGCCGTGGCGTGGCTGCCCAGCGCCCGGGTGACCTCGTCAGGGGTGAGCCGGCGTCCCTCGTAACACTCGAGCTCGGACTCGCTCTGCTGCACGCTGCACCAGCGATCAGCGCGGCGGCCCTCGACCGTGGTCAGACGGTCGCCGGCGGCGACCCGCGAGGTGAGTTCGCCCTCGACGCCCACGACCTGGGTGGTGTACGAGGCGGTCACCCTGAAGAGCCGGCCGGTCCCCACGGCGATCTGGGAATCGTGGGCCGGATCGAACGGCGCGTTCAACCGGGCCCGGGTGAACAGGGACACGCCGTGCTCGTCGTGCACCAGCCACGGCATCCGGCCGTCGGGGGCGGCCAGCAGCCACTCGTCCCAGGTCCAGCGCTCGTCCGGTTCGCCCAGCTCCCAGCCCTGATAGCGGACCCGGCCGAGCACGAGCATCGGGGCGCCGTCCAGGATGATCTGCTGACCGAGATGCACCGGCAGGCGCGACCGGGGTAGCCGGGCGCCCGTCGTCCAGCGCAGTCCGTCGATGCCCTCGGTCAGGTTGGCGTGGCAGGAACGGCACACGATCACCTGGGCGTCGGGGGTGAACTGGGGCACCGAGGCCCCGCACCGGGGGCAGTCGAGCCGGCGCAGCGCCGGCTGCCCGGCGCCAGGACCGGCGGTGGTCGTCATGTCCTCACCCGGACGCTCACCGTGATCACCGCTGCTCCCCGGCGAGGGCCAGTTCGTCGTGGCCGACGTCCTCACCGACCGACAGCTCGATCTCGTCGGCCCAGTAGGTCAGGCACATCGCTCGCCCATCGGCACCTCCCTGGACGTAGACGAACTCCTCCCGCAGCGGCAGCGTCGAGGCGAACTGGCCCTCGGTGCCGGCCAGCCGACCGCGGCGCTTCTCGGTGACGAAGAGGGTCGAGCTGTTCACCGGCACGCTCGCACCGACCTGGACGGCGTCCGGTGGCGGGACGGCGCCGCGCAGGCGCTCGCGGCGGAACAGGGTCCAGTAGCCCTCGTCCTCCTCCAGCCAGTCCGGTGGGGCGCCGTCCGTCCAGCCCACCTGCCACTCGTCCCAGAAGCCGGCGTCGTAGCGGTAGCGGGCACGGCCGAGCACGGTGAACTCCCGGCCGCGGAGCGTGCCTCGCGCCCCCACCGCGAGCCGCGAGGGTTGATCGGCCAACGAGGCGCTGGCCCCGCTCGGGTCGAGCGTGTCCGAGCCGCTCACCAGGTAGTTCGACGAGCAGTAGGGGCAGACCACCACGCGGATGAACCGGTTCGCCACCTGGAGTGAGCCCCCACAACTGGTACAGCGCAGATCGTTCACCGGTCCTCCGCCTCCCATCGACGAAGGCAAGTATGACCACTCCTCGCCGACTCCTCGCCGAGGCGGATCGCGGCGCGCGACGGACCGACAACACCCAGGACGCGTTCTTCCCGCGGGCGGTCTCGGCTCGGCTGCCGACCATCGTGTCCGGGCAGGGGGACGAGCTGCTCGAGCGCCTGGACGACGTGCTGGCGGTCGGTGTCGACGAGCTGCTGGCGGGTGAAACTGTCGGAATGTGACCCAAAGGTCGTCTCTGTGGGGCGTACAGTCCGCGCATCGTGATCGCCCAGCCCGCACGGAGGATCCATGTCTCGCGTCCGTCGCGCTCTCCTCGTCGCTGGCGTCGCGCTGGCCGCGACGCTGCCCTGGATGGTGGCGTCACCGGCCTCCGCGGCGACCGGATCCATCACCGTCACCGTGCTCGCCGAGGACACCGGTTCTGCCCCGGCCTCGGCCTGCCTGAGCGTCTGGCGATCCCCGTCGGTGGCCACCCCGGAAGGCCCGTTCGTGGGCCAGGTGTGCACGTCCCAGGGTGAGCCCTTGGTCTACTCCGGGCTGACCGTCGGCACCGACTACTACCTCGAGGTCGGCCAGGTGCCGGGTTACGCCCAGACCTGGGCCGGGGGCGTGGACTGGTACTCGGCGACCGCGTACACGCCGCCCGCCGAGGTGTCCGTCGTGGTGCAGCGACTCGTGCCGGTCTCGGGCACTCTGCTCGACAACGTCGGCGCCCCGGCCGCTGGTGCCGACATCTCCTTCGAAGAGGCGGGTGGTGGCGCGCGACGCGCCGCCACCACCACGGACGCGGCAGGTCACTGGTCGCTGCTGGTCGAGCCGGGCGACTACTACGTTCGCTATGTCTTCGAGGGAAACACGTTCCACGCGCGGGGCAAGACCTCGGCCGAGTCGGCTGATCTGATCGTCGTCGCGGCGAACACACCGGTGACCCTGGACGACACCCTGCCCGCGGCGATCGCGGTGCAGGCCACCGTCACCGCCGCAGACACCGGCGCCCCGGTGGCGGGCGCGTGTGGGGTACTGGTCTCGACCACCAACCCCTTCCTCGAGGTCGGCGGCGGGTGCGCCGACGCGAACGGCGTCCTCGATCTCACCGATGTCACCCCGGGGAGTTGGCAGCTGCAGGTCACCGATCCGACCTTCACCTACGCCGCGGCGCACAGCGCGCCGTTCACGCTCACCGCAGGTCAACAGGTCAGCGGGCTGACGGTGTCGATGCCCCGCGCCGGGCTGCTGACGGGACGGGTCGTCGACTGGGTCAGCGGCAAGCCCTTGAGCGGGATCTGTGTGTACGCCTTCGAGGGGACGTCCGGTCCCGTCGTGCCGGGGCTCAGCCGGAACTGCTCGGACGCCGACGGCCGCTGGACGACGGCCGGTGTCCGGCCCGGGGCCGTCACGGCGTGGGCCGAGGGCGACGACACCCACCTGGCGGCTTATGCCCCGGGCGTGCGTGACCAGTCCGCGGGCAAGCTGTTCACGGTGGCATCCGGTGCCACGACCTCGGTCGGGACCATCCGGTTGCACCAGGGTGCGGTGCTGACCGGACGGATCACCGACCGGCGGGGCCGTCCGGTGGTGGGGGCGGTGGTCGGTACCGGCCTGGACGCCGGCTTGCCGTCGTCCTGGTTGCCCTATGCGGGCACCGACTGGCGCTCGCTGCAATACGCCGCAGTGACCGATGCTCAGGGGCGGTACCGGATCCAGCGGATCGAGCCGATGCGCCAAGCGGTGATCGTCCAGGCCGAGGGCCAGCCCTACGCCTGGCAGTGGAGCGGCGAGGCGAGCGATCCCGCACAGGCCAAGGCGTTCAGCTTCGGCTACGACAGCACCGTGCGGTTCAACGCCGAACTCGCGCCGGAAGCCGTGGTGACGGTGAACGTCAGCGGTGCCGGAACACGGTCCGGGACGACGGCGGCCTACACCCGCTCGGGGGCGCTGGTGGGATGGCCCGCGGTCTTCACCGGAGATGGTCCGGCAGTGATCCGGGGCCTGCCGGCCGGCAGCGTGAAAGTGGCGGCGAACGCCGGCGACGGGGCGACGGTCTGGTTCTCCGGGGCGACCAGCCTGGCGAACGCCCGGCTCGTCACCACGTCACCGACGCGGCCCGCGACGATCGCAATCCGCGTTCCCTGACTCGTCGGACCTCGTCGGACCTGGTCGATGGTGGCGCCTCGGGGCTGATCGGTCACCGGCCTCGTCCGGTTGTCGGGGGTGGCGGCTAGGGTCGCTCACGTGTTGCAGATTCACCGGGCCGAGGGGGCCGAGGCGCTCGTCGGGCCGTTGGCGTCGCTGCTCGCCGGCCCGCGGGACGACGCGTTCGCGCCCGAGGTGATCTCGGTACCGACCCGGGGCATCGAGCGGTGGCTCGCACAACGGCTGTCGCACCGGCTCGGTGCCCTCTCGATCGGCACCTCGGTGGGTGAGGCCGGCATCTGTGCCGGCGTCGTGTTCGATTCGCCGTCGCGGCTCACGGCGGGTGTGCTGTCCGAACTCTCCGCGAGCGATCCGGACGACGACCCCTGGGCGCCCGAGCGGTTGGTCTGGCCGCTGTTGGACCTGATCGACACCCACCTCGGCGAACCATGGTGCGCCTCGCTGGCCCACCACCTCGGCGCCGACGCCGACGAGCCTGCCGCGGGCCGGCGGCTGGCGGTCGCCGGACGGCTTGCCCGCCTGTTCGCCTCCTACGCCACCCAGCGGCCGAGCCTGGTGCGGGGCTGGGCCACCGGCGACCGGCACGCGGCGACGGCCGACGCCGGTGACCTGGCCTGGCAGGTCGAGCTCTGGCACCGGCTCCGCGAACGCCTGGCCACCCCCAGCCCTGCGGAACGCCTCGCCGAGGTGGAGCAGCGACTGCTGAGCGACCCCACCGCCACCACGCTGCCGGGGCGGATCTCGATCTTCGGTGCCACCCGGCTGCCGGAGACCCAGCTGCGCCTGCTCGTCGCGCTGTCCCGGCACCGCGATGTCCATCTGTGGTTGCCCCACCCGAGTCCCGCGTTGTGGCGCTCGGCGAACGACCACCCGCGCTCCTCACCGCGCCGGGCCGACAGCCCCGTGGTGGCGCGGCACCCGTTCCTGGCCTCGATGGCCCGGGACAGCATCGAGCTGCAGCAGCGGCTGACCACCACGGCCGAAGCCGTAGGGATCGACCTGCGCGACGTCCACCACGATGCGCCGGATCCCGGCGCGGACGCCGCCCCGACGATGCTCGCCGCCCTGCACCGAGCGCTGGCGGCCGACGACCCGACCCCCGGCCGCCACCGGTTCGACCCCACCGATCGCAGCGTGCAGGTGCACGCCTGTCACGGCCGCGCCCGCCAGGTCGAGGTGCTCCGCGAGATCGTCACCGGCCTGCTGGCCGATGACCCGACGTTGCACCCGCGCGACATCGTGGTGATGGTGCCGGACGTCGAGGCCATCGCTCCGCTGATCTCGGCCACGTTCGGGCTTGGCGGTGCCGCTGTCGACACCGGGTCGCCCGGCGACGCCGTGCAATGGCACCCGGGCCAGCACATCCCGATCCGGTTGGCCGACCGCTCCCTGCGTCAGACCAATGCGCACCTGGCCCTGCTCGCCACGCTGCTCGACCTGCCCGCGAGCCGGCTGACCGCCAGCGAACTGCTGGACCTCGCGGCCGCGCCCGCCGTACGGCATCGCTTCGGCTTCACCGACGACGACCTCGCGCGGCTGCGCACCTGGGTGATCGATGCCGGCATCCGCTGGGGTGAGGACGCCGAACGCCGGGCCCGGTTCGGGCTGGCCCACGTGCTGCAGGGCACGTGGCAGTTCGGGTTGGACCGGATCCTGACCGGGGTCGCGATCGGTGGCGACGAGGCGCAGCGCTACCTGGGAACCGCCCTGCCGCTGGACGACGTCGAGAGCACCGACGTCGACCTGGCCGGTCGGCTCGCCGAACTCGTCGACCGGCTGTCGGTGGTACTCGGCTCCTTCGAGGGCGCCCACCCGGTGGCGGCGTGGATGGCCCGCCTGGGCGAGGCCCTCGACCTGCTCGCCGGCGATGATCCCGACGCCGGTTGGCAGGGCGTGGAGGCCCGGCGGCTGCTGGTCGACCTCACCGCCACGGCGGCCGATCATGAAGCCCTGCCGCTGCGGCTGCCCGATGTGCGCTCGCTGCTCGCCGGTCACCTCGTGGGCCGGCCCACGAGGGCCGGGTTCCGCACCGGTGCACTGACCGTGTGCTCGCTGGAGCCGATGCGCGCGGTGCCGCACCGGGTGGTCTGCCTGCTCGGATTGGACGATGCGACGTTCCCGCGGTCCGGCCCGCGCGACGGTGACGACCTGCTGCTGCGGGATCCGTGGATCGGCGAGCGCGACCGGCGCAGCGAGGACCGCCAGCTGTTCCTGGACGCCGTCCTCGCTGCCCGCGAGCACCTGGTCGTGCTGTACAGCGGCGCCGACGAACGGTTGGGAACCGCACGCCCGCCGGCGGTCCCGGTGGGTGAACTGCTCGACGCGCTCGATCGCACCGCGGCCACCGACGACGGCAGCCCGGTGCGTGAGCACCTCACCGTGCACCACCCGCTGCAACCGGTCGACGAGCGAAACTTCACCCCCGCCGCCCTCGGGCGGCCCGGTCCGTTCAGCCGCGACGCGCACGCCTACCGGGCCGCGGTGCGTGCTCGCGATCTCGGGCCGCCGGTGGCCGACGGCGCGCCTCGCGTGCTGCTGCCGACCCCGCTGCCGGTGCGTCCGGTCGCCGACGACACCGACGACGGCTCCGCGATCGATCTGGACGACCTGATCGCGCTGCTGGAACACCCGGCCCGCTGGTTCGTGCGCACCCAGCTGGGGGTGTGGCTGCCGGGCGAGGACGACGAGGTCGACGACCACCTGCCGCTGCAGCTCGACGGCCTGCAGAAGTGGAAGATCGGCGACCGGTTGCTGCAGGCGTGCCTGGCCGGGGTGGATCACCATCAGGCGCTCGGGGCCGAGAACCGGCGCGGTGTGCTGCCGCCCCGCCGACTGGGTCGCACCACCCTGGAACAGGTGGACGCCACCGTGCTGCCGATCGCCCGGGCCGCCCGCGAGCACCTCGACGGCGATCGCGCCGGGGGCGGGGCCACCGACCTCGACGTCGCCGTCGATCTGCCCGGTGGCGGCCGGGTCACCGGCACCGTGACGGGCGTGGTCGGGCAGAGCGAGGGCAGGGTGGTGCGCGCCACCTTCTCGCGGTTGGGCGCCAAACATCGGTTGCGGGCGTGGGTGCAGCTGCTGGCGTTGGCCGCCGACGGCCGGCACCCGGTGCGTGCCGCGGTCACCATCGGCCGAGCCGGTGGACGACGCCCGGCGGCGGCCGTCGCCACGCTGACGGCGCCGTCCGAACCGGTTGCGCTGCAACGACTCGGCGAACTGGTGCGGTTGCGCCGCCGAGCGCTGCGTGAACCGTTGCCGATGCCGGCGGACGTCGCCCTGGCCTACGCCCGCTGCCGCCACGGCGGCGATGCCGAGGAGCAGGCCCTGGCCGAGGCGGCTCGGGCCTGGGACCGCTGGGGCATGATCGACGACGCCTATCACGTGCTGTGCTGGGGCGAGGCGGCTCCGCTGCGGGTGTTCTGCGGGGCGCCGTCCCGCGACGAGCAGGCCTGGTCGCCGCACGACGGCACCCGGCTCGGCGTCTACGCCCGCCGGGTGTGGGACCCGTTGCTGGCCCACGAAGAGGTACTCACCCGATGACCACCACCTCGCCCTCGGCGCCCCGCCCCCAGCTGCGGCTGGTCGACGAGGTACCCCCGCGGCCGTTCGACGTCCTCGACCCGCTGCCCCAGGGCACCACCCTGCTGGAGGCGAGCGCCGGCACCGGCAAGACGTACACCATCGCCGCACTCGCCACCCGGTACGTCGCCGAGGGCCACGCCGACCTGAGCGAACTGCTGCTGGTCACCTTCGGCCGGGCGGCCACCTCCGAACTGCGCGAACGGGTTCGGGAACGTTTCGTCAGTGCCCAGCGGCTGCTCGCGCGCGAGGACTGCCGCGACAGCACCGATCGGCTGGTGGCTCACCTGGCCGCCGTCGACGACGCCGAACTCGACCGGCGCCGGTACCGGCTGGGCCGCGCACTGGCCGAGTTCGACGGCGCGACCATCGCCACCACGCACGGTTTCTGCCAGCAGATGCTGACCCGGCTCGGCGTGCTCGCCGACCTGGACGCCGACGCGGCGATGGTCGGTGACGTCGCCGACCTGGTGACCGAGGTGGGCCAGGACGTCTACCTCCAGCGCTACGCCACCGACGAGCGACCCATGCTGTCGGTCGAGCAGGTGGCCGAGGTGGCTCGGGCCGCCGTCGGTGACCGGCTCGCCGTCCTCGAACCGGCGGCGGCCCACCCCGACTCGTTCCCGGGCCACCGCTACATCGCAGCCCGGGCCGCGGTGCGCGAGGTGGCCCGCCGGATGCGCGAGCGGCGGCTGCTCGACTATGACGACCTGCTGGTGCTGCTGCGCGACGCGCTGGTGCACCCGCAGCTGGGGGGCGTTGCGGCGCAACGGATCCGGGAGCACTACCGGGTGGTCATGGTGGACGAGTTCCAGGACACCGACCCGGTGCAGTGGCAGATCCTGCGGACGGCGTTCCACGGCGAGCGCACGCTGGTGCTGATCGGCGATCCGAAGCAGGCGGTCTACGCCTTCCGCGGGGGCGACGTCGTCGCCTACCTGGAGGCCGGCCGGGACGCCACGGCACTCGCCACGCTGGCCACCAACTGGCGCAGTGACGCGGCCCTGCTCGATGCGCTGCAGCACCTGATGCGTGAGGCAGCCCTCGGCGACGAGCGGATCGTCGTCCGGCCGGTGCGGGCCCACCACCAGGGCAGCCGGCTGGTCGGGGCGGCCCCACTGCGGATCCGCCAGGTGCGGCGCAGCGCGCTCGGATTGCGCGATCGTCAGCTGCCCCGGGTGGGCGACCTGCGCGAGCTGATCGCCGCCGACCTGGCCGCCGATGTCGTGACCCAGCTCGACCGGGTGCGGCTGGGGTCGCGGGCGCTGCAACCCGGCGACATCGCGGTGCTGACCCGCAAGAACTCCGAGGCCACCCTGGTGCAGCAGGCCCTGGTCGCCGCCGGGGTCCCGGCCGTGGTCTCGGGTGTGGTCAGCGTGTTCAGCACCCGAGCGGCACGGTTGTGGCTGACCCTGCTGGACGCCCTCGATCACCCGGGGCACGCGGGCCGCACCGCAGCGTTGGCGTTGACCGAGCTGATCGGGTGGGGCGCCGCGCAACTCGCCGGTGCGGGGGAACCCGAACGGGACGCGCTGTCGGACCGGGTGCGGGGCTGGGCCCGGTTGTTGGCCTCGCGCGGCGTCGGTGCCCTGCTCGAGGCGGTCACCGGCACCGGCCTGCTCGAACGGGTGGCCACACGCCCGGACGGCGACCGGCTGCTGACCGACCTGCGTCACGTCGGCCAGGTGCTGCAGGAGATCTCGGTGCGCGAGCAGGCCGGGGTCTCGGCCCTGGCCGCCCACCTGCGCCGCCGGGTGGCCGAGGCCGAGGCCGACTATGCCGAGGAACGCAGCCGCCGACTGGAGACCGACCAGGCCGCCGTGCAGGTGCTCACGGTGCACGCCAGCAAGGGGCTCGAGTTCCCGGTGGTCTACCTGCCCTTCGCCTGGGACCGGTTCGAGTCCGACGAGGTGGCCATCCTGCGCTTCCACGATGGTCAGGGCCGACGGATCCTGCACGTGGGTGGTCCGGCGTCCGACCACTACGACGTGGCGCTGGCTCGTCACCGCACCGAGGAACGGGGCGAGGATCTGCGCCTGCTCTACGTCGCTCTGACGCGCGCGGCGAGCCAGGTGGTCACCTGGTGGGCACCCTCGCACAACAGTTCCGGCGGCGCGCTGACCCGGATGCTGTTCGGCGGCCACGGCCCGGGGGAGGAGCCGCCGCCGTCGGTGAGGCTCGGGTCGGACGACGACGTGGCCGCCTGGTTGCTCGAGCTGGCCGCGGCCAGTGGCGGCGCGCTGGCCGCCGAGGTGGTGTCCGAGCGGCCCGCCCCGGTGCGTCGTCCACGACCTGCTGCCGAACCGGCCCCGCTCGAGCTGGCGACGTGGCGTCGGGTGCTGGACGGTGGCTGGCGGCGGCTGTCCTACACGGCGCTGACCGCGCAGGCGCATGGCGTGTCGGTGCCGGGGGCGGCGGGGGCACTCAGCGAGCCCGAGCACACCGGTGTGGACGACGAACTCGGCCCACTCGACGAACCCGGCCCGGCGGACCCGGAGGGCGCAACGGAGTCGACAGGCGTCCCATGCCTCATGGGCGACCTGCCCGCCGGTGCGGGGTTCGGCACCGTGGTGCACGAGGTGCTCGAGCTGGTCGACCCGGCTTCGGGCGAGTTGGCCGCCCAACTGCGCCGGTTGGCGGTGCAGCGCGGCGCGCGCTCGATCCTGGCCACCGGGCGTGACGCCGTCCGCGAACCGACCCTGGTGTCCGAACGCTTGGACACCCTGGCGGCCGGCCTCGAGCTGGCGATCCGCACGCCCCTGGGTCCGCTGGCCGGCGGGCTGACCTTGGCCGACCTGCCGGTGCGGGATCGGTTGTGCGAGGTGGAGTTCGAGCTGCCGCTCGCCGGTGGCGACCTGGCGGGTGATCTCGCCGGCGAGGGGGCCGGCGGCTCGCGGAGGCCGCGCACCGGGAACGCGGCGAACGCCCGGAACGCCGCGCACCTCGGGCACGTCGCCGACCTGCTGGCCCGGCACCTGCCGGACGACGACCCGCTCGCCGGTTACCCGGCCCTGCTGGCGGAGTTGGCCGACAGCGACGCCGATCCCGTGCTGTTGCGCGGCTACCTCACCGGCAGTCTGGACGCCGTGCTGCGCGTGCACGCGCCGTCCGGGCCGCGTTACCTGGTGGTCGACTACAAGACCAACCGGTTGGCCCCGACCGGCGAACCGTTGACGGTGCAGCACTACCGGCCCCCGGCGATGGCGGCCGCCATGTGTGCCTCGCACTATCCGCTGCAGTTGCTGCTCTACCTGGTGGCGCTGCACCGGTTCCTGCGGTGGCGCCAACCCGGCTACGACCCCGAGCTGCACCTCGGCGGCGGGTTGTACCTGTTCGTGCGGGGCATGTGCGGGCCGGAGACCCCGACCGCAGCCGACGGCACCCCGTTCGGGGTCTTCGGCTGGCGGCCCCCGACCGCCGTGGTCGTGGAATTGTCGGCCCTGCTGGACGGCGCATCGGTCAGCGGGGGGTCGAGATGACCGCCGCCTGGCTCGCCGTCCGGTCGAGCGGCCTGCTCGGGGAGTTCAACGCCGCCGGCGTGCTGGCAGCGGCCGACGTGCACGTGGCCCGCCGACTCGGGGCGCTCACCGGGGAGGGCGACGAGCGGGTGCTGCTGGCCGTTGCGCTCGCCGTCCGGGGGGTGCGGGCGGGCTCGGTCTGCCTGTTCCTCGACGATCGCGAGGCGATGCTGGTGCCGGAGGCCGAGGACCGGATCGCCGGTCCGGCCGACACCGCGGCACTGGCGCTGCCTGACCCCCGTGCCTGGGCTGCGGCGCTCGCGGCCAGTCCGCTGGTGGCGGCGGGCGCGATCCGGCTGATCGATGATCGCCTCTACCTGGAGCGGTACTGGCGCGATGAGTCCCTGGTGCGGGACCAGGTCGCGCAGCGGTTGAGCGGGCGAATCGAGCAGATCGACGACCTGCGCCTGGACGCCGCGGTGCGCCGGTTGTTCCCCCACCCGGACGACGCGCGCCAGCGGCAGGCCGCCGCGACCGCCGCCCGCAGCCGGTTGTGCGTGCTGACCGGTGGCCCGGGAACCGGCAAGACCACGACGGTCGCCCGGCTGGTGGCGGTGCTGCAGGCCGTCGCCGGGCCGGGGCTGCGGGTGGCGCTCGCCGCGCCCACCGGCAAGGCGGCGGCCCGGTTGGCCGAGGCGGTCCGTGCCGAGACCGCGCGGCTGGATCCCGCCGATCGCGAACGGGTCGGTGAGCTGACGGCCGGCACCGTGCACCGGTTGCTCGGGTGGCGGGCCGGGTCGCGTACCCGGTTCGTGCACAACCGCCACCATCACCTGCCGCACGACGTCGTGGTGGTCGACGAGACCTCGATGGTCTCGCTGCCCCTGATGGCCCGATTGCTGGAGGCGATCTCGCCCCAGGCTCGCCTGGTGTTGGTCGGCGACCCCGATCAGCTCGCCTCGGTCGAGGCCGGGGCGGTGCTCGGTGACCTGGTCGCCCACCCCGAGGCCCGGCGCAGCGGGGTCATCCGCCTCGAGGTGGTGCACCGCCACGGATCCGTGATCGGCGAGCTTGCCCGGGCCGTCCGGGCGGGGGCGGCCGACGACGTGGTCGAGCTGCTGCGGGCGGGCAGCCGCGAGGTGTCCTACCTCGAGCCGGCGGGGGAGTGGCTGTCAGCCGCCGAGCTCCAGCCGGTGCGGACCGACGCCGAGGCATCCGGCCTGCGCCTGAGACGTGCGGCCCGAGCCGGGGACATCGCCGGGGCACTGTCAGCACTGGAATCACATCAGGTGTTGCTGGCCCACCGGCGAGGGCCGTTCGGGGTGTCCACCTGGGCGGCTCGGGTGGAGTCCTGGCTGGTGGCCGCCGAGGGCGGGGGAGCCGGACGCCGTCCGAGCGGCCCGTGGTACCCCGGCCGTCCGCTGCTGGTGACGGTCAACGACCGCGACAGCGGCCTGTTCAACGGCGACATCGGGGTGGTGGTCGCCGATCAGGGCGAGTCGGGGGTGATCGCGGCCTTCGGCGACCCGCAGCGACCGGTGCTGGTGCGCCCGCACCGGTTGCCCTCGGTCGAGACGGTGCATGCCATGACGGTGCACCGGGCGCAGGGCAGCCAGTTCGCGCGGGTGAGCGTGGTGCTGCCACCGGCCACCTCACCCCTGTTGACCCGCGAGCTGCTCTACACCGCCCTGACCCGGGCACGCGAGCACGTGCGGGTGGTGGGCAGTGAGGCGGCGGTCCGGGCCGCCGTCACCCGGCCGGTGCGGCGGGCGAGCGGACTGCGTTTCGGATGACATGTCAGCGAGTACCGCCGACGCCACCGTGGCATCGACCTGCGAAGAGTGACTCAGCGTCCATCAAATGTCACACCAGAGGATTTTCCGGCGCAAAAGCCACCTGGTAGCGTGCCCGGCCGGAGAGCCAGCAAGGAGGCCGCGTTGAGCCAGGACCCCGAGGTGCCACCGTTCGACGAGACGCGGCCGATGCCCGCCGCCCCCACCAACCCGTGGGCGACGCCGGCCCCTGCCCCGGCTCCCGCCACCGCGCCTCAGCCGAGCCCCCTGGACGACGACCGCCACCGGTGGGACTCGCCACCCAGTTCGATGCCGCCCCCGAGCGGCCCGCCGGCGTTCGGTCCACCCCCGCCCGGGTATCAGGCCGCGCCACCGGCCGACACCGTGCTGTGGTCGCGGTACGACGATGCCGGCAGTGCCGCCGAACCCGACAGCTCGCCGGCGTTCGGGTCCGACGCCGACGCATGGGTGGACCGTGACCGGACCTCGGCGGAGAACGAGCGTGCCTCGTCGCTCTTCGAGAGGTACGACCCGCCCGCGCCGCCCGGAGCCGAGATCGTCGCCGGGCTCTCGGTGCCGGCGCTGCCCCCACCCAGCGGGACGCCGTCCGTCGGTGCGCCCCCGCCCGGGTACGACCCGGCTCCCTCCACGGCGCGGCACAGCGCACCTGCCAGCCCGCCTCCGTACCAGGCTCCGCCGCCGAGCGGGCCGTCGTTCCCTCCGCCCTCCCCGCCGGGCTTCGGTGGGCCGCCGCCATCGACGTACGACGCCCCGCCGTCGGCCTACGACCCCCCGCCCGCCGCCCCTTACGACGCCCCGCCACCCCCCTCGGGGTTCGACGGTTTCGCCGCCGGGTTCGCGCCCCAGCCACCGGCCGGTCCGGGAATCGCTCCCGGGCAGGTCGCCGGCGAGCGGGCCGAGTCGGCGAAGAACTGGGCCGAGGGCATGGTCGCCAAGCACGGTGCGCGCAACCTGACGCAGCTCGCGGTGCCGGCGTTCGCCGTCCTGGGGGTGCTGTGGCCCCCGATGATGATCACACACAACTTTCTGTGGGCCATCTTCGCGGTGGTCGCCGCGGTGGTGACGCTCACCGGTCGCAAGCCAGGAGCCGCCAGCTGGACCACGGCCGCTGCGGGCACGGGTGCCTACTTCGTGTTCTGGGTGCTGATCGCCTTGCCCTCGATCAGCGGCGCGAACGGCTTCTTCCTCACCGCGGCGCTGGCCGCCGCGGTGACCGGGCTGGCCCTGCACCCGGACAAGCGGTGGTGAGCGCGTGAACCCGATCACCAGCCTCCCGCAGCGCACGGTCCGCCTCGCCGTGGTCGGCCTGGTCCTGACGGCGAGCTCGCTGGGAATGCACTGGGCGACCTCGACCACGTCCGGTGGCGTCATCCCCGGCTACTACGTGCCGGACAGCTACGTGATCCAGTGGGGCGAGGGCACGGTCGACACCGTTCCCGGTTTCGTCGGCGCGCCGATCTTCACCCAGGGCACCAGCTACGACCTGTCCGGCGCCGAGACCCCCGCCCGGCTCTGGCTGGTGTGCACGCTGGTGCTCGCGGCGCTGGCGTTGCGCACCGGTCGGCCGGGGCTGTTGCGGGTGGCTGCGCTGGGGCCGCTGCTGGCGGTGCCGTTGGCGGGCCTGCACGTCTACCCCGGCAAGGTGATGGCCCTGGCCGGGGCCGTCGTCCTGCTGGTGGCCGGGTTGACGGCGCGACGTCGGGCACCGGCGACCTGATCCGACCGGTACCGTCACCGGCGTGGCCCGCCGCTGACCATGAAGCCCCTGGAGCGTGGCCGATGGGGGCGTTCTTCCGCATTTGCAGGTTCGCATTGCCCTCTGCTCTGCAACTCTGAGGGTCTCCGTCGCGAAGGGACTCCTGCCATGACCCGTGCCCGCATCGTGCCCTCGCTCACCGCCCTGCTGCTGGGGGCCGCCGTCTCTGTCGGCGCGGCCGGGGTGGCGAGCGCTGCACCCGCGCCGTCCGATGCGCCCGTCTCCTCGGCTGCGTGCCCGCCGGGCACGGCTCGGATCATGAAGGGCGCCACGGCATCCGAGCCCGAGCTGTACCCCAAGAACGAGGCCAATGCCTACGGCGTGATCAAGGACTCGCCGCGGTTGGCCAACGGCTCGGTGCACATCCCGACCGTCTTCCACATGGTCAGCGACCACGTGCTCACGGCCGGTGAGCGCACCCGGTGGGAGCGCCTGATCGCTGCCCAGATGACGGTGCTCAACGATTCCTACGCCGGCCGGACGGCGGCCGACGCCTCCGACACCCCGTTCCGGTTCGACCTGATCGACACCACCTGGACGGTCAACCCCGCGTGGTACACCGTCGTGCCCGGCAAGAACGAGCGGGACATGAAGAAGGCGCTCTACACGGGTGACTCGCGCACCCTGAACGTCTACGCAGCCAACATCGGCGGCGGGCTGCTGGGGTGGGCCTACTTCCCGAAGGGCTACAACAACGGGCGCGACTACATCGACGGCGTGGTCATGCTGGACGAGTCCATGCCCGGCGGCACGGCGGGCAAGTATGCCGAGGGCGACACGCTCACCCACGAGGTCGGGCACTGGCTGATGCTCGAGCACACCTTCGCGCACGGCTGCGCGGCGTCCGGCGACTACGTGGCCGACACCCCGCGCGAGGCGAACCCGCAATTCGACTGCCCGGTCGGGGCGGACAGCTGCTCGGCGCCGGGGCTCGACCCGATCCACAACTTCATGGACTACACGCAGGACTCCTGCATGAACCTGTTCACCCCGGGCCAGGCCGACCGGATGAGCGATGCCTGGCTGGCCTTCCGGGCAGGCGGTCAGGGCTGAGTCAGCCGGGCCAGCCGGGTCGCGACCAGGTCCGTCACCCGCGGATCGTCCCGGCTGGCCCCGTCGGCCAGCGCTGCGCTCAGCCGAGCCAGGACGTCGTCGAGGTGGCGCCTCGTTGTCTCGGCCCCCAGGCCCCAGGAACGAGCCTCGCGGACGACGTCCTCGATCGTGATCGTCCGCAGGTCGTACCGGCCGTCGACCGACATGGCGGCCTCGGTGCGCAGGCTCGGCCACAGCGCCGTGGGCACGGTGTCGTACAGCGGGGCCAGGTGCACCTGCCCCGGTGCGACGTGGAGCAGGGCGAGGTTCTTGCCGTGGGCGTTGGCGTCGCCGATCACCAGGGTGAACAGCACCCGGTCGAGCAGGTCCAGCAGGCTCTCCTCGGAGGCCGAGCCCCAGGCCGTGAGTACGTCGGCCACGTCCCGCAGTGACGGACCGCCGTCGCGCTGGTATTTCGCCCGCCCCTGATGCCCTTCCGGATTCACGCCGAGCGCCTGGCAGGCGTCCTCCTGGTGCAGCCGGGTCACCTGCCCCTCGGTGCGCCTGCGGTCGAAGCGCTCGACCACCAGACACTCGATGCCGGCTACCGTGGTCAACTCGCTGCGAGCCGCGGCCAGGCCCGCGGCCGCCGCCAGGCGCAGACAGGCGTGCTCGGCGCGAACCAGCCCGTGGTGCACCGCATTGTCGAGCTTGAGGATGTGGCTGGACGGATAACCGTTCACCGGTCGTGCCCAGCCGTCGTCGGTGGCCACGAGCAGCAGCTTGTCCTGCAGGCCGGCCAGGGACAGTTCCGAGTCGGGGTGCAGGCCGAGCGGGTTCTCGGGCAGTCGGGTCACCTCGTGTTCGAGGTCGCCCGGGCCGAGCACTACGGCTCGAGCAGAACGGACCCGGGCCGGATCAGGGGGCGGGGCCGCCGGCCCGGGGCCGGGATGGGCCAGCGGCGCCAGGGTGACCGCCCCGGCGACATCGCGTCCGAACCGGGCCAGCAGGCCCAGCACATCGGTGGTCGGCAGTCCTGCCAGGGCTGCCATCGCTGCGCGATGCTGCCCTTCCGGCAGCAGCCCGACGACGAAGGCCGTTGCCGGCACCGTGCCCGGGCGGACCGGCACGGAGCACGACAGCAACGGCGTCCCGATGTCGTGACTCGCCAGGACCTCACGGAGGTACGTGCACGTGATGGTCCCGATCCGGGGGCTGCGCAGCCAGGCGACGTGCTGTCCGTGCAGCCACACGGCCAGTTCCCTGACCCTGGCCATCAGCCCTGATCGCCCGGGGCATCGGGGATCTGCACGATGATCTCGGCCCCGAGGCGGCGTAGCAGGCGGAGCGAGCGCTCGAGTAGCACCGTGGACAGCCCGCTCTCCAACCGAGCCAGGTAGGTGCGGTCTATCGAGAGAGAATCGGCGAGCTCTTGCTGGGTCAGCCCCCGAGCCGCCCGCGCTGTGGCAACCGCCAACCCCAGGTCCTGTGGACGCCGCACGATCACGCGGGGCATGGCACCTCCTCGTGTCAATATCAGCACACTAGCACTCAATAGCTCGTTGTGTTTATATCGGCACAATAGCGCCCGATCATGAGATGTGCGGATAACAGCACACCCACGACCGTGGACACGTCAAAGACCCGAAATGGCTGTCATTCCCAGGGAACAACAGCCATTTCGGGTCTTTGACGAGCCGAGCCGAGAGGCTCAGATGTCGTAGTACAGCTCGAACTCGTGCGGGTGCGGTCGCAGCCGGATCGGGTCGACCTCGAGGGTGCGCTTGATGTCGATCCAGGTCTCGATCAGGTCCTCGGTGAACACGCCGCTGTCGGTCAGGTAGGAGTGGTCGGCCTCGAGGGCGTTCAGCACCTCCGGGAGCGAGCCCGGAACCTGCGGGATGGAGGCGTGCTCCTCCGGGGGCAGCTCGTAGAGGTCCTTGTCGACCGGCGCCGGCGGCTCGATGCGGTTCTTGATGCCGTCCAGACCGGCCAGCAGCATCGCCGAGAACGCCAGGTACGGGTTGCTCGACGGGTCCGGCACACGGAACTCGACGCGCTTGGCCTTCGGGTTGGACCCGGTGACCGGGATCCGGATGCAGGCCGAACGGTTACGGGCCGAGTAGACCAGGTTGACCGGGGCCTCGAAGCCGGGCACCAATCGGTGGTAGCTGTTCACCGTCGGGTTGGTGAAGGCGAGCAGCGACGGCGCGTGGTGCAGCAGGCCACCGATGTACCAGCGGGCCAGGTCGGACAGGCCGCCGTAGCCGCGCTCGTCGTAGAACAGCGGCGCGCCGTCCTTCCACAGCGACTGGTGCACGTGCATGCCGGACCCGTTGTCGCCGAACAGCGGCTTGGGCATGAAGGTGACGGTCTTGCCGGCGTGCCAGGCCACGTTCTTGATGACGTACTTGAACAGCATGACCTGGTCGGCAGCCTTGGCCAGGGTGTCGAACCGGTAGTTGATCTCCTGCTGACCACCGGTGCCGACCTCGTGGTGGGCGCGCTCGACCTGCAGGCCCACCTTCTCCAGCGTCAGGGTCATCTGGTCGCGCAGGTCGGAGTAGTGGTCGACCGGCGGGACGGGGAAGTAGCCACCCTTGTACCGGGTCTTGTACCCCCGGTTACCACCCTCCTCGACACGGCCGGTGTTCCAGGCGCCCTCGATCGAGTCGATGTGGTAGTAGCCCTCGTTCTGCTTCGTCTCGAACCGCACGTCGTCGAAGATGTAGAACTCGGCCTCGGGGGCGAAGAACGCGGTGTCGGCGATGCCGGTCGACTTCAGGTACGCCTCGGCCTTCTTGGCGATCTGGCGCGGGTCCCGGCTGTAGGGCTCGTCGGTGTACGGGTCGACGATGCTCATGTTGATGTTGAGCGTCTTCTCCGCACGGAACGGGTCGACGACCGCGGTGCCGAGGTCGGGGATCAGCTTCATGTCCGACTCGTTGATCGCCTGGAAGCCGCGGATGGACGAGCCGTCGAACATCTGGCCATCCACGAAGAACGACTCGTCGAGGCTCTTGGCCGGCACGTTGAAGTGCTGCATGACGCCCGGAAGGTCACAGAACCGCACGTCGACGAACTTGACGTCCTGGTCCGTGATGAACTTCAGAACCTCATCGGGGCTGCTGAACAATCCAACCTCCAGTTGGCGGGGTGGTGCTGGGTCGGTGGCGCGGGCGCCGTCGACCCGCTCCAGAACTGCTTGCGAACGCTAGGCAGCAGCGATTTCCCGGGGGTGTCCCGTCTGTTTCCGCGGTGTTACGAACCCCGGACGCACGTGTCGTCCAGGTCACCCCGGATGGTGTTCCGGGACACCCTGGGTCACGCTGTGCCGGACACGATCCTAGGCTGGGGTCGTGGTGGAGCGCAGAGAACTGGGCGGCTGGTTGCAGGGACCGGGCGCGTCATCGTCCGGCGAGGGGGGCTCGGACGTGCCGTCCGCCTTCCCCGGCGAGCGGTTGGGCCGTCCCGCACAGGGCAGCGGGTCCATCGCCCGCCCCGGACGGCGCCTGGCCGCGTTGGCGATCGACTGGGCGTTGGCGCTGGTGATCGGGAACGGTCTGATGCGCCCGCTGGACTGGGGATCCTTCGCTCCACTGGCCGCCCTGCTCACCATGAACGTGCTGTTGGTCGGCACCGCCGGGTTCACGTTCGGCCACCGATTGCTGGGCTTGCGGGTCGAACGCATGGACGGCGGCCCGCCCGGACCCGTGCGAGCGCTGGCTCGCGCCGTCCTGCTCTGTCTGGTGGTGCCCGCCGTGGTGTGGGACCGCGATCAGCGGGGCCTGCACGACAAGGCCGTGGACACGATCCTGGTGCGCCTCTGACTGTTCCGACCCGCGAACTGGTCAGGACTCGGGCGACACACCGGTCAGGTCGCCCGGGAAGTGTCCAGTGGACCCACGGGCAGCCCCGGTGGGCAGGGGTCAGCGACCCCGCATGGCGCGCCGGTCGGGACGCATCCGGGTCGGGTCGATGCCCTTGGGCACCGGCATCTTGACCCCGCCCAAGGCGCGCAGCCGCTTCGAGATCTCGCTGACCTGGGTCTTGGTGAGCTCGGGACGCTTACGGGTGAGCACCCGGCTGATCTTGATCAACGGGGTCTGCCCCTCGCCGTCCCCGGCGTGGACGACGATCACCGGGACGCCCTCGCCCAGCACCCGCTTGACGTGCTTGGTCTGCTGGTCGGACAGCTTGCTCACCCGGGGCAGCGGCCCCTCGGTGACCAGCACCACGCCGGGACGGCCCACGGCGCGGAAGACCATGTCCTGGGTGCGGGGGTCGACCGCGACCGGCTTCTCCTCGACGCTCCAGCCGCGCCGCAGGTTCTGCAGGGCCGCAGCGGTGGCACCCGGCTGATCGGCGATCTGCGTGAAGGCGGCGCGCTCGGCGCGGCGGGCCATCACGATCAGCGCGAGCATGAACCCGAGGGCGGTGAACAGCAGGCCCATGTACAGCGGGGTGGCGATCCACAGACCCAGCAGGGCGCCGAGGGCGATGGTGCCGACGAAGGCCAGCAACATCCACCAGATGACGGCGCGGTCGGCCTTGCGGGTCATGTTGAAGATCGCCCACAGCTGGGAGATCCGGCCCTGCTTCTTGGGCTTCGGGCTCGGCTTCGAGCCCGACCTGCCGGGGAGTCGCACCATGAGGTTCAGGATAGGCGCTCGGCGCGCCTCTCCACGGCCTGAGCCCACAGCCGTCCGGCGCGATACGACGAACGGACCAACGGGCCGGACATCACGCCGGCGAAGCCGAGCTGCTCGGCCTCGGTCTTCAGCTCGACGAACTCCTCGGGGCGCACCCACCGCTCGACCGGGTGATGCCGGTTCGAGGGGCGGAGGTACTGCGTGATGGTGATCAGGTCGCACCCTGCCGCGTGCAGATCGGCCAGCGCCTGACTGATCTCCTCGCGAGTCTCGCCCATGCCCAGGATCAGATTCGACTTGGTGACCATGCCGGCGTCCCGGGCCTGGGTGATCACGTTCAGCGAGCGTTCGTAGGAGAAGGCCGGCCGGATGCGCCGGAACACCCGAGGCACGGTCTCGAGGTTGTGGGCGAATACCTCCGGGGCCGACTCGAAGACCTGACCGAGCAGTTCCGGCTTGCCGGAGAAGTCGGGGGTGAGGATCTCGACGCCGGTGCCGGGGCTGATCTGGTGGACGGCGCGCACCGTCTCGGCATAGAGCCAGGCGCCCTCGTCGTCCAGGTCGTCGCGGGCCACCCCGGTGATGGTGGCGTAGCGCAGGTCCATCGTCTTGATCGACTCGGCGACTCGGCGGGGCTCGTCGCGGTCGAGCGGGTCCGGCTTGCCGGTGTCGATCTGGCAGAAGTCGCAGCGCCGGGTGCAGGCCGCCCCGCCGATGAGGAAGGTCGCCTCGCGGTCCTCCCAGCACTCGAAGATGTTCGGGCAGCCGGCCTCCTGGCAGACCGTGTGCAGGCCCTCGGTCTTGACCAGGTTCTGCAGGTCTCGGTACTGCGGCCCCATCTTCGCCGTGATCCGGATCCACTCCGGTTTGCGCTCGATCGGGGTCTCGGCGTTGCGCGCCTCGATCCGCAGCAGCCGCTTGGGCTCGCCGGCCGGCTGGGTGGAGGTGTCTGGGGTGTCCGGGGCAGTGGTCATGACCGGCTCCCGGTGAGGGTGGCGCCGAGGGTGGCGCGCAGCTGACGTTCGGCCAGCGGCAGTACCTCGGCGACGGTGACGTCGCGGCCGAGTTCGGCGGTCAGGGAGGTGACGTCGGCATCGTCGATGCCGCACGGCACGATGTGTCCGAACGCTGACAGGTCGGGATTGCAGTTGATCGCGAAGCCGTGCATGGTCACGCCCTGGCTGACCCGGATGCCGATCGCCGCCACCTTGCGTTCGCGCCGCGGCGCGGGGGACGACGCAGCGCCCCCGATCGGGCCGACCCCGGTGATCGGTGCGGCAGGTCCGGCGAGCGCGGGCCCGGCCGGCACGGGGTCGGCGGCGATCCACACCCCGGTGCGACCCTTGACCACGTCGGCGCTCACGCCCAGGTCGGCGCACATCCCGATCAGGGCGTGCTCGAGGCGGCGCACGTGCGCCACGACGTCCACCGGGTCGGGCAGCCGCACGATCGGGTAGCCGACGAGTTGGCCCGGGCCATGCCAGGTGATCTTCCCGCCGCGGTCGACCTCGATCACGGGGGTGCCGTCGTCCGGGCGCTCGTGGGGCTCGGTGCGCTTGCCCGCGGTGTAGACCGGCAGGTGTTCCAGCAGCAGCACGGTGTCCGGGCGCTGTCCGGAGCAGACCTGCGCGTGGACGGCGCGCTGGTAGTCCCAGGCACGCTGGTAGTCGACCGGGTCATCGCCGATCCCGACCACCTCGAACGCCAGCTCGCTCATGGGGTCAGCGTACGTGCCAGGGTGTTGTTCGCGCCGTTCGGCCCGGGGGAGCAGGTTGTCGGTGGGGGTCAGTACCCTCACCCTCGTGAGCACCGATCCCGGTTCCCCCCTGCACAGTTCCGTCGAGCACAGAGCCGTCGAGCACAGTGCCGTCGAGCACAGTGCCGTCGAGCACAGAGCCGTCGAGCCCAGTGCCGCCGCCGACCCGGACGCCGACCTGCCTCGGCGGCCCGGCTGGGTGCGCCGGTACCGCTGGGTCTTCGCCCTGGTCCTGCTCGTGGTCTGGCTCGCCGTCGGCGGGGTCGGAGGTCCGTTCTCGGGCAAGCTGTCGCAGGTCCAGAAGAACGACACCTCCTCGTTCCTGCCGGCCGACGCCGAGTCCTTCCGGGCGGGCGAGCTGCTGAAGAAGTTCGCCACCACGCAGACGTTCCCGGCGTTCCTGCTGCTCGACAGCGACACGGCGCTGACGCCGGCTCAGCTGGCCGCCACCCAGGCCTTCGCCCAGACGATCCCCTCGATCGAGATCCCGGTCGCCGGCCACCCGTCGGTCAAGGTCGGTGACTACCTCGCCCCCGGGCCGATCGCTGTGGTGCCTGCCCAGGACGGCAAGGCGGCGCTGGCCCTGATCAATTTCACCGTGGAGGACTTCGGCACGACGCTCGCCGACGGCAAGAGTCCGCTGCAGCGGGCCGTCGAGGTGATCCGCGAGAAGGACGACGCGCTGGCCACCGGCGGCGTGCGGGTGCACGTGGCCGGGCCGGCCGCCGTGATCGCGGACCTGATCGTCGCCTTCGGCGGGATCGAGGGCATCCTGCTGATCGTCGCCCTGGGCGACGGTGCTGGTGATCCTGCTGATCGTGTACCGGAGCCCGGTGGTGCCGCTGTTCGTGCTGTTGGCGGCCGGCTTGGCGTTCGTGCTGTCGGCGCTGGTGGTGTACTTCCTGGCCAAGAACGAGGTGATCACCCTCGACGGCCAGGCGCAGGGCATCCTGTCGATCCTGGTGATCGGGGCCGCGACCGACTACGCCCTGTTGCTGGTCTCGCGCTACCGCGAGGAGCTGCGCCGCCACGACGACCGGTACGAGGCGATGTGGCTGGCCTGGAAGCGGGCCGCCGAACCCATCATCGCCTCGGGCGTGACGGTGATCCTCGGCCTGCTCTGCCTGCTGCTGTCCGACCTCGGGCCCACCAAGGGGCTCGGGCCGGTCGGCGCCATCGGCATCGGGGCGGCCATGCTGTCCGCGCTGACCTTCCTGCCGGCGATCCTGGTGCTGCCCGGGCGCAACTCGCCGGGCGAGCACGGCCGGTGGGTGTTCTGGCCGATGGTGCCCCACATCGGCTCGCAGGGGCCGGAGACGAAGGGCATCTGGGCGCGGGTGGCGCGCCTGGTCGGGGAACATCCGCGCCGGGTCTGGGCCGTCACCGGCCTGGGGCTGCTGGCGCTGGCGGCGTTCCTGCCGACGTTGAAGGCCGAGGGGGTCTCGCAGAACGACACCTTCTTGACCAAGGTCGAATCGGTCGAGGGTGAGGATGTGCTGGCGGCGCACTTCCCCGGTGGTTCGGGCAGCCCCACCCTCGTGATCGGCCCGGCCGCCCAGGCGGACGCCATCCAGAAGGCCGTCGCCGGAACGGCGGGCGTGTCGTCCACGGTCTGGACCGTCGACACCCCGGCGGGTGCCCCGCCGAACCCGGCCGCGCCGCCCAAGCAGGTCGACGGCCTGGTGCAGTTGCAGGTGACCCTCGCCGACCCGGTCGACTCCAGCGCCGCTTACGAGACGGTGCGTCGCCTGCGCAGCGGGCTGGACGCCGTGTCGCCCGAGGTCGTGGTCGGTGGCACCACCGCGACCAACCTCGACGTGCTCGACATCTCCGCGGCCGACCGCAACCGGATCATCCCGGTGATCCTCGGGGTGATCTTCGTGGTGCTGGCGATCCTGCTGCGAGCGCTGGTGGCCCCGGTATTGATCATCCTGGCGAACGTGCTGTCGTTCGCCGCCACCCTGGGGGCCTCGGCGCTGGTGTTCAACCACGTGTTCGACTTCCCGGGGTCCGACCCGACCACGGCCCTGTACGGGTTCGTGTTCCTGGTGGCGCTGGGCATCGACTACTCGATCTTCCTGATGACCCGAGTGCGTGAGGAGTCCATCGCCCAGGGCACGCGGCGCGGCATCCTCACCGGGTTGGCGGTCACCGGCGGGGTCATCACCAGTGCGGGCATCGTGCTCGCGGCGACGTTCGCGGCCCTCGGCGTGATCCCGCTGCTGTTCCTGGCCGAGATCGCGTTCATCGTGGCGTTCGGCGTGCTGCTCGACACCCTGATCGTGCGGTCACTGCTGGTGCCGGCGCTCAGCCATGACATCGGGCGAGCGATCTGGTGGCCGAGCAAGCTGGCTCGCGGGGAGCGCTGACCTCGGTGACGGCGTCCTGGGGGGAGGGGCGCCCGGCGGCGCGGGTGCTGCTGGTCGGGTACGGCTCGGCCGGCCGGGGCATCCATGCCCCGCTGCTGACCGCCGCGGGGGCTGCGCCGTCCGTGGTGGTGAGTTCCCACCCGGAGCGGGTCGCCCAGGTGCGGGCCGACCTACCCGGCACCGAGGTGGTCGCCACGCTGGACGACGCCCTGACGGGCGCGGCGGCGTCCGGGGTGAGGTTCGACCTGGCGGTGATCGCCTCGCCCAGTGGGGTTCACGCGGCGAACGCGCTCGCGTGCATCGCGGCCGGGGTACCGGTCGTGGTCGACAAGCCGTTGGCGGTCGATGCCCGGTCGGCGGCGCAGGTGGTCGAGGCTGCGGCGGCTGCCGAGGTGCCGTTGACGGTGTTCCAGAATCGCCGCTGGGACGCCGAGAACCTCACCCTGGCACGGCTTCTCGGCTCGGGAGAGCTGGGGAGCGTCCATCGTTTCGAGCGTCGCTGGGAGCGGTGGCGTCCGGTGCCCAAGGACCGCTGGCGCGAGAACGCCCCCGCAGAGCTCGGCGGCGGCATGCTGCTCGATCTCGGCACCCACCTGATCGATTCGGCCGTGCAGCTGTTCGGGCCGATCCGGTCGGTGTACGCCGAGGTCTCGGCCTGGACGACGGCGGCCGAGGACGAGATCTTCCTGGCGGTCGAGCACGCCGGTGGTGTGCGCAGCCACCTGACGGCGAGCTCGGTGGCCGGGGCGCCCGGGCCTCGCACCCGGGTGCTCGGGTCGCGGGCGGCGTATGTGGTGACGCAGTTCGAGTCCGAGGCCCACGTGTTCGGTTTCGACGATCTCGCGGGGCACACCGGGTGGCTGGTCGCCGGCGAGGAGCGGCGTCCGGTGCCCAGTGCCCCGGGTGGCCAGGGCGACTTCTATCCCGCGGTGCTCGCCGCGCTGGCCGCCGCCCCGGCGTCCCGCCGGCCGGCGATGCCCGTCAACCCCCGGGACGCGGTGCACGTCCTCCAGGTGATCGATGCCGCGCGGCGGAGCGCGGCCGACCACCAGGTGGTGCAGGTGTGACGAGGGCCGACGCGGGCGAACGTCCGGTGGGCGCGCGGCGTCCGCGGCGTCGGCTGCTGGTGCGGCTGGCTGGGCTGGCGCTGATCGGGCTGCTCGCCATGATCGTGCCCACGCTGATCGTCCTGGCCACGACGGCGCATCAGCGCACCGATGCGGCGGGGGCGCAACCGGCTCCGGTGGCGATCGTGCTGGGTGCCGGCCTGGATGCGAGCGGTCAGCCGAGCTGGATGCTGCAGCGGCGGCTCGACACGGCGATCGACCTGTACCGGCGGGGCGTCGTCCGGGCGATGGTGATGAGTGGCGACCACTCCACGACCGACCACGACGAGGTGGCGGCCATGGCCGCCTATGTGCAGGCCCGCGGGGTGCCGACCACGGCGGTGGTCCTCGACCATGCCGGCTTCGACACCTACTCCAGTTGCTATCGGGCGCAATCGGTGTGGGGAATCGAGAAGGCCGTGGTGGTGAGCCAGTCCTTCCACTTGCCACGCGCGGTGTTCCTGTGTCGCCGGCTCGGGGTCGATGTCACCGGTGTCGCCGCAGCCGACGCCGAATGGTCGGTCACCGCCTACGGCTGGGCTCGGGAGATCCCCGCGATCGACAAGGCCCTGCTCGACCTGGCCTGCCATCGCGAGCCGATGTTCCCCGGCCCCCGCGAGCACGACCTCGACGCCCTCACCCGCTGAGACCTTCACCCCGCCAGACAAACCCGCTCATGCTCCGCAGGGACCCCGCCATGCTCCGCGCAGAACGCGGCCGCGGCGTCCCCAGCGGAGCATGGCGTGTCGGCTGCGGAGCATGAGCGGGTTTCTCGGGGTGGTGGTTGGCGGGGGATGACGGAGGCGGGATCAGAGGCGGCGGGTGTGGAGACGGTGCTCGACGGCCGCCCCGGTGGCGTCGTCCCGATCGACCACGTAGGCGCCGGCGCCGCGCAGCTCGGACACCGCCTCGACGAGTTCGGTGCCGCGATAGACCAGCCCGGCGCCGTCGTCCGTGCAGTGGGTGCGGGGCAGGACGCCGCCCGCGACCAGCGCGTGGATCGCCGGACGGCGCTGCGCCTCGCTGTCGTAGTGCACCCCGTTGCCGTAGGGCAGCAAGGCCAGCCCATCGGTGACCGGGCGCAGGTCGGGGCCGTAGGAGTCGGTGACCCCACCGGCATGCCAACAGATCGACCCTGCGCTCACGCCGCCGAGCACGACGCCCGCCTGCCAGACCCGGCGGAAGATCTCGTCCAGACCGTGCACCCGCCACACGGCGAGCAGGTTGGCCACCGAGCCGCCGCCCACCCAGACCACGTCCTGCTCGAGCAGGTGCGCCGCGACGTCCGCGATGTTCGGCATCGGGAACACGTGCAGGTGGGTCAGCTCGAACCCCGCGCCGCGGGCGGCCTCGTCCAGTTCGGCGGCGAACCAGCGCTGATCACCACTGGCCGTGCCGACCGCACAGATCCGCGGCGCACGGCCGTGGGCGCCCGACAGCTCCACGGCGTGGTGCACCAGCGGGGCGAAGTCGAGGCGGCGGCGTCCCTCGTCGTTCAGGCGCATACCACCCGAGGTGGCCAAGATCGTGGGGGCGTCGGCAGGCATGCCCGCAGGCTACCGATGCCCTCGTTCATGATCGCCATGAGATCGCAGTTTCCTCCGGCCGAGCGGAGGGAACTGCGATCCAACGGTGATCATGGACCAGGGAGCGGGGTGACGTACAGGTCGCCCCCGCCGCTTGTGGTCCGTTTTGTCGCGAGTCAGGGTGGGGTATGGCCCGGACCCACCGTCTCGTCGTCGTCGCCAACCGCCTCCCCGTCGACCGTCAGGTCGAACCCGACGGCACGGCGAGCTGGCGCACCAGCCCGGGCGGACTGGTGGCTGCCCTGGAGCCGGTGCTGCGCCGGCACGAGGGGTGCTGGATCGGGTGGACCGGAGCCCCCGGCCCGGCGCCCGAGGGTCTGGACGAGCACGATCTGCACCTGGTGGCGGTCGAGCTCGGCGAGGGCGACATCGAGGACTACTACGAGGGCATGTCGAACGGCACGTTGTGGCCGCTCTACCACGACGTGATCGCGCCGCCGGCGTTCCATCGCCGCTGGTGGGAGGCCTACGCGGCGGTCAACCGCCGGTTCGCGCGGGCCGCTGCCGAGCAGGCGGCACCCGGCGGCACGGTGTGGATCCAGGACTATCAGCTGCAGTTGGTGCCGAAGATGCTGCGCGAGATCCGGCCCGATCTACGGATCGGGTTCTTCAATCACATCCCGTTCCCGCCGTACGAGATCTTCGCCCAGCTGCCCTGGCGCCGGCAGGTGCTCGAGGGGCTGCTCGGCGCCGACCTGCTCGGCTTCCAGCGGGCGGCCGACGCCAACAACGTGCTGCGGGCCTGTCGCCGGCTCGGCATCGCCACCCGTCGCGGACTGGCGTTGGTGCCGGACGTCGCGGGCGTGCGTGAGGTGCGCTGTGCGGCGTTCCCGATCTCGGTGGACGCCGCCGAGTTGGATCGGCTCGCGCGCACCGACGCGGTGATCGCGCGCGCCAAGGAGATCCGCTACGAGCTGGGCGATCCCGACCTGGTGCTGCTCGGCGTCGACCGGCTGGACTACACCAAGGGCATCCTGCACCGGCTCAAGGCGATCGAGGAGTTGTTCGACGAGGGCCGGCTCTCGACGCCGCACGCGGTGTTCGTGCAGGTGGCCACCCCGAGCCGGGAGCGGGTCGAGACCTATCAGGAGATCCGCCAGGAGGTGGAGGTCGTCGTCGGCCGGATCAACGGGCTCCACGGGCAGATCGGCCACCCCGCGATGCACTACCTGCACCAGTCGTTCCCGCGGGAGGAGCTGGCCGCGCTCTACCTGGTCGCCGACGTCATGCTGGTCACCGCCCTGCGCGACGGCATGAACCTGGTGGCCAAGGAGTACGTCGCCAGCCGGCACGACGAGGGTGGGGCGTTGGTGCTCTCGGAGTTCACCGGCGCCGCGATCCAGCTGACCCAGGCACACCTGATCAACCCGCACGACATCGACGGCGTCAAGCAGGCCATCGTGCACGCCGTCCACACCCCGCCGCGCGAGGCCGCGCGCCGGATGCGGGCACTGCGCCGACAGGTGTTCAGCCACGACGTGAGCCGATGGGCGGCCGACTTCCTGTCGGCCCTGGGACGTCCCCGCTGGGACGTGACCCCCGGCCCGGATCCGTTGCACGCCGCGCTGGTCGACCTGGCCGCCCGGGAGTCGGTACTGATCGCCTGCGACGTGGACGGCGTGCTGGCGCCGCTGGTCGATCACCCGGACCAGGCCCGGGCGCTGCCGGTGTCGTTGGTGGCCCTGGAGCGCTTGGCCGGGCTGCCCGGGACCGCCGTGGTGCTGGTGTCGGGGCGGGCCCTGGCGAGCCTGCGGCAGGTGGCGCCGGTGAGCGAGCACATCATGCTGATCGGCGGGCACGGGGCCGAGAGCGCGACAGGTGACCTGCTGCTCGATCGGGCCGGGCCGGACGCCGCCCAGATCGCTCGGGCCACGCAGCTGGCCGAGGCGCTGACGGCGATCTCGGTGGGGGTCATCGGCTCGAAGGTCGAGCGCAAGCCCACCTCGGCGACTCTGCACACCCGGGGCGTGCCGACCTCCGAGGCCGAGCGGGCCGAGCGTGAGGTGCTGAACGGGCCGGCGGCCTGGCCGGGAGTGAGGTTGCTGCGCGGCAAGGACGTGCTCGAGGTGTCGGTGAGTTCGGCGACCAAGGGCACGGCGCTGCGACGGCTGCGCGAGCGACTCGCGATCCCGCCCGGTGGCGTGGTGTACCTCGGGGACGACGTGACGGACGAGGCGGCCTTCGCCGTCCTGGATCAGGCCGCCGGCGACGTGGCGATCAAGGTGGGCGAGGGGATGAGCCTGGCGGCCCATCGGCTGTCGGGTCCCGAGGCGGTGGCCGATGTGCTGAGTTGGGTGGCCGGATTGCGGACCGGGGCGACGTCACGGTCCAGCTGACCTGTGGACAAAGCGGCATGATGATCATGCCTGTGGACAACCAAAACGGGATGTGCCGGGATTTGTCACCCTGTCGCCATGGCTGTGATCAAGGACGTTCTGCCCCTCGTGGACGACGAGCCGGTGGTGCCCGGGCTCCGGGTGCTGCGCCGGCTCGGGGTGGGCGCGCACGGCACGGTATGGCTGGCCGAGCAGCTCGACACCGGCGCCTCGGTGGCGGTCAAGGTGGCTCATCCGCGGGATGCCACGGCCCGGGCCGCCGTCGAACGGGAACACGACGTGCTGCAACGGGTTCGGCATCCGCACGTCGCCCGTCCGGTGCTGGCCACCCAGCTGGACGACGGGCGCACGGCACTGGTGGTCGAGCACGCCGGCGGGGGCAGCCTGGCGGATCTGATCGCGGCCCGGGGCGGCCTGCGGCCCGGCGAGGTGAGCACCCTGCTGGTCGGCGTCGCGCGCGGATTGACCGCTCTGCACCGTGCCGGGCTGGCGCACGGTGACCTGACCGCGGCCAACGTGCTGCTCACCGCCACCGGTCGGCCGGTGGTGGCCGACCTGGGCAGTGCCGTCGAGCTGTCCGCCGACAGGGTGGCCGCCGTGGACGACGTCCGCGCACTCGGCGCTCTCATCCGGGTCTGCCTGACCGGGGTGCTCCGCCCGACCCGGTCCGATCTGGCGGCGATCAGCGAGCCTGCCGCCCTGGCCCTGCTCGACCTGGCCGAGCGCTGCACGCCGACCGGCCGGGACGGCGCCGGCCCGCTGCCAGACGAGATCGCCCGGCAGGCCTGGACGACGTGTCCGCCGCAGGCCATTCGCCTGGTCGCTCCGCAGGAGTGGTTGGCGGCCGGGGTGGCGCCGATGAGTCGCCCCGATCCCACGGTGCGTCGCTCGGACGCCCCGGCACAGCGGTCCGAGGTGCGCCTGCCCGCGGACTGGGACCAGGAGCCGACCTGGATCGACCCCGACACCGCGCAGCCCGGCTCACGGCGGCGCTGGTTGTGGGCGGCGGCGCTGGTGAGCCTGGCCGCGGGGGCGGGATCGTTGATCGGGATGGTGCTGGCGTCGCCGGGAGCTTCGCCGACACGTTCGGCGAGCACGTCCACCCCGTCGAGCGTGCCGGCCAGGTCGAGCGTGCCGACCAGGTCGAACGTGCCGGATCTGGCCGTGGTGCGCGACCTCGCCGCGGCGCGGGGCCGGGCGTTCGCCGCCGCCTCGGCCGATGCGTTGCGGGCGGCGGATCTCGCCGGATCGGCGGCGATGGCGGCCGATCGGCAGGTGGTGGAACGCCTGCGGCGCACCGGGTCTCGGCTGGTCGGGTTGACCTTCACGGTTCACGCCGTCGAGGTGTCACCGGGCGATACGGGCATGCAGGTGCGGGCCGACGTCAGCACCTCCGGGTACCGGCAGGTCGACGCCACGGGCCGGGTCCTGGCCTCCGCCCCGGCTCGCGCGCACGAGAACGTCCACCTGGTGCTGCGGCACACTGCGGCGGGCTGGCGGGTGGTCTCGGCCCGGCTCAGCGCAGCGGCGGGCGCCCCGGTGAGTTCAGCCCGAGGTGAGTGAACACCGCTTCGGCGGCGCGCCGTCCCGAGACCAGCGCCCCCTGGATCGAGGCGGTGTCGCGGTGATCACCCGCGACGAAGCGCCCCTCACCCAGGTCGACCGGACGGCGGACCTGCAGTGGCGGGACCATGACGGTCAGCGCGTGCGGGATCTCGTGCCGGCGCACCAGCGTCCAGGCGGAGGTGTCGGCGCCGTGGATCCGAGCCAGCTCGCGGCGCACGCCCGCCTCGGACGTGTGATCGGAGGCGGACTCGGGAGACGGCAGGCCACGCACGGTGGTGGCGATGAGCGCCCGTCCGGCCGGGGCGTAGGCGGGGGCCGAGGCGCTGAGCACGACGGAGTTGGCCAGGGTGGTGCGGCGCTCGCCGTCCAGGTGGATCGCCCCGCTGGCACCGAACGGGCCGAGCGCGTCGGCGGGAGCACTGTGCCAGAACGTGGTCAGCGGCCGGGTGGCGACCTCGGGCTCGCCGGTGAAGCGGGCGGCCGAGGCCGGGTCGCTCGCCACGACGACCGCACGAGCGCTGATCGAGCCCGCGGCCGTGTGCACGACCTGGCCGGACGCGCCCGCCTCGAGCCGCTCGACCGGGACGCCGAGGTGCACCGCAGACCCGGCCGCGAGCTGGTCGGCGATGGCCTGCATCCCCAACGCCGGCACGCTCGGCCGGCCGCGCACGAACGAGCGGATCAGCAGTTCGACGAAGCGCCGCGAGCTGCTGCCGTCGATCTCGGCCAGGGTGCCGGACAGGAACGGCTCCAGGACGGCGCGTCGCAGCTCACCCGTCACGCCCGCCGAGCTCAGCGCGTCCGACCAGGCCTGGTCCGGGGTGGTGAGGATCGCCTCGGGACGGCGCCGGGCACAGGACAGCGCCCACTGCGCGAACGCGAGTTTCTCGACCGGGCCGCCGAGCGAGGTCGCGGCGTCCCGGATCATGCGGGGCAGCAGCGCCGGGGGAGTCCGCCGGGGATCGCCGAGCACCCGGTGTCCCTGCGCGGTCGCGACCACCACCGCGCCGGGCAGCGGGCGCAGGTCCAGGGCGGCCAGGTCGAGCACCCGCCGGGCCTCGGGGTAGGCCGGGTTGATCAGCTGGAAACCGAGGTCGCAGCGATACCCGTCGACGATCTCGGTGCCGAGCCGCCCGCCGACGCGCTCGGTCGCCTCGACGATCACGACGTCCAGCGCGTCACCGCCGGCCGCCTGCCCCCGGGCGAGGTGACGTGCGCAGGCCAGCCCGGCGAGCCCCGCCCCGATGATCACGACATCCGCGGTCGTCGGCAACGAGGAACGGGGCGCTGACATGGCTGCGAGGCTAGCGTGCGGCATCGAGCGCGTCGATCAGCGGGTCAGCAGCCACCGGATGGCCGTGTCGAGATCGGGGTGGGCGAACGCGAACCCGCTGCGCTGCAACACCTCCGGAGCCATCCGCGTGCTGCCGAGGACCTCGGAGGAGAATTCACCGAGCACGGTGCGCAGCGCGAATGCCGGGGCCGGCAGCAGGGTCGGGCGATGCAGTGCGCGTCCGATGGCGGCCACCACCTCACTCTGGCGGGCCGGCTCGGGGGCGCACATATTGACCGGCCCCGAGACGTCGTGCTGCAGCAGGTGGAGGATCGCCGACACCTGGTCGGCCAGCGTGATCCACGACCACCACTGCCGCCCGGAGCCCAGCGGGCCACCCAGCCCGAGCCGGCACAGCGGCAGCAACCGCCCGAAGGCGCCGCCGCTGGGCGCCATCACGAGACCGCTGCGCAGCGTCGCCACCCGGATCGCGCCACTGCTGCCGGCCTCGGCCCGTCGGGCGGCCTCCTCCCAGGCGAGGACCAACTCGGTCAGGAAGCCCTCACCCGGTGCGCTGGTCTCGGTCAGCAGTTCCTCGCCGCGATCGCCGTAGAACCCCTGCGCCGAGGCGTTGATCAGGACCGGCGGCGGGGTGTCGAGCGCCAGCATCGCGTCCACCAACACGTTCGTGGTGTTCACCCGCGAGGTGACGAGCACCCGCTTGTACGCGTCGGTCCACCGCTTGTCCCCGACGCCCGCTCCGGCCAGGTTCACCACGCCGTCCATCCCGGCGAGGGCCTCCGACGGCAACCCGCCGGCGTCCGGGTCCCAGGTGATCTCGTCCGGCGTCCGGGCCGCACGGCGTACCAGCCGCACCGCCTGATGCCCCTCGGCGGCCAGCCGGGCGACCAGATGGGTGCCCATCAGCCCGGACGAGCCGGCGATCGCGATCCTCACCAGACGATCCCTTCCCACGGGTCGTAGTCGACCTCGAGTGCTTCCTGTTCGGGGCGCTCGGCCTCGGGTACATGCTGCAGGTTCACCCTGATCCGGTACCACAGTGAACTGCGACCTCGCATCCCGTCCACCAGGACGTCGATCTCGGCCAGGTGCGCGACGACGTCGGGGTGGCGTGCGGCCCACCGCTGGTAGCCGGCCATGGCCTCGTCCCGGGTCTTGGCCCGCGCGATCTCGAGCAACGGCCGTTGCGGACGGCGCCGACCCGCCGTCGGGTCGTGGCCCGACCCGGCCGGTGGCTTCTCGGCCGGGCCGAGCGCCTCGGCTCGTTCGAGCAGCGCGTCCAGCGACCCGGTGCCCTCGGGCATGCCCTGCCAGGGGTCACCGATCTGCGCGAATCGTGCCGCCACGGTGCGCACGGTGAACATCTCCGGCCGGCACTGCGCCACCTCGTCCCAGCGCAGCGGCGTCGACACTCGCGCGTCCGGGGTGGCCCGCACCGAGTAGGCCGAGGCGACGGTACGGTCCTTCGCGTTCTGGTTGAAGTCGACGAAGACCCCCTGCCGCTCTTCCTTCCACCACTTGCTGGTGGCCAGCTCAGGAGCGCGCAGCTCGACCTCGCGGGCCACGGTCTGGGCGGCCAGGCGCACCTTGGCATAGGGCCAGTGCGGTGCGATGGGGGAGTAGATGTGGAATCCGCGCGAGCCGGAGGTCTTCGGCCAGGCCGTGAGCCCGTGATCGCCGAGTACCTCGCGGACGACCTGTGCCACGTCCAGGATCTGCTCCCAGGTGACCCCGGGCATCGGGTCGAGGTCGATGCGCAGCTCGTCGGGATGGTCCAGGTCACCCGAGCGCACCGGGTGCGGGTTGAGGTCGACGCACCCGAGGTTGATCGCCCACGCCAGCCCGGCTGCGTCGTCCAGCACCGCCTCGTCGGCGAAGGTGCCGCGGGCGTAGTTCAGCCGGGCCACCCGCACCCAGTCGGGGCGCTTCTCGGGGGCGCGCTTCTGGAAGAACGCCTCGGCGGCGATGCCCTTGACGAAGCGCTTGAGGATCATGGGGCGGTCGCGGACGCCGCGCAGCGCGCCGTCCGCGACCGCCAGGTAGTACTCGATCAGGTCGAGCTTGGTGAGCCCGAGCGCCGGGAACACGATCTTGTCCGGATGGCTGATCGTCACATCCCGCCCGGCGACGTCCATGGCCACGACCCTACTGGCGGCTGCAGCCGATGGCCCGTCCTGACCCGGTGCGGGCGAATCTTTCAGCGCGTGGCGCTGACGGTCCACCGCAGGGCGTGCATCGGCCCACCGGCAACCAGGTTGCCCTCACCGACGATCTGCCCCAGGTCGTTGATCCCGAACGCACGGCTGACCGTGCCGCTCCCGGCGCGGTCGAGGTTGACCGCCTTGCCGCCGCGCCAGAGCACCGCGGTGTCCTGACCGTTGCTGCCGGGGGCGTAGCCCACGATGTCGCCCTTGTTGTTGAGGTCGGTGACGGTGTGGCCGTAGGCCGTGGCGCCGCCGCCGAGAGCGGGCAGGTTCTTGCGCGTGGTGCCGGTCCAGGTCGCCGGGATGAGCCCGGGCGCGTAGCCGACCACCAGGCCGGCGGTGTTGATGTCGAGCGCCGATCCCAGGCCGAGGTCGGTGAACGCCCCAGCACGCCACAGGAAGGCGTGACGATCCGAACCCACGACGGCTTCACCGACGATGTCGCCGGCGTCGTTGATCCCCTCGGCGAACGTGGCATTCGACAGGCCGGGGGCTGCCTGCCCGAGGAAGCCGAGGTCGCGCACGAACGTGCCCCGATTCCAGACCACGCCGTGGTACTCGGGCGGAGCGAGGAAGGCGGAGGACGGCTTCACATCGCTGCCGACGATGACACCGGAGTTGTTGATGTCGTAGGCCCGGATCCCGGTGCCGGTGCTGCCCGCGATCGGCTGCAGCGGGACGGTCACCCCGGCGGCATTCCAGTAGGCCGGGTCGCTCAGCGAGCCGTACACCCGGCCCCAGCCCACCGCCTCCCCGCCGTCGTTGAGCGCCAGCGGAGCGGCCAGCGAGGATGAGCAGCAGGACGACGCCAGCAGCGTCGCCTGACCGCCGGCGAACCGGGCCTGCTTGAACGCGCCGGCACTGTCCGTGACCAGGCCGACGATGCCGCCACTGGTGTTGATCGCCCGGGCACTGGCGTAGCTGCCGCCGGGTAACAGCCCCAGGTCCACCACCGTGGTGGCGGCCGAGGCCGGCGTGATCGACACCAGGGACGCCGCCGCGGCCATCAGGCCTGCGGCGACGCTCGCCAGCGTGAGTCGTCGTGGACGGGTGGTGGACGATGCCATGGTTCCTCCCCAGTTGACTGATACATCACCCTATTCCTTTGGTGACGCATCAGGGAAACCGAGGAGGAGCCGTGGGTCACAACCCGAGGTCGGCCTCGAAGGCACCTTCCTCGAGTCGGTCCTTCATCGTCACCAGGAAGCGCGCGGCGTCCGCGCCGTCCACGATGCGGTGGTCGTAGGACAGCGCCAGGTAGGCCATCGACCGGATCGCGATGGTCTCGCCCCCGTGGGTGTCCCGCACCACGACCGGACGGCGCACCACGGCACCGGTGCCGAGGATGCCGGTCTGCGGCTGGTTGATGATCGGGGTGTCGAACAGCGCGCCCCGGCTGCCGGTGTTGGTGAGCGTGAAGGTGCCGCCACCGAGCTCGTCCGGGGTGATCTTGTTGTGGCGGGTGCGGTCGGCCAGGTCGGCGATCTTGCGGGCGATGCCGGCGATGTTCATGCCGCCCGCGCCCTTGATCACCGGCACCAGCAGGCCACGGTCGGTGTCGACCGCCACGCCCAGGTGCTCCTCGTCGTAGTAGGTGATCTGGTCGCCGCTGATGCTGGCGTTGAGCACCGGGTACTGCTTCAGCGCCTCGACCGCGGCCAGGGCGAAGAACGGCAGGAACGACAGCTTGACGCCCTCCCGGGCGGCGAAGTCGGTCTTGGCGCGGTCCCGCAGGCGGGCGATCTTGGTGACGTCGACCTCGACCACCGTGGTCAGCTGTGCCGCAACCTGCAGCGACTCGACCATGCGGGTGGCGATGACCTGCCGCAGGCGGGACATCTTGATCGTCTGGCCGCGCAGCGCCGCCGCGGTCGCCGAGGGGACCGCCGCGGCCCGGGGAGCCGGCGTGGCGGCCGCTGCCGCGGGGGCCTTGGCTGCCTCGGCAGCCGCCGCGGCATCGAGCACGTCCTGCTTGCGGATCCGCCCGCCCACCCCGGTGCCGGTGACGGTCGCCAGGTTGATCCCGCGGTCGGCGGCCATGCGCCGAACCAGGGGGGTCACGTACGCCGAGACGTCCCCACCGGACGCCGCCGCGGCCGGGGCAGCTGCGGGCGCGGGAGCAGGTGCAGGGGCAGGCGCTGCCGCCGGAGCGGGAGCCGGTGCCGGAGCGGGAGCCGGTGCCGGAGCGGGAGCGGGAGCGGCCGGGGCGGGCGCAGGGGCAGGAGCCGGCGCGGGAGCCGGAGCAGCGGCGGGCGCAGGGGCAGCAGCGGCTGAACCGCCGACGATCGCCAGGTCCGCACCCACCGGCACGGTCTCGTCCTCGGCGACCAGGATCTTGGTGAGCACCCCGGCGACCGGCGAGGGGATCTCGGTGTCGACCTTGTCGGTCGAGACCTCGAGCAGCGGCTCGTCGACGGCGACCTGGTCGCCCTCGGACTTGAGCCACCGGGTGACGGTGCCCTCGGTGACGCTCTCACCGAGCGCAGGCATCTGCACCGTGCTGCCCTCGCCGCCTCCGGCGGGCGCCGGAGCGGCCGCCGGTTCGGGTGCGGGAGCCGGGGCGGGGGCCGGTGCCGCAGCCGGAGCGGGAGCCGGTGCCGGCTCGGGCGCGGGTGCCGGCGCCGCAGCGGGAGCGGCGGCCGCCGCACCACCGCCACTGCCGTTGCCGATGACCGCGAGCTGGGTCCCGACGGCCACCGTCTCGTCCTCGGCGACCAGGATCTGCTCGAGCACGCCGGCCACCGGGGACGGGATCTCGGTGTCGACCTTGTCCGTGGAGACCTCGAGCAGTGGCTCGTCGACCTCCACCCGCTCACCGACCTGCTTGAGCCAACGGGTCACAGTGCCTTCGGTCACGCTCTCGCCGAGGGCCGGCATCTGCACGGAGTCGGACATCGTCTGGTGATCTCCTTCGAAACGGGTGGTCTGCTCGAGCGAACGTGAGGGGCCGTCAGGCGTGGGCGTGCAGCGGCTTGCCGGCCAGGGCGAGATGCGCCTCGCCGAGGGCCTCGTTCTGGGTCGGGTGAGCGTGCACCAACTGCGCGACCTCCTCGGGGAAGGCCTCCCAGTTGACGATCAGCTGAGCCTCGCCGACCTGCTCACCCATCCGGGCGCCGACCATGTGGACCCCGACGACGGGGCCGTCCTTGGTGCGCACCAGCTTGACGAACCCGGTGGTGCCCAGGATCTGGCTCTTGCCGTTGCCGCCGAGGTTGTACTCGTAGCTCGTCACGGCGTCCGCACCGTACTTCTCCTTGGCCTGCGCCTCGGTGAGGCCGACCGAGGCGATCTCGGGCTCGCAGTAGGTGACCCGCGGGATGCCGGACTCGACGATGGGCGCCGGGTTGAGGCCGGCGACCTCCTCGGCGACGAAGATGCCCTGCTGGAAGCCGCGGTGTGCCAGCTGCAGGCCGGGCACGATGTCGCCGACGGCGAAGATGCCGGGGACGTTGGTGCGCAGCCGCTCGTCGGCGAGCACGAAGCCGCGGTCCATCGCGACCCCGTTCTCCTCGTAGCCGAAGCCGCTGGCGTTGGGGCCGCGCCCGACGGCGACCAGCAGCAGATCCGCGGTCAGGGTGTCGCCGTTCTCGAGCGAGACCGTGACGCTGGTGGCGTCCTGGGTCACGCCGGCGAAGCGGACCCCGGTCTTGAAGGCGATCTTGCGCTTGCGGAAGGCGCGCTCGAGCGCCTTTGAGCAGGCCTCGTCCTCGGCCGGTACCAGCCGGGGCAGGGCCTCGACGATGGTCACGTCGGCGCCGAAGGACTTCCACACCGAGGCGAACTCGACGCCGATCACGCCGCCACCCAGCACGATCACGCTCGACGGGATGACGTCCAGGGTGAGCGCCTGGTCGCTGGTCATCACCCGGCCGCCGATCTCCAGCCCCGGCAACGAGCGGGCGTAGGACCCGGTGGCCAGGACGACGTTGCGCCCGGTGAGCCGGCGGCCGGCGGCCTCGACGGCGTTCGGTGCGACCAGGCGGCCCTCGCCCTCGACGTAGGTGATGGACTTGCTCTTCACCAGACCCTGCAGGCCCTTGTAGAGCCGGCCGATCACGCCGTCCTTGTAGTCGTTCACCTTGCCGATGTCGATCGAGTTCAGCGTGGTGTTCACGCCGAACTGCGCGCTCTCGCGGGCCACGTCGGCGACCTCGGCCGCGTGCAGCAGGGCCTTGGTGGGGATGCAGCCCCGGTGCAGGCAGGTGCCCCCGAGCTTGTCGCGCTCGACGAGCGCCACGGACAGGCCGAGTTCGGCTCCGCGCAAGGCGGCGGCGTACCCGCCACTGCCCCCTCCCAGGATCACCAGGTCGAAGACCGAACCGTCGGCAGAGTCAGTCACGGGGCACTCCCTGTCGTCTCATGGCATGTCACTGGCATCGGGCCTGCAGGCACCGCGGGTGTCATCCTGTCATCACCCTGCGGGAATGGTCATCCCAGGTTGCGCCCGTTGGGCGTGCCGGCACCGTGAGCGGCGACGTCCTCGACCAGCGCGAGCAGGGTACGGACGGCCACCCCGGTGCCCCCGACGGGGGTGTAGCCGTACGGTTTGGGCGCGTTGAACGCCGGTCCGGCGATGTCCAGGTGAGCCCACGGGATCGGGCCGTTGAGGCCACCGACGAACTCGGCCAGGAACACCCCGGCGGTCAACATGCCGCCGAACTGCTCGCCCATGTTCGCGATGTCGGCCACCGGCGAGTCCATCGCGGCGCGCAGTTCCGCGGGCAGCGGCATCGGCCAGAACTGTTCCCCGGCGGCCTCGGCCACGCGGTGCAGCCGATCGCGCAGGCCGTCGTCGTTGGCCATGATCGCGCTGACCCGCTTGCCGAGAGCCACCATCTGGGCGCCGGTGAGCGTGGCCACGTCGACGATCAGGTCGGGTTTCGCAGCGACGGCGTCCACCAGGGCGTCGGCGAGCACCAGGCGTCCCTCGGCATCGGTGTTGAGCACCTCGACCGTGGTCCCGCCACGGATCGTGATCACGTCGGAGGGGCGGGTCGCCGTCCCCGACGGCATGTTCTCGGCGAGGGCCAGCCAGCCGGTGACGCGGACCGGCAACCCCAGCCTGGCCGCGGCGACCACCGTGCCGAGCACGGCCGCGGCCCCGGACATGTCGCTCTTCATCAGTTCCATCCCGGCGGGTGGTTTGAGCGAGATGCCGCCGGTGTCGAAGGTGATGCCCTTGCCCACCAGCGCCACGTGGGCGCGGGCGCCGGCGGGGGAGTAGTCGAGGCGGACCAGCCGGGGCGGCCGGCTCGAACCCTGGCCGACCCCCATCAGGCCGCCGTACCCGCCTCGGGCGAGCCGGCGCTCGTCGAGCACGGTGACCTTGACCGGCAGGTCGGCGGCCGCGGCCGTGGCCGCGTCGGCGAAGGTCTGCGGGTACAGGTCCGACGGCGGGGTGTTGATCAGATCGCGGGTGGCCCGGACGGCGTCCGCGACGGTCTGCGCTCGCTGGGCCACATCGCGTGCGGTCCGGGTACGCGCCTGGTCGGTCAGCACCACCACCGAGCGGACCGGCGTCTTGGCGCCCTGGCCGCCGGCCTTGGCACCGGACGGGGTGCCGGGCTTGGTGCTGCGGTAGCGGGTGAAGGCGTAGGCGCCGAGCAGGGCACCCTCGCACACGGCGCCCAGCCGCTCGCCGTCCACCGGCATCGCGAACGCGACGGTGCGCAGACCGGCCAGCGAGCGGGTCGCGGCGCCGGCGGCCCGGCGCAGGGCCTCGGACGACGGCAGCGCGCGTCCGCCACCCAGCGGGCCGACCCCGGTGAGCACCACCAGACCGGCGGCCAGCGCGCCGTCCGAGGTCAGCCGGTGCACCTCGTCGGCGGTACCGGTGATCCCCAGGGGTTCGAGCACCGAACGCACGCGACGGACCAGGCCCGGCGGCAGCAGGCCGGTGCCGAGCACGCGGGGACCGTCCGGACCCGAGGCCACGGCGACGACGAGGGCGTCGGCGGCGACGGTTGCGGCGGACTTGGCAGACAGGGTCACGGTGGCCACGATCGCGACTCTAACCAGGTCGATGCGTCAGTCCGTGGAGGTGGGGGCCTTCGGAGCACTAGGTTGCGCTCATGAGTGAGCACGTCAACGGTGACGGCACTGCGCCGAAGCACACGGCCCTGTACGACCGGCACGTCGAACTCGGCGCCAAGCTCGCCGATTTCGGTGGCTGGGAGATGCCCATCGAGTACCCCGGCGGCGGCATCGTCAAGGAGCACCACGCGGTGCGCGATCGGGTCGGTCTGTTCGATGCCAGCCACCTCGGCAAGGTGGACGTGAAGGGTCCCGGAGCGGCGGCGTTCGTCGACTCCTGCCTGACCAACGCGCTGGAGCGGATCGGCCCCGGACAGGCGCAGTACACGCTGTGCTGCGACGAGAGCGGCGGCACGGTCGATGACCTGCTGGTCTACCTGCGCGGCGCGGACGACGTGCTGCTGGTGCCCAACGCGGCCAACACCGCCGAGGTGGCCCGTCGGTTGACCGAGCAGGCGCCCGCGGGCATCTCGGTGGTGAACCGGCACACCGACTACGGGGTGCTCGCGGTGCAGGGTCCGCGCAGTGACGAGGTGCTGGCCGCGCTCGGCCTGCCGACCGGACACGACTACATGCAGTTCGTCGAGACCACGTGGCAGGGTCACCCGCTGATCGTGTGCCGCACCGGCTACACCGGCGAGCGCGGGTACGAGTTGCTGCCCCCCTCCGAGATCGCGGTGCCGGTGTGGGACGCGGTGCTGGCGGAGGTGCGACGCCAGGACGGTCTGCCGGTCGGTCTGGGCGCGCGGGACACGCTGCGCACCGAGATGGGGTACCCGTTGCACGGGCACGAACTCTCGCTCGACATCACCCCGGTTCAGGCCCGCGTGGGCTGGGCGGTCGGCTGGCGCAAGCCCGTGTTCTGGGGTCGCGAGGCGTTGCTGGCCGAGAAGGAGCGTGGCCCGGCGCGGATCGCCCGGGGGCTGCTCGCCCTCGACCGCGGCATCCCGCGCGCCGACATGACCGTGCGCGCGCTGGACGGCGCCGACGGCGCGGCCGGCAGCGAGATCGGCCGGACGACGTCCGGCACCTTCTCGCCGACGCTCGCTCAGGGCATCGCCCTGGCGCTGATCGACCCGTCGGTGCCGTTGGACAGCGAGGTGGCACTCGACGTCCGGGGTCGCTCGGTGCGCTGCCGGGTGGTGAACCCGCCGTTCGTGCAGACGCAGGTGCGCGAGAGCTGAGGTCACTCAGCGGCGATCACGGATCGTGCCGTCCGACAACCGAGGATCAGTCGACCAGGCACAACCCGAGCAGTGCGCCGGCCAGCGCGAGTTCGACGGCAGCGCCCAGGACGTCGCCGGTGATCCCGCCGAGCCGCCGGTGGGCTGCCCGCAGGATGACGGCGGCGGCGAGCAACCCGCCGGCAACGGTCGCCGCCGCGGCGATCGCGGCGTCGGGCACGGGTGCCCCGGGGACACCGAGCAGGGCGACGCTCACCAGGGCGACGAGCACGGTGTTGGCGATCGCCGCCGATCTCGGCACGCTGCCCGCCACCGCGGCACCCAGGCCACCCGGCCGCGCCGCCGCCAGTGCCGGCGTGCAGGCCACGGTCAGGGCCAGCCGTGAGGTGGCCACCGCCACGCCAAGGGCCACAGGTCCCCGGATCGAGAGCACCTGGTCGAGCGTGACCACCTGCAGCAGCAGGGTCAGGGCGAGCGTCGCGGCACCCATCGGCCCGACGTCCCCGCGACGCATGATGTCGAGTGCGGTCGCGGCGTCCCGACCCGAGCCGAGCCCGTCGGCGGTGTCGGCGAGTCCGTCGAGGTGCAGCCCGCGCGAGGCGTGAGCCAGGACCGCGATCGCCACCGTGGCCACCACGAGGGACGACACGTGCCAGCGCCCGCCCAGCCAGGCGATCGCACCGGCCAGGGTCCCGAGGGCCAGACCGATCCAGGGCGCGAGCATCATGGCGCCTCGCGCGGCCGCGCGGTCGACGGTTCGCGGGGCAGGGATCGGCCAGCGGGTGAGGGTTCCGACCGCGAGCCGGAGGGCGTCGGTCACGGGACGTCGGTCACGGTAAGAGACCGGCGGCCTCGGTGAGCAGCGGCAGCGCCAGTCGCGCGCCGGTGCCGTCCTGGACCCGCAGGCCGAGTGCGAGCAGCGGGGTCAGCTGCAACGACGCCAACATCCGTTCGGTGAGGATCCCGTCGGCGGCGTGGGCGACCTGCCACCACTGGCCGGCGCCGTACGACGTGCGCCGAGCGACCAGGGCCGCGGCCAGCGCGCCCTCGCCGTCCAGCAGCGCGGGGGTGTGGCGCACGCAGGCCTGCACCAGCAACGCCGTCGAGGCGGCCAGCACCGGGCTGCCGACGGCGGTGAGCAGCGCCGTGAGGTCACCGCGCAACCCGCGGGTCCGGAACAGGCCGTCCCGCAACGCCACGACCGCATCCATCCAGTCCTCGTCGTGCAGGCCCTGCTCCAGCGGCCAGCCGGTGGCCTCCACGGCGTCCAGGCCCAGCAGTTCGGCGGCGGCCAGCCGGCTCGCGAAGCCGGCACCCTCGGCGTCGGGCACGGCGAGCAGGATGAGTTCGGTGGCGGCATCCGCCAAGGCGTCCGCCCGGGCCACGCCCCACGCCAGGGCCGCCGCGATGTCCCACTCCTCGGGCAGCTCGTCGAGACCCCAGGCTGTCCGGGTCGGAGCGGGTGCCTGGGCGTGGCCCCGCACCCCGGCCCACCAATCGGCGAGATCTGCCAGCCGGCCCAGTTCGACGTCCCGGCCCTGCTCGGCGAGCCATCGGCGCACCGACCCGGCGACGGCGAGGTCGGGATCGGTGATCTCGCGACCGATCACGTCCAGATCGAGGGCCCCGGCCGTCACGAGAACGCCGCCCTCGATCGGTTCGGCGCCGGCGGCTGGTCCAGGTCGAGGGTGCGCCCGGCGACGACCAGCAGGGTGCGCTCGCTCTGTTCGGCCAAGCGCCGGGTGAGCGTGCCCAGGGCATCACGGAACACCCGGCCCGACGCCGTTCCCGGGACGACGCCCCAGCCGGTCTCCTCACCGACCGCCACGACGGGACGGCGGCATGCCCGCCAGGCCTGCACCATGCCCTCGACCTCCTGTTGCCAGCGCTGCGACCACCCGGGGCGATCCTCCCAGGCGCCGCACCGGGTCAGCACCGCGCCCACCCAACCGCCCAGGGAATCCAGCAGCACCGGCGGCCCCGGGGTGGCGAGCCCGCGCGCGATCGCGGCGGGGTCGTCCGGCTCGATCGTGGTCCACCAGGCCGGCCGCCGTGCCCGGTGCCGTCGGATGCGCTCGGCCCACTCGGGGTCGCTGCCGTCGGGCGCGGGGGAGGTTGCCAGGTAGGACACCTCCGGTTCCGCGGCGAGCAGATCCTCGGCGATGGCCGACTTGCCCGAGGACGCCGGCCCGAGCACCAGGGTGCGCCGCGGCAGCCGGGGCGGCGGTGTGTTGCCCACGCCCACCTCCGTGCCCGCGGTGACGAGCCGCACGCCCCACGGCGCCAGGCGCTCGACCAGCCGCGAGGGCACGTGGTGATGCGTCAGGCCGACCGCGATCAGATCGGCACCCGGGGCCAAGGCCCCCACCCGTCGCAGGCGAGCCACGTCGTGGGCCAACGCGGTCGGCTCGCGGTCGCAGAGATCCAGGACGGCACCGTCCAGACCCGCATCGGCCAGACCGTCCAGATCGTCGTCATCGATCGGACGCCGCGCCCACAGCACGGCACGTCCCGCGTGGCCGGCGACCAGGCCGGCGGGCACACCGAGCAGCCGGACGCCGTCCTGCTCGAGGGTGGCGCCGGGTGCCGGGGCGAGCTGGTCGAGTGCCAGGCCACCGGCGGTCAGCCCCGTGGGTTTCGACCACGTCGAGGACCCGAGCACGCCGTCCGGCAGGGTGGCGGTGTCGGTCGCGGCGACGCAGGCCAGGCACGCGCACCCCGGGCGAGGCCAGGGCTCGGACGCCGACCCGGTCACCACGAACACAGTCGCTGAGCCTAGCCGCCGCATCAGCGGCGGTGACGGCGACTGCGGCCCGGGCGGGCGCCGACACAGCCGCGCATCGACGGCCGCGCAATGACAGCCGCGCAATGACAGCATGGCCTCATGAACGCGTGGACATGGCGGTACGAGGCCGGCGACGGATCGACGATGACCGGGCCGGAGTTGCCCGAGACGGCCTTCCCCAGCCAGGCGGACGCCGAGACCTGGGTGGGAGAGGCGTGGCCTGATCTGCTCGCCTCGGGCGTGGCGGCCGTGAGCCTGCTGCGCGACGGCGAGGTGGTCTACGCCGCGATGAGCCTTCGTCCTGCCGAGTAGCCGCCGAGGAGCGGTTACCCGAGGACGCGTTACTTGGGGAACTGGCCTCGGGCCACCTGGGGGCGCGGCATCCGGAACCGGCGGTACTGCAGGGCGCGCATCATGCCGTAGCCGGGTGCGCCGGTGGCCTTGTCGCCGAATCGCTGCTCGGTCTCGCGCTTGAGCCGGCGCCGCAGCAGCACGCTGTCGATGATCACCGCGACCATCGCCCCGTAGAGCAGAGCCATCGCCGCCAGCTGCACCGTCGGCACCTTGACCAGGCTCAGTGCCAGCACGATCAGGGCCATGGGCAGGAACAGCTCACCGATGTTGCGCCGGGCGTCGACGTAATCGCGTACCCATCGCCGGGCCGGGCCCCGGTCACGGGCGGGCAGATGGGCCTCGTCGCCGGTCAGCAGCGCCTGGCGTTGCAGGTTGCGCTCCTTGGCCATGGCCTCGCGCCGAGCGTTGCGCGCGGCCTTCTCGGCCGCCTTGCGCTCGGCCTTGGTGGCGTTGGCCGGCAGGTTCGAGGTCGCCACCAGAGGCGTCCGCCGCCGCTGCTCCGCCTCCCGCCGGGACGGCGTGGGACGGCCCTTGCCCGCCGTCTTGAGGGCCGGCTCGTCGACCAGGGGGTCAGCCGGGGTGGTCTGGTTCTTGCCGCGTCCGAACACGACTCCCAGCCTACGGGCACCAGGGCGCTAGGTTGCAGGTCATGGCCACAGATGCCCTCACTGCCACCTCTACCGCCACCCCCGCGGCCCCCTCCGATCGCGTTCCCGGCGCCGGCGTGGACGTCGCGGCGATCACCGCCCGGGTTCAGGCCTTGCTACCGCAGGTCCGCGCCGACCTCGAGGCCCTGGTTCGTATTCCGAGCGTCTCGGCGCCGGCCTTCGACCCGGCGCCGTTGGAGGACAGCGCGGTCGCCGTGGCCGAGCTGCTCCGGCGCTGCGGTCTGAGTGACGTCGAGATCGTCCGGGTCGACGACCCCGAGACCTCCGAGCCCGGGGCGCCCGCGGTGCTGGCCCACCGTCCCGGCCCGCCCGGCTCGCGCACCGTCCTGCTCTACGCCCACCACGACGTCCAACCACCCGGGGACGCCGAGGCCTGGACCAGCCCCCCGTTCGAGCCGACCGAGCGCGACGGGCGGCTGTACGCCCGGGGCGCGGCGGACGACAAGGCCGGGATCTGCGTTCACGTCGCGGCCCTGCGCGCGCTGGGCGAAGCGCTCGGCGTCGGGATCAAGGTCTTCGTCGAGGGGGAGGAGGAGACCGGCTCCCCGACCTTCGAGGCCTTCCTCGCCGCTCATCGTGACCGGCTCGCCGCCGATGTGATCATCGTCGCCGATTCGGGCAACTGGCGGATCGGCGAGCCGGCCCTGACCACCAGCCTGCGCGGTCTGGTCGACGGCGTGGTCGAGGTGCGCACCCTCGACCACGCGCTGCACTCGGGCATGTTCGGTGGCGCCGTCCCGGATGCCACGACGGTGCTCATCCGATTGCTCGACACCCTGTGGGACCAGGACGGCAACGTCGCCGTCCCCGGGCTGGTCGCCACCGAGGCCGCCGACGTGGCCTACCCCGAGCAGGACCTGCGCGCCGACGCCGGGGTGCTGGACGGCGTGTCGCTCATCGGGACCGGCCGGCTCACCTCACGGTTGTGGACCCGTCCGGCGTTGACCGTGATCGGCATCGACGTGCCGCCCATCGCCACGTCGTCCAACACCCTGCAGCCGGTGGCCCGGGCCAAGTTCTCGCTACGGGTGGCCCCGGGCCAGGACGGTCGGGAGGCGTTCGAGGCGCTCGCCGCTCACCTTCGACGGTCGGTCTGCTGGGGAGCACAGGTGGACGTCCAGGTCGGTGAGATCGGCCGGGCCTGGGCCGGTGACGTCGGCGGCGCGGTCTACGACATCGCGCGCTGGGCGTTGCGGACGGCGTGGGATCGCGAACCGGTACACATGGGGGTGGGCGGGTCGATCCCGTTCATCGCCGCGTTGCAGCAGGTGTATCCGGACTCCGCGGTGCTCGTCACCGGGGTGGAGGACCCGGACACCCGGGCGCACGGTGTCGACGAGTCGTTGCACCTGGACGAGTTCGCCCGGGCCTGCGTGGCCGAGGCCCTGCTGCTGGCGGGCCTCGGCTGAGCGACTCGGTGGGGCAGCGATCAGTGGGGCATGGATTGATCCTGCGAACCCCGCTGCATCGGCACCCGGCCCTGGGTCGGGACCGGCGCCATTCGCCCGCCGCGGCGCATGATCTCGGTGATCTGATCGGCGGGTAGGGCAGGCGCCCACAGGTGGCCCTGCCCCAGATGGCAGCCGAAGGTGCGCAACTGTTCGGCCTGGTCGGTCCGTTCGATGCCCTCGCAGATGATCTGCAAGCCCTGCCCGGCGCCGAGCGCGACGATGCTGCGCAACAGTGCCTGTCCCTGGTCCGTCTCGTCCTGCACGAAGGACTGGTCGATCTTGAGAATGGTGGCCGGGAGCCGGCGCAGGTAGGTGAGCGAGGAGTAGCCGGTGCCGAAGTCGTCCAGAGCGATCTTGACTCCCAGGGCGGACAGCTGGCCCAGCCGGGACAGGGCCGTGTCGATGTCACCCACCAGCGAGGACTCGGTGATCTCGAGGACGAGTGCGGTGGTGTCGATACCGGTGGACTGCGCCGTCGCCAGCACCTGGGCGACGAGCCCGGGGTCGGCCAGTTGCTCGGTGGCCAGATTGACCTCGACGGTCAGCGGGAAGCCATCGGGGAAATCACGCTGCCAGGTGGCCAGCTGAGTGCACGAGCGCTCGAGCACCCAGCCGCCGATCCGCCCGATCAGACCGGTGGCCTCCGCCAGCGGCACGAACACGGCGGGGGAGATCAGCCCGCGAGTGGGGTGCTCCCAGCGCAGCAGCGCCTCGACGCCGTAGAGCGTGCCCGTCTCGAGGTCGACCAACGGCTGGTAGAGCACGTCCATCTCGTTCCGGTCGAGGGCCCCGACCAGATCCGCGAACAGCTCGGTGCGCTCCCGGGTGGCGTCGTGCATGGTCGACTCGAACACCGCCGTCCGGCCGCTGCCGCGCGCCTTGGCGTAGCTCAGGGCCACATCGGCGTTGCGCATCACCTCGACCGCTCCCATCTCGGGAGCCGTACCGGGTGGGGCGGTTCGAGCCAGGGCGATGCCGATGCCGGCCTGGATGCGCAGCCGGCGACCATCGACGACCACCGGTTCGGCGAGTGCGGCGTCCAGCTGGGCCAGCAGCTCGGTCGGTGATTCCGTCGCGCGGGGATCGGTCACCAGGACGGCGAACTCGTCGCCACCCAGCCGAGCGATCACACTGCGGCGTGGGGTGCAGCGATGCAACCGGGCGCCGATCGTGCGCAGCACGCGGTCGCCGAGGTCGTGGCCGAAACTGTCGTTGAGGTCCTTGAAGGCATCCAGGTCGACCATCAGGACGGCGATGGTGCTCGGTTGCCCGGCGCCAGCCAGCGCCTCCTGGATCTTGTCGGTGAACAGCGCCCGGTTGGCCAGCGCCGTCAACTCGTCGTGCGTGGCCTGGTACTTCAGCGCTCCGACCAGCGCCGTGAGCCGGTCCCGGGCATAGACCACGGCACGGCTCATCTGGGCGAATTCGTCCGAGCCGGTGAGGGCGTTGCGTTGGTCGACACCGCCGGTCGTCACGGTGTTGATGTCCTCGAGCACGGCTCGCACGTCCTGGGTGGTGGCCCGGAACAGCGCGGTGAGCAGGTAGAACACCACAGCCATGGCCACCAGGGTGAGCACCAGGGGGCGCGAGCGATCGGCGCGCAGCTGGTCCTGACGCACGGTGAGCAGGTGATCGGTGGCCCCGACCAGGGCCGCGCTCAGGCTGGTTGCCGAGTTGGTGAGGTTGACCGTGTCCAGGCTGCTGCGGGCGGTGGGCCAGGTGCCGGCCTCGGCGCTGCCCTCGAGGGCGGCCGAGTACTGCATGACCGCCGCGTTGAACGTGCCGGCCTCGGTGCTGACCTCGTCGTGCAGTCCGCCCCAGGCCGACGAGGTCAGGGCCGTGGCGAGGTCCAGGCTGAGCCGGCGGCCCGCACCGGACAGGTCGCGTGCGGCCAGCCGCAGCGCCACCGGGTCGGCGCCGTCGTGGTGCGTGGACCGCACCGCCTGCGCGTCCGCGGCGGCGATCACCACCCGGGGCAGCTCGTCGACCAGCATGGTGATCAGATAGTTGGTGTCGAGTTCCGGGTCGACCGTCAGGTGGGCCGCATCCGCCACCTGCTGCAGCTGCTGGCGGGCCTGCTTGGCGACCTGTTCGGCCAGCACCGCTCGCTGGGCGGAGGTGAGGGCGTCGTCGTACACCGCCTTGGTCTGGGCGCGCAGCTGAGGCCAGCTCGTGGTGACCGACAACGTGTCGCCGGACTCGAGCGTGAGGTCGTCGAGCTCGTGGATCAGGCGGAGCCAGCCGTCGCCGGGTTTCTCCCCCTGGTTGGCGAGGTTGCGGGTCTGGGCGAGTTCGATGACCAGCTCGACCATGGGTCGGGTGTAGCGCAGCCCGACGCGTTCGCGGTCGGCGATCGAGATCTGACCGGTGGCCTCGCGATAGGAGGCGACCATGCTGGTGCACATGGGTGCGAGCAGGAGCACGGCGATCAGCCCGAACTTGCCGGCCACGCCCACCCTGCGCATCAGGCGCATGCCGGGGCGCAGCAGGAACTCCATGGGCCGACCTCCCGTCCTCCACCATCACGTCGGCCGGGCATGCTCAGGTCTTGATGCGGCACCAGGGTGACGGCGCGGGCGGCACACTGGACGGCGTGAGGGGGAGCGTGAGGGGCTGTGTCGCCGTATCCTGACAGTGGTCGCGGGTAAGGCTTACCTGACCTGGAGAATTCACGTCGATCCAGGCATAGCCGAGCCACGACCGGCGTTGAGCCCGACGGACACGTTGCCCTACTGCCCCCGGACCTGAGAGAGACACCCATGACCGTGCAGAACGACACGACCCAGATCGCCCCCGAGGAGCCTGCCCACGGTGTGGTGCTGACCACGGAGGCCGTGACGTTTGCCAAGAGGCTGATGGCCAACGAGGGCCGCGACGACCTGCTGCTGCGTCTCGAGGTGGTTCCCGGTGGGTGCCGTGGCCTCGAGTACAAGCTCAGCTTCGTCGACGAGATCATGGACGGCGACAGCGTCCGTGAGTTCGACGGCCTGCCGTTGGTGGTCGACGACTTCAGCAAGGAGAAGCTCGTCGGGGTGACCATCGGCTTCGCCAGCACCCTGCAGGGCGGCGAGGGCCTGACCATCGACAACCCGAACGCCAAGGCGGGCGCCGGTTGCGCCTGCGGCAACAGCTTCTGCTGAGCCTCCTCGGTCAGCAGAACCACCGACAGCTGACCTCCGGGCACCCAGCCATGGAGCTGGGTGCCCGGTAGGGTGCCCGACGTGCGTATAGCCGTCACCGGGTCCATCGCCACAGATCATCTGATGGCGTTCAACGGTCGGTTCGCCGACAGCTTGATCGCCGACCGGCTCGATCGGGTCGCCTTGTCCTTCTTGGTCGAGGATCTGCAGATCCGGCGCGGGGGCGTTGCGGCGAACATCTGTTTCGGTCTGGCGAGCCTGGGTCTCAGCCCCCTGCTGGTGGGTGCGGTGGGTGAGGACTTCGTCGACTATCGCTCCTGGTTGGAGCGCCATGGTGTCGACTGCTCCGCGGTCCATGTCAGCCAGCTGGCCCACACCGCCCGGTTCATCTGCACCACCGACACCGACCAGGCACAGATCGCCTCCTTCTACGCCGGCGCCATGAGCGAGGCGCGCGAGATCGAGCTCGGACCGCTGCACGCAGCCCACCCCCTGGACCTGGTGCTGGTCAGCCCGAACGACCCGCAGGCGATGCTGCGACACACCCGGGAGTGCCGGCAGCGCGGATTGCCCTTCGCCGCCGACCCCTCACAACAGTTGGCGTGGTCCGACGGACCCATGGTTCGCGACCTCATCGACGGCGCCACCTACCTGTTCACCAACGACTACGAGTCGGAGCTGATCCACGCCAAGACCGGGTGGGACGCCGACGAGGTGCGCCGCCGGGTGGGCGTCCGGATCACCACCCACGGCAAGGACGGCGTGGTGATCGACACCAACGGCGACCAGCTGCGAGTGGACGTCGTCCCGGCACGCACCATCGCCGACCCCACCGGTGTCGGCGACGCCTTCCGGGCGGGCTTCCTCGCCGGATTGGCCTGGGGGCTGTCGCCGGAACGGTGCGCCCAGGTCGGGTGTCTGCTCGCCACGCACGTGATCGAGACCGTGGGCACCCAGGAGTACGTGATGTACCGCCGGCAGGCCCTGGAGCGGTTCGCCGACGCCTACGGAGCCGAGGCCGCCGCCGAGGTCGAGGGCCACCTGACCCACCTGCGTCACTGACCGCCCCCAGTACGGCATGGTCAGCGGACGTCGGCATCGATTCGCCGAGGTGGTGGCCTCGGCCGCGCCGGGTGAGGATCTCGTCGCAGTTGGTGCCGATCTGTCGGTACGCACCCTGGTGGACGCCTATTGCGCCGGGCTGTTCCCGATGGGGCTGGGTGAGGCGGGCACGGTCCCCATCGGATGGTGGTCACCCGACCCGCGGGGGGTCCTGCCGCTGGACGGTTTCCATGCCTCCCGATCACTGCGCGCTGCAGCGCGCCGGTTCGAGATCCGGGTCGACACGGCCTTCGAGCAGGTCGTGGCCGCGTGTGGCGATCCTGCCCGCAGCGGCGCGTGGATCACCGACGAGATCGCGACGGCCTACCTGCGGCTCCATGCCCAGGGCTGGGCGCACTCCGTGGAGTGCTGGCAGTCGGAACGGCTCGTCGGCGGGGTGTACGGCGTGGCGATCGCCGGGCTGTTCGCGGGCGAGTCGATGTTCCATCACACCCGGGATGCCTCCAAGGTGGCGCTGATGGCACCCTGGGTCTGCTGGCCCGGGACGGCGAAACGCGCCGGCTGTTCGACGTCCAGTGGTCGACGCCGCACCTACGCACACTCGGTGTGGTCGACATCACACGACCGGAGTATCTCGCTCGGCTACGAGCCGCCCTGGAGTGTCCTGCCGTCCGTTGGCCGCACGGCCCGCTCCGTCCGGCGTGACGAGCGGCTCGACCGCTCGGCGACGTCGGCGGCACCCGCGGCGTTTCACGTCGGGGGCGCCTCATCCCGACAGGTGTCAGGCGCTAGTGTGAGCGGCGCAGGATCGTGTCCCCGAACGGTGCGTGGTGCGCCGTCCGGGCAAGCTTTCGTGGAAAGGCCGACGTTGCTCTCGCTCAAGGAAAGCCGCCCCCGTCGCGGCACGAGTCGCCGAGTCGCTCTGGTCATGCTCCCGTTGTTGGTCGTGCTCTCGGGGTGCGCCAGCGACAGTCCGTTGCGCCGGGTCTGGTTGCCGGGGGAGAGAGGCACCACGAACCAGACACCCAAGATCACCGATCTGTGGGTGGGTTCCTGGATCGCCGCGATGTCCGTCGGCGTCCTCGTCTGGGGCTTGATCCTGTGGTGCGTGATCGCCTACCGGCGTCGTCGGGACGACACCGGGTTGCCGCCGCAGATCCGCTATCACATCCCGCTCGAGATCATGTACACGGTCATCCCGCTGATGATGATCGTCGTGCTGTTCAAGTACACGGCGGTCTACCAGTCGGACATCGCCGACACGTCCAAGCCGGCCGACGTCCACATCAACGTCGTGGCCAAGCAGTGGGCCTGGGACTTCAACTACCTGGACGACAAGGTCTACGAGGTCGGCACGCAGGTCGAGCTCGACGGCACGGCCGCACCGGAGAAGCAGATCCCGAACCTCTACCTGCCGGTGGGCAAGCGGGTGGAGTTCACCCTGCAGGCGCGCGACGTCATCCACTCGTTCTGGATCCCGGCCTTCCTCTACAAGCTGGACAACATCCCCGGCGTGACGAACAAGTTCCAGGTCGTGCCGGAGAAGATCGGTGACTACATCGGCAAGTGCACCGAGCTGTGCGGTGAGTACCACTCCGAGATGTTGTTCAACGTCAAGGTGGTCTCGCAGGCCGACTACGACAAGCACATGGCCGACCTCAAGGCCCAGGGCAACGTCGGCCTGCTCGACACCAGCCTGAGCCGCGTCAAGACGCGACCGGGCGGCGGTGCCGTTCCGTTCAACACCCAGACCCTCGAACCCGCGTCCGGGAGCAACTGATGACTGCGATCGCCCATCCCCCCACGAGCCTTACCCCCGCGAGGCCCGGCAAGGGAGTCCTGGCCGTCCGTTGGATGACCACGACCGACCACAAGGTCATCGGCAACCTGTACCTCGCCACCTCGATGTTCTTCTTCGCGGTCGGCGGCCTGCTGGCGCTGGTGATCCGGGCCGAGCTGTGGGCGCCTGGCATGCAGGTGTTCGTCAGTAAGGAGCAGTACAACCAGTTCTTCACCATGCACGGCCTGATCATGCTGCTGCTGTTCGCCACCCCGGCCTTCAGCGGCTGGGCGAACGCCGTGATGCCGCTGCAGATCGGTGCCCCCGACGTCGCCTTCCCGCGGCTGAACATGCTGGCGTACTGGTTCTACCTGTTCGGTGGCCTGGTCGCCGCGACCAGCTTCCTGGTGCCGCAGGGTCCGGCCGGCTTCGGCTGGTTCCTGTACCCACCGCTGTCCAACTCGACCTTCACCCCGGGGATCGGCCCGGACCTCGGCATCATGGGTCTGGCGCTGGGTGGTTTCGCCACCATCCTGGGTGCGGTCAACTTCATCACGACCATCGTGTGCATGCGCGCACCGGGCATGACCATGTTCCGCATGCCGGTGTTCACCTGGAACATCCTGATCACCTCGATACTGGTCATCATGATCTTCCCGCCGCTGGCCGCGGCCCTGCTCGGTCTCGAGGCCGACCGGCGGTTCGGTGCCCAGCTCTTCGAGCCCGAGAGCGGGGGGCCGGTGCTCTGGCAGCACCTGTTCTGGTTCTTCGGGCACCCCGAGGTCTACGTGCTCGCGTTGCCGTTCTTCGGCATCGTCTCGGAGATCATCCCGACGTTCAGCCGCAAGCCGATCTTCGGGTACAAGGGCCTGATCTTCGCCACGATCGCGATCGCCGCCCTGTCGATGGCCGTATGGGCGCACCACATGTACTACACCGGCCAGGTCAACCTGCCGTTCTTCGCCTTCATGACCATGCTGATCGGCGTTCCGACCGGGGTGAAGTTCTTCAACTGGGTCGGCACCATGTGGCGGGGCTCGCTCACCTTCGAGTCGCCCATGCTGTGGGTCCTGGGCTTCCTGGTGACCTTCCTCTTCGGCGGGGTCACCGGCATCATGCTCGCGACGCCGCCGGTCGACTTCCACGTCGGTGAGTCCTACTTCGTGGTGGCCCACTTCCACTACACGATCTTCGGCACCGTGGTCTTCGCGATGTACGCGGGCTTCTACTACTGGTGGCCCAAGATGACCGGTCGGATGCTCAACGAGCCCTTGGGCAAGTGGCACTTCTGGCTGACCTTCATCGGCTTCCACACCACCTTCCTGATCCAGCACTGGATCGGCGTCGAAGGGGCCGTCCGCCGGTACGCCGACTACCTGCCGACCGAAGGGTTCACGTTCGAGAACCAGGTCTCCACGATCGGGTCGGCGATTCTGGCCATCAGCTTCGTGCCGTTCCTGTGGAACATCTACATCACGCAGGCCAAGGGCGCGAAGGTCACGGTGGACGACCCGTGGGGCTATGGCTCCTCGCTCGAGTGGGCGACGTCCTGCCCGCCGCCGCGGCACAACTTCCACTCGCTGCCGCGTATCCGCAGTGAGCGGCCCGCGTTCGACCTGCACCACCCCGAAGCGGCGGCGGCAGCCGTCACCACACCGGACAACAGCGTGCTGGCCAATGTCCTCGGCCCGGCCGATGTTCAGGACCCCACGATCGAAGGTGACCGTCCGTGAAGGTCGAGAAGCGACTGTTCATCTACCTCGGGTTGCTCTACATCCCCGTGGGAACGGTCTACGGGTTCATGACCAAGTGGCACGAGCCGCTGGGCTTCCTGGCGCTCTACCTCACCTCGGCCATGGCGCTGATGATCGGCGCGTACCTGTCCTACACCGCCAAGCACATCGACGCGCGGCCCGAGGACGACCCGAACGCGGAGATCCGTGAGGGCGCCGGCGAGTTCGGGGTGTTCGCCCCGTACTCCTGGTGGCCGATGCCGCTGGGGCTGTCGGCGGCGTGCGTCTTCGCAGGGATCGCCGCCGGTTGGTGGTTGTTCTTCATCGGGGTCCCGCTCGCGGCCGTCGCCCTGGTCGGATGGGTCTTCGAGTACTACCGCGGCGAGTTCGCACACTGAGCACCTCGCAGGCACCGAACGGTGACACCTCCGCAGCTACACGCCGAGGTGTCACCGTTCAGCGTTTGGGGGCTGCCGGTCCCGTACTCTGTGACCTGCCGACATGACTCATCTCACGGCCGTGGCAACCTTTGCCCAGCCTGCGGCGTCTTGGGGTGGAGGGGGCGCCGACGAGCGCGCCTCCCGCGTGAATGACTGGAGAACCATCGGTGCGTAAGGGGTTTCTCGCCGCAGCGGCCTTGATCCTCGCGGTCGGCACGAGCGCGTGCCAGCCCGCCTCGAAGACCGCCGCGGGTGACGGTGCGAAGGGCTCGGCCAGCAGCTCCGGCGCCAGCACGGTGGCCGGGGCGAGCGCCTCGGCGACCACCGAGCCGGCCGCCCTGAATCTGTCCCCGGCCAGCGGCAGCACCGAGGTCCGCCCCGACCGTCCCGTGACCGTGGACGTCGTCCACGGCCGGATCAGCCGGGTGAGGTTGACCACCAAGGACGGCAAGCAGCTGAAGGGCGAGATCGCCGGCAGCAGCTGGAGGTTGACCGACGCCCTGGCCCCGGGCACGACCTATACGCTCTCGGCCCTCGGGGCCGGTGAGGACGGTACTCCGGTCTCGTCGACGTCGACCTTCACCACGCTCCGGGCGAACCGGCTGGTGTCGACCACGCTGATCCCTGGCGACGACTGGACCGTCGGCGTGGGCATGCCGGTGATCGTGGTCTTCTCGCAGCCCGTGAAGAACAAGAAGGCCGCCGAATCCGCGCTGACGGTGACCAGCACGCCGTCCGTGGAGGGCGCCTGGCGATGGTTCTCCTCCACGGAGGTGCACTGGCGTCCGAAGGAGTACTGGCCGTCGGGTACCAAGGTCAACGTCGTCGCGGCGATGTCGAAGGTCGAGCTGGCGGACGGTGTCTGGGGCAAGCGCACCACGACGAGTACCTTCACGGTCGGCCGCTCCCAGATCCTGACCGTCGACACGGCTCGTCACTCGCTGACCGTCCGCCAGGGTGACAAGGTGGTCCGTTCGATTCCCGTGACGACCGGCAAGGCCGGCTTCCGGACCCGCAACGGGATCAAGGTCATCATGAGCCGTGAATCCCAGGTGCGGATGGACGCGGCCACGCTCGGCAAGGACAAGAGCGATCCCGAGTACTACAACCTGCTCGTCAACTGGGCGCTGCGGCTGACCTACAGCGGTGAGTTCCTGCATGCGGCGCCGTGGTCGGTGGGGTCACAGGGTCGCGCGAACGTCAGCCACGGTTGTACCGGGATGAGCACCGCCAACGCCCGCTGGCTCTACGACAACTCCCTGGTGGGCGACGTCGTGGTGTACACGGGTTCGGCGCGGGCACTCGAGTGGGGTAATGGCTACACCGAGTGGAACATGTCCTTCGACAAGTACGCGGCCGGCGCCGACGCCTGACGCGGCTGAGCAGGCATACACGACCTTCTGGTGAGCCTCGGCAACTTGCGGGGATGCGGGGAAGCCTCAGCGGCGGCGAGGCCCCAGAAGGCGTTTCACGGCCGCTTCGATGACGAAGTAGGCGATGACGAGCAGCAGGATCAGGCCCCACCACGGCACGTTGGTCCAGATGACCAGATTCACCTTGTCCCAGACGCTCTTCAGGATGATCACGAAGATCACGATGGTGACGGCGGCCGTGAGCCGTCGGCGGAGTTCGGTGTTCATCGCTGTTCCTGACGCCTGGGACGAGGTGAGCGTTCCCGGGTGATGGTACAGCTCCCCTCGGACGGCTCGGGGTGCTGATCCTGCACGGGCAGCAGCTGCCGCACAGACCTGGCCCGGCTCAGGTCTTCCGGGCGGGCTCGCACCGGAATCGGCGGCCCACCGACACACGAGAAAGGCCCGGGCCGATGTGGCCCGGGCCTTCCTCGTGACGACTGGATCAGTGGTGCGCGGAGCTGGACTCGATCGCCTCGTGACCGTGGTGGTCGTGGTGTGCTGCCGCCAGCTCGGCGGGGGTCACCGGCTCGACTCGCTGCTCGAAGTAGAACTTCGACAGCTTGGTCTTCCAGCCCGAGCCCGAACCCGGACGGCGCACCCCGCGCTCGTCCTCGGCGGGCAGCTCGCCCAACGGTGCGTGGGTTTCGTGCTGGACGAGCTTCCAGCGCTTGAAGTCGTCGAGGGGCTCGTGCACCTCGAAGTACTCGCCGGATTCGGTCCGCACCAGGACGGCGGTCTCACGGCCGTGCAGCACCAGGTCACGGTCCTTGCGCTGCAGGCCGAGGCAGATCCGCTTGACCACGATGTAGACGACGGGCGGCAGGATGAAGACGAGCACCCGCAGCGTCATCGTGATGTCGTTGATCGACAACTGCAGCACCGTGGCCATGATGTCGTTGCCGCCACTGATCCACAGCAGGATGTAGAACGTGATGGCCATGGCGCCCAGCGCGGTACGCGTGGGGGCGTTGCGTGGCCGGTCGAGCAGGTGGTGCTCGCGGCGGTCGCCGGTGGCCCACTGCTCGATCCAGGGGTAGAGGAACATCGGGATCGTCATCAGGCCCGGGATCAGCAGCGCCGGCACCAGGATGTTGAACGACCACGTGAAGCCGAAGGCCGTGAACTCACCCCACCCGGTCATCAGGCGGACCGCGCCGTCCATGAAGCCCATGTACCAGTCAGGCTGCGAGCCGGCACTCACGGGGGAGGGGTCGTAGGCCCCGTAGGCCCAGATCGGGTTGATGGTCACCAGTGCCGACATCAGCGTGATGACGCCGAACACGATGAAGAAGAAGCCACCGGCCTTGGCGGTGTACACCGGGAAGAGGGGGTAGCCGACCACGTTCTTGTTGGTCCGGCCCGGGCCCGGGTACTGGGTGTGCTTCTGGATGACCAGCATCACCAGGTGAGCGCCGATCAGGGCCAGGAAGATCGCCGGCAGCAGCAGCACGTGCACGGTGTAGATCCGGGGGATGAACGACTCGCCCGGGAACTCCCCACCGAACAGGAAGAAGCTGAGGTAGGAACCGACCACCGGGATCGCCAGGATGATGCTGGAGGCGATGCGGATGCCGGTACCGGACAGCAGGTCGTCCGGGAGGGAGTAGCCGAGGAAGCCCTCGACGATGCCCAGCAGCACCAGGACGCACCCGATGACCCAGTTGAGCTCACGCGGCTTGCGGAATGCGCCGGTGAAGAACACCCGGAACATGTGCACCGTCATGGCCGCCACGAACACCAGCGCCGCCCAGTGGTGGATCTGGCGCATCAGCAGGCCGCCACGGATGTCGAAGGACAGCCGCACGGTCGAGGCGAACGCCTCGGAGACGTGCTGGTTGACCAACGGCGCGTAGACGCCCTGGTAGGTCGTGTGTCCCGAACTCGGGACGTAGAACAGAGAGAGGAACACACCCGTCAACAACAGGATGATGAAGCTGTAGAGCGCGACCTCACCCAGCATGAAGGACCAGTGGTCCGGGAAGATCTTCCGGGCGAGGAACTTGACACCCTTGCTGGCGCTGAGCCGCTCATCGGCCCAGTTGGCCAGCTTCCCGGATTTCGTGTCGGTCGTCGTCGCGGTCATCCCCGCTCCCAGAAGCTCGGCCCAACGGGCTCGCGGAATGCATCTGCGGCCACCAGGTAGCCCTCCTCATCGACGGTGATGGCCAACTGCGGCAGCGGACGCCGCGCAGGGCCGAAGATCACCTTGCAGTTCTGCGTCAGGTCGAAGGTCGACTGGTGGCACGGGCAGAGCAGGTGGTGGGTCTGCTGCTCGTACAGGGCCACCGGGCAACCCATGTGGGTGCAGATCTTCGAGTAGGCAACGATTCCATCGTACGAGCCGGGCCGTGAGGCGTCATCCAGGAGCTCGGGGTCGAGGCGCATGACCAGGACGGCCGCCTTGGCCTTCTCGTCGAGCACGTGCTCGGCGTCCTCGATGCCCTCCGGCAGGACGTGAGCCACGGAACCCTGGACCAGGTCGGAGGCCTTGATCTTGCCGCCTTGGGGGTCGAGCACGAGCGCCGTGCCCTTCTTCCAGATCGTCTCCGAGAGCTTGTTGCCGGGGCGAGGCCCGAGGTCGCTCAGCAGGACGACGGCCGGCAGCGGGGCGAGCGCCATGGCGCCGATCAGCGAGTTGCGGATCAGCGGCCGGCGGCCGAGCCCGGATTCCTCGGCACCCTCGGCAAGGATGTCGAGGGCGGCAGCCCGGTCCTCGTCGCTGCCGCGCAGCTCGTGACGGTCCTCGACGCGCTCCTCATCCGGCATGAGGGTCTTGGCCCAGTGGACCGCACCCGCCCCGATGCCGAACAGCGCCAGGAACAGACCGAGCCCGACCAGGGCGTTGGACAGCTTCACGCGGCCCATGAACTCGGTGTACGGCAGCGTGGTGTCGTACGGCAGGACGAAGTAGAACACCAGCGCCATGACGGTGCCGATGGCGGAGATGGCGAACAGTGCCGCCACCTGGCGCTCGGCCCGCTTGGCCGCCGCCGGGTCGATGTCGGTGACCCGGTGGCGGTGCGGGGGCAGGCCCGGGTCGTCGAACCTCTCGGAGACGGCCACGGTGCCGTGGCCATCGCCGGGGACGACGTCGGGAAGGTTCTGACTCTCACTCACGATGACTTCGCTCCCAACCACACGGCGCACCCGATGAGCAGACCCAGACCGGCGAGCCAGGCAACCAGACCCTCCGTGACCGGACCGAACGATCCGAGGCTCAACCCGCCGGGAGTCGGCGTCTCGTCGATCGACTTCAGGTACGCGATCACGTCGCGCTTGTTCTCGGGGCTGATGGTCTGGTCGGTGAACACCGGCATCGACTGCGGGCCGGTCACCATCGCCTCGTAGATGTCGTCAGGGTCGACGCCGCTGAGGCTGGCCGCGTACTTGCCGCGGGTCAACGCACCGCCCTTGCCCTGGATGTTGTGGCACATCGCGCAGTTGGTGCGGAAGATCAGTCCGCCCTTGGCGATGTCACCCTTGCTCGGGTCGACATCGGCTTCCGAGGGGATGGCCGGGCCGGGGCCGAGCGAGGCCACGTAGGCCGCCATCGCCTTGATCTCGTCGTCGGTGAATCGCACCGAGGCGACCTTGGGGGCCTGGGGGCCGGTGGCCGCCATCGGCATCCGCCCGGTGCCGACCTGGAAGTCGACCGCGGCGGCGCCGACGCCGACCAGAGAGGGCGCGTTGCGCCGTCCCTCGGCGTCGAGGCCGTGACACGTCGAACAGTTGGCCAGGAACAACTTCTTGCCGGCTTCGATCTCATCCGCTGCGGACACGGCGGCCGAGGCTTTCCCGGTGGTCGCCGCGGCGTACGACACACCGGTGATGATCAGAGCGATCATCACCAGGAGCGCCGTCGCCAGCGGGTGTCGCCGCCGGGCTGCGAGTGCGGTCACGGTCTTCTTCTCCTGGGCGAGCAATGGAACCTGACGGACGTGCGCGTCCTGCGCGGGATTCCCTGTGATGCGGGGTGCGGGGGACTCTTACTGCAGGACGTAGATGACGAGGAACAGCCCGATCCAGACCACGTCGACGAAGTGCCAGTAGTAGGAGGTGACGATGGCGCTGGTGGCCTCGGCATGCCCGAACCGGCGGGTCATGTAGCTGCGGGCGATGATCAGCAGGAAGGCGATCAGACCGCCGGTGACGTGCAGCCCGTGGAAGCCGGTGGTCATGTAGAACACCGAGCCGTAGCCGCTCGACGAGAGGGTCAGACCGTCACGGATGAGGTTGGCGTACTCGTAGATCTGCCCGGCCACGAAGAGGGCACCGGCGATGTAGGTGAGCACGTACCACTCGCGCATACCCCAGTTCTTCCAGCCGTGCTCGCGGGTCCAGGGGGTCCACCAGGACCCCTTGGCCGAGGCCTGGAACCGCTCTGCGGCGAACACGCCCATCTGGCACCACACCGAGCTCGCCACCAGGTTGATGGTGTTGGCGGTGGAGAACGGGATGTTCAGCAGCGCGGTGTTCTCCTCCCAGACGGGAGGGAGCACGGCTCGAATGGTGAAGTACATCGCGAACAGACCGGCGAAGAACATGAGCTCGCTCGCCAGCCAGACGATGGTTCCCACCTGGACCATGTTCGGTCGGTTGACCGTCGCGTGGGTCGGGTGGGGGCTGTCAACGATGGATGCGGTCGCCACGGAGGCCAATCTAGACCCACCGCGAGGGTGAAACCGAGGGGGTTCGTCAACCGGCGTGCCGAGGTGCCCTCCTCCGGCCGTGACCTGCGCCGAACGGTCGAGCAGTGCCGGCCGGTACCATGCGGACGCCAGCCCTCACCGACTTCTCGATACGAGGCGGAGATCGCACCATGAACGAGCTGTCCGTCCTGCTGTACAGCGACGACGTGGACACCCGCACCGCCGTGCGGATGGCAGTCGGCCGGCGCCCCGCGGCGGACCTGCCACCGGTGCGGTGGGTCGAATGTGCCACGGGGCCCGCGGTTCTCGCCGCGGTGGACGGCGGTGGGCTCGATCTGCTGATCCTGGACGGCGAGGCCAGCCCGACCGGGGGCATGGGCCTGTGCAAGCAGCTCAAGGACGAGATCTACGAGTGCCCGCCGGTGCTGGTGCTGACCGGCCGAGCTCAGGATGCCTGGCTGGCCACCTGGTCACGGGCCGACCAGGTCGTGGCGCACCCGCTCGACCCGGTCGCGATCGCGGCTGCGGTCGGTGAGCTGGTCCGCGGGTCACGCAGCGTCGCAGGCTGATGGGCGCGATCACCTGGGGGCGTCTGATCGCCTCACTGCTGGGTGGCGAGGATCTCTCCCGCGAGCAGTGCGCCTGGGCCATGGACCAGGTGATGAGTGCCGAGGCGACCAGCGCGCAACTGGCCGGATTCCTGGTCGCCTTGCGCGGCAAGGGTGAGACGGTCGAGGAGTTGTCTGGGCTCGTCGAGGCGATGTTGCGCCACGCCGTCCGGATCGAGGTGCCCGGACGGTGCGTGGACGTCGTCGGTACCGGCGGTGACAGACATCACACCGTGAACATCTCCACCATGGCCGCGCTGGTCGTGGCCGGAACCGGGCGAACCGTGGTCAAACACGGCAACCGTGCCGCGTCGTCCTCGTCGGGTGCCGCGGACGTGCTCGAGGCATTGGGTGTGCGGCTCGATCTGCCCCCGCAGCGGGTCGCCGAGCTGGCCCCCGAGGTCGGGATCACCTTCTGCTTCGCCCAGGTCTTCCACCCCTCGTTCCGTCATGCGGCCGTGGCGCGTCGCGAGCTCGGCGTCCCGACGGCGTTCAACTTCCTGGGGCCGTTGACCAACCCGGCCCAGCCGGCAGCCGCCGCGATCGGGGTGTCCGATGCGCGGATGGCCCCGATCATGGCCGGGGTGCTGGCCCAGCGGGGCACCTCGGCGTTGATCTTCCGGGGCGATGAGGGCCTGGACGAGGTGTCCACCACCGCGCCCACCACCGTGTGGCTGGTGGATGGCGGGCAACTGCACCGGACCTCGCTCGACGCCGTCGATCTGGGCCTGTCGAGGGCGACCCTCGCCGACCTCGCCGGTGGTGACGCGACGCACAACGCCGGCGTGGTGCGTTCGGTGCTGGCGGGGGACCGGGGACCGATCCGGGACGCCGTGCTGGTGAATGCCGCCGCGGCCGTGGTGGCCGCCGACGGTGCCGGTCAGGGCGTCCTGGGTGAGCGGATGCGCACGGCGCTGGACGAGGTTTCCCGGGCCGTGGACGGTGGGGCCGCCGCCGCGGTGCTGGATCGCTGGGTGCAGGCCAGCGCCTCCTGACGGCCGTCCGTCACGAGCCTGTCGACCTCGTCGGCGCGGTCAGTCGCCGTCCATGCCCAGCGCGAAGGCGGCCTCGAGATCGTGGCGGCTGTAGGCCCGGAACGCCAGGTAGGTGCGGGTCGAGCTGACCCCGGTCACCTTGCTGATCCGGTCGGCGATCACATCGGCCAGCTGGTCATGTTCGTGCACGCGCACCATGGCCACCAGATCGACGTCGCCGGTGACCGAGTAGACCTCGCTCACCCCGTCGAGAGCCGCGATGTCGGCGGCGACCTCGGGGATGCGGTTCACGTCGGTCTGGACCAACACGATGGCCGTGATCATGCGTTCTCCCTGATCGGTCGGCCCGAGCTGGGTCGGTCTGAGCTCGGTGGCCCCGAGCCTAGTGCGTTCAGTTCGGCCAGGTGGCGGCCGGCGCCGGAGCGCGGGCAACTCCACTCGCCGTCCAGATCGACCAGCCGGACGCCGGGTTGCTCGAGCCAGCGCAGCACCTGCTCGGTCTCCTCCGGATGGGCGGCCGGCAACGGTGCGGGAGGCTGCGTGGGCACCTGCTCACCGGTGGCGCGCAACGCGTCCAGATACGGACGGGGGTCGGCGCCCGGTGGGCTGGTCGTGGTGGCCGCCAGCCGGCCGTAGCGCACCAGGATCAACTCCCACCCCGGAGCGAGCGAGTCTGCGGCCCGCTCCGCCGGGACCTGCCGGGCCGCCAGCAGTTCGCGCGTCGTGGCCAGGGGGGCCAGCCGCTGGGTGCGGGACACCGCCCGCACCACCGCGAGCAACCGGTCACGGTGTCGTGCGGCCTCCTCGAAGCGCTCCTGCGCGGCCAGTTCGGCGGCGCGGTCGAGCAGATGGGTCACCACGGCCGACGCGTCCTGGGTGAGGACCCGCGCCGCGTGATCGCTCACCGCGCGGTAGGCCGCCACATCCTGACCACCGGTGCACGGCGCACCGCAGCGCCCGATCTCGGCGAGGATGCACGCCCGCGCCGCCGGCGAAGGGTGCCGGGGCAGGCGTGAGGTGCACTGGCGCAACGGAATCGCCTCGTGCAACCCGGCGACGGCGAGCTCGGCCTGCTGGTGTGAGGAGAACGGCCCGATGTAGGTCGCGCCGTCCGGGATCACCGTGCGCACGACCGACAGCCGGGGGAAGGCCTCGGCGGTGAGCTTGATCCACGGCGCTCGCTGGGGGAACCGGGATCGCCGGTTGTAGGGCGGGGCGTGCTCGGCGATCAGCCGTAGCTCACGCACCCGTGCCTCGAGGGCCGTGGCGCAGACCACCGCGGTCACCGACTCGGCCAGCGCCACCATCTCGCTCATCCGGGTGCGCTTCTCGGTGGCGGTGAAGTAGGTCCGCACCCGGGACCGCAGGTCGACCGAGGTGCCCACGTAGAGCGGGCGCCCCCGACCGTCGCGGAAGACGTACACCCCGGGGGCGTGGGGCAGGTCGTCGGCCAGGTGGCGCTTGCGGCGGGTCTTCTCCGGAACGCGGGTGCTCACGGTGGCCAGTTCCTCGAGGCTGGTCACCCCCAGCGATCCGAGCCGCTCCATCAGGGCGTGCAGCACGTCGACGGTGGCCCGGGCGTCGGTGAGCGCCCGGTGGTTCGGCTCGACCCGGGAGCGGAACAACCGGGCCAGGGTGGACAGCTTGTGGTTGCGGGCCTCGTCGCCGCGAACCACGGCGCGGGCCAGCCCGACGGTGTCGATCACGGTGAGCGCCGGCCAGACCCGACCGGTCGCGGCGCAGGCCGTCTTCAGGAACGTGGTGTCGAAGCCGGCATTGTGAGCCACCACGGCATCGGCGCCGATGAGGAACTCGAGGAAGGCCGCCAGCGCGGCCCCCAGCCGCGGCGCCGTCGCCACCATGGGGTTGGTGATGCCGGTGAGCACCGAGATGAAGGCAGGGATCGGCTCGCCGGGGTTCACCAGGGTCTGGAACTCGCCGAGGACCTGCCCACCACGCACCTTGACCGCGCCGATCTCGGTGATCGCGTGCTCGGCGGCACTGCCCCCGGTCGTCTCGAGGTCGACCACCACGAAGGTCGTCTCGTGCAGCGGCGTGCCGAGTTCGTCGAGGCTGATCTGGGCGCCCGGACGCCACGTCCCGAGTCCGGGGTGGGAGTCGATCGTGGTCATGTCCCCGACGCTAGGGGTGGGGTACGACAACCATGGCCTGCCACCCCGTCCGGCGCCGTGGCCGGCACCATGGCCGGCACGTCGTCCGAGCCGGCGATTCGGCGGGTAGGCTCACGATGTGTCCGATCTTCGCTGGCGGTGTGGAGCCTGCGGCAACCTGACCCGGTTCGATGTCACCCGCACCTCGACGGTGCGTGAGTTCGTGCACCTCGACCTCGCCGGTCAGGGCCGGGTCGAGGAACAGACGGTGCTGGACGAACGGATCGACCAGGTGCGCTGCCGCTGGTGCGACCGCGATGATCAGATCGAGCTCGTCCCGCGCACCGATGTACCGGAATGAGTGATCCGGAGTTACCCGAGGCGGTCCAGCGACGGATGGCGGCGTTGGCGGCACGGGTGCTCGGTGAGCTGGAGCCCGATCGGGTGCCGGTCACGCTGCGCCGGGTCAGGGCATTCGCCCCCGCGCGACGTGCCGCGGCCGGCGCGCCGGCGCTGCGGGCAGCGCTGGACGCCGAGGTGATCTTCCGGCAGGCGGTCGCTGCGGCGTGGCGCGCCGAGCGACCCGAGCTGGCCGAGTTGTTGGCGCGGGGTGACCTTCCGGGGGTGATACCCGAGGCCACCGCCGAGAGCGGCGAGTCCGAGGACGTCGACCTGCTCGTCGGGCTCTTCCTGACGCGTCCCGACGGCTGGGAGCTGCTGGCCGCCCAGGTGCGCGAGCGCTGGGTGGCCCGCGATCGGACCCGGTCCCATCGATCGGCGGTGGTTGCTGCCGAGCGCGATACGGAGATCGCCCGGGCCGAACGCGATCAAGCCCGTCGCGACCTGTCGGTCGTGACCGCCGTCGTGGCGGAGCGAGACCAGGAACTCGCCACCGTGCGCCGCGAGTTGCGTCGGGCACGTTCGGACGCCGATCGCGCCCGAGCGCAGGCTCGCGCGATCGAGTCCGCGGCGGCCGAGCGGATGCAGCAGGATCAGCACCGCCTACAGGAGTTGGCCGCCGAGGTCTCCCGGCTCGGTGAGGAGCTCGCCGCGGCGCAGGAACGCGCCGAGGTCGTCCGGCAGGTCGCCCGGTCGGACCGTGCGCTGGACGATGCCCGGGTGCGGCTGCTGTTGGACGCCGTGGTCGAGGCCGCCGGCGGGCTGCGCCGGGAGCTCGCCCTGCCCCCCGTCGAGGTCCGTCCGGCCGATGTGGTGGCCGAGCACCTGGCGGCCCGGGCCACCGCGGGCGGTGAGGGCACGGCGCCCGGGGGAGCCGGCGGACTGGTGCGCGGCCGTTCCGAGGACGATCCGCGGTTGCTCGCCGATCTGCTGTCCGTACCGCAGACCCATCTGGTGGTCGACGGCTACAACGTCACCAAGACCGGCTATCCCACGCTGGCCCTGGCCGAGCAGCGGCGCCGGTTGCTGGACGGCCTGGCCGCGCTGGCGGCGCGCACCGGGGTCGAGATCACCTGCTGCTTCGACGGTTCGGACGCCGTCCCGGCCGGCGCGGTGTCGCCGGTACGCGGCGTCCGGGTGCTGTTCTCGGCTCCGCCGATGGACGCCGACGAGCTGATCCGCCGGCTGGTGCGAGCCGAGCCGGAGGGCCGTCCCGTGGTGGTGGTGAGCACCGACGGCGAGGTGATCTCCGGCGTCAGCCGGGCGGGAGCGCGCGCCGTGGCCTCGTTGGCCCTGGTCCGCCTGCTCAGCGCCCGCTGAGCGCCCGCTGAGGGCTGCCCGCTCGAGGGTTTCGGGGACTTGTCGGTGGTGGCCCCTAACGTCCCCGTCGCCGGTCGACACCGGTGTGACGGAGACGAAGGAGGGCCTTGTCGTGCTCATCGATTGCGACACCTGTCAGGTTCGCGAGACGGCTTGTGGCAGCTGCGTGGTGACCGTGATGTTGAACGCGCCGACCGACGGCGAACTGGACGGCGCCGAGCGCGCGGCGATCGCCGTGCTGGCGGATTCGGGGCTGGTGCCCCCTTTGCGCCTCGTGCCCGGTGGCCGAACGTCAACCAACCGTGATGAGACTGTGAAGAGACGAGCAACCGGCTGACGTTCACGCCTGTTGACCAGGCGTTTTCGGTAGCCTCCGGGCACCACCTGGCACCCTTCTTGGCGCGCTGATCGGAAACGGCTAGTGTCGCCTCGATGTCACGGTCCGGTCACGACGACCGAGCCGTCGGGCCGCCGGGGGCCTTCGGAGGAACGGAGCGAGGCCGAGTGTCCCTGCACCTGACTGTGCGGCGGGGGATGACAACGGCGGTGACAGCCGTCGTGGTTCTGGGCCTGGGGGTGGCCGGGGCGAGCGCTGCCCCCAAACCGAATCTCGCGACCGTGCAGAAGCAGGTCACGGCTCTGCAGGAAGAGGCCGAGCAGGCCACCGAGGAGTACAACGGCGCCCGCGAGAAGCTCGCCAGCGTCACGGTCATGGCTGCTGCCGCGACCACACGTGTGGCTCAGCAGCGGGGCCAGGTCGAGGCTGCCCGGCAGGGTCTGGGCAAGCTCGCCGCCGAGACCTACAAGGCCGGCGATCTCGAGATGGTCAGCCTCATGCTGAGCGACGACCCGGAGGCCGCGCTCGCGGCGAGTGGGCTGCACTCGAGCCTGAGCGAGCGCCAGGCCGAGGCCGTGGCGGCGCTGGTGGCTGCCCAGCGGCGGTTGACCGAGGACCAGTCCAACCTCGGCCATCAGAAGGCCCAATTGGCCACCGAGACCAAACGGCTCCAAGCCCTGAAGCGTCAGATCGAGACCAAGTTGGCCGACTCGCGCCGGTTGCTCGCCCGACTCGACGGCTCGCAGCGGCGCGCCATCGCGCAGATGGGTGGCTCCGGTGACCAGCGGGCCATCGCCGACGCCGGGATCGAGGTTCCCGCGACGGGTCTGCTGCACTGCGAGGACGTGGGGATCGACACCACCGATGCCCAGGCCCGGGCCGCGTTGAACTTCGCCTGCGCGCAGATCGGCAAGCCCTACCGGTGGGGTGGCTCGGGGCCCGGCAGCTACGACTGCAGCGGGCTGTCGATGGCCGCTTACGCCAAGGCGGGGATCTCGCTGCCGCACAACGCGGCGATGCAGGCCCAGGAGGGCACGTCGGTGTCCCAGTCCAACCTGCAGCCGGGTGACCTGCTGTTCTTCAACGGCTACAACCACATGGGCATCTACGTGGGGAAGGGCCTCATGGTCCACGCGCCCCACACCGGTGACGTCGTCCGGATCGCCTCGGCCCGCCTCGACGGCAGGCTGATCAAGGCCGTTCGGCTCTGACCGGGGCCTCGGTGGCCGAGGTCACCGCCCAACCCACCGCCACCATGGCGGCCACCAACCAGTACTGGTTGTAGAACGCCTGCTTGTTCACCAGGTTCGCCACCAGTAGCACCAGCGCCGCCCAGCAGAGCAGATCCCCCGGCCCGGGGTCGTGCCGGCGCAGGAAGCCGGCGACGGCCACCAGGACGGCCAGCACGACGACCCCGGTCAGCCAGAACGGCGGCATCCAGCCGAACTCGTTGATCGCGGCGATGTAGAGGCTGTCGGCGAAGCGCATCGGCGGGTAGCGGACCAGCACGGCCACGGTGTCCTCGATCATGGCTGCGGGGTCGGCGAGGAACCAGGGCAGCACGGCCACCCCGGTGGCCGCGGCGGTGAGCATCGCTCGGCGCACGCCGAACCGTGGCCAGGCGGCCAGCAGCGGCAACAGCAGCACCAGGTGCTGCTTGCAGGCCATGCCGATCGCCAGCGCGAGGATGGCCCGGGTCCACCGGCCGGCGAGAACTGCGTGCACGGCCACCACCAGGCACGCCGCCAGCAGCGGTTCGGTCCAGGCCTGTTCGACCTGGGTTGCGGTGCCGGGCAGCAGGAGCAGCAGCGCAGCGGCGCCGGCCGTGATCCGCGGATCACGGCCCGGTCGGTGCATCCCGCGCACCACGAGGACGGCCAGTACCGAGATCGCCGTCAGCGCCACCCGGACGTCACCGGCGAGCCATCGACCGGGGGCGAGCAGCAGCGCCGTCCAGGGCAGGTAGGTGAAGGCGGCCATCACCCCGGGCGGCCCGACCCAGACCTCGCGGTAGATGTCCCTGCCGCGAGCCAGCGAGTCCGCCGCGCCCTGCAGGGTGTACCAGACGTCGATCTCGGGCGCCGGATCACCGCGCAGCAGCAGCACCGTGGCCCCGAGGTAGCCGATGATCGCCAGCGCCAGGGCGGCGTCCGCGGCTCGGCGCGGGGTCCAGCGTCCCCGGGCCTCACCCGGGATCAGCACCAGCAGGCCGCTGAGCACGCCCGCCCCGGCGAGGATCCAGCGCACCCGGGCCGCGGCGTCCGGGGTGAGGTAGGTGAACGCCGGCACCCACCCGGTGATCAGCCCCGAGCCGATCAGCGCGGCGGCCGGCCCCCAGCGCGCCTCCCGATCCTGCCCGGCTCCCGAGCGGTGAGGCCGACGGGACCTGACCAGGACGACGGCGAGCACCACGGCCGCCACCAGGTATCCGGCCACGATGGCGGGGCGATACCGCACCACGCTGTAGGCGGACAGCCCGGTGACCACGGCCAGGGCGAGGCCCCCCGCGGTGTGTCGGATGATCCCCGCGGAGGGGCTGAGAGGGGCCGGCACGGGGGACAGCCTAGGTCCGCGGCGGAGCGGCCCTCAGCGCACGGCGGCCTGGACGATGGAACTCAGGCCGATCACCACGCCCACGACCACGGCGGCGATCGCCGCCACCATCAGCCCGTACTCGATGGCCGAGGCCCCCTGGTCGTCGCGCGGTCGTGGCCGCTGCAGCCGCGGGCGGTTCACAGCGTCTGGCCCTCGACCAATCCGAGCCGGACGGCGGCCATGACCGCCTGCGCCCGGTTGCCGGCACCGAGCTTCTCGTAGATGTTCGCCACGTGGGTCTTGGCGGTGGACTCACTGATGTACAGCCGGCGGGCGATCTGCGAGATGGCCAGACCGTCGACCAGCAGCTCGAGGACCTCGCGTTCCCGTGGGGAGAGCTTGGGCCCGGTCGGCGCGTTCATCCGCCGCTGCATGGCATCGGCCAGGTCGCGGGCGGTGAAGGCCCGGGGGTTGGCCGCGGCGTGCCGTGCGGCGGCGACCACCTCTTCGGCCGGAGCGTCCTTGCCGACGAAGGCCGAGGCACCGGCGTCCAGGGCGGCGAACAGCTTGTCGTCGCCCGCGTACATGGTCAGCACCACCACCCCGAGGGCGGGGGAGGACTTGCGGGCCTTCTCGGCGAGCACGATGCCATCGCCGTCCGGCAACTTCACGTCGGTGACCAGCACGTCCGGCGTCAGCCGGTGCAGGGCGTCGACGGCCTCGGCCACGGTCGCCGCCTCACCGACCACCTCGACGTCCCCGGCGCGGTCGAACGCCCGCCGCAGACCCTCCCGAATGAGCTGATGATCATCCACGAGGAGCACGGTGATCTGGTCTTGCACCCCCGTCACGTTGTCTCCTTGGTCGAGTGGCCAGCCCAGCTCGGCGAGTCTGTCATGTCCGCGAACCTCTCGTATGCGTGATCGCAACATTACTCCGGGTAGTGGACCTACTCGGTTCGAGCAAGATGTCCACGACGGTCCCGCGGGACCCGCTGTCGCCGGGGAGGGCGGGATCGCCCTCGACCCGGTCGCGCACGGTCAGGCTGGCCCCGATCCGGGTGGCGCGTTCCTTCATGCCGGTGATGCCCATGCTGTCCGGCCGTGGTGCCGACAGGCCGCAGCCGTCGTCCGCGACCATGACCCGGGCTCTCGGGGGGTCGACCATGACGGTGAGCCAGAGGTTGTGGGCATCGGCGTGACGCCGCACGTTGGTGACGGCTTCCTGCACCATGCGCAACAGCTCCACCTCGGTGGCCAGCGGCAGCCGGTGGGGCGATTCGTCGGTGGACAGGTGCACCACCAGGCCGGCTTGCGTGGCCACCCGCTGCACATAGTCCGACAGGGTTCGGGCCAGGCCCACGGCCTCGTCCACCCCGGCGCGCAGGTCGAAGATGCTCAGGCGCAGCTCGGCCACCAGGGTGGTGAGGTGCTCGCGCAGGGCGTGCAGTCGGGTGGCCACCTCGGCGGGGGCGTCGCTGGCGATGTCGTCGATCTGATAGCCCACCGAGGCCATGTCCTGCGCGATGCCGTCGTGGATCTCGCGCGCGAGCCGGTGGCGCTCGTCCACGGTGGCCAGCCGCCGGACGTCGTCGAAGAGCAGGGCCGAGGCCAGGCGGGGGCCGGCCTGGGCGATCGCGGCCCGGCAGGCGGCCACGGACTCGTCCCCGAGGGACTGGGCGCCGGTGGCATCGGCCAGCACCACGACGGCCACCACGCGCTCGCCCATCAGCACGGGCAGTCCCAGTACGGTGACCCCGCTGCGGCCCCGCCGCACCAGATCGGCGGCGACCCAGGTGTCGAGCACGACCGACTCGGTCAACGGATTCGGGGGGTCACCGACCACCGGGACGAAGCGACCGGCCGCCGAGCGCACCAGCACGGTGGCGCGCGCGCCGACGGCCAGGCCCTGCAGCTCCTCCACCAGGGCGGTGGCCAGCGTGTGCGGGTCCAGACCCAGGCTCAGCTGGCGGGCGACCAGGTTCAGCTCCGACAGCAGCCGGTGGGCGTCGGCATAGGCCGGTTCCATCACCGGTCGCTCGACCTGTAGCACCCGTCGCGCCCAGGCCGAGGTGGCCCCGGCCGCGCCCAGCAGCGGCAGCCAGAGCAGCGGACGCGTCAGTGGTGAGCCGCCGGCGTCGATGGCCGGCTCCAGGGCGGTGATCACGCCCAGCGCCGCGGCACCGGTGGTGAAGGCGATGGCGACCACCATCGGTCCGCCGCGCAGTCCGGCCTGCACCAGCGGCAGCAGCAGGTAGGGCACGAATGCCGCTCCGGACGGCGCCAGCGCGGCCACCAGGGTGGCCGCGGCGAAGATCTCGGCCACCGGTTGCCACCGCTCCATGCGGCGCTCGCCCGGAGGCAGGGTGCCGATGACGGCGACCGGCACGAACAGGACGGCGATCGCGAAGCCGGCGCGGGGCCGTCCGGCCGCCGCGGTCACCGCGGCGCCGAAGACGATGGCCAGGACCCTGCCCGCCACCGCCCAGGAGGTGGCAGTGGTCGCCACTCCTCGCCAGCGCCGTGCTCGCACGTGGGTAATCTGCCACACCTCGCCCCCCGACGGGGCGAACTTGGATACTCAGTGCGACGAATCGATTTCACGCAGTGGTGCCAGCAGTCGCGCCAGGTGGCGGATCTGCAGCGCCGTCTGCAGGAGTGCAGCCCCGTCGCGGATGGGCTCGACCACCGCATTGAGGTCCGGCTCGCCGAACTGACCGGCCTCGTACCCGCGGGCCAGGACGACGGCCGCCCGCACCCCGGGAACCGGGACGGCGAGCAGGTGGCGCCACGCCGCCAGCGGGGCACCGGCCAGTTTCGGCCGTAGCCCGTCGGCGTCCTCGACCAGGAGCGCCCGGCCGCCCATGGCGATCTCGGAGATCAGCCAGTGTGAGGCGTCCAGCACCAGCCGACGCTCGAGCGGTCGCAATCCCACGCCGCCGCTGACGCGCCACACCCCGCCGTCGGGCACCAGCACTGCGGCGGCATCGGCCTCGGCCCGTTCGACGATCTCGTCCGCCAGCGCCTGAGCGGTGTCGGCCACGCCGTACAGGTCACCGGAACGTTCGGTGAGCTGGGCCACCAGGCTGACCAGCGAGGTGGTCACCACCGGGGCCAACGGATGTCCCGAGGGTCCGATGCGGGTGGTGCGGGCGGGCGCCGGCACGGTGCGGGTAGCGGCCACGGTGCCCAACACCGGCAGCAGGACGGTGGGTACCGAGGTGCTCGGCGGCGGGTCCCTGCGCAGATCGACGTCGGGCCCGGCGGCAGGCGCCACCGGGACGACGGGGGAGGGCCGGACGATTCGCGGGCTCGCCGCCTCGGGTTCCTCGTCGGGTTCCTCGTCACCTTCTCGGTCAGGCTCCGGTTCGGGCGCTGGTTCGAGCTCGGGTTCCTGGGCGGCAATGGCCTCGGCCTCGACGTTCGCGCCGGTCGTGTCCTCGGCATCCGCTGCGGTGCTCGCGTCGTCCGACAGGGTCGCGACGCGCTCGACGAGCGGCTCGGCCACCGGTTCGGCCACCGGCATCGGTGGCCGAACGGACGCCGCCGGCGCGGTCTCGGTGGGCGCCTGCGGTTCCTCGAGCGTCGGTGCGATGACCTTCGGCGCGACGACCTGGGCGTCGCGGGCCGACCGCGGTTCGGCTGTTTCGCCGTCCGATTCGACCGGGGACGACGCGAGCGGCGTCTGCTGGACGTCGTCCGCCGGGGTGGCCGGGGCGGCATCGACGGGGTCCGCGCCCTGCCGATCCGGCTGCGTCGGCTCCGCCGGCTCCGACTGGTCCGGCGGATCCGACCGGTCCGGCTCATCGACCGGTTCGGGGGACGTCGCATCCGCCGCCGTGGTGTCCGCCGCAGCGGGCGAGGCCGGCAGCCGATCGAGCGGGACGGCGCGCGGGCGAGGACCCCACCAGTCGAAGTTCTGGGCCGCCCAGTCGTCCGGGTCACCTGAGCCCTCGGCGCCGCGTCCGGCGGCGTCCGGAAGGCCATACGGCAGGATCAGCGACCGGGTGTCGGTCGATCCGAGCCGCAACACCGGCGCGACGCTCGCCCGCGGCGGCAGCGCCGGCGGCTTGGTTTCGGGTGGCGACGGTTGGGTTTCGGGTGGCGGCGGTGCGGCGGCGGCCGCCGTGGGAGGTTGCGGGTGAGCCACGGCCGCCGGCTCGGCCACGGGCAACGGGGGAGGCTGTAGCAGCGGCGGCGGTTGCTGGTCGACGTGCACCGGTGGCAGCACCGGTGGCAGTGGCGGCGGCGAGGCCACGGCGGCGGGTGGGGTGAAGGACGGCCAGTCGACCGGCGGGGCGAACGGCCGCGGCTCCTCGGCAGCGGTGAACACGGCGGCCTCGAACCGCTCGTCGTCGTCCGGTGGCCGTGTGCCCGGCGGTTCGGTGACCAGCGGGTCGTCGATCGGCTGCGGGCGGTCGTCGAGCGAGCTGGCCTCGAGCGGTTCGCTACCGGCGCCCTGCGACAACGACGGCCACGGTGTCGGCGGCTCACCGGCGGCGTCGTCATCCTCCGGTGGCGAGGAACGCCGACGCCAGGGAACCCAGATCGAGCCACCCGAACCCCGGCGGCGATGCGCGCCCGGTTCCGGGGCCGGGGGGGCCGGGGCGGTGACCTCGTCGGCGGCGGCCGACGGTCCGAGCAAGGGCTGAACCAACGCGTCGTGACGGCCCTCCGACGCGGGCGGCAGCACCGGTTCCGGTGGCCGCACCGGGATCTCCCGGATCCCGTTGTCCCGGTTGTCGTTTGCCCGAGGGGTACCGGCTTGGACGTCGTCCGAGGGGCCGGACCACCAGTCGGCCGGCACCTCATCGGGTACCGCGTCACCGACGCGATCAACCTCGTCGCCGGTCGCGTCGTCGAAGGAGAAGGGGGCGGCGAGGTCGTCCGACCCCGCCCCGGGGGACCGCGACGAGGTCGCGGTGGGTGGTGCCAGCAACCGCAGCCACTCCAGGTCGGCCTCTTCGGCCGGCGACAGGGGAGTCGCGGCGGCGCTGGTCTCGGGTTCCGGTTCGGGCTGCGCCTCGACCGGCGGTTCGTTCTGCTGCGCCACCTCGGGTGCCCCGGGTGCGGACGCCGTCGCCGGGGGCTGCCACGCCTCGGCGTCCGATTCGGCCGCCGGTCCGCCGGCGCGGCCCGGGTCGGGTTCCCGCTCGGGGGAGAAGGCGGCGTCCGGCTCGGTGTCCTCGTCGGGACGGTCGAGCGCGGCCGGTCGGGAGGTGGGTTGTGCCCAGGCCGCGAGTTCCCCCCAGCCGGGAGGACGATCCGTGGCCGGGGTGGCCGCCGGATGCGCCGGCGACTGGGTCCAGGTGGGTGGTTCCCGCCAGCCCACCGGCGTGGGCGAGGCCCCGGAGCGGCCCGCCGACCGGGGCGCCGGCCGGCGTCCGGTGAGTTCGGAGACGCCCTCGAGCAGGGCGGCGCGAGTGATCGGCAGCGGCACCACGACGACGTCCGGCAGATCGACCGAGACCAGGCTGGCCCAGGCCGGCTGATAGCCGGAGACGATCAGCACCGGAGCGGTGTCGCCCGAGGCGCGCAACCGGTCGAGGGCGTGGATCGCGGCGTGCGGCTCTCCGACGTCCAGCACCACGGCGTCGATGTCACCGTGCAGGGAGATGTCGTCGATGGCCTCGACGGGGTGCTCCACGACGTCGTGAACGTCTGCGAGGCGCATGGCCAGAGCCATGGATCGAGACACCACGAGCAGGCGAGCCACGGCCCAGCACCCTCCCTTCCTCGCTGCCGTGCATCATTGCATCCCTCGGGCCGCTCGTGCGTCGCTGCCGGCGGACCCGACTCCGGCTCTTTGCGGGCGTGATCGTGCTCAAGCCGACCCGCCCGGCGGTCGATGGCAGCGCCGTGACCCCTCGTTGCCCGTCCTGCGGGGCCCGAGTGCCCGCCGACGCCACCTGGTGCGGTCAGTGCCTCCAGTCGCTGACGCGGCAGCCCCAGCACGCCTCGACACCGCCTGCCGGTCAGCCCTCGAACCCTGCCCCGAACCCCGCCCCGCGGCGGGCCGAGCCGCTCAGTGCCGCCACCCTGACCGGCGGCACCCTGCCGGAGGAGGTCCTCGACGACCTGGTGGGCCGACTCGCCGCGCAGGAGTCGGGCGGGTCGATCCCCGGTCTGGGCCGATTCGTGCGCGGGCCTGCCCGCCAGGCGGCGCTCGCCGTGGTCGGATTCCTGATCGGGGTGGTGGCCCTGCTCGCCGGCATGTGGGTGCTCGGTCAGGTGCTCTCCGGGTAGCCTGCGGGCAGCCGATCTGAGAGGGCACACCATGGCCGACCGCACCGAGTCGAGCATCGTCGTCGCTGCCGCCCCGGCCGAGGTGCTCGACGTGATCGCCGACTTCGAGGCCTACCCCGAGTGGACCGGCGAGGTGCGCTCTGCCGAGGTGCTCTCCGAGGACGACGGCGGCTGGGCCGAGCAGGTCCGGTTCAGCCTGGATGCCGGGGCGGTCAAGGACACCTACACATTGGCCTACACCTGGGACGTCGTCGAGGACGGCTCCGGCACGGTGTCGTGGACGTTGGTGCAGGCAGGCATGCTCAAGGCGATGGACGGCGCCTACCGCTTGCGTGAGGTCGACGGCGGCACCGAGGTCACCTATCAACTCTCGGTCGAACTGCGGATGCCCATGCTGGGCATGCTGCGCCGCAAGGCGGAGAAGACGATCATCGACACCGCCCTGGGGGCGCTCAAGAAGCGGGTCGAGGGATAAGCGTTGCGCCTGCTCCTGTTCACCGGCACCGGGGGTTCGGGGACCACCACCGTGGCCGCGGCCGTCGCGCTGCACGCCGCCCGGGGCGGCGTCCGGACCGCACTGTTGACCGTGGAATCCGCCGAGGCGCTGCTCGATGTGCTCGACCTGCCGGACCACGGGACCGCGGCCACCGCGGACCTGCTCGATCCGGTGGACGGCAGGCTGCCGGTGCGGGTGCTGGGCGGGCTGCCCGAGATCACCGCGCTGCTCGGCGCGGCCCATACCGGAGGGCTGCTCGACCAGCTGGGGCTCGACCCGATGCCGCCGGACGTGGCCGGCCGGATGCCCGGCCTGGATGAACTCGCGGCGCTGACCGCCTTGGCCCGAGCACTCGACGACGAGCTGTCCGAGCACGATCTCGTGGTGGTCGATCTCGGCCCGATCGAGCGTGCGCTGCGCCTGCTGGCCGCCGCGGACGCCGTGGCGACCGGCGCTCGGTACATGGTCTCGGTCGGACGACGGGTCGACCGGGCCATGACGCTGCCGGCCGACCCCCTGGTCGCCGCCGTCGACCGGACCGTCGCCCTGCTCGGCGCGCTGGCCGAGCGGTGGGAGCAGCCGACCACGTCGGTGCGCGTGGTCACCGGGCCGGGGCGGCTGGCCGGGCGCCGGGTGCGGCGTGCCCTGCCGCGGCTGGCGGTGCACGGGCTGCGGGTCGAGGCCGTCGTGGTCAACCGTTCGGACGGCGTCCGGCCCGACGCCGCCCTGGCGGGGGTGCCCGAACACCACCTGCCCGAGGTGACCTCACCCCCCGGACCCGTCGGCCCGGACGCGCTGGCGGCCTTCGGCGCGCTGGCCCAGCCCGATCTGGCGGCGATCGTCGCGCCGCTGCCCGGCCCCGAGCCGGTGGCCGTCGGCCGCGACGGCAACCGGTTCGAGCTGACCGTGCAACTGCCCTCGGCCACCCGCGAGTCCCTCGCCGCGGCGCGGTTGGGGGACGACCTGGTGGTGCGCCTCGGCGGCCACGCCCGGGTGATCACGCTGTCGAGTGCGCTGCGCCGCTGCCGGGTCGTCGGCGCGCGGTTGGTGGACGACGTCCCCGGCCGGCAGGCGCTCACCGTGGACTTCGAACCCGACCCCGCGTTGTGGCGGGGGTGACCATGACCGAGCCCACCGATCACCCGCACGGCACCGATCCGGCCGACAACCCTCGGGAGGCCGCTCGCGCGCTGGCCGCCGAGGCGGCCCGGCTCGTCGCGTCGCTGCGCGAGTCGGTCGAGGCCGCGCAGCGGGAGGCCGACCACGAGGTGGGAGGCCGTTCGGCGGGCGACCCGTTGGCCTCGTCCTGCCGGGCCTGCCCGGTGTGCCAGCTGCTGGACATCGTCCGGTTGCTGCGCCCCGACGTGGTGGCCAACCTGGGCACCATCGTCTCGGAGCTGGCCGACTCGGCCCGCGAGATGCTCGCGGCGATGCCGAACACCGCACCGAGTGCCGCCGGGACGAGTTCGGCGGGTGCCACAACGGACGCCGCGCCGGACGCCTCGCCGGACGACGCGTCGGACGCGCAGGGCGCCGCGGGGCCGGCGGCCGGGGCCGCCGGGTCAGCGCCGCGCACTGCGCCCGGAACAGAGCCGGACGACGCCCCTGCCGTCGTGGAAATCCCTGTCGCCGAATGGATCACGATCACATGAACCCCCAGCGCTCGGACGCCGCGATCGGCGTCGATGTCGGCGGTACCAAGATCGCTGCGGGCGTGGTCGCCGCGGACGGCACGGTGATCGAGATGGTGCGGTTGCCCACGCCGCCGCACGATCCGCAGGCGTTGGAGCAGCGGATCGGTGACGCCGTGATCGAGTTGTCCGGCCGTCACCCGGTGGCCGCCGTCGGCCTGGCGGTGGCGGGTTTCGTCGACGAGAAGCGTTCGCTGGTGCGCTTCGCGCCGAACCTGTCGGTGAGTCATCGACCGCTGCGCGAGTCCGTGGGTGCCCGGGTGGGGCTGCGCGTGGTGGTCGAGAACGATGCCAATGCGGCGGCGTGGGGTGAGGTGCGGTTCGGCGCCGGGCAGGGCTCGGCCGACGTCCTGATGATCACCGTGGGCACCGGCCTCGGCGGCGGCATCGTGCTCGACGGCCGCCTGGTGCGAGGGGCCTTCGGTGGCGCCGGCGAATTCGGCCACGTCCGCATGGTGCCCGGTGGCCTGCTGTGTGGTTGCGGCAAGCGGGGGTGCTGGGAGCAGTACGCCTCCGGCAGCGCGCTGGTGCGGCGCACGCGCGAGCTGGTCGCTGCCGACCCGGCCGCCGGACGGGTGTTGCTGGCCCTGGCCGACGGGGACGCCGCGCAGATCCGCGGCACGATGATCACCGAGGCGGCTCGGCAGGGGGATCCGGTGGCGTGCGAGGCGTTGGCCGAGGTGGGTCGATGGCTCGGTGAGGGCATCGCGGACCTGGCCGATGTGCTCGACCCGGAGGTGGTGGTGATCGGCGGTGGCGTGAGCCAGGCCGGCGACCTGCTGCTCGATCCCGCTCGGCAGGCCTACGCCGAGCACCTGACCGGGGCCGGCCACCGCCCGCGGCTGCGGATCGTGTCGGCGGCGCTGGGCAACGATGCCGGCCTGATCGGCGCCGCCGACCTGGCGCGTGTGCCGTGAGCCCGCTGCCCGACCGATTGGCCATCGGTGTCGATATCGGCGGCACCAAAGTGGCTGCCGGAGTAGTGGATTCACAAGGTCAGGTGCTGGCTCGGGCGCGCCGCCTGACGCCCTCGCGCGATCCGAAGGCGGTCGAGGACACCATCGTCGAGGTGGTCGAGCAGTTGCGGGCCGAGCACGAGATCGGCGCGGTGGGCATCGGCGCGGCGGGGTTCGTGGACGCCGACCGCTCCCGCGTGCTGTTCGCCCCGCACCTGGCCTGGCGCAACGAACCGTTGCGCGCGGCGGTGGCCGAGGCGGTGTCGCTGCCGGTGGTGGTCGAGAACGACGCCAACGCCGCGGCCTGGGCCGAGTGGCGGTTCGGGGCCGGGCGCGGCGAGACCCACCTGGTCTGCGTCACCCTGGGCACCGGTATCGGCGGCGGGATCGTGCTCGACGGCCGGGTGCAGCGGGGCAAGCACGGCATGGCAGGCGAGTTCGGCCACATGATCGTCGTCCCCGAGGGGCAGCGCTGCGAGTGCGGCAACCGGGGCTGCCTGGAGCAGTACGCCTCGGGCAACGTGCTCGGGCGTGAGGCCCGCGAACTCGCCCGAGCCGGCTCACCGGTCGCGGTGCCGATGATGGAGCGGGTCGGCGGCGACATCGACGCCCTGGTCGGGCCGGTGATCACCGATGCCGCCCGGGACGGCGACCCGTTGGCGATCGAGTTGTTCGAAGAGGTCGGTCGCTGGCTCGGCGTGGGTCTGGCCAACCTCGCCGCCGCCCTCGACCCGGGCATGTTCGTCATCGGTGGGGGCGTCTCGGATGCCGGTGAGCTGTTGCTGCGTCCGGCGCGCGACTCCTTCCGCCGGGTGCTGACCGGGCGCGGGTTCCGCCCCGAACCGCGCATCGTGCGCGCGGCGCTGGGGCCCGAGGCCGGGCTGGTCGGGGCCGCCGACCTGGCCCGGGTGGGCTGACCGGGGCGTTGACGCGAGCGTGCGACTGGTCAGCTGGAACGTCCGTGACCTGACCGGCGACCCGCGGGCGGTGCAGGCGGTGCTGCGCCACCTGGCCCCCGACGTGCTCTGCCTGCAAGAGGCGCCGCGCCGTCCCGGGTCGTCGGTGCGCCTCGCCGCCCTGGCGCGCGCCACCGGGCTGCGGCACGTCGTGGGTGGGCGCGGTACCGGCGGGACGGCACTGCTGGTCGCGCCCCGGGTCAGCGTGGACGCCGCCCGCCCGCTCGCCCTGCCGGTGGCCCACTGGTACACCCGCACCCGAGGTGCGGTGATCGCCCGGGTGCGCCTGGCCTCGTCCGATCCCGCGGACGGCGTGGCCCTGGCCTGCGTACACCTGCCGCTTCACCCGGCCGACCGGCTCGATCACGCCCACCGGGTACGCGACGAGTTACTGGCTCATGCCCGCGGCGTGGCCGCCACGGTGGTGGCGGGTGACTTCAACGAACCACCCGGCTCACCGGCCTGGCAGGCGTTCGCCGAGCTGGTGTCCGACCCGGCGCCGCAGGCCGCACCGACGTTCCCGGCCCGCTCACCCGGCGGGCGGATCGACGCCGTCCTGGTGGGGGGCTCGGCGCCGGTCACCGACTACGGCGACGGGGGAGTGCCCGAGCACCTGGTGCACCGGGCCAGCGACCACTGGCCGGTGCTCGTGGTGCTCAGCCCTCGGTGAACGGGTCATCCGGGCACGCCCCCGGCGCGCCGAACCCCGCGGGGGCAGGGCCTCAGGGCCGGCTGCCGGGCCTCAGACCACGGCGCCGTCGTCGGAGTCGTCGGGCCGGTCGCCCGGCATCCGAGCGACCAGGGTGACGAACCCCCCGACGAAGGCTGCCAGGGCGAGCACGATGGCGTAGGACGGCAGGTCGCCGCCGACGAACGCCGCGATCAGCAGCACCGTGGGGCCACCGATCACCCCGGACCAGGCCAACCGCGAGTAGAGATCACCCCGCGGCAACGGGGGTGGCTCGGGCGGCTCGAAGTGCTCGTCGAGCTCGGCGGGGTACAGCGGCTCGGTACTGGGTCCACCGACCGTAGCCGGGGGGCGCTGCGCGGCCGGCAACCCTGCCGATCCCGTCGACCCGGCCGGCAGCGGAGCGTCGGGGGCGGAGAACTGGGCAACGAGCGCCGCGAAGGCGGCATCGAAATCCAGATCGGGGTCGATGCTGAGTTCGGGTCGGCTCACATTCGGGGGAGCCTCGCCGCTCGGGTCGATGTCGTCGCGTTCGGAATCGCCGGTCATCAGGTCACCCCCTTCAGGTCGTGCTCGGAGCCGTGGTCAGCCGCTGGATGAAGGCCAGGCTGTCGGTGAAGATCCGATCCGCGTCGTTGTCGAGGGTGGCCACGTGGTAGCTGTCGTGACAGATCACCTCGGTGACGTCGTCCGAGCCGACCGACCGCAGGATGAGCTCGGAGCTGGACGCCGGGACGACGTGATCCTCGGCGGAGTGGAACAGCAGCAGCGGTTGCCGCACGCTCGACAGGTCCGCGGCCACCTGGCGGTACATGGCCACCATGGAGTGCAACGCGTGCAACGGTGTGCGGTCGTAGGCCAGCTCGGTGACGCCCGGCTTCTTGATGTCGCTGCCGACGCCGGGCAGTGAGGGCAGCAGGTGTCGCAGCACCGGCAGCACCTTGAGCCGCGGGTCCTCCAGCTTGACGGCCGGATTGACCAGCACCAGCCCGGCGACGTCGTCCCCGCGGTGTTCGGCCAGCCGCAGGGCCAGCGCCCCGCCCATCGACAACCCGATGACCACGACGGTCTCGCACCGGGCCCGCAACGCGGTCAGCGCGACGTCCACGGCCGCATACCAGTCGGGCCAGCGACTGCGGTTCATGTCCTGCCAGGTGGTGCCGTGCCCCGGCAGCAGCGGCAGGCTCACGCTCAGGCCCGCCTCGATCAGGTGTTCCGCCCAGGGCCGCAGGCTCTGCGGACACCCGGTGAAACCGTGGCACAGCAGGACGCCGACCGGCCCACCGTCATGGTGGAGCGGCTCCGCACCGGGCAGAACAGCCACTCGGTTCTCCTCGAATCGCGCCGGCGCGCCCCGCACCGGCGTGGCCATGGTGACACGAGGTCACCGGTCAGCGCGAGGGTGTCGCCGAGCCACGGCCGTTGGGCGATGTCCGCCGGGGCCGAACCAGCCCTCGCGGGCCTGCCAGGCATCTCGGCCCGTACAGTTTCCCTCACACTCCCTGTGCAGGGAGAGGCGAGAAGGGGATGGTGGGAGCGGGTGTTCTACTGGCTGCTCAAACGGATCATCCTCGGGCCGATCCTGTTCGCGGTGTTCCGGCCCTGGGTCAAGGGGGAACACCATGTCCCCGAGACCGGCGGGGCCATCCTGGCCAGTAACCACCTCTCGTTCTCCGACTCGATCTTCCTGCCGCTGGTCGTGCAACGCCGGGTCACCTTTCTGGCCAAGGCCGACTACTTCACCGGTCACGGCATCAAGGGCAGGCTCAAGGCGGCCTTCTTCACCTTGAGCGGGCAGCTGCCCATCGACCGCTCCGGCGGCAGCGCCTCGGAGGGAGCGCTCAGCACCGGACTGCGGGTGCTGCGGCGCGGTGATCTGCTGGGCATCTATCCCGAGGGCACCCGGTCGTTGGACGGGCGGCTCTACCGCGGTAAGACCGGCGTGGCGCGGATGGCCCTGGAGGCCGGGGTGCCAGTGTTGCCGGTCGCCATGATCGGCACCGACAAGGTGCAGCCGATCGGGCGCAAGATCCCGCACCTGGGTCGGGTCGGCATCGTGATCGGTGAGCCGCTGGACTTCTCGCGGTACGAGGGCATGCAGGACGACCGGTTCGTGCTGCGCTCGATCACCGACGAGATCATGTACGCGCTGATGGAGCTGTCGGGGCAGGAGTACGTCGACGTCTACGCCTCCACCATGAAGGAGCGCCTCGCGGCGGCGCGGCGCAGCAAGCCCAGCTCCGTGGTCTCCGCCGCCAGCGCCATGGCCGAGAAGGTCAGCGAGAAGGTCGAGAAGGTCAGCGAGAAGGTCGAGCGCGCCAAGAGCGGCGCGGCGGCCGCCGAGATCACCGAGCCTGCCGAGATCACCGAGCCCACCGAGCGCGCGGAGCCGGCTGAACCGGCTGGACCGGCCACCCCGGGTGCCTCGGAGGGTGAGCCGCCCGTCGAGCGCAGTGCCTGAGTGCCCGACCGGGCGCCCGATCTGGTGACCGGTCCACGGATCGGCCAGGGCCGTGGTCGGCGGGTGGGCGGACCATCCGGTCGGGCCGCGACCGGATCGGCCCGCCGGTCACCGGCCGAGCGCAACCGGGAGCCGCACCGGCGGTCCAGTTGGCACCACCGCGGGCTCATCGTGCTCGCGTGGGCCGCGAACGTCCCGATCCTGCACGCGGTCCTGGCCGATGCCGACCGTGGCCTGGACGCGATGGACGAGAGCCACTACCTGATGGCCGCGCAGCCCTGGGCCGCCGACAAGGCGTTCAACGGCATGTTCGGCTGGTACTCCGGGCCGATGCTGCGCCTGGTCGGTGAGGACCTGGGCCGGTTCCGCCTGCTCGCCGCGCTCATCCTGATCGGTGCCGCGCTGGTGCTGGCCCGTGCCCTCCGGCGGTTCTCGCAGGACGTCGCGGGCCGGGCCTGGTCGCCCGGCCTGCGCGCGCTGTGCCCCCCGGCCGTCGTCGCCGCGGCGCTGTGCTACTACACCGTCTTCGTGCGGACCCCCAGCTACAACTGGTTCGCCGCCGTCGGGCTGATGCTGCTGGCCGCGGGGCTGCTCGAGGTGCTGGCGGTCGACCGCCCCGGCCGCGACGCCGTCACGGCGGGCGTCCTGGTTGCTCTCGGGGCGTTCATCACCGCCGTCGGCAAGGCCACCACCGCCCTGGCGGCGGTCGCCGTGGTGCTCGTGCTGCTGGCCGGGCACGTGCTGCACACCCTGCTGTGGCGCCGGCCGGCGGCCCGGGCACTGGGCGCGGCCGCCGCCGCGACAGTCGGCACCGCGGTCGTGGTGGCGCTGCTGCACCTGACCCTGGTGCACTCGTTGCCCTTCACGGTGGCGACCTATCGGCGGGTGGCGGGCATGTTGTCGGCGGTCGACCCCGGCCGCTACGCGCCCGGCATGATCACCTCGATCGCCCGGGCCGGGTTGCGCAACATCCTGGTGGACCGGCCGCAGCCGTTCCTGAAACTGCTCCTGCTGCCCCTGATCGCCGGGGTGGTGGCCGCTCTGTGGACGTCGCAGCGCGGCGTGCGGGTGCGCTGGCTGCCGGCACCCGGCTGGTGGTCGGCGCTGGCGCACGGCGTGGCCTGGTGGGTGACGCTGCTGGTGGTGCTGTGGCACTACCCCGGCGGGGTTCCCGGGCTGGGGATGTCGATCCCACCGCTGGTGGTGGCGGCCGAGGCGTCCGTCCTGGTCGCCGTCCTGGCCTGGTCGGCCTCGGCCGCCGCACCGCAGGGCACTGCCGGCACCGGCGAGACCGGCGACACCCGTGACCCCGATGGCGACCCCGACCGCGCGCCGACCCGCCGGCCCGGCACCGCCGCGGTGGCCTGCCTGGCCCTGACCCTGATGGGTGTGGTCTACCCGGTGGGGACCAACGTCGAGTACGCCACGCAGTTGCACGGCGGCTTCCCGGTGCTGCTGGCCGCGGCCGTGGTCGGGGTGAGCGCGCTGCCGGACGGCGCCGCCGAGGCGGCGGTGATGTCGCTGGCGGCCGGGGCACTGCTGCTGGGCTCGGTGCTGGTGCCGATGACCCGGGCCGTGGCGCCCTACCGGATCGCCCTGTTCGACCAGCAGACGGTGCCCCGGGCGATCGTCGCCGGCACCCCGGAGATCTTCGTCGATGCGACCACCGCGACCTGGATCGACGAGCTGCGCCGGCTCGGGATCACCGGGGGGTTCGCGCCCGGCACCCCGATGCTCGACCTGACCTGGCACCCGGCGTCCGTGCTCATCCTGGGTGGACGCGCGCCGTCCGCGCTGTTGCCCGCCTTCCCGGGGTGGACCGATCCGGCCGGGTCGGCCGCCTACGCGCTGCGGCAGGAGGACAGCACGGTGTGGAACCGCGCCTGGCTGCTGGTGCCCCAGGGTCAGGCCGATGCGCTGACCGACGGTGCCACGGTGGTGGTGGGACGCCACTTCCCGGCCGACTACGAGCTGATCGGTACGGTCACCGCGCCCTACGACGGGCAGCCCCAGGGATTGTGGCGGCCCCGGCCCTGAGCTCCGATTACGCTTGTCCGGTGAGTACGAGCATCGATCAGCTGACCGCCGGATCCGCCGAACAGGCCCTGTTGAGCGCCCTGGACACCTGGCGTGACCTGCCGGCGGCCCAGCAACCGACCTGGCCCGACGCCGACGCGCTCGAGGCGGTCGGCCGCGAGCTGGCGAGCTACCCGCCCCTGGTCTTCGCGGGGGAGTGCGACGAGCTCAAGGCCAGCCTGGCGGCCGCGGCTCGCGGCGAGGCGTTCCTGCTGCAGGGCGGTGACTGCGCCGAGACCTTCGCCGACGCGACGGCCGACCGCATCCGGAACAAGATCAAGACGATGCTGCAGATGGCCGTCGTGCTCACCTACGGCGCCAGCATGCCGGTGGTCAAGGTCGGGCGCATGGCCGGCCAGTACGCCAAGCCGCGCAGCAAGCCCACCGAGACCCGCGCCGGCGTCGAGCTGCCCGCCTACCGCGGCGACATGGTCAACGACTACGCCTTCGAGGCCGAGCACCGGACGCCGGACCCACGCCGGTTGCTGCGGGCCTACCACACGGCCAGCGCCACGCTGAACCTGATCCGGGCGTTCACCAAGGGTGGTTTCGCCGACCTGCGCCACGTGCACGAGTGGAACCGCGGCTTCGTGGCGAACCAGGCCAATGCCCGCTACGAGGACATGGCCCGCGACATCGACCGGGCGATGCGGTTCATGGCGGCCTGCGGTGGGGACTTCGACGCGCTGCGCACGGTGGACTTCTACTCCAGCCACGAGGCGCTGCTGCTCGACTACGAGCGCCCGCTGACCCGGATCGACTCGCGGACCGGGGCGCCCTACAACGTCTCGGCGCACTTCGTCTGGATCGGCGAGCGCACCCGTCAACTGGACGGCGCCCACGTCGACCTGCTCTCGAAGGTCCGCAACCCCATCGGGGTCAAGTGGGCCCGACCACCACGCCGTCCCAGGCCCTGGAGCTGGCCGAGCGGCTCGACCCGCACCGCGAGCCGGGCCGGCTGACGTTCATCACCCGCATGGGCTCCAAGCAGGTGCGCGACGTGCTGCCCGGGCTGATCGAGGGCATGGGCGAGACCGCCTCGCACGTGCTGTGGGTCTGTGACCCGATGCACGGCAACACCTTCGAGGCGGCGTCCGGATACAAGACCCGGCGATTCGACGACGTGATGGACGAGGTGCGGGGCTTCTTCGAGGTGCACAACGCCCTCGGCACCATTCCGGGCGGGCTGCACATCGAGTTCACCGGGGACGACGTGACCGAGTGCCTGGGTGGTGCGGAGCACATCGACGAGGACGGATTGGCCAGCCGCTACGAGACCCTGTGTGACCCGCGGCTGAACCATCAGCAGGCCCTCGAGATGGCGTTCCTGGTGGCCGAGGGCCTCACCGAGCGCTGAATCGTCGCCGTGGGCACCGGGTCCGTGGGGTTCGTGTGGTCGCTGTGGTCCGTGTGGCTGGCGCCCTGCCCAGGGATTCCGACCCGGGGTCGGTGAGGTGCAAGGATGGCGTCGTGACGGACGTGGGTGGGCTGCCCGACGCCGCTCTGCCACCGGGGCAGAAGCTGGTGGCCGCCATGCCGATCACGCACTACGGCCCGGTGCCGCGGTATCGCCCCGACAGCTGGCGGCTGACCGTCAACGGCTCGACCGCCGACGGCAACGACCACCACCTGGACGCCGCGGCGTTCGCGGCGTTGCCGCGCGACGAGGTGCTGGCGGACATGCACTGCGTCAAGCGATGGACGGTGCTCGGGTCGGTCTGGGCCGGGGTGCTGGGGAAGTCCCTGCTGGCCGCCGTCCCGCCCGCCCCCGGCACGACGCACGTGATGACCTGGGCCGAGTACGGCTACTCGGCCACCGTGCGGCTCGAGGACCTGGCCCACGACCAGACGATCCTGGCCACGCACCTCGACGGCGAGCCGCTGCGGCCCGAGCAGGGCTTCCCGCTGCGCCTGGTGCTGCCCCACCTGTACGCCTGGAAGGGGCCGAAGTGGCTGCGCGGCATCGAGTACCTGCGTGGGCCGCGCCGGGGGTTCTGGGAGGAACGCGGCTATCACGTCCACGGTGACCCGTGGCAGGAGGAGCGCTACTCCTACCTGGAGTGAGCCGGCCCCCGAACGGGTCGGTCTCAGCGGTGAGCCGGCCTGGAGCGAGGTCTGGAGCCAGCCGACTCAGACCAGTCAGACCACGAACAGCGTGATCGTGCTGCCGTTCGGGGCCAGGGTGCCGGCGCGGGGCTGCTGACGGCGCACGGTGTCGCCACCGAAGTTGCCGAACACCTGCTGGCGATCGACCTGGAAGCCGGCGTCCTCGAGGATCTGCTTGGCCTCCTCGAAGGGGCGGCCCACCACGTCGGGTACCTGGCTCTGGGCGCCCTTGGACACCGTGATCTGCACCTTGGAGCCCTTGGGCGCCTGGGTGCCACCGGCCGGGTCCTGACCGAAGACGAAGCCCGGGTCGACGTCCGGGTTGTCCTCCTCGATCACCTCGACCTCGAAGCCGGCGTTGCCCAGCATCTGGCGGGCGTTGTCGACCCACTGCTTCATCACGTCGGGGACGTCGACCGGGGCCGGGCCGTCGCTGACGGTCAACGCGACGCTGGAGCCGGCCTTGACCGTGTTACCGGACCCCGGCTTGGTGCCGATCACCGTGCCCTTGGCGGCCTGGTCGTTGTACTCGGTGGTGATCTTCCCCGCCTTCAGCCCGTTCTGGGTCAGCGCGGCCAGCGCCTCGTCGCGGCTCTTGCCGACCAGTTTGGGCACGGTGCGGTTGGCCGTCCCCAGTGAGAGCACCAGCGTGACGTTGCCCTTCTTGCGAACCTTCTGCCCGGCCGCGGGGTCGGTCCGGATCACGTGATCCTTGGGCACGGTCTCGTTGTACTCGCCCTGCCCCACCTTCAGGCCGAGTTCCTGCTTCGACAGTGCGGCCTTGGCCTCGGCCTGGGTGAGGTTGGTCAGCTGCGGGGTCTGGGTGAACGCGCCCGGCCCCGCCACGAGCCACCAGCTGCCGAGGCTGAGCAGTGCCGTGATCGCCAGGATGACGGCCAGACCCATCAACCCGCGCTGCCGCCGCTGGTGGGCCAGTGCGCGCAGCTCGACCTCGTCGGCGGTCGGCGGCGCCATCGGCGTGGCCAGCGCCTGGTGGTCGGCCTCGGCGTGCTCGCGGGCCTCCCGCCGGCTGCGTTCGCGCAGGGTGCGCAGGCCGCGCAGCGGCGCCGTGGGGTTGTGGCCGCGGGCCGGTGCGGGGCCCCCGGGTTCGGACGCCGGCACCGTCACCGCCAGGTCGTCACCGGTCACGACCTCGGTACGCAAACCGTCCAGGGCTGCCGACGTGCCGGTCCAGGTGGGGACCGGGGCGGCCGGGCGGGCGTCCAGCACCTCGGGGGAGAGTTCGGCGTGCACCCGCCGGACGACGTGCAGCCAGTCGGCGGCGTCCACCGGGCGATCGTCGGGCTCACGGGCGACGGCGGCCATCACCACGTCGTCCAGCTCGGTGGGCAGGGACGGGACCACCGAGGAGGGCAGCGGAACGCTCTCGTGCACGTGCCGGTAGGCCACCTGCATCGGCACCTCGCCGACGAACGGTTGCCGGCCGGTCAGCATCTCGAACAGCATGATCCCGGCGCTGTAGACGTCGCTGCGGGCATCGGAGACCCCACGGGCGACCTGTTCGGGCGCCAGGTAGGCCACGGTGCCGATCAGGGCGCCGGTCTGGTTCGACCCGCCGTGCAGTGCCTTGGCCAGGCCGAAGTCGGCCACCTTGACCCGACCCTCGTCGGTGAGGATGACGTTCTCGGGCTTGATGTCGCGGTGCACGATGCCGGCTCGGTGCGCGGCGGACAACGCGTCCAGCACCGGCTCGATCACGGTGAGGGCCTCGCGCGGGGTGAGCACCCCCCGCTCGGTGATCACGTCGCGCAGAGTGCGGCCGGGCAGCAACTCCATCGCGAGGTAGAGCAACTCGCCGGTCTCGGTGTGGTCGGCGCCCTGGTCGAACACCGAGACCACGTTGGGATGGGACAGCCGGGCGGCGGAACGGGCCTCGCGGACGAAGCGCTCGACGAAGTCGGGGTCGTCACCCAGGTGGGGGTGCATCACCTTCAGGGCGACCTGGCGGTCGAGCCGGCGGTCCACCGCGAGGTAGACCGTGGCCATGCCGCCCCGGGCGATGCGGGACACCACGTGGTACCGCCCGTCGAGCAGGCGCCCGACCAGCGGATCGCGAACCGTCGTGTCCACAGGGGGAGTGTACGGACACACGGGGGGCGAGCCCCTCACACGGGGGGCAAGCCCCCGTGAACCCCCCAAAGAGAAGACCCATAAGGGTATAAATCACCCGAAAGGCCGAATCAGCCCTTGGCGAGTTCGGCGGCGAACCGCTTGCGGTGGGTCTGGACGCTCGCGACGTAGGACTTGGTGTCCTCGAACATGCCGCGCGCCCGGACGGAGGCCAGCCCCTGGTAGTAGCCGGCGATGGCCTCGTCGTCGTCCTTGGCCCGGGCGAGCAGCGCGGCCAGGACGGCGACGCCGGCGGTGACGTTGTCCTGGGGCGCCAGCAGGTCGAGCCGGCGTCCGACCAGGTCGGAGGCCCAGACCCCGGTGCCGGGGATGACCTGCATGGTGCCGATGGCGTTCGCCGGGGAGACCACCCGAGGGTTGAAGCCCGACTCCTGCCAGGCCACGCCCAATGCCAGGGCCGGGTCGACGCCCATGGCGGCCGCGGTGTCCTGCACCATTCGACGCATCTCGGCGCGGGTGGGCATCGGCCGCTTGGCGAGGGCTGCCCGGTTGGCCGCGGCCGCCTTGACCACGGCCTCCGGGTAACGCCGTCCGTTGAAGCTGTCGGGCACCTTCGGTTTCGGCGGGGCGGGCAGGAGCAGCACCTGATCGGGGTGGATCACGCTGGCCTGGGTCAGCCCGTTGAGCTTCAGCAGCACCTCGAGCGGCACCTTCTGGGCCTGGCTGATGCCGATCAGGGTGTCGCCGGCGTGCACGGTGTAGGGACGGGTCGGCGCCGGTTCCGGGGTGGTCGGGCCGGCCGTGCCACCGGTCGTGCCGCTCGTGCCGTGGGCAGCCGGGTGGGTGCGGGCACGCGAGGGAACCCCGGGCAGGCGCAGTTTGATCCCGGGCCGGATGCGCGAGGGATTGGCCAGCTTGTTCGCCCGCACGATCGAGGCGGGGGAGATGCCGAAGTGCTCGGCGATGGCGGCCACGGTGTCGCCCGGCTGCACCAGGTAGAGGGTTCCGCCGCTCCGTCCGGCCGGGTGGGTCGTGGCCTGCCCTGCGGTACCCGGGGCGCGGAGCCCGGGAAGCACCAGAACCTGGCCGATGCGGATCAACCCGGTGGGCGGCAGGTGGTTGGCCTCGATCAGGGCCGGCACGCTGATGCCGGTGCGCCGGGAGATCTCCGCCAGAGTGTCCCCTTCCCGGACGCGGTATGTCGGCTGAGCCGCCGAGATCCCGGTGCCCTGGCCGGCCGCCACCGCGGCGGTGCCCGCGGAGGACCCGGGGGTGGCGTGCGCCGCACCCTGGCCGGTGGCAACCAGCGCCGCCGTCAGCAACGGCAGTCCGGCGGTCCGCAGCGCCGCGGGTGCGCCGTCCGGCAGTTTCACCCGGCGAGCCATGGCCTCGAGCGCGTCGTCCGGCTGGGAGGCGTGCCGCGGTGCGGAGCGCGGCACGGCGCCGGCGGAGGGCTGGGTGGGCGCCGCCTCGGGCGGGGTGCTCGCGTCGCTCACGGGGAAGGTCCTTCCGCAACCAAGGTGACAGATGTGACTGCTGTGACAGTTGGTGTCTGTGTGATCGTTGTGAAGCTAGCGCAGGGATGTCGTGAATCGGGGGATGTGACGGCTCCGCCGGATCGGTGTGTCCCCCGAACGACCGAGGTTCCCGGTCGCCGCTCGGCCGAGCCGTCGCGGCGACGCGTGCTCGGTCGCAGGGGGCGGGGAGTTGACCGGTGCGGTCGATCGGCCATGCTTGTGCCGTGGACGATCTCGACGCCCTCACGACCGACTGGCTGACGCTTCCCGACATCGCCGAGCGCCTCGGGATGGACGTGGTGAAGGTCCGTCGCCTGATCCAGGACCGCTTCCTCGTGGCCGTGCGCCGCGGGCAACCGCCGGTGCTGAGCGTGCCGGCCGGCATGCTGCGCGACGGTCAGGTGATCTCGGATCTGCCCGGCACCCTCACCGTCTTGTTCGATGCCGGCTTCGACGACCGCGAGGCGTTGCGCTGGCTGCTCACGCCGGACGAGACGTTGCCCGGCTCGCCGCTCGATGCGCTGCGCTCCGGGCGCAAGACCGAGATCCGGCGCCGAGCGCAGGCCATGGCCTTCTGATCAGGCTGCTCGCCAGCGCAACTGCTCGCGCCGGGCCGACCGGGCCCGGCGCCACGCAGGCACGGCCACCTGCAGTCGGCGACGCAACGGGACGGCGACCCGCTGGGTGAGCACCTGATAGTGGTTCGCCTCGACCTCGTCGAGGATGCCCCGATAGAGCAGGAACGCCGTCCGCAGGCAGTCTCGGCTGGTGGGGTGCACCATGTCGATCCCCGGCTCGGCGAAGGCGTACAGCGCGCGCGTGCGGTCGATCTCGAACCGCAGCAGTTCGCGCACCGGGGGCGTGATCACCCCGGCGGCCAGGATGTCGCGGCTCACGCCGAACACCTCGAGGTCCTCGGCGGGCAGGTAGACCCGGCCCCGCAGGTTCAGGTCCTCACCGAGGTCGCGGATGAAGTTGGTCATCTGGAAGGCCTCGCCGAGCGCCCGGGCGCGGGCGCCGGCCTCGGGGGCCATGGGCTCGAGCACCGGCAGCATCTGCAACCCGATCACCGCCGCCGAGCCGTACATGTACTGCTCGAGGTCGGCGTAGGTGGGGTAGGAGTTCACGGTGAGGTCCATCTGCATGGACTCGAGGAACGCCTCGACGTGAGCCCGGGGGATCGACCAGCGCCGCATGGTGTGGGCCATCGCGCGCGCCACCGGGTCGGTGGTGTGTCCCGGGGCAGACCCGGGTGCGGTTGCCGCACCGGCCGCGGCGCCGGGGGCCAGGATGTCGAGAAAGGTACGGCCCCAGTCGATCAGGGCCAGGGCGTCGGGCACGGCCATGGCGTCGACGAACTCGTCGGCGCGCCGGGCGAAGCCGTACAGCGCCCAGACATAGGGCCGCTTCTCCGGTGGCAGCAAGGTCGTCGACAGGTAGTAGGTGCGGCCGTGATCGCGGTTCAGTCGGCGGCAGCACTCGTAGTCGGCGCGCAAGGCCGGATCGGTGATCCCCGCCGCATCCAGGGCACGCTTGCTCACGGCGGCCATCCTGCCCGACTCAGCGCCATGCCCGGGACCGATACCGCCGGTCGGGTCCACAGATCCGCTCGGCCGCCAGCCGTCCCGAGATCAACACCATCGGCACGCCCACGCCCGGCTGGGTGCCCGAGCCGGCGAAGACCACGTTGCGTCCCCAGATGTTGTGCGGGCGGAACGGCCCGGTCTGGGTGAACGTATGGGCCGCGGCGAACGGGGTTCCCGCCGCCATGCCCCGGTCCTGCCAGTCTGCCGGGGTGGTGACGTGCTCGACCTCGATGCCCGCGCCGAACCCGGTGTACCCACGGGCCTCGAGGGTGCGTAGCAGGTGCTCGCGGTAGACCGGACCGAGGCGCGCCCAGTCGATCGGCGCCGTCCCGGCCGGTGGCACCAGGTTGGGGGTGGGCGCCAGGACGTAGTGGATGTGCCGTCCCGGGGGAGCCAGCGAGGGGTCCGACAGGGTCGGCGTCGAGATCAGCAGTGAGGGGTCGCTCATCAGCCGGCCGCCGGTCAGGTCCTCGAACACCGCGTCCCACGCCGCGCCGAAGTCGATCGTGTGGTGGGCCATCGTGGAGCGCACCGCGTCGGGGTAGGTCGCCCTCGAGCCGGCCAGCAACAGGTAGCAGGACGGCGAGTAGCGCAGCCGTCCCAGCCGGCGGGGCTCGTGGCCGAGCAGGTCACGGTAGGCGATCGGCAGGTCGGGGTTGAGCACCACCACGTCGGCCGGGATCCGCTCGCCGTCCTGGGTGATCACGGCGGTGGCGCGGCCGTCACGATGCTCGACGCGGCTCACGGTGGTCGCGTACCGGAACTGGACGCCGTGCGCCGCCGCGGCGTCCGCCATCGCCCGGGGAAGGGCGTGCATGCCCCCGACCGCGGTGAACACCCCGGCCACCGAGTCCATGTACGAGATCACCGCGTAGATGGCCAACGCCTGCTGCGGTGAGACCCCGGCATACAGCGCCTGGAAGGAGTACATCCGTTGCGTGCGAGGGTCTTTCAGGTACTGCCCGACGAAGGGGGCCAGCCGGCGCAGGCCGCCGAGGGCCACCAGCCGGGCAAGGTTCACCGCCCCGCCCCCGGCCAGCATGCGCCAGGGCGTGTCGAGCACCCGGTCGACGAAGTGGCGCATCTCGTAGCGGTAGATCCGGCTGACGGCCTCGACGTAGCGGAGGAACCCGGCGGCCTCCTGCGCCCCGCAGACCCGTTCGATCTCGGCCGTCATCGCGGCGACGTCGGCGAAGACCGACAGCGCGCTGCCGTCGGCGAACCGGGCGCGATAGGCGGGTTCCAGCGGGCGCAGCTCGAGCCAGGACGACATCGACTCACCCAGCGCGTCGAAGCAGTCCTCGATCAGCTCGGGCATGGTCAGCACGGTGGGGCCGGTGTCGAACCGGTAGCTGCCGCCGTCCGGGGCCGCACGGACGATCAACCCGGCGCGTCCGCCGGGGATCGGCTCGCGCTCGACCACCGTGACCCGTCGTCCGGCACCGGCCAGGCGCATCGCGGCGGACAGCCCCGCCAACCCGGCCCCGACGATCACCACGTGGTCGGTCCGACCACTCACCGTCCGCATCGTCACGTGGTGCGATCGGTCGCCGCGTCCACCAATGCCTCGAGCACGATCCGCGCGGGGGCGGCCAGCCGGTCGGTCGAAACCGCGGCCAGGGCCGATCGGGCCTGGCCGGTCAGCTGGTCGATCAGCTGCTCGACGTAGGCCACGCCGCCGCTGTCGTGCAGGATCGTCCGGGCCGTCTCGACGCCGGCGGCGTCCAGGTTCGGGTCCCCGAGGAGCCGCTCGAGGGTGGCCGCGGCAGCCGGGGTGGCGCGACCGAGGGCGGCGGCCACCAGGACCGTGCGCTTGCCCTCGCGCAGATCGTCGCCGGCCGGTTTGCCGGTGCGCTCGGGGTCGCCGAACACCCCCAGGACGTCGTCGCGCAGCTGGAACGCCTCACCCAACGGCAGGCCGAAGGCGGCATATGAGGCCAGCAGCGCCTCGTCTGCACCGGCCAGGGCGCCCCCGATCAGCAGGGGCTGCTCGATCGTGTACTTGGCGCTCTTGTAGCGGATCACGCGCCGGGCGCGCTCGACCGCGTCCGTGGCGTCGGCGCCGGCGCTGACGCGCTGCGCGGCGATCGCCTGCTCGAGCATGTCGAGGTACTGCCCGGCCATCAGCTCGGTGCGCATCTGGTCGAAGATCCGGCGCCCGCGGCGACCGGCGGTGCCGTCGTCGACCAGCCCGCTGGCCGCGAACAGCTCGTCGCTCCAGACCAGGCACAGGTCGCCGGCCAGGATCGCCCCGGCCTGACCGAATCGGTCGCCCTCACCGGTCCAGCCGGCGCCGGCGTGGATCGCGGCGAACCGGCGGTGCACCGCGGGCAGGCCGCGCCGGGTGTCCGAGTCGTCCATCACGTCGTCGTGGATCAGGGCTGCCGCCTGGAAGAACTCGAGTGCCGACGCGGCGGTCACGATGTCGGCGCAGTCCTGGCCCCCGGCGGCGCGCCAGCCCCAGTAGCAGAACGCAGGGCGCAGCCGTTTGCCGCCGCGCATCAGGTCGGCGATGTGCTCGACCATCGGGATGCAGTCGCTGGAGACCTCCTCCAGCGTGCCCACCTGGCGGTCCAGGAACTCCTCCAGCACCTTGTGCACCCGGGACCGCAGGTCCTCGGCATCGAGCGGACTCACCTCCGGGTCGAGCGCTCGGGTGTCCTGCTGGCGTTCGGGCACGTCGGCAGCCTATGTCTAGGCTGGGCGTATGGCGACTCTCGCACCACGGCTCGCGCGCGGCGTCCGCTCGTTCTCGTTCGAGTTCTTCCCGCCCAAGGACGACGCCGCCGAGGCCGTGCTGTGGGAGGCGATCCGTCGGCTGGAGCCGCTGGCTCCCACGTTCGTCTCGGTGACCTACGGGGCGGGCGGCTCGACGCGCGACCGCACCGCGCGGGTCACCGCGGCGATCGCCGAGCAGACCACGTTGACCCCGATGGCGCACCTCACCTGCGTCGGGGCCTCGCGCGCCGAGTTGCGCCAGATGATCGGGACCTACGCCGATGCCGGGGTGCCTGCCGTGATGGCGCTGCGTGGCGACCCGCCCGGTGGTCCGGGCCAGCCGTGGCACCCGCACCCCGAGGGACTCGATCACGCCGAGGACCTGGTGCGGCTGGTGCGCGAGCTGGGCAGCTTCGACGTCGGGGTGGCGGCCTTCCCGGATGGGCATCCCGAGAGTCCCGACCTCGACCAGGACGCCCGGGTGCTGCGGGCCAAGGCCGAGGCCGGGGCCGACTTCGCGATCACGCAGTTCTTCTTCGACCCGGCGGCCTACTTCGGTTTGCTCGACCGGCTCTCGGCGCTGGGCTGCGACCTGCCGGTGATCCCCGGGATCATGCCGGTGACGAATCTGGCGCAGATCACCCGGTTCGCGCAGCTGTCCGGTACTCCGATGCCGCCGGCGGTGATCGCCCGGCTGGAGGCGGTGGCCGGCGACGCCGCGGCGGTGCGGGCGGTCGGGGTCGAGCTGGCCACCGAGTTGAGTGCCGCGCTGCTGGACGGCGGAGCGCCGGGGTTGCACTTCTACACGCTGAACCGCTCGACGTCGACGCTCGAGGTCTTCAACCAGTTGGGAGCACTGGCTCGATGAGTGAATCGCTTGTGCCGGAACGGCTTTCGTTGATCACCGTTTCCGGGAGTGGTCGGGCGAGTGCGGCGCCGGACGTGATGCGGGTCCACCTGGTGGCCAGTGCGTTGCGGGGGTCGGTCGCCGAGGCGCTGGCGGCCAGCGAGCAGGCTGCCGCGTCGATCCGCCGGGTGCTGAGTGCAGCGGGGGTGGCTCCCGCTGACGCCGCCACCACGGGATTGTCGGTCAACGCCGAGCAGACGTGGGACCCGACGGGCACGCCGCGCATGACCGGCTTTCGCAGTGAGCACCGGATGGCGGTCGCGCTGCGGGACCTCGCGACGGCGGGCCGGGTGCTGGGCGACGGCCTGGCCGCCGGTGGGGACGACGTCCGGCTCGAGCACGCCGGATTCGAGGTCGACGACGACGCCACCCTGCGGGAGCGGGCCCGGGCGGCTGCCTGGGCCAACGCCGAGCGGCAGGCGCGTCAACTGGCCGAGCTCGCCGGGGTCGCTCTCGGTCGGGTGCACACCATCAGCGAGCAGTCGGGATTCGCCCCGGTGCCGATGGCGGCGATGGCGGCCAAGGAGCAACAGAGCGGGGCCGCCATCGGGATCGAACCCGGCGTCGTCGCCGTCGAGGTCACCCTCGGCGTCCAGTGGACCATCGCCTGACGCCGACCCCACCACCCCAACCAACCCGCTCATGCTCCGTGGGCGCCCCGTCATGCTCCGCAGCTGAACGGTTTTGTGCGGTCCAGAGGCCGCGAGCCTCACACCTGAGGAGCATGGCGAGAACCGTGAGAACCGGGCGGACGGCGACCAGCTCAGCTTCAGGCACGCGACGTGCCGCCGTACTCAGGTCAAGGTGACATTGTCGCCGACCACGGCGACCGGGATCTCGGTGAGCGGAGCGGGCGCGGGGCCGCCGGTGACCTGACCGGCATCGTCGTAGGTTGCGCCGTGGCAGGGGCACCGGAACCCGGGGCCGACGAAGGCGACCGGGCACCCCTGATGGGTGCAGGTCGCGTCGTAGGCCACGAATCGGGTGGCCGTGGGGTGCAACAGGTATGCCGCGCGGCCGTCCGGGGTGGTGAAGCTGAACGACGAGCCCACCGCGACGCTCGCAGCCTGGGTGATGACGGCGCCGGTGCCGCTCGTCGACCTCGCCGACGCGGTGGCGGTGGCGGGTGTCCGGCCGCGCGCCGTGCCGGCCGCGCCCCCGGGACGACGCACCAGGGCGGTCACCGTCCCGAGGGTCACGGTGATCGCGCCGAGGACGGCGGCCACCAGGCCAGTGCGCACCAGGGTGCGGCGCTCGACCTCGTGACGGAGCTGGACGGTCTCGCGTGTCGTGGGCTGGGCGGACAGCCGCAGCTGCCGACGTACTCCGGCGCGCAGCCGGGCACTGAGCGAGTAGACCCCACCGTCCCCGGCGATCAGCAGCGGCGTCCAGGCGAAGACGTACCCGATGTCCGCCCCCACGTAGTAGGGGTGCGTCGTCCAGCTCACGGTGAGGAAGAAGTTGAGCGCCAACAGCAATCCGCCCGCGGCGGACAGCCGGGTCATCAACCCGAGCAGCGTGCCCAGGCCCACGGCGATCTCACCGAAGGCGATGACCAGGCCGGCCAGGACGGCGTGCCCCGCCGCGACCGACACCAGGCCACCGATCGGCGACGTGACGGCGGAGCGCAGCATCTGGGCGTGCACGCTCAGCGGCGAGGCGGCGTCCAGGTAGGTGGGGTCGAGCAGCTTGGACGCGCCCGCGTACAGGAAGGTGGCGCCCAGGAAGGCGCGCAACGGCAGCAGCACCCAGCCGCCGGCCTGCAGCCGGGGGTCGGTGCGCCAGCGCCCCAGCACGCCGTCCGACGAGCTGCCGCGCCGCGCGGTGATGTTCATCACATCACGAGCTTCGCTCCTGGTCGCGTCCGGCGCCAGGGCCGGCGTCCAATTCACAGCAATTTCCCACGTAACGGTCACTCGTGTCCCGCCCCCCAAGACCACCCCGACCAACCTGCTCATGCTCCGTAGCCGACTCTCGATGCTCCGTCGGGGTCGTGTAGAGCGACGGCTGCGGAGCATGAGTCGTCGCCTGCGGAGCATGAGCAGGTTTGGTGGGGTGCTGGGGCGAGGGCACGAGGTCGGCGCCGCAGGTCAGGCGTTCTCCTTGCGGAAGGTGCTGGTGCCCCAGTACACGGCCAGGCCGGTCAGGACGACGGCCCACACCGATCCCCACAGCACGCTGGACGAGGCGAGGTCACCGGCGAACGAGGACCGCACGCCGTCCACCACGTGCTTGATCGGCATGTAGTCGCTGACCGTCTGCAGCCAGGCCGGGCCGAGGGTCATCGGCAGCAGGATGCCCGAGAGCAGCAGCACCGGCAGCAGCACCGAGTTCAGGATCGGGGCCATGACGTCCTCGCTCTTGGTGGTCAGGGCCACCGCATAGGACGCCGCCGAGCACGCGGCGCCGAGCAGCACCGTGAGCAGGACCCCGATCACCAGCCCGGTCACCGAGGCCCGCATCCCCAGGGCATACCCCAACCCGCACAACACGATGGCCTGGGCCAGGATCTGCAGCAGGTCGCGGCCGAGCCGGCCGACCAGCAACGCCGTCCGGCTGGCCGGGGTGACCCGTTCGGCCTCGACGACGCCCTCGCGCCACTCGGCGATCAGGCCGAAGCCGGCGAAGAAGGCGCCGAAGACCCCGAGCTGCACCAGCAACCCGGGCACGAAGAACGTGTAGGCGTTCTGGGCGCCGAACTGGGCCGTCATGGGCTTCAGCAACGGCCCGAACAGCAGCAGGTAGAGCACCGGCTGGGTCAGACCGATGATCACCCAGGCCGGGTTGCGCAGATTCATGCGCAGTTGGCGACGAAAGACGATGAAGGACTCACGGGCGAAGCGCACGGCTCAGGCCCCCTCTCGCAACGAACGGCCGGTCAGGGTCAGGAACACGTCGTCCAGCGTCGGACGCCGAATCTCGAGGTGCGACAAGGTGATTCCCTCCGCCTCCAGGTCGCGCAACAGTGAGGGCACCACCGCCCCGGCGTGGGGCAGGCGGGTGCGCACGTGGCGTCCGTCGGTCTCGACCTGGCCGTGGGCCTCGAGGTGTTTGGTCGCCAGCGGCACCTGGACGACGTCCGCGAGCTCGAGGTCGACCAGGTCGCCGGAGACCTGCTGCTTGAGCCGCTCCGGGGTGTCGTCCGCGATGATCCGGCCGTTGTCGATCACGATCACCCGATCGCTGAGGGCATCGGCCTCGTCGAGGTAGTGGGTGGTCAGGAAGATGGTGGCGCCGAGGCGATCGCGCAGGTCGGCGATGTGCTGCCACAGGTTGACCCGGGCCTGCGGGTCCAGACCGGTGGTGGGCTCGTCGAGGAAGATCAGCCGCGGATCGTGGATCAGGCCCATCGCGATGTCGAGTCGGCGGCGCTGCCCGCCGGACATCGACTTGGGTTGGCGATCCCAGAGCCCGTCGAGGGCGAGCTGGTCGAACAGCTCGCGGCCTCGGCGCTCGGCCCGGTCGCGGCTGATGCCGTAGAGCATGCCGTGGTCGATCACCTCCTCGCCGGCCCGGGCGACCGAACTCGTCGAACCGGATTGCGAGACGTAGCCGATGCTGCGCCGGACGGCGACCGCCTCGGTGAGCACGTCGTGCCCGGCCACGGTGGCGGTACCGGCAGTCGGGCGCAGCAGCGTGGTCAGCATGCGCAGGGTGGTGGTCTTGCCGGCGCCGTTGGGGCCGAGGAACGAGACGATCTCGCCCTCGGCGACGTGCAGGTCGACGCCGCGCACGGCCTCGACGTCGACCTTCTGGCGGCCGCGGCGGGTATGGAAGGTCTGGCTGAGTGATCGTGTGGTGATCACGGGGGTCCTCTCGGTGGACGAGTGGGTGAGCCGGGACGACGTCCGGTGTAGGCCCTCACGCGATGTGAGGGTCAACTCGCGATGATATTCAAGTTTGAATACATGACGCTAGCAACCCTCGGCCGGTCTGTCGCGTCGAGGGCGAGGGATGGCGCGTCGTCCAGGGTGTGGGTCAGTCGCCGGAGTCGGGCAGGGCCAGCAACCGGCGGTACCGCGCGCGCTCGGCCGTCATCTGGTGACCCGGATCGTCCGGGGGCGGCGTCCAGGTCGCGGGTTCCCCGAGGAAGGTGAACCGGCCTGCCGCGAGGTCGGCCAGGCGCCCCCGCACCCAGGCCATCTCGGTGCGCACCAGGTCGTGGCTGAGCCGGACGACGTCCACCACGTCCGGGGGAGTGCGCTCGCCGGCGGTCATCAGGTCGAGCTTGCCGCGCAGGTCGCGATCGAGGCCGTCGAGATTGTCGAGCCGGCGGGTCAGGCAGGCCGTCACCCGCTCGCGGGGGAGCAGCCCGGCCATCATCAGGGCGACGTGAAAGGGCAACGGCGACAACGGATCTGCCTCGGTCAGCGCCTGGTCGAGCAGCTGTGCGAGGCGGTGGCGACCTGCCGCGGTGGTGGTGTGGACGGCGACGGGCCGGCCGTCGTCCGAGATGTCGTGGCGCTCGACGTACCCCTCGCGGGTGAGCGTGGCCAGCATCGAGTAGATCGAGCCGGGTTTGATCTGCGCCCACTGGTCCACTTGCCAGCTGAGCAGCTCGCGGCGCACCTGGTAGCCGTTGACCGGCTCGAACAGGGCGACCGCCCCCAACACACTGATCGTGGTCGCCAGCGCCGCCATACCCGGAGCCTAAACCGGCTCATGCTCCGCAGGTGTGCAGGTTCGGGGCCGTGAGGCGCCCAAACCTGCACTCCTACGGAGCATGAGGCGTCAGCTGTGGAGCATGAGCGGGTTGGAGGCTCCTGACCCCGTTCGTGAGGGGGCAGAACGGGGCCAGGAGCGGATCAGCGGGTCAGCAACCAGCCTTGTAGATGTACTTCGCGACGTCCGGCTGAGCCATGTTGTCCTTGGTCACGACCAGGGACTCGGTCTCGATCTTGGCGGTCACCGAACCACCGGACAGTGCGGCCAGAGCCTGCTCGACACCCTGCTTGCCGATGTCGAAGGGCTTCTGCGCCACGAGCGCCTGCACGTCACCGGCGGCCAGCTGCTTCATCTGGTCCGGACCGGCGTCGAAGCCGACGACCTTGACCGTGCCGGACTTGCCGGCCTGCTTCACACCGGTCGCCACACCCTGCGCGGTGAACAGGTTGGTGGCGAACACGCCCGCCAGGTCGGCGTCCTTCGCCAGCGCGGCGGAGATCACCTTGGCGCCCTCGGCGGCCTGGTTGTGCGAGTACTGGGCCTCGGAGACCAGGACGAAGCCCAGCTCCTTGGCCTTCTTGTTGAAGCCGGCGATACGGGCGTCGACCGAGGTGATGCCGGGGTCGGTCGAGATGACCAGCACCTTGGAGCCGGACTTCAGGCCCAGGGTCTGCAACGCCTCGGCGGCCTTCTCGCCACCGAGCTCGTTGTTGGTGGCGATCCGGGAGACGCCGATGGTGGTGTCCTCCACCGCGGTGTCGACCAGCACGACCTTGGTGCCGGCGTCCTGGATCCGCTTCAGCGACGGAGTCGAGGCCTTGGCGTCGTTCGGGGCAACCAGCAGCGCGTCCGGCTTGGAGGCCGCGACGGCGTCCAGCATCGGGTTCTGCAGGGTGGCGTCGAACTTGTCCGGACCCTGGACGTCGAGCGTGGCGCCGGCCGCCGCGACGGCCTCCTTCGCGCCACACTCCATGGAGATGTAGAACGGGTCGCCCTTGACGCCGACCATGAGGGTGATCTTCTTGCCGCCGCTGCCCCCGGCAGCCGAGGATGCCCCGCCGGCGGCCGCCGAGGTGGAGCCCGAGGACGAGGTGCTGGACGAGCCGCAGGCCGCCAGGACGAGCGCGCCGATCGCGACCGCCGACGCACCGATGAGCCGGGTGGTCTTCACAGTGACTCCTTCATGTTGTGGTGTCTCATCTGAACCGCTTGTGGTGCTGTGGAGCTGGCCGTGCTCTTGCTGGCGCCGTGGTTCAGCGCCGGTTCTGGGAGCGGCGTCGCAACTGGTCGGACCACACGGCCAGCACCAGGACGATGCCGACGGCGATCATCTGCCAGTAGGGGTTGACGCCGGTGATGATGAAGCCGTTCTGCAACACCGCCGGGATCCAGACCCCGATCAGCGTGCCGATGATGGTTGCCACGCCGCCGAACAGGCTGGTGCCGCCCAGGGCGACGGAGGTGATCGCCTGCAGGTTGTCGGTCGAGTGACCCCCCACCGAGGTGGTGGAGAAGTAGGCCAGCGACAGGAAGCCGGCGAAGCCGTTGGCCAGGCCACCGAGCATGTAGACCTTCAACAGGTGGCGCTCGACCCGCAGACCCACCCGGCGGGCGGCCTCCTCGCTGGACCCGATGGCCAGGGTGTGCCGACCGAACACCGAGTGGTGCAGCGCGACATACCCGATGACCACCACGATCAGGCCGATCAACACCAGGTTGGTCAGCCCGGGGATGCCAGGGATCAGCTTGCCGGTGGCGACCGGGTTGAGGGCGTAGGACGCCACGTTGACGCCCTTGCGCAGCAGCAGCGCCACGCCGAGGCCGGCGCCGAGCGTGCCCAGGGTGGCCAGCATCGGCGGGATGTGCATGTAGGCCACCAGGACGCCGTTGATGGCGCCGATCACCAACCCACCGATCAGAGCGCCCGCCAGCGCCGCCAGGATGTAGGTGGCCTTGGTCTGGTCGGCCGGGACGTCGATCGCCTTGCCGTCCCCGACCGTGATCCAGCTCAGGGCCTGGGCGGCGAACACCTCGCCCAGGATGATCCCGCTCGGGATCGACAGGTCGATGCCCGCGGTGGCGATGATGAACGTCGTCCCCACGCTGGCCACGGTCAGGATGGCGACGTTCTGCGCCAGCAGGGTCAGGTTCGACGTGGTGCCGAACTTGCCCGGCGCCAGGATCGAGAACGCCACCAGCAGCACGGCCAGGAACAGCAGCGTGGCCATGATCGGTGTGGCGATCAGTTGCCGCAGCCGCGACGGCTGCGCTTCCTCGGCGGCGGCGACATCCGCCGCGACCTCGGCCTCGAGAGCCTTGGTGGCGCCGTTCACCGGCTGGGACGGCGTGGCCGACTCGATCGGCTCGGTGGTCTCGCTCACTGGGTCACCCCCTCGTTGGCGTAGGCCCCGGAGATCGAGGCGATGAGTCGTTCGACGTCGGCCTCGCCCCGGCGGAACCGCGCGACGCGAGCACCCAGGCGCATGACCTCGATGCGATCGGAGACCTCGATCACCTGGGGCAGGTTGTGCGAGATGAACACCACGGCCAGGCCGCGCTCGCGCACCGAGTGGATCAGCTCCAGCACCTTGGCGGTCTGGATCACCCCGAGCGCGGCGGTGGGCTCGTCCATGATGATCACGTGCTGCGCCCACATCGCGGCGCGGGCGATGGCCACCGACTGGCGCTGGCCACCGGAGAACGAGGCGACCGGCACCCGCAGGTCCTGCACCAGGCCGACGCCGAGTTCGGCGAAGCTGGCCGCGGTGCGCTTGCGCATCTCGGGCTGGTCGTGCAGCACCTTGAACCGGCGCAGCTCACGACCCAGGAACACGTTCGAGGCGGCGTCCAGGTCGGGCGCCAGGGCCAGGTCTTGATAGACCGTCTCGATGCCCAGGGCCGAGGCGGCCTGCGGGCTGGAGATGTTGACCGGCGTGCCGTCGACCAGAACCTCGCCCTCGTCGGGGGAGTACACCCCCGAGAGCACCTTGATCAGGGTCGACTTGCCGGCGCCGTTGTCGCCGACCAGTGCGGTGACCTCACCGGGGTAGGCCTGGAACGAGGCTCCGCGCAGCGCGCGCACCGTGCCGAAGGACTTGACGATGGCGCGCGCCTCGAGCGCGGGGACCGCCTTCGTGCCGCTGGGGGTCTCGCTCACGGCCGCACCTCCCGCCAGGACCGGCCGTGCCCGTCGAGCAGGTCGACCAGACCCCGCAACCGGGGGACGGCGACCTCGGCCAACCAGGCCCGCCGCTCCGGGCCGGGCATGGTGACCGCCTCGCCCCAGATGGCCCGGCCGGCGATGAAGCCGCAGGCGCCGCCGTCCAGCGCGATCCTGGCCCGCTCGAGGAACTGCTCGTAGGCCACGCCCGCCGACAGCACCGCCCACGGCACCCGGCCGAGGTTCTCGCTCACCGTGGCGCAGGCCGCGGCATCGCCGGGCCACTCCAGCTTGAGCAGGTCCATGTCGAGTGCCGCCAACCGGGTGGCCGACCGGACGACGGCTGCCTCCTTCTGCTCCCGGCTCAGCTCGAGGCCGGGCGCGAAGGACACCAGCGGCTCGATGACGCTGGGGATACCCGTTGCGGCGCAGTCCTTCACGACCTCACCGGTGACGCCGAGCGCGATCTCGGCCAGGTCACCGTGCTCGTCGGCCGCGCGGTCGGGGTTCCAGTAGAGCAGGAACTTCATGGCGTCCCCGGTGTTCTCGCGCACCCAGGCGGCGTTGCGGGCCGGGTCGCGGGTGGTGCGGTACTCCCCGCCCACCTTCTCCTTGTCCGCGGGCTCGGCGGCGATCAGCAGGCCGGCGGTGTCGGCCAGCGCACCACCGGAGCGGACGGCGTCCACGCCGTACTCGACATCGGTCAGCACGCCCGAGGCGAGTGGCGACAGGGCGCCGATCACGTCGACCTTGAAGGCGGTCAGGTCGGCGTCCTCGGCCGGCCGGCCCGCCGTGGTCAGCATCGTGCGCAGACTGGCCCGCTGATCCATGGCCAGGACGGCGAACCGGCCGTCCGGGTTGGCAATGGCGTCCAGGGTGGTCATCGGGGAGCCTCTCTGTTCGGTGATGCGAGGGCGATCGGGTTGGTGGGGGAGGTGTGGTGCGCAAGAGCCCACGGCGGACCGTCGAGGTCCTCGACCGGGGGCAGCAGGCCGGCGGCGATGCCGGCCAGGTAGGCGGCGCCGGCGGCGCCGGCCTCGTCCAGCGAGGTGGTGCGCAGCCCGGGCAGTTGGGCCTGTTTGGCCGCGAGGACCACCGGGTCGTGCAACCAGCCGCCGGCGGCCAGCACCGAGGAGTACTCCCCGGCGGCCGCCTCGATGGCCGCCAGTGCCGTTGCGGCGCCATCGATCGCGTGCCGGACGGCGTCCGCCCACTCGGGTCGGGTGGCCAGGGCACGGCGCAGGTCGCGGGTGGTGGCGCCCAGATCCGTCACCACGCGCTCGAGCTCCATTCCGGTGCGCAGCCCCGCCAGGATGCACACCTGGCCGGCGACCACGGTGCGTCCCACGGTGAGCCCGGCCGCGGTCAGCGCCGGGATCGCCTCCCGCCGGATCGTGCTCGCATCGGCGAACCGCAACAACGCCTCGGCGGTGCCGAGGGAGTCGAACAGCGTGCCGTGCTGGGCGGCACCCACGGCCAGCGCGGCGCACTGGTGATCGTGACCGCCGACGGCCAGGACGGCGCCGCGCAGTTGAGGCGCCTCTGGCAGGCCGAGGGCCTGGCCACAGGGGGTGCCGGCCGGCTGGGGCTCGCCGAGCAGGTCGGCGCCGAGCAGCTCGATCGCGCCGGCCCAGGGGGTGGCATCCAGGACGTCGAGCAGGCCGGTGCGGCTCGCCAGCGACAGCTCGCTGCCGGGGGAGCCGCCGAGCAATCGCACCGCCCACTCGGGCACCGACCAGAACCGTTGCGCCGCAACCGATCTCGGGTATTCAGCGCGCAGCGTCAGCAGCTTGGGCAGCGAGGGCTGCGGGTCCAGCGGCATGCCGATGGCCGACTCGAACGCCGTCCGGCCGACGGCGGTCTCGATGGCCGCGACGTCGCCCCGCAGGTCGTGCCAGGCACGGATCGGTGCCAGCGCGGCCTCGTCCGGGTCGGCGCCGGTCCCCACGGTCAGGACCCCGGACTCGCCCATGCCGGTCACCCCGAGCCCGGCCACCCGTCCCAGCGCGGTGCAGGCCCGGGCCACGACGGTGCGGATCGCGGCGGCGAGGTCGGCGGCGTCCATCTCGACCCCGGCCGCGGTGTGCTGCCACGGGGTGGCCACATCGGCGGTGAGCAACGGGCGGCCGCCCAGGTCGAAGGCCACGGCCTTGACCCGGGTGGTGCCGACGTCCATGCCGACCAGTCCGACCGGGCCGACCTCGGCGGTTGCGGTGGGGGTCACGGGGTCACCGCCCCGGCGGGGGAAGGGGCAGGGGCGACCTGCGCCGGCTGGGGTCGGTAGGTCTGGCCCTCGTCGACGAACAGCGGTGGCAGCACGACCGAGCGTGGCGCGGCGTCCAGGCCGTCGAGCCGCTCGATCACCATCGCGGCGCCGAGCGAGCCGAGCCGGTCGGGGCCGGAGGCCACGATGACGACCGGCGGGGTGACCAGCAGATCGGTGTCGACCATCTCGTCGAACACCGCCAGATCCAGGCTCACCCCGGCCGCCCGCAGGGCGCGGATGGTGCCGCGGCCGGCCATGTGCTGGATGGCGAACACCGCGGTGGGTGGGTCGGGCAGGGCGAGCAGCTGGTGCATGGCGGTCTCGGCGATGCTCGGGTCGGTGCAGTTCAACTCGACCAGGTCGGCATCGAAGGGCAGCCCGGCGGCCTGCAGTCCGGCGCGATAGCCGTCGAACCGGCGCTGCAGGGTCCAGAGTCGTTCGTCGTTGCCCAGCAGGGCGATCCGGCGGTGGCCGCGAGCCACCAGCCGGCGCACGCCCTCGGCTGCCCCGGCGGCGTTGTCGACCACCCCGGTGTCGACGTCGACGCCCTCGATCGGCCGGTCGACCGCCACCACGACCAGGCCGTGCTCCATCTCGGGCACCAGGTAGGTCGCATCACCCGGGGCGGGGATCAGGATCAGGGCGTCCACCCGACGCTCGACCAGGGTGCGCACGATGCGGCGCTGCCGGTCGGGATCGTCGTGGTGGCTGGCCGTGATCAGTTGCAGGTCGCGCGGGGCGAGCACCGCCTCGACCGCGCCGACCACGGCGGCGATGAACGGGTCGGAGACGCTGGAGATCACCAGGCCGACCGCCGCGCTGGGGCCGCCGGCGGCCAGCGAGCGGGCCAGCTGGTTGGGCCGGAAGCCCAGCGCCCGAGCCGCCTCGGTCACCCGTTGCGCCGTGGCCGGCGCCACGCCGTACTCGCCGTTCACCGCACGGGAGGCCGTCTTCAGGCTCACCCCGGCGCGGCGGGCGACATCGGCCAGGGTGGGCCGGCTCGGACGGCTCATCACGGGGCCGCCACCTTGTCGAGCAGTGCCGCCAGCAGCGTGGGGTCGACGCCCCCGGCCAGATCGGTGGTGACGGATGCGGCGCCGGTGGCCACGGCCAACCGGGTGGCCTCGGGCAGCGCCAGGCCCCGGTCGAGGCCGACGGCCAGCCCGGCGGTGAACGAGTCACCCGCGCCGATCGGGTTGGCCACGGTGACCTCGGGGGCCGGGATCCAGAAGGTCTGTTCGGTGGTTGCCCCGGGCGGTAGGTAGGCCCCGGCGACACCGTGGCGTCCCACGGTGACCAGGGCGGCCCCGGCCCCGGCGGTCCGCAGCCCCCGGGCCGCGTCCAGGGCGGCACTGCGGACGTCGGGAACATCGGGTTCCACGCTCTCGCCGGCGGAGTGGCCGGTCAGGACGACGAGCGCCTCGGACAGGTTGGGCGTGACCACGTCGGGGTGGGCGGGCAGCGCTCGGGCCAGATCGGCGCGGGCGGCGTCCAGCACGATCGGCACGCCGTGGGCGTGCACCCGGTGGATCAGGTCGGCGTACAGGTCGGCGGCGTGCTCGCCCGGGGGCAGGCTGCCACTGGCCACGACCACGCGGTGCGGGTCGCCGGCGGCCGCCGCGGTGACCAGCTCGTCCTCCACGGCGGCGAGCAACGCCTCGCGGTCGGCGGCGGTCAGCTCGGGGCCGGCCTCGTTGAGCACCGTGGCCCGGCCGTCGTCCTCGATGACGATCACGGCGGTGCGGATCTCGCCCGAGGTGGAGACCCGGCGGACGTCGTGCCCCTCGGCCTCGAGCATCTCGCCGACCATCGCGCCCATCCGGCCCGGCAGGTTGGCCACCAGCCGGGGACGGACACCGTGGGCGCGGGAGGCGCGGCAGACGTTGACGGCCTTGCCGCCGGCGGTACGGACGGCGGTGCGGGGGCGCATGACGTGACCGGGCAGGAGGCGCTCGAGCGTGAGGGTGCGGTCGATCGTCTGGTTCGCACCGATGACGAGCACTCCGGGCCACCTCCATCACTGCAAGCGTTTCCGACAGCGCTGTCTGACAGCGCTGTCGGACACAATAGGAAGGGCGTGGTGAGAAACACAACCGTCATGTGGCGATGGATGCCGACTCGTTATCAGTCGGTGATCTGCGGGGCTGGATGGCGCTGTGGTGACCCGGACATGTTGGCCACCCGACAGACCCTGGTCCGGGCGGGAGTGGTGGGTGATGGGGTGTCGAAGGCGGGTGGCCCGAGCGAAGGGGCCAGAATGCGGGCCATGCGCTGGGCCATCGCCGTCTTCGTCGCCACCGTCGGTCAGCTCGCCGTGGCCACGTTCGTGCCCGGGCTGGAGCAGTTCGAGGGCAAGGCCTTCGGCGCTCGGTTGGTGGCGTATCCGGTGATGATGCTCGTGGTGCCGGCCTGGTGGTGGCTGCGTCACCGCCGGGTGGTCGCTCGGCCGGCGGGCGCGGGGTCGACCGAGGCCGGGGTGGTTCCCTGGGGTGCGTTCGCGCTGATCGGGGCGCCCTTCCTGATCGACGTCACCGGTAACACGTTCGACCTGTACGACACCGTGTGGTGGTGGGACGACGCCAATCACTTCGTCAACTGGGTGCTGTTGTGCGCGGGGATCGGGCTGTTGATCACCGGGGGCATCGCCCGGCGCTGGGTGGTGGTCACGCTGGTGACCGGTCTCGGCGCGATCCTGGCCATCGGCTGGGAGTTGGGCGAGTGGTACACGTTCATCCGTCACGGCACCGAACTCGGCACCGCCTACACCGACACCCTGGGGGACGAGGCGCTCGGCACCCTCGGTGCACTCGTGGCCGGCGTGGTGGTCAGCCGCCGGCCCGGCCGGCCTGCCTGACCGTGGCGTCGTCGGGGCTGAACAACGTCTCGATGGGTTCGCCGAACACGGCGGACAGGGTGAAGGCCAACGGCAGGCTCGGGTCGTAGCGGCCGGTCTCGATGGCGTTCACGGTCTGACGCGAGACCCCGCACCGGTCGGCGAGGTCTGCCTGGCTCCACTGCCGCGCCGCGCGCAACTCGCGCAGTCGGTTCTTCATCGGTCCGTCACCGGTGCAGTCGGGTGCGCAGGTCGGCGATCAGCAACCACAGGGCGATGCCGCCCATGATGATCGGCTCGATGGTCAGTCGCAGGGCGACCCGTCCGGTGGCGTCCAGCAGGGTCGCGATCTGCAGTGCGACCAGAACCCCGGCGAACGCGATCGCCATGCTCTCGAGCTGCAGCTTGCGCAGGTACTCGTCCTTGCGGCGAACGTTGCGCACCGTCACCCAGACCAGGGCGAGCACGAAGGCCAGGGTCAGGCCGAGCCAGGTCCATTCCGCGGCGCCGGTCTGGTCGGGGTTGCTGCCCAGGGTGAGTGCGACGGAGCCCAGCAGGAACACGGGCAGGCCCTCGATCAAGATCGCGTTCCGGGCGGCACGGTCCGCGCGGCTGCGTTGATTGTCGGTTGTCATGCTGGTGAATGTAAAGTTTCCTTGTCATCATGTCAAGGGGGCTTTACGTGCTCGAGGGTAGGGCTCGGGCACTGCCGGTCCGGGCGGTGTCAACTCGGGGAGTCGCCTCGGCGTCCTCGATCATGGGACTCCTCGAGGGTGGGACTCGGCGGAGCGAGCGGAAGGGGTGAGGCAGTCATGGTCGAGCCGAGTCGGCGTGCCGTGCTGGGCGGTATCGGCGGGGTCGTCGTGGCCGGCGTGGTGGCGGCCCTGGTGCAGACCGACGTCCTGCCGGGGCGGGTTCGGGCCTGGCGTCAGCTCGAGCGGGTGCTGCCGGACGGCGTCCCGCCCTCGCCGGAGACGAGCAGGGCCGGCGTGAGTGCTGGTTCGTCCTCGGCGGCGGCCTCCGTCGAACGCGGCGCGTTCTTCTCGGCGTCCCGTCACGGGGCTCGGGTGGGATGGGTGCTCATCACGCCGGGCGGCGGCGTCCGGCCCGGGATGCCCGTGGTGGTGGCGTTGCACGGCCACGGCGCCGACGAGACCATGCCGCTCGGCCTGCGGGTTCCCGAGCTGCTGACGGCCGCGATCGCTGATGGCGTGCCGCCGTTCGCGGTGGCCTCGGTGGCCGGTGGCAACGGCTACTGGCACCCCCGGCGGGACGGAAGCGATTCCGCTGCAACGGTTCTCGACGAGTTCCTGCCGCTGCTCGCGCGCCGGGGGCTCCGGACGGCGTCCGGGCTGGGGCTGCTGGGCTGGTCGATGGGGGGCTACGGCGCACTGCGGCTGGCGGGGTTGCTCGGGCCGTCCCGGGTGGCCGCGGTGGTGGCGTGCTCACCCGCGTTGTGGCGTTCGGCGGACGAGAGCGCACCGGGAGCGTTCGACGACGCGGAGGACTTCCGCCGACAGGACGTCTTCGCTGCCCGGACGGCGATCAGCCGGGTCCCGCTGCGGGTGGACTGCGGTCTGGGCGACCCTTTTCTGGCGGCCACCCAGGCGTTCGTCTCCGGGATCACGCCGCGGCCCGAGGGCGGCTTCCAGCCCGGCGGGCACGACGGCAACTACTGGCGCCGCCGGCTGCCCGATCAGCTGGCCTTTCTCGGGCACCACCTGGCCAGCTGAGGTGCATCGTGCAGGTTCGCCACCCGACGGTGGTCACACCAGGCGTCCTCGCGTCCATGATCACATTCAACGGGCTACCTGCCCCCGGTGAGTGGGCGCGGACTGCCCTCTGATGGTGATCTGGCGAGGGCGGCGTCTCAGGGTGTCCGCCTCTTCGCGGCCAACAGTGGGCAGATCGTGATCCATGCGCGCGCTGCCGGCGACCTCGGAATGCACGCGCCGACCGTCACGTCCCACCTCGAACTCCTCGAGGCAGGATCTCTGCTGCGCCGCGCCGAAGCGCATCGCCCGGTCGAGTCTGCTGTGAGATCAGGTGGCGGTGCAGATCAGTTCGAGCCCCGGTTGGTCGTCGGGGCCGGCGCACACCGAGCTCGTCACCCGGGCCGTGACCCCCAGCAGCTCGTCGACGGCTCGTCGCGAGGCGGCGGCCGAGCCGAACCCTGCGGACTCGGTCACGTCCACGCACACGGTGATCGGGCCGGGCGATCCCTGCCACAGGGCGACGTCGAGCGTCAGCTGGTCCCAGCAGACCTCGGCCACCACGATGCCCAGATCGGACGGCGCCGCGCCGGGCAGCGCGGTCATCCGGGTGACCGCCCGGTCACCGAGCCGGTTGCGTGACACCACGGTTTGACCGGCCACCTGCCAGGAGAACACCGGGCGGTCGAACCCGACGCTGTGCAGCTGCACCTCGAAGCGGCAATGACCGTCCGCGCCGTCGGTGCGGCGGATCTCGGCCCAGGCCATGGGATGCGCCGGCTGATCGCCGACCAGCAGCGTCGCCACCCCGTGCGCCCAGCCGATCACCTGCACCGCGACCTGCCGGCCGGCGGTGAACAGCAGCGCATCGGTGTCGCCCGACGGGGGCAGCGCGATGGTGTCGCGGTAGACCGCCCGGCCGTCGACCACCTCGTGCAGCACCACCCCGGCGGCATCCGCGGTGTCCCGATCGGCGGTCCGGCCGGGCCGTGCCAGCCGGTCGAGGGCCAGCGCGCCGTCCCAATCGGCTTGCGCCACAGCCGTTGCGGACGGCACCGGGCCGCGGACCTCGGCGGTGAGCCAGCGCCGTCCGGGCTCGATCGGGATCACCAGCAGCCGCGGGTCCGGCCCGGCGCCGGCCGCGGTGTGCGCCAACCGGATCGGGATCGGCACCTCCTCCAGGACCAGCGTGTGGATCGCGCGCCCGGTGGCCGGTGGCGTCCGGCCGAGGTCGTGATCGGCCCACCAGGTCGCCCGGGCCAGCCGCGGGCCGACCTGCTGCCACAACGCGGCGTCCGGTAGCAGGGGCGGATCGTCGATGCGGTGCATCACCTGCCCCGAGCGGCCGCCGAACCGCCGGGCGCTCATGATGCAGTAGGGATTGCCGTACTCGGTGCCGACCCCGGCCGTGGGCAGGCCGAACGAGTGGCGCGCCGTCAGCAGGTGCCCGAGCTCATGGGCCATCGAGGTGTGACTGCACCGGGTCGACAGGTACGCCGCCAGCACCCGCCGGCCGCCGGGCAGGGTGATCGGCTGGCTCCAGTAGACCGGGCTGTCGAGGGTGGTCAGCACCACGACGGCGTCCGCCGCGGCCAGCGTGGCGAGGTCGGCGGCCGGTAGCTCGGGCAGGCACGCCTCGACGAGCTGTTGGACGGCGGCCGTCAGCTGCCGGTCGGAGGCACCGGCCAGCGCCTGGCGGCTGGTGGCGTTCCAGACCTGATGTGCCGCAGGCAGTTCCACCCAGTCCAGCACCCGGCTGGGGCCGAGGTCGATCTCGCCGTCGGTGCAGTCGGCCCAGAAGTCGCCGAGGGTGAGGCGGTGTGGTCCCGGCACCTGGGCAGGGGAGGGGCGCAGCAGCCGCTGCACCGAGGCGCGGTCCCACCGGTGCTGCTCGTCGCCGGCCCGGCCGACGCACAGGGCGACCAGGCGGACGGCGCGCGACATGGCGTGACCCTAGCCGTGCTCCTCGTCCGCGATCAGGTGGCATCGGCCGACGGCGCTCTGCGTCGGATGCCCGGCAGGAGGGTGAGGTCAGCCGGTCGTGAGTGCCTGGCCGGTGACCACGAAGCGCGCGGCGGGATCGTCGTCCAGGGCAGCCTCGATCCGGACCTTCATGGTGGTCACCATCGGGGGCAGGTCGTCGAGCGCGAACCAGCGCGCCTCGAGGTTCTCGCCGTCCGCGGGGTGGGGTTCGCCGCCGACCCAGCGCATCCGGAACACCAGGTCGAGGTACTGCGCCCGGTCGCCGTTCTCGTAGACGACCGGGTCGGTGACGTGCACCATCACCAGCCGTTCGGGGACGGCGTGCACCGCGGTCTCCTCGACCACCTCGCGGATCGCCGCGTCGGCCGGTTGCTCGGCCGGGTCGATGATGCCGGTCACCGGGGTCCACTCCCGGGTGTCGGAGCGCAACGCCAGCAGGACCTGGTCGTCGCGCAGCACCACGGCGGTCACGCCCGACAGCCACAGCGGATGGCCGCCGATCTTCTCGCGCAGGGACACGATGAACTCGGGGATCGGCACGAGGGACAAGCCTAGGCGGGCGCCGCATCGGGAAGGGCGCCGGGGCTGGGCGAGCGGCGGCGCAGCCGTCACGATGGAGCCCGTGAGCAGCCAACCCGCCCTCGCCCGGCGACTGGGCACCGCGGACGCCGTGCTGATCGGCATGGGGTCGATGATGGGCGCCGGGATGTTCGCGGTCTGGGCGCCGGCTGCCCGGGCTGCCGGCGCCGGACTGCTGATCGGGCTGGTGATCGCCGCCGCGGTGGCCTACGCCAACGCCACCTCCTCGGCGCAACTGGCGGCGGTCTACCCGACCTCCGGCGGCACCTACGCCTACGGCCGGGAGCGGCTCGGGCCGTGGTGGGGGTTCGCCGCCGGGTGGTCGTTCGTGATCGGCAAGACCGCCTCCTGCGCGGCGATGGCCCTGACCGTGGCCGCCTACGCGGTCGGTGGCCCGCTGTGGCGGCATCGCCTGGTGGCCGTCGCGGTCGTGCTCGCCCTGGCCGCCTTGAACTACCGCGGCATCACCCGCACCGCGCTGCTCACCCGGGTGCTGGTCACCGGGACGGCGATCGTGCTCGCCGTCGTGGTGGTGGCCTCGCTCACGGCACCGGACGTCGTCCACGCTATGCCGAACCCGTGGGCGCCGAACTCGACGGGCACGTCGGTCACCGGGGTGTTGCAGTCGGGCGGGTTGCTGTTCTTCGCGTTCGCCGGCTACGCGCGCATCGCGACCATGGGTGAGGAGGTCCGCGAGCCACGGCGCACCATCCCCCGGGCGATCACCCTCGCGCTGGCCGCGACCGTCGTGGTGTACGCCGTGATCGCCGTCACCGCCCTGATGGTGGCCGGCGCCCCGGCGCTGGCGGCCTCGTCGTCCCCGCTGACCACGGTGCTGGAGGCCGCCGGGCGCCCGGCGCTGACCCCGTTGGTGCGCCTCGGGGCGGGGCTGGCGGCGTCCGGGGCGTTGCTGGCGCTGATCGCGGGCATCGGCCGGACGTCCCTGGCCATGGCGCGGGAGGGCGACCTGCCGGCGTGGTGCGCCGCGGTGCACCCCCGGTTCCGGGTGCCCCATCACGCCGAGATCGTCCTGGCCGTCGTGGTCTGCGCGCTGGTGCTGACCGTCGATCTGCGGGGCGCGATCGGGTTCTCCTCGTTCGGGGTGTTGCTCTACTACGCGATCGCCAACGCCTCGGCGTTCACCCAGCCGGACGCCGACCGGCGCTGGCCGCGGGCGCTGCAGCTCGCCGGGCTGGCCGGGTGCCTGGTGCTGGCGTTCTCGCTGCCGATCGGGTCGGTGCTGGCCGGGATCGTCGTGGTCGGGGTGGGGCTCGTCGGCCGCCTGGTCGCGTTGGTCAGGCGTCGCCGATGAGGTCGGCCACGATCTGGGCCGACAGGCCCACCATCGGCACGCCGCCGCCGGGGTGGGAGGACCCACCGACCAGGAACAGCCCGGGCACGGGGGAGCGGTTGGCCGGCCGCACGAAGGTCGAGCGGTTGGTGTTGTTGCTCGGCCCGTGCAGTGCGCCGCCCACGCTGCGGGTGCGACGTTCGATGTCGGCCGGGGTGCGCAGCTCGCGCCAGATCACCCGGTCGCGCACGTCCACCCCGCGGGCCGCCATCAGGGCCAGGATCCGGTCGGCGTAGGCGTCGGCGAAACCCGGTGCTGCCCAGTCGATCCCGCGGGGCCGGCCGAGAATCCAGCCGGCGGCGGGGTCCTCGGCCCCGGTCGCCACGTGCCGCGGCGCGACCACCTGCACGAACCAGGCCTCGCTGTCGGCGTCCGGGCGCAGCGCGGGGTCGTCCGGGACGCTGATCGTGATCGTCGGTTCCTCGGCGGCGCGCGGCCCGGTCAACCGGTGACTGCCGGTGCCGAACACCGCGTCGAACTCCTCGTCCGGGTCGGCCGGGAACAGCACCCGCTGGTGGGCGTCGCAGCCATTCGGGGTGTGGGAGCCGGCCACCGCCCGGCCGCGCAGCGCCAACATGATGGCGAACGTCGAGCTCGACGGCACCATGCGGCGCAACGTCGTCCGGGCCAGCTCGGCATCGGGCCCGCCCACCAGGTCGCGGTAGAGGTGGGTGGCATCGGCGTTGGCCACCACGACGTCGGCCTCGAGCAGTTCGCCGTCGCTCAGCCGGATGCCGCGGGCCGTGCCGCTCGAGTCGAGCAGCACCTCGACCACGTCCGCCCCGGTACGGACCCGGACGCCGCGCTCGCGCGCCCGCTCGGCCAGGGCCTCGACCAGGCCGCGGACCCCGCCGGAGATGTACCAGGCGCCGAACGACTGCTCGACGAAGGCCGTGGTGACCAGGGTGGCCGGGGCCCGGCGGGGGTCGGAGGCCGCGTAGGAGGCGTAGCGGTCCAGCGCCATGCGCTGGTGGGGGTGGCGCAGATAGCGCCGGCCCAGCCCGCGCAGCGAGCGCCACGGCGCCAGGGTGCGCAGGTCACCGCTGCGACGCGCCTGCTGTGCCAGGGCCAGTGGCCCCTCCTGGGCGCGGGTCAGGAACGGGTCGCGGATGGCGTCCCAGATCCGCGCGGCGCGCTCGCCGAGTGAGGTCCAGTCTGCGCCGGCGCCCCCGCCGAGGGCGTCGTCCCAGGCGGCGGCGATCCGCGGCCGGGACACGTTGGGCAGGTCCAGCTCCACGCCGTCGGCGAACCGGAAGTGGTAGACGGGATCGACCGGCTGCAGGTTCAGCACGTCGTCCAGCGGGGCGCCGCTCGAGGCGAACAGGTCGCGGTACACCGCCGGCAGGGTCAGCAGCTGGGGGCCGGTGTCGAACGAGAAGCCGTCGCGGCTGAACCAGCCCACCTTGCCGCCGACCGAGTCGGCCTGCTCACACACCACCACCTGGTGGCCGCGCAGGGCCAGCCGGACGGCGCACGTCAGTCCACCCAGTCCAGCTCCGATGACGACGACGCGGGCCATGGTCAGACATCGTGCCCGGCGCCGGGGTCGCTGGCCACCGTCCGGGCTCGTCGGCGCGCCCCGGATCGTGGGTGATCGGTGTCGAGCGGCCGAGCCGCATCCATGTAAGAAAGTGACTTGTCACTTTCTTAGTGGCTTCCTAGACTCGCTCGTCATGACAGTGGTGCGGCGCACCCAGCAGCAGCGGCGGCAGGCCACGCGGGCAACTCTGCTGACGGCCGCGCTCGATCAACTGCTGGCCTCGGGCCTGGCGGGCTTCACCACCACCGAGGTCTGTCGCCGCGCGGGCCTGAGCCAAGGGGCGCTGTTCAAGCACTTCGCCACCAAGGCGGACCTGCTCGGGGCCGTTGCCGAACACCTCTTCGACGTGCTGCGCGCGGACTACGAGCGGCGGTTCCGTGCCCTCGGCAGTCCCACGCGAACCCTCAGCGCGGCGCTGGACCTGTTGTGGCGCCAGATGCTCGACGAGCGGCTGGCGGCCGCGTTCGAGCTGTACACCGCGGCGCGCACCGATGCCGAGCTGCGCAGCGCGCTGCAGCCGGTGGTCGCGGCCCACGTGGCGCGCATCTACGAGCTGGGGGCGCGCCTGCTGCCCGAGGTCGAGCCCGAGCGTCTGCGGGGTGCGGTCGAGCTGACCATCCTGGCGATGCAGGGCCTGGTGCTGCAGTCGATGGCCCTGCGCGATCCCGACCAGCAGCGGCGGCTGCACGACCTGATGGATCAGCTGGCGCACGTCATGATCGGAGAAGCGTGATGACGATCCTGCGGCGTGACCTGATGAACCCGGCGATGCTGGCGGTGCCGCTCTATCTCGCGGGCATGATCTGGGAGGCGTGGGCGTTGCGCCGGCAGCGGGCCGCCGGCCGGGACGTGCTCGGCTACGAGCGACGCGACACCCGGGCCAGCCTGCTGTTCGGGGCGGTCTCGTTGCTGACGGTCGGCGTCCTGAACGTCGGCATCCGCTGGTTGTCGCAATGGTTGTGGCAGTGGCGGGTGGCCGACCTCGGCACCGGCGTCCTGGGGTGGACCGTGGCACTGCTCGGGTGGGATGTCGCCTACTACTGGCTGCATCGGGCCGAGCACGAGATCCGCTTCCTGTGGGCCACCCACGTCAACCATCACTCGAGCGAGCGGTACAACCTCTCCACCGCCCTGCGCCAGCCGTGGCTGCCGATCGGTGTGCTGGTGTTCTTCCCGCCGCTGGCGCTGCTCGGGGTGAACCCCGAGCTCATCCTGGTGTCCGCCGGGTTCAACCTCGTCTACCAGTTCTGGATTCACACCGAGGCCATCGACCGGCTGCCGGCCTGGTACGAGTTCGTGTTCAACACGCCTTCCCACCACCGGGTGCACCACGGCTCGCAGGCGCAGTATCTCGACCGCAATCTCGGCGGCGTCCTGATCATCTGGGATCGGCTCTTCGGCACCTTCGAGGTCGAGCGGGAGCGGGTGCGGTACGGCCTCACCAGCGACATCCGGACGTTCAACCTGTGGCGCATCTTCGATCACGAGCTGGTGGCGATCGCGCGCGACGTCCGGGCGACGCCGCGGCTGTCGGACAAGCTCGGGTTCATCGTCCGCGGCCCCGGCTGGTCACCCGGTCGTCCGGGACCTGTTGTCGAGGGCTGAGGCCCGGCGCCGCGCCCGGAACGCCCGAATGGTGCGCAACAGCACCAGCACCACCACCGCGCCGATCACCAGCAGCACCCCGGCGATCACCGCAGCGGCCCAGGGGTACACCACCCCGAGGGCGACCACCCCGGCCACCGTCACGTCCTCGGCGGTACTGATCACCAGGTTGCTGGCCGGCTCGGGGGAGGTGTTCACCGCCGCGCGCAGGCCCGCCTTGACGGTGTGGCTGGCCAGGGCGGTCACGGCGGCGATGCCGGCGGCCACGGCCTCGTTCAGGGTTCCGGCCTGCCCGGCGATGAGCGCCGCCACCGCGGCCGCGATGCCCGGGCGGATCACGGTGTGCACCGTGTCCCAGGCCGAGTCGAGATAGGGCACCTTGTCGGCGACCAGGTCGATCGCGGTCAACACGGCGGCCGCGATCAGCACGTCGGTGCGCTGCAACGCCGGCGGTACCCCGTCGGCGCCGAAGAACCGGCCGAAGACCCCGAGCAGCAGGACGACGGCATACCCGTTGAGCCCGCTCGCCCAGCCACTGCTGAAGATCCAGGGCAGGACGTCCATCAGCCCTCGCCGTCGGGTTCCGAGGCCTGGGCGGCCGCGTCGGCCCGGCGCAGCGCGGCGTCCACGGTGTGGTGGATCAGTTCCACGGTGCGGTGCGGGTGGTCCCACATCGGGGCGTGGCCGCAGCGTTCCCACCGCTGCCACTCGGCGTGGGCGGGCGCGAGTTCGGGGCGCTGGTTGGCCGGCGGCAGGATCAGGTCGCGATCACCGAAGACCACCACGGTCGGCACGTGCACCTGGGCCTTGCGCTCGAACCGGCGGCGCGACGCGGCGTCGAGCATCACCTCGTAGGCGGTGCAGCGCGCCAGCGCGCGCACCATGCCCCGGGCCACGCCGGGGTGCACCGCAGTGGGGTTGCTGCTGCCCGTGGCGAACACCAGCCGGCGCATCAGGGTGTTGTCGAGCAGCGCGTCGGCGATCCGCTCGGTGCGTTGGGCCAGCGCGCGGTTGGCCAGCAGCACCGGGCTGGGTTTGACCGGCCGGATCCGCAGCCCCGCCGGGGCCAGGGCGACCAGCGAGGCAGCGGCGTCGTCCGCGGCCATCTCGAGCCCGATCCAGCCGCCGAGAGAGTTGCCGACCAGATGCGGCCGGACGACGCCCAGCTCGGCGCAGGAAGCGGCGACCCGGCGTCCCACCGCCAGGCAGGACGGGTCGGCGCCGTCCAGCGGGGCCGAGGCGCCGTGGCCGGGCAGGTCCACCACCAGGACGTCGTAGTGGCGGGCCAGCTCGGGCAGCACCGGAGCCCAGACCACCCGCGCGGCTCCGACACCGTGGATCAGCAGCAGGGTCGGCGCGCTGCCCGGGGCCTGTCCGAGACGCGTGATCGCCAGATCGCGCGAGACCTCGGTCGGTGGTCCACTGAGCAGGTCGACGGCCTCACCGATGTCGGTCGGTGAGGCCGTGGGCGTCGGGGGCGTGGTGAACACCTCGTCAGGCCACCTCGACCGGGGTGCCGCCGGTGATCCGCACCAGCTCGTCGTAGTTGGTGGCGAAGACCGTGCGGGCGTGGCCGGCAGCGGCCCAGACCTGCTGGTGGTCGGCCAGGGCGCGATCGACCAGGGTCTGCACCGGCTGGGCATGCCCCACGGGAGCGACGCCGCCGATCACGAAACCGGTGCGCTCGCGCACGAAGTCGGCATCTGCCCGGTCGAGCCGCTCGACGCCGATGCTGGCCGCCACCTTGCGGGTGTCCACCCGGTGGGCGCCCGAGGTGAGCACCAGGATCGGACGCCGCCCGTCCGGCGCGTCGGCGTCCGGTACGGCGAACACGAGTGAGTTGGCGATCTGGGCGACCTGGACGCCGAGTTGCTCGGCGGCCGCCACGGCGGTCCGGGCGTGATCGTCGAGGACGACGACCTCGCCGTGGGCTCCGGCGAGGTCGAGGGCGTCGCGCACCCGGGCGACGGCGGGGTGGTCGTGGATCGTCATGTCAGCGAGGGTAGGCGAACGGGGCCGGGCCGCAGGTGCGGTCCGGCCCCGTCGGGTTCCACCGAGCGTGCCTGCCGAGCTCCGCAGGCACGGAAATCGGGCCGAACTCGGCCCGGATGGTTCAGCCCGGGTCGGTCAGCTCGGGATGGTGAAGACCTGGCCCGGGTGGATCAGGTCGGGGTTCTCGATGTGGTTGGCCTTGGCGATCTCACGCCAGTCGACCCCGAACTTCTGGCCGATCTCGCTGAGGGTGTCGCCGGACACCACGGTGTAGGTGCGCACGGTGGGCGCTGCGGCGGCCTCGGCGTGCGCCGCGTGGGCAACGTGTGCCTCGTGGGCGGCATGCGCGGCGGCGGCCTCCTCGGCCTTCTTGGCGGCGATGGACTCGTCCAGTGCCTGCTGGGTGGCTGCCGCGGTCGCGGCGGCCGCGGCGGCCGCCTCGGCCTCGTGAGCGGCGTCGGCTGCCGCTGCAGCTCCCGGGTCGGCCTTGGCAGCGAGCTCCTCGGCGGACTTGCGGGCGGCCTCCGCGGTGGCCTGAGCCTCCTGAGCGGCCTGCTGCGCCTTGTCAGCGGCCTCCTTGGCCTTCTCGGCGCGCTCGGCGTCGTCCGTGGTGATCGCGTCCTTGATCTTGTCGAACAGGCCCATGTCCTGGGGCTTCCTCTCGGTGGGGATGTCGATGGGTGCGGCCGTCGATGGCACCGGGCGAACTCGATCCAGGTTCGACCCGGGCGCCACCGGCTGCTCCCGATCCTTGCGTGTCGAACCTAGAGCAGAGCGGCCCGGTCCGCCTCCTGGTTGACCATGGTCTGCCGCGCACCGACGGCTGCATGGTGCGTCAGGATGCTGTCCATGACCACTGCGGCAGGCGGGGCCTGGCAACCGGATGGCGAGCTGGACGGCGTCCAGCTGCAGGGGGTGAGTGTCGGGGACGTCGAGGCCGACGGGATGCGGTTGATGGACGTGCAGCTGGCCTCCGGCACGTTCACCGGCACCGACCTGGAGCGTTCGGCCTGGCGCGACTGCCACCTGACCTCGGTCCGGTTCGTCGCGGTGGCGCTGGCCCGCAGCCGGTGGGACGGCAGCCGGATCGAGGAGTGTTCGGTGGCCGGGTGCGAGCTGCAGGGCGCCGCACTGCGCCGGGTGCAGCTGACCGGGTGCGTGCTCGACGGGGTCAACCTGCGCCAGTCGGTCTGGCAGGACGTCGACCTGGTGGACTGTCGGCTGCGGGAGGTGGATCTGGCCGGGGCGCGGCTGACGGGTGTCCGCTTCGTGCGCTGCACCCTCGACGCGGTCGATCTGAGCAAGGCCGAGCTGGCCGAGGTCGACCTGCGCAGCAGCCAGATCCGGTTGTCCCGCGGGTGGGAGCGGCTGCGCGGTGCGGTGATCGACCACGGTCAGCTGTTCGACATCGCCCCGGCGCTGGCGGGGGCGCTGGGGATCAGGGTCGAGGACTGAGCGCGCGCCGTCCCAGCTCGCTCTCGAGCCGTTCGAGCAGTTCGAGGACGCCGACCGCGGCCCAGACCCGGTTGCGGCCGCCGCCGGACATCTCGGTGAGCACGCCGGTGGTCTCGAGCCGCCCGATCGCGGTGTAGATGTTCTTGTCGGCCACGCCCCCGGTCAGGACGCGCAACGACTCGATGTCGACCACGGGCTGGCTGAGCAGTGCCTCGAGCAGCGTCGCCACGGCAGAGCCGCGGCGCGCCCGGGTGCGCTCGTGCCAGCCCGCCCGGAGCGTGGCGAGGTCGGTGGCCAGCCGCAGCCCGGACGACGCGGCCCGGGTGGTGGCCGCGGCGAACCGGGTCACCCAGGCGTCCAGGCGTCCGGCGCGGTAGTCGTCCAGGCCGCTGAAGTAGCCCTCGACGTCGGCGAGCAGCACGGTCGAGACCGGCAGGACGGTGCGCCGGGTGAGCCCGCGCCGGCGCAGGACGACGTGCACCAGGGCGCGCCCGGTGCGTCCGTTGCCGTCGGTGAAGGGGTGGATGGTCTCGAACTGGGCGTGGGTGATGGCCGCCTGGGCGATGGGGTCGACATCGGCGCGATTGCAGAACCGCACCAGGTCGTCGACCAGTCCGGGGACGCGTTCGGGCGCCGGGGGGACGAACAGGGCGCCGTGCGGGGTCAGCTCACCGCCGCCGATCCAGTTCTGCATCGTGCGCAGTCGCCCGGCCCAGCCGCCCTCGTAGGGGTCGGCCTCCATCAGCAGCCGGTGGATGTGCAGCAGATCGACCACGTGATACGGCAGGTCGGTCAGCGGTGGTGCCACCGCGGCCGTCATGGCCCGCACGTTGGCGGCCACGTGGGCGGCCGCGGTGTGCACCGGCACGCCGCGGAGCATGGCCATGCCGAGGTCGCGCTGGCTGGCCTCCAGGTGCTCGATCTTGGAGGAGGCCACCGATTCCGAACGCAGGAGCGCGCCGGCCAGGGCGGTCAGGTCGACCGTGGTGGTGTCGTCGAGCAGCCGGACCGCGGCCTCGGCGGCGGCGGTGATGCCGCGGGTGGCCGGGGCGAGCTCGACCCGGCGGGTGGCGATGGTGGGCACCGTGGCGACCTCGACCGGGTCGGAATCCGGCAGTGACGAACTCCAGGGCCGGAGCTCACGCCCCAGGGCCGGCCAGGTCGGAACCGTCACCACGTCTCCAAGAAATTACGGTACGCCATGTCAAACGTAACTATAGAGCGTGAACCTGACGTGTGCTGCAGTGGCACGAAGGGTGTTTCGTGGAGTCGCCGATGGGTTCCGGGGCGTGACGAGTGTGGTGGGTGGTGCGATCGGCAGCTCGTGTGACACGCCTCGTGGGCGACTCCTGGGGTGGTCGGCGGATTGTCGAATCCATCGTTCGGTTGGCGTTGACATGTGCCCGTCGCGAGGTAGAGTCGAATCATTCGAACGCGTGTTCGAGGAGTTGATCGGGGCGCTGGTTCTCGTCGGGAGACGGGGGTCGACCGGCAGCTCGATCGACTGATTCGTGACGGGGCGACTCGACCCCGCCCCGTCACGGATCGGTCACCCGGTGCCTCGGGTGGGGTGTGGGGAAGCACTCCCACCCGAGGCCACCGGCTCCGCTTCCCCGGAGATGACAGGACGTCGTCCGGCTCGCCGCCAGCGAGTCCGTGAGCAGGGGAGTGATCATGCGTCGGTTCATCGAGAACGTGCACGTGGGGGTGGTCGGCGCGCAGCCGGCTGCCTTCCGGTGGCGAGGTTCCCGGTACGTCGTGCGGGATGTACTCGGCCACTGGCGCGAGCGTCGGGCGTGGTGGTCCGGGCCGGCCGCTCGGGCGGTGCTCACCGGGGCCGGCCCGGCGGCGTCCGGGGGGCTCGACCTCGGTGCCTCCCTGCCGCTCGCGGAGGAGTACGAGGTCTGGCGTGTGGAGGCCAGCCGGCGGGGTAGTGAACTCGTCGGGGTCTACGACCTGTGCCACGACACCGGGATCCAGCCGGACATCGGCGCCTGGCGCCTCCTGCGCATCGCGGACTGACCGCCATGTCCACCCCCGGTGTGCCGGACGGGCACGAGGGGAGCAGCACCGAGCACCACCCGGTCCGGCACGAGCAGCACCCGAACCAGCAGGACCAGCAGCACCAGGACCAGCCACCGCAGGATCAGCCACCGCAGGACCAGCAGGACGAGCAGCACCAGACGGATCGACTCACGGACCGGGCACCCGACCGGGCCACGACGGAGGGACCAGACATGACCGCGACCACCCTGAGCAGGCCACCGGTCTCCTCGAATGCACTCACCCTGCTCGATCGCTCGGCGTCCGGTCTGCTGCAGGCCTGCGCCGCCCGGACGGCGGGGGAGCGGTACGTCGCTGCCCACCTGGCGGCCCTGCGGGCCGCGGCGGCCGTGCTGGCGGTGCGGGGGCGCAGCAGCCGTGGCGGTCCGCGCAGCGTCTGGGAGCTGGTGCCCCGGGTCGCGCCCGAGCTGTCCGAGTGGGCCTCGTTCTTCGAGGCGACCGCGGGGCGGCGGGCCGCCATCGAGTCCGGTCGGGCGTCGGCGGTCACCCCGCGCGAGGCCGACGACCTGCTGCGCGACGCCGAGACGTTCCAGCACGTGGTCGAGGGAATCCTCGGGCTGCCGCAGTATCCGGTGCTGCCCGAGGCCCTGCCCACCTGCACCTGAGGGGACGACGTGCCGTTCACCCACCTGCACGTGGCCTCCGGCTACTCCCTGAGGTACGGCGCGTCCACCCCTGCCACGCTGGTCGAACTGGCGGCCGAACACGGCATGTCCGCCCTGGCGCTGACCGACCGCGACGGTCTGTACGGCGCGGTCAAGTTCGCCCAGGCCTGCCAGCGGGTGGGCTTGGATCCGGTGCTGGGAGTGGACCTCGCGGTCGAGCCGACAGCGCCGCAGCTCGGGACGCCGTCCCGCCGCAGCGGGGCGCCGTCCAGCTCGTCCACCCCGATCACCCGAACCACCCCGACCGCGCGGCGCCGTACCCCGGCGCGCGGTGGTTCCGTGGTCGATCCCCGGCATCCCCGGGTCACCGTGCTCGCGTTGGGAGCCGACGCCGGTCAGGGGCGGTTGGCCGGCGAGGGCTGGTCTCGGCTGTGCCGCCTGGTCTCGGCCACCCATCTGCGGGGTGAACGGGGCCGGCCGGTGAGCACGGTGGGCCTCATCGCCGAGCACGCCCGGCTCGTCTCGCCCGGCACGGTGCTCGCCGCCCCGGCCACGGTGACGGTGCTGCTCGGTCCCGACTCCGAGGTCGGCCGGGCGGTGCTGGCCCGCCGTCTCGACCTGGCCCGGGCGGTGCTCGACCACTGGCGAGCCGTCCTGCCCCCGGACGGTCTCGCCGTCGAGGTGGTCTGCCACGACGGGCCGCCGCAGACCCCCGGCAGCCTCACCCACGCCGCCCGGATGCTGGCCCTGGCCCGGGACGCCGGGCTGCCCGCGGTGCTGAGCAACGCCGTCCGGCATGCCACACCGGATGGCGCGATCACCGTCGACGTGCTGGACGCCGCCCGCCGGTTGGTACCGCTCGGCACCCGCCACCTCGACCGCACCACCGCGCGGGGGTACCTGGCCTCACCGGCCGAGATGACCGCGTTGGCCGCCCGGATCGCCCAGGCCGCCGGGGAATCGGACGGCGGTGCCCGGCTGCTGGCCGACACCCGGGCCCTCGCCCGGCGTTGCCGGCTCGACCCGCGCGCCGATCTGGGGATCGGGTCGGTGCACTTCCCGGAGGCCCACCTGCTCGGCCTGGGGCCGTCGGAGAATCCGCTGGCCGCGCTGTACAAGCGGTGCGACGCCGCGATCTCCCAGCACTATCGCGGCGCGGGAACCGACCAGCTGCGTGAGGTCACCGAGCGACTGACAGCCGAGATGGCCACCATCGAGGCCCTCGGCTACGCCTCCTACTTCCTGACCGTCGCCATGGTCTGCGACGACATCCGGGGGATCGGGGTCCGGGTGGCGGCCCGAGGGTCGGGGGCCGGCAGCCTGGTCAACCACCTGCTGGGGATCTCCGGGGTGGATCCGATCCGGCACAACCTACTGATGGAGCGGTTCCTGTCCCCGTTGCGGGCGCAGCTGCCCGACATCGACATCGACGTCGAGTCGGCTCGCCGAGACGAGGTCTACGCCGAGATCCTCGACCGGTTCGGGGCCGAGCGGGTCAGCTGCGTCTCGATGATGGACACCTACCGGGTCCGTCACGCCATCCGGGACGTCGGGGCAGCGCTGGGGATGCCGCAGGCGGAGATCGGCGCCATCGCCACGGCGTTCCCGCACATCCGGGCGCGGGACGTGCGCGACGCCCTGGTCGAGCTGCCCGAACTGCGTGCCGCCGGGCTGGACTCCTCGCGGCTCGACCTGCTGTTCGACCTGGTCGAGCGGCTCGACGGGCTGCCCCGACACGTCGCGCTCCACCCCTGCGGGGTGCTGCTGTCCGATGCCGGCCTGCTGGACCGAACCCCGGTCGAGGCCAGCTGGCAGGGGTTGCCGATGAGCCAGTTCGACAAGGACGACGTCGAGGACCTCGGCCTGCTCAAGCTCGACGTGCTCGGCATCCGGATGCAGTCGGCGATGGCCTACGCCCTGCACGAGGTCGAGCGGGTCGAGCACCGCCGGATCGAGCTGGACGCCGTCCCGCTGGACGACGAGCCCACCTTCCGCATGATCCGCACCGCGCACACCCTGGGCTGTTTCCAGATCGAGTCGCCCGGGCAACGCGAGCTGATCGGCCGGTTCGGCCCGCAGACCTTCACCGACATCGTGATCGACATCTCGCTGTTCCGGCCCGGGCCGGTGAAGTCCGACATGATCAACCCGTTCCTGCGCGCCCGGCAGGGCTGGGACGAGGTCAGCTACCTGCACCCCGACCTCGAGGAGGCCCTGCACGAGACCAGCGGCGTGGTGGTCTTCCACGAACAGGTGCTGAAGATCGTCTCCCGGATCGCCGGCTGCAGCCTGGCCGAGGCCGACGAGGTGCGTCGGGCCATGGGATCGCGTGACGGCCAGGCTCACGTCAGGGAGTGGTTCCTGCCCAAGGCACTCTCCCGCGGGTACGACGAGGCCACCGTCACCCGGATCTGGCAGGTGCTGGAGGCCTTCGCCTCGTTCGGGTTCTGCCGCGCCCACGCCGCGGCCTTCGCGCTGCCCACCTACCAGTCGGCCTGGCTCAAGACCCACCACCCGGCGGCCTTCCTGGCCGGGGTGCTCACCCACGACCCGGGGATGTACCCCAAGCGCCTGATCCTGGACGACGCCCGCAACCTGGGCATCGCCGTCCTGCCGTTGGACGTCAACGCCTCCCAGGACACCTATCGGGTCGAGCGGGTCGACCCCGACGGAGCCCCCCACCCCGGTCCGGACCTGCCGGACGGGCGGGGGTACGGCATCCGGTTGCCGCTGACCGAGGTGAAGGGGATCGCCGAGGCCGAGGTCGCCCGGATCATCGCCGCCCGTCCGTACGCCACCCTGGCCGACTTCTGGCACCGGGCGGCGCCGAGTCGCCCGGTGGTCGAGCGGTTGGTGCTGGCCGGGGCGTTCGACTCCCTCTACGGGCTGGGCACCGACCTGCCGATCCGTCGCCGCGACCGCCTCACCCGCCGCGACCTGCTGCTGCAGGTGGCCGAGCTCGACCGGTGGAGCCGCTCGGTGCGCAGGCCGACCGCCTCGGCCAGGAGCGGACGAGGCGGCCGTGGGTCGGGTGGCGGAGCCGGGGTGGGACGAGGCGTTCGCTCGGCGACTGCTGCGCTTGACGTCGCTGCCGCGAACGCCTCGTCCCACCCCGGCTCCGCCACCGGGGAGTGGGCGCGGACCGGATGCCGTGCGGGCGGCGGCGGCGAATCAGTCGCGGGCGCCGCGGCGGGCGCCGGCGGTGGCCGACCACGAGGTGCAGCTCACCCTCGACCTGGGCGATGCGCCGAATCAGACCCGGCCCACGGGGTTGCCCGAGATGACCGGCGCCGAACGTACCCGGGCCGAACTCGAGATCCTCGGACTGGACGTCAGCCGGCACGTGCTCGACTTCTACACGCCGTTGCTGACCGAGCTCGGGGTGACCCGCTCGCGTGACCTGCTGAGCCGGCGCAGTCGTGCCGAGTTGCTGATCGCCGGGGTCAAGGTCGCCACCCAGACCCCACCGATCCGGTCCGGACGGCGCGTGGTCTTCCTCACGCTGGACGACACCACCGGCCCGGTGGACGCCACCTTCTTCGAGGACGTCCAGGGGCCGTACGCCGCCACGGTGTTCCACTCGTGGTTGCTGGTGGTGCGGGGGGTGCTGCGCCGCACCGGGCACCGGGGGGTCTCGCTGCGGGCGACCGGGGCCTGGGAACTGCCGGTGCTCTGGGACGCCTGGACCGAGGGGGGCACGGAGGCCGTCGAACGGCTGATGGCCACCCCGGACGGCGCGGGCGCACCGGCCGATGGGCATGCCGACCGGGAGGGGTTCCGGCCGCCGGCAGTGGCCTTCGGGGGTGGGTTCGTGCGGACCGCCGAGCAGGAATGGGAGGCCGCAGCCGCCGCGGACGCCGCGACCGGGCTGCCGTCCGGCGATCGTGATGCCCGCACCGGCGGGCGCCGGGACCGGGCCGGCGGCATGGGTGGAGGCACGGTGCACCTGCGCCGGATCCTGGTGCACCCCACCGGCTACGTGCAATCGCCCTACGCCGATCTGCAGACCCCGGGCATCGAGGTGCGGGACACCCGGCGCGTGGTCGCGGCCGAGGACGGCGAGCCCGCGCCCGAGGTGCGGTCGGCGGGACGCTCCACGCCCCATCGCAAGCTGTGGCACTCCAGCCCGGGAAGCAGCGGGCGATGAACCAACTCACTCTAGGGTGGGCCTCGTGCCCGACGCCCCCTCGCGCTCCCGACGCTGGAGCCTGCGTACCGACCCGCGTACCGCCGTCCGGACCGCGGTGGTCTGGGACCTGCTGGATACCCTCGCCGCCGAACGCAGTGCTGCGCTCGGTCGCCCGCTCGACGTGGTCGACGTCGGCGGTGGCACCGGGGGGTTCGCCGTCCCGCTGGCCGCCCTCGGTCACCGGGTCACCGTGGTCGACCCCAGCCCGGATGCGCTGGCCGCGCTGCAGCGTCGGGTCGCCGAGGCCGACGCGGGCAGCCGGGTCCGCTCCCTGCAGGGGGACGCCGGTGAACTGGTCGGCCTGCTCGGCGCCGAGAGTGCCGACCTGGTGTTGTGCCACGGGGCGCTGGAGTACACCGACGACCCGCCGGCCGCCCTGGCCGACGCCGTGGCGACCCTGCGGTCCGCGGGCCTGCTCAGCCTGCTGGTGCCGCAACGACTCGGCGCCGTCCTCGCCCGGGCGTTGTCGGGCCGGTTCCAGGACGCCCGGCGGTTGCTGGACGACCCTGCCGGGCAGGGCTCGGACGACGACGCCGTGCCGCGCCGGTTCGATCGCTCGGCCGTGCTGGAGATGGTGGACGGGTTGTCCATCCGGGCCGTCCACGGCGTCCGGCTGTTCGCCGACCTGTTGCCGGGAGCGCTGGTCGACTCCGACCCGGACGCCGCGGCGGCGCTGCTCGAGCTGGAGCGGGCGGCCGGTGACCACCTGTCCCACCCCGAGCTCGCTGCCATCGCCGCGCAACTGCACGTCGTCGCGCAACGTCCCTGACCGGGTGAGGTCCGTGCGGGGCGGGTCGTGAGCCGCCGCCAGCTCGACCGAGGCGGTCGAACCGGGGCCGAACACGATGCCCATCAGGCCGGCCGACCGGACGACGTCGACTGCTCGATCCTGCACGTCGACATGGATGCCTTCTACGCCTCGGTCGCGTTGATCGACCGGCCCGAGCTGCGCGGCAGGCCGATGATCGTCGGGGGCAGCGGCCGGCGGGCGGTGGTGCTGTCCGCCACCTACGAGGCCCGCCGGTTCGGCGTCCACTCGGCCATGCCGCTCGGCCGGGCGCGACGGATCTGCCCCCAGGCAGTGGTGCTCGAACCCGATCACCACCGGTACGCCGAGGTGTCGCAGGGTGTCATGGAGATCTTCCGGTCCATCACGCCGCTGGTCGAGCCGCTGAGTCTGGACGAGGCATTCCTCGACGTCTCGGGGGCGATCCGCCGCCTGGGACGGCCGAGCCGGATCGCCCAGCTGATCCGTGACCGGGTGGCCGACGAACAGCGGATCACCTGCTCCGTCGGGGTGGCGGCCACCAAGTTCGTGGCCAAGCTGGCCTCCGGGCGCGCCAAACCGGACGGATTGCTGGTGGTGGCCCCCGACCGGATGGTGCCCTACCTGCACGCCCTGCCGGTCGGTGCGCTGTGGGGGGTGGGGGAGCGCACGGAGGAGAGCCTGAAGCGGCTCGGACTGCACACCGTCGCCGACCTCGCCCACACCCCGGTCGACACCCTGGAACGGGCGCTGGGCGCCGTCGGGACACAGTTGCACGAGCTGTCCTGGGGGCGAGACCCACGGCCCGTCGTCCCGGAGCAGGTGGAGAAGAGCATCGGCGCCGAGGAGACCTTCGAGCGGGACGTCGACGACCCCGAGGTGGTGCTGCGGGAGGTGCTGCGGTTGTCCGAGAAGGTGGCCGCTCGGGCCCGGTCCGCCGGGATGATCGGCCGTACTGTGGTGATCAAGATCCGGTTCGCCGATTTCACCACGCTCACCCGATCCCGCACCCTGCCCGAGCACACCGACGTGGCCCGCCTCATCCATGCCACCGCCCGCACGCTGTACGAGGGCCTCGGGCTCGATCGTGCCCGGCTCCGACTGGTGGGCGTACGGCTCGAGGGGCTGACCGAGGCCACCCAGGGGCATCACCAGCTGGCGTTCGACGAGCGCGAGCACGGCTGGCGGGAGGCCGAGCGGGCGGTCGACCGGGCCAGCGCCCGGTTCGGAGCGGGCGCCGTGCGCCCGGCCAGCTTGGTCCGAGAGGACTATTCCGGCCGTGATCCGGGCCCTTGGTAGGGCATTCCCAGGTAAAGTCGGGGCTTGCGGCGGCCGACACTGGGCCGAGAGTGGCCAGTGCGGGTTTCGTCAGGGGCCGACCCGACTTATCCTGGACCTCGCCGCGTTGTACCCTGCCGCGCGTTCTGTTCCTGGGAGGTCGTCGTGCCGCTCTCCGATAACGAGCAGCGCCTACTGGAGCAGATGGAGCGCGCCCTCTACGCAGAGGATCCGAAGTTCGCCTCCACCATGCGCGGTGTGGCCCGCCGTCACGGGTACCTGTCTCGCATGATCATCGGACTGCTCGCCGTGGCGATCGGTCTGGTGGTGCTGCTGCTCGGCGTGGCCAAGGGCATGGTCCTGGTCGGCGTCCTCGGGTTCCTCGCCATGCTGGGCGGCACCGTCTTCGCCTTCTCGGCTCGACGCCGCAGTGGCCCCACAGGGGTCGTGACAGCCTCCGGCGGCGTCCGTCCCCCCGCCACCGGCCGCAAGTCCAAGGGCACCAAGGGCACCTTCATGCAGCGCATGGAACAGCGCTGGGACCGCCGCCGCGACGAGCGCTAGCCCCTACCGTTCGACGTCACTGACACCCACGGGAGTCACAGACCACCCCTACAGAGGTCAGTGACGGTTCCCGGATCCGGCGCGTTCGCGCGGACCGCGATCCCGGGGACGCCGCGGCTGCACCCGCAGCAGGCCGCCATCCTGATCACCGGCGTCCTGATCACCGCCCGGCTGCTGCCGCAGCAGCCGGCGCGACCCGGTGAACACGGCGATCCCCGAGGCCGGGAACAACCGGGCGCGCCGCCTCGCTCGAGGCCCCATCACCTCGCCGACGGCCTCGACGACCCGATCGACGTCCGCACGCACCTGGGCGGTGGTCCGCGCCGAGGACGCCTCGGGCGGTGCATACCGGGCGGTCTCGATGTCGTGGACCAGTCGCTCCAGGGCCGCCCGGGCGTCGGCAGCCAGCGTGTGGTCGCGGCTCAGCCGGTGGAGCAGGGCGCGCGGCGTCCACGATCTGGCCCAGACCACCCCCAGGTCACTCAACCGATCGCGCAGATCGTCCCATGCCGCCTCGGCCCTCAGCGATGCGGTCCGGGCACGCGACCACCGCCGGCGTCGGATCACCACGGCGGCGAGCCAGGGGGCCGCGGCCAGCAGGCCGAGCGAGGCCAGAGCGGCCAGGATGCGCCACGGGATCCGGTCGAACCACGGGGTGGTCGGGGCCGTGGCCGGGGTCTCGGGCCTCTCCGGCGCGGGTCGGGCAGCGCGCGAGGCCGCTCCGGCCGAGGAGTCCACCGAGGCCGAGGCGCTCGGTGTGGCTTCCGGAGCGCTCGGCGCCACCGGGTCGGTCTGAGCGTAGCCCGGCAGGGACGGCGCCCGGCGGGCGGGAGTGGGTTCGAAGCGCACCCAACCGGCGTTCTCGAAGTACAGCTCGGGCCAGGCGTGAGCATCCTGCAGGCTGATCGTGTAGCGCCCATCGCCCTTGGTGGTGCCCGGCAGGAAGCCGACCGCCACCCGGGAGGGGATCCCCAGGGTGCGGGCCAGCACCGCCATGGTCGAGGCGAACTGGACGCAATACCCCTTCTTGCCTCTCAGGAAGGCGCTGACGGCGTCGGTGCCGCTGCCGTCCTCCACCCCCGAGACGGTCTCGCTGTAGGTGAACCCGCCCGTGGAGCGCAGGTAGTCCTGGATCGCCAGCGCCTGCTCGTAGTGGGTGCCGGTGCCGGCCACCGTGCGGGCGGTCTGCCGCACCAGGGCCGGCAGGTTCGGCAGCGCCGTGAAGGTGCGTTGCAGGTCCTGCGGCGGGGCCGGCGCCGCCGTGAGCTGTTCCGGGGTGGGCTCGATCGACAGGTGACGAGCGGTGTACGAGACCCCCTCGGTGCGCTGGCCGTCGCCGACCACGTTCAACGAGGCCTTCTCGTACAGCCACCGGCCCTCGATCTCGACCACGGTGGTCGGGTAGGGCAACGGCAGGTAGGTCTCGCTCAGCCGGCCGATCGCGATGGTGGTCGTCTCCTCTCGGTAACTGACCAGCTTGCTGAGGCCCGGCGGGAACGGCAGACCGTCCTGAACCTTCTGTTTGCGGCTGATCGGCCCTGTCGAGGGCGCCCACCGCTCGCTGGTGAAGGTGTCGTCGGTCGCGATCCGCAGCGGCTCGGGGGAGTCCATCGTGGTGGTGTAGGTGATCACCGGGGCGTTGCTGCGCGAGGTGAGGTTCTGTTTGAGCGTCAGGATCGGGTTGACCACGCTGATCTGACCTCGGCCCCGGCCCTCGCCCTCACCGTCGCCGCCGCCCAGCATCCGCTCGTCGACCCCTGGGGTGACCATCGGCAGCAGCACCGCGACGGCCAGCGAGATCGCGGCCACGCGCCGTCCACCGCTCAGCGGCCCGCCGAGGGTCACCCGGCGCTCCTGCTGCCCGTGCCCCAGCACCCGTCCCCAGGCGTGCACCCGGTCGACCCAGTCGACCGTGACCAGCATCAGGTACCCGAGCGCCGCCAGCACGAAGTAGATCCAGGGAACGCCCTGCGGCAACACCGCGGCCGGCACCGAGTACACCGCCAGCAGCGGCAGCCCGGCCGCCGCGGGGCGTTCCAGGGACGCCGCCACCAGGTCGACCGCGAACGCCACCAGCGCCATGCCCAGCGTGGCCAGCAGCACGATGCCCGCCCCGACCGGTACCGGAGGCCCGGCGTTGCGGATCACCTGGCTGCCCTCGTCGAGCAGCGAGCGCAGCCGGTCGAGGGCGGCCGGCCCCGGCACGATGCCGAACAACGCCTGCCGCCGGGCGAACAGCGCGGTCAGGGTCACCACGAGCGCGCCGACCTGTGCCAGGGCGGCCAGCGGCCAGACCGGGGTGAGCTGGCGCACCGCCACCCCGACCAGGGAACACACCAGGACGACGACCAGCACCGGCGCCGCCCAACTCAGGTCGGCGAACAACGGCCGCAGGGTCGTGGCCGCCAGCAACGTGGCGACCAGGGCGGCGAGGGCCAGGCGCAGCGGGGCGGTCATCGCAGGCCTCCGTAACCGTTGCCCAGACCGGACCGGCCGTCCACGGCGGACGCGTTGGGCACGTTCGCCGGCACCGTCAGCGCCGTCGGGACCACGGCCCGGCCGCCACCGGCGGAGGTGCTCACCAGGCGCTGCCACACCGGCGGTACCGCCTGCGAGGGGTCGACCTCGGTCACCGACCAGCCCGCGGTCTGCAGCACGGCAGCGACCCGTTCGCGACGGGAGTCACTGCCGGAGTCGGCGGCGGCGGAGCGCCCCGGTGCCCACCGGGGCGTGGCGAGCAGGATCGCCACGGCGCACGATCCGGGGTGGCGCACCTGGGCCAGGGCATGGGCGAGATCGGGCTCGAGGTCACCCAGCACGGCCACGATCAGCCCGTCGCCCCGGGAACTCTGCAGGGCGGCCACCGAGCTGCCCAGCGTGGTGTCGTCGGTGGTCTCGACCAGCGCCAGCCGTTCCAGCAGCGCCACGGTGCTCGAGTCACCGCTGGCCGAGCTCCAGGTGGCCGTCGGGTCGTCGGTCAGCAGCCGGACGCCGTAGCGCAGGCCGGACAGGTGGACGGCGACCGAGGCGGCCGCGCTGACCGCCCACTCGAAACTGCTGGCCGGGCCGTCCCCCCGGTGGGAGTCCGCCCGGCAGTCCAGCAGCACGGTGGCGCGCATCTGGCGCGGCTGCTCCTCGCGGCGCACCATGAGCTCGCCGCGCCGGGCGGTCGAGCGCCAGTGGACCCGGCGCAGGTCGTCGCCGTAGCGGTACTCGCGGATCGCGATGTCGTGGACGCCGCTGGCCGCCGCGGTGCCGTGCATCGCCTCCCCGCTGCCGCCCCAGTGGCCACCGGTCGGGGCACCGGACAGCGGCCAGGTGCGGGGCACCACGATCAACGGGTCGGTGGCGGTGAAAGCCCGGGTGACCTCGCACAGGCCGAACGGGTCGGACATCTGCAGTCGCAGCGGGCCGATCTCGTAGCGTCCCCGGGTCTGGGTGGGCACCGAGTAGGTGACGGCGGCGCGCCGTCCCCCGGGCAGCCGGGCCATCACGAACCGCGGTGAGGGTCCCAGCGAGTAGGGGATGGTGTCCTCCGCCAGCAGCACCCGGGTCACCAGCCGGGTGAGGTTCTCGAGTTCGAGCCGTACCCGGGCGGTGTCGCCGCTGATCACTCGCGCCGGGCTGATGGTGCGGGTCAGGGCGAGCCGCAGCTGCGCCCGTCCGATCACCAGGGCACATGCCGCCGGCAGCACGATGAGCAGGACGCCGATGCGCAACAGGTCGCGCTGCCCGAGGATGAAGGCCGAGGCCGTGGCCGCCACGCCGGCCGCGAGGAAGGCGCGGCCCCGCGTGGTGAGCCCGCCGAACGCTGCTCGCAGCCAGGTCATCGGGCCATCCTCCTCACCGGGCGGTCACCAACGGGGTCCACGCCGAGCTGTTCAGGCCCTGGCGCGGGGGACGGGTACCTGACCCAGCAGGGTGGCGAGCGCCTCCTCCGGAGTGCGCTGGTGCATCGCGGCGTCGGGGCTGGGCAGCAGCCGATGGGCGAGCACCGGCACCAGCAACGTCTGGACGTCGTCCGGCAGCACGTGGTTGCGGCCCTCGGTCACGGCGTAGGCCTTGGCCGCCCGCAGCAGCTGCAGGGCCGACCGGGGCGAGGCGCCCAGGCGCAGGTCGGGAGAGGTGCGGGTGGCCCGGATCAACGCCACCACGTACTCCTTGATGGCGTCGGCGGTGTAGACGCCGCGCACCGTGGCGATGAGTTGGCGGATCAATTCGGCGTCGGCCACGGGCGCCAGCGCCTCCAGCGGGTCCTGCGCGCCGTGCCGGTCGAGCATCTCGAGCTCGGCCGCCCCCGAGGGATAGCCCATCGAGAGCCGGGCCATGAACCGGTCACGCTGGGCCTCGGGCAGCGGGTAGGTGCCCTCCATGTCGATCGGGTTCTGGGTCGCGATCACGATGAACGGCGGCTGCAACCGGTAGGTCGTGCCGTCGACGGTGACGTTGCGCTCCTCCATGCACTCGAGCAGCGCGGACTGGGTCTTGGGGCTGGCTCGGTTGATCTCGTCGCCCACCACGACGTTCGAGAACACCGCGCCGGGCTTGAACTCGAAGTCGCCGCGCTCGGAGTTGTAGATGCTCACCCCGGTGACGTCGCTGGGCATCAGGTCGGGGGTGAACTGGATCCGGCGCACCGAGCACCCGATCGATCGGGCCAGGGCCTTGGCGAGCATGGTCTTGCCGACGCCCGGCACATCCTCCAGCAGCAGGTGTCCCTCGGCGATCAACACGGTGACCGCGAGCCGGACGACGTCCGGCTTGCCGTCGATCACCCGCTCCACCGCCTGCCGGATCGTGCTCGTGGCGTGGTGGGCCGTCTCGATCGAAGCCGCCATCGCCCCGGGCGCGCTGGTCATGGTCACCTGATCCTCCTCCTGCTGCGGCACGTCACAGCGCCGGTGCACGGCGCCAGTGTCTCAGGCGACGCCGCACCAGGCTCACACACGTTGGCCGGTTCGCCCCAGTCGTACCCGGGTGGCCACGGCCGGTGACGGCGGCCCGGTGGCCACCGCGGACGCCGGTGCGCGCCGCTGGTGGCCGCCCGCACCGCCCCCCACTTTCTCCCACCCCCGCATCCCGAACCCCTCGGGCGGGATGGAATGGAGGCGGATATCGACCGATATGCAGGGTTTCTCGGGGTCGATTCGCTGCCCCCGGAGGGGGTGGCGGTGATCCGCCTCGCCGGGGAGTCGGGGGCCGGACGTCGGCGCGCCCGTTCCTGGATCACGCCTGTGACCTGCGATGTCGTCCTGGAGGTGACGACGCGGGGGATGTCGTGCATCGTTGACGGTGGGGGGAAGTGGAGTAGAGTGGGGCCGTCTGGAAGGCCGGGGTGGGTCCTGGTGGGGACTCAGGGAGGGCGGGGCGCATGTTCCTCGGCACCCATACCCCGCGGCTGGACGACAAGGGCCGGCTGATCCTGCCGGCGAAGTTCCGCGAGCAACTGGAGGACGGAGTGGTGGTGACCCGGGGTCAGGAACGCTGCCTGTACGTCTTCCCGGTCGCCGAGTTCTCCCGGATCGCGGGCCAGTTGCGCCAGGCACCCGTCACGAGCAAGCAGGCCCGTGACTACCTGCGCGTGTTCCTGTCCGGAGCCAGCGACGAGGTGCTCGACCGGCAGGGCCGGATCACGGTGCCCGCGATGTTGCGTGGGTACGCGGGCCTGGATCGGGAGTGCGCCGTGATCGGTGCCGGTGACCGGATCGAGATCTGGGATGCCACGGCCTGGGAGACCTACCTGGCCGAGCAGGAGTCGTCGTTCGCCGATCAGGCCGAAGAGGTGGTCCCCGGAATCTTCTGAGTCGCACGAGCTGTATCGGCGGTGAGGTCTCCAGCCGCCCGGGGTGTCCTGATGCACCTTCCCCGGTGTCAGGCCACCCGGTCGGAGCGGATGGAGACCTGACCGCCGATCCCCATCCGGGTCGGGGTCGTTCCAGGGTCGAGAGGGTCGAGATGAGCAACGGCGCGCCCGCGCGGGACCGGCACACGTCGGTCCTGCTCGATCGCTGCGTCTCGCTGCTCGCCCCGGCACTGGCCGACCCCGGCAGTGTGGTGGTCGATGCCACCCTGGGCATGGGTGGTCATGCATCGGCGCTGCTCGAACGCTGCCCCGCCGCCACGCTCGTCGGCCTGGACCGTGACCCGAGGGCGCTCGCCCTGGCGGGGGAGCGGCTGGCGGCGTTCGCCGGGCGCACCCAGCTCGTGCATGCGGTCTACGACGAGCTTCCCCAGGTGCTGCACCGGCTGGGGCACCCCCACGTGCAGGGCATCCTGATGGATCTCGGGGTCTCCTCGATGCAGCTCGACGAGGTCGAGCGCGGCTTCGCGTACTCGGTCGACGCCCCGCTCGACATGCGCATGGACCCCACCGGTGGCGCCACCGCGGCGGACATCCTCAACAGCTACTCGATCGCCGAACTGACCCGGGTGCTGCGCGACTACGGCGAGGAGCGGTTCGCTCGCCGGATCGCCGAAACCGTTGCCCGCGAACGGGAACGCCAGCCCTTCACCACCAGTGCCCGCCTGGTCGACCTGGTCCGAGGGGCGATCCCCGCGGCCACGCGTCGACACGGCGGCAACCCCGCCAAGCGCACCTTCCAGGCGCTGCGGATCGAGGTCAACCGCGAACTCGACGTGCTCACCCGCGCGGTGCCCGCTGCGGTGCAGGCGCTCGCCGTGGGTGGGCGGATCGTGGTCATGTCCTTCCAGTCGCTGGAGGACCGGATCGTCAAGCGGGCGCTCGCCGAGCAGGCCCGCAGCACCTCCCCACCGGATCTGCCGGTCGAGCTGCCCGAGCACGCGCCGGCGCTGCGACTGCTCACCCGGGGGGCCGAGACCGCCGACGCCGACGAGGTGGCTGCGAACCCGCGTGCCGCGTCGGTGCGATTGCGGGCAGCAGAGCGGGTCCGGTTCCGAGAGGGCGGGGGAACGCCGTGAACGGGGTCGTGGTGACGGGCCGGGCGACGGGCCGGGCGACGGACCAGGGGACAGCACAGGTGACAGGGCAGGCGACACGCGGGGTGACCCGCGAGGTCGTGATCGGTACCAGGGTGATGAGCAAGGCCGTGACGAGCGCGGCCGAGGGGGATCCAGCATGAGCAGCGCAGGGGCGATCCGGACGGCGCGCGCCACGACAGCACGCCCGGCAGCCGGCCGGACGACGACCCGCCCGCCCGCGCCACGGTTGCGGTTGGTGTCCACGCCCGAGCACCTGCGCTCCCGCGGGGGCCTGGTCGCGGCCTGCCTCGGCCTGCTCGCCGTCGGCCTCATCGGCCTCCTGATCATGACCGTGAGCCTCGGCCGCGGGGCCTACCAACTCGGTCAGCTGCGCGCCGACACCATCGAACTCACCGAGCAGCGTCAGGCGCTGCAGGAGGACATCGCATCGTTGCAGGCCCCGCAGAACCTCGCCGCGCGGGCTCGCGGGCTGGGCATGGTGCCGGCCCCGAATGTCGCCGTGGTCCGCCGCAGCGACGGCGCCGTCCTGGGTGAGCCCAAGGCCGCTGCCGGGCTGCCGGCCCCGATGGTGCCGCATCGTGCCCAGCCGGTCGCCTCGCCCTCACCGTCGGCCAAACCTGCTGGCACCCCATCGGTTCCGGCGACCAAGCCGGTCACGAAGCCGGTCACGAAGCCGGTCACCAAGCCGGTCACCAAGCCGGTCACCAAGCCGGTGTCGAAGCCGACGGCCAAGCCCACCAGCAAGCCGGCGCCCCAGCCGACGGCGGCGGGCTAGCCATGGCCGCGCCTCCCTCGACCCGGACGCCGCGGTCACCGGCAGCGGGCCGTCAGGCTGCACCGCGCAAGGCCGCAGCTCCCCGGCAGCCGGCTGCCCCACGCACGGCGGCTGCCACGCAGCGCAAGGCAGCTACCCCGCGCAAGACCGCAGCGCCTGGCCCGGCTGCGTCGCGCCAGGCTGCTGCGCCTCGCAAGACCGCCACCCCCCCGAGGACGGCGCCCGGTGCACCGCGAAAGGCAGGTGCCCCGCGCCCGGGCGCGGCGTCGCGCACGACCCGGGCCACCCGTCCGGCACGGCCCGCCCGCCCGCCTCGTCCCCCGGCGCCGCCCCGGCCGCCGGCGGATCCGAACCGGCGGATGTCCATCGGCCTGATCGTGATGCTGTTCGTGCTCAGCCTGTTCGGCGGCCGGTTGATCCAGCTGCAGGGGCTGGACGCCTCGGCGGTCGCCACCGCGGCGCTGGCCAAGCGCACCGTCGACGTGACGTTGCCGGCTCGCCGCGGGGCGATCACCGACGCCCAGGGCGCCGTGCTGGCCGCCACGGTCGATCGGCGCGACGTCCTGGTCGACCAGCAGCTGATGACGCACCCCAGCAACGGTGGCCCGGCGGCGGTGGCTGCCAAGCTCGCCCCGCTGCTGGGCCAGACCGTGCCGGCGCTGACGGCGAAACTGACCGGCACGTCCAAGGGCACGATCATCGCCAACGAGGTCACCCCGGACGTGGCCCGGCAGATCCGCGCTCTGAAGATCACCGGACTGGTCACCCCCCAGGCCAGCCGCCGGGTCTACCCGGCCGGTGACCTGGCGGCCAACGTGCTCGGTTTCGTCGCGGCCGACGGCAAGTCCTACGGCGGGGTCGAGGGCGGCTTCGACGACGTCCTGGCCGGCACCGCCGGATCGCTCAGCTACGAGCGGGCGCTCGACGGCACCCGCATCCCCACCGGGAACACCGAAGAGGTCGACCCGCGCGACGGTGGCAGCGTCCAGCTGACCATCGACCGCGACCTGCAGTGGAAGGCGCAGCAGCTCGCCTCGGCGCAGGCCGAGGCGGTCGATGCCGAGTCGATCAGCATCGTGGTGCTGGCGCCGAAGACCGGCAAGGTGCTGGCCCTGGCCACCGCGCCCACGTTCGACCCGAACTCCCCGGGCAAGGCGCCGGACGCCGATCGTGGCGACCGCCCGCTGCTCGACGTCTTCGAGCCCGGCTCGACCTCGAAGGTCGCCTCGCTGGCCGCGGCCATGCAGGAGGGTCTGGTCACCCCGCTCACCCAGGTGACCGTGCCCAACCGGCTGAAGCGGGCCGACCGCACCTTCCGGGACGCCGAGGAGCACGGTGTCGAGAAGCTCACCGCGGCAGGGGTGCTCGCCAAGTCGAGCAACATCGGCACGATCATGCTCGGTGAGAAGGTGCCCCCGGCGACCATGGAGCGCTACCTGCGGGCCTTCGGACTGGGCTCCAAGACCGGCGTGGGTCTGCCCGAGTCGGCCGGCATCCTGGCCCCGGCGGCCGCCTGGAACGGGTCGCAGCGCTACACCGTGCTGTTCGGTCAGGGCCTGTCGGTCAACGCCCTGCAGTCGGCGCAGGTGTTCGCCACCATCGCCAACGACGGGGTGCGGATGCCGCCGTCCATCGTCGCCGGGCACACGTCGTCCGACGGCACCTTCCACGCCACCCCCGCGCGCGAGCCGGTGCGGGTGCTCAGCGCCGAGACCGCCCGCGCCATGCGGGAGATGATGGAGGGGGTCGTGGTCGAGGGCGGCACCGCCGTCAAGGCCGCGGTGCCGGGCTACCGGGTCGCGGGCAAGACCGGTACCGCGCAGCGTGCCGTCAACGGCGGCTACAGCGGCTACACGGCGAGCTTCATCGGCATGGCCCCGGCCGAGAACCCGTCGCTGGTGATCGCGGTGATCGTGCAGAACCCGAAGCGCGGCCACTTCGGTGGTGACGTCGCCGCCCCGGTGTTCCGTGACCTGATGACCTACGCGCTGGCGCACGAGCGCGTGACACCCAGCACGGGTAAGCCCCCGCAGATCCCGACCACCTGGCACTGACGGGTAGCCTCGCAGCGTGCCGATCCCCGGCGGACCACGCCCCTCCCACACCCCGCCCCGCCACCTGTCCGAGGTGGCCTCCCAGCTGGCAGCCCAGGTGGCCGGTCGGCAACCGAGTCAGCCGGCGGCCGAGGTAACCGCCACCCGGCCCGAGGACGCCGCCCCCGAAGCGGACGACGTCCTGGTCACCGGGGTCACCCTCGGGTCGCGCTCGGTGCGTCCGGGCGACCTGTACGCCGCCCTGCCCGGAGCCCGCGCCCACGGCGCCGACTACGCCGCCGACGCCCAGCAGGCCGGTGCGGTCGCGGTGCTCACCGACGCCGAGGGCGCCCGCCGGGTGAGCGCCCGGGGCCTGAGGCTGCCGGTGCTCACCGTCGACCAGCCGCGCGCCCGGCTCGGTGCCCTGGCGGCCTGGCTGTACGGCCGCCCGGCCGAACGGCTGCACACCTTCGGGGTCACCGGCACCAACGGCAAGACCACCACCACCTTCCTGCTGGACGGCGCGCTGCGCGCCCTCGGGTATCACACCGGCCTGATCGGCACCGTCGAGCTGCGGGTCGACACCGAGGTGGTGCCCTCGACCGGCACCACGCCCGAGGCGCCCGACCTGCACGCGCTGCTCGCGGTGATGCTCGAACACGGGGTCGACGCCTGCTCGATGGAGATCTCGAGCCACGCGCTGGCCCAGCACCGGGTCGACGGGCTGACGGTCGACGTGGCGGGCTTCACCAACCTCTCGCGCGACCACCTCGACTATCACCACACGATGGAGGAGTACTTCGAGGCCAAGGCGGTGCTGTTCTCACCGCGCTACGCCCACCGGGCCGTGGTCTGCCTCGAGGACGACTGGGGCCGGCGGCTGGCCGAGCGGGTGCGGGCGGACGGCGTCCCGCTGGTCACGCTCGGCACCCGCCCCACCGCCGCCGAACCCTGCGACTGGCAGGTGCTCTCGATCGAGCACCGCGGGGGTCTGGCCGTCGCCCACCTGCGGGTGCGCCACGACGACCGCGAACAGCAGGTGCGGCTGCCGGTACCGCTGCCCGGTGACTTCAACCTGGCCAACGCCGTGCTGGCGGCGGCGATGCTCACCGAGGCCTACCCGGTGGAGCCGGCCGACGCGGCCGACGCAGTGGCGCGCTCCGGCCCGGTGCCCGGCCGGATGGAACGGGTGGACGCCGCGGCGCGCCGTCCCGGGGCACCGCTGGCCGTGGTCGATTACGCGCACACCCCGGACGCCGTCCGGGCCGCGCTGGAGGCCTTGCGGGCCACCGCGAAACCGCTGGTGGTGGTGCTCGGCGCCGGCGGCGATCGCGACCGGGAGAAGCGACCCATGATGGGCGCCGCTGCGGCCGCGGTGGCCGACGTGGTCGTGGTCACCGACGACAACCCACGCTCGGAGGACCCGGCCGCCATCCGCGCTGCAGTACTCGCCGGCACCCGGGAACGCCCCGGCGGGGCGGTCGAGGTGCTCGAGATCGGCGACCGCCGTGAGGCCATCGCCCGCGCCGTCCAGCTGGCGTGGACCGATGCCGGCACCGGCGTGGTGCTGGTGGCCGGAAAGGGCCACGAACGGGGTCAGGAGATCGTGCGCGACGGCGTGAGCCAGGTGCACCCGTTCGACGACCGGCAGGTGCTGCGCGAGGTGTTGGACCGATGATCCCGATGACGCTGACCGAGCTGGCCCGCGCCACCTCCGGCCGGTTGGGCGCGAACACCGACGGGGCGGTCACGGTCACCGGTCCGGTGGTGATCGACTCGCGGGCGGTCGAGCCGGGGGCGTTGTTCGTCGCCCTGCCGGGGGAGCGGGTCGACGGTCACGACTTCGCTCCGGCCGCACTGGCCGCCGGCGCCGCGGCGGTGCTCGCGGCCCGAGACGTGGCCGGGCCGTGCGTCGTGGTCGAGGACGTCCAGCTCGCCCTCGGCGCCCTGGCGCGCGCGGTGCGCGACCGGTTGAGCGGACTGGCGGTGGTCGCGGTCACCGGTTCCAGCGGCAAGACCAGTACCAAGGATCTGCTGGCCCAGGTGCTCGCCGGCGCCGGCGAGACCGTGGCCCCGGTGAACTCGTTCAACAACGAGATCGGGGTACCGCTGACCCTGTTGCGGTGCACCGCGACGACCCGCTACCTGATCAGTGAGATGGGTGCCCGGATGCCGGGCAACATCAGCTACCTGTGTGACCTCACCCGGCCCACCGTCGGGGTGGTGCTGAACGTCGGGGCGGCCCATGCCGGGGTGTTCGGCAGCCGGCAGGCGACGGCCGCCACCAAGGGCGAGCTGGTCGAGGCGCTGCCGTCGGCGGCCGACGGCGGCGTGGCGGTGCTCAATGCGGACGACGCGAACGTGGCGGCGATGGCCGACCGGACGGCGGCTCGCGTCGTCCGGTTCAGTGCCCAGGGGCGGCCGGACGCGCCGGTGCGGGCGCGCGACGTCCGGCTGGACGACGCCGCTCGGGCCACCTTCACCCTCTGCCTGCACGGTTCGGGTCCCGGCGCTGCCGGGGCCGAGGACGGGGACGAGGTCGAGGTGGCGCTCCAGGTGCACGGCGCTCATCACGTGTCCAATGCCCTGGCGGTGGCCGCGGTGGCGCACGTCCTGGGCCTGCCGGCGCCACGCATCGCGCAGTTGCTCTCGACGGCGACCGCCACGAGCAGCGGCCGGATGAGCGTGCACCGCCTCGACGGCGGCCCGACCATCATCGACGACGCCTACAACGCCAACCCCGACTCCATGGCCGCCGCGCTGGCGGCGCTGGTCGCGATGCGCCCGGCGGGTGGGCGCGCCTGGGCGGTGCTGGGCGAGATGCTGGAGCTGGGGCCGGACGCCGCCGACGACCACCGGCGGATCACCGCCCTGGCGGCGGAGCTGGGCGTCGACCAGGTGGTGGCGGTCGGCGAGGGCGGTGCGTTGTACGGCACGGCGCCCCACCTGCTCTCGGTGCCGGATCTCGAGGCCGCTCGGGACCTGCTGACGCGGCGGCTCGGCCCCCGGGACGTGGTGCTGGTCAAGGCCTCTCGGGCGATCGGGCTGGACGCCCTCGCCCGCGCGCTGCGCGAATCGCCCGAAATCGCCGGGCTCCCGCCGTCGGGGGTGGCGGCGGGGCAGGATGTCCGGGGCGCCCGGGGACTGGACGGCTCGGGCCCGCGGGCCGGTGGCCCGTCCAGGCATGAGGCCGGGGAGGTCGGGGCATGAAGGCAGTCGTCATCGCGGCGGCGGTCGCCATGGTGTGCTCCCTGTTCGGCACCCCCCTGTACATCAAGTTCCTGGTGGCCCGGGGCTACGGCCAGTTCATCCGGGACGACGGCCCCACCTCGCACCACACCAAGCGCGGCACGCCCACCATGGGTGGCGCCGTCATCATCGCTGCCGCCCTGATCGGGTACGGCCTGGCGCACCTGATCACCATGTGGACCCCGACCCTGTCCGCGTTGCTCGTGCTGTTCCTCATGGTGGGACTGGGCTTCGTCGGCTGGCTCGACGACTACATCAAGATCTCCAAACAGCGCAGCCTCGGGTTGCGGGCGATCCCCAAACTGCTCGGCCAGTCGGTGGTGGCGATCATCTTCGCCGTGGTCGCGCTCACCCAGGCGAACGGTGAACGGACCCCGGCGGGCCTGGAGTTCACCCCCGCCTCGACCCACATCTCCTTCATCCGCGATCTGCCGATCGACCTGGCCTTCGCCGGCACCGGGCTCGGTCTGGTGCTGTTCGTGGTCTGGGCGATGGTCATGATCGCTGGGACCAGCAACGGGGTGAATCTCACCGACGGTCTGGACGGTCTGGCCAGTGGCGCCGCGGTGGCCGTTGCGGGGTCCTACCTGCTGATCGGCACCTGGCAGTCGAACCAGTCCTGCGCCCGCACCGCCTCGAACCTGTGCTACGACGTGCGCGACCCGCTCGACCTGGCCGTCGTCGCCGCCTGCGTCCTCGGGGCGACCTTCGGGTTCCTGTGGTGGAACGCCTCACCGGCCAAGATCTTCATGGGGGACACCGGCTCGCTCGCCCTGGGCGGGGCACTCGCCGGGCTGGCCATCCTGACCCGCACCCAGCTGCTGTTGGTGATCCTCGGCGGCCTGTTCGTGATCATCCTGATGTCGGTGGTGATCCAGGTCGGCTACTTCAAGATGACCCGCAAGCGCGTGTTCCGCATGGCGCCGCTGCAGCACCACTTCGAGCTGGCGGGCTGGAACGAGATCACCATCGTGATCCGGTTCTGGATCATCGCGGGGTTGTTCTGCGGACTGGGCCTCGGGGTGTTCTACGCCGAGTGGGTCGTGGGGACCCAGTAGTGGCACCGGACCCGAAACCACTGACCTCCCTGACCCACCGGGACGCCGACTGGGCCGGGCTGCGCGTCCTGATCGCCGGCCTGGGCGTGAGCGGCTTCGCGGCCGCCGCCGCCCTGGCCGAACGGGACGCCCAGGTGCTGGTGATCGACGATCGGGACGGCGAGGCCGAGCACGACAAGGCCCGCATCCTCGAGGTGCTGGACGCCACGGTGGCCCTCGGCCCCGGAACCACGAGTTCGACGCAGACCCTCGACGGCATCACCCCGAAACACCTCGACCTGGTGGTCACCTCGCCCGGGTGGCGACCGTCCAGCCCGGTGCTGGCCACCGCGGCCGCGCACGGCGTCCCGATCTGGGGTGAGGTCGAACTCGCCTGGCGGATGCGGGCCGAACACGGCGCGGCGCCCTGGCTGACCCTGACCGGCACCAACGGCAAGACCACCACCGTCACCATGCTCGAGGCCATGCTCACCGCCGCCGGGCAGCGGGCCGTCGCGGCGGGCAACGTCGGCACCCCGATCATCGAGGCGGTGCTCGACCCGAACCCCTACCAGGTGATCGCGGTCGAGCTGTCGAGCTTCCAGCTGCACTGGACCCACTCGCTGCAGCCGCAGGCCAGCGCCTGCCTCAACATCGCGCCCGATCACATCGACTGGCACGGCTCGCTCGACGCCTACGCCGCCGACAAGGGCCGGGTGTACGCCAACACCGAGGTCGCCTGCGTCTACAACGTGCTCGATGAGCGCACCGAGCAGCTGGTGCGCGACGCCGAGGTGATCGAGGGCTGCCGCGCGATCGGGTTCACCCTCGGCGTGCCGGCGGTCTCGATGCTGGGTGTGGTGGACGACATCCTGTGCGATCGGGCCTTCGTCGCCGAGCGGCGCACCAGCGCCGCCGAGCTGGCCACCCTGGACGACGTCCGCACCGCCTCGGGCGGCACGCTGGCCCCGCACGGGGTGGCCAACGCGCTGGCGGCCGCCGCGCTCGCCCGGGCGCACGGCGTCCCGGCGATCGCGGTTCGCGACGGGTTGCGCGGCTACCGGCCGCAGGCCCACCGGATCGCGCTGGTCGCCGAGACCGGTGGGGTGCGCTGGATCGACGACTCCAAGGCCACCAACCCCCACGCCGCGGACGCGGCGTTGCGGGCCTTCGACTCGGTGGTCTGGGTCGCGGGCGGGCTGGCCAAGGGAGCGACCTTCGACGAGCTCATCACCCGGCACGCCGAGCGGTTGCGCGCCGTGGTGCTGATCGGCGCCGATGCGCCCCTGATCGAGCAGGCGCTGGCCCGACACGCCCCGCACGTCCCCGTGCATCCGGTGCGCGTGGACGAAACTGGCGAGATGTCTGCTGGCGCCGAGCACCTTGCCGAGCACCTGATGGACGCCGTCGTCGATCGGGCCGCCGCCCTCGCGGCGCCCGGTGACACCGTGCTGCTCGCCCCGGCCTGTGCCTCGATGGACCAGTTCGTCTCCTACTCCCACCGCGGCGACGCCTTCGCGGCCGCCGTGCGGCGCCGGGTGGGCTGAGGCATGGTCGCGGGCCAGGCCCCCGTGAGTTCCTCGACGGCACGCCGTCCCGGGGGTCACCCGTTGACCCGGCGCAGTGCCTGGGTGGCGCGGCTCGACTCTCCGCTCGCGCCGTACTACCTGATCCTGGGCTCGGTGATCGCGCTGGTCGTCATCGGGTTGGTGATGGTGCTGTCGAGCTCGAACATCGCCTCGTTGCGCGGTTCGCAGCGCGACTCGTACGCCATCTTCGCCAAGCAGGCGATCTTCGCCGCGATCGGCCTGCCGCTGGCGTTCGTCGCCTCGCGCTTCCGGGTGTCGCAGCTCAAGGCCCTGGCCTGGCCGGCCCTGGGCCTGGGGGTGCTCGGCCTGATCGCCGTCGCGGCGTTCGGGCGGACCACCGGCGGCAACCGCAACTGGCTGTACATCGGCCCCGTGGGGATCCAGCCGTCCGAGGCGGCCAAGCTGGCGCTGATCGTGTGGGCGGCCGCCGTGCTGGCGCGCAAGCAGGCCATGGTGGGGCAGATCTCCCATGCGCTGATCCCGGTGGTCCCGGGGGCGCTGGTGCTGCTCGCGTTGGTGATGGTGGGCAACGACCTGGGCACCGCCCTGGTGCTCGTGGCCATCACGGTCGCGCTGCTGTTCACCGCGGGGGTGCCGATGCGGCTGTTCGCCGCCGGTGGCCTGCTGGGGGGGCTGGCGGTCACGTTGCTGGTGACCTCCAGCGAGAACCGGATGAAGCGGGTCAACTCCTGGCTGGGCAACACCCCGTGCGAGTACCTGAGCACCTGCTGGCAACCGACCCACAGCCGGTACGCCCTGGCCACCGGGGGCTGGTGGGGGGTCGGACTGGGGGCCGGCCGGGAGAAGTGGCTCTGGCTCTCGCAGGCCCACAACGACTTCATCTTCGCGGTGATCGGCGAGGAACTCGGTCTGGTCGGCACACTGACCGTGCTCGCGCTGTTCGCCGCCCTCGGCATCGGCCTGTTCAAACTGGTGATCGCCAGTGACGACACCTTCGTCAAGATCGCGACCGGTGGGGTGCTGGCCTGGGTGCTGGGTCAGGCCATCATCAACATCGGCACCGTGCTGGGCATGCTGCCGGTCATCGGGCTGCCGCTGCCGCTGGTCTCCAGCGGGGGCTCGGCCCTGGTGACGGTCATGATCGCCTTCGGCATGGTGCTCGGCTTCGCCCGCCAGGTGCCCGGCGCGCCCGACGCACTGGCGGCCCGTCCCAAGATCGCCGGCCGGACGGCGTCCGTGCTGTCGCGCCGGGCATCCCCGGCGACCGCTGCGGCCGGCCGGCGCCGGGGGAGGGCGCGATGAGCGCCGAACCCGATCCGGACGGGTTCGCCCCCACCCCCGAGTCGTCGCCGCGTCCGGTGCGGTCGGTGCTGCTCGCCGGTGGCGGCACGGCCGGCCACGTCGCGCCGTTGCTCGCCCTGGCCGATTGCCTGCGCCGTCGCGACCCCGGCATCGCCATCACGGTGCTGGGCACCGCCGAGGGCCTCGAGGCCCGGCTGGTGCCGGCCGCCGGGTATCCGCTGGCGATCGTGCCGCGGGTCCCCATGCCCCGCAGCCTGTCCGGCGACCTGGGCCGGTTGCCGGTCCGGCTGAAGGCCGCCAATCAGGCTGCGGCCGAGGCGATCTCGCGCTCGGCTGCCGATGTGGTGGTCGGCTTCGGCGGGTACGTCTCGGCGCCGGCCTACATCGCGGCGCGCCGGCTCGGCGTCCCGATCGTGGTGCACGAGGCGAACTCGCGACCGGGCCTGGCCAACCGGCTGGGGGCGCGGTTCACCCCGCACGTGGCCTGCGCCTTCCCCGGAACACCGCTGCGCGGCGTCCAGGTGCTGGGCATGCCGTTGCGTCGTCAGATCACCTCGCTGGACGCCGCGACGCTCCGGGCGCTGCGCCCGCAGGCGCTGGCCGAATTCGGCCTGTCGCCCGAGCGGCGCACCCTGCTGGTCACCGGGGGCAGCCTCGGGGCGCAGCGGCTCAACGAGACCCTGGCCGCTGCCGCCCCGGAGCTGCTCGGGTCCGGACACCAGGTGCTGCACCTGTCCGGACGCGGCAAGCAGGTCGACCTGCCCGAGCCCTGGCGCCGCGACACCCACTATGTGGTGCGGGAATACCTCGACCGGATGGACCTGGCCTTCGCCGTCGCCGACCTGGTGATCTGCCGTGCCGGGGCCGGCACGGTCTGCGAGATCACCGCGGTCGGGCTGCCGGCGGCCTACGTGCCGCTGCCGATCGGCAACGGTGAACAGCGGCTCAATGCTGCGCCGGTGGTCTCGGCCGGTGGCGGACTGCTGGTGGCGGACGCCGCGTGTACCCCCGACTGGGTGCGCGCTGAGATCGTGCCGTTGCTGTCTAACCGGACCGCGCTGCACGAGATGGCCACGGCGGCAGCGGGTTTCGGGATTCGGGACGGCGACGAGCGGTTGGCCGACCTGGTCGCCACCGCGGCCGGCTGGTCGACCGAGCGAGAAGGAGACCCGGCATGACGCAGCTCCCCGCCAACGCAGCCAAGGCAGCCAAGTCGGCTGAGGTGGCCGAGCCGGTCGAGCGGCTCGGCGCGGTGCACTTCATCGGTATGGGTGGGGTGGGCATGTCCGGCCTGGCGCGCATCCTGTGTGCCCGCGGCGTGCGGGTGTCGGGCAGCGATGCCCGCGACTCCGTGGTGCTCGACGGCCTGCGCGCCCTCGGCGCCCGGGTGTGTATCGGTCACGACGCGGCGAACCTGGCCGATGCCGAGACCGTCGTGGTCTCCTCGGCGATCCGCCCGACCAACCCGGAGCTGGCGCTGGCGCGCGAACGGGGCCTGCGCATCCTGCACCGCTCCCAGGCACTGGCCAGCCTGATGGTGGGCCGCCGTGCCGTCGCGGTCGCCGGCACCCACGGCAAGACCACGACCACCTCGATGCTCACCGTGGCGCTGGACGCCGCCGGTGACGATCCCTCGTTCGCGATCGGCGGCGAGCTGACCGGTGCCACGGCCGACCGGGCCAGTGCCCGCGAGGGCACGGGGGACGTGTTCGTCGCCGAGGCCGACGAGTCCGACGAGTCCTTCCTGCGGTACAGCCCGACGGTGGCGATCGTCACCAATGTCGAGCCCGACCACCTGGATCACTACGGCACGGCCGAGGCGGTCGAGGCCGCGTTCGAGGCCTTCACCGATCGCATCGTGCCGGGTGGGGCGCTGGTGTGCAGTGCGGACGACGACGGCGCGCTGCGGCTGTCGCAGTCGGTGCGCCGCCGTCGTCCGGACGTGGAGGTGATCTGTTACGGCGAGCGCGAGGGCAGCGACGTCCGGCTGGTGGACGTCCGCCCCGCCGAGGGCGGCATCGAGGTCACGTTCCAGCCCCGCGCCGGAATGTCGGTCGCCGGCCGGGAACTGCCCCGCACCGGGCCGCTGCGGTTGCGGGTGCCCGGGCGGCACAACGCCGCCAACGCGGCCGCGGCCTGGATCGCGGGGTGCTGCCTCGGCAGCGACCCGGCCCGGCTCGCCGCGGGGCTGGCGGGTTTCGGGGGCACCCGGCGCCGGTTCGAGCTCAAGGGTCGCGCCGCCGGGATCGAGGTGCGCGACGACTACTCCCACCACCCGACCGAGGTGGCCGCCGCGTTGCGGGGGGCCCGCACCACACTCACCCACCAGGCGGCCGGATCGGCAGGCGGCACAACCGGTTCGCGCATCGTGGTGATCTTCCAGCCGCACCTGTTCAGCCGTACCCGGATCTTCGCCACCGCCTTCGGCCACGCCCTCGGGCTGGCCGACGAGGTGATCGTGCTCGATGTCTACGCCGCGCGCGAGGACCCCGAGCCCGGCATCACCGGTGAGCTGATCACCCGTGAGGTGCCGCTGCCGTCGCAGCGGGTGCACTTCGCCCCGACCCTGGACGACGCCCGCCGGGTGGCGCTCGACCTGACCCGGCCCGGCGACCTGGTGATCACCATGGGCGCCGGGGACGTCACCACCCTGGGGCCGCAGCTGCTGACCGAGTGGGCCGCACGGGCAGAGCGAGCCGACCGACCGGGGTCCTGATGGCGCGCACCCCGAGCCCCGCACCCGCCGCAGCACCCCGTCGCCGGACGCCGAGCGCACCACCGCGCCGGGCGGCGTCCTCGGGGACGGCCGAGCGGTTCGCCGCCAAGGTCGCCTCGCGCCGCCGGCGCCGCTGGGCGGTGGCGATCGCCGTCGTGGCCCTGCTGGTCGCCCTGACGTGGCTCGCCCTGTTCTCGCCGTGGCTGAAGGTCACCGGGGTGAGGGTGAACTCGCTGCAGCGGGTGGACGGCGCCGTCGTGCACCAGGTGGTGGACGCCGAGGTCGGCCGTCCCATGGTGATGCTGGATCCGTCGGCGGTGGCCCGCCGGGTGGCGGCGATCCCGTTGGTGCGCGAGGCCCACATCAGCCGCCGCTGGCCGTCGACGGTTCGGGTCGAGGTGGTCGAGCGGGTACCGGTGGCCGCCGTCCCGGCGGGTGGGGGAGGGTCGGGCTATCGGCTGGTCGACCGGGACGGGGTGGACGTGGAGTCGGTGTCGAGCCGGCCCGACACGCTGCCCTACCTCGATGTCGACGTCGCGAAGGCCGGTGCGGCCGCGCTGAGCGCCGCACTCGACGTCCAGGCCGGGCTGCCCGCGGGGGTCAATGCGCAGGTGCGCAGCCTGGGCGCCACCTCGCGGGACGGCGTGTGGTTCGTGCTGCGCAACGGCGCCCGGGTGGTGTGGGGCGATGCCGAGCAGGGCGTGCTCAAGCTGGACGTGCTGCGCGCCCTGGTGACCTCGAACCCGGACGCCTCGGTCTACGACGTGAGTGCGCCGTCGACGCCGTCGGTCTCGCGCGCCACGGTGCGTGACGCCGCGGTCCTGCCGCGCTGAGCCCACCTCTTGGTGAGCAGGTAATCCGTGCACGGATCAGTGCTGTACACCGACCCGTCGACACACCTCGTTCGACACACCCCCGTGGTCGTTGAATCGCCTCGAGGGCGCCCGTACGGTCACTGACCAGTAGGAAGTTGACATAACTATAACCCTCTACCTGAGGGTGAGACTTTGGTCGAGGCCCCGACAGGAGGGCATCGACCACGGGGGACTTACGGGTCCACGATCCGCGAGCGAGAGGTACCCGACGTGGCAGCACCGCAGAACTACCTTGCCGTCATCAAGGTCGTCGGCATCGGCGGTGGCGGCGTGAACGCCGTCAACCGCATGATCGAGGTCGGGCTGAAGGGCGTCGAGTTCATCGCCATCAACACCGACGCCCAGGCGTTGCTGATGAGTGACGCCGACGTCAAGCTCGACGTCGGCCGCGAACTCACCCGCGGCCTCGGCGCCGGTGCCGACCCGGAGGTGGGCCGCAAGGCCGCCGAGGATCACGCGGACGAGATCGAAGAGGTGCTCAAGGGCGCCGACATGGTCTTCGTCACCGCGGGCGAGGGCGGTGGTACCGGTACCGGCGGCGCGCCGGTGGTGGCCCGGATCGCCCGGTCGCTCGGCGCGTTGACCATCGGGGTCGTCACCCGGCCGTTCACCTTCGAGGGCCGCCGCCGGGCATCCCAGGCCGACTCCGGGATCACCTCGCTGCGCGAGGAGGTCGACACCCTCATCACCATCCCCAACGATCGGCTGCTGTCGATCAGCGACCGGCACGTCAGTGTGCTGGACGCCTTCCGCTCCGCCGACCAGGTGCTGCTGTCCGGTGTGCAGGGCATCACCGACCTGATCACCACCCCGGGCCTGATCAACCTCGACTTCGCCGACGTGAAGTCGGTCATGCAGGGTGCCGGCAGCGCGCTGATGGGGATCGGCTCGGCCCGCGGTGAGGACCGTGCCATCCAGGCGGCCGAGACCGCGATCTCCTCGCCGCTGCTCGAGGCCAGCGTGGACGGCGCCCACGGCGTGCTGCTGTCGATCCAGGGTGGCAGCGACCTGGGCCTGTTCGAGATCAACGAGGCGGCCCGGCTGGTGCAGGAGGCCGCCCACCCCGAGGCGAACATCATCTTCGGTGCCGTCATCGACGACGCCCTCGGCGACGAGGTGCGGGTCACCGTCATCGCCGCCGGGTTCGACGGTGGCACCCCGACCCGGCGCCGCGACGAGCGGGCGCTGGGGCAGGTGTCCGGTCGCAGCACCGCGCCGGCCACCGCGTCGTCCTCCCTGGGCAGTCTGGAGCTGCCCCGGACGGATTCCTTTCCGCCCGGACGTCAGCTGGCCGACCCCGCACCGGTGAGTCACTCGATGCGTCCGCAGCCGCTGGACGCCGAACCGTTCGGTGAGCGTCCGATCGGGGCGCCGACCGTGGCGGCCCCGGTGCACAGCGCCGTGCTGCCCTCGACCGTGGGCTCGTCGATGGGCTCGTCGTCCGGCGCGCCGACCAGCGAGTTGCCCCCGCTGGGCAACTACCAGGGCAACGGGGCGTCCGCGGCAACGTCGGTCACCTCGCAGCCGGCAGCACCGGCCCCGGCCCCGACCCCGGTCGCGCCGCCGGCGCCCGCCCCGGCACCGGCGCCCGAGCCCACGCGTTCGGTGGACCTGTCCCACGAGCGTCCGGTGCGCGCCTCGGCGCGTCCCGTGGTGCTCGACGACGACCTCGACGTGCCGGACTTCCTGAAGTAGGTGCACCTGCTCGACATCGATCTCGGTCCCGGCGTCCGGGCGGGCTTCACCCGGCGGACGCCGGGGGCCTCCCGCGGGGCCTACGCCGAGTTCGACCTCGCCCAGCACGTGGGGGACGACCCGGCGGCGGTGGCGGCCAACCGCGCCACGCTCGGCCACGAGTTCGGGGCGCCGGTGGTCTTCGTCCGCCAGGTCCACGGCGTCGCCGTGCATCGCGTCGATCGCGCCACCGCGGACAGCATGGACGTGCTGCAGACCGATGTCGCCGTCGAGGACGGCGGGGACGCGTTGGTGACCACCGATGCGCAGGTCGCGCTCGGCGTCCTGGTCGCCGATTGCGTGCCGGTGCTGCTGGCCGATGCCGACGCCGGAGTGATCGGCACGGCTCACGCCGGCCGGGTCGGGCTACTGGGTGGCGTCCTGGACGCCGTGCTGGACGACATGGTGCATGCTGGTGCCGACCTCAGCCGCATCCGGGCAGGGTTGGGTCCGGCGGCCGGTCCGTGCTGCTACGAGGTCCCCGAGGCGATGCGGGCCGACAGCGCCGCCCGGCTGCCGAGTGTGTACGCCACCACGACCTGGGGGACGGCATCGCTGGACCTGCGGGCGGGCTGCCGCGAGGTGCTCACCCGGCGCGGGGTCGAGGTGGTCACCGTGGGGGGCTGCACGCTGGAGGACGAGGAGGCCTTCTCCTACCGGCGCAGTGCCACCACCGGACGCTTCGCCGGCGTGGTACGACTGCTGGCATGAACACCGGTCAGCCGACGCCCGGCGCCCTGGCCGAACCGGACGGCCGAACCCGAGAACTCGCCACGGGCCTGGACGCCGTCCGGCACCGGATCGAGGCCGCCTGCGCGGCCGCCGGGCGCGATCCCGCCGAGGTGCACCTGATCGTGGTGACCAAGACCCATCCGGCCGCGGACGTCGTCCGGCTGGCGGGCCTGGGGGTGCGGGACGTGGGGGAGAGCCGCGACCAGGAGGCGGGCGCCAAACATCGTGAGGTCACGGCTGCCCTGGCTCCGGCCGGTGCGGACCGCTCGCCGTTGCGGTGGCACTTCATCGGGCGGCTGCAGTCGAACAAGGCACGTCACGTCGCGGCCTACGCCGACGTGGTGCACTCGGTGGACCGCCTCGGCCTGGTCGAGGCCCTCGATCGGGGTGCCGCGGCGTCCGGGCGCCGGCTCGACTGCCTGGTGCAGGTGAGCCTGGACGGTGACCCGACCCGTGGTGGCGCCCCGGTGCCACAGGTGCCCGAGCTGGCCGATCGCCTCGCCGCCACCACACAGCTCACCGTCGCCGGAGTGATGGCCGTGGCGCCGCTGGGAGCCGACCCCCGGGCCGCCTTCGCTGCCCTCCGAGAGGTGTCCGAGCGGCTGCGGCACGCGCACCCCGGCGCCGTCATCATCTCCGCCGGTATGAGCGGCGACCTCGAGGCCGCGGTGACCGAGGGTGCGACACACCTGCGTGTCGGCAGCGCGGTGCTCGGTCAGCGACCACCCCTCGGGTAACGTCGCAACTCAGGGTGGCCGTGGCGCTGCGTCACGGTGACGGGGATGACGAAGTCGATGCAGGGAGTAGCGATGGCCGGCGCACTGCGCAAGACCATGGTCTACCTCGGTTTGGCCGAGGACGAGGAGCGCTACGACGCCTACGACGTCGACGAGGACTTCCCGGACGACGACTCGGTCGCCGAACACCACGACGACGAGCCGGCCCGTCGTCCCCGTGAGGTCGAGCACCTCGAGGAGCGCCGAGCCCCGGTGACGCCGATCCGCGGTCAGTTGAGTCGCGTGGTGTCCTCGGCTGCGGCGTCCACGGACCTGCACCGGATCACGACGATCCACCCGCGCACCTACAACGAGGCCAAGACGATCGGTGAGGCGTTCCGTTCGGGCACCCCGGTCATCATGAACCTCAGTGACATGGACGACTCCGACGCCAAGCGTCTGGTCGATTTCGCCGCAGGGCTGATCTTCGGCCTGCACGGCTCCATCGAGCGCGTGACGAACAAGGTGTTCCTGCTCTCGCCCGCGCATGTCGAGGTGGCTCAGGCCGAGAAGGTCAAGGTCCCCGAGCGGACGTTCTTCAACCAGAGCTGATCGCACGGGGGGCTCCGCCCCCCGTGTACCCCCCACGCACCCCCGTGGGGTGCTTTGGGGTGGGAAGGTCGAGGTCAAGGGATCAAGAGGGCGACACCACAAGGCTTCGCGTTGTGGTGTCGCACTCGCCGTTGGCGAGTGGATCGCCGATGATGGCGGGATGAACCTGCCGGAGATGATGGCAGGGACGACACTCCCGGAGAACGGATCGCTGTGGACTTGTTGATCGGGCTGCCCAGTTTGGTGGTCTTCCTCTTCCTGCTGGCGCTGATCGGGCGCCTGATCGTGGAGTGGATCCAGGCGTTCGCGCGCGACTGGCGGCCACGCGGACCGGTGCTGGTGGTGGCCGAGACCGTGTTCACCGTCACAGATCCGCCACTGAAGGCCCTGCGCCGGGTGATCCCCCCGTTGAAACTGGGGTCTGTGCAGCTCGACCTGTCCTTCATGTTGCTGTTCGCGGTCGTGCTCATCGTCTGGCGGGCGCTTCCTCAGTAACGTTTCGAGTACGATCTGCTCCGTGGCAGCCACGGCATGGTGTGAGTTCGGGGCTGGCCACGGGGTTCGTCGTCTGACCCAGGCATCCGATACGGTGACACGGCGACGCCGAACCACCGACCGTCTCTCCCGCGAGGTGACCACATGGCTCTGACTCCCGAGGACGTAGTCAACAAGCGATTCCAAGCGACGAAGTTCCGCGAGGGATACGACCAGGACGAGGTCGACGACTTCCTGGATGAGGTGGTGAACGAACTCCGCCGCCTCACCGAGGAGAACGAAGACCTTCGCAACAAGCTGGGTGCCTGTGAGCGCCGGGTCAGCGAGTTGTCCCGTGCCTCCGTGGCGCGCGAGGCGGCCCCCGAGCCCGAGGCGCCACCCACGGTCGCCGCAGCGGTGATGCCTCCGCCGCCGGCCCCGGTGCCGGTGCCGGTGCCGCAGCCGGTGATGGCGCCCGAGCCGATGCGCCCTGCGGCCCAGCTCGAAGCCGTCGCCAGCCAGGGACAGGGTCCCGAGGCCGCGGCCGGCATGCTGGCGCTGGCCCAGAAGCTGCACGACGAGTACGTGCGCAACGGTGAGCAGCAGCGCGACCGGATCGTAAACGAGGCCCGCGAGCACGCTCAGCGCTTGGTCCGCGAGGCCGAGGAGAAGCAGCGTCAGACCCTCGGGTCGCTCGAGCAGGAGCGTTCCCTGCTGGAGCGCAAGATCGACGAACTGCGAGCGTTCGAGCGTGAGTACCGCAGCCGCCTGAAGTCCTACCTCGAGAGCCAGCTGCGTGAGCTCGAGGCGAAGGCAGCCGTGGTGCCGAACCGCGGTCCGCAGGCCTCCCTCGCGGCAGCCGCCGGGGCCGGCAGCAGCAACGGTGGTGGCGCCACGTACAACGGCCCGCTGCCCAGCCGCGGTACCTACAGCGAGCCCACGCCGGAGCCGGCTCAGAGCTTCCCCTTCGGCGACCGGGGCTGATCTCCGGAGCACCAGCGTCATCGGCGGCGGTGGACGACCCTTGCGGGAGAGGGTCGTTCACCGTCGCCGTGTTTTGCCGCCCCGAGGCGGGCGGGGGTGAGGGGCCGTCGTGCGTCTGACGATCAGGGTCAAGCCCGGTAGCTCGCGGGCCGTGGTGGGCGGCAACCGCGAGGGAGCTCTCGTGGTCGCCGTGAACGCGCCGGCGGTGGACGGCCGCGCCACTCAGGCTGCGCTGGACGCCGTGGCCGAGGCGTTCGGCGTCCGATCCCGCGCCGTCCGGTTGGTGTCGGGGGAGCGCAGCCGGACCAAGATCGTCGAGGTCGAGGGTGAGGACGATCGGCTCTCCCAGCGATGGCGAGAGTTGCTCGATTCGGCCTGAATCGTGCCGCGAACCGGGATTCGGCGCATGATCGAATCCTGATGGGGCCGGGCGTGGTGAATTGAGGCAACCACCGCGGGAATCTATTCTTCGCAGACCGTCGAAGATGCGGATCGAGGAGGCCTGCCATGGCAGAGCGCACAACGCTCTCCGGTGCTGCCCGTCGGGCAGTGGCTGCGCTGCGTTCCTCGGCCGGGCGGAGGGCCGGCAAATCCGCGAAGGCGGACAAGGACCCGGACGCCGCCGCCACCGGCTCGGGACGTCGGGCCAAGGCCTCATCGTCACCCACGAAGAAGGCGGCGTCGTCACCCACGAAGACGGCGGCCGCCCCGCCCGCTGCCGCGAAGCGCGCGGTGGCCGAGGCGCCGGCTGCGCCGGCTCGAAAGTCCCCGGCCCGACAGTCCCCGGCGCGCAAGACGCCGTCCGCCGAGAAGGCAGCACCGACGAAGCGGGCCACCCCCGGGAAGAAAGCCCCAGCGTCGAAGGCTGTCACGGCGAAGAAGGCCGCACCGGCCGAGGGGACCGCGCCGGCCAAGAAGACCGTTCTGGCCAGGAAGACCGTGCCGGCGAACAAGGCCGTGCCTGCCAAGAAGACTGTGCCGGCGAAGAAGACCGTGCCGGCGAACAAGACTGTGCCGGCGAAGAAAGCTGCACCGCTCCAGAAGGCTGTGACAGCGAAGAAGACAGCGGCTTCCCAGAAGACTGCACCGGCGAAAAGCAGTGTGGCAGCGAAGAAGACTGCGTCCGCCGAGAAATCTGCACCGGTGGGAAAGGTCGTGTCAGCGAAGAAGGCTGCACCGGCCGAGAAGACCATCCCGGTCAAGAGGACAGCACCGGACAAGAAGGCCGCGACAGCGAGGAAGACGCTGCCGGCACCGACCGAGCCCGAGGTCCGGCTGGCGGTGCGCGAGGACGAGACACCCTGGACGCCGTCCGAGTTGGCCGAGGTCCGAGCCGAGCTGGAGGCCGAGTTCGCTCGCCTGAGCGAGGAGCTGAAGACCATCGAGGGCGGCATCGCCGATGTGCTGCGCGACAGCGGCGACGGGTCGGGGGACGACCAGGCCGACACCGGCTCCAAGACCTTCGAACGCGAACAGGGCATGACCTTGCTCTCGACCACCCGGCAGGCCCTGTTCCAGACCGAGCACGCCCTGGTGCGCATCGGCGACGGCAGCTACGGCATGTGTGAATCGTGTGGCCGGCCGGTGGGCAAGCTGCGCCTGCAGGCCTTCCCTCGGGCAACGCTGTGCATGAGCTGCAAGCAGGCTCAGGAGCGTCGCTGACACCCCGCTGCCCTCTCCGCAGGCCGACGCCCGGACGGCAGGACTGGCCCTGACGGCAGCACTGGCCCGGACATGGCAGGCTTTCCCCTCGTGGAACCTCGTCCGGACCCGGCCCCGCGTCCCCGGCTGATCATGGTGCTCGCCGGCGTGGCGCTCGTCGTCCTCGGCCTGGACCAGCTGTCCAAGGTGCTGGTGGTCGATCGACTGACCCCGGGTGAGCCGGTGAGCGTGATCGACGGCTGGCTCCAGTTGCGCCTGTTGCGCAACCCCGGAGCCGCGTTCAACCTCGGGGTCGGCAGCACCTGGGTGTTCACGCTGATCGCCGTGGTGGTGGCCGTGGTGATCGTGCGCACGGCGCGCCGGCTGCACAGCCTGCCCTGGGCCATTGCCCTCGGCCTGTTGCTGGGCGGGCTGTCCGGCAACCTGACCGACCGGTTGCTGCGCGAGCCGGGCTTCGGTCGGGGTCACGTCGTGGACTTCATCGAGTACCTGCGGTTCCCCTTCATGGACTTCCCGGTGTTCAACGTGGCCGACTCGTGCATCGTCAGCGCGGCCGTGCTGATCGGGCTGCTCGGGGCCCTGAACATCCCGATGGAGGGCCGGCACCCGGCCCCGGTGACCGAGGCCCGGACGGAGACCGAGGCCGAGAAGGCCGATGTCGAGGACGACGCGACCAACGGTGCCTCGACAGATGGCTGATCGCCGCGCGCTCCCGGTACCCGATGGCCTGGCCGGTGAACGCGTGGACGCCGCGCTCGCCCGGCTGCTGGGCATCTCGCGGACGGCGGCCGCCGAGCTGGCGACCAGCGGTGCGGTGAGCGTCGACGGCCGCACGGTCGGCAAGTCCGACCGGTTGACGCCCGAGGCCTGGCTGGAGGTCGAGCTGCCCGAGGTCCGCCCGGTCGGACCGGCCGTGATCGCCACGCCGGTCGAGGGGATGGGCGTGATCCACGACGACGACGACATCGTGGTGGTCGACAAACCCGTCGGCGTGGCGGCCCACCCCAGCCCCGGCTGGCAGGGGCCGACCGTGGTCGGCGCGCTCGCGGCGTCCGGGTACCGGATCGCGACCTCCGGGGCCGCCGAGCGGCAAGGGGTGGTGCACCGGCTCGACGTGGGCACCAGCGGATTGATGGTGGTCAGCAAGAGTGAGCTGGCCTACAGCCGGCTCAAGCAGGCCTTCCGTGACCGGACCGTCGACAAGGTCTACCACGCAGTGGTGCAGGGCCATCCCGACCCGTTGACCGGCACCATCGACGCCCCGATCGGGCGTCACCCCACCCAGGACCATCGCTGGGCGGTGGTGGCCTCCGGCAAGCCGAGCGTCACCCACTACGAGGTGATCGAGGCGTTCCGGGCGGCGTCCCTGGTCGAGGTGCACCTCGAGACCGGTCGCACGCATCAGATCCGGGTGCACTTCTCGGCGCTGCGGCACCCGTGCGCCGGCGATCTCACCTACGGCGCCGACCCGGTGCTGGCCGGGCGGCTCGGGCTGACCCGGCAGTGGCTGCACGCCGTCCGGCTGGGCTTCGAGCACCCGGGTACGGGCGAGTGGGTCGAGTTCCGCAGTGAGTACCCGCCCGATCTGGCCGGTGCCCTGCAGGTGCTCTCCGGCGGCTGACCGCCGCACCCGAGCGAAGGACGCTGCTCAGGCCGTCGAGGTCTGCTGCTGGCTGAACAGGTAGACGACCACCGCGAGCACGATCAGCCCGGCGACCACCGCCGCCACGATCTTCGGGATGCTGTACGGCCGCTCGCCGATCACCTGCCCGGTGTAGGCGTTGACGAACACCTGGTAGGTCTTGCCGCCGTACAGGTAGGCCGCCACCCACACCGGCAGCAGCATCAACTTGAACATCAGGTCCGCGTAGCGGGTGTCCATGGAGTGCACCTGCTGTTCGTCCCCGCCGATGTCGGAGCGGCAGTCGTCGAGGATCACCGTGCGCATCTGCTGCTTGGCGGCCTCGAGCCCCTGATCGGGCTGCACGTCGTAGCGCAGCGTCTGGTACCCGGACAGGTACTCCTGCTGGTAGGGCCGCGCCCCCTCGAGCGCCCACGGTGACAGCTTGGCGATCTGCTCCGGCTCGAGCTGGGTCGAGGCCACGACGACGACGTCGTCGAAGTCGCGGGCGACCTGACCCGAGGCGGGCCACCAGCGGGTCTTCATCACCTGGCGGGTCTGCTGCTGCGGCCGGCCGTCGACCATGACCGTGACGTGTTCGGTCTCGAAGTAGTGCTCGCCGCGCAACCCCGAGTAGTGCGTGCTGGTGGCGGCATCGAAGGTCCAGTGCGGCAGGTAGGTGCCCATCAGCCGCTCGGTCGTGCTGACCTTCTTGAGGCCGTTGGGGGCGAACATCCGCGAGCCTGCCCAGGCCCGGACGGCGCTCTGGGCTCCCTGCCGATCGACCGAGAACGGGACGACGCCCTCGGGCACGATCTGCTCGCTCGGGTTGACGTCGGCCACGATCGGGGTGCCGCAGAACTGGCAGATGGTCGAGAGGTGATCGGTCTCGAGCTGGGCCGAGCACTTCGGGCAACTGAGCAGGTGGGCCCCGATGTGCCCGGTCGGCTTGATCGGGGAGGACTGCCAGGTGATGTAGTCGTGCTCGTCGATGGTCTCGTCCACCGCGACGACGCCCTGTTCGGCGCCGCAGTACGGGCACTTCAGGGCGCCGGCCCCCGGGGCGTACTCGAGCCGGGCGCCGCACTGTTGGCAGGGGAAGGTGCGCACCCCGACCGGGGCAGCACTCGGCTGCCCGGGGGCATCGGCCGCGTCCCGGCCCAGCCGGTTTCCCTGGTCCACCCGGTTCCCTTCCGCTGATCGGTGTTCGTCGCCCCGGCGCTCGGCCGGCCGCCGGCTACTGCGGAGGCTCGTGGCGCGGCGCGTACGGGTCGCCGGCCGGGTCCGCGGGCGCCGCCGGAGCCGCTGGGGCCGTGGGGGTCGTGGTCTCGGGCGCCGGTGTGGGGGCCGGTGCCGGCGCCGGCGGCGCGGTGGGGGGCAGCGGCGGTGGGGCGATCGACAGCACCGGGGCCAGGGCGACGATCTCGCGGGCGGGCTGCCACTGTTCCATGCCGGCCGTCCACACCAGCGTGTTCGGGGTGAGCAGCCCTTCGGTGACCTTCGCCGGCAGCTCGGGTCCGGTGAACGGCCCGTGCTGCTGGCCGTTGACCCCCAGGAACCAGTGCGTCACGGGTACCGGCGGGGGAGCGGCGGGCGCTGCCGCCGGGGCCGGTGCGCTGCCGGCACGCAACTGTTCGGCCATCTGCTGGCCCACCGCCATGCCCATGCCCAGCCCGATCCCGGAGGCCCCGCCGCCGCCCGGGTTCTGCGCGGCGTCCTCGATGGCCTGTGCGGTCTGGAACTTGGTGTACTTGTCGAGGTCGCCGACCACGCCCATCTGGGTGCGCTTGTCGATGGCGGCCTGCACCTCCTCCGGCACGGAGATGTTCTCGATGATGAAGGTCGGGATGGTGATGCCGACGTTGGCCAGGTCTTCGGACAGGATCCCGGCGATGCGCTGCCCGATGACCTGCTGCTGCGCGGCGAGATCGATCATCGACACCCCGGCCGTGGCCAGCGCCGTCCCGAGCTTGCCGACGATCATCTGCCGCAGGAACTCCGAGACCTCCTCGGTGCGGAACTGCGGGTCGGTGCCGGCCAGTTCGCGCAGCAGCCTGGCGGCGTCGGTGATGCGCATCGAGTAGGCCCCGAAGGCGCGCAACCGCACCATGCCGAACTCGGGGTCGCGCACGATCACCGGGTTCTGGGTACCCCACTTGAGGTCGGTGAACTGGCGGGTGTTGACGAAGTACACCTCGGCCTTGAACGGCGACTCGAAGCCGTACTTCCAGCCCTTGAGGGTGCTCAGGATGGGCATGTTCTGGGTCTGCAGGGTGTGGGTGCCCGGGCCGAAGGAGTCGGCGATCTGGCCCTCGTTGACGAACACCGCGGTCTGGGACTCGCGGACGACGAGCTGAGCGCCCATCTTGATCTCGTTGTCGTGGCGTGGGAAGCGCCACACGATGGTGTCGCGCGAGTCGTCCAGCCACTCGATGATGTCGATGAACTCGCCACGGACCATGTCGAACAGCCCCATCGCGTCTACCTCCCCAGCCAGGGCGCCCGCGCCGGGCGTCCACTCGGCAGCGATGCTAGTGGGATTCGATCGTGCTGGCCCGCCCGACCACGGTGTGATCACGTCGGGTGAGTCGTCCCACGCCGCGGCGGGCCGTCGCCGGGTTGTCAGGGGTGCCACCTAGACTGACCGGGCAGCACGCCACCCAGCCCGTTGCTCGCGGCGGGCACTTCCCCGGGCCGGCGCGGCTCTCGTGGTGCTCGTTCTGTTCTCGTAGGCCCGGGTGAGGGAGGTTCGACTCATGGCGTCCGCCGCCTCGTTCGTGCACCTGCACAACCACACCGAGTACTCGATGCTCGATGGTGCCGCGAAGATCGACGACCTGTTCGTCGAGGCCAAGCGGATGGGGATGCCCGCGGCGGCGACCACGGACCACGGATTCCTGTTCGGGGCCTACGAGTTCTGGAAGAAGGGCACCAAGCACGGGGTCAAGCCGATCATCGGGCTCGAGGCCTACCTGACCCCGGGCACCAGCCGGTTCGACCGCACCCGGGTGCGGTGGGGGGACGGCAGCCGGGACGACGTCTCCGGTGGTGGTGCCTACACCCACATGACGATGTGGGCCGAGACCACCCAGGGCATGCACAACCTGTTCCGCATGGGGTCGCTGGCCAGCCTCGAGGGCCACTTCTACAAGCCGCGCATGGACCGTGACCTGCTGCAGACCTACGGCACGGGCCTGATCGCGACCACCGGCTGCCCGTCCGGTGAGGTGCAGACCCGGTTGCGTCTGGGGCAGTACCGCGAGGCGGTCGAGGCCGCCGCCGAGTTCCGCGACATCTTCGGGGCGGGCAACTTCTACTGCGAGCTGATGGACCACGGCCTGGACATCGAGCGGGTGGTCCAGCAGGACCTGCTGCGCCTGGCCCGAGAGCTCGACCTGCCGCTGGTCGCCTCCAACGACCTGCACTACACCCGGGCCGAGGACGCCCAGGCGCACGCCGTCCTGCTCTGCGTGCAGTCCGGGTCCAACCTGGCCGACCCCAAGCGGTTCAAGTTCGACGCCGACGACTTCTACCTCAAGAGTCCCGAGGAGATGCGCCACCTGTGGCGCGAGCTGCCGCAGGCGTGTGACAACACCCTCGAGATCGCCGAACGGTGCAACGTGTCGTTCACCGAGGGCGCCAACCTGATGCCGCGCTTCCCGGTGCCCGAGGGCGAGAGCGAGCAGTCCTGGTTCGTCAAGGAGGTCGAGCGCGGCCTGCACCGGCGCTACCCGCGCGGCATCCCGGACGACGTCCGCAAGCAGGCCGACTTCGAGGTCGACGTCATCTGCCAGATGGGCTTCCCGGGGTACTTCCTGGTGGTGGCCGACTTCATCAACTGGGCCAAGGAACAGGGCATCCGGGTCGGGCCGGGCCGTGGCTCGGCGGCCGGGTCACTGGCTGCCTACGCCACCGGCATCACCGACCTCGACCCGCTGCCCCACGGTCTGATCTTCGAGCGGTTCCTCAACCCCGAGCGGGTCTCGATGCCCGACGTCGACGTCGACTTCGACGAACGTCGTCGGGGCGAGGTCATCCGCTACGTGACCGAGCGGTACGGCGAGGAGCGCGTCGCGCAGATCGTCACCTACGGCACGATCAAGGCCAAGCAGGCCCTGAAGGATGCCTCTCGGGTGCTGGGTTACCCGTTCTCGATGGGGGAGCGGCTGACCAAGGCGATGCCGCCGGCGGTGATGGGCAAGGACATCCCGCTCACCGGCATCTTCGACCCCGAGCACCCGCGGTACAGCGAGGCGGGGGAGTTCCGTGAACTGCACTCCTCGGATCCCGAGGTGCAGCGGGTGGTCGAGACCGCCCGCGGCCTGGAGGGCCTGAAGCGGCAGTGGGGGGTGCACGCCGCCGGTGTGATCATGTCCAGCGAGCCGCTGATCGATCACGTGCCGATCATGCGCCGCGAGCAGGACGGCGCGATCATCACCCAGCTCGACTACCCCACCTGTGAGACGCTCGGCCTGCTCAAGATGGACTTCCTGGGCCTGCGCAACCTGACCGTCATCGACGACGCCCTGAAGAACGTCGTCGCCAACGGCAAGCCGGCCGTCGATCTCGACGAGCTCTCGACCACGCTGGACGACAAGGCGACCTACGAGCTGCTCGCCGCCGGTGACACCCTCGGGGTGTTCCAGCTGGACGGCGGGCCGATGCGCACCCTGCTGCGCCAGATGCGGCCCGACCACTTCGAGGACATCTCCGCCGTCCTGGCGCTCTACCGGCCCGGCCCGATGGGTGCCAACTCGCACACCAACTACGCGTTGCGCAAGAACGGCCTACAGCCGATCACGCCGATCCACCCCGAGCTGGCGGAGTCACTGGCCGAGATCCTGGACACCACCTACGGCCTGATCGTCTACCAGGAACAGGTCATGGCGATCGCGCAGAAGGTGGCCGGGTACTCCCTCGGCAAGGCCGACCTGCTGCGCCGGGCGATGGGCAAGAAGAAGCGCGAGATCCTCGACAAGGAGTTCGAGGGCTTCAACGCGGGCATGAAGGCGAACGGGTACTCGGACGCCGCGATCAAGACGCTGTGGGACATCCTGGTCCCGTTCTCGGACTACGCCTTCAACAAGGCCCACACCGCGGGCTACGGGCTGGTCTCGTACTGGACCGCCTACCTCAAGGCCAACTACCCCTGCGAGTACATGGCCGCGCTGCTCACCAGCGTGCGCGACGACAAGGACAAGTCGGCGCTGTACCTCAACGAGTGCCGCCGCATGGGCATCAAGGTGCTGCCGCCGGACGTGAACTCCTCGGCGGCCGACTTCACCCCGGTCGGTGAGGACATCCGGTTCGGCCTCACGGCGGTCCGCAACGTCGGTGCCAACGTGGTCGAGGCCGTGGTGCAGGCGCGTACCGAACAGGGCGCCTACACCTCCTTCCACGATTTCCTGCGCAAGGTGCCGCTGGTGGTGTGCAACAAGCGCACCGTCGAATCCTTGATCAAGGCAGGCGCCTTCGACTCGCTGGCCGAACCCCGGTTCGGCATGGTCAAGGTGCACGAACTGTGTGTCGAGGCGGTGGTCTCTGACAAGCGGCAGGAGGACCGCGGTCAGTTCTCCCTGTTCGGTGGCATGGACGACGACAGCCCCGCCGAGTCGATGCTGCCCCCGGTGCCCGACATCGAGTGGGACAAGCAGACCCTGCTGTCCAACGAGCGCGAGATGCTGGGGCTGTACGTCTCCGACCACCCGCTGTTCGGCCTGGAACACATCCTGTCCCGAGAGTCGGACTGCTCCATCGCGGCGTTGCACGCCGACGACTCGCGCCCGGACGGCGCCGGGATCACCATCGCGGGCATGATCAGTTCGGTGCAGCGCAAGCTCACCAAGAACGGCAACGCCTGGGCGATCGCCACCGTGGAGGACCTGGACGGCGCGATCGAGGTGCTGTTCTTCCCGCAGTCGTACCTGACCGTGTCTCATGTCTTGGCCGAGGACCTGGTCGTGGTGGTCAAGGGCCGGGTGAACCGGCGGGACGACGTCCCCACGATCTATGCCCAGGAGCTGCGCCTGCCCGAGCTGCTCGCCGACGGTGAGCACGGGCCGGTGGTGGTCTCGCTGCCGGTGGCACGCTGCACCCCGCCGACGGTCGAGCGGCTCAAGGACGTGCTGTCGACCCATCCTGGCTCCACCGAGGTGCACCTCAAGCTGACCCGGACCGGCAAGGCCACGGTGATGCGGCTGGACGACGCCCTGCGGGTGACGCCGTCCCCAGCCCTGTTCGGCGACCTGAAGGCGCTGCTCGGGCCGCAGTGCCTGGTGTGAGCCGCGGGCGATTCACGCCCTGACGGCTCAGCACTTCCCCTCGGGGTGCCGATGTGGAGATCTGGCGAAGGCGCGAGTCGTCGACCACACGGCTGTGCCAGGGTGTGATCGCCGCAATCCCGGCACTCCGGGCACGCCGCAGAACTGTTGAGCCATCCACTCGAGGGGACATCGTGTCGTTCGACTCCAGCCATCCGGGCGAGGGGGCCTCGCCCTACCCGCCGTCTGAGCCACCCACGTACCCGCAGCAGGGCGGTGGCTACCCACCATCGCCGGCCGGATACCCGCAGCAGGGTGCCTACCCGCATCAGGGTGGCCACCACGCCTCGCAGGGCAGTACGGAGGTGCTGCCCGGCAACGTCACGCCGTCCGCGCCGACCGGCCGCCGCAACCGCGGCCGGACCGCGGGCATCGTGGCCGGGGTGGTCGGGGCGGGGGTGCTCGCCGCCGGGGGCTACCTGGCCTACGCGGCCGTGGGTGGCGGCGGCGAGCGCGCGGACGCACACCTGCCCGGCACCGCGGTGGCGGCGGCGATGGTCGACCTCGACCCGTCGGCGTCGCAGAAGCTGGCCGCGGTGCGGTTCGCTCAGAAGTTCCCCACGTCCAAGAACCTGGATTGGGACGTGGCCGACAAGGACCCGCGCAAGTGGGTCTACGAGCAGATCACCAAGGACGAGAAGAGCGCGCCGGCCTGGTCCGAGGTCCGGCAGTGGCTCGGCCAGCGGGCCGGGATGGCGGTGCTGCCACCGGACGCCGGCAGCCAAGAGCCCATCGCGGTGATCGCCGTCCAGGTCACCGATCTGGCCAAGGCGAAGGCCAGCCTGTCGAAGCTCGACGGCGCTGACGGCAAGCCGGCCGGGGTGGCGGGGGAGGGTGACTGGGTGATCGTGTCCGACACCCAGGCTCACGCCTCGGCCGCGGCGACGGCGGCGAAGTCCGACCCGTTGTCCGAACGCCAGGCCTACGCCGACGACGGCAAGGCGGTGGGCGACACGGGCATCGCCTCGGTGTGGGCCGATCTGGCCGGCATCGAGAAGCTGCAGCTGTCCCCGCTGCCGACCTCCGGCCTGGTGACGGGCTCGGGCGCGACGGCCAAGGGCCACGGCATGAGTGTGCTGCGCTTCGACAACGACGCGCTCGAGCTCGCCGGATCGTTCCGCGACCTGGGGGGCGCGGTGGCGCCGAAGGGCAAGGGCAGCGCGGTGCAGGTCAAGGCACCCGCCGAGGCGGTCGGCGTGCTGTCGTTGGGTGGTCTGGGCGACGAGGTCGCCGCCTCGTGGACGGACATCCTCGACCAGGTCAACTCGGCCCAGCTGACCGGCTCGAAGGTGACCACCGCCGATCTGGAGGAGCAGACCGGGCTGAAGTTGCCGGGTGACCTGAAGGCCCTGCTGGGCGAGCAACTCGACGTGATCGTGGCCGGCGCCGGCGCCGAGCCCGCGATCGGCGTCCGGGTCGACAGCTCGGCGGCCGATCTGGACCAGGTGCTCGACCGGGCCACCAAGGCGCTCTCGGATCAGGGGATGGAGCAGGCCCCCACGCGCACCCCGACCGGCTACACCTGGCAGTGGGGGCCGGCGATCACAGGGCTGGCCGACAACGGTGCGCTGGTCTCCTCCCCGGCCTTCCGCGCTGCGGTGCCGAGGGCCGACGGCGCCTCGGCGGTGCTCTACGTGGACATCGCCCGGGCGCTCGAGGCGTTCGGCAAGGGCATGTCCGCCGAGGACGCCGCCAACCTGGCACCGCTGCAGGCGTTCGGCATGTCGGCGTCCTGGAGCGAGGACCACACGGCGTCCTACGTCCTGCGGCTCACCGCCAAGGGTTGAGGTCGAGGGCTGAGGTCGGCGGCTGAGGCGAGGGACGAGGTGGTCGTCCCGACGTGACCGGGATCGGGCCGGCCGGAGACTCCGGCCGGCCCGATCCCGGTCACTGCTCGAGCACCTGGATCTTGGGTGGGGAGTTGTTCCAGGTCACCAGGACCGTCGAGGTGTCGTTGCCGGACGTGAAGTCCACCCGCAGCCACCCGGTCTGTTCCCAGGACCTCACGCTGTAGCCGAGAGCCGGGGTGGCCGAGAGCAGCTCGGCGCGGTCGGGGTAGATCCTCAGGACCACCTGGCCGCCCAGGGTGCGCACCACGCGGGAGATCGACGAGCTGGTGGTGCGGGTCACGGCGGTGTAGGTGACCCGGCGGCTGGACGAACTCGACCAGCGCGTGATCGTGTGCCCGGGGGCGACCACGGTGGTCTCCATCGTGATCGTGCCGCCGGGGTCGGTGGTCGGGCGGGTCGGGGCCGACGTGCGCGCCGGCGCCGTGGTCGGCCGGGTACCGGTGGGGGTGACCTGGGCAGGGCTCGGCGAGGACGGGGACGCCGCGGGCGAGGTGCTCGGGGGCGGCGGCAGCGTGGTGGACTGCGTGGCGTCGGCCGCCACCAGCGCCCCGCCGCGCAGCGCCGCCCCGCGAGCCTCGCCGTCCGGGTGGACCGTGCTGCTGATCACCTGGGACGAGATCCACACCAACGCCGAGGCAGCGGCCAACCAGGCGAGGAGATACCGCAGCACACGATGCACGATGGCCATTATCGACCCCATACGATGTCGGTGTGGCCGCGCTGCTCCTCGTCGAGGACGACTCTCTGCTCCGAACCGCGCTGGTGCACGATCTGGCCGGACGAGGGCATGCGGTGCGCAGCACCCCGACCGCGTTGGAGGCGCTGCGCGAGTTCAGCGCCCATCCGCCGGAGCTGGTGATCCTCGACCTGAACCTGCCCGATCTGGACGGCGCCCAGGCCCTGAAGATGATGCGGGCGCTGAACCAGGACGTCCCGGTGGTCATCGCCTCCAGCCGCGACCGCGACGAGGAGGTCGTCGCCCTGCTGCTCGCCGGGGCCGACGACTACCTGACCAAGCCGTTCTCCAGCGATCAGCTGCACGCCAGGATCACCGCGGTCCTTCGCCGCTCGCACCGGCCCGAGCCCGACCCGGTGATCGCGGTCGGCGAGTTGCGGATCGACACCGGACGGCGCGAGGTCACCCTGGCCGGGCAGCAGATCCAACTGACCCGGCGGGAGTTCGACCTCCTGGCCTACCTGGCGGCCCGACCCGACCAGGTGGTCACCCGCCGCGAGTTGCTCACCGAGGTGTGGGAGCAGGCCTACGGGCAGGACCAGACCATCGACGTCCACGTGTCGTGGTTGCGCCGCAAATTGGGTGAATCGGCCTCCGAGCCCCGCTACATCCACACGGTCCGAGGTGTGGGGGTCCGGCTGGCGGCGCCTGAGTGAGGCGATCACTCGCCTGGATCTCGGCCTCGGTCACCGGGCTGGTCGCCGTGGCCTTCCTGGTCCCGCTGCTGGTGCTGGTGGGTGACTCCGTGCGCGAGCGGGCCGTCGCGGAGGCCTACCGCAGCGCGATGGTCACCGGCTCGGTGCTGGCGGTGAGCCAGTCGGTCGACTACGTCGCCTCCCTGGTGGCGGGGACCGAGGCCTCGGGCACCACCTCGGTCTATCTGCCCAGGGCCGGGCTGGTGGCCGAGAAGGCCGAGATCGAGCACGTCGTCCCCAGCCCCGGTATGCGGCCCGCTGCCCCTCGGGACGCCGCCCTGCGGGCGATGCGTTCCGGCGCCCCCGCCACCGTCTCCACCGCCGGGGGGATGGCCGTGCTGCAGCCCGTCGCCCTCAGCGGCGGCCGGATGGCCGTGGTCGAGATCGACATCCCGGACGACGTCCTCGAACGAGGCGTGACCAGGGCGCGGGTGAGCCTGATGGTCTTCGCGCTGGCCCTGGTCGTGGCGTCCATCGCGCTGGCGGACCGCCTGGCTGCCCGGGTGGTGCGGGCCGCGGGCCGGTTGCAGGCGGCCTCGAACCGGCTCGGATCGGGGGATCTGGCCGTCCGGGTGCTGCCCGAGGGGCCGGAGGAGCTGGCGGCCGCAGCGCGTGCCTTCAACCTGATGGCCGACCGGGTCGGCGAGTTGCTGGTGGCCGAGCGCGAACTGATGGCCGACCTGTCGCACCGGCTGCGTACCCCGTTGGCCGGGCTGGTGCTCGCGGGCCGATCGCTGGGCGCGGGGATGGCCGGTGACCAGGTTCGGGCGTTGACCACCAAACTCCAGGAGGAGGTCGACGCGATCATCCACGAGGCCCGGCAGAGTCGTCGTCCGGCCTCACCGCCCGAGTGCGACGCCGTGGCGGTGCTGCGCGAACGGCTGGACTTCTGGGGCGCCCTGGCCGAGGACCAGGGCCGGGCCTGGAGCCTGACCCTGCCCCGCGGGGTCAGCCGGGTGGACGTGCCGGTGCGCGACACGGATCTGCAGGCGGTGGTGGATGCGTTGGTGGGCAACGTCTTCCTGCACACCCCCGAGGGCTGCGCCTTCGAGGTGGTGTTGCGGGCCGGCGCGCGCACCGAGCTCGTGGTCGGCGATGCCGGCCCCGGCATCCGCGAACCCGAACGGGCCGTACGGCGGGGAGCGAGCGGCGCCGGGTCGAGTGGGCTCGGCCTGGACATCGCGGCCCGGGTGGCCCAGACCACCGGCGGGCAGCTGATGATCGGCCGCGGCCGGCTCGGGGGCGCGTCGATCACCCTGGCGATGCCGACCGTCTCTCACGCCGGCTGATCGGCGAGAGGCTCCGCACCGGGCTCGGATCATGCAGAGGGGGCGGGGATCGTTGTCCACTGCGTGGGTCAGGAGGCCGCGAGCAGCCTCAGGGAGTAGTCCACCTCAGCCGTCCGCGATTGCACGACCCGGCTGGCGAGGGCACGGGTGGCGGCGTCCTGGCCGCGACTGGCCTCGACCTGGGCGAGTTCGATGGTCTTGCGCTGCATGGCCACCAGGACGGTCAGGAAGATCTGCTCGAACTGGGCTCCGGACAGTGTCTGGAGCTGGGTCATGGTCGCTGCGTCGATCTGGTAGGCGTTGCGCGTGACGCTCACGCTCGGCACGTTGGCCCAACCGGACGCCAGGGTCTGCAGGGTCTGACGCTCCTCGGCCTGGGTCGCCTGGATCGCGGAGGCGAGCGTGAGTACCTCCTCGTTGGTCGCCCGGCCCGCGGCCAGGCGCAGCACCTGGTCGGCCTGTTCCAGGTCGACCGTCATCTGTTGCGCGAAGATCACATCGGTCTGGTTGGCCGAACCCCCGTCGGTGCTGGCCGCCGACGGGGCGGAGGACTCGCCGCCGAACAGACCGCACCCGCTCAGGGCGAGTGCGGCCACCAGCACCAGCGCGCCGGCGCGGGCCGAACGGGCCCACGCCGGCGCGAGAGAGCGTCGAAGCATCAGAGCTTCTGCCACAGGCAGCGCACGAAGGGCGGCTCCCAGCCGGGGAACGCGGTGTGGTTCATGAGCGCGACGTAGGTGACGCCGTTGTAGACCACCTCGTCACCGACGTGGTAGCGCACCCCCGGACGCCAGGTGTTGTGGGATCCGTTGTGGTGGCCGTGGCGGTGTCCTCGTCCGGTGGGCTTGACCGAGCCGACCGGCGGGCGAGGCGTGGTGCTGCTCGGCGGGCGCGGCGTGGTGGTGCCCGGAGCCGGTGGCGTGGTGATCGGCGGCGTGATCACCGGAGGCGTGGTGACCGGCGGCTTGGTGGTGGGCGGCGTGGAGACCGGTGGCTTCGTGGTGGGCGGCGTGGTGACCGGCGGGGTGGTGACCGGCGGCTTCGTGGGGGGCGGTGTGGTGGTGGGCGGGGTGGTCGATCCGCCGCTGCCGATCTGCAGGTCGATGCAGTTGTAGAAGGCGTTCGTCGTGTCGCCGATCGACCAGCGCGCCAGCACCGTGTGTCGACCGGGGTAGGCGCTCAGGTTGACGGTGTGCGTGACCTGCCCGGCCGGGAGGTTGTTGCCGCCGTCGACCGTGGTGACCAGCTTGCCGTCCACGAAGTAGTCCCAGCTGGCGGTGCGGTGGGGTGCGGTGAAGACCCAGGTGAAGTTGACCGAGGTACCCACCGAGGTGACCGGCCAGTTGCGGCTGTTGTCGTCCAGTTCGGCCCAGTTCGACTTGCCGCCGCTGCAGTTGATCTGTCCCTTGGGGCCTTCGACGCTCTGCGGCTCGTACTTCACCGCGCCACACGCGATGCGCCCCTGGGCGCACATCGCCTGCCGGCTCGGTGGCGAGTTCACGTACCCGTGGGCCGAGGCTGGGGTGGCCATCACCACGGAGGCGACGAGCGCCGCCGCACCGGTTGTCGGAACCATCCAACGACGCTTCACAGAAGTCTCCTGAGTCCCTCGAGTGAGCCCGACCGGCCCCGGAGGGGGGTGCCGGGGCCGGTCGGGGCCGCGGTCGAGCTGGGGTCGACCTGCGGCACGTCGAGGACGCAGGCTGCTGATGCGCGGGGGCAACCGGACGATGTCCTCGACGTGCTCGAACCTACGAGGGGAGCAGCAAAGGGGGCATGTTCTGCGCCTTAACCGCTCCTAAGGCCCTCGACGCAGGTTCCCCGGGTACCTCCACCCCGCGCGCACGCCCCTCCATCCGTGGTGACACCCCACTTCACCGGGGACGGCGTGCGCGCGGGGGCTCCCGAGGGGTTGGGCTCGCTCCGGGGTCGCGCGCGTCTAGGGTGAAGGCGTGTCCGACCCTCGACCAGCAGGGACGCCGCTGCCCGTGGCGCCGTCGTCCGGCGCGCCGTCCGGCCGCGTGGCCGCGCGGCGTCGGGGATACGAGCTGGTGTGGTTGGTCCCGGCAGGTGTGGTGGTGGGTCTGCTCTGGCGCGTCGCCGTGCCGCGGGTGATCGCCGCCAGCGACGACGTCGAACGGAACGCCTCGGTGGACGGCAGCTTCCTGCTGATCGCGGCGCTGGCCGGTGTCGTGACCGGCGCGGCCGTGTTGCGTCGTCCCGGATCACGCCCCACGGAGCGCCTGGCCGTGGTGCTGGCGGGTTCCTGGCTCGCGGCCGCCGTGGCGGTCGGGGTGTCGATGGGGCTGGGAGGCCCGCGGCTCACGGCCTGGGGCGCCACCGTGGTATGGCCGGTGGTCACCGCGCTGGTCGCGGCGGTGTCCGCCACCCTGGATTTGATCTTCCATGCGGACTCGATCCCCACGGCGAGCGAAAAGCATGAGTTTTCAGATAAAGACGATTGAAAAGAAAGATCAACCCTGTATCGAGACCCGATCCTGCATTACCATCGGGGCATGGTTGCTGCCTCCTCGTCCGCCGCGCCGGTCATCGACCGCGCCCGGCTCGCCACCCTGATCGATGCCGAGCGCCGTGCCTACGCCACGGCCCACCCGCGTTCCGCGGAGCTGTTCGCCTCGGCGGGCCACCTGTTCGGGCGGGTGCCGATGACCTGGATGAACAAGTGGAGCGGCGGCTTCCCGCTCTATCTCGACCGGGCCGAGGGCAACCGGATCACGGACGTCGACGGCCACACCTACATCGACTTCGCCCTGGGGGACACCGGGGCGATGGCCGGGCACAGCCCCGCGGCGACGATCGCGGCGGTTCACCGCCGGCTCGCCGAGCAGGGTGGCATCACCACCATGTTGCCGACCGAGGACGCCGAATGGGTGGGTGCCGAGTTGGCGCGCCGCTTCGGGCTGCCGTTGTGGTCGTTCACGCTCAGCGCCACCGATGCCAACCGCTGGGCGGTCCGGCTGGCCCGACTGGCCACCGGTCGCAGCAAGATCCTGGTCTTCTCGTACTGCTACCACGGCTCGGTGGACGAGATCTTCGCCGTTCCGGGTCCCGACGGGCGCGCGGTGGCGCGACCGGGCAACGTGGCCCCGCCGGTGCCGCTGCACGAGACGACGCGGGTGGTCGAGTTCAACGACGCCGAGGCGCTGGCCCGGGAACTGGCCCACGGTGACGTCGCGGCGGTGCTCATGGAGCCCGCGCTGACCAACATCGGCATCGTGCTGCCCGAGCCGGGCTTCCTCGACCGGGTGCAGGACCTGTGCCGGGCCGCCGGCACGCTGCTCATGATCGACGAGACCCACACCTTCTCGGTCGGGGCCGGTGGGGCGACGGCGGCGTGGGGGCTGCGTCCGGACGTCTTCGTGATCGGCAAGTCGATCGGTGGCGGCATTCCCTCGGGTGCCTACGGCATCACCCGCGAGGTGGCCGAGCGCATCGGCGCTCACCGGGACGCCGATCTGGTGGACGTCGGCGGGGTCGGTGGCACCCTGGCAGGCAACGCGCTGAGCCTGGCCGCGATGCGCGCCACGCTCGGCGAGGTGCTGACGGAGCAGGCCTTCGAGCACATGATCGCGCTGGCCACGGCCTTCACCGAGGGTGTGCAGGCCACGTTGGACGCCACCGGCGTGCCGTGGTCGGTCAGCCAATTGGGCGCGCGGTCGGAGTATCGATTCGCCGCCCCGGCGCCTCGTACCGGCACCGCCTCGGCGGCCGGCGCCGACGACGAGCTCGACGAATACCTGCACCTTTTCATGATCAACCGAGGAGTGTTGATCACTCCGTTCCACAACATGGCCCTGATGTGCCCGGTCACCACCGCGGCGGATGTCGAGCGCCACACCGAGCTGTTCGCCGAGGCGGTGTCAACCCTGCTGGGATAGGTCCACGACACGACACGAGGGGGAATCGTGGGGGGAACCATGAATCGTCATGACCCGGCCGATGCGTCACCGGCGCCGGTGACACTGGATGCGGTCGACGTCCGGCTGCTGGACCTGTTGGCGCAGGATGGCCGGGCGTCCTATGCCGCCCTGGCGCCGAAGGTGGAGCTGTCGGCGCCGGCCGTGCGGTTGCGGGTGCAACGGTTGATCGACCTCGGGGTGTTGCAGGTGGTGGGGGTCAGTGACCCGGCTGCGTTGGGCTTCCCGGTGCAGGCCATGGTCGCCATCACCACCCAGGGCGACGTCCGGGCGGTGGCCGACAAGGTGGCGACGATCGAGAACGTGATCTACCAGGTGCTCACCACCGGGGAGCACGACCTGTTGGCCGAGGTGGTCTGCCGGACCTCCGACGAACTGCTCACGGTGGTCAACGACCGGATCCGCGCCGTCCCCGGGGTCACCTCGACCCGGGTGTGGCAGTACTACGGCATCCACACCCACCGGTTCTCGGTCACCGCACCGACCTGACCCGCCCGACCCGGCAACATCACCCGGTACTGATCGGCGCCAGCACCGCGCCGGTCAGGGCGGCCAGGTCGGCCGCACTCACCTCGACGTCCAGGCCACGGCGTCCGGCGCTGACCAGGATGGCCGCGTGTTCGGACGCCGAGGCGTCCAGCACGGTCGGCAACCGCTTGCGCTGACCCAACGGGCTGATCCCGCCGACGACGTAGCCCGTGGTGCGCTCGGCCAGGGCCGGGTCGGCCATCACGGCCCGCTTGCCGCCGATGGCCGCGGCGAGGGCCTTGAGATCCAGCTGCACGGTGACCGGGACGATGGCCACCGTGAGCCGGCCGTCCACCTCGGCGAGCAGGGTCTTGAACACCTGCTCGGCCGGCACCCCGAGGGCCTGGGCAGCCTCCAGCCCGTAGGCGAGGCCGCGAGAGTGAGCCGTGGTGTCGTGGTCGTAGGCCCGCACCGTGTGGGCCACCCCGGCAGCGGCCAGGACGGCGAGCGCCGGGGTCGCCGGGCCCCCGCCCCGGGTGCGACGCGCCATCAGTTCTGCCCCGGCTGTTCGCCGAGCAGGTCGACCGCGGGCAGCGCGCGGAAGGCCTCGACCAACCGGCCCTCGCGGCCCAACAGCTCGGCCTCGGCCCGCAACCGATGGGCGGTGGTGGGCTGTTCCAGCAAGTACTGCCGTTCGGGAAGGTCCAGCACCATGGCCGCCGCCACCAGGTAACTGACCACCCGCGGGTCGTCCGGCAGCTCGGTGACCTCCACCTGCAGTTTGCGCCGATACTCCGCGAACCGGTCGACCACCCGCAGGCGCAGCGGCTCGACGTCGTCCTCGCCGTCCGGCTCGGGCAGGAACTCGACCAGGCCGGTCAGATACGGCGTGTCCGCCTGGTCGTCGATGCCGAGCAGCCGAAACCGGGATTCACCCACCGAGATGATGTCGAACCGGCCGTCCGAGTAGGGCGTCACCTCGCGCAGCTCGGCCGAGCAGCCGACGTCGTAGAGCTCCGGTCGCGGCTGGCCCGCCTCGACCCCCGAGCGGATGGTGATCACGCCGAACTGGCGGAAGGCGCCGTCCGGCAACGCGAGCAGGGCGTTGACCAGCACCCGGTAGCGCTCCTCGAAGATGTGCAGCGGCAGCACCAGACCCGGCACCAGGACGGAGCCGAGCGGGAACAACGGGAGGCGAACCGGCACGAGGCCAAGGCTATGCGGCCAGGGCCGGTGAACGCTGCCCCCGGGCCGTGCCGATGCCGGTGCCGATGCCGGGCGAGCGGGCCTCGTAGACTTTGCGGGTGATTCGCCGACTCGATCTGCGTGGCCGTGCCCTGCGAACCCGGGAGCTGCGGGGCGTCGTCCCGCGGGCTGCCTTCGATGTCGAGCACGCCCTGGAGGCCGTTCGTCCGATCTGTGACGACGTGCGTGATCGGGGTGAGGTGGCCGTCCTCGACCACACCGAGCGGTTCGACGGGGTGCGCCCGGCGCGGGTGCGGGTGCCGGACGAGGCGCTGCAGCGGGCGCTGGACTCGATGGACGACGCGGTGGTCGCCGGCCTGCGCGAGGCCATCGACCGGGCGCGCCGGGTGCACCGGGCGCAGCTGCCGTCGGGTCACAGCACGCAGGTGGTGGCCGGGGGGTCGGTCACGCACCGGTGGATCCCGGTCGGCCGGGTGGGGTTGTACGTGCCCGGCGGCCTGGCGGTCTACCCGAGCAGCGTGGTGATGAACGTCGTCCCGGCGCAGGAGGCCGGGGTCGAGCAGGTGGCGGTCACCAGTCCCGCCCAACGCGACAACCCGCCCGGGTTCGCCGGGCTGCCGCACCCGACGATCCTGGCGGCCTGCGCGCTGCTCGGCGTGGGCGAGGTCTACTGCGCCGGGGGCGCCCAGGCGGTGGCGATGTTCGCCCACGGCGTGCGGGATGCCGAGGGCGCCTGGGCGTGCGAGCCGGTCGACGTGATCACCGGGCCGGGCAACATCTACGTGGTGGCGGCCAAGCGCCTGCTGCGGGGACTGGTCGGCATCGACGCCGAGGCCGGTCCGACCGAGATCCTGATCCTGGCCGACGAGACCGCGGACGCCGCGCACGTCGCGTCCGACCTGATCAGCCAGGCCGAGCACGACACCCTGGCCGCGTCGGTGCTGGTGACGGATTCGACGGCGCTCGCCGAGGCCGTCGAGGCCGAACTGGACCGGCAGGTGGCGGCGACCAAGCACGTCGAGCGGGTGAGTTCGGCGCTGTCCGGCGAGCAGTCGGCCATCGTCCTGGTCGACGATCTCGCCTCGGGCCTGGCCGTGGTCGACGCCTACGCCGCCGAGCACCTCGAGATCCAGACCCGGGACGCCGCCGCGGTGGCCGCCCGGGTGCACAACGCCGGCGCGATCTTCGTGGGGGCCCACGCCCCGGTGAGCCTGGGGGACTACTGCGCCGGGTCGAATCACGTCCTGCCCACCGCGGGCAGCGCGGTGCACTCCAGCGGGCTGAGCGTGTACGCCTTCCTGCGCGGGGTCCAGGTGATCGACTACGACGCGGCCGCGCTGGCCGAGGTCGCCCCGCACGTGCTGGCGCTGTCCGCCGCCGAGGACCTGCCCGCGCACGGTGACGCCGTTCGGGCGCGGTTGTCGTGACCGTGCCGACTCTGGACGACGTGCCGCTGCGCGACGATCTGCGGGGCAAGACCCCGTACGGCGCGCCGCAGTGGGACGTGGCGGTGCGGTTGAACACCAACGAGAACAGCTACCCGGTGCCGCCGGACGTGGTGGCCTCGATCGTCGCCGAGGTCGCCGAGGTGGCGGGCACGCTCAACCGGTACCCGGACCGGGAGTTCACCGCGCTGCGTGAGGCGCTGGCCGCCTACCTGAGTTCGGTGGCGGGCCGTGCGGTGGCCGCCGAGCAGATCTGGGCGGGCAACGGCAGCAACGAGGTGCTGCAGCACATCTTTCAGGCCTTCGGCGGCCCGGGGCGCACCGCGCTCGGCTTCACCCCCGCCTACTCGATGCACCCGATCATCGCCTCGGTCACCGCGACCGCCTGGGTCGACGGCGTCCGCGGCAGCGACCGGCCGGACGGCGTCCGCGACTTCGACCTGAGCCCCGACCAGGCGATCGCGCAGCTGCGCGAGCTGCGGCCGGACCTGGTGTTCCTGGTCTCACCGAACAACCCGACCGGGACGGCGCTCGACCTGGACGTGGTGGCCGCGGTGCTCGACGAGGTGCGCGCCTCGGGTCACGGACTCGTCGTGGTCGACGAGGCCTACGCGGAGTTCGCCCGCACCGGCACCCCGAGCGCGCTGAGCCTGCTCGACGAGCACCCCGCCGGGGGACGGCTGATCGTGAGCCGCACCATGAGCAAGGCGTTCGCGCTGGCCGGGGCTCGACTGGGCTACCTGGCGGCGCAGCCGGCGGTGTGCGACGCGTTGCGGCTGGTGCGGCTGCCCTACCACCTGTCCGCGCTCACCCAGGCTGCTGCCCGGGCGGCGTTGGGCCATGCGGATCAGCTGTTGTCGACCGTCGAGGCGATCAAGGCCCAGCGCGACCGGATCGTCGAGGAACTGCCCGCTCTCGGCCTGCGGCCGGTGCCCAGTGATGCCAATTTCGTGCTGTTCGGTGGCCTGGACGACGAGAAGGTCACCTGGCAGGGGTTGGTGGAGCGTGGCGTCCTGATCCGCGACATGGGGATCGCGCATCATCTGCGAGTGACCGCGGGCACCGAACCCGAGACCACCGCGTTCCTGACCGCTCTGGGCGAGCTCCAGGCCGGGGAGGCCGGCAGCACCCAGACGAAGCGCCCAGACGAGGAGTTGACGTGAGCGCACGGACTGCCCGGATCGACCGGGCGACGAGCGAGTCGAAGGTCAGTGTCGAGCTCGACCTGGACGGCAGCGGCCGGGCGCAGGTGAGCACCGGGGTGGGCTTCTACGACCACATGCTGACCTCGCTGGCCAAACACTCGCTGATCGACCTGACGGTGACGGCGACCGGCGACGTCGAGGTCGACGCGCACCACACCGTCGAGGACGTCGCGATCGTGCTCGGCCAGGCGCTGCGGCAGGCGCTCGGTGACAAGGCGGGCATCCGACGGTTCGCCGACGCCATGGTGCCGTTGGACGAGGCCCTGGTGCAGGCCGTGGTCGACGTCTCGGGGCGGCCGTATTGCGTGCACACCGGCGAACCCGAGGGCCAGCAGTACGTCATCATCGGCGGGTCGTACGTCGGGTCGCTGACCCGGCACGTGTTCGAGACCCTGGCCTCCAGCGCCGGGATCGCCCTGCACGTGCGGGTGTTGGCCGGGCGCGATCCACACCACATCGTCGAGGCCCAGTTCAAGGCGGTGGCCCGGGCGCTGCGGACGGCGGTGGAGCGAGACCCGCGGGTGAGCGGTGTGCCGAGCACCAAGGGCACGTTGTGACCGGTCGCCGGGTCGTCGTCCTGGACTACGGCTCGGGCAACGTGCGCTCGGCGGTGCGCGCCTTGGAACGGGTCGGCGCGCAGGTGGAACTGACCGCCGACCGGAAGGCCGCCGAGAACTGCGACGGGCTGGTGGTGCCCGGGGTGGGGGCGTTCGCGGCGGTGGCCGCCGGGTTGCGCGCGGTGCGGGGTGACCAGATCGTCGACCGGCGTCTCGCCGGGGGCCGCCCGGTGCTCGGGATCTGCGTCGGGTTGCAGGTGATGTTCGAGCGCTCGACCGAGCCGTCGACCGCTCACGGTGACGTCGCCGGCCTGGGGGAGTGGCCGGGTGTGGTGGAACGCCTTCCGGCGCAAGTGGTTCCGCACATGGGATGGAACACGGTGACCCCACCCGAGGACACCCTGTTGTTCGCCGGGGTCGAGGACCAGCGGTTCTACTTCGTGCACTCCTACGGGGTGCAACGTTGGGAGTTCGAGGCGGGCGACACGGTGCACTTCACGCCGCCGGCGGTGACCTGGGCCGAGCACGGGGTGCCGTTCGTGGCGGCGGTCGAGAACGGGCCGTTGTCGGCCACGCAGTTCCACCCCGAGAAGTCGGGGGACGCGGGGGCGCAGTTGTTGCGGAACTGGGTGGGGGCGTTGCGCTGACCCGTTCTTTGTGGGTCGGTGGGGCCGGGTGGGGTTGTCTCGCGCGGCGATCCACCCGCGCTCGCAGGCTCGCGCTCCCGCCAGACCCAGCCAGCCGCGCGAGACAACCCCACCCGGCCCCACCCTCTCGCCGGACGCCGCATCGTGGGTGGGCGTGAGAACCGGTGTGAAATCCGGACCCGATCGCCCGGGTGGCACTGGCCTCGGATAGCGTTTCGCCGTGGTCACTCGCCGACGCACCAGTAGCACGCGCCGTTCCACCTCCGGGCGCTCGACGACCGCGCGCCGAACCACCCGCCGCCGGACCACCGGCACGCGGCGCCGCTCGCCGAAGCTGGCCACCACGCTGGGCAGTGCCATCGCGCTCGCGCTGGTCGCCGGGTGGGTGCGGCTGAGCTGGATGTGGCGCGGCGTCCTGGTCGGCGGGTTGCTCGCCCTGCTGGTGATCTACTTCCTGTGGAGCCGCCGCGGCGCCATCTACGACGAGATGCAGACCGATCAGAGCGAACCGCCCCGTACCGAGCCCGCCCCCGAGGAGCCCCAGCCGTGACCGCCCGACTCGAACTGCTGCCCGCCGTGGACGTCGCCGGAGGGCAGGCGGTGCGGCTGGTTCAGGGGGAGGCGGGCAGCGAGACCTCCTACGGCGATCCGCTCTCGGCCGCCCTGGCCTGGCAGGAGGCCGGCGCGGAGTGGATCCACCTGGTCGACCTGGACGCCGCATTCGGCCGCGGCTCGAACCGCGACCTGCTCGCCGCGGTGGTCAAGGCCCTCGACGTCAAGGTCGAGATGAGCGGCGGCATCCGGGACGACGCCTCGCTGCAGGCCGCGATGGCCACCGGTTGCGCCCGGGTCAACCTGGGCACCGCCGCCCTCGAGGACCCGGACTGGACCCGTAAGGCCATCGCGAACCACGGCGATCGCGTCGCCGTGGGGCTCGACGTCCGGGGCACCACGCTCGCCGCCCGCGGCTGGACCCGGGAAGGCGGCGACCTCTGGCAGACGCTGGCCCGCCTGGACGCCGACGGTTGCGCCCGCTATGTGGTCACCGACGTGACCAAGGACGGCACGTTGCGCGGCCCCAACGTCGAGCTGCTGCGCGAGGTCTGCGCCCGCACCGACCGCCCGGTGGTCGCCAGCGGCGGCATCTCGAGCCTGGACGATCTGGTCGCCCTGCGCGCCCTGGTCGGTGAGGGCGTCGAGGGGGCGATCGTCGGCAAGGCCCTGTACGCCCAGGCGTTCACCCTCGAAGAAGCCCTGGACGTGGCCGGCCGGCCGTGACCGGCCACCAGCCGACACCAGCGCCGACACCCGGGCCGACACCCGGGCCGACACCAGGTCACGGCCACGCAACCGGGCACGGCCACGCACCCGGGCTGCACATCGGCCCACGCCCCGGCCGGCACGGTGAGGGGCCGACCGACTCGCTCGGCGTCCCGTGGTCGGGCCGCGACCTCAACCCGCAGCCGTTCGCGGGTGATCCGGGCGAGGCCGACCCGGCCCTGCTCGCCGCGCTGATCGGTCACGCCGCCGGCTCGGACGGCCCGGGCACCCCCGTGAGCGAGCAGGACGTGATGGCGGCCCTGGCTCCGGCGCGGTTGCTGGTGCCGATCGTGGCCCAGGTCGGTGAGGGCCACCCGATGCCCGACCACATCCGCGGCGATGCCGGCGCCGAGGCCTCGATCCCGCTGCTCGCCGGCCCCGGTGGCGTCCGCGGGCTGCCGGCCTTCACCAGCGTGGCGGCCCTGGCGACCTGGGACGCCGCCGCGCGTCCGGTGCCGGTCGAGGCGGCCCGCGCCGCGCTGTCGGCGGTCGACGAGGGCTGCGCCGTCATGGTGATCGACGCCGGCTCACCGCACGCGTTCGTCGTCCGGCGCCCACCGTTGTGGGCGATCGCGCAGGGCCGGGCCTGGACCCCACCCGCGGACGACGCCGAGCTGGCGAACGCCGTCCGGTCGGCGCTGTCCCCGGTCACCGCGGTGCGCGACGTCCGGCTCGAACCCGGTCGGCGCAGCGAACTCGCCGTGGTGCTCGGGCTGACCCCGGGCCTGGACGCCGTCGCGCTGCAGGCGGTGCTGGCCGAGGTGAGCGAGCTGCTGGCCGACCTCGCCGTGCTCGCCGAGCGTGCCGAGTCGCTCGAGCTGCGTCCGGTGGCCGCGGGCTAGCGCCGCGCGCCGAGCAGGCGGGTCAGCACCTCGGCATACAGCGCCTGGCCGGCCACGCTGGGGTGAAACCCGTCCTCGCACACCAGCTTCCAGCGATCGGGGGCTCCGCACGCCTGCACGAAGGCGGCATCGGCCGACGGGTCGAGCACCCCTGCCAGCTCTCGCAGCACACCGGTGATCCGCTGGTACTCGGCCGGTTGGCCGGCCTCCAGCAACGTCGGCGCGAGCACGATCACCTTCGCCGCGGGCCAGGCGAGGCGGACGGCGTCCAGATAGTGCGCGGCGGCGTCCCGGACAGCTGCCACTCCCGCCTCCGCGTCGTTGCGTCCGGCATCCACGACGACGACGTCGACCCGCGGGTGACGCGCGACGACGTCCGGCAACCGAGCGATCAAGGGCGCGTAGTCGGGCGAGGCCAGCCAGCCGGGATTGACGAACCCGGTGCCGCACTGGGCATCGACCACGTACCGCCACCCGAGTGCCGCGCTCACCAGCGCCGGATAGGTCCGCTCCCGGCCCTCGGCCCGACCGTGCAGCCAGCCCCGGGCGCCCTCGCCGTCGGTGAAGCTGTCCCCGGCCCACAGCGCGATCGGTTCAGCGGCGCCCGGTTCGGTGGTGCCCGGTTCGACCCGGTCACTGGGGGCGCGGTGGTCGGCGTCAGCGGTCATGCCTCCTAGGATCGATGCTGCCCGTCGTCCCGTCACGGAGGCATCGTTCGTGAGCACCCCGCAGTCCGACACCCTCTCGCCGTCCGACACCGCTGCACCGTCCGACACCGCTGCACCGTCCGAGATCTCTGCGTCGTCCGAGATCTCTGCACCGTCCGACACCATTGCGCCGTTGCCCTCGCCCGCCGCGGTGACGGCGTCCATCGCCCAACGGATCGCCGACGACCTGGGGGTGCGCCCGGCGCAGGTGGTCGCCACCGTCGCCCTGCTCGCCGACGGCGCGACCGTGCCGTTCATCGCGCGGTACCGCAAGGAGGTGACCGAGGGCCTGGACGACGCGCAGCTGCGCACCCTGGACGAGCGCCTCGGTTACCTGCGCGAGCTCGAGGAGCGCCGGGCCGCGGTCTACGAGTCGGTACGCGAGCAGGGCAAGCTGACCGCCGAGCTGGCCGCGCAGATCCTCGGCGCCGACACCAAGGCCCGCCTCGAGGACGTCTACCTGCCCTACAAGCCGAAGCGGCGCACCAAGGCCCAGATCGCCCGTGAGGCGGGGCTCGAGCCGCTGGCCCAGACCCTGCTCGGCGACCCGTCCGGTGACCCGGCGCAGGTGGCCGCCGGCTACGTGGACGCCGAGCGGGGTGTCGCCGATGCCGCCGCCGCCCTGGACGGCGCCCGGGCGATCCTGATCGAAACCTTCTCCGAGGACGCCGACCTGGTCGGGGCGCTGCGGGAGGACGTCTGGCAGCGCGGCCATCTGGCCTCGCGGGTACGCGAGGGCCAGCAGGAGGCCGGCGCCAAGTTCGCCGACTACTTCGAGGCCTCCGAGCCGCTGAGAACCCTTCCCTCGCATCGCATCCTGGCCATGTTCCGGGGCGAGAAGGAGGACGTGCTCGGCCTCGAGATCGACCACGACCCGGACGCCGAGGCCGATCCGATCACCGGCCGCAAGGACAGCTCCCGGTTCGAGAGCCGGATCGCTGCCGCCTTCGACGTCCCCGCGGGCGAGGGGCCGGGGTACCGCTGGCTGGCCGACACCGTGCGCTGGACCTGGCGCACCCGGATCAGCGTCCACCTGGACGTCGACCTGCGTTCCCGGCTGCGTCAGGCCGCCGAGGACGAGGCGATCCGGGTGTTCGCGGCCAATCTGCACGACCTGCTGCTGGCCGCTCCCGCAGGAGGCCGGGCCACCATGGGCCTCGACCCCGGCCTGCGCACCGGGGTCAAGGTCGCCGTGGTCGACGCCACCGGCAAGGTGGTGGCCACCCACACCATCTATCCGCACGTGCCGCACCGCCGCTGGGACGCCGCGCTGGCCGAGCTGACCGCGCTCGCCGCCCGGTTCGACGTCGAACTGATCGCCATCGGCAACGGCACCGGATCGCGCGAGACCGACAAGCTGGCCGCCGAGCTGATCGCCGCCAACCCGCAGCTGAAGCTCACCAAGGTGATGGTCAGCGAGGCCGGCGCCTCGGTCTACTCGGCCTCGGCCTACGCCTCGGCCGAGCTGCCCGACCTGGACGTCTCGCTGCGCGGAGCGGTCTCGATCGCCCGCCGGTTGCAGGACCCGCTGGCCGAGCTGGTCAAGATCGACCCAAAGTCGATCGGGGTCGGCCAGTACCAGCACGACATCACCGAGGGCCGGTTGTCGCGGTCGCTGGACGCGGTGGTCGAGGACGCCGTGAACGCCGTCGGCGTCGAGGTGAACACCGCCTCGGTGCCGTTGTTGCGCCGGGTCTCCGGGATCAGCGAGTCGCTGGCCGCGGCGATCGTCGAGCATCGGGACGGCAACGGGCCGTTCCGCTCCCGCGAGGCGCTTCGGGCGGTGCCCCGGCTCGGCCCGAAGGCATTCGAGCAGTGCGCCGGCTTCCTGCGGATCCGCGACGGCGAGGAGGTGCTCGACGCCTCGTCGGTGCACCCCGAGGCCTACCCGGTGGTGCGCAAGATCGCGGCGTCGGTGGCCGGGGGAGACGTGAAGGCGCTGATCGGCAACGGTGCGCTGTTGCGTCGGGTCAGGGCGGTCGAGTTCGCCGACGAGCAGTTCGGTCTGCCCACGATCACCGACATCCTCACCGAACTGGACAAGCCCGGCCGTGACCCCCGACCGGCGTTCCGGACCGCCACCTTCGCCGAGGGCGTCGAGAAGGTCGCCGACCTGACCCCGGGCATGGTGCTCGAAGGAGTGGTCACCAACGTCGCCGCCTTCGGGGCGTTCGTGGACGTCGGCGTCCACCAGGACGGCCTGGTGCACGTCTCGGCGATGTCCCGCGACTTCGTGTCCGACCCGCGCGAGGTGGTCAAGCCGGGCGACGTGGTGCGGGTCAAGGTGATGGACGTCGACGTGCCGCGCTCGCGGATCTCGCTCACCCTGCGCCTGGACGACGAGCTGGGCGCCACCCGCTCTCCGCGGGGTCAGCGCCCCGACCGGCCCGATCGGGGCAAGCCCGCCGATCGAAGCAAGCCTGGCGACCGAACCAAACCAACCGACCGGACCAACCCAGCCGACCGAACCAAACCAGCCGACCGCACCAAGTCGACCGACCGGGCGAAACCTGCCCAGGGTGGCGATCGCCGTGGCCCACGCCCGGGCGGCGGCGGAGGGGGCGCCGGGAACGGCGGTCAGCGGGGCGGAGACCGGGGTGCCGGGCCGCGCCGCGAGCGTCCCGCGCCGGCCCCGGTCAACACCGCGATGGCCGACGCCTTGCGCCGGGCGGGCCTGACCGCCGACGGTCGCTGAGAATCCCCGCCCCGTGATCACCGTCAGGGGGCGGTTCGGACCCGTTCCATGGGGTGACATCGCCCCGTCATCGTGATCATGGGGCCAGGACGGGTCTGTCGAGTCCGCATTCGGGACATCCGGGCTGCGGCTGGTAGTCTTGGCGATCGACCGACCGGGTGCTCGTGGCCCGGTGCGCAAAGCGGAGACCCCTCCCACCCGATCATCCTCACGGATGCCGGGTCTGGTCCTTGCTCCACCGTTCGCGGCGGGGCCGGCGACGTCCTCGTGGCGTCGTCCGAACCAGGACGTTCGAGGCTCCCCGATGCGCCCGCGATGGGGAGCCTTTCTCGTTGCCGGTGGTTGTAGAGACGGCAGCGAAGGAGCAGCACATCAGCGAGCCCCGGATCAACGACCGCATCCGCGTCCCCGAGGTGCGGCTGGTCGGCCCCAACGGGGAGCAGGTCGGCATCGTGCGTATCGAGCAGGCGCTGACCCTGGCCGCGGAGTCCGATCTCGACCTGGTCGAGGTCGCCCCGCAGGCCCGCCCCCCGGTCTGCAAGCTCATGGACTTCGGCAAGTTCAAGTACGAAGCCGACATGAAGGCCCGTGAGGCGCGCCGCAACCAGACGCACACGGTGCTCAAGGAGATTCGTCTCCGGCTGAAGATCGACCCGCACGACTACGGCACCAAGAAGGGCCATGTCGAGCGGTTCCTCAAGGCCGGCGACAAGGTCAAGGTCATGATCATGTTCCGTGGTCGTGAGCAGTCCCGCCCCGAGATGGGCGAGCGGCTGCTGCAGCGCATGGCCGCCGACGTGGCCGAGTACGGCTACGTCGAGTCGATGCCGATGCGCGACGGCCGAAACATGATCATGGTCATCGGACCGCACAAGAAGAAGGCCGAGGCCAAGGCGGAAGCCCGGGCCGAGCGAGCCGAACCGCGCCGTCGGCGTGACGAGGTCGCGGATGCCCAGGCATCCCCGGCCCAGCCCACCGACGAGGCGAACGCCGGCTAGCCCGGTACCAGCCCCACCCCACCGGTCCCCCCGGCCGGGCAACGACGCACGAGGAGAGACGGCAGCCATGCCGAAGATGAAGACGCACAGCGGTGCGAAGAAGCGGTTCCGGGCGACCGGCTCCGGCAAGCTCATGCGTGAGCAGGCCAACCGGCGTCACCTGCTGGAGGGCAAGTCCTCCATCCGGACCCGCCGCCTCGCGGCCGACGTCGAGGTCTCCGCGAACGACAACAAGGCGATCAAGCGACTGCTCGGTCGCTGACGAAGGAGGACTCACGTGGCACGCGTGAAGCGGGCGGTCAACGCCCAGAAGAAGCGCCGGGAAGTTCTCGAGCGGGCCAGCGGCTACCGCGGCCAGCGGTCGCGGCTCTACCGCAAGGCCAAGGAACAGGTCACCCACTCGCTCGGGTACGCCTACCGCGACCGTCGCGCCCGCAAGGGTGACTTCCGCCGGCTGTGGATCCAGCGGATCAACGCTGCGGCCCGCGCCAACGGCATGACGTACAACCGGTTCATCCAGGGCCTGAAGGCCGCCGGGGTCGAGGTCGACCGGCGCATGCTGGCCGAGCTCGCCGTGAACGACGCGGCAGCCTTCACCACCCTGGTGGACGTGGCCAAGAAGGCGCTGCCCGCCGACACCTCGGCGAGCGCCGCCTGACGTGTCGGCCTCTGCTGACCGCACGGCATCGCAGTACCCCGAGCGCCCGGACAGCGGCGCACCGACCAGCCCCCGGTCCGACCGGGTGAAGGCGGTGCGCCGGCTGGCCGGGCGCTCGGCGCGTCTGCGGGAGGGCGCCTTCGTCGCCGAGGGACCGCAAGCGGTGCGCGAGGCGGTCCACGCCCACCGTGACCGGGCGCCCGGAGCCGCGCCCGTCGTCCGGGCGGTCTACGCCACCGCCGAGGCCCTCGACCGGCACCCCGATATCGCCGGGGGGCTGGACGACGCCGGGTTGCGCGCCGTCCGGATCGCGCCCGAGGTGCTCGCCGCGATGACCGACACCGTGACCCCGCAGGGCATGATCGCGGTGTGTTCCCTGGTCGATGCGCCACTGACCGCGGTGCTCGATCGCCAGCCCCGGCTGGTCGCCGTCCTGGCGCAGGTGCGCGACCCGGGTAATGCCGGCACCGTGATCCGTGCCGCGGACGCCGCCGGCGCGGACGCCGTGATCCTCACCGACTCGAGCGTCGACGTGCACAATCCGAAGTGCGTCCGCTCCACCGCGGGCAGCCTGTTCCACCTGCCGGTGGTGATCGGGGTGCCGCTCGCCGAGGCGGTCGGGGCACTGCGGGCGGCCGGCATGGTCGTCCTGGCCGCCGATGGCGCCGGCGCGCTCGACCTGGACGATCTGCAGGACGACGGCCCGACCGGGCTGCTGGCCGGGCGCGTGGCGTGGCTGTTCGGCAACGAGGCCTGGGGGCTGCCCGAGGCCGACCGCGCGTTGGCGGACGCCGTGGTGCGGGTTCCGGTGCACGGCAGGGCCGAGAGCCTCAACCTCGCGACCGCCGCCACGGTCTGCCTGTACGCCGCCGCTCGCATCCACCGCCGCCGAGGATGACGAAGCTCTAATCCCCTGCTAAGGCCTGGGCGAGGCCGGGCCGGTCACAGTGGTCTCCTGGCCCCGGGACGAGCTCGGGGCGTGAGGAGGGCACGATGGCCACGCCGAGCCGCGGCTCCGGCGTCCTGGTGGTGCTGCCCGCCTACAACGCCGAGCGCACGTTGGCCGACACGGTGGTGGCGGTACCGCCGGTCTACGAGGGAACGCTGCTGCTGGTGGACGACGCCAGCGCCGACGACACCTGCCTGCTCGGCGCCCAGCTGGGCCTGACCACGCTGCGCCACGACCACAATCGGGGCTACGGCGGTAGCCAGAAGACCGGCTACGCGGCGGCGCTGGACCGTGGCGCGGACATCGTGGTGATGCTGCACCCGGACGGGCAGTACGAACCCCGCATGATCGAGGCGTTGGTGCGTCCCATCGAGCTGGGCATCTGCGACATCGTGCTCGGCAACCGGGTGCGCTCGCGCCACGAGACCCTCGCTGGCGGCATGCCGGTGAGCAAGTACCTGGTCAACCGGCTGCTGACGGGGCTGGAGAACCTGGTGCTCGGGCAGAACCTGGGCGACTTCCACAGCGGCATGCGGGCCTACTCGGCCAGGTCGCTGCGTTCGCTGCCGTTCGAGACCTTCACCGACGACTTCGGGTTCGACTCCCAGCTGCTCATCGCCGCCGCCTACCAGGGGCTGCGCATGGGCGATGTGCCCGTGCCCACCGTGTACACCCCCGAGTCGTCGCAGATCGGCTGGCGCAAGGGGATTCGCTACACCGCGGCCACCCTGGTGGGCCTGGGGCGCTACCTGACCCAGCGTGCCGGGCTGGCCCGCTTCCCCACGCTGACCCCGGTGCTGCCGTCGCCGGCCGGCCCGGCCGATCAGTGCTACGCGCCGCGGGTTCGGTGAGCCGGCCGCCGGTCGGTCCTCGGCGAACCGCCTACCGCAGCGTGTACCGGCAGGCCGAGACACCCACGTAGTCGTGACAGACCGCGTCGGCGGACAATGCGCTCAACGCCTCGGCGATCGTCAGATGCGCGTCGTGGGTCTGGGAGTAGACCACCCAGGCGTGCTGCCGGCCGGCGGTCAGGGTCGCCAGCGTGCCGAGCTGAGCGCCATCGGGGACGGTGGCGAAATCGGCGCTGTCCAGCGGGAACGGGCGCGTGTCCAGGTCGGTGCGGTGGGCGTAGGTCTCGAACCCGCTGGCGAGGGTGTACCCGGCGTTGAACAGCACCAGGTCACCGGGAGCCGAGTCGGCCTCGACCCACGCCGTCACCTCGCGCCACTGTTCCTTCTCGATCCGGCTCACGTGGGCGTACACCGTCGGGGCCATGGCCGCCAGCGTGATCAGCGCCGCCGCCCCGGCCGCGATCGCCGACACCGGACGGCCCGGGACGCCGCGGCGCGCCCTCCGGGCGAGCAGGTCGCCCAGCCGGGACGCGCCGTCCGCCACCAGCACCAGCAGCGGCAGCGAGGTCGCGATCACGTACTTGGCCCCGAACACCGGGGCGAAGAACACCGCATAGGTGAACGTGCCGAGCAGCGGCACCAGGAATGCGACCCACAGCAGCAGGTACGGCCCCGCGTCCGGCCTCGGCCCGAGGTGGCGCGACAGGCCACCGGCCAGCAGCAGGACCACGAAACAGGCCAGGGCCGGCCCGGAGCCGGCGAAGGTCACCACGGTGCCGTAGAGCGTGGCCGCCGTGGGCCGGGACAGCCACGGGAACTCGTTCACCTTGCCGAGTTGGTTCAGGAACAGCAGCAACCACGGGATCGACACCACGGCGCCCACCGCGCTCGCCGTCAGCCACCGCCGGATCGCCGCCCGATCGAGCGTGCCCGAGACCCCCCGGACGGCGACGTAGACCACCTGGGCGGCGATCAGCATCGTGGCGTGGTGGTGGGTGTAGAGCATCAGCGCGTCGATCACGCCCAGGCCGATCACCGGGCTCGTCACCGGGCTCGTCGTCGGGTGCATCGCGCCCGGCCCGGCCAGCACCGTCACCAGCAGGTGCAGCGACGCCAGGTACAGCAACGCCAGCAGCTCATAGGGCCGGGCCTCCTGCGAGAACCACAGGTGGAACGGCGAGAACGCCAGCAGTACCGCCGCGATCAGCGCGGCCCGCCGCCCGACGCCGGCCAGCGCGACGCGGTGGATCAGCACGATGGCTGCGGTGCCCGCCAGGGCCGACGGCAGCCGCAGCGCGACCTCCGAGGTCCCGGCGAGCGCCGTCCAGTAGTGCATCAGGGCGAAGTACAGCGGCGGCAGGATGTTGCGGATCGTGTGCAGCACGTTGTCGATGTAGGCCGCCGGCCCGAGCCGGACCAGCGAGGCGGTGTAACCCTCGTCCACCCACAGGCTCTCGCGCCCCAGCCCGGCCAGCCGGAGCGCGCCGCCGGCCGCCGCGATCAGCAGCACCGGCCACCACGGGGCGGGTGGCTCGGCGCGAGGCTCCACGCGTGGCGTCCGGAACGTCGCGGAGTCCTGCACGCGCCGCCCCCCGTCGTCCGTGCCGGCCGGCACCTCGGCCGACCCGCCTCGTCACTCTAGGCGGGCGAGCTGGCCTCGGCGCCGAGTGTTGGAGCCTTCTCATCCGGCGTCACGGCGATCCAGTAGCGGCGCATGATGCCACGCACGTCCTCCAGCACGCCGCCGCAGCGCTCGATCACGCCTGCCGAGGCGGCATTGCCCTCCTCACAGGTGACCAGCGCCCGGGTCAGACCGATCGGGGCGGCGCCGGCCAGCACGAGCGCCCGACGCAGTGCCGCCGTGGCCAGACCCTGGCGGCGGCTCGACGGGCGCACGCTGTAGCCGATGTGGCCACCGGTCTGCAGCAGGAAGTCGTTCAGCTCGTGCCGGATCGACACCGCCCCGAGGTAGCGCTCACCATCGGTGATCCACAATTTGGTGTCGGGCACCATCCCGATCGGGCGGACGACGTCCGGGTCGGTCAGGCTGTGCAGATCGGCCACGAACGCCGCGAACCGCGCCGGATCGGTGAGTTCACCCGGACGCCAGGCCGGCCGGCCGGGACGGGGCTGCTCGCCGTCCGGGGTCAGGCCCGAGCCGTGCGCGAACTCGCCGGTCGCCGCGAACTCCGCGGCGGCCTCCAGCCAGCTGGCATGCCGGCGGACATCGGGGACGGTCAGCTCGAACCTCGGCGACGTGGGCACGAGTCGACGGTAAGCCGCCGGTCTCGACCGGTGCACACCGATTTCGCCTCCTGGCTACCGCCGGCCGCGGCGTAGATTCGAACCATGAGCGATCTGCAGTGCCCAGCCACCCTGCTGGTCGCCCGCCACGGGGACGCCGAGTACCCGGTGCACGGGGTGCTCACCGATGACGGCGGTCGGCTCACCGCGACCGGCCGCTCGCAGGCGCAGGCCCTGGCCGAGGCGGTGCGCACCCGCCGGGTCGCCGCGGTGTACGCCAGCACCATGACCCGAGCCGAGGCCACCGGCGACATCCTGGCGCGGGCGCTCGGCGTCCGGCTGAACGTGGTGGCGGGGTTGCAGGAGTTCTCGGTGGGTGACCTGGCCGGGGTGCCGTACACCGATCCGCGCCCGCAGCAGGTGTTCGAGGCCTGGCTGGACGGCGACCTGGAGGTGGGGATCCCGGGTGGCGAGAACGGCCTGGGCGTGATCGACCGGGTGGAGGAGGCGCTCGGCACGATCGCCGATGCCCATCGTGGCGAGACGGTGCTCGTGATCAGCCATGGGGGAGTCATGTCCCTGGCGCTGCCCCGGCTGGCCGACAACGTGCCGAACGACCTGGCCCGGGCGCGCTACCTGCCCAATTGTGTGCCGGCTGAGTTGCGGGCCGACGCCGATGGCTGGGCGCTGTTCGACTGGCCGGGCAGCACCGACCGCTCCGTGGTCTGACCGAGAAGCGGGCCGGGACACCGACCCGGAATACCTGTGCGCGGGTGCCGGTGCGAATCTGACAGACTCGACCAGGGTCCTCTCGCGGATCCCGTCACCGAGCCCGAACGTGGATGGACATGTCTGCACCGAACAAGAGTTTCGATCCGGTGGAGGTCGCGGCGTTGAGCCCCGACGAGTTGGAGCGGCAGGTCACCTTCGCGCTGGCCGCCATCGCCGGCGCGACCGATCTGGACGACCTCAAGCGGGTCCGTCTGGCCGTCGCGGGTGACCGCAGTCCGCTGGCCCTGGCCAACCGTGAGATCGGTGCCCTGCCGCCGGCCGCCCGCAAGGACGCCGGCCAGCGCGTCGGTACCGCTCGGGGCCGGGTGAACCAGGCGCTGGCCGAGCGCACCGTCGTCCTCGAGGCCGAACGCGACGCCCGGGTGCTCGTCGAGGAGACCGTCGACGTCACGCTGCCGGCCGAGCGGACGCCGCGCGGTGCGCGCCACCCGCTGGAGTCGATCTCCGAGCGGATCGCGGACGTGTTCGTGGCGATGGGCTGGGAGGTCGCCGAGGGGCCCGAGCTCGAGGCCGAGTGGTTCAACTTCGACGCCCTCAACTTCGACCCCGACCACCCGGCACGTCAGATGCAGGACACCTTCTTCGTCGACCCGCCGTCCAGCGGGCTGGTGCTGCGCACCCACACCTCACCGGTGCAGGCCCGCTCGCTGCTCGACCGCGGCGTCCCGGTGTACGTCTGCGTGCCCGGCAAGACGTTCCGCACCGACGAGCTGGACGCCACGCACACCCCGGTGTTCCACCAGGTCGAGGGGCTGGCCGTCGACGAGGGGCTGACCATGGCCAACCTGCGCGGCACCCTGGATCACTTCGCCCGGGCCATGTTCGGCCCCGAGGCGGTGACCCGGTGGCGTCCCTCGTTCTTCCCGTTCACCGAGCCGAGCGCCGAGTTCGATCTCGGCTGCTTCGTCTGCCCCGGCCCCAACGGGCCGACCGGCCCCGACCCGGACTGTCGCACCTGCGGCGGCACCGGCTGGATCGAGTGGGGCGGCTGCGGCATGGTCGACCCGAACGTGTTGCTCGCCTGTGGCGTCGACCCCGATCGCTACACCGGGTTCGCCTTCGGCATGGGCGTCGAGCGCACCCTGATGTTCCGCCACGGCATCGCCGACATGCGCGACATGGTCGAGGGCGATGCCCGGTTCAGCCTGCACTACGGAATGAGTGTCTGATGCGCGTTCCCCTGCCCTGGATGGGCGAGTACGTCGCGCTGCCCGACGGCGTGCGCGGCACCGAGGTCGCGGCGGCGCTGGTCGGCGTCGGCCTGGAGGAGGAGGGCATCCACGGCGGTGGCGTCGGCGGCCCGCTGGTGGTCGGCCGGGTGGTCGAGTTCACCGACGAGCCGCAGAAGAACGGCAAGGTCATCCGCTGGTGCCAGGTCGATGTCGGCGCGCACAACACCGTCGGCCCGGCCGGCGCGAGCACGCCGCGCGGCATCGTCTGCGGCGCCCACAACTTCCTCGCCGGCGACCTGGTCGTGGTGAGCCTGCCGGGCGCGGTGCTGCCCGTCGTCCCGGGTGGTTTCACGATCACCGCCCGCAAGACCTACGGCCACGTCAGCGACGGCATGATCTGCTCGGCCGCCGAGCTGGGGCTGGGCACCGAGCACGACGGCATCATCCGGCTGGTCGAGTGGGGTCACGAGGACGCCGAGGTCGGCTCGGACGCCATCGCGCTGCTCGGCCTGGGAGAGGAGACCGTCGAGGTCAACGTCACCCCCGACCGCGGGTACGCGCTCAGCATCCGGGGCGTCGCGCGGGAGTACTCGCACGCCACCGGTGCGGCCTTCAGCGACCCAGCCCTGATCGACGTGCCGAAGCCGGACGACGACGGGTTCGCGGTCCGGTTGGCGGACGACGCCCCGATCCGCGGCGTGGCCGGGTGCGACCGGTATGTGGCGCGGATCGTGCGCGGCGTCAACGCCTCCGGGCCGTCGCCGTCCTGGATGCAGCGCCGGCTGGAACAGTCCGGCATGCGGGCGATCTCGCTGGCCGTCGACGTCACCAACTACGTGATGCTGGCCGTCGGTCAGCCGCTGCACGCCTTCGATCTCGATGGTCTGGTGGCCCCGATCGTGGTGCGCCGCGCCCGCCTGGGTGAGCGGCTGACCACGCTGGACGACGTCGACCGGCCGCTGGACGCCGAGGACCTGCTGATCACCGACACCGGCGGCGAGCGGGTACTGGCGTTGGCCGGCGTGATGGGTGGCGCCAGCAGCGAGGTCACCGAGGCCACCACCGACGTGCTGATCGAGGCGGCCCACTTCGACCCGATCACCGTGGCGCGCACCGCCCGCCGACACAAGCTGTCGACCGAGGCCAGCCGCCGGTTCGAGCGCGGCGTCGACCACGACCTGGCCGACCGCGCGGCCGAGCTCGCCGTGCGGTTGCTGATCACCTACGGCGGTGGTGAGCAGTCCTCGATCGGCCCCGCCACGGACGCCGACGCGCGGGTTCCGGTGGCGCCCATCGTGATGGCGGCCGACCTGCCGGCGCGGATCGTCGGGGTCGACTACACCGCCGAGCAGGTGGTGGCCTCGCTCGAGACCATCGGCTGCCAGGTCTCCCGGGACGACAGCACGCCGGCCACGCTCACCGTGCAGGCGCCGAGTTGGCGCCCCGACCTGCGCCGGGGCGTCGACCTGGTCGAGGAGGTCGCCCGGCTGCGCGGCTACGACGCCATCCCCTCGGTGCTGCCGATCGCGCCGCCCGGGCGGGGTCTGACCCACGAGCAGCGATCGCGCCGCAGCGTGGCCCGTTCGCTCGCCGAGCACGGCCTGGTCGAGGTGCTGACCTACCCGTTCGTCTCCCCGGAGGCGGACGACGTCTTCGGCCTGCCCGCCGACGATGCCCGGCGGCGCGCCGTCCGGCTGGCCAACCCGCTGTCGGACGAGGCGCCGTTGCTGCGGACCTGGCTGCTGCCGACGTTGCTGGAGGCGTTGCGCCGCAACATCTCCCGCGGGACCACCGACCTGGCGCTGTTCGAGCTCGGCATGGTCACCCGGCCGGGTGAGACGCTGGGCGTCGCCCCGCGGCTGCCGCTCGCGGTGCGTCCCGCCGAGTCGGACCTGGCCGCGTTGCGCGACGCGGTGCCGTCCCAGCCGCGCCACGTGGCGCTGGTGCTGACCGGCAACCGGCGGCCGGCCGGGTGGACCGGGCCGGCTCGCGCGGCCGACTGGGCCGACGCGGTCGAGGCGGGGTTGCTGGTCGGTCGCACGGTCGGCGTCGCGTTCGAGGTGAGCGCCGACGTCCACGCGCCGTGGCATCCCGGACGCTGCGCCCGGCTGAGCCTGGACGGCGTCACCGTCGGGCACGCCGGGGAGTTGCACCCGACGGTGCTGTCCGCGCTGGGTCTGCCGACGCGGACCTGCGCTGCCGAACTCGACCTGGACGCCGTGATCGCCGGCTCGGTGGGCATCCGGCGGGCGGTGCCGATCTCGACCTACCCGGTGGCCAAGGAGGACGTCGCGCTCACGGTCGACGAGGCCGTCCCCGCCGGGGAGGTGGCCGCTGCCCTGAACCAGGGTGGGGGTGACCTGCTGGAGTCCGTCCGGTTGTTCGACGTCTACGTCGGCCCGCAGATCGGCGAGGGCAAGAGGTCACTCGCGTTCTCGCTACGGATGCGGGCGGGCGATCGCACCCTCACCGCCGCCGAGACCGCAGCCGTCCGGGACGCCGCCGTCGCCGAGGCCACCCGCCGGTGTGGGGCGGTGCTGCGCGGTTGATGACGCGCCGGCGATGCATGAACATGCACTGAGCTGTATGCTCATACGTCATGTCGGTGAGAGTGGCGGTCGCTGGAGCCAGCGGCTACGCGGGTGGTGAACTGCTCCGGTTGCTGGTCTCGCACCCGGAGGTCGAGCTCGGGGCGTTGACCGCCTCGACCAGCGCCGGCAGCCGCCTCGGTGAACACCAACCCCACCTGCCGATGCTGGCCGACCGCGTGATCGAGTCGACCACCGCGGCCACGCTGTCCGGTCACGACGTGGTCTTCCTGGCCCTTCCCCACGGCGCCAGCGCCGAGCTGGCGGCCCAGCTGCCCGCCGACACGCTGGTGGTCGACTGTGGTGCCGACCACCGGCTGGTCGACCCGGCCGCCTGGGCGGAGTTCTACGGCGGCGACCACGCCGGGTCCTGGGCCTACGGCCTGCCCGAGCTGGTACTGGCCGACGGGAGCCGGCAGCGCGAGCAGTTGCGCGGCGTCCGGCGCATCGCCGTCCCCGGGTGCTACCCGACCGCCGTGAGCCTGGCGCTGGCGCCCGGCTTCGCCGCCGGGCTGCTCGATTCCGACGTGGTCGTCGTGGCGGCCAGTGGCACCTCAGGGGCGGGGAAGTCGTTGCGGCCCAACCTGATCGGCAGCGAGGTCATGGGATCGATGTCGCCCTACGGTGTGGGCGGCGTCCACCGGCACACCCCTGAGATGGAGCAGAACCTGGCGCTGGCGGCCGGGGCGCCGGTGCAGGTCTCCTTCACCCCGACCCTGGCGCCGATGGCACGCGGCATCCTGGCCACCTGTACCGCCCGGCTGGCCTCCGGCGGCCACGACAGCGTGATCGATTCCGAGATCGTGCGCGAGGTCTGGCAGAAGGCCTACGCCGACGAGCCGTTCGTCACGGTGCTGCCCTCCGGCCGTTGGCCGCGCACCGCAGATACTCTGGGAGCCAACACCGTTCACCTGCAGGTGGCCCTCGACCCGCGGACGCGTCGGGTGGTGGTCACGGCGGCGATCGACAATTTGACCAAGGGAACGGCCGGCGGTGCGGTGCAGTCCACCAACCTGGCGCTCGGTCTGCCCGAGACCCTCGGCCTGCCTGTCGCAGGCCTGGCCCCCTGACGTCTGCTTCCCCTCGGAAGGACTCCCTCATGCGCCTGCTGGTGAATGCTCAGTCGGTTGCCCTGGTTCGGATGCCACCGGACGCCCCGCACCCCGAATGGGCCGTCGGTGGACCGCTCTGCAGCATCACCCGCACCGAGAACGAGACCAGCGTCATCTGCCCGACGACCTCGCTGCCGGACGACCTGCCCGGCGCCGTCCAGGGGCCGTTCGTGGCGGTCGTGGTCGACCAGGTGCTCGAGTTCGCCCAGGTCGGCATCCTGGTCGCGCTGCTCAAACCCCTGGCGGACGCCGGGATCCCGGTGCTGACGGTGTCCACCTACGACACCGACTGGGTGTTGCTGGACGCCGCGAGCGTGCCGACCGCGGGCGCCGTCTGGCGGGCCGCGGGGTACGAGGTGATCGACACGCCGGTCGCGGTGTACCCCGGACGAGGAGACGACGAATGAGCACGCCTGCCAGTGGAGTCACCGCGGCCCAGGGCTTTCGGGCCGCCGGGGTGGCGGCCGGGCTGAAGTCGACCGGGGCCCGCGACGTCGCCGTGGTGGTCAACGCCGGGCCGTCCCACGTCGCCGCCGGGGTGTTCACCTCCAACCGGGTGCAGGCCGCCCCCGTGGTGTGGTCGCGCCAGGTGCTCGCCGACGGCCGCGTCGATGCCGTGGTACTGAACTCCGGCGGGGCCAACGCCTGCACCGGCCCCGAAGGCTTCGCCGACACCCACCACGCCGCCGAGTACCTGGCCGAGCAGCTGGCGATCGCGCCCGGTGATGTCGCGGTGTGCTCGACCGGGCTGATCGGCGTCCGGCTGCCGATGCCCGCCCTGCTGAAGGGCATCGACGCGGCCGTGGCCGAGCTGGCCGCCGACGTGGCCGCCGGATCGGCTGCCGCCGAGGCGATCAAGACCACAGACACGGTGGCCAAGGTGGCTCAACGGACGGTCCAGTCCCAGCCGTCCGGCGCCGCCTCCGCCACCCTCACCACCTGGACGGTTGGCGGCATGGCCAAGGGCGCCGGCATGCTCGCCCCCGGCCTGGCCACGATGCTCGTGGTGATCACCACCGACGCCGACGTCGACGCGGCGACGGCCGATGCGGCGTTGCGTGAGGCGGTGCGGACCACCTTCGACCGCATCGACTCCGACGGCTGCATGTCCACCAACGACACCGTGCTGCTGCTGGCCAGCGGCGCCAGCGGTACCCGGCCGCACGCCGAGGAGTTCACCGAGACGCTGCGTGACGTCTGCGCCGACCTGGCCCGGCAGTTGATCGCGGACGCCGAGGGCGCGAGCCACGACATCGCCGTCGAGGTGGTGAACGCCGCCACCGAGGACGACGCCGTCGAGGTCGCCCGCGCGGTCACCCGCAGCAACCTGTTCAAGGCCGCGGTGTTCGGCAACGACCCCAACTGGGGCCGAGTCCTCGCGGCGGTCGGGACGACGTCCGCCGCCTTCGACCCGCTGACCCTCGACGTGTCCATGAACGGCGTCCAGGTGTGCCAGGCGGCCGGCGTGGGCGAGGATCGCGAGCTGGTCGATCTGTCCGGCCGGGAGGTGCGGGTGCTGATCGACCTGCACGCCGGCGAGGCGACCGCCACGGTCTGGACCAACGACCTGACCCACGACTACGTCCACGAGAACAGCGCCTACTCCTCCTGATCATGACAAAGAGCCCCCGATGAGTCCCCTGAAGTCCCTGTCCGCCCAGCACAAGGCCCACGTGCTGATCGAGGCGCTGCCCTGGCTGCAGCGCTTCCACGGCGCGATCGTCGTGGTGAAGTACGGCGGCAACGCCATGATCGACGACACCCTCAAGTCGGCCTTCGCCGAGGACATCGCCTTCCTGCGCTCGGCCGGGCTGAAACCGGTCGTGGTGCACGGCGGCGGCCCGCAGATCTCGAGCATGCTCGACCGGCTCGGCATCGCGAGTGAGTTCCGGGGCGGGCTGCGGGTCACCACGCCCGAGGCGATGGACGTCGTCCGCATGGTGCTGGTCGGCCAGGTCGGCCGCGAGCTGGTCGGGCTGATCAACGGCGCCGGTGCCCGCGCGGTCGGGCTGTCGGGCGAGGACGCCGGCATGTTCACCGCCCGCCGCCGCGGCGCCGTGGTCGACGGCACCGAGGTGGACGTCGGCCTGGTCGGTGACGTGGTGGACGTCGACCCGGCCGCGGTGCTCGACCTGATCGAGGCCGGGCGCATCCCCGTGGTCTCGACGGTCGCGCCCGACGAGGACGGCCAGGTGCTCAACGTCAACGCCGACACCGCCGCCGCCGCGCTGGCGATCGCGCTGGAGGCCCGCAAGCTGGTCGTGCTGACCGATGTCGAAGGGGTCTACGCCAACTGGCCCGACCGTGACTCGCTGCTCACCGAGATCACCGCGAAGGAGCTCGCCACGATGCTGCCCGGCTTGCAGTCCGGCATGGTGCCCAAGATGGAGGCCTGTCTGCGCGCCGTCGAGGGCGGCGTCCCGGCGGCGAGCGTGATCGACGGCCGGGTCGCGCACAGCGTGCTGCTCGAGGTGTTCACCCCTGAGGGCGTCGGAACCATGGTTATGCCATGACGGACGGTGCCTCCATGAGAAGGGTGCTGCCATGACGGAGGGTGCTTCCATGACCGGGGACGTCGCGAGCGCGCCACCGGCGCAGGCCCCCACCACCGTGGGGCCGATCGGCAGCGGCCTGACCGACCGGTACCGCGCTGCGGTGATGAACACCTTCGGCACGCCGTCCCGGGTGCTGGTGCGCGGTGAGGGCTGCTACGTCTGGGACGCCGACGGCCACCGCTATCTCGACCTGCTCGGCGGCATCGCGGTCAACGCCCTCGGCCATGCCCACCCGTTCTACACCTCGGCTGTCACCGCCCAGCTGGCCACGGTGGGCCACGTCTCGAACTTCTTCGCCAACGTGCCGCAGATCAACCTGGCCGAGCGGCTGCTCGAGCTGCTCGGTGCCCCCGGGGACGCCCGGGTGTTCTTCACCAACTCGGGCACCGAGGCCACCGAGGCGGCCTTCAAACTGACCCGCCGGCTGGCCCCGCCCGGCGAGCGGGTCGGCGTGGTCGCCGCTGAGGGCGCCTTCCACGGCCGCAGCATGGGCGCGCTGGCCCTGACCCACAAACCGGCCTATCGCGAGCCGTTCGAGCCGCTGCCCGGCGGCGTCGTCCACGTGCCGTTCGGGGACGTCGAGGCGCTGGCCGGCGCGGTGACGGAACAGGTCGCGGCCGTCGTCCTGGAACCGATCCAGGGCGAGGCCGGGGTACGGATGCCGCCGCCCGGGTACCTGGCGCAGGCGCGCCGGATCACCCGCGAGGCGGGCGCGCTGCTGGTGCTCGACGAGGTGCAGACCGGCGCCGGGCGCACCGGCACCTGGTTCGCCCACCAGAACCCGGCGGTGCTGGGTGGTGTGGTCGAGCCGGACGGCCCGGACAACCCGGCCGAGGCCGTGCAGCCGGACGTGGTGACGCTGGCCAAGGGCCTCGGCGGCGGCGTCCCGATCGGCGCGGTCATCGCGTGCGGTCAGGCGGCCGAACTGCTCGGCCCCGGCAGCCACGGCACCACCTTCGGCGGCAATCCGCTGGCGGCCGCGGCGGCGCTGGCCACACTGCACGTGATCGAACGGGACGGCCTGCTGCACAACGCCACCGTCGTCGGGGCACACCTGCGCGCCGAGCTCGACCGGATGGCTCACCCGCTGGTCACCGGCAGCCGCGGCGCCGGTCTGCTGATCGGGATCCAGCTCGGCGCACCCGTGGCGGCCGACGTCGCCGGCCGGCTGCTCACCCGCGGCGTGATCGTCAATCCGGTGGCGCCGGACACCATCCGGCTGGCGCCGCCGTTGATCCTGACCACCGAGCAGGCCGACACCTTCCTCGCCGCCCTCGGCCCGGTACTCGACGCAGTACTCGATGTCGCGTCCCGCGGTGTCGCTGCCACCACCAGCTAGGAGGCGAGCGTGATGTCGGTCGACACCCCGTCGCAGCTCGGGCGCAGTGCCCCCACCAAGGCGGCGCGGCACCACACCATCGTCGACCTGTTGCGCCGTCACCCGGTGCGCTCGCAGGTCGAACTGGCCGAGCTGCTCACCGAACACGGCGTCGTGGTCACTCAGGCCACCCTGTCGCGCGACCTGGTCGAGCTCGGCGCGATCAAGGTGCGCTACCCCGGTGGGGGACTGGTCTACGCCGTCCCGGGCGAGGGTGGTGACCGGACGCCGCAGGCGGGCCTGTCGCAGGAGGTGCTGGACGCGCGGTTGGCCCGGGTCTGTGCCGAGGTGCTGGTCACCGCCGAGGCGTCGGCCAACCTCGTGGTGCTGCGCACCCCACCGGGGGCGGCCCAGTTCCTGGCCTCGGCGATCGACGGCTCCTACCTGCCGTCGGTGCTGGGCACCATCGCGGGGGATGACACCATCTTGGTGGTGACCCGGGAGCCGCTCGGCGGTGACGTGGTCGCTGCCCGGTTCCTCGACCTGGCCCGCACCGGCCGGGCCGAACTCGACGCTTGAACTCGACGCCTGAACTCAACTCATGATCTCGACGCATGACACCCCGGAGGATCCTCCCGTGACCCAGGCCCCGACCCTCGACCCTCAGCCTCCGGTCAAGCTGTGGGGCGGCCGGTTCGAGGGAGGTCCGGCGGCGGCGCTCGAGGCGCTGTCGGCGTCCGTGCACTTCGACTGGGTGCTCGCCCCGTACGACCTGGCCGGTTCGCGCGCCCATGCCCGGGTGCTGCACGCCGCCGGCCTGCTGACGGACGACGAGCTGACCGCGATGATCGCCGGGCTGGACGCCCTCGGCGCGGACATCGAGGCCGGCCGTTTCGTCGGCACGCCCGCCGACGAGGACGTGCACACCGCGCTCGAGCGGGGCCTGATCGAGCGAGTCGGCGCCGATCTCGGCGGCCGGCTGCGGGCCGGGCGCTCGCGCAACGACCAGGTGGCCACGCTCTACCGGATGTACCTGCGTGATCAGGCCCGCGCCGTGGCGTCGGCGACCCTCGATCTGGCGCAGGCCCTGGTCGGCCAGGCGGCGGCACACCCCACCGCCCCGATGCCCGGCCGCACCCACCTGCAGCACGCCCAGCCGGTGCTGCTGGCCCATCACCTGCAGGCCCACGCCCACGCCCTGGCCCGCGACGTCGAGCGCCTGATCGACTGGGACCGCCGGGCCGACGCCTCGCCGTACGGCGGGGGAGCGCTGGCCGGGTCCTCCCTCGGCCTCGACCCGATGGCCGTGGCCCGCGAGCTCGGTTTCAGCCGGGCCTGCGACAACTCGATCGACGGCACCGCGAGTCGCGACGTGGTGGCCGAGCTGGCGTTCGTGCTGGCGATGATCGGGGTCGACGTCTCCCGGATCGCCGAAGAGGTGGTGCTGTACTCCACCGCCGAGTTCGGCTTCCTGGTGCTGGACGACGCCTACGCCACCGGGTCCTCGATCATGCCGCAGAAGAAGAACCCGGACGTCGCCGAGCTGGCTCGCGGCAAGTCCGGCCGACTGATCGGCAACCTGGCCGGCCTGATGGCCACGCTCAAGGCGCTGCCGCTGGCCTACAACCGCGACCTGCAGGAGGACAAGGAGCCGGTGATCGACTCGATCACGCAGCTGCTGCTGGTGCTGCCGGCGTTCAGCGGCATGATCGCCACCGCCCGGTTCGACCTGGACCGCCTGGCCGCCCTCGCCCCGGCCGGGTTCTCGCTGGCCACCGACATCGCCGAATGGCTGGTGCGGCAACGGGTTCCGTTCCGCGAGGCGCACGAGATCGCCGGTGCCTGCGTGCGCGCCTGCGAGCAGCGGGGCATCGAACTGCACCAGCTGGACGACGCCGCGCTGGCCGCGATCTCACCCCACCTGACCCCCGCCGTCCGTGAGGTCCTGAACGTCGAAGGTTCCCTGGCCAGCCGCAACACCCACGGCGGCACCGCCCCGGCGGCCGTCGACACCCAACGCACCCACCTCCTGGAACGCCTGGCCACCCTCCACACCTGGGCCACAAAACCCTGACAAACCCGCTCATGCTCCGCAGCTGACCGCTCATGCTCCGCCAGTGACGCGTTTTGGGCCGCGAATCGGGGCTCAGCGCGTCACCTGCGGAGCATGAGCGGGTTGGGTCCGGGTTGTCAGTCGACGATGCGGACCCGCAGCCGGCGGAAGCCCTTGCCCTTGTTCTCGATCTTGACGATCTGCAGGCCACCGATCTGGGACGTCGACGCGACGTGGGTGCCGGCGTCCGCCTGGGTGTCCAGGCCGGCGATGTCGACGATCCGCACCACCTCGAGGTCGTCGGGCAGCAAGTTGGTGGCGGTGCGGATCAGGTCGGGGTAGTCGGCGAAGGCCTGCTCCCGCGGCAGCGTCGTGGTGGTGATCGCCCGGTCGGCCGCGACCTCCGCGGCGCACGCGGCGGCCACGGCGTCTCGGAACCCCTCGGGAACACTGGGCAGGTTGAAGTCCATCCGCGCCTCGAGCGGCTCCATGTTGCCGCCGGTGACCAGGGCGCCGAAGTCGCGGAACACCACCCCCGACAACAGGTGCAGCCCCGAGTGGGTGCGCATCAACGCCGTCCGCCGAGCCTGCTCCACGGCACCGGTGACGGCCGTCCCGACCGGCGGCAGCGGATCGCCCTCGGCCGGGATCAGGTACAGGTCGTCCCCCTTGCGGGTCCCCACGATCCGGGTCTGCACGCCGCCCCAGAGCAGCACGCCGTGGTCCGGCGGCTGCCCGCCACCACCCGGGTAGAACGCGCTGCGATCCAGCACGATCCCGTCCGGGACGGCGTCCAGCACCGTTGCGGTCCACTCCCGCAGCGTCTGGTCGCCGAGTTCGAGCCGATGGGTCCTGCCGTGCCGCTCCGCCTCCACGACGAGGCACCCTAGCGCCGGTTCGACCGCATCAGCTGCAGGGTCTCGGCGAGGGCGTCGATGCTCGCCGGGACGATCGGGTCGACCACCAGCTGGAGCTCGTCGGCGCCCACCGCGGCGAAGCCGTCCAGCTGCTCGGCCAGCTCGCCCGGTGAGCCCTCCAACGGCCGGCCGCGATCGGTCGGGTAGTCGCCCATCTGCCGCCCCACCCCGCCGGGCAACCGCACGTGGACGGCGCAACTCGCCTCGATCTCCCCGGTCCGCCCGATGGCCGCGATCCGTTCGTCCACCACGGCTTTCACCTCGGCGAAGCCCTCCGGAGTGTTGCCGAAGTCGCTCCACCACACGTTCCAGGACGCCACGTACGGCAGCGTGATCGCCTGCATGCGCTGGCCGATCGAGCCGATCATCAGCGGCGGCCCGCCGGGACGTGGCGAGCGCGGGTGCAGCACGGCGTCCTCGGCGGTGTAGTAGGTGCCTCGATGGTCGATCGCCCCCTCGGCCAGCAGGGTGCGCACGATGGTGAACGCCTCCTCGAACCGGCTCACCCGGGCGTCGTACGGAAAGCCGAAGGCCGCGTACTCGCGCCGGTTCCACCCGGCGCCGAGTCCGAGCACCAGCCGCCCGCCGCTGATCGCGTCGACGGTGGCGGCCATCTTGGCCAGCATCGCCGGCGCGTGGAAGCTGGTGGCGGCCACCAGTGGGCCGAGCCGCACTCGCTCGGTGCTCGCCGCGAGCGCCGCCAGACTGGTCCAGCACTCCCAGGGGCCCCGCGGCCCGACCGGTAGGTCGTAGAGCAGGTGATCGCCCAGCCAGATGGCGTCGAACCCGGCCTGCTCGGCCTGCCGCGCGAGCGCGATCAGGTCCGCGAAGGCGATCTCGTACTCCACCTCGGGCAGTTGCACTCCGACTCTCACCCGCGTGAGTGTGCCAGGCTCGGCCGATGCCGCTCCCTCGGGTCCGCCGGGTCCCGCGCACCGCACTGCAGGCCACGTCCCTCGAGGTGGCCCCCCAGCTGCTGGGCGCCGTCCTGGTGCACGACAGCCCCCAGGGACGAGTCGCCGTCCGGCTGACCGAGGTCGAGGCCTACGCCGGTCAGGGCGAGGACCCCGGGTCGCACGCCTTCCGAGGGCTCACCCCGCGAACCGCGGTGATGTTCGGCCCGCCCGGCCACCTCTACGTGTACTTCACGTACGGCATGCACTGGTGCGCCAACGTGGTCTGCGGACCGGCCGGCCGCGCCGGCGCCGTCCTGCTGCGTGCCGGCGAGATCGTGGACGGCGTCCCGTTGGCCCGGGCGCGGCGAACCCGTCCGCACGGCGCACCACCGTCCGATCGTGACCTGGCCCGCGGTCCGGCGCGGCTCACCCGCGCCCTCGGGCTGGACGGCGCCCACGACGGCCACGACCTGTGCGTCGCCGAGGCCAGGATCTGGCTCGAGCCACCCCCGGACGGCGAGCATCCTGCTCCAGGCGTGGCCGTCCGTACCGGTCCCCGCGTCGGGGTCAGCGGCCCGGGTGGCGACGCGGCGCGGTATCCGTGGCGCTTCTGGCTGGACGGCGAGCCCACCGTGTCCGGATATCGCCCCGGTGTCGTCCGCTCCCGTCGGGCCACCACCACCCCGACAACCGCGGTGATGCGGCATGAGTCCGACCCCTCCGCTACGCCAGACTGACGATCGTGTTGCGACTCACCACCACGGCCCCGGCACACCTCACCGAGGAGATCCTGCACCGCCTGGGCTCCGACCCGGCGGTCAGCACCCTGGCGGTGGTGCGCGGTGCGGCGCTGCGTCCCAGGGGGGATGTCATCACGGCAGATGTCGCCCGGGAGGCGGCCAACGACGTCCTGGATGCCTTGCGCGCCCTCGGCGTCCAGCACGAGGGCACCGTGCACCTCGAGGCGGTACCGACCTGGCTGTCGGCCGATGCGCACGCCGCCGAACGGCTCGCCCCGGGGAGCAGCGCGGACGCCGTGGTCTGGGCCGAGGTCACCCAGCGGGCCTACGAGGACAGCGAACTCAACTGGACGTACCTGAGTTTCATGACGCTGGCCACGGTGCTGGCGGCCATCGCGATCGTGCTCGATTCTCAGATCCTGGTGATCGGTGCCATGGTGCTCGGGCCCGAGTTCGGCGCCGTGGCAGCCCTCGGCCTGTCGTTGGTCCGGCGGCGGTGGACTCTGCTGCGGATGGCCGCCCGCACGCTGGCGGCCGGATTCGCGATCTCGATGGTGCTCACCACCCTGGCGGCGTGGGCGGCCCGGGCGGCGGGGTGGATCGAGATCGAGGCGGTGACCGGTCCGAGACCGGGCACCGGCTTCGTCTACTCACCGGATCGCTGGTCCCTGGTGGTGGCCCTGATCGCGGCGGCTGCCGGCGTGCTCTCGCTGACCTCGGCGCGCCTCGGAGGACTGTCGGGAGTCTTCATCTCTGTCACCACCATCCCCGCCGCGGGCAACGTGGCGCTGGCCGTTGCCTTCGGGCTCGGCCACGAGGCGTGGGGCAGCTTGCTGCAGTTGACCGTGAACCTGGTGGGGATGGGATTGGCGGGATGGGCCACCTTGGCGTTCCAGCAGGCGGTGTGGGCGCGGATGTCGCAGCGCCGGGCACGCCTCGTGGCCCGCTGGCGCGACCGGGGGTGAGCCCGACCACCGGCACGTGACCCCGGCACATCCGGCAGGATGTCGGGCAGACCCGGTGTGGGTGCGCGCCGGTGGACGACACGAGAGGACCAGGCGAGACGGTGAGCGAGACCCCGACCGAGACGGCGACACGACCTGACCTGCTGGAGGATCTGTTCTGGCGCGGTCTGGTGGCGCAGACCACGGATGAGCAGGCGATTCGCCGCGCACTCACCGACGGCCCGGTCACGGTCTACTGCGGCTTCGACCCCACGGCGCCGAGCCTGCACTTCGGCAACCTGGTGCAACTCGTGGTGTTGCGGCTGCTGCAGCGCGCCGGCCACCGGGTGATCTGCCTCGTGGGGGGCTCGACCGGGTTGATCGGCGACCCCAAGCCGACGGCGGAGCGGGTGCTGAAGACCAAGGAACAGACCGCCGACAACGTCGCCCGGATCAAGGCGCTGGTCCAGCCGTTCCTCGACTTCGAGGGAGCCAACCCGGCGCTGCTGGTGGACAACCTCGACTGGACGGCGCCGCTGTCGGCGCTCGACTTCCTGCGGGACATCGGCAAGCACTTCCGCGTCAATCAGATGATCCGCAAGGAGGCCGTCTCGGCGCGGCTCGCCAGCCAGGAGGGGATCTCCTACACCGAGTTCAGTTACCAGCTGCTGCAGGCGTTGGACTTCTTGCACCTGTACCGGGAGTACGGCTGCGTGCTGCAGACCGGGGGGTCCGATCAGTGGGGCAACCTGACCGCCGGTGTCGATCTGGTGCACCGGGTGGCGGGCGTCTCGGTGGATGCCCTGTCGACGCCGCTGCTCACCGACTCCACCGGTGCCAAGTTCGGCAAGTCGGAGGGCAACGCCATCTGGCTCTCGCCGGACATGACCTCGCCCTACGCGTTCTTCCAGTACTTCCTCAACGTCGAGGACGCCTCGGTGGCGACTCTGCTGCGCATCTTCAGTGATCGTGATCGGGTCGAGATCGGCGAACTGGAGCGGGCGGTCGCCGAACGGCCACAGGCGCGCGAGGCGCAGCGGGCGTTGGCCCGAGACGTGACCACCCTGGTGCACGGGGCGGAGGCCGCCGCCCGGGTCGAGGCCGCCGGTCAGGCGCTGTTCGGTCGCGGGGACCTGTCCGGTCTGGACGCCGCCACGCTCGGCGACGCCGTGCGTGAACTCCCCGGGGCCACGGTTGCGGCGGGGGAGCACTCGATCGTGGACCTGTTGGCTGCCAGTGGTCTGGTCGCCAGCAAGTCCGCCGCGCGGCGGGCGATCGGCGAGGGGGGTGCCTACCTGAACAACGTCAAGGTGACGAGTGAGGACGCCACACTCGGTGCCGGCGACCTGTTGCACGGGCGCTGGGCGGTGCTCCGACGCGGACGCCGGTCACTGGCTGTCATCACTGTGGGGGAGTGAACGAGGCAAACCCGTGGGTGATGCAGGTCTCATCTCGACCCGAAACAGGCCTGTGACCCCCCGTAGTTGCCCTCACTCAGGGGCATCTGCGCAGGTCAGAAGGCTCTTGACCCCTCGATTTGACTCTGCATCGGCTGCTCCGTAATGTTCTCGATGTCAGCCCGACAGGGAGTAACGGACACCAAGTGGCCGGTCCCGCAGGGTGACCCCCAAGCCTACAGGGCACTCGCACAGCGAGTGTCTCGCAGTCATGGGGTGGGTCTTCCCGAAGCCTCTCTGATCAGCCGCAGGGCCGATTTGACCGGGGAACACGGAAGACCTAAGCTTGAAGGGTTGCCCCGAAAACAGACCGAAAGGTCCAACAATCGGTGCGCGTCCGCTCCTTGAGAACTCAACAGTGTGCCAAAAGTCGATGCCAAATAACCTCGTCACGAGGCGGCATCGGTCGGTCCCTTCGGGTCCGCTCGATACTAACTCGTGAACGATTCCTTTGGTAGAGATAGATGAGCTAGAGTTCATCTGCTCAGCCAGATCATGGTCCTTCGGGACCGACTTCGAGATGTCGGCGCCGGTGCTCGCACCGACGTCGTAAAAGACATCAACGGAGAGTTTGATCCTGGCTCAGGACGAACGCTGGCGGCGTGCTTAACACATGCAAGTCGAACGGTGAACCCTCTTCGGAGGGGGATCAGTGGCGAACGGGTGAGTAACACGTGAGCAACCTGCCCCTGACTCTGGGATAACTCCGGGAAACCGGAGCTAATACCGGATATGAAGCACTCGGGCATCCGATGTGCTTGGAAAGATTTATCGGTCAGGGATGGGCTCGCGGCCTATCAGCTTGTTGGTGGGGTAACGGCCCACCAAGGCGACGACGGGTAGCCGGCCTGAGAGGGCGACCGGCCACACTGGGACTGAGACACGGCCCAGACTCCTACGGGAGGCAGCAGTGGGGAATATTGCGCAATGGGCGAAAGCCTGACGCAGCGACGCCGCGTGAGGGACGAAGGCCTTCGGGTTGTAAACCTCTTTCAGCAGGGACGAAGCGAAAGTGACGGTACCTGCAGAAGAAGCACCGGCTAACTACGTGCCAGCAGCCGCGGTAATACGTAGGGTGCAAGCGTTGTCCGGAATTATTGGGCGTAAAGAGCTCGTAGGCGGTTTGTCGCGTCTGGTGTGAAAACTCGGGGCTTAACCCCGGGCCTGCAGTCGATACGGGCAGACTAGAGTGCTGCAGGGGAGACTGGAATTCCTGGTGTAGCGGTGAAATGCGCAGATATCAGGAGGAACACCGGTGGCGAAGGCGGGTCTCTGGGCAGTAACTGACGCTGAGGAGCGAAAGCGTGGGGAGCGAACAGGATTAGATACCCTGGTAGTCCACGCCGTAAACGTTGGGCGCTAGGTGTGGGGCTCCTTCCACGTGTTCCGTGCCGCAGCTAACGCATTAAGCGCCCCGCCTGGGGAGTACGGCCGCAAGGCTAAAACTCAAAGGAATTGACGGGGGCCCGCACAAGCGGCGGAGCATGTGGATTAATTCGATGCAACGCGAAGAACCTTACCTAGGCTTGACATGCACAGGAAAGCCGGCAGAGATGTCGGGTCCGTAAGGGCCTATCACAGGTGGTGCATGGTTGTCGTCAGCTCGTGTCGTGAGATGTTGGGTTAAGTCCCGCAACGAGCGCAACCCTTGTTCTATGTTGCCAGCGCGTAATGGCGGGGACTCATAGGAGACTGCCGGGGTCAACTCGGAGGAAGGTGGGGATGACGTCAAATCATCATGCCCCTTATGTCTTGGGCTTCACGCATGCTACAATGGCCGGTACAAAGGGCTGCGATACCGTAAGGTGGAGCGAATCCCAAAAAGCCGGTCTCAGTTCGGATCGGGGTCTGCAACTCGACCCCGTGAAGTCGGAGTCGCTAGTAATCGCAGATCAGCAACGCTGCGGTGAATACGTTCCCGGGCCTTGTACACACCGCCCGTCACGTCACGAAAGTCGGTAACACCCGAAGCCGGTGGCCCAACCCTTGTGGAGGGAGCCGTCGAAGGTGGGACTGGCGATTGGGACGAAGTCGTAACAAGGTAGCCGTACCGGAAGGTGCGGCTGGATCACCTCCTTTCTAAGGAGCACCTGGCGCTGTTCGCAGCGTCCAGAGCCACAACTCGGACGAACGTTCCGAGGTGGTTGCTCGAGGGTGGAACATCGACTAGTTGGCCATCGAATTCGATTCATGGGTCAGTACATCCGCTCGCGGATAGGAACCTCCCCGGATCGCAGACGATGGCTTGGCACACTGTTGGGTCCTGAGGGAACGGGCGATACTGCCTCTTCACCTCTACGCCCGGTCGTTCTGACCGGTTGCGCGGACCGGCCTTCGGACGAACCACTCGCACGAGCGAGTAGGCGCCGATCACGGGGCCAGGATTTCCGCCCGTAGCTTGAGAACTGCACAGTGGACGCGAGCATCTTATATCTGTGGTCAAGTTTTTAAGGGCACACGGTGGATGCCTTGGCACCAGGAGCCGAAGAAGGACGTAGGAGTCTGCGATAAGCCTCGAGGAGCTGACAACCGAGCTGTGATTCGAGGATTTCCGAATGGGGAAACCCGGCTGGGGGCAAGCCCAGTCACCCATACCTGAACACATAGGGTATGTGGAGGGAACGCGGGGAAGTGAAACATCTCAGTACCCGCAGGAGGAGAAAGCAACCGCGATTCCGTGAGTAGTGGCGAGCGAAAGCGGAAGAGGCTAAACCGGGCGCGTGTGATAGCCGGCAGGCGTTGCGCGCTCGGGGTCGTGGGACCATCTGATCAGGACTGCCGTTCTGGTAAGGAGTCAAAAATTCGCGTCATAGTCGAAGGACCTGGAAAGGTCTGGCACAGAGGGTGACACCCCCGTAGACGAAATGGCGCGAACTCCTAGATGTGTTCCCAAGTAGCACGGGGCCCGAGAAATCCCGTGCGAATCTGGGGGGACCACCCCTAAGCCTAAATACTCCCTGGTGACCGATAGCGGACAAGTACCGTGAGGGAAAGGTGAAAAGTACCCCGGGAGGGGAGTGAAATAGTACCTGAAACCGCGTGCCTACAATCCGTCGGAGCCTCCTAGCGGGGTGACGGCGTGCCTTTTGAAGAATGAGCCTGCGAGTTAGTGGTATGTGGCGAGGTTAACCCGTGTGGGGAAGCCGTAGCGAAAGCGAGTCCGAACAGGGCGAATGAGTCGCATGCTCTAGACCCGAAGCGGAGTGATCTACCCATGGCCAGGTTGAAGCGCGGGTAAGACCGCGTGGAGGACCGAACCCACCAGGGTTGAAAACCTGGGGGATGAGCTGTGGGTAGGGGTGAAAGGCCAATCAAACTCCGTGATAGCTGGTTCTCCCCGAAATGCATTTAGGTGCAGCGTCACGTGTTTCTTGCCGGAGGTAGAGCTACTGGATGGCCGATGGGCCCCACAAGGTTACTGACGTCAGCCAAACTCCGAATGCCGGTAAGTGAGAGCGTGGCAGTGAGACTGCGGGGGATAAGCTCCGTAGTCGAGAGGGAAACAGCCCAGAACACCAGCTAAGGCCCCTAAGCGTGTGCTAAGTGGGAAAGGATGTGGAGTTGCACAGACAACCAGGAGGTTGGCTTAGAAGCAGCCACCCTTTAAAGAGTGCGTAATAGCTCACTGGTCAAGTGATTCCGCGCCGACAATGTAGCGGGGCTCAAGCACACCGCCGAAGCTGTGTCATTCACGCATTAGCCAGGTCTTCGGGTCCAGGCGTGTGGATGGGTAGGGGAGCGTCGTGTGGCGAGTGAAGCGGCGGGGTGACCCAGCCGTGGACGCCACACGAGTGAGAATGCAGGCATGAGTAGCGAAAGACGGGTGAGAAACCCGTCCGCCGAATGACCAAGGGTTCCAGGGCCAGGCTAATCCGCCCTGGGTAAGTCGGGACCTAAGGCGAGGCCGACAGGCGTAGTCGATGGACAACGGGTTGATATTCCCGTACCGGCAAAGAACCGCCAATACCGAATCTGGTGATGCTAAACGCCTGAAGCATGGATTGGTCTTCGGACCGGCCCGTGTGGAGCGCGTGAACCAACCTGGTACTAGGTAAGCAATGGGGTGACGCAGGAAGGTAGCCACCGCGTGGCGATGGTAGTCCACGTCCAAGGGTGTAGGGCGAGATGTAGGCAAATCCGCATCTCATGAGCCTGAGACCTGACGGTGACCGCGAATGCGGGAAGCAGGGTGATCCTATGCTGCCAAGAAAAGCCTCTAGCGAGGTTCGAGCCGCCCGTACCCTAAACCGACTCAGGTGGTCAGGTAGAGAATACCAAGGCGATCGAGAGAATCGTGGTTAAGGAACTCGGCAAAATGCCCCCGTAACTTCGGGAGAAGGGGGGCCTGAGGAGTGAAGCCACTTGCCGGCTAGCTCTTGAAGGCCGCAGAGACCAGGGAGAAGCGACTGTTTACTAAAAACACAGGTCCGTGCGAAGTCGCAAGACGATGTATACGGACTGACGCCTGCCCGGTGCTGGAACGTTAAGGGGACGGGTTAGCCTTCACGGCGAAGCTCAGAACTTAAGCGCCAGTAAACGGCGGTGGTAACTATAACCATCCTAAGGTAGCGAAATTCCTTGTCGGGTAAGTTCCGACCTGCACGAATGGCGTAACGACTTCTCCGCTGTCTCAACCGCGAACTCGGCGAAATTGCACTACGAGTAAAGATGCTCGTTACGCGCAGCAGGACGGAAAGACCCCGGGACCTTTACTACAGCTTGGTATTGGTGTTCGGTACGGCTTGTGTAGGATAGGTGGGAGACTGTGAAGCCGGCACGCCAGTGTCGGTGGAGTCAACGTTGAAATACCACTCTGGTCGTTCTGGATGTCTAACCTCGGTCCGTGATCCGGATCAGGGACAGTGCCTGGTGGGTAGTTTAACTGGGGCGGTTGCCTCCTAAAATGTAACGGAGGCGCCCAAAGGTTCCCTCAGCCTGGTTGGCAATCAGGTGTCGAGTGTAAGTGCACAAGGGAGCTTGACTGCGAGACAGACATGTCGAGCAGGGACGAAAGTCGGGACTAGTGATCCGGCCGTGGTTGTGGAAGCGCGGTCGCTCAACGGATAAAAGGTACCCCGGGGATAACAGGCTGATCTTGCCCAAGAGTCCATATCGACGGCATGGTTTGGCACCTCGATGTCGGCTCGTCGCATCCTGGGGCTGGAGTCGGTCCCAAGGGTTGGGCTGTTCGCCCATTAAAGCGGTACGCGAGCTGGGTTTAGAACGTCGTGAGACAGTTCGGTCCCTATCCGCTGCGCGCGCAGGAAACTTGAGAAGGGCTGTCCCTAGTACGAGAGGACCGGGACGGACGAACCTCTGGTGTGCCAGTTGTTCTGCCAAGGGCACCGCTGGTTAGCTACGTTCGGAAGGGATAACCGCTGAAAGCATCTAAGCGGGAAGCACGCTTCAAGATGAGGTTTCCATGGGGTTTACCCCGAGAGGCTCCCAGCTAGACTACTGGGTTGATAGGCCGGATGTGGAAGTGTGGACAAAAGACACATGAAGCTGACCGGTACTAATAAGCCGATAACTTGTCAACAGACTTGCTCGCGTCCACTGTGCGGTTCCCGAGGTGCGGTCGGTGAATCCGACGACATCTCCATAGTGTTTCGGCGGCCATAGCGGCGGGGAAACGCCCGGCTCCATTCCGAACCCGGAAGCTAAGCCCGCCTGCGCCGATGGTACTGCCCGGGGGACCGGGTGGGAGAGTAGGACGCCGCCGGACGTCTTTCACGATGGCGGTCACCCGTGAGGGTGACCGCCATCGGTGTTTTGCCGACGGCTTTGCCCACGGTCGTTGTGAGAGTTGTCCTGGAACCACGGAGAAGGAGTCGACATGGCCGACGACAGCGAGCGCGGGGAAGATCGCCGGACACCGCCGAGTGGGCGTCCTGGCGGTCGCGGCGCTCCTCGTTCGGGCGGGCGCCCCTCCTCGGGCAGTGGACGACCGAGTGGCGCCGGCGGCCGCGGCGGGTATGCGGGCGGCGGACGGACGAGCGGTACCGGTGGCCGACCCGGTGCAGCGGGCGGGCGTCCCAGTGCCGAGGGTGGCCGCTCTGGTGGTGGCCGTTCCTCCGGGAGCGGCGGCCGTTCGGGAGCAGGGTCGACCGGGGAGCGCTGGGGTTCGGGTCCGCGGCAGGGGGGCGGCGGACGGCCCCCGTCGGGCGGGCGTGCACCGGGATCCGGCGGTCGTCCGGCGAGCGATGGCCCACGTGGTGGTGGCACGGGTGGGGGCCGCCCTTCGGCATCCGGAGCTCCTCGACGTGACGGTGCGCCGCGACGTGACAGTGCTCCTCGAGGCGACAGCGCGCCGCGTAGCGACAACCGTCGGGACGCCAGAGGGCAGGCGGAGCGCCCACCGCGTACCGGGGCGCCGCCGCGTGGAAGCGTCACCGGTGGTCCTCGTCGAGAGGACCCCCGCAGTCAAGGTCGGCCGCCACGGACCGGTGGCCCGTCGCGGGGCGGATTTTCCGGAGGTCCCCGATCCGACCGGGATGCCTTGCAGCGCAAGCGGTTCGACGGTGACGCCTCTCGTAGGCCCGGGGAGCGGGCGTCGTCCGGGGCACGGACGCCGTCGGCGCCGGTGGGACCGTCGGTGCCCGACGAGGTCACCGGCAAGGAACTCGACCGTGAGGTCCGGGCCGAGCTGTCGAGTCTGGGTAGCCATGGGTCGACCATCGTCGCCCGCCACCTGGTGATGGTCGGCCGGCTGCTGGACGAGGACCCCGAGCTGGCGTGGGAGCATGCCCTCGCCGCCCGGGGGCGAGGCGCGCGGATCAGTGTGGTGCGTGAGGCCACCGGGCTGGCGGCTTATCACACCGGCCGCTACGGCCAGGCGTTGGCCGAGTTGCGCACCCTGCGTCGGCTCACGGGGTCGAACGCTCATCTCGCGGTGATGGCGGACTGCGAGCGAGGACTCGGGCGCCCGGAACGGGCACTCGCCCTGGCTGCATCGCCGGAGGCGGCGCGGCTGAGCCAGGCCGACCGGATCGAGCTGCGGATCGTCGCCGCCGGAGCCCGCGCCGATCTGGGCCAGCTCGACGCGGCCGTGATCACGCTGCAGATCCCCGAGCTGCAGAGCACGGGGGGCGAGGAGTGGCTGGTGCGACTCCAGCTGGCCTACGCGCGGGCGTTGGCGGCGGTCGGACGCACCGAGGAGGCCCGAACCTGGGCCGAGCGCGCAGGACTGTCGCTGGAGGATGCCCTCGACGACGACCTGCACCTCGCGGCGGACGCATCGTCCGCTGACTCGGGAGTGGTCGGGGACGAAGAGTCCGACGGCGACTTCCTGGACCTGCTGGAGGACCCGGAGTGAATGGGCTCGAGTCGAGTGAGCGCCCGCTGTGCGAGATCCACGACCTGGCCGTCGTCGACCTCGACGGCGTGGTCTACGTGGGGCCGGACCCGGTGCCCGGTGCGCCGGCGGCGATCGCCGGCGTCCAGGCTGCGGGGATGCGGCTCTGCTACCTGACCAACAACGCGAGCCGCACCCCCGATACCGTCGCCGATCACCTGCGGCGGCTCTCGATCGCCGTCGACGTGAGCGAGGTGCTCACCTCGGCCCAGGTCGGGGCGGCCCTGCTCGCCGAGCGCCTACCGGCGGGCTCCCGGGTGCTGGTGATCGGTGGCGAGGGTCTGCGGGTGGCGCTGACCGAGCAGGGGCTGGTGCCGGTGGCCACCATCGACGAGGCTCCGGACGCCGTCGCGCAGGGCTTCAACCCCGACCTGACCTGGCGACTGCTGGCCGAGGGAACTCGCGCCGTCCGGGCTGGATTGCCGTGGCTCGCAACGAATCTGGATCTGACCGTGCCGACTCCGTTCGGGCCGGCGCCGGGTAACGGCTCGTTGGTGGCTGCGGTGGCGACCGCGGCCGGGCGGCGTCCCGATCTGGTGGCCGGAAAGCCACAGCCGGAGCCGTTCCTGGACGCCGTGAAGCGCTACGGCGCGACGTCCCCGGTCGCGATCGGCGACCGGTTGGACACCGACCTCGAGGGGGCGCGCGCCGCCGGCATGCCCGGGCTGGCCGTGATGACCGGGGTGAGCGGAGTCGGTGACCTGGTCGCCGCTCCGCCGACGCAACGGCCGACCTACCTGGCCGCGGATCTGGCCGGACTGCTGCAATCCCATCCCGCGGTGGACGTTCGGACCACGGGTGAGTTCACCGCCCGGTGCCGTGAGGCCGAGGTGGTGGTCGAGCCGGCCACCGAGGGCGGGGGCGCCGCGCTGGGGGTCCGCAGCGTCGGCACCGACCCGGTGGACCTGTTGCGCGCTGCCTGCGCGGCCGCCTGGGCCTGGCGCGACGCGCGGACCGGCGAATCGGCGCCGTCCAGCGACGACGTGTGGATCGCCTGCCGCCGCTTCGAGACCGCGGCAGCCTGGGCGCGATAGCGTGACCGAGGCGACGGAAGGAGCCTCGAATGATCATGGATGAGGGCGGTCGGGAGCCCGAGTTGGACGCGGTGGACTCGGGTGCACCCGAGGTACCCCTCACCGACGACGAGGGCCTCAACGAGATGCTGCGAGAGCTCGCCCGGGCCTCCGCGATCTCCCTCGAGGACCAGCTCCCCGTGATCGAAGCGGTGCACCGCACCCTGCAGAACCGCCTCGCCGACGTCGAGGGCTGACCTCGTGGCCCAGCGGCGACGGCTGGACGTCGAGCTGGTGCGACGCGGGCTCGCTCGATCTCGCGCCCACGCCGACGAACTCGTCGCCGCCGGGAGGGTGATGCTGGCCGGGCAGATCGCCGCCAAGGTGGCGACGCAGGTCGATCCGGCAGCCGCCATCGTGGTGCGGGAGATCGAGGGTGAGCCCGATTTCGCCAGCCGAGGTGGTCACAAACTGGCCGGTGCGCTCGACGCCTTCGCCGGCCTCGAGGTCGCGGACCGGCGATGCCTCGATGCCGGCGCCAGCACGGGCGGTTTCACCGACGTGTTGCTGCGTCGCGGTGCCGCGCACGTCATCGCCGTCGACGTCGGCTACGGCCAGCTCGTCTGGTCGCTGCAGCAGGACGAGCGGGTCAGCGTGCTCGACCGCACCAATGTCCGGGAGCTGACCGCCGACCAGGTGCCCTACCCGCCGGACCTGGTGGTCGCGGACCTGTCGTTCATCTCGTTACGGCTGGTCCTCGACCCGTTGGTGCGGGTGAGCGTTCCCGGAGCCGATCTGGTGCTGATGGTCAAGCCGCAGTTCGAGGTGGGACGGGAACGACTGCCGCAGGGCGGCGTCGTCCGTTCGGCCGCCGACCGGGCCGCTGCCGTGCGTGGCATCGCCGACGCGGCGTCCGAACTGGGCCTCGGGGTGCGCGGCGTGTGCGCCAGCCCGCTGCCCGGCCCGAGCGGCAACGTGGAGTACTTTCTCTGGCTGGTTGCCGGAGCCGATCCGCTGCGCGAGGCTGACCTGCTGCGTGCCGTCGAGGAGGGACCACAGTGAGTCGCGGAGACCGTCGGGTACTGGTGCTCGCGCACACGGGGCGACCCACGGCGGTGCGCGCGGCGGAGGAACTCGTCACCCTGCTCGACCTCGCCGGGATGAGCCCGATGATGCCCGAGCCCGAGGCGAGTGCCCTGGGGGACGTCGCGCGCCGGGTGATCGAGACAGCCGACCCGGACCAGCCGCTGGACGGCGCCGAGCTGGTGGTCGTGCTCGGCGGCGACGGCACCATCCTGCGTGCAGCCGAGCTGGTGCGCGGCAGCGACGTCCCGTTGCTCGGCATCAACATCGGTCATGTCGGGTTCCTGGCCGAGGCCGAGCGGGACGACCTGCACGACACCGTGTTGCGGATCGCGCAGCGGCGTTACGAGGTCGAGGAACGCATGACCCTCGACGTCCAGGTGATGCTCGGTGATCAGGTGCAGGCTCAGACCTGGGCGGTCAACGAAGCCAGCATCGAGAAGGCCGACCGGCGGCACATGATCGAGGTCGTGCTCGAGGTGGACGGCCGTCCGGTCACCGAGTTCGGTTGCGACGGAGTCGTTCTCGCCACGCCGACCGGATCGACGGCCTACGCGTTCTCCGCCGGGGGGCCCGTGGTGTGGCCCGAGGTCGAGGCGCTGCTGCTGGTACCCATCAGTGCCCACGCCCTGTTCGCCCGGCCGTTGGTGGTCGCCCCCAACTCGGTGCCCGCCGTCGAGATCGTCTCGCCGGGCACCGCGGTGCTCTGGTGCGACGGCCGGCGCAGCCTCGACCTGCCCACCGGATCTCGGGTCGAGGTGCGCCGCTCGCCGCTGCCGGTGCGCCTGGCCCGGCTGGCCCGGCCACCGTTCGCCGACCGGCTGGTGGCCAAGTTCGGCCTGCCGGTGCACGGCTGGCGCGGCCGCGCCCGGCACGAGCACGAGTAGCACCTCGACGAGCCGCCTCGGGGTGCCGAACGGCGGCGTCGAGGGTGTGGGTAACCGCCTCGGCGGCGTCCTCAGTGCCTAGGCTGTCCCCGTGTTGCAGGAGATGCGCCTTCGCGGCCTCGGAGTGATCGGTGAGGCGGTGCTCGAGTTCGGGCCGGGCCTGACCGTGGTCACCGGCGAGACCGGCGCCGGCAAGACCATGGTGGTCACCGGGCTGGGCCTGCTGTTCGGAGGCCGGGCCGACCCGGGGGCGGTACGCACCGGCGAGGCGAGCGCGCTGGTCGAGGGCCGGATCCTGGTCGAGGCCACGGGCACCATCGCCGAGCGGGTCCGCGAGGCCGGCGGTGAGCTCGACGACCTGGTGGACGGCACGGCCGAGCTGATCGTCTCGCGCACCGTGGGTGCCGAGGGGCGCAGTCGCAGTCACGTCGGCGGCCGTGCCGCCCCCGTGGCACTGATCTCGGAGTTGGCCGAGGACCTGATCGCGGTGCACGGCCAGAGCGAGCAGCTGCGGTTGCGCTCGACGGTGCGGCAGCGCCAGATGCTGGACCGCTTCGCGGGTGCCGAGGTGAGCGAGCTGCTCGCCGAGTACCGCACCCGGTGGAACCGGCTGCGCGTGGTCGAGGCAGAGCTGCACGACATTCGTACTCAGACCCGGGAGCGGGCGCAGGAGGCCGAGCTGCTGCGGCTGGGCCTGGCCGAGGTCGAGCGGATCGACCCGCGCCCGGGCGAGGACGTCGAGTTGCGCGCCGAGTCGGAGCGGTTGGGGCACGCCGAGGAGCTGCGCGCGGCGTCGTCCACGGCTCAGGCCGCGTTGACCGGCCGGGACGATCTGTCCCTCGACGAGCCGGACGCGCTGACCCTGCTGACCCGCGCCCGGCAGGCCCTCGATCAGGTGCGCGACCACGACGCCCAGCTGGCCGCGCTGGCCGACCGGTTGCGCGAGGTGAGCATGCTGGTGGCCGAGGTGGCGGGGGACTGTGCCTCCTACACCGACCGTCTGGAGGCCGATCCGGCGCGGCTGGCCGCGGTCGAGGAGCGCCGTGCCGAGCTCGGGGGCCTGACCCGGGCCTACGGGCCGGACGTGGACGCCGTCCTGGAGTGGGCCCGGGTCTCGGGGTTGCGGCTGCTCGAGCTGGACGGCGACGAGGATCGCTCACTGGCCCTGGACGCCGAGCGCGAGAGCCTGCGCCGTGAGCTGGGTGAGCTCGCGGCCCGGGTGAGTCGGGCCCGGCTCGAGGCCGCCGCTCGCCTGGGAGCCGCGGTGAGCGAGGAGCTGACCGAGCTGGCCATGCCGCACGCCGAACTGGTGGTCGAGGTGCGCCAACGTCCCGACGAGGACGGGCTGGCCGTCCCCGAACTGCCGGCACGCTCGGGCAAGACATCGGGCAAGGCATCGGGCAAGGGTTCAAAGGCAGCAGAGAAGGCAGCAGAGAAGGCATCACAGGCCCCGGTGCGGATGCTGGCCGCCGGGGCCGACGGCGTGGACGAGGTCGAGCTGTTGCTGCTGCCGCATCCGGGCGCACCGGCCCGCCCGCTGGCCAAGGGCGCCTCGGGCGGTGAGCTCTCGCGGGTGATGCTCGGACTCGAGGTCGTGCTGGGCGGGGTGGACCCGGTGCCCACGTTCGTCTTCGACGAGGTCGATGCCGGGGTTGGTGGGCAGGCTGCCCTCGGCATCGGTCGGCGGCTGGGGCGGTTGGCCCGCAGCGCTCAGGTGCTCGTGGTCACCCACTTGCCGCAGGTGGCCGCGTTCGCGGATCGCCATCTCGTGGTCACCAAGTCCGTCACCGGTGAGATCACCGAGAGTGGTGTCACCCGGCTGGACGAAACCGGCCGGATCCGCGAGCTGGCCCGCATGCTCGGCGGGATGGCCGACTCGGGCAGCGCCCGGGCCCACGCGGAGGAGTTGCTGGCCACGGCCCGGGCAGAGCGCACCCCCGGGTCCGACGACCGCGCAGAACGTGGCACGATCGTGGGGTGAGGAGGCTCCTGGCGCGCAGGTCCTCGGGGACGCAGGGCGGCCCGGGGGTCAGCGGTCGGGTGCGGATCGACCGGCGCACCAAGAACCTCACCAAGCGGTTGCATCCCGGCGACATCGCCGTGATCGATCACATGGACCTGGACAAGGTCTCGGCCGATGCCCTGGTCGGATGTCGGCCGGCAGCGGTGATCAACGCCTCGGCGAGCATCTCGGGACGCTATCCCAACATCGGCCCGGCGACGTTGTTGGCGGCCGGGATCCCGCTGATCGACTCGGTCGGTGACGATCTGTTCGACGTGCTGCACGAGGGCGACCAGGTGCGGGTGTTCGACGGCGTCGTCCACCGCGACGAGCAGATCGTGGCCAAGGGGCTGGTCCACGACGAGGACACCATCGCCGCGCTGATGGAGGAGGCCCGGGCGGGGCTCGCCGTCCAGCTGGAATCGTTCGTCGCGAACACCATGGACTACCTGCAACGTGAGCGCGGTCTGCTGCTCGACGGCGTCGGGGTGCCGGAGATCCGCACCAAGCTGGACGACCGGGCGGTGCTCATCGTCGTGCGCGGGTATCACTACAAGGAGGACCTGGCCACGCTGCGGCCGTACATCCGGGAGAACCGGCCGGTGCTGATCGGGGTGGACGGCGGCGCGGACGCGATTCTCGAGGGCGGCTACACCCCGGACATCATCGTCGGGGACATGGACTCGGTGACCGACCGGGCACTCACCTGTGGTGCCGAGATCGTGGTGCACGCCTACCGGGACGGGCGCGCGCCCGGACTCGACCGGGTCGAGGCCCTGGGCATCGAGCCGGTGGTGTTCTCGGCGACCGGAACCAGCGAGGACGTCGCGATGCTGCTCGCCGACGATCGTGGCGCCTCGGTGATCGTGGCGGTCGGCACCCACAACACCCTGGTGGAGTTCCTCGACAAGGGCCGCTCGGGCATGGCGAGCACCTGGCTGACCCGGCTGCGCGTCGGCGGCAAACTGGTCGATGCCAAGGGCGTCTCGCGGCTGTACCGGCAACGGATCAGCAACAGTCAGCTCGGCGCCCTGCTGTTGGCGGGCCTGCTGGCCGTGGCGGTGGCGCTGTATGCCACCCCCGGGGGCCAGCTGTTCTACCAACTGATCGGCGAGCGGCTCGATGACCTGTGGGCGTTCGTGACCTCCCTGGTCAGCGACGCCCCGCCGGAGGCCTGGGGACCGGGCGTGGGTGCAACCGATCTGATCGTGGTGAGCTGACATGAGTGAGCGGATGGCATGATCGACTTCAGGTACCACGTGGTCTCGCTGGTCTCGGTGTTCGTCGCGCTCGCGGTCGGGATCGTGCTGGGCGCCGGGCCACTGCGGGGCCAGATCGCCGAACAGCTGAGCGCCAGGGTCGACCAACTCGGTGAGGAGAAGAAGCAGCTGCGCTCCGACAAGGACATCGCCGAGGCGGGCGTGAAGAACCGCGACGCCTTCACCACCCAGGTGATGCCCGTGCTGGTCACCGGGCGGCTGTCGGGTCGTCACGTCGTCCTGGTGTCGTTGCCCGGGGCACAGAACGAACTGGTCGACCCCCTGAGCACGGCCCTGAAGGCGGCCGGGGCCGAGATCACGGGTCGGGTGGAGGTCAAGGCGGCCTGGTCGGCGCCCGAGCGCAGCCAGACCCGCGCCGCCGTGGTGCGCGAGTGGTCCAAGGTTCTCAACTCCTCCGGGCAACAGACCGGTCGTGCCACGGGGACGCCGCGGACAACCGCTGGCGCCAACGGCGCGACCCCCAACCGAGGTGGCACCGACATCCGCGCGGAGTTGCAGGATCTGCTGGCGCGCAGCCTGGTGACCGCCAATCCGTTGGAGACCGGCGGCACCGATCAGGTGGGCGACCAGGTGTTGAACGCGTTCTCGCAGCAGGGATTGGTCACCGTTCGCGAGAAGGTCAGCGGCCGGGCGGATCTGGCCGTGGTACTCGCACCTCCGGTGGCCACCGAGCCGGTGGCGCCCAGCCCCACGCCCAGTGGCCTCGATCCCGTGCGTGACTGGGTCGATCTCGCGCTCACCCTGGACCGCGCCGGCGGTGGCGTGGTCTTGTTCGGCCCGGCGTCCTCGACCCTGGACGGCGGGGCGCTGGCCGTGCTGCGCGCCCAGAAGCAGCAGAATCGGCAGGTGTCCACGGTCGACACCGCCGGGAGCCCGATGGGTGACGTCACCACCGTCTACGCGCTGGCCGAGCAGGTGCGCGGCGATGGTGACGCCTACGGATTCGGCCGCGGTGCGGCTGCCGTGATGCCCTCGACGGCCGTGGCCGAGCAGGTCGCGCCGTGAGCCGGCGCTCCGCCGGCTGGGCGGGACGCCTGGCCGCCGCGGGCGTCGCGGCCGCTGCCGCCCGAGTGGTCTGGAATCAGCTGCAGGCCGCACCACCCGGCGGCCGGCAGCGGTGGCAGCGGACCAACCATCGCGGGGAGCCGATCACCCTGCTCGAGGGTCCGGCCGCCACCGTGGCCACGGTGGGGGCCCTAGCCATCGCACCCGGTGTGCCGGCCCGGCTGCGACTCGCCGGTGCTGTCGCCGGCGTGGGCGCGGGCGCTTTCGGCCTGCTCGACGACCTCGGCGAGCGGGGCAGCTCCAAGGGGTTGCGCGGTCACCTCGGGGCACTGCGCCAGGGCGAGATCACCACCGGGGCGCTCAAGATCGCCGGGATCGGTGCCGCGGGACTGCTCGCGGGCGGGCTGGCGGTGCGCGAGCGTCCACCGGCCGGCGGTCGGCTGGCTCACGCACTCGACGTGGCCAGCGCCGGTGCCACCATCGCCGGTGCGGCCAACCTGGTCAACCTACTCGACCTGCGCCCCGGCAGAGCGCTGAAAGTCGTTCTGCTGCAGGGACTCGGGGCGGCCTCGACCGGCCCGGCGGGGCTGGTGTCGGCGGCCCTGACCGGCACCGCCGCGGCACTGTTGCCCGAGGACCTGGGCGAGCGGGCGATGCTGGGCGATTGTGGCGCCAACGCCCTGGGGGCGCTGGCCGGCACCGCGCTGGTGGCCGGGGCATCTCGGCCGACGCGCGCGCTGGCGCTCGGTGGGGTGGTGGGGTTGATCCTGTCCAGTGAGAAGGTCAGTTTCACGAAGGTGATCGAGTCGACGTCGGGGTTGCGTGAGCTCGACGCGTGGGGACGTCGTCCGCGGTGAGTTCTCGATGAGTGCGCGCCGGCTGCTCGGCGGTCTGGCGGCCTCGGCGGCGCTGATCTCGGTGCTGACCGTGCTCTCGCGGCTGACCGGCTTCGTGCGCACCCTGGTGTTCTCGTCCACCGTCGGGGCGGCCTGTGTCGGGGGCACGTACAACACCGCGAACCTGGTACCGACCGTGCTGTTCGAGGTGGCCGCCGGTGGCGCCCTGTCGGCGACGGTGATCCCGCTGCTGGCGCCGTTGCTGCCCGATCGGGTGGCGCAGGCCGAGCGGCTGGCCGGTGCGGTGCTGACCTGGACGGTGACCCTGCTGATCCCGCTGACGGCCATCCTGGCGCTGCTCGCCCGGCCGATGGCCGGGGTGCTGGTCTCGGGCGGCCTCTGCGCCGGGCAGCGGGAACAGACCGCCGCCATGCTCGTGGTGTTCGCCCCCCAGGTGCTGTTGTACGGCGTCGGCGCCGTGCTGGCCGGGGTGTTGCAGGCCCGGGGTCGGTTCGCCTGGCCGGCCTTCGCGCCGGTGCTGTCCAGCCTGGTGGTGATCGCCGCCTACGTCGGGTACGACGCCGTGGTCGGTGACGCGCCGGCGTCCCGGACCGATGCCGCGCTGTCGGACGGCGCGTTCGCGGTGCTCACCTGGGGAACCACGGCCGGGGTGGCCGCGATGACGCTGCCGTTGCTGATCCCGGTGTACCGCAGCGGATTCCGATTGCGGCCGACGTGGACCTTTCCCCCCGGGACGGCGCGGCGCACCGCGGCGCTGGCCGGTGCCGGAGTGCTGGCGGTGCTGGCCCAGCAGGGGTTTCAGCTCGCCGCCGTGGTGCTGGCCAACCATGGCGGCAACGCCGGCACCCTGGTCACCTTCGGCTTCGCGCAGGCCGTGACGGTGCTGCCGTACGCGGTGCTGGTGGCCCCGCTGATCACGGCCCTGTTCCCGCGGCTGGCCCGGGCCGTCGAGAGCGATGCCGTCGAGGGTGACTCCGCCGCGCCGGGCGCGGCATTCGCGGACCTGTCGGCGCGCTCGATCCGGCTGGTGTTCATCGCTGGGGCCGGTGCCGCCGCCCTGCTGGCCGCCGCCGCCCCCGCCATGGCAGCACTGTTCACCCGGCTCGACCGGGGCAGGGTCACCTCGATGAGCGAGGCGGTGCTCGTCGGCGCCCCGGGCCTGCTGGCCCTGGCCCTGGTCATGTTCATCGGCCGAACCCTGTATGCGGTGGGGGCGCCCCGGGCCGCGGCCCTCGGCACCTCCGTCGGCTGGGCGGCGGCCGTCGTCCTGGCCGGTGCGGGGCTGCTCGTCACCTCGCCCGACGACGCAGTGATCGCGCTCACCGGCGGGCAGAGCCTGGGCACGGCGGTGGGAGCCTGGGCACTGCTCGCGGTGCTGCGCCGCCGGGCCACCGCCGCGGCCACCGCCGGGCTCGCCCGCGCCGGCCTGGTGCTGGTGCCCGCTGCCGTGCTCGCCGGGGGGGTGGGCTGGGTGCTGGCGCGCTGGCTGGTCGGGGTCTGGGACGGCGGCCCGCTCGGCGCCGTCGCCGCCGCCGTGGTGGCGACGGCCGTGGCCGGCCTCGGTTACGCCGTGGTGGCGGTGCTGGTGGCCGCCGACGTGCTCGGAGCGTCGGGCGCCGGCGCACCCGGCCAGAGTGCCGCCGGAGCCCTGCGCGGTGACCCGGTGGTGCCGTCCGGGTCCGTGGTGCAACTGCTCGGTGCCTCGGCCGGGGGCATCGGCCGGCACGTGCTGGGTCTGGCCGAGGGGCTGTCGGGCCGGGGGCGCTCGGTGGTGGTGATCGCTCCGGCCGACACCCTGGACTTCTTCGGTTACGCCGCAGCGGGTTTGGACACGCGCGAACTCGCCGTGGGGGAGCGGCCCGACCCGGTACGCGACCTCGACAGCATCCGGCGACTCACCGCACTGACCCGCGGCGCCGCCGCGATCCACGCCCACGGCATCCGGGCGGCGGCGCTGGCCGTGCTGGCCGCGCGCGGCGTCCCGGTGGTGGTCACGGTGCACAACGCCCCGCCGTCCGCCGGGGTCGCCGGGCTGGTCTACCGGCTGCTCGAACGCCTGGTGGCCGGGCGGGCGGCGGTGGCGCTCGCTGTCTCCGGAGACCTGGTGGCGCGGCTGAGGGGGCTGCGCGCGCGGCGGGTCGAGCGGGCGTTGGTGCCGAGTCCGGTGCACCCGGTTCCGCCGGGGGATCGGGCCGAGGTGGCGGCGCGGGTGCGGCTCGAACTCGGGCTGGGTCCGGACGAGCGGCTCGCCGTGACCGTCGGCCGGTTGGCGCCGCAGAAGGGCCTCGACGTCCTGCTGGAGGCCGCGGCGTGGCTGCGCGAGCTGCCGGTGCGCTGGGTCGTGGCCGGCGACGGGCCGTTGCACGACGACCTCGCCGCCCGGATCGCCGCCCGCACCCTGCCGGTGAGCCTGCTCGGGGCGCGCCGTGACGTGCCGTCGCTGCTGGTGGCGGCGGACGTGGTGGTGGTGCCCAGCCTGTGGGAGGGCCAGCCGCTGATCGTGCAGGAGGCTCTCGCGGCGGGTGCCGCGATCGTGGCCACCGACGCCGGTGGTACGGCGGAGGTGCTCGGCGAGGCGGCGCTACTGGTCCGTCCGGGTGAGGCCGATCAGCTCGCGGGCGCCGTCCGGATCGCCGTGACCGACCCGGAACGTGCCCGTGACCTGCGCGAACGCGCCCGCGAACGGGCGGCAACACTACCCACGCAGGACGACGCGCTGGCGCAGGTGATGCGGGTCTACGACCGCCTCATCACTGATAGCCTCGAATCCCGTGGCGCAGCGCATATCTGACTCGGTCCCGCGGCCTTCCGGAGGCTCCGCCTCCTCACCCACCAAGCACATCTTCGTCACCGGCGGTGTGGCGTCGTCCCTGGGCAAGGGACTGACCGCCTCGAGCCTGGGGCACCTGTTGCGTGGCCGGGGGCTGCGGGTGGTGATGCAGAAGCTCGATCCGTACATCAATGTCGACCCGGGCACCATGAACCCGTTCCAGCACGGTGAGGTCTTCGTCACCGAGGACGGCACCGAGACCGACCTGGACATCGGGCACTACGAGCGCTTCCTGGACGTCGAACTCGACTCCTCGGCCAACGTCACCACCGGCCAGGTCTACTCGACGGTGATCGCCAAGGAGCGCCGCGGAGAGTATCTCGGCGACACCGTGCAGGTGATCCCGCACATCACCAACGAGATCAAGGCCCGGATGCGGGCACAGGCCACCCAGGTGGGCGCGGAGGGCTCGCCGGACGTGATCATCACCGAGATCGGCGGCACCGTCGGCGACATCGAGTCGCTGCCGTTCCTCGAGGCCGCGCGCCAGGTGCGCCACGACCTGGGCCGCGACAACGTGTTCTTCGTCCACGTCTCCCTGGTGCCCTACCTGGCGCCGTCGGGGGAATTGAAGACCAAACCCACCCAGCACTCGGTGGCCGCGCTGCGCAGCATCGGCATCCAGCCGGACGCCATCGTCTGCCGCGCCGACCGCGAGATCCCCGCCGGGGTGAAGCGCAAGATCGCCCTGTTCTGCGACGTGGACACCGAGGCCGTGGTCGCGGCCGTCGACGCGCCGTCCATCTACGACATCCCCAAGGTGCTGCACCGCGAGGGCCTGGACGCCTACGTGGTGCGCCGGCTGGGGCTGTCGTTCCGCGACGTCGAGTGGCGCGACTGGGACGAACTGCTGCGCCGGGTGCACCGCCCGGCGCACCGGGTCGAGGTCGCCCTGGTCGGCAAGTACGTGGACCTGCCGGACGCCTACCTGTCGGTCACCGAGGCACTGCGCGCCGGTGGGTTCGACCGGGACGCCAAGGTCGAGATCCGTTGGGTCGCCTCCGACACCTGCGAGACGCCCGAGGGCGCACGGCGCATGCTGGACGGCGTGGACGCCGTGTGCGTGCCGGGCGGGTTCGGGGTGCGGGGCATCGAGGGCAAGGTCGGCGCCCTGCGCTGGGCCCGCGAGAACCAGATCCCGACCCTCGGGTTGTGCCTGGGCCTGCAGTGCATGGTGATCGAGTTCGCCCGGCACGTGGCCGGGCTCGACGGGGCGAGCAGCAGCGAGTTCGACCCGGACGCCACGCACCCGGTGATCGCCACCATGGAGGAGCAGAAGTCGATCGTGGACGGCGGGGGCGACCTCGGCGGCACGATGCGGCTCGGCTCCTACCCGGCGGTCCTGATGAGCGGGTCGATCGTCGCGCAGGCCTACGGCAGCGAGAAGGTCACCGAGCGCCACCGGCACCGCTACGAGGTGAACAACTCCTACCGGGGGCAGCTGGAGGCCGCCGGGCTGGTTGTCTCGGGCGCCTCACCGGACCGTGAGCTGGTCGAGTTCATCGAGCTGCCCTACGACGTGCACCCCTACTACGTGGCGACGCAGGCCCACCCCGAGTTCAAGTCCCGCCCCGACCGGGCGCACCCGTTGTTCGCCGGGTTGATCGGCGCGGCGCTGGCCCGGCAGGCGGCCGGCCGGCTGCTCGAGGTGGACGTCGACCTGACCGCCTCGCGGTGAGCGTGAACGCAACGGATGAGTCGAACGAGCCCGTGCCGCTGGACGACGTCCTGGTCGATCGCCCGGTGCAGCGGCGCGAGCTGGTGCACCAGGGCCTGATCTGGGACGTCGTGCGCGACACCGTCGACCTGGGCGACGGCGGCGTGGTGCGCCGGGAGTACATCGACCACCCAGGGGCGGTCTGTGTCATCGCCCTGGACGCCGACGATCGGGTGCTGCTGCTGCGCCAGTACCGCCACCCGGTGCGGATGGCGCTGTGGGAGCCGCCGGCAGGCCTGCTGGACGTCGCCGGCGAACCCCCGGTACTGGCGGCGCAGCGCGAGCTGGCCGAGGAGGCCGATGTGCTCGCCGAGCGCTGGGACGTGCTCATCGACTGGTTCAACTCACCCGGCGGCATGAACGAGGCGCTGCGCTGCTTCCTGGCGCGCGACGTCCGGCCGGTGCCCGAGCACGAGCGGCACGTGCGCACCGCCGAAGAGGTCGATATGCCGGTGCGCTGGATCCCGCTCGACGAGGCCCGGGACGCCGTCCTGGCCGGGCGGATCCACAACCCGGCCGCCGTGATCGGCATCCTGGCCGCGTGCACCGCGCGGGAGGCCGGCTGGACGACGTTGCGTCCGGTCGACGCGCCGTGGCCGGAGCACCCCGCCAACCGCTGAGGCGCCGAACCCGGTCCGTCCGGGCGGGGGAGCGGTCGGCGAGCAGGTCTGCGTGCCAGACTGCGGCCGAGATGTCTGTCGTCGAGGTGGCCGGCTCGTCTCCCCCCGGGGTGGGAGGCGACACTGCCCTGCCCGCGCCGGTCCCTGCCGCCCTGCCGGCTCCGCTGCGGGCCGCGCTGCGCGGGTACCTGGAGCACCTGCAGGTCGAGCGGGGGCTGGCGGCGAACACCCTCGCCGCCTACCGCCGTGATCTCGACCGCTACCTGGCCCATCTGGGTGCCCTCGGCCTGACGTCGATCGAGCAGGTGCGCGAGCCGCACGTGAGTGCCTTCCTGGTCGCCGTGCGCACCGGCTCGGACGGCGGGGCGCCGCTCACGGCGAGCTCGGCCGCCCGCGCGGTGGTCGCCGTTCGCGGGCTGCACAAGTTCCTGGTGCTCGAGGGCGTGTGCGCGCTCGATCCCGCCGCCGACGTCCGCCCGCCGAGCCCGCCCCGCCGGCTGCCCAAGGCGATCGCCCTGGACGACGTCGAACGGCTGCTGGAGTCGGCCTCCGTCGGCGGTACCCCGGGCGCGGTGCGGGATCGCGCCGTCCTCGAAGTGCTGTACGGCAGTGGCGCGCGGATCAGCGAGGTGGTCGGACTCGACCTGGACGACCTCGACCTGGACGAGGGGCTGGCCCGGCTGCGCGGCAAGGGCTCCAAGGAACGGGTGGTGCCGATCGGCAGCTACGCCGTCCGCGCGCTGGAGTCCTATCTGGTGCAGGTGCGTCCCGACCTGGCCCGGCGGGGGCGCGGCACGCCGGCGGTGTTCCTCAATCTGCGGGGTGGGCGGCTGTCGCGACAGAGCGTCTGGACGGCGCTGCAGGCCGCCGCCGAACGTGCCGGGCTGGCGGCCCACGTCTCGCCGCACACCCTGCGGCACTCGTTCGCGACCCACCTGCTCGAGGGCGGCGCCGACGTCCGCGTGGTGCAGGAACTGCTCGGTCACGCCTCGGTGGCCACCACCCAGATCTACACCCTGGTCACCGCGGACACGCTGCGCGAGGTCTACGCCGCCGCCCACCCCCGCGCCCTGGCCTGACCATCGCGCTCGTCCCCGGTGAGCGCAACGTGACATCGCGCTCGTCCGGAATGAGCGCAATGTGACATCGCGCTCGTCTGGCGAGCGCAACGTGACATTGCGCCCGGCGGGGATGAGCGTGATGTCGTCAGCTAGGGAAATGTGGGACTGGTGGGGCTGGTGTGACGCATGTGGATCTTGTGGTTGAGTGCGTCGCGACGCGCCGGTTAGCCTCGCGATGTCCGAGCCCGACGCGGGGGAGGATTGTGGTATTCGCGCCGGGACTGCCGTCACGCCGACCTCCGACGTGGGCCTCGACGCCGCCGGGCGCCGGGCCCGCCGCGATCTGCACGGAAGGATTGAGGTCGTGATCAACCAGACGCAGGACGGACTCACGGTGGTCCTCGACGTCCCGGAGGGTCTCGAGGGCCTCACCGCAGGCGGGATGGGCCCCACGGGACGACCGATGCCGGCCTTCCCGGTGCCCCCGGTGCTGACCACCCACGGGCCGGCGCGCATCATCGCCATGTGCAACCAGAAGGGCGGGGTCGGCAAGACCACGTCCACGATCAACCTGGGTGCCGCCCTCGCCGAATACGGCCGGCGCACGCTGCTGGTCGACTTCGACCCGCAAGGTGCGCTCTCGGTCGGCCTGGGCATCAACCCGCACGAGCTGGACAAGACCGTCTACAGCCTGCTGATGGATCGCAGCACCTCGGTGCGCGACGTCATCCGCCCCTCGAACGTGCCGAACATCGACCTGCTGCCGGCCAACATCGACCTGTCCGCTGCGGAGGTGCAGCTGGTCGGTGAGGTCGCTCGCGAGCAGGTGCTGTCGCGCGTGCTGCGCCCGATCGTCGACGACTACGACGTCATCCTGATCGACTGCCAGCCCTCGCTCGGCCTGCTCACGGTGAACGCGCTGACCGCCTCGCACGGCGTCGTGATCCCGTTGGAGTGCGAGTTCTTCGCGCTGCGCGGGGTCGCCCTGCTGGTCGAGACCATCGAGAAGGTCAAGGACCGGCTCAATCCGGGCCTCGAGATCGACGGCATCCTGGCCACCATGTTCGACCCGCGCACCCTGCACAGTCGCGAGGTCGTGGCCCGGGTGGTCGAGGCGTTCGGCGACCAGGTGTTCCACACCGTCATCGGACGCACCGTCAAGTTCCCGGACGCCTCGGTGGCCGCCGAGCCGATCACGACCTACGCGGCGTCCCATGCCGGTGCCTACGCCTACCGCCTGCTCGCCCGCGAGCTCATCGCGCGTGGCGATGCCGCCTAGTGTGATCGCTCTGGAACCTCCCACCGACGCCGTCGAGTCAGCTCCGCCGCAGCCCACCCCGGACACCCCGGGTGGAGTCCTGCCCGGACGCGGCTCGGCCTTCGAGGTGCACCTGGACAACTTCGAGGGCCCGTTCGACCTGCTCCTGGGCCTGATCGCCAAGCACAAACTCGACGTCACCGAGATCGCCCTCGCCGAGGTCACCGACGAGTTCCTGGGCTGGATCCGCCGCCGCGGGGCCGACTGGGATCTCGGCGAGACCAGTGAGTTCCTGCTGGTCGCGGCCACCCTGCTGGATCTGAAGGCGGCGCGGCTGCTGCCCGCCGCCGAGGTCGAGGACGACGAGGACCTGGCGCTGCTCGAGGCCCGCGACCTGCTGTTCGCCCGGCTGCTGCAGTACCGGGCGTTCAAGGACGTCGCCGCCACCTTCGCCCAGCGCATCGCCACCGAGGCGACCCGTCACCCCCGCTCGACGGGCATCGAACCGCAATTCGCCCAGCTGCTGCCCGAGCTGGTGCTCGGCATCAGCCCGGACGCGTTCGCAGCCATCGCCGCCGCCGCGTTGCGGCCCAAACCGGCACCGACCGTGGGCCTGGACCACCTGCACGCGCCGCATGTCAGCGTGCGCGAACAGGCCGCGATGATCGTCGACCGGTTGCGCCGCCACAGTTCGACCAGCTTCCGCACGCTGGCCGCCGACGCGGAGTCGACCCTGGTCGTCGTGGCGCGGTTCCTGGCCCTGCTGGAGCTGTTCCGCGAAGGGGTGGTGGCCTTCGACCAGGCTGCGCCACTGGCGGAACTCACCATCCGCTGGACCGGACACGAGCAGGAGGACGTCGACCTGGCGGGGGACTTCGACGACTACGGCGGCGAGGACGCCGCCGTGGCCGACAATGGTCTGGCCGCCGACACCGCGGAACCTGCCGCGACCACCGACAGCACCGATTCGACAGACAGCACCGATTCGACCCAGATTCGCGGCGCCGCCGCGGGCCGGGCCGACGGGGAGAGTGCCACATGAGTGCATCGACCGACGTCCTGACCGACGAGCCCCCTGCGCCCGCCGACGCGCCCGAGGTGTCGCTCAGCGTCACCACCGTGCCCGACGCCGGCCAGATCGAGCTCGACCTGGACACCATGCCCTCGGGAGCCCGAGGCGCGATCGAGGCGGTGCTGATGGTGGTCGAGGAGCCGGTGACCGAGCTGGCCCTGGCGTCCGCGCTCGGCCTGACCACGGACACCGTCGAGGTGCTGCTGGCCGACCTGGCCGCCGACTACGACGCTGCCGGGCGAGGCTTCGAACTGCGCCAGGTGGCCGGCGGCTGGCGGATCTACAGCCGTGCCGCCTACGCGCCGGCGGTGGAGAAGTTCATGCTCGACGGTCAGACCGCCAAGCTGACCCAGGCTGCACTCGAGACGCTGGCCATCGTCGCCTACCGCCAGCCGGTGAGCCGGGCGCGGGTCGGCGCGATCCGCGGCGTCAACGTCGACGCGGTGATGCGCACCCTGCTGACCCGCGGCCTGGTCGAGGAGGCCGGCCACGACAGCGAGACCACCGCGGTGCTCTACCGGACGACGACCTACTTCCTGCAGCGGCTGGGCCTGACCTCGATCGAGGAGCTGCCCGCCCTGGCGCCGTTCCTGCCCGAGGTGGACGCGCTCGACGAGCTCGGCGTCGGGGGCACGGCATGACCCCGCCCGGACGCCGCGCAGCCGGCGGGAACAGCGGACGCTCGGGCAAGCCGTCGCGCGCCGACAAGCCCGCCGGGTCGGGCAAGGGCTCGGGTGAGCCGATCCGGTCGGGCAAGCCCGCCGGGTCGGGCAAGACATCGGGCAAGCCCGGGGACAAGGCAGGCAGGCAGGGTGGATTCGGCGCCAAGGCCGGATCGGGCACCGCAGCCGGCAAGGGCACCAAGCGCAGCGCGCCGGCCGGGTTCGGCGGTCCGCGGCGCGCAGTGCGGGTGCGGACTTCTCCCTCACAGCCGCCGCTCGACGTCCACGACCCGGACGGCGTGCGCCTGCAGAAGGTGCTGGCCCAGGCCGGTCTCGGCTCACGCCGGGCCTGCGAGGAACTGATCACCGACGGGCGAGTCGAGGTCGACGGCCAGGTCGTCACCGAGCTGGGGGTCCGGGTCGACCCGCGCCGCGCGGTGATCCACGTCGACGGGCTGCGGGTTCAGCTCGACGAGTCGTTGGTGACGCTGGCGCTGAACAAGCCGGTCGGCGTCCTGTCGGCGATGAGCGACTCCCAGGATCGGGCCACCCTGGCCGACCTGGTCACCGGACGCGAGGAGCGGCTGTTCCACATCGGACGGCTCGACGTCGACTCCGAGGGTCTGATCCTGCTGACCAACGACGGCGAGCTGGCCAACCGGCTGGCGCACCCCAGCTATGAGGTGCCCAAGACCTACCTGGTCGAGATCGCGGTCACCGGCAGCACCGTGCCGCGCGACTTGGGGCGCCGGCTGCTCACCGGCATCGAACTCGACGACGGACCGGCCTCGGTCGACTCGTTCCGGGTGGTCGATGCCCGGCCCGGGCATGCGCTGATCGAGCTGGTGCTACACGACGGCCGCAATCGGGTGATCCGCCGGCTGATGGAGGCCGCCGGATTCCCGGTGTTGCAGCTGGTACGCACCCAGATCGGCCCGATCCGCCTCGGTGATCTGCGGACCGGACGTCACCGGGTGATCTCGGGCGCCGAACTGGGCACGTTGATGGCCGCCGTCGGCCTGTGAGGCAGGGGATCCGCACCAGATTCGTCACAACTGGCGTTTCGGGCTCGGGATCCGGCCCGGGAGGGCAGTTGTGACGAATCTGGTGCGAGAAACTCGCAGGGTGAACCAGGAGCGAACGCGATGACCGTGATCCGGGTGGTGGGCACGGGGCTGCTCGGTACATCGGTGGCGCTCGGCGTCGCCGCGAGCGCCCCGGGGACGCGGGTGCTGCTCGCCGACCCCTCACCGACGGCGCTCGCGTTGGCGCGTGACCTGGGCGCCGGGGAGATCGACACCGGGGACATCGAGCCCGAGCTGGTGGTGGTGGCCGCCCCTCCGGACGTGGTGGCGCAGGTGGTGCTCGCCGAGCTGGCACGTCACCCGCAGGCGACGGTGACCGATGTGGCGAGCGTGAAGACCAGCGTGCTGGACGCTGTCCTGGCCGGTGGTGGGGACGCCGCGCGCTACGTCGGGGGGCACCCGATGGCCGGGCGGGAGCGTTCGGGGGCGGTGGCTGCCCGTGGTGATCTGTTCCTGGGCCGACCCTGGGTGATCTGCCCGACGCCGAAGAACGAGGCCCGGCGGGTGGACGTCGTCCGCTGGCTGGCGACGACGCTGGGCGCGGCCGTGGTGACCATGTCCGCGGCCGAGCACGACGAGGCGGTGGCGCTCGTCTCGCACACGCCGCAGGTGATGGCCAGCCTGGTGGCCGGGCGGTTGCAGCAGGCCCCGGAGGCCGCGGTGGCGATCGCGGGCCAGGGGCTGCGCGACGTCACCCGGATCGCGGGCAGCGACCCGACACTGTGGGCCCAGATCCTGGCGGCCAATGCCGGGCCGGTGACCGAGGTGCTGTCCGCCGTCCGCGATGACCTGGACGGGGTGTTGACGGCGCTGGCCGCGCTGTCCGCCGAACGGGAGGGGCACCCGGCCCGGGGGGCGCGCGCCCAGATCGCCCGGGCGGTCGCCGCGGGACGTTCCGGCCGCGAGCGGTTGCCCGGCAAGCACGGGAGCCGGGCGACGGTGTTCGCCACCATCACGGTGGCGATCCCGGACGAACCCGGGTCGCTGGCCCGGCTGTTCGCCGACATCGGCGATGCCGGCGTGAACATCGAGGAGCTGGCCCTGGAGCATGCTCCGGGCCGAGCGGTGGGCCTGGTCGACCTGTCGGTGCTGCCCTCGGCCCGCGAGACCTTGGAGCAGGCCCTGGCCGATCGCGGCTGGCGGGTCGTGGCCTGAGCCACCTTTCACCCATGATCACCGTTGGGTCGCAGTTGGCTCCGGCTCACCCGGAGGAAACCGCGATCAAACGGTGATCATGCCTCGCGGGAGGGTGCGGTCATCGTCGACAAGGCAACCTGCTGGACGCCGCCGGTGAAGTTCGCGGGGTCCAGCCAGCGTGCCAGGGCGGTGCGCACCCGGGGCCAGTCGGCGTCGGTGATGGCGAACCAGTCGGTGTCGCGGTTGCGCCCCTTGTAGACCATGTGGTGGCGGAACCGGCCCTCGTAGCGGAACCCCAGGCGCGTGGCGGCCGCCCGCGACGGTTCGTTGACGCTGTCGCACTTCCACTCGTAGCGCCGGTAGCCGAGGTCGTCGAACACGTGGCGCCCCATCAGGTACATCGCCTCCGTCGCGGCCCGGGTGCGCTGCAGGGTGCGGCCGAACAGGATCGAGCCGACCTCGACCACGCCGTTGACCGGGTCGGCACGCAACCACGAGGCCGTGCCGGACGCCGGTCCAGGCCGCGCGGCGTCGTCCAGGGGCCGGATCGCGAGGCTCACCCACCCCGGCGGCGGGTCGGCCAGCCGCCGGCGCAGCTGCGCGACGTCCGAGGGTGGTTCGTCGCTGCGGTAGATCCACAGGGCGGCATCCGTCGGGCCGGCCACGGAGGCGAACAGGTCGTCGGCGTGGTCGACGGACAACGGCTCCAGGACGACGTAGCGCCCCTGCAGCCGGATCGGCGCCGGCGCGGATCGGGCGGACCAGCCCTCGACCGGCTCGCCGAGGGGTTGGTCCGGGGTGTGGTCGACGGTCACGCGAGCAACCTAGCGCCGCGGCCCCTCCATGATCACCGTTGGATCGCTGTCTGCACCGGTGCAGCCGGAGCACACCGCGACAGGACGACGATCATGCGTGGGTGGCGTTCGGCGAGCCTGACCCGCCGTCCGCGAGAGGCCGGCCTCGGGCAGAATCAGCCTCGGGGGAGAATCGGTGGTCGTGTCCGGGGAATTCACGCTGCGGTCGATCGCGCTGACGGCGTACGGGCCGTCGGCACTGGCAGCCATCGGGTACGGGGCCACCCTGCCGGTGCTGCCGCTGCTGGCCCGGCACCTCGGGGCGAGCGTCCAGCTGGCGGCCCTGATGATCGGGCTGGCCGGGCTCGGGCCGTTGCTCGCTTCGCTGCCGGCAGGTGCCCTGGTCGACCGGATCGGCGAGCGGCGCACCCTGATCGGCGCCGGGGTGATGGACGCCGTGGCGATGGCGATCATGTCGGTTGCCGGCAGCCTGCCGTTGTTCATGGTCGCGGCGCTGGTCAGCAACATCGCCTGGACCGCGTTCCTGCTGGCCCGGCAGGGCTACATGATCGACGTGGTGCCGGCCGCCCATCGCGCGCGGGCGCTGTCGACTCTGGGCGGCGTGCACCGCATCGGCGTCGTGGTCGGCCCGCTGCTGGGCGCCGTCCTGATCGATCGGTGGGGGATCCGGGCGCCGTTCCTGCTGGCGGTCGCCGCCTCCCTCGCCGCCGCGGTGGTGACGCTGACCATGCCCGACCTGAGTGCCCCGGCTCGGGCCGAGCACGCCGGCGTCCGCATGGTCGAGGTACTCACTGCCCATCGCAGCGTGCTGCTCACATTGGGCACCTCGGTGGTGGTGATCTCGGGGGTGCGCGCCGTGCGGGCGGCGCTGGTTCCGTTGTGGGCCGAGCACGTCGGCCTGGACGCCGAGGTGATCTCGCTGATCGTCGGGGTGTCCACGGCGATCGAACTGCTGCTGTTCTACCCCGCGGGTTGGATCATGGACCGTTTCGGGCGGTTCTGGGTGGCGTGGTCGTGCGTGGCGGTGATGGCGGTGGGGTTCTGCCTGCTGCCGCTGGCCCGGGGCGCGTTCACGGTGCAGGCCGTGGCACTGCTGATCGGCGCCGGCAACGGTCTGGGGTCGGGCATCGTCATGACCTTGGGTGCCGATTCGGCGCCGACGCGGGGCCGGTCGCAGTTCTTGGGAGCCTGGCGCACCTGCGGTGAGCTGGGGGGAGTGGGTGGGCCGTTGCTGCTCGGCGGGCTGGCGGCACTGGCGCCGTTGGCCACGGCCGTGGTGCTGACCGGGCTGGCCGCGCTGGCCGGCAGCGGGTGGGTCGGCTTCTGGGTGTACCGCGCCGGACGCCGCGTGCGGGCGGGGTGAGGCACCTGACCTGGAGCGGGGCGAAACTCGGCCACCGTTCGGCGAGATAGTCTGGGACCCCGTTCCCGGTGGTCTGCCACCGTTCCCGCATCGTTCCCCCGGAGGTCGCAGGTGCCTGTGGACAGCGGCGCTGCGCGCCCAGGTGGGCTGGTCGTCGCCATCGACGGTCCCTCCGGCTCGGGCAAGTCGAGCGTGTCGCGCGAGGTGGCCCGCCGGCTGGGGGTGCGCTACCTGGACACCGGGGCGATGTATCGCGCGGTCTGCTGGTCCGTG
>JAXLRT010000002.1:0-386677 GCA_046330955.1 Kineosporiaceae bacterium | reverse complement strand
GCTTCACCCTGGTCTATGACGCAGCCCGCAAGGCGCTGACGGCGATCCTGGTCAACCAGGGCGTGCGCGCCGGTGGCGACGGCGCGCACGCGGTCCTGCTCGAGGCTGTCCTGGCCCAGCTCGACCCTCCGCTCGGGGTGACCTTCCGGCCGTTCTCGTGGATGCGTCCGCAGCGCAACCACACCCAGTACCCAGCGCCCGAACATCCGGTCGCCCGAGCCGAAGACGTGGAGGAAGCCATGCCGGACGCGAAGGCGATGATCGATGCGGCGGCGAAGGTCATCGATCAGATGCCTGCCTACTGATCGGCCGAGTAGACGTGTACGCCTGTCCCGTCTGCGGCTTCGACCGGCTCGAGGCGCCGCCCTACGCGGTCTGGCCGCCTCCGGACGATGTTGCGCTCGAGCCGCCGTACCAGGACCAGTTGGGGTCTCCGACGTACGAGGTCTGTTCCCGCTGCTCCTTCGAACTGGTGGGCGAACGCGAACAGTCGCAGCACGGCGTGGTCGTCCAGGCCCCACGCGGTGGTCCGTGTGGACCAGCAGGTGCGCCACCTGCTGATGCTCGCGGACGCTGTCCACGCCAACCCACACCCGATGACGCGGCAGGTCTACCTTCGGCGTTGCCACCATCTGCGCTTTTCGGGGGGTGTGTCGTCGGCCGAGCGGGCCAGGGCTGCACGGGCTGCGTCTGCGTCCTCGGTGTCGCATCCTGGGGTTACCAGCATGAGCCGGGCCAGAGAGTTCTCGATCGTGACGAGTCGGTCCGCCGAGGCGGCGGCGTCGAGCCGGGATCGGATCAGTCGCCGGACCTCTGCTCGAGCCTCTGGGTTCGTGTATGCGGTGGTGACCAAGGCGAACGCCGCCGAATCGGCAACCCAGTCCTCGACGCCGAAGACGAGGTCAACGAGAACCTGGCGGCGGGTCGAGTTGGCCCAAGGCTCGTGGCTGGCGTGGTGCAGGATGGCCAGGCAGACCCATGGTTGCAGGAATCGATACCAGTACGTCGGGGTGGTCAAGGCCAGGTGCCGCCAGCGCGGTGTCTCGGGTGGTTCGGGCAGATGGGCCAGTAGCCCGAGCAGGTCGTCAAGGGGCAATTCGCCGAGCGGCGCGGCGCGCAAGTATCCAGATAGCGGGGACACCCACGGTTCCGCGGCCACGTGGTGGAGTAGGTGGACGGCGGTCGTGGCGGGGGCGGGAACGGCCGGGACCGGTTGCGTTCCGTCGTAGCGCCAGACGCCGAACTGACCGTTCTGCAAGGGGTTTCGTAGGTCGGGAACCGGGAAGTCCGTGATCTCGAGCTCGAAGGGACCGCTGACGCGTTGGCCGGCGGTGACCGCGCTGGGCGGTTCGGCCGCGGTCAGCGCGACATGAGTGAGCGGGTCGTGATCACCTTGTGCCCGACGCGCGCAGAACTCGTTCGCCAAGTGGCAGATCGCCTCAGTAGGCATCGGCACCCAGTTCAGCCATGGTCTCTCCGCGCCGGCCAAGGCGAAGAACTCCTCGGTTATCGTGCCCGGGTGCGGATCGTCCAGGATCGCGACCAGGTCTGCGACGTCCCCGCCCGTCCGAAACCGAATGGCATGCTGGGCCAACTCCCCGTGAGGAAAGCCAGGATCTCTGGCGAATCGCTGGAGGAGAGCATCAACGTCCTTGGCCGACACGTGCGAGAGCCTAGAGTTCCTGTCCGGCACGGTCGAGCTCAGCGACGAGCAGGTGAAGCGGGTTGCTGTTCTGCTTGGGTATCGACTCGACCGGGTCAGCCTGGAGCAGTGGCGCCCTACCCTGGAGCGCACCTGCACCGGTTGCAAGGGCAGGTCGCCGGGCAGCCGCACCTGCGGCATCTCGATCGCTGGACCTGTCTCGTCGACGGTGGAGATGTCCTCGGGCTGCACCGGTGGTCGGGTCTCAGCCCACCCTGGGAACCTTCTGCTCGGTCAGCCGGGCGATCTCGAGCATGGCGGGGACGGCGCGTTGCGCCGGATGGGCACCGCGTGCGACGACATGGGTCTGGCAATGCTGCTCATTCCGACGAGCGCCGAGCAGTCCGGCGGCCTCGAGATCGTCCGGAGTGCGGCCCGCCACGGCCTCATCCTGCACTCCCTGTCGGATGACCATCCGCTGGTCGAGGCGGCCCGGGTCCAAGGCATCCTGGTGGTGAGAATCGGTCGCGCTCAAGCGCGCGTCGCCACCTCATAGATGCGCAGGACGTCGCGGACTCGATCGATCACGAGGTCACGCGCCGCGAGGTTCAGGAGCCCGGCCCGGACCCGGTCGTGCTGGTAGGGCAGATGGGCACTGAGCAGTGACATCGGGATCCCGGTCCGGTCCAGGTTCCGGAAGAGCGTCTCCACCGCAGCCACGACCTTCGGATACCCCCAGTAGTACCGGAGTCGGTCCGAGTACGACCACACCCGGGCGTAGGCCTGCTGCTGTGCGGTGCCCCGGTAGTACGGCTCCCACCAGCTCGGATCGGCCAGCATCATCGTCTCGATGACCTCTCGCAGCCGGGATCGGTCGAGCCCGGGGACGATCTGAGCCTCGATCGAGGCGAGCGCGAACATGGCCTCCCGCAGCGCGAAGGTCAGCCACGGGCCGACCTTGAGCACGCCCCAGCCGTCCTCGACCAGGGCTCGTAGTCCGCCCGGGGTCTGGTAGTCGGTCGAGTGCGCCTCGAAGACCAGGTGGGGCTGGTCTTTCAGCACGTCGCGCAGATCACCGGTGCGGTACCGGTCGTAGTCGACGACGCTCGCGTGGTCGAACTCGACTCCCGGCTGGACGACGAGTGCCATGACGCGCTCCCACGCCGCACCGACCCCCGCCGCGGCGAACGCCGCGCGGTGTGCCTGCAGGGTGTGCCGCGCGGACGACGCCGGCGTCGGCGACAGGCTCTCGATGGCGTGGTCTGCGCCACCCGGCACCGGCACCTCGGTGCCGACGACGTAGCGGATGAGTCGAGGATCGTCGGCAGCCTGCTCGGCCACCGCGCACAACCGAGCCGCCCGGGCCGCAACGATCTCGTCGGTCAGGGGAGCGACGTCGTCCGCGCAGGCGTAGGAGCAGTCCAGGTGGATCTTCGTGAAGCCCGCCTGCACGTAGGCCGCCACCAGGACGTCGGCCCGCGCCATGGCCTCATCCGCCGGCATGCTCCGCCACCGGTTGACCCCCAGGTGGTCGCCTCCGAGCACCACCCGGTCGAAGGGCAGACCCACACGTTCGGCGACCAGGCGGCAGAGCCGGACGAAGTCCTCGGGCGTCATCCCGGTGTATCCACCGTCCTGATCCACCTGGTTCGACGTCGCCTCCACCAGCACCGGTCCCGTGGTCTCCTGCGCGTGCAGGAACGCGGCTTCCAGCACCAGCGGGTGGGCCGAACAGACCGACGTCACGCCTGGTGGCCGCCCTGCGTGGTGGCCGGCCACCACGGCATCGAAGAGCTGTGCACCCTGAGGGTTCATCTCGACTCCAACAGGACCGAGCGGGTCAGGTGTCGTGGCCGGTCGGGGTCGAGTCCGCGCGATCGCGCCACCTCGAGCGCGACCCGCTGGGCCAGCACGAGGGAGACGAGAGGGTCGACGTCCGGCACGAACGCCGTGGCGCCGACGGCTTCGACGTCCTCGACCAACCCCTCGGGAGGAGGGGTGTGGAACCACACGAGCGAACGGGGTCCGGCCACGGCGATGGGGCCGTGCCGGTAGTCGAGGGCCGGGTAGGACTCTGCCCACGCCTGGGCGGACTCCCTGATCTTCAGGGCGGCTTCGTGGGCCAGGCCGAGGGTCCATGACCGGCCGAGGTGCACGAAGTGCTCGTAGGCCGTGACATCGATCGGCACCGGGCCGGCCAGCGCTCGCTCGCACGCCTCCGGCAGCTCGTCGACGTTCTCACCGAAGGCGGCTCGTGCCAGCGCCAGAACAGTGGTGGGGAAGCGGGTCTGCACGACGGACCGCTCGTCGGCGAAGTCGAGCACGAGCTCCTCGTCGGCGAGTGCACCGGCCGGCATGCCGCCTACCGCGGTCACGGCCACGATCCAGGCCATCCCGCAGTGCTGGCGGAGTGCATCGACGACCTCGCTGGTGGTGCCCGAGCGAGTGATCGCGACGACTCGCTGGTAGGTGCGGCCCACGGGGAATTCGGACGCGTACGCCCAATGGGACTCTCCGAATCCGGCCGCCTCGCGCAGCTCTGCCATCGCCTGGGCGACGAACGCCGACGTCCCGCACCCGATGAAGAGCACGCGCTCGCCCAGCGCGGCCAGGGCGCTGCGGGCGGGATCGACGAGCTGGAGTGCCTGCCGCCAGACGACCGGCTGACTGGTGATCTCGGCGGAGGTGAGCGCCCCACCCGCGGCCGTCGGCCGCACCTCGACCAGCTCCCCGTCGAAGGCTGTTCGTGCAGAATCCGTCATGAGTACACAGCTTCACGGGTGACCCGACCGACAGGCGCAAGGGGAACAGGCGACCTGTTCACATGAGCATCTCGACTGTGCAAGTGGCTGTTCCGTGACCGTGAGGCGGGCAGATTGGCAGGTGTCCCGCCGACCACTCGGACACTGATGAGGGCGTGCCGCGATGAGGCCCACGGTCGTTCCCAGCCCACCGGACGTGCTCGTGCTGGGTGATGCCAACCCCGATCTCGTGTTGCGCGGTGACGTGCGCCCCCGCTTCGGCCAGTCGGAGCAACTCCTGACCGCCGCGGACCTCGTCCTCGGCGGCTCGGGTGCCATCACCGCCCACGCCCTGGCTCGTCTCGGCGTCCGGACGGCGCTGCTCGCCGCCGTCGGCGACGATCTCTTCGGCGCCGACGTTCGAGCACGCCTCGCCGCCGCCGGCGTCGACGTGGGTTCGTTGATCACGGTGCCCGAGCCCACGGGGCTCTCCGTCGTCCTGTCCGACGGGGCCTCCCGCAGCACCCTGACCCACATCGGTGCCCTCGACGCGCCGCCACCGCCGTGGCAGCTCCCGGGCGACATCCCCGCCGCCCGCCACCTGCACGTCTCCTCCTACTTCCTGCAGCGACGACGGGCCGCCGCGCTGCCCGATCTGCTCCGGCTCGCCCGTACCGCCGGCCTGACGATCTCCCTCGACACCAACCTCGACCCCGGCGGACGGTTCGACGGTCTCGCCGCGGTGCTGCCTGCGGTCGACCTCCTGCTGATCAACGCGGACGAGGCTCTTGCCCTCGCTCGCGCGCTCACCAGCTACGACCCCGGCGACGACCCGGGATATGCCGCGGAGCTCCTGGCCGTCCACACCTCGACGGTCGTCGTCAAGGACGGGCCGAACGGAGCCCTGCTCGCCAGCGATCACACCGTGCTGCACGCTCCCGGGCACGCCGTCGACCTCGTGGACACGACCGGCGCCGGGGACACGTTCAACGCCGGCTACCTCGCGGCCTTCCTGGACGGGCGCCCGCCGCGGGAGTGCCTGACCTGGGCGGTCTTCGCCGGAGCGGCAGCGGTCACGGCCAGCGGCGGCACGGCCGGCCAGCCCACCCGCAGCCAACTCCTCGAGGCGATGAGGGCTCAGGCAGTCTCGCAGTCATGGCCGACCCAGCGGATGCCGACCTCGCGATAGCCGTTGTTTCAGCTCGATCCGTGCCACGTCACGCAGGTGGACCTCGTCCGGGCCGTCGGCGATGCGCAGGGTGCGCAGGCCGGCCCACATGGCGGCCAGCGGGGTATCCGGGCTGACGCCCGCCCCACCGAAGGTCTGCACGGCTCGGTCCACCACGTCGAGGGCGACCCGGGGGGCGACCACCTTGATGGCGGCGATCTCCCGCCGGGCGGCCTTGGCGCCGACCGTGTCGAGCAGCCAGGCGGTCTTCAGGGTGAGCAGGCGGGCCTGTTCGATCTCGATCCGTGAGCGGGCGATCCAGTCCTGGACGACGCCCTGGCGGGCCAGCGGCTTGCCGAAGGCGACCCGGTCGGTGGCCCGGTCGGTCATCAGCTGCAGGGCGCGTTCGGCCATGCCGATCGCCCGCATGCAGTGGTGGATCCGCCCCGGGCCGAGCCGTGCCTGGGCGATCGCGAAGCCGGAGCCCTCCTCGCCGAGCAGGTTCGTCACCGGCACCCGGACGTCGGTGAACGTGATCTCCGCGTGGCCGTGCTGGTCGACGTAGCCGAACACGGGCACGTTGCGAACGATCTCGACCCCCGGGGTGTCCATCGGTACCAGCACCATCGACTGCTGGTGGTAGGCGTCGGCGTCCGGGTTCGTCCGGCCCATCACGATCAGGATCCGGCAGCGCGCGTCCAGGGCGCCGGTGGTCCACCACTTGCGCCCGTTGATGACGTACTCGTCCCCGTCGCGGACGATCGAGGTCCGGATGGTGCGGGCATCGCTGCTGGCGACCTCGGGCTCAGTCATGGCGAAGCCGGAGCGCATCGCGCCGGACAGCAACGGCGCCAACCACTCCCGCTGCTGCTCGGGGGTGCCGAACAGGTGCAGGATCTCCATGTTGCCGGTGTCCGGGGCCGCGCAGTTGATCGCCTCCGGGGCGATCTCGGGGGACCATCCGGTCAGCTCGGCCACGGGCGCGTACTCCAGCACCGAGAGCCCGTGCGCCGGGTCGGCACAGTCCGGCAGGAAGAGGTTCCACAGGCCCGAGGACCGGGCGTGCTCGGTGAGCTCGGCCATCACCGGGGGGACGGCGTGCGGCCGGCCGGCGGCGGCCAGCTCAGCCCGCTGCGCCTGGTACACCGATTCGGCGGGGAACACGCGCTCGTCCATGAATCGCTGCAGCCGCCCCAGGTAGTCCAGGCCGCGCGCGCTCGGGGTGAAGTCCATCGTCTCTCCTGGCTCGATGCCCTCACCGTAGTGTCCGGTCCCGGGTCGGAATTGACCCAACACGACACTTACTTGACCACACGCGACACGCCCCTGGCCGCGAAGCGTGTCGTCCAGGATCAAGACGCTGTCGTTCAGAATCAATTGTCGAGGGCTCACCTTCTCTAGCCTGAACGCATGGAGTTCGATGGGAGGGCGACTGCCGCCCGACGGCCCCGACGGGTGCTCGTGACCGGTGGAGCCTCGGGCCTGGGCGCTGCATTGGCCGCGCGCTGGGCCGCGCGGGGCGATCGAGTGCTGGTCGGTGACCTGCCCGCGCTGCGGCCGGCCGGGCTCCCGCCCTCGGTGCTGTACCAGCGGCTGGACATCACCGACGAGGCCGACTGGGCGGCCGTGGTGGAACGGGCCCGCCGCGAGTGGGGCGTGCTGGACGTCCTGGTGAACAACGCCGGGGTCGCCGCCGGTGGGCGGATCGACCTGCTGGACGACGCGCAGTGGCGCCGGGTGCTCGACGTCAACGTCCTGGGGACGGTCAACGGCTGCCGCGCGGTGGTGCCGTTGCTGAAGCAGCAGGGGTATGGGCACCTGGTCAACATCGCGTCGGTCGCCGGGTTGGTGCACCCGGCCGTGATGAGCAGCTACAGCGCGAGCAAGGCTGCGGTCGTCGCCCTGTCCGAGAGCCTGCGCCACGAGTTGTACCCCTGGGGGATCGACGTCTCCGTGGTCTGCCCCTCGTTCTTCCGGACCAACCTCGCGTCGTCCCTGTCCGGGGCGGACCCGCTGGCCGACCGGATCGCCACCCGGCAGATCACGGGTGCCTCCCGCAGCGCGGACCAGATCGCCGAACGGACCATCCGGGGGATCGACGCCCGCCGCTTCCTGGTGCTGCCCGATCCGGCTGCGCGGCGGGCGTTCTGGACGAAACGGCTGGCCCGCCCGCTGTACGACCGGCAGATGATCGCCGCCGGGCAGAAGCTCGGGCGCGCCGGGATGGACGAGCCGGATCCGTCGACGACGCAGGGCAGCCCCGCGTGACGGGCGTCGTCGTCATCACCGGCGCCAGCTCGGGGCTCGGTGAGGAGATGGCGCGCCAGTTCGCCGCCCTGGGCTACGACCTGGGCCTGTGTGCCCGGCGGACCGACCGGCTCGACGCCCTGGCCGAACAGCTGCGCCGGACGGCGTCCGTCACGGTGGAGACCGCGGCCCTGGACGTCACCGACCCCGAGGCCGTCCCGGTCGTGCTGCACCGGTTCGCCGACCGGTTCGGCACGATCGACCGGGTCGTCGTCAACGCCGGCAGCGGTCGAGGCGCCCCGATCGGGACCGGCGGTGCGGCCGCCAACCGGGTGACCGCGATGACCAACTTCGTCGGAGCGCTCGCCACCTGCGAGGCCGCCCTGGAGGTGTTCCGCCGCCAGGGCCGCGGCCACCTCGTGCTGATCTCCTCGATGTCCGCGTTGCGCGGGATGCGCCGGTCGATGACCACCTACGCCGCGACCAAGGCCGGGGTCGCCGCCCTGGCCGAGGGGCTGCGCTCGGAGCGCATCCCCGGCCTGGACGTCTCGGTGATCTACCCCGGCTACATCCGCTCGGAGATGAACGCCCACGTCGAGCAGCGGACCCGGTTCATGGTGGACACCGAGACCGGCGTCCGGGCCATGGTCGCGGCCATCGAGAAGCGGCGGGCCACGGCCTACGTGCCGGCCTGGCCGTGGGTGCCGATCGGCATCGCGATGAAGCTGCTGCCGCTGCGGGCGCTGCGCAGGCTCACGTGAGGCGTGTGCCGGCGGGTGGCCCCGGAATGCCCAGTGCCGGCGAGGATCCCGGGGCCAGGGCGGTGCGCGCCGAGGACGCCTTCGACGTCCCTGCCCTGGCCGCCTGGCTGGCCGAGCACGCCGCTGCCGGGCGCACCGAGGTCGACCTGAGCGGCGCCGTCCCCGCGGTGCGGCAGTTCTCCGGCGGCGTCTCGAACCTCACCTACCTGCTGCGCTACCCCGGCGGCGAGCTGATCCTGCGGCGGCCGCCGCGGGGATCGCACGCCGGCACTGCGCACGACATGGCACGCGAGTACCGCATCCAGACCGAACTCGGGCGGTTCCTGCCCTACGTGCCGCGCACGGTCGCCCTGTGCCAGGACCCCTCGGTACTCGGCACGCCGTTCTACGTCATGCAGCGGCTGCTCGGCCCGATCCCGCGCAAGAACCTGCCCGCCGGGCTGGACCTGTCCCGCGACCAGGTCGCCCGGCTGTGCCGCAACGCCGTCGACCTCCTGGTGGAGCTGCACGCCGTCGACCCGGCCGCCACCACCCTGGCCGACCTCGACCGCGGCGACGGGTACGTCCGCCGCCAGGTCGAGGGCTGGTCGCAGCGGTACCGCCGGGCCAGGACCCGGGACGTCGGCTCCTTCGCGAAGGTGATGGCCTGGCTGGCCGACCGTCAGCCCGAGGATCGGCCACACACCTTGGTGCACAACGACTTCCGCTTCGACAACATCGTCCTCGACCCGCAGGACCCGACCCGTCCGATCGGGCTGCTGGACTGGGAACTGGCCACCGTCGGCGATCCGTTGCTCGACCTCGCCGGCTGCCTCGGCTACTGGGTGCAGGCGGACGACGCGTGGTACCTGCAGGCCTTTCGGCGTCAACCGACCCAGCTGCCCGGGATGATGACCCGCGAGCAGGTCGTCGCCCACTACTGCGCCCGCACCGGCCGGCGGGTCACGAACGCCGAATGGGCCTGGTACCAGGTGTTCGGACTGTTCCGGGTCGCCGTGATCGCCCAGCAGGTCTACCACCGGTACCGGACCGGAGGGACGACGAACCGGCAGTTCCGCTTCTTCGGCGTCGCCGTCGTCCTGCTGGAAGCCCGGTGCCGGCGCATCATCGCCGCGACCGAACGCATGAAACCCGCCCACGCCGAGGATCAGGTTGGGAGTCGAGGATGACCCGACGATGGCTCACCCCCCGACGGTGGACCCCGCCGCCGGCCCCCGCCGACGGCGGGCGCACCCCTCGGACGGCGCCGTTCGCCCCGGTCCGCCGGCTGGCCACCGGCGGGCACGGCCCCGAGGACGTCGTCTTCGATCGCCGCGGGCACGTGCTGACCGGCACCGGCGACGGTCGGATCGTCCGGATCGACCCGGCGGACGGGCAACGCCAGGTGCTCGGGACGACGGGCGGGCGCCCGCTCGGGCTCGAGGCGTGCGCCGACGGCAGCGTCCTGGTCTGCGACCACGACCGCGGGTTACTGCGCCTGCACCCGGACGGCCGCATCGAGACCCTGGTCGACACCGTGGACGGCGAGCCGCTGCGGTTCGCCAGCAACGTCGTCCAGGGCGCCGACGGCACCATCTGGTTCACGACGTCCACCAGCCGCTGGGATCTGGAGCATTACCTCGGCGACTTGCTCGAGCACTCCTGCACCGGCCGGCTGATCCGCCGTGACCCGGACGGCCGGGTCAGCGTGCTGCTGCGGGACCTCAGGTTCGGCAACGGGCTGGTGCTGGCGCCGGACGGTTCGCACCTGCTCTACGTCGAGACCGCCGGCTACCGGATCCGGCGGTACCCGCTCACCGGGCCAGGGGCCGGAGAGCCGCACTCCTGGGTGGACAACCTGCCCGGGCATCCCGACAACATGAGCCTCGGCTCCGACGGCCTGGTCTGGGTGGCCATCGCCGCGCCCCGCAACCGGCTGCTCGACCGGCTCCTGCCCTGGCCCGGCGTCCTGCGCACCGTGGTCTGGAACCTGCCCGAGGCGATCCGGCCCGCGCCCACCCCGATCGCCTGGGTGATGGCCTTCGACCTCGACGGCACCTTGGTGCACGACCTGCGCTCGACCGACTGCGGCTACGGCTTCGCCACCTCGGTCGCCGAACACCACGGCACCGTCGTGGTCGGCAGCCTGCACGAGGACGACATCGCCGTGATCGCCCCGCCCACCGTGCGCTGACCCGGCGCGTCGGCACGATCAGCCGGCGGCCCGGGCCTCCCGGCGCACCGCCGTGGGGCTGCGGCCCCACCAGCGCCGGGAGCACCGGGTCAACACGGCCTGCTCCGAGAAGCCCAGCAGCTGGCTGACCTGGCCCAGCGGAAGGTCCGTCGTGGTCAGGAACTTCTTGGCGCGCGCCCGGCGGACGCCGTCCAGGATCTCGGTGAACGAACGCTCCTCGGCGAGCAGCTGACGCTGCAGCGTGCGTGGGTGCACCGCCAGCACCCGGGCCACGTCGACCAGCTCGGTCGAACTCGTGCCGAGCGACTGCGCCAGCACCGCCCGAACCCGTGCGCTGACCGCCGGCGCCGGCTCCGGACCGGTCTGGCGGGACAGGAACGCCAACGCCAGGCGGTGCAACGTCTCGTCGACCCCGGCCAGCGGTCGCGACAACAGGGACACCGGAACCCGCAACAACGCCGACGGTCGGTGGAACCGCACCCGAGCCCCGAACACGTCCTCGTAGCGCGCGCGGGCCACGACCGGGCCGTGGGGGAGGTCCACCGATCGCAGCCCGTAGGAGCCGCCGACCAGGAACCGGATGGCGCGATGCAGGAACAGCATGGTCATGTCCGTCGCCTGCGGCAGCGGCCGCACCCCCGGTCCGAACGTGTAGCGCAGCCCGAGCGTGCCGCGCGCGCCGTCCGGGTCGTCCACCAGGGAGATCGACAACTCCGGGGCGTGCACGAACATGTAGCGCGAGGTGCACTCCAGGGCGTCCCGCACCGACGCGGAGTTCTGGATCGCCACGGCCAGCGGCCCCAGCATGCTCAGGTCCTGCGCCGCGCCCACGCGCAGGCCGAGGTCCGCACACCGCAGGGCGGCGGCTGCGATCTCCAGCACGGCCGCGATCGCGGAGTCCGGCACGAACAGCTCGTCCGTGTCCAGGGCAGCCAGCGGAAGGCCCGCCTGCTGCGCGAAACGCTCGGCATCACCGCCGAGCTCCTCCACCACCTGCCGGAATCGCTGCAAACCGGCCGACCGGACCAAAGGCACAGACGAAGCCTGGCGGCCACGCCGTCCGGGGCAAAATCGTTCGGCCGGGACGGCGTGCGGCCGGCTCGCCCGGGCGCGAGCGGGATCGCGTCAGGACAATGAGAGTGGCGCGCCCGCGTCCCGCTCAGTTCCGCGCCGGTGCGTGTCGACAACCCCGTCATGAGTTCGGTGGTGCGGCCGATGGCCACGGTGGCTGGCTTCGAGTTGCTCGCCGAGCTGGGCCGGGGCGCTGCGAGCCAGGTGTTCCAGGCCCGGCGCTGCCCCGACGACGGCACGCAGTATGCGGTGAAGCTCCTCACCGCCTCGGCTGGCGTCACGGCGTCGCGGCAGGTGTTGGTGGCGTTCCGCCGTGAGGCCGCCTTGCTGGCGAGTGTGGATCATCCGGGGTTGCCGGCGATCCATGAGGTCGGTGAGAGCGAGGGGATGCCGTATCTGGTGATGGATCTGGTGGATGGCACCTCGTTGGCTGCCCTGATCGCGTCGGGGCCGTTGTCGCCCGAACGGGTGATCGCGGTGGCGGCCGATGTGGTCGGGCCGTTGGGTGCGGTGCATCGTCGGGGGCTGGTGCACCGGGATCTCAAACCGGACAACATCATGGTGCGGCCGTCGGGTCGTGCTCAGTTGATCGATTTCGGGTTGGCGACCCGGGGGGCGACGGGCACTGACCAGGGTGCGGCGGGCACGTTGGCGTATGCGCCGCCGGAGCAGACCGGGATGTTGGCGCGTCCGGTGGATCATCGCAGCGATCTGTACTCGTTGGGTGTGGTGCTGTTCGAGAGCCTGACCGGGCACCTGCCGTTCGCGGCCGACGATGTGGGTGAGTTGTTGCGGCTGCATGCCGTGGCGGCGCCGCCGGACTTGCTCGACCTGGTGCCCCGGATCCCGGTGGGTCTGGCTGCGGCGGTGGCCCGGTTGCTGGCCAAGGACCCGGACGACCGGTACCAGTCCGCGCACGAGTTGGCGGTCGACCTGGCTCGTCTCGGCGCGGTGGGCGAACCGGCCGATGATCCGACCAGTGTCGGGTCGCGGCCGCCGTTGAGCGGCCGCGCCCGCGAGAGCGCGCAACTCACCGAGCGGTGGCGTGCCGCTGGTGCGGGCTCGGGGAGTGTCGCGGTGATCCGTGGAGCGCCGGGCGAGGGCAAGAGCCGGCTTGCCGAGGAGCTCGCCGATCGGGTGGTCGCCGAGGGCCGTGCGGTGCTCTACGGCAAGAGTTCCCCGATGATCCGATCCCGCTCGCCTCCAGCGCGCCGCGGTGAGGGATACCTGGGGAGGCCGCGCGACGCCGGAGGCCGAGCGGGACGTCGTCCACGAGCGGGTGCGGGCCGCGGCGCGGCCGGCGGCGGCGTTGCTGAGCGACCTGACGCCGGCGTTGGGTGATCTGCTGGGTGCTCGCGTTCGTGGCAGTGAGCCGGCGACCGGTGGCCAGGATCAGTTCACACTGGCGGTGGTCGGCTCTGGTTGATCTGCGCGCGGGTGCGACGGGTTGCTGCTCTGCCTGGACGACGTGCAGTGGATCGATCCGGGGACGGCGCGGGTGCTGGCGCGGTTGGCGGACGTGCTGGACGGCGCCCCGTTGCTGGTGCTGGCCACGGCCCGCAACGACGCCGACAGCCTGGCAGCCACCGAACTCGTCGTGAGTTCGCTGGGTGAGGCGGTGGGTCTGGATCTGGAGGGTCCGCTGGACGAGGTCGGGGTGGCCGAGCTGGTGGCGGCGATGCTGCCAGGCCTGGAGGCGGGGCACCGGTTGGCGCAGCTGGTGGCGGTGCGCAGTGGTGGTAGCCCGTTCGTGGTGCAGGAGTACGTGCGGGCGATCGTCGATGCGGGGCTGCTGCGTCCCTCCTGGGGCAGTTGGTTGCTGGACGAGGACGAACTGGACGCCTGGAACTGCCCCGGGATGCCCTTGGCCAGTTCGGCGCGGTGGCCGCCCTGGGAGAGCAGGCGCGGTGCTGCTGGTCACCGCAGCCGCGGGCCTGGACCTGTTCAACCCGCAGGCGCTGGTGGCTGCCGTCCATTGGGCTCGGCCGAGATGGTGCTGGACGCGGTGGTCGATGCGCCGGCACGAAGGCCTGCTCGAGTTCCTGGGACGAGGCGAGCGCGCCTGCGCGGAACACCTGATCCCGCAGGTGCTGCACGAGGACGGCAGCAGGCCGAGGCGACCGCGCAGCCGCACGCAGGAGATCGCTGATGCCCCCAGACCGAGCCGAACCGACGGGTGGCCTACGCGGCCGTGCATGTTCATGCGGTGGCCCACCACCACATCGCCGCCGGCGCCCTGAGGAGCACCCCGAGAGCATGTGGACGGCGAGGCGGCGAGGGTGTTCGCGGCCCGCCACGCGGGCTGGGGTGCTGGCGCTGGCCAACTACGCACCGCTTGATGCGCTGGCCTTCCTGGAACATGCCGCAGGAGTCGGTGAACAGCTCGGCTCGGCCGCCCTGACGGCCGATTCCTGCTGGCCTGGGTGATGCGCTGAAGCAGAACGGTCGCTACGTCGAGGCCCGCGAACGGCTCGAACAGGCGTTGCAGGTCGAGCGCGACCCGGGCCGGCGCGCGCTGGTGTTCACCCTGCTGGCCGAGGTCCACCGCACCAGCTGGCAGACCCGGAGGCCGCCGACGCCGTGACCCGGGCCTGGCCGAGGGCGCGGCGCCACCCCGCCGGCTGATCCCCTTGCTGATCACGACCCTGGCGATGGTCGTCGCGGGACTGCTCATGCAGTGGACCGGGTGGCGCTTCGGGTCGGCGAAGGGCGAGGACCGGGTGCGCTGCACCGGATCGCCGGCCTGCACGAGGTCGGCGGCTACATCGCCGTGCTGAGCCTTCGACCCGACCACCCGTCCTGCACATGCTGCGAGCGCTGTACTGGCCAACCGGCTCGGGACCGGGCCGGCCTACGCCCGGGTCCACAGCGGTCTGGGGTTCGTGCTGGCACAGGTGGGCCTGCTGCGGGCCGCGGCGCGCGAGTTCGCCTGCTCGACGACGATCCGTCCGGCGACCCCGACGCGCGCGTTGCGTGCCCACTACGACGGCGCCTCCCGATTCCTCGGGTTCTACGACGACGGCCGCAGCTGGGTCCGTGCCACCGAGCAGCACGGGCAGTGGCTCGATCTGGGCGGCCTACGCCGACGCCCTGCGCCTTCACGATGGACGCCATCCACCAGGGCCGGACCGATCTGGCCACCACCGGATGCAGGCCTCCCACCGCCGGCAGGCGCTGCAGCCGGGCGACACCACCTCCATGGTGATCGCCGAGCCGATGGTGTTCGCGATCACCGGCCGACCCGCCGAGGCCGTGGTGGCGATGCCGAGATGGGGCGCAGGCCGGTGACGGGCTGTCCATGCGGGCGGCCCGCGCCGTCGTCCGGCTCATCCTGCTGACCGAACAGCAGGAGATCGGGGAGCCGTTCGAGCAGGCGGTTGCGGAATTCGAGAGCCTCGCCCTGGTCCCGAACCGGGTCATTCGGGTGCATCGGATCGCCTACCTGCACATCGCGACCGGCCGGCTGGAACAGTGCCGCCGCGCGACCGACGAGGCGGATCGCAGCCGGCGCCTGCTCAGCGCGGCAGCGATCGCGACCCCGCTCGTGTGCCCGCTCATCCTGCTGCGGGCCGAGCCCAATCGCCGCAGCGGACCTGCGATCCTGGAAGGCAGCCGGAGCAGGCGAAGGCGTTGCTCGATGCCGTGCCGGTGCTCCAGTCGAGGTACCCAGCGTGGCCTGAGGCCGCGCGAGCGCAGGCCGGGCGCTGGCCGCGCTCGGCGCCGCGTCGGCCTCGCGACGCCAGGCCGAGCAGGCCCGGCGACTGCGCAGCACTGGGGTTGGCCGCACCGCGCCGGCTGGGTGACGGCGGAGTTCGACCTCGGTTCCGCCACGCATTCCAGCCTCGGGGCGGGGGTCGAGCACAGCTGGGTCGACCCACCGGGTGACGGCCCACACGCCGTCCGGGGCGACCGGGATGGACCGGGCGCGTCTGGTGGCGTTGGAGCAGGTGGGTGCGGCGGCGGCTCGGGTGGTGATCCGGTGGTGTTGGCGCGGATCGCGTTGGACGAGACGATCAAGATCGGCGGGCGGATCGGGCGTTCTTGTTTTGGTCGAGGGTGAGCGGTTGGTGCCGCACCGGTCGTGGTGGTGGGGGTGAGTTGACCGAGTTGTCGGGGTACAGCGCGAGTCTGGTGGAGCGGTGCGTCAGAGTCGGGTGCCGGGTGGTGACGGACCGAGCAGGGTGCGGCGTTGGGGGCGCAGAGTGTGGTGTTGCAGGCTGCGGTCGATCATGGCGCCGCTGTTGTTGGAGGGTCGGTTGTTGGGGTGGTCTACCGGACAGTCAGGTGGCCAAGGGATTTCACCGCTGATGATGTGGGGTTGTTGACGGCGTTGACCAATCACATTGCGACGTCGTTGGAGACCTCGCGGCGCAGTTGAGATCTCGGTGATGGCGCAGCGTCAGCGTGATCTGGCGACGGTTGCGTGCGCAGGAGATGGCTGCGGCACCGAGCCGCGAGGTGTTGGCGCGGTTGGTGGCGTGGGCGCCGCGGCTGGTGGGCTGCCAGGGTGGGTGCTGGAAGGGTCCGAGGCGGGCGTGGTGGTGCGAACGGACGGTGCGGGGCCTGATCGAGTGGATCACCGATCGCGAACCCGGGCTCGATGCGCTGCTGGTGATGCCGCGACCGAGGGGCGTCGTCGCGGGCCGCGGCGCTGCGGAGCAGTTGGCGGAGGCGAGTTGATCGCGGTGCCGTTGCGTCGGGAGGGCCGGGTCCTCGCGGTACTGGTGTTGTCGAGCACGGACTGGTCGGTGAAGCGGGGCAGGTGGATGTGGCGGCGGCGTTGGTGGCGCAGGCGATGACGGCGCACGACGGGCCGAGTTGTTCGCGCAGGTGCAGGCGTTGGCGGTGGCCGATGAGTTGACCGACGCCAACCGGCGGCATTTCTTCGGGTCGCGCAGCGGGATGTGGCGGCGGCGGTGCGGGCCAGGCGTCCGGTGGTGGCGTTGATGGTCGAAGATCATTTCAAGGCGGTCAACGACACCATGGTCACCCGACCGGTGACGATGTGATCCGGGTCGTGGCGCAGCGTCTGAGCTCGGCGATCCGGACCACCGATGATCGGTCGTTACGGTGGCGAGTTCGCTCTCCTGCTGCTGGATTCGATGGCGGATGACCTGCCGGAGCGGCTGCGTCGTTGTGTTGCCGACGTCGCAGACCGCCGGTCCGTTGGCGGTGACGGTCAGTATCGACGGCTGAGCTGGTGGACGACGACCTGCCGGCTCTGCCGCCCGCGCCGACCAGGGTCTCTACCGCGCCAAGCGCGACGGCCGCAACTCGTCCGCACCGCCCGTGATCGAGCCGGGCCAGCAGCGAGGTGCGCCGGCGTTGACCCCAACCGATTGTCGGTGTGGGTATTCGGCGGTGGCCGTCGGCTCAGCTCTGAGGCCGTCGATACACCGCGAGCTCGGTGCCGGGGCGCGTGGCCGGGGTCGGCGGTTACGCTGTTTCGCCGCGCGATGCTGATGATGGCCCGCGCCCGGTGGGGTGGTGGGCGGTTTCGAGCTGCTCGCCGAGCTGGGTCGGGGCCGCGAGCCAGGCCCGGCCTCGCGGCCGCCGACGGTGCTGGCGACGTGGTGAGCGAGAGCGCCGAGTACGCGCTGGTTCTTCTCGCCTCGGCCGGTTCCCCGCCATCGCGGCAGGCGCTGGTGGTTCCGCCGAGGCCGCCCTGCTCCAGTGTGGATCATCCGGGGCTGCCGGCGATCCATGGGTCGGTGAGAGCGAGGATGCCCTATCTGGTGATGGACCTGGTCGATGGCACCTCGCTGGCCGCCCTGATCGCGTCGGGGCCGTTGCCCGAACGGGTGATCGCGCTGGCGGCCGATGTGGTCGGGCCGTTGGCGGCCGTGCACCGTCGGGGTTGTGCACCGATCTCAAACCGGACAACATCGTGCGGCCCTGGGTCGCGCCCAGCTGATCGATTTCGGGCGACCCGGGGGGCGAAGGCCCCGATGAGGCCGCGGTGGGCACGTTGGCGTATGTGCCGCCGGAGCAGACCGGGATGCTGGCGCGCCCGGTAGACCACCGCTCTGAGTACTCGCTGGGCGTCGTGCTGTTCGAGAGCTTGACCGGGCGCTTGCCGTTCGCGGCTGATGACGTGGGGAGTTGCGGCTGATGCTGCGGCGCCGCCGGAGTTGCTGGATCTGGTGCCCCGATCCCGGTGGGCTGCGGCGGCGGTGGCCCGGGCTGGCGACCCCGACGATCGCTACCAGTCCGCCCACGAGCTGGCCGCTGATCTGGCCCGGGCGCGGTGGGCGAACCGGGCGATGACCCGTCCAGGCCGGGTCGCGACCGCCGCTGAGTGGGCGCGCCCGCGAGAGCGCGCACTGCCGAGCAGTGCAGGCCGCTCGCGCCGGCACGGGCAGTGTCGCGGTGATCGCGGAGCGCCGGCGGGCAAGAGCCGGATCGCCGAGGACCTCGCCGACCATGACGGCCGAGGGCCATTCGTGCTGTACGGCAAGTGCTCTCCGACGATCCGATCCTCGCCGCGCTGCGCGGCGTTGGAAGCTACCTGCGCGAGGCGCCCGGTTGCCGCAGGCCCAGCGGGGCGTCGTCCACGAGCGGGTGCGGGCGGCCCGACCGGTCGCGGCGTTGCTGAGCGACCTGACACCGACCTTCGCGGGCATCGTGGCTGCCGAGGCGCACGGCACCGAACCGGCAGGCGGAGGACAGGACCAGTTCACGCTCGCGCTCGTGGGGTTCCTGGCGGAGCTGGCCCGGGCAGGTCATGGACTACTGCTCCACCTGGACGACATCCAGTGGATCGACTCGGGGACGGCGCGGGTGCTCGCCTCGCTGGCGGACCTGCTCGACGACACTCCGATCTTGGTGCTCACCACGGCGCGGAACGACCCCGACAGCATCGCCGCGACGACCGAGTTCGTGGGGTCACTCGGTGAGGCGGTGGGCCTGGATCTGGAGTTGGGTCCGCTGGACGAGGTCGGGGTGGCCGAGCTGGTGGCGGCGATGCTGCCGGGTCTGCAGGCGGGGCACCGGTTGGCGCAGCTGGTGGCGGTGCGCAGTGGTGGTAGCCCGTTCGTGGTGCAGGAGTACGTGCGGGCGATCGTCGATGCGGGGTTGCTGCGCCCGTCGTGGGGTTCCTGGGTACTGGACGAGGACGAGCTGGATGCCCTGGAACTGCCCCAGGATGCCCTCGGGCTGGTCTTGACCCGGGTGGCCGCCCTCGGCGAGCAGGCCAGACAGCTGTTGGCCATCGCGGCCGCCATCGGGAGCCGGTTCAGTCCGCAGTTGGTGGCCGCCGTCCACGGGGTCGGGTTGGAGATGGTGCTGGACGCGCTGCTCGACGCCGCCCGGCACGGCCTGGTCCAGACGCGCGATGACGGTGAGTACGCCTTCGTGCACGACCGGATCCGTGAGGCGTTGCACGAGACGTTGGGCGTCGAGGCGACCGCGCGGTTGCACCGGCGGATCGCTGATGCCCTCGAGACCGAGCCGGAACCGACGGGTGGTCACGCGGCCGCGCATGTCTATGCGGTGGCCCACCACCACATCGCCGCCGGCGCTCCCGAGAGCACCCCCGAGAGCATGGACGGCGAGGCGGCGAGGGTGTTCGCGGCCTGCCACGCGGCCGGGGTGCTGGCGCTGGCCAACCATGCACCCGCCGACGCGCTGGCCTTCCTGGAACATGCCGCAGGAGTCGGTGAACAGCTCGGCTCGGCCGCCCTGGACGGCCGATTCCTGCTGGCCCTGGGTGATGCGCTGAAGCAGAACGGTCGCTACGTCGAGGCCCGCGAACGGCTCGAACAGGCGTTGCAGGTCGAGCGCGACCCGGGCCGGCGCGCGCTGGTGTTCACCCTGCTGGCCGAGGTCCACCGCACCAGCTGGCAGACTCCGGAGGCCGCCGACGCCGTGACCCGGGGCCTGGCCGAGCTGGGCGCGGCGCCACCCCGCCGGCTGATCCCCTTGCTGATCACGACCCTGGCGATGGTCGTCGCGGGACTGGTCATGCAGTGGACCGGGTGGCGCTTCGGGTCGGCGAAGGGCGAGGACCGGGTGCGCTGCACCCGGATCGCCGGCCTGCACGAGGTCGGCGGCTACATCGCCGTGCTGAGCCTTCGACCCGACCACCTCGTCCTGCACATGCTGCGAGCGCTGTACTGGGCCAACCGGCTCGGGACCGGGCCGGCCTACGCCCGGGTCCACAGCGGTCTGGGGTTCGTGCTGGCACAGGTGGGCCTGCTGCGGGCCGCGGCGCGCGAGTTCGCCCGCTCGGACGACGATCCGTCCGGCGACAACCCCGACGTGCGCGCGTTGCGTGCCCACTACGACGGCGCCTCCCGATTCCTCGGGTTCTACGACGACGGCCGCAGCTGGGTCCGTGCCACCGAGCAGCACGGGCAGTGGCTCGATCTGGCGGCCTACGCCGACGCCCTGGCCGCCTTCACGATGGACGCCATCCACCAGGGCCGGACCGATCTGGCCACTCACTGGATGCAGGCCTCCCACCGCCGGCAGGCGCTGCAGCCGGGCGACACCACCTCCATGGTGATCGCCGAGCCGATGGTGTTCGCGATCACCGGCCGACCCGCCGAGGCCGTGGTGGCGATGCGCGAGATGGAGGCGCAGGCCGGTGACGGGCTGTCCATGCGGGCGGCCCGCGCCGTCGTCCGGCTCATCCTGCTGACCGAACAGCAGGAGATCGGGGAGCCGTTCGAGCAGGCGGTTGCGTCGAATTCGAGAGCCGACGCCCTGGTCCCGAACCGGGTCATTCGGCGAACATCGGATCGCCTACCGGCACATCGCGACCGGCCGGCTGGAACAGTGCCGCCGCGCGACCGACGAGGCGGGCAGCCGGCGCCTGGCTCAGGCGCGGGCAGCGATCGCGACCCTGCGCTCGTGTGCCCGCTCATCCTTGCTGCGGGCCGGAGCCCGGATCGCCGCAGCGGACCTGCTGATCCTGGAAGGGCAGCCGGAGCAGGCGAAGGCGTTGCTCGATGCCGTGCCGGTGCTCCAGGAGCGTACCGCGTGGCCCATCTGGCCGCGCGAGTGCACCCGGGCGCTGGCCGCGCTCGGCGCCGCGTCGGCCTCGCGACGCCAGGCCGAGCAGGCCCTGGCGACTGGCAGCACTGGGGTTGCCGCACCGCGCCGGCTGGGTGACGGCGGAGTTCGACCTCGGTTCCGCCACGCATTCCAGCCTCGGGGCGGGGGTGAGCACAGCTGGGTCGACCCACCGGTGGGTGACGGCCCACACGCCGTCCGGGGCGACCGGGATGGACCGGGCGCGTCTGGTGGCGTTGGAGCAGGTGGGTGCGGCGGCGGCTCGGGTGGTGGATCCGGTGGTGTTGGCGCGGATCGCGTTGGACGAGACGATCAAGATTCTGCGGGCGGATCGGGCGTTCTTGTTTCTGGTCGAGGGTGAGCGGTTGGTGCCGCACCTGGGTCGTGGTGGTGATGGTGGTGAGCTGACCGAGTTGTCGGGGTACAGCGCGAGTCTGGTGGAGCGGGTGCGTCAGAGTCGGGTTCCGTTGGTGGTGACCGGGACCGAGCATGGTGCGGCGCTGGGGGCGCAGAGTGTGGTGTTGCACGGGCTGCGGTCGATCATGGTGGCGCCGTTGCTGCTGGAGGGTCGGTTGTTGGGGGTGGTCTACCTGGACAGTCAGGTGGCCAAGGGGATCTTCACTGCTGATGACGTGGGGTTGTTGACGGCGTTGACCAATCACCGGCGACGTCGTTGGAGACCTCGCGGGCTGCGCAGTTGGAGATCTCGGTGCAGATGGCGCAGCGTCAGCGTGATCTGGCCGACGGGTTGCGTTCGGCGCAGGAGGACATGGCCGCGGTCACCGAGCCGCGTGAGGTGTTGGCGCGGTTGGTGGCGCGGGCGCCGCGGCTGGTGGGCTGCCAGGGGTGTGGGTGTTCCTGGAAGGGTCCGAGGCGGGCGTGGTGGTGCTGGAACCGGACGGTGCCGGGGGCCTGACCGAGTGGATCACCGATCGCGAACCCGGGCTCGATGCGCTGCTGGGTGTGGATGCCGCGACCGAGGGGGCGTCGTCGCGGTGCCGCGGCGCTGCGGGAGCAGTTGGCGGAGGCGAGTTGGATCGCGGTGCCGTTGCGTCGGGAGGGCCGGGCCTCGCGGTACTGGTGTTGTCGAGCACGGACGGTCGGTGAATCTGGCGGGGCAGGTGGATGTGGCGGCGGCGTTGGTGGCGCAGGCGATGACGGCGCACGATCGGGCCGAGTTGTTCGCGCAGGTGCAGGCGTTGGCGGTGGCCGATGAGTTGACCGGGATCGCCAACCGGCGGCATTTCTTCGAGGTCGCGCAGCGGGATGTGGCGGCGGCGGTGCGGGCCAGGCGTCCGGTGGTGGCGTTGATGGTCGACATCGATCATTTCAAGGCGGTCAACGACACCTATGGTCACCCGACCGGTGACGATGTGATCCGGGTCGTGGCGCAGCGTCTGAGCTCGGCGATCCGGACCACCGATGTGATCGGTCGTTACGGTGGCGAGGAGTTCGCCCTCCTGCTGCTGGATTCGGATGTGGCGGATGACCTGCCGGAGCGGCTGCGTCGTTGTGTTGCCGACGTCGCGGTGGAGACCCGGTCGGGTCCGTTGGCGGTGACGGTCAGTATCGGTTTGGCCGAGTTGGCTGCGGACGACGACCTGCCGGCTCTGCTCGCCCGCGCCGACCAGGGTCTCTACCGCGCCAAGCGCGACGGCCGAGCTCGTCCGCACCGCCGCGTGATCGAGCCGGGCCAGCAGCGGGAGGGGTGTCGTGGGTCGGCGTTGACCCCAACCGATTCGTCGGTGTGGGTATTCGGCGGTGGCCGTCGGCTCAGCTCTGAGGCTGTCGTGTCGATACACCTGTCATGAGCGCGCGGTGCCGGGGCGCGTGGCCGGGGTCGGCGGTTACGCTGTTTCGCCGCGCGATGCTGACGGATGGCCCGCGCCCGGTGGGGTGGTGGGCGGTTTCGAGCTGCTCGCCGAGCTGGGTCGGGGGGCTGCGAGCCAGGTGTTCCGGGCCCGGCGCCTCGCGGCCGCCGACGGTGCTGGCACGTGGTGAGCGAGAGCGCCGAGTACGCGCTCAAGGTTCTTCTCGCCTCGGCCGGTGCCCCGCCATCGCGGCAGGCGCTGGTGGCGTTCCGCCGTGAGGCCGCCCTGCTGGCCAGTGTGGATCATCCGGGGCTGCCGGCGATCCATGAGGTCGGTGAGAGCGAGGGGATGCCCTATCTGGTGATGGACCTGGTCGATGGCACCTCGCTGGCCGCCCTGATCGCGTCGGGGCCGTTGTCGCCCGAACGGGTGATCGCGCTGGCGGCCGATGTGGTCGGGCCGTTGGCGGCCGTGCACCGTCGGGGGTGGTGCACCGGGATCTCAAACCGGACAACATCATGGTGCGGCCCTCGGGTCGCGCCCAGCTGATCGATTTCGGGTTGGCGACCCGGGGGGCGAAGGGCCCTGATGAGGCCGCGGTGGGCACGTTGGCGTATGCGCCGCCGGAGCAGACCGGGATGCTGGCGCGCCCGGTAGACCACCGCTCTGATTTGTACTCGCTGGGCGTCGTGCTGTTCGAGAGCTTGACCGGGCGCTTGCCGTTCGCGGCTGATGACGTGGGGGAGTTGTTGCGGCTGCATGCATGTGGCGGCGCCGCCGGAGTTGCTGGATCTGGTGCCCCGATCCCGGTGGGGCTGGCGGCGGCGGTGGCCCGGTTGCTGGCCAAGGACCCCGACGATCGCTACCAGTCCGCCCACGAGCTGGCCGCTGATCTGGCTCGCCTGGGCGCGGTGGGCGAACCGGGCGATGACCCGTCCAGTGCCGGGTCGCGACCGCCGCTGAGCGGGCGCGCCCGCGAGAGCGCGCACCTCGCCGAGCAGTGGCAGGCCGCTCGCGCCGGCACGGGCAGTGTCGCGGTGATCCGCGGAGCGCCGGGCGCGGGCAAGAGCCGGATCGCCGAGGACCTCGCCGACCGAGTGACGGCCGAGGGCCATTCGGTGCTGTACGGCAAGTGCTCTCGGACGATCCGATCCGCTCGCCCCGCTGCGCGCGGCGTTGGAAGGCTACCTGCGCGAGGCTGCCCGGTTGCCGCAGGCCCAGCGGGGCGTCGTCCACGAGCGGGTGCGGGCGGCAGCCCGACCGGTCGCGGCGTTGCTGAGCGACCTGACACCGACCTTCGCGGGCATCGTGGCTGCCGAGGCGCACGGCACCGAACCGGCAGGCGGAGGACAGGACCAGTTCACGCTCGCGCTCGTGGGGTTCCTGGCGGAGCTGGCCCGGGCAGGTCATGGACTACTGCTCCACCTGGACGACATCCAGTGGATCGACTCGGGGACGGCGCGGGTGCTCGCCTCGCTGGCGGACCTGCTCGACGACACTCCGATCTTGGTGCTCACCACGGCGCGGAACGACCCCGACAGCATCGCCGCGACGACCGAGTTCGTGGGGTCACTCGGTGAGGCGGTGGGCCTGGATCTGGAGTTGGGTCCGCTGGACGAGGTCGGGGTGGCCGAGCTGGTGGCGGCGATGCTGCCGGGTCTGCAGGCGGGGCACCGGTTGGCGCAGCTGGTGGCGGTGCGCAGTGGTGGTAGCCCGTTCGTGGTGCAGGAGTACGTGCGGGCGATCGTCGATGCGGGGTTGCTGCGCCCGTCGTGGGGTTCCTGGGTACTGGACGAGGACGAGCTGGATGCCCTGGAACTGCCCCAGGATGCCCTCGGGCTGGTCTTGACCCGGGTGGCCGCCCTCGGCGAGCAGGCCAGACAGCTGTTGGCCATCGCGGCCGCCATCGGGAGCCGGTTCGGCCCGCACCTGGTGGCCGCCGTCCACGGGGTGGGACTCGACGTGGTGCTGGACGCGCTGCTCGACGCCGCCCGGCACGGCCTGGTCCAGACGCGCGATGACGGTGAGTACGCCTTCGTGCACGACCGGATCCGTGAGGCCCTGCACGACGAGCTGGACGCCGACGCCGCCGCCGGGCTGCACCGGCGGATCGCCGAAGCGCTGGAAGCAACGGCGGAACCGGCCGGCGGCCACTCGGCCGCGCATGTCTATGCGGTGGCCCACCACCACATCGCCGCCGGCGCTCCCGAGAGCACCCCCGAGAGCATGGACGGCGAGGCGGCGAGGGTGTTCGCGGCCTGCCACGCGGCCGGGGTCTTGGCGCTGGCCAACCATGCACCCGCCGACGCGCTGGCCTTCCTGGAACATGCCGCAGGAGTCGGTGAACAGCTCGGCTCGGCCGCCCTGAACGGCCGGTTCCTGCTGGCCCTGGGTGATGCGCTGAAGCAGAACGGTCGCTACGTCGAGGCCCGCGAACGGCTCGAACAGGCGTTGCAGGTCGAGCGCGACCCGGGCCAGCGTGCGCTGGTGTTCACGCTGCTGGCCGAGGTTCACCGCTCCGGCTGGCGCACACGGGAGGCGGCCGAGGCCGTCGCCCGGGGCCTGGCCGAGCTGGGCGCGGCGCCACCCCGCCGGCTGATCCCCTTGCTGATCACGACCCTGGCGATGGTCGTCGCGGGACTGGTCATGCAGTGGACCGGGTGGCGCTTCGGGTCGGCGAAGGGCGAGGACCGGGTGCGCTGCACCCGGATCGCCGGGCTGCACGAGGTCGGCGGCTACATCGCGGTGCTGAACCAGCGACCGCACCACCTCGTCCTGCACATGCTGCGCGGCCTGTACTGGGCCAATCGGCTCGGCTCCGGGCCGGCCTACGCCCGCGCGCACAGTGGGCTCGGATTCCTGCTCGGACAGCTGGGCCTGCTGCGGGCCGCGGCGCGCGAGTTCGCCCGCTCGGACGGTGACCCCTCCGGCAGCAGTCCGGGGGTACGCGCCCTACGGGCGCACTACGACGGCGCCACCAGGTACCTCGGGTTCCACGACGACGGCCGGAGCTGGGTCCGCGTCACCGAGCAGCACGGGCAGTGGCTCGATCTGGCGGCCTACGCCGACGCCGTGGGCGCGTTCTTGATGGAGGCCGTTCACCAGGGCCGGGCCGAACTCGCTGCCCACTGGATGCAGACCTTCAACCGCCGGTTGTCCCTGCGGTAAGGCGAGGTCACCTCCATGGTGGTTGCCGAGCCGATGGTGTTCGCGATCACCGGACGGCCCGCCGAGGCCGGGATGGCGATGCGCGACATGGAGGCGGCACTGGCCGGCAACACGGCGCTGGCCATGCGGATCCTGATTGCCGTCAACCGGCTCGTGGTGCTCGCCGAGCAACAGGAGATCGGGGAGCCGTTCGATCGGGCGGTGGCGGACTTCGAGAGCCTGGGGCTGTCGCCGCGCTGGGTGCTCCGGGTGCATCGCGTCGCCTACCTGCACATCGCGGTCGGCCGTTTGGAACAGTGCCGGCGCGCGGCCGACGACGCAGACCGGCGCCTGCGCCGGCACCAGGCACAGGCTGCGGTCAGCGCGCTGCGCACGACGGCCCGATCCCCCCTGCTGCGGGCCGGGGCACAGATCGCTGCCGCGGACCTGGCGATCCTGCACGGGCGCCCGGAGCAGGCCGTGGCGATGCTGGACGCGCTGCCGATCCTCAGGTCGGACGAGCCGGTTGTGGCATTCGACGCGGCGCGGGTGCGGGCGAGAGCTCTGGTGGCGCTCGGTGCCCCGGCGCCCTCGCGCCACCAGGCGGAACTCGCCCGCATGATTGCCCGGGAGTGGGGCTGGCATCACCGCGCCGGCTGGGTGAGCGCGGAGTTCGGCCTGGACGCCGCCGCGGGGACGGCGGCCGGCAGTGCGCACCGGTCGACCCGGAGCGCGTCGGCGCGCCACACGACGGTCGCCGTGAGCGGACTGGCCCCCGTGACTGGGCCGTCCGCCATGAGTGGACTGGATCGGGCGCGTCTGGTGGCGTTGGAGCAGGTGGGTGCGGCGGCGGCTCGGGTGGTGGATCCGGTGGTGTTGGCGCGGATCGCGTTGGACGAGACGATCAAGATTCTGCGGGCGGATCGGGCGTTCTTGTTTCTGGTCGAGGGTGAGCGGTTGGTGCCGCACCTGGGTCGTGGTGGTGATGGTGGTGAGCTGACCGAGTTGTCGGGGTACAGCGCGAGTCTGGTGGAGCGGGTGCGTCAGAGTCGGGTTCCGTTGGTGGTGACCGGGACCGAGCATGGTGCGGCGCTGGGGGCGCAGAGTGTGGTGTTGCACGGGCTGCGGTCGATCATGGTGGCGCCGTTGCTGCTGGAGGGTCGGTTGTTGGGGGTGGTCTACCTGGACAGTCAGGTGGCCAAGGGGATCTTCACTGCTGATGACGTGGGGTTGTTGACGGCGTTGACCAATCACATTGCGACGTCGTTGGAGACCTCGCGGGCTGCGCAGTTGGAGATCTCGGTGCAGATGGCGCAGCGTCAGCGTGATCTGGCCGACGGGTTGCGTTCGGCGCAGGAGGACATGGCCGCGGTCACCGAGCCGCGTGAGGTGTTGGCGCGGTTGGTGGCGTGGGCGCCGCGGCTGGTGGGCTGCCAGGGGGTGTGGGTGTTCCTGGAAGGGTCCGAGGCGGGCGTGGTGGTGCTGGAACCGGACGGTGCCGGGGGCCTGACCGAGTGGATCACCGATCGCGAACCCGGGCTCGATGCGCTGCTGGGTGTGGATGCCGCGACCGAGGGGGCGTCGTCGCGGGTGCCTGCGGCGCTGCGGGAGCAGTTGGCGGAGGCGAGTTGGATCGCGGTGCCGTTGCGTCGGGAGGGCCGGGTCCTCGCGGTACTGGTGTTGTCGAGCACGGACCGGTCGGTGAATCTGGCGGGGCAGGTGGATGTGGCGGCGGCGTTGGTGGCGCAGGCGATGACGGCGCACGATCGGGCCGAGTTGTTCGCGCAGGTGCAGGCGTTGGCGGTGGCCGATGAGTTGACCGGGATCGCCAACCGGCGGCATTTCTTCGAGGTCGCGCAGCGGGATGTGGCGGCGGCGGTGCGGGCCAGGCGTCCGGTGGTGGCGTTGATGGTCGACATCGATCATTTCAAGGCGGTCAACGACACCTATGGTCACCCGACCGGTGACGATGTGATCCGGGTCGTGGCGCAGCGTCTGAGCTCGGCGATCCGGACCACCGATGTGATCGGTCGTTACGGTGGCGAGGAGTTCGCCCTCCTGCTGCTCGACACCGACGCGGCGGGTGACCTGCCGGAACGGCTGCGCCACTGCATCGCCGACATTCCGGTGCCGACCCGGTCGGGTCCGCTGACGGTGACGGTCAGTATTGGCTTGGCAGAGCTGGCTGCGGACGACGACCTGCCCGCCCTGCTCGCCCGCGCCGACCAGGGGCTCTACCGGGCCAAACGCGACGGCCGCAACCTCGTCCGCGCAGCGGAGTGATCGGTCTGGAGGTCGGCCCCGCAGCCGCATGTCGGGCGCCTGGTCCCCGCAGATCGAGCTGACGCGCACCAGCAACCCGAGGCGATGTGGGCACAGGCGACGGCGCCTGAGTCGGTGCAGCTCCCGAGCCGTGAAGGCGAACCAGACCGTGGTCGCCACGGAGGCGAGGACCACCAGCAGGTCGAGGTGCGGGTGATCGCTCGTGCCAGGACAGCCGCGATGCCGAGCGCTCCGGCGCGTCACGGCCGGCCCAGCGCGTCACGGCCGTGAAGGCGCCGCCCCGCATCAACCGGCCGGCGATGAGAATGCCCAGGTCGAGGACGACGAACCCCGTCAGCAGTCCGGCTGTGCCACTGCCCTCACCACTGCCCCGCGCCGCATCTTCGGCCTCCTGACCACGGCCGTCACCACACCTGTCCCGAGGATTGTGCTGGTCCCTCCGGAGCCGAATCCGCGCGCTCAGAGGGCGAGATGCGTGCCCATCACCACGGTGCGGTCGTCCGGCAGACAGAAGTAGACGGCCGGGTCGGCGGCGTTGTGGTTCAGCCCGATGAACAGCCGCTTGCGCCATCGGCTCATGCCGCCGGTGTCCACGCCGCGCTGCACGGTGATCTTCGACAGGAAATAGTAGGCCGTGTCGGGGTCGATGTCCTGGCCCTGATCCCGGGCGATCCGCAGCGCCGCCGGCACGTCCTGGTCGTCGGAGAAGCCGAACCGCAGCGTGAGGTGCGTGATCCCGTCGTCCGGGGCGCCGAGTTGGTCGACGACCACCCGCTGGTGCTCGGGTACGTGGGGCACGTTCTCGGAACTGGTACTGACGATGAACACCCGCTCGTGGACGATGTGGTTGAAGCTCGCGTTCTCGCGGAAGGCGAGGGGCGCCGTCTTCTTGTCCGGGTGGAGGAAGACGGCCGTCCCGGGCACCCGGGTCACGGGATCGGTGTGCAGCCAGTCGATCAGGGAGTCGATCGATCCCTCGAGCTGGGCTCGCCGACTCGTCACGAGCACTCGTCCGCGCTTCCAGGTGAGCATGACGGTCGCCACGGTGAAGGCGATGAGCAGTGGCAGCCAGCCACCGTGGAAGACCTTGGTCAGGTTCGCGCCGAAGAACGACAGTTCGAGGAAGTACATCGGGCCGCCGACCAGCACGAGCCGTTGCCACGACCAGTTCCAGGCCGACTCGGCATACACCAGCAACAGGGTGGTGGTGACCAGGAAGGTACCGGTCACGGCGAAGCCGTACGCCGTCGCCAGGCGCGTCGAGGACTGGAACACCAGCAGCAGCACCATGACCCCGACGTAGAGCGTCCAGTTGATGGCCGGCGCGTAGATCTGGCCCTGTTCGTGTTCGGAGGTGTGCTGCACGGTCAGCCGCGGCAGGTATCCCTGGCGTTCGGCCTGGCGTGACACCGAGAACGCACCGGAGATGACTGCCTGCGAGGCGATCACCGTGGCCATGGTGGCGAGCACGACCAGCGGCAGCTGGCCCCACGCGGGTGCCAGGTGGAAGAACGGGCTCTCGATCGTCGTCGGCTCGCGCAGGATCAGGCTGCCCTGCCCGAGGTAGTTCAGCGTCAGGCTCGGGAACACCACCGCGAACCAGGCGCTGCGGATGGGGCTGCGGCCGAAGTGGCCCATGTCCGCGTAGAGCGCCTCGGCGCCGGTGATCGACAGCACCACCGCGCCCATCGCGATGAAGGCGACGATCGGGTCCTGGACGACGAAGGCCAGCGCGTAGCTCGGCAGCAGGGCGAGCACGATGTGCGGGTCCCGGACGATCTCGCCGAGGCCCATGAGCCCGAGGACGGCGAACCACAGCACCATGATCGGGCCGAACAGCCGCCCGACCAGATGGGTCCCGAAGCGCTGCACCAGGAACAGTCCGGTGATGATCGCCGCCCCCAGCGGGACGACGAGTGATTCGAGCTGGGGTGCCGGGACGGCGAGGCCCTCGACGGCCGACATGACCGAGATCGCGGGGGTGATGACGCTGTCGCCGTAGAACAGGGCAGCCCCGAGGACGCCGAGCAGCATCACGAGGCTGAACCGGCGTCCATTGGGCCGTACCGTGCGCCGGGCCAGCGCGGCCAGCGCGAGCTCTCCGCCCTCGCCGTCGTTGTCGGCTCGCAGCACGAAGATGACGTACTTGACCGAGACGACGGCGGTGATCGACCAGAAGATCAGCGAGATGACCCCGTAGACATCGGTCGGGGTCACCCGGACGGCCCCGTGGTCGATGTGGAACAGGGTCTGCATGGCATACAGCGGGCTGGTGCCGATGTCGCCGAAGACCACTCCGAGGGCGCCGAGTGCCAGCACCGTGCGGCTCTGCCGGGCGTGGTCGGTCACCGGCTGGCTCACTCGATCGGCTGTCTGATGACTCACGAGCCGATGGTGACACCGGCGTCGAGATCAGGGGACGCGCCATCGTGTGGTCCGCGACACCTCCCGGACCGACATTGTTCATCCAACCTCACCAGGCAGGGCTGCGGCCGGATATCGCCCGGCCGCAGCGCTTCCTGTCAGTGAACGGGTCGTAGGTAGTGCTCGACGGCGTGGCTGCCGATGCGGGTGCCGTGGTGGATGCCGGCCTGGACGGCGGTGCGTAAGTGGAAGCCGATCAGGATGCGGGAGATGCCGTTCTCCTCGGCCGCCTGGGACAACCGGGTGTAGTGCCGGACGACGGGGGTCGCGTCGGTGCAGCTGTCGGCGGCGGGCAGGGTGCGACTGCAGGCGGTGAAGCTGATCCGGTCGGTGCCGAAGAAGCCGCGCAGCACGGCCGCCGCAACGCCACCTTGGACTGCGTGCCCCGAGTCGTAGTCGGGAATCGGCGGGGTGGGCCGCAGCGTCGTCCAGGTCGGGTCGGGGCTGGTGGCGTCGTTGCCGTTGTTGCCCGCTGCGCGGATGGCCGTGACCGGGCGCCAGAACGCGTCGTGGTACTTGGTGTCGAAGCTCGCCACATAGCCGTCGGCCATGCCCATGTTCAGCAGGCCGAACAGCCGGGCCGCGGCCCAGGCGTCGATGTGCTCGTACGGGTCCTCGGGTAGCCGCGTCTGGGCCGTCGCGGCCGCCGCCGCGGCGTCCCCCGCCTCGAGCTGGCCCGTCACCAGCGTCTCGATCGCCGAGCCGTACAGCTCGACCAGCCGGGCCGCCTCCACCGCCGGGTAGGCCGTGTCCTGCAGGTCGGCGAACGGAGCGGGTGGGCGCCAGAGCGCCGTCGCCTCGAGCAGCGAGGGCACCGCTTCGGCGGCCGACAGCTTCGCGGCGTCGAGCAGGGTCTGCTCGACCGGGTGGCGTCCACGGCCTGCCGCCCGACGACCAAGCGGTACCCGCCGTTGCGGCGCTCCACCTGAGCTGGCGCACCGTCGAGGCGAGCCAGAGCCTCACGTAGGCGGGTGATGTGGCTGATCAGAGTCCGTTCGGCGCTCGCCGGAGCTGCGTTGCCCCACGCAGCGTCCACCAGGTTGTCGACCGGAATCACCGAGCCTGGCCTGACCAGGAGCGCGCACAGGATCCGGCGAGGAACCGGGCCCCCCACGGATACCGCCCCGTCTGGGCCGTCGACCTGCAACGGGCCCAGCACCCGCAACATCATTCAGCCACGGTACGCGCGAGCAGGAGCCATCGCATCAAGAGATCATGGAGCTGCGCAGTCGGGCGGTGAGAGTGAGCAGACGGCGACGATCGCGTGGGTCGCTGGTGCGCACCGCCCACCCCGAACCCGCGGTGGCCACGACGCCGGCCCCTCTGTGCACCATTGGTATCATCGGTGCATGGCCATGACGCTGCGACTCGACCCCGATGAGGACGCCGCCCTCGAGCGTGCGGCACGGGCTGCGGGTTTGTCCAAGATCGAGTTCGTTCGGCAAGCGGTCCGGCGGGCGGTGTCGGGCTCTGACCACGCCCTGCTGCAGCGGATGCTGGCCGAGCACGCCGAGACGTTCGAGCGACTCGGGAACGCGTGATCACCTACCTGACGCTGGACGATCTGCTCGGCTACATCGACGTGGCGGGCTGGGGGCCGGTCCGCGACATCGGGCTGCTGGACAGTGCCTGTCAGCGGCCCCGTTCGTCGGCGTTCGGCGTCGACGCCTATCCCGACCTCTACTCCAAGGCCGCCGCCCTGATGCACTCCCTGGTGAAGAATCACGCACTCGTGGACGGCAACAAACGCATTGCCTGGCTGGCAACACTGATGTTCCTCGGCCGCAATGGATACACGGTCAACGTAGGCCCCGACCAGGAGACGGCGTTCGTCGTGGCTGCGGCGGCCGGCGAGATCGACACCCCGCAGATCGCCGTCCAGCTGCGGGACTGGGCCGCCCCTCTGGAGTCGTGACCCGGCCGTCGGTGTCCGACGGGCGGGTGATCCGCGGCAAGATTGCTGATCCAACCCCGTGACAGCCGGGCGTCGTGGTCCCAGGCTATGCCCCATGACCAACGTCGCTGCCCCCGCGGGCGAGGTGACCGACGCCACCGCGCTGCTCGACGAGCCCGCGCTCGCGGCGTCCCTGGAGCGCTTCGCCGCCGAACACGGCACGCAACTCGCCGCGGTGCGCACCGAGGCGCGTGGCTACCTCACCGAGATGCTCGCCTCCCACGGTGATCGGGCGACCAGGTCGTGGAACCGCTTCGGGGCGTGGATGTTACGGGCACACGACGTGCTGGTCGACGAGGAGGAAGTGGCCCGGTTGCGTTCGCTCGACCGCGAGCACAGCCTGGCGCTGATCTTCTCGCACCGCTCCTACCTGGACGGCTGGGTGTTGCCGCTGGCCCTCGCGGCACGACGTTTCTCACCCACCTACACCTTCGGCGGCGCCAACCTCGACCTGCCGGTGCTCGGCCGGCTGGCCAGCCGCACCGGGATCATCTTCATCCGCCGGGCCACCAAGGACACCCCCGTCTACCGTCTTGCCCTGCGCGGCTATATCGCCCACCTGGTGCGGCAGCGGGCGAACCTGGCCTGGTCGATCGAGGGCGGTCGCACCCGCACCGGCAAGTTGCGTCCGCCGGTGCACGGCATCCTGCGCTACCTGGTCGACGCGGTGGAGTCGGGCGCGCCGCCGACCCGGCCCGGCGGGGACGACGACCAGCCGGTACCCGCGTCGATCCCGGACGTGATGGTGGTGCCGATCGCCATCGTCTACGACCAGTTGCACGAGGTCGCCCGGATGACCGCGGAGGCCAAGGGCGGCCGCAAACGTCCCGAGGATTTCGGGTGGTTGGTCTCGTTCGCCCGCTCGCAACGGCAACGGCTGGGCCGGGCCTACCTGACCGTCGGCGAGCCGATGCCGCTGCGGCAGCGGATGGCCGAACTGCGCGGGCAGGGGCTGCCGACCCACACCGCGGTCGAGCGGGTCGCCCTCGACGTCAGCCACCGGATCAACCGGGCGACCCCGGTGACGGTCACCGCCGTGGTGTGTCTGGCCCTGCTCGGCGCCGACCGGGCGCTCACCTTCGAGCGGGTGTTGGACACCGTCGAGCCGCTGGCCAGCTACCTCGCCGCGCGGCAGCGACCGGTGGCCGGGGCGGCGACGCTGACCGACCGCTCGACGATCCGGCGGACGCTGCAGGAGCTGGTCGCCTCCGGGGTGCTGGACTGCTACGACGCCGGTACCGAGCCGGTCTGGCGCATCGCCCCGGATCAGCACCTGGTCGCCGCCTTCTACCGGAACACGGTGATCCACTTCCTGGTGGAGCGGGCCATCGGTGAGGTGGCCCTGCTCTCGGTCGGCGACACCGAGAGCCCGGACGGCGGCCCGCGCACCGAACCGGATGGCGGGTTGGCCGGGGCATGGCAGACCGCGCTGGCCTTACGGGACCTGCTCAAGTTCGAGTTCTTCTTCGGATCGCGCACCGACTTCCTGGCCGACCTGCGCCAGGAGCTGACCCTGCTCACCGGCGGAACCACTTCTGCCGACACCGATCTCAGCCCGCAGGCGGCCCGGGACTTGTTGGCGGGCGCGCGACCGCACCTGGCCCCGCTGGTGTTGCGCCCGTTCCTGGACGCCTATCTGCTGGTGGCCGACCGGCTCGCCGCCCTGGGTGCTGCCGAGCTGGACGACGCCGCGGCGCAGCAGCTGCTCACCGAGGCCCTGCAGGTGGGTGAGCAATGGGTGTTGCAGCGGCGGGTGGCCAGCGCCGAGTCGGTCTCGTTGGAGCTGTTCCGCACCGGGCTGCGCCTGGTCGAGCACCGGGGGCTGTTGCGGGGCGAAGACCTGGCCGCCCGCCGGGAGGCGTTGCGCGACGAGATCGCCGCGGTGGTGGCCCAACTCGACCGAATCGCCGACCTGGAGCGCGCCGCCCGACGCGATGGACCGGTCGATGACCAGCCGAGGACCGGGCGGTGACCCGTGCAGCTCGCTGAGCATCTCGCCGCCATCGCGGCCGGCCCGGACGGCCCGCAGGTCGGGGCGTTCTTCGATCTCGACGGCACCCTGGTCGCCGGGTTCACGGCGACCACGTTCTTCACCGACCAGGTACGCCGGGGCGAGGTCGGGCTGCGGACCGCGGTGCGCACCGTGGCCGCCGCCGTCGACGGCACCTATCTCGGCGGTGATCCGCTGAAGAGCGGCGAGTCCGCCTTCGAGGTGCTGCGCGGGCGCACCGAGGACACCTTCGCCGATCTCGGCGAGCGGCTGTTCCAGGACACGATCGCCCGCACGATCCGCCCCGAGGCGCGCGAACTGGTCCGGGCGCACCAGCGCAAGGGTCACTCGGTGGTGATCTCGTCGGCGGCGACCGCCTACCAGATCGGGCCGGTGGCCCGCGATCTGGGCATCGAGCACCTGATCTGCACCCAGCTCGAGCTGCGCGACGGGGTGTTCACCGGGCGCACCGACGGCCCGATGCGCTGGGGGCCGGGCAAGGCGCGCGGCGTCCGGTCGTTCGCCCAGACCCACGGCGTGAACCTGCGGGCGAGCTTCGGGTACGGCAACGGCACCGAGGACGTCGACTTCCTCGCCATGGTGGGGCGGCCGGTGCCGCTCAGCCCCGACCCGGGGCTGCGCGATGCGGCCGGCCGGTTCGGCTGGCCCGTGCTCGACCTGGCCGACCCGCCCCAGGCGGGCCTGGCCGAGGTGGCGCGCACCGCGGCGGCGCTCGGGGGCATGAACCTGGGTGCGTTGGGCGGCATGGCGTGGGGCGTGCTCACCGGTGATCGCCGTCGCGGCACGAACGCCGCGGTGGCGATGGCCTGCGACACCGCGCTGCGCGTGGCGGGGGTGCGGCTGGAGGTGCGGGGCGCCGAGTACCTGGACCCTGATCGGGGCGGCGCCCGCCCCGCGGTCGTGGTGGCCAACCATCAGAGCGCCATCGACCCGGTGATCGTCGCCTCGTTGCTGCGCGGGGACTTCACCGTCGTGGCCAAGAAGGAGGCCCGGTGGGACCCGCGGGCCGTGCTCGGTTCGGTGCTGCTCGACCCGGCGTTCATCGACCGGAGCAGCTTGGAGAAGGCCCGGGCGACGTTGGCCCAGGTCGCCGACCGGGTGCGCGCCGGCACCTCGTTGCTGATCTTTCCCGAGGGCACCCGCTCGCCCACCCAGACCCTGTTGCCCTTCAAGAAGGGGGCCTTCCACCTGGCCGCCCAGGCCGGGGTCCCGGTGTTGCCGGTGGTGTTGCGCAACACCGGTGAGGTGTTGCCCCGGCACGGCCACGCGATCCGGGCCGGCGTCGTCCAGGTGCAGGTGCTGCCCCCGGTGACCGGCTGGGCCGAGGCCGCTCGCACCAAGCAGGGCCTGGACGCCGCGATCGCCGACCTGCACGCCGCCTACCGGCGCACCCTGGCCGATTGGGATCACCCGGGACCGGAATCCCGCGAAGGAGGGCACGATGCGTGAGCCGGGAGTGCCGCCGGAGTCGACCGAGCCGCCGGTGCCGCACGAGCCGGACGTCGACGCGCGCAACCGCGCTGCGTGGGCGGCTGCGGCGCAATGGGGTCGAGGCGAGACCATGAACGAGCTCGAGGCCACCATGTGGCGTGCCGAGCGGCACCCGCAGCAGTCCTCGACCATCTGCAGCCTGATGATCCTCGACCGGGCCCCGGACTGGCAGCGGCTGGTCGCGGCCCACGACTGGGCCACGTCGCTGGTGCCGCGCACCCGGCAACGGGTGATCGAACCGCTGCTGCCGACCGGTCCGCCGGCCTGGGTCGCCGACCGGCACTTCACCCTCGGCTACCACCTGCGGCGCGAACAGCTCGGCCTGCGCAACGGTCTCGACGACCTGCACGAGCTGGTCTCGCTGCTGGCGATCACGCCGTTCGACCGGACCCGGCCGTTGTGGGAGGCCACCCTGATCGAGGGCCTCGAGCCTGAGCCGGGCACCCGGACGCCGCGGGCGGCCTACTTCCTCAAGCTGCACCACTCGCTCACCGACGGCGTCGGTGCCGTGCAGTTGCTGACCGCCCTGCACAGCCGCACCCGCCGCCACACCAGCGACAAACCCGTTGCTGCGCAAGCCGTGTCGGACGACGAGGGTCCCGACCGGCTCTCGGTCACCGTGGACGGGGTGGTCCGGACCGCCCAGGCCGTCCCGGGGCTGGCGCTGGGTCTGGCGCAGGCCGGACGGCGGGTGGTCACCGATCCGACCGGTGCCGCGTCGTCCGGGTTGCGGTTCGCGGCCTCGCTGCGCCGGGTGCTCTCACCGCCGGCGGCTGCGCCGTCCCCGTTGTTCGCCGGCCGAGACGGGCGGCGGTGGGTGCTGCGCACGCTGGAGTGCCCGTTGGCGGCGCTGCGATCCGCCGGTCACGCGGCCGGCGGATCGGTCAACGACGCCTATCTGGCGGTGCTGCTCGGCGGCCTGCGCCGCTACCACGAACGCCACGGGGTGGCGATCGAGGAGCTGCCGATCACCGTGCCGGTCTCGCTGCGTCGGGCCGATGACCCCATGGGCGGCAACAGGTTTGCCGGCGCCATGCTGTCGGGGCCGATCGGCATCGTCGACCCGGCCGACCGGATCGCCGCGATCCGAGGTGCGGTGCTGTCGCAGCTGAACGAGCCGGCCCTCGACTCGTTCTCGGTGCTGACCCCGCTGGCCAACCGGCTGCCGTCGGCGGTGGGCGCCGCCGTGATCTCCTTCGGGGCGCGGGCCGACCTCGCGGCGTCCAACGTGCCGGGGGCGAGTGAACCGGTGTTCCTGGCCGGTGCGCGGGTGGTGCGGGTGTACCCGTTCGGGCCGTTGCCCGGGGTGGCGCTGATGGCCGCGATGCTCTCGCACGTGGGCACCTGCTGCATCGGGCTGACCATCGACGCCGCCGCGGTGCCCGACGACGACGTGTTGATGGAGTGCCTGGCCGACGGGCTGGCCGAGGTGCTGGCCCCGTAGGGTTCCCGCACCCATCGGATTCGCCGTCGTCGAGGGCCTCGAGGATCGGCGGCGCACGCTGTCGGCGCTGTGGATCGCCCCGGTGGCTCGTCGTGCGGGGGTCGGGCTCGACCTGGCGCTCGAGGTGATCGATCGCCATCACGGACCGTGGATGGTGGCCTTTCAGCACGAGAACCGGGTTGCCGCGAGGTTCTGGCGACGGGTTGCCGACCAGGCGTTCGGGCCGGGCCGATGGGTCGAGGAGCAGCGCCCCGTTCCGGGGCTGCCCGACGTGCCCGGCGATCACTGGATCGAGAGCCTCTGAACCGGTGTGCCTCAGCGAAAGCGGTCGCGGACGGCGTCCCGCCCCAACGGGATCGGCTGCTGCCGCGCGGCGGTTTGGGGGCGGCGTCCTCGGGTAAGCGAAGCCCCATGAGTGAAATCGTTGAATCGGTGGACGTCGCCGTGCCCGTGCGCACGGCCTACAACCAATGGACCCAGTTCGAGCAGTTCCCGCACTTCATGGAGGGTGTCGAGGAGATTCAGCAGCTCGATGACACCCTCACCCACTGGCGCATCAAGATCGGTGGCCTGACGCGGGAGTTCGACGCGCGGATCACCGAGCAGCACCCCGACGAGCGGGTGGCGTGGAACAGCCTGAACGGGGCCGATCACGCCGGGGTGGTCACGTTCCATCGCCTCGCGCCGAATCTGACCCGCGTGACCCTGCAGCTCACCACCGCGCCGGAGGGAGTCGTCGAGACCCTGGGCGACAAGCTCGGTCTGGTGTCGTCGCGGGCCAAGCACGACATGGAGCGATTCAAGAGCTACATCGAGGCCCGCGGCACCGAGGACGGCGCCTACCGCGGGGACGTCACGCCGGACTGATCGGGGCCGCTGTCGACCAGGGGGGCGACCAGCCATGAGGATCCCAGCTGTCGGCGGGACGGCGGCGTTCGTGCTGGTCGTCGTCCTGTCGATGGGCCTGTCGATGGGCGTCGTGCCGTCGCCATCGCCGGCTGTGGCCGAGTCGGAGCCGGCGGTGGCCGGGCCGATCGATCGGTTCGTCGAGGACTGGATGCGCGCCAACGCCGTCCCCGGCCTTGCCCTGACGGTCACCCGGGGCGCGACCACGATTCACCTGAAGGGGTACGGCGACGCCGGTGACGGCCGCCCCGTCACCGCCGATACCCCGTTCCTCATCGCTTCTCTCAGTAAGTCGTTCACGGCCCTGGCCGTGCTGCAGCTGTCCGAGGCCGGTCGGATCGATCTCGACACTCCGGTGCGCGCGTACCTTCCCGGCTTTGCCGTCGCCGACCCCTCGGCGTCCGGCAGGATCACCGTGCGCATGCTGCTGAATCACACCAGCGGTCTGGCCGACGCCGGGTACCCCGAGATGACCCTGCCCCAGCCCGACACGATCGCAGCCCGGGTGGCCGGCCTGCGCGACGCCCACCCGGTCGACCCGCCGGGGACGGCGTTCCACTACTTCAACCCCAACTACGCCGTCCTGGCCCGTCTCGTCGAAGTCGTTGCTGCGCAGCCCTTCTCGGAGTATCTGCGGCAGCGGGTGCTGATGCCCCTGGGGATGACCGCTACCACGAGCGTGGTGACCTCGGGTGATGCGTCCGAGGTCGCTCCGGGGCTCGCGGGCGGACACATCCTCGCCTTCGGGGTGCCGATTGCCCGCGAGGAGTTGCTCGGCTTCCTCGGGGGGTCGGGCGGGGTCATCTCGACGGCGCGCGACCTGGCGCCGTGGCTCGAGATGCAGGGCCAGGGCGGCCGTTTCGCCGGCCGCTCGCTGCTCAGCCCTGGTGGTATCGACATGATGCGCACGCCACCCGCAGGAGTTGACACCACCTATGGCATGGGGTGGGCTCGTCGGGCGAGGCAACCGTCGGGGGTCGAGCACACCGGCGTCCTGTCGACCTTCTCCGCGCACCAGGCGCTGCTGACGGACGACGGCATCGGGATCGCCTTTCTGGCCAACACCTACAACGGTCTCATCGACTTCGCCGGGCTCATGCAGGGCCTGGCCGACCTCACCACGACCGGGACCGATGCCGAGGTCGCGGCCGGCTTCGGTGCCCGACGTCTGGGCCTGGTGTTCGGTGTCAGCACGATCGGGGTCATCGCCGTCGCGGGGTGGAGATTCCGCCGGCTGCCAGGCTGGGCCGACCGCTGCCGCGGCCGGCCGGCGCGGACCGCGGTCGGCGTGGTCCTGCCGTTCGCTCCCGCGGCGGTGGCCCTGAGCACGCCGTCCCTGGTGGCGCGCCTGTCCGACCGGGTGTTCGGGTGGCGGGTGCTGTTCCTCGCGATCCCCGACCTCATGGGCTGCCTGACCCTGGCGGGTGTGCTGGGCGCGGCTCTGGGCATCGCTCGACTGATCTCGATCGCTCGCCGACGCGACCCACTTCGGGACCAGGCAGGTGTGGCCCGATGATGCGAGTGCAGGTCGCCACGTTGATCGAGGCGCCGCGCGAGACGGTGTTCGCCGTCTACGCGGACTACCTCGACTGGCCTCGGGTGTTCCCGACCATCCGCGGCGTCCGCGTCGTGCGACGGGACGGCCCCCGGGTGGTGGTGCAGCTCGACCACCTCGAGGGGACGGTCGTCAACGAGCTGGTCCTGCACCCACCGGAGCGGATCGATCTCTGGGAGGGGAAGCGTCACCATGACGCCGTGTTCGTCAACCGCTTCGAGGCGCTGCCCGATGGTGCTACCCGGTTCTCGGTCACCGGTGAATTCCGGCTGAAGGGGTGGGCGCGCCTGCTGCGGCCGGTCCTGCCGCCCTACGCGCGCCGGCTGATGCGACGCCTCCAGCTCGAACCGTTGCAGCGTGTGGCCTTGCGCCGCATGGCAGACTCCGCCCCATGAGCCCGGACGGCGTCCAGCGCGTTGCTGCGCGGATGACGGACCGGGTTCTCGCCTCGGTGTGGGACTACCTGGTGGTGCTGGCCATTCTCGCGATCGGCGCGGCGGTGGCCTGGGTCTCGAACGGGCCGGCGACCGTGTCCGTCGGGCAGACCGATGCGCTCGTTCTGGCGGCCAGCGTTGCGCCGACCTGGCTGTACCTGACCGCAACCTGCTCATGCTCCGCGGGTGACTCGCGATGACAGCCTGACAACGCTGTCATCGCGTCCTCTGCGGAGCATGAACGGTCACCCGCGGAGCATGAGCAGGTTGGGTGGGGTTGTTCCGGGGAGGGGGAGGGAGGCGGTCTCGTGTGCGACGGCCGCCAGCTCCGCAGGGGTCAGGGGGCGCCAGGGGTCGACGGTCACGACCGGGCCGGCGCGGCGCCAGGTGCCGACGATCTCGCCGGCCAGCAGGACGGCGCCCGGCCAGACGCGCGGGGTCCACAGCCGGGCGCGGTGAGCCGGGTTGGGGACGAGCAGGTCCCGGTCCGCACCCTGCAGCAGGTAGAACGCATCGCCACTGGGCAACAAGCGCGCGGACGTCGGCGCCCCGGTTGGCGCGGCGAAGTCGGCTTCGTCCGCAGCCAGTAGGAAGCGATCACCGATGGGCGTGCGAACCGCCATCAGCTCGCCGTCGAGACCGGCGAACGTCGCGTGGGCCTCGCGCACCGAGATTCCGGCCCACTGGGAGAACGCGTCCGCGTCGGTGGGGCCGTAGACGTGCAGGTAGCGGCGGGCGAGTTCGTCTCGCGCCTCGACGGGAGCCAGGGCGGGCGGCTCGACGATGCGCATCATCGGCGCGCGGGCGCCGTCCCAGCGGATCACCACCCGGCCGGTGGTCGTGGCGTAGCGGATCGCGTTCCCGACGCCCAGCGCATCCGCCACCTCGCGGTCGGGCAGTTCGCGCTGCCCGAGGAGGGCCGCGATCGCCTCGGCCAGCTCCTCCGCCCGGCGTCGGCCCCGGGCGTTCTCCGGGTGCCGGCCCAGGGTGAACGGCGCGAGATCCTGTCTCGCAATGACGAACACGCTGAAACGCGGCCCCCACACCTGCACCAGACAGGGGTCGTCGAGTGCGGTCGGTGAGATGCCGCCCACCCGAGCATGGAGCGAGAGCAGGGCGGCGCGCGGCATGCTGTCCTGCAGGCCGGCCCACGCCGCCGCCCGCAGCGAGCCGGCGCTCCAGGGCAAGCGCTCGTCCAACGCCTGCACCCGGCGCCGATACCCGAGGATCTGATCTCGCGTGGCGCGCAGCGGCGTCCGGCTCACGTATCGATGATGTCAGCCCACTGGTCCTCGGCCGGGCGGCCAAACGCCGAAGGCCCGGGGGATCCCCCTCGAGATCCCCCGGGCCTTGGCCCGGCATCCGCTTCGGGCCTGCCCGGCCGATTGCGGTGTCGAAAGTCAGCTCCAGCGGCTGCCCTGCTTGATGGTCATGCGACGCATGGCTGGCCTCCCTTCACGTGTCCCGTCTCGGTGGCGAGGGGATCCGTCCTGTTGGTCCGGTCCGTCCCGCTCCTTGCTGCTGAGAAGAACCTCTCGCCCCGCTCATACAGCTCGCTGACAGTCCACTGACAGTGCCGGGGAGGCGTCCGCTCGGGTGCGCGCGAGGCGAACCGCCCCGGTCAGGGCAGGCGGTCACGTATCTTCCGTGCCGTGACGCCCCGCGGTGCTCAGGCGACGGGATCCGAGCCCCGGGTCGACGTCCGCCTGCTCGGGCCGCTCGAGGTGGACGTCGACGGCACGGCGGTCGAGCTCGGCGGGCCGCGCCCCCGCGCCCTGCTGTCGGTGCTGGCCCTGGAGGTCGGCGCCGTGGTTGCGCTGGACCGGTTGATCGACGTGCTGTGGGACGGCGACGAGCCGGACGGCGCGCGCAACGCCGTCCAGGTCTACGTCTCGCGCCTGCGCAAGGCGCTGGGCGACGGTGGGCGGGCACTGCGCGCGGGTCCCGGGGGGTACGTGCTGGCGCTGCCCGAGGCCGCCGTGGACGCCGTGCGGTTCCGGCGACTGGCCGACGACGGGCACGTCCTGCTGCGCGACGGTCACCCGCAGGCGGCCCGCGAGGTGCTCGGGCAGGCACTGGCGCTGTGGCGCGGTGAGGCGCTGACCGACCTCGGCGCGGCGGGGGAGGGACTGCGGGCCGGGCTGGAGGCCGGTCGGCTGGCGGCCGGAACCGCCCTGATGCGAGCCGGGCTGGAGCTCGGTCACCACCATGCCCTGGTCTCGGAGCTCGAGGACCTGGTGCGCCGGCACCCGCTGGACGAGCAGCTGGTCGTGCTCCTGATGACCGCCCTCTATCGCGCGGGACGCCAAGCCGACGCCCTGGCCGCCTACGCCGCCGCCGCTCGGCGGCTGGACGACGAACTGGGCATCGACCCCGGCACGGAGCTGCGCCGACTCCACGAAGCCGTTCTGCGGCAAGAGGTCTCACCGCCTGCCGCGCCTGCTGCCGGTCGTGCTGCCCGTCCCGAGCCGACACCGGAACCTGCCCCCGAGCCGACATCGGAACCTGCCCCGGAGCCGACACCGGCGCTGCCCCCGCCCCGGCCGCTGGGTCCGCCCGGTAGGCCTCTGGTGGGCCGGGCCGCCGACCTCGCACTGGTCCGCGACCGCCTCGCCGACCCCGCAGCGCGAGTGATCACCCTGCTCGGGCCAGGTGGCGCGGGTAAGACCCGGTTGGCCACGGAGGTGGTGACCCAGTGGGCGGACGACGCGCTGGTGGTCGCGCTCGCCGGCACCGAGGATCCCGCGTCCGTGGTGCCCGAGATCTGTCGCGCGGCCGGTGCGGCGCCCGCCTGGGCGAGTGAGCCGGCGCTCGAGATCGCGACCCGGACCCTCGGCGGGCGGCGGCTGTTGCTGGTGCTGGACAACCTGGAGCAGCTGATCGATCGGCCCGGTGCCGACGAGCAGGGTCTGGCCGACCTGGACGAGTTGATCGCGCGGTTGCCGGAGCTGACCGTGTTGTGTACCAGTCGCTCTCCGGTCGGGCTACCCGGGGAGTACCTGATCCCCATCGGCCCGTTGCCGGTGCCACCCGCGACGGCCTCCTCCCCCGAGGAGGTGCTCGACAGCGACGCCGTCCGGTTGTTCCGCGACCGGGCGCGGGCGGCCATGCCCGAGTTCGAGGTGACGCCGCAGAACGCGGCCGACGTGGCGGCGGTCTGCCGCATGCTCGACGGCCTGCCGCTGGCGCTCGAGTTGGCCGCCGCTCGGGTGCGGCTGATGCCCCCCGCGGTGCTGGTGCGCCGCGAGAGTGGCCGGCTCGGCCTGCTCGGGGGTGGCCCCCGAAGCCTGCCCGATCGGCACCGCAGCATCCGCGCGGCCCTCGACTGGAGCATCACGCTGCTCGACGCCGCCGAACGCGCCGTCTTCGCGCAGCTCTCGGTCTTCGCCGGCGGCTGGACCCTGGAGGCCGCCGAGGTCGTCTGTGCCTCGACGAGTGGCAGCGCGCCGGACCCCGCGCAGGATCTCGAGGTCATCGACGTGCTCGCCCGGCTCGTCGACCGCAGCCTGGTCGTCGCTGACGGCAGCGGCCGCTCGTGGCTGCTGGAACTGGTCCGGGAGTACGCGGCCGAGATGCTGACGCACCTGCCCGACGGCGCCGCCGAGCGCGCTCGGGCGGCGCACAGTGCGTACTACCTCGAGCTCGCCGAGCGACTGGGGCCGCAGTTTCGCGTCAACCTGGACGTCGAGACCCGGACCGCCCTGGGCGCCGAGACGGCCAACTTCGCCGTGGTTCTCGGGCGGTTGCACGCCGAGGGCGACAGCGAGCGATTGGCCCGGCTGGTCGTCGTCCTGCTCGACTACTGGTACTTCTCGGGGGCGCTCGGGGACGCCGACCGCTGGCTCGCGCTGGCCGAGGCCGGCGACGTCCCGGCGCGCACCCGCGCGCAGTTGCACATGTCTGCGGGCAGCCTGGCCTTCGTCTCCGGGGATCTGGCGCGGGCAGGGGCCTCCTTCGACGCCGCGCACGCTCGCGCGCTGGAGGTCGGCGATGACCTCCTGCTGGCCCGCGCCCTGATGAATCAGGGTCTGGTGCACCGCTACGGCGGCGACCACGCGCTGGCCTTGGAGCGCTTCAACGTCGCGCGGGCACTCGCGGTTCGGGCGGGCGCCGACCAGTTCACGCCGCTGATCGACAACGAGCGCGGCGAGGTGCTGGCGCAGCTCGGCAGAGTGAGCGAGGGCCGGGCCCTGATCGAACGGTTCCAGGCTCGGGCCCGGGCCGAACGCAGCATCGGGCACCTGGCGACGACGACAGCGCAGTTGGCGTTGCTGGCGTACGCGGACGGCGACCACGACGTGGCCGCCGACCTCGCCGGGCAGGCGCTCGGGGCGGCCGAGCAGACCGGCCCGAGCCCGGCGCTCGCCGATGTGCTGGTCATCGTCGGGGTGCTCGAGCTGGTGCTCGCCGACCCGGCTCGGGCGGTCGCGATCCTGCGCCGGGCCGCTCGGCTCAACAGCCAGGTGTCGCAACCCCTTGCGCTACCGGACATCTCGAGCCTGCTCGGGGCCGCGCTGGTGCAGACCGGCGAGGTCCTCGCGGGCGCTCACCTGCTCGCGGTCGGTCGCACCTGGCGGCAGGCTCGGGGCCTGGCGATCGGGCACCCGCTGAGCGTCGAGGTCATCACCCGCGCCGAGGCGGACGTCGCCGCGCGACTCGACCCACAGCAGCACCAGCAGGTGAACCGCTCGGCGCGCACGATCCCCTTCGGCTCGCTGGACGCGCTGGAGGACCTGGCCTCACCGACCACGGTCGACCTCCGGCACGAGGCGCGGGTCGTGCCCAGAGCTTCGGCCAGGGCCACGTAGGCGGTGTCGTAGACGGTCACGCTGCTCTCAGGGGATCAGGCTCAGCAAGCGGGCCTGCACGCCACCGTCGTCCGAGCGTCGCGCCTGGAAGGTCGGCTGGGGTGAGGTGGCGGGCCCGTGACGCACGCTGCCGTCGTCCAACCGGAAGGCGCTGCCGTGCCAGGGGCAGACGATGCAGTCGTCCACCACCTGCCCCTCGGACAGCGGCCCGCCCAGGTGGCTGCAGGCATGGGCGAGCACGTGCACCTGATCGTCGCGGAGCACCACGACCACCGGGACGTCGCCCAGCATGCCGCGCGCGGGCCGGGAGTCGACCAACTCGCCGAGCCCGGTGACCGTCGTCCAGGCCGGCCGCCCGTCGAGCGAGCCGTCGGGCTGATCATCCGCGCCGTCGAGGAGGGCAGCGGGCAGTGCCGGGATGTCGGCCGGCACGTCGGGGGCGTGGTTGACCCCGGCCGCGTGCCGATAGCTCAGGTGCCCACCGACCCCGGCGGCGAGTCCGGTGACGCCCGCGCCGGCCAGACTCAACCAGCGCGCCCCACCCGAGCGGCCTCGGCGCCGGGCGATCAGGGACGCCGCGGCCAGGCCGACCCCCACCGTGTTGAGCGCCGCGTGCACCACCCCGATCCGCTGCCGGGGCCGGTCCAGCTGCGACCAGTCGGTCAGGCCGGACGCCGCGGCCAGCGGGGCGGTGGCCAGCCCGGCCGCGATCAACGTGCCGGCGGTCTTGTCGAGGTGGTCTCGGGCCGGACCCGGCGAGCTCGCCCCGGCGAGGACGTCGAGCAGCGCCGCGCTGGTCCAGAACCCGATGGGCGACTGGGCCAGTGCCGGATGGAGGGGGTGGCCGAGCCAGATGCCGTGCAGCGCATCACGCAACGGCGACGGCAGACGGTGCAGCGGCGCCTCGGCCCAACCCAGGGCGGAGTCCAGCCACGGCAGCGAGGCGATCCGGTCGAGCGGTGAGAAGACAGGCATGACGGGGGTCTTCCCTCAGCGCGTCGGCCCAAACCCCTGTCGTGCGCGCATGCGCCAGACTGCCGAACGTTCCGTCGCATCGACAGGGAGGCAGCGGCCCGCATGACCATCAGCGTGGGTGTCATCGGCACCGGGATGATCGGTTCGGATCACGTCACCCGGCTGGCCCGGACGGTCGCCGGGTCGACGGTGACCGGGGTCTACGACATCGCCACCGAGCGTGCGCAGCAGGTCGCGGCGGGAGTCGGCGCCACGGTGCACGCGTCGTGGCAGGCACTCGTCGCCGCCGCCGACGTGGACGCCGTCCTGATCGCCTCGCCCGGCGAACTCCACCCGGACCAGGCCATCGCCTGCCTGCAGGTCGGCAAGCCGGTGCTGTGCGAGAAGCCGCTGGCCACCTCGACCGGGGAGGCGGTGCGGGTGCTCGACGCCGAGGTCGCCGGGGGACGCCGACTGCTGCAGGTGGGGTTCATGCGCCGCTACGACGCCGGCTACCTCGACGTGAAGCGCGCGCTGACCGAGGGTGCCATCGGCGAACCCCTGCTGGCGCACGCCGTTCATCGCAATGCCTCGGTGCCGGACTTCTTCCGCGGCGAGATGGCGCTGACCGATTCGCTGGTGCACGAGTTCGACATCTTCCGGTGGCTGTTCGACCGCGAGATCGCCGCCGTGACCGTGGTACCGGTCAGGCGGAGCCCGCTGGCGGCCGAGGGCCTGCGCGACCCCCAGGTCGTGATCGTCGAGCTGACCGGCGGGGAGGTGGTGACGGTCGAGTCGTTCCTCAACTGCCGGTACGGCTACGACGTCCGGTGCGAGATCGTCGGCTCGACCGGCACCGTGAGTCTGGACAATCCCCGCACCAGCGTGGCGCTCGGCGGCGGCGCGCGATCCGAGCGCATCCCGACCGACTGGTGCGAGCGCTTCGCACCGGCCTACGACCGCGAGGTGCAGGCCTGGATCGACGGTCTGATCGCGGGTCGGGTCGAGGGTCCGAGCACGTGGGACGGCTACGCCGCCACCGCGGTTGCCGAGGCCGCCGTCCGCTCCTACGCCCGGGGCGAGCGGATCGAGGTGGCCCTGCGGGATCGGCCCGCGCTGTACGCCTGACCTGCCCGGCGCAGGCCCCAGACGGCTGCTGCCGCGCCCAGGGCCATGAGGACGCCGCGCACCGCGCGGTCACCCGGCCGGGGATGCTCGGGCAGGGGCCGGTCGCCGGGGATGGGGCGAAGGCGCAGGACCCGGTAGCCGGTGGTGGCGGCGTCCAAGGCGTCGTCGTCCAGCCGACGGGGGTCCACGCCGGCGAGGCGAGCGGCGAACCCGCTGGCGATCAACACGTCTCGGATGAGGCGAAGCCGTTGTGGGTGGTCGCTGACGTCCTCGACGTGACCGAGCCAGCGCTGTCCCGGCAACCAGACCTCTACGCGCGGGTGGGCGATGACGTTGCGATACCAGTCCGATCCGGCGCCGAAGCCCGCGACGCAGTGGACGTCACCGTCGATGCGGGCGTAGTTCAGCGGCGTCCAGCGCGGCAGCCCGCTGCGGCGTCCGAGGTGTCCGATGACCAGGATCCGGCCGGAGCCGCTCGGCCAGGCGTTGATCCAGCGCCCCAGGCCCAGCCGCCAGCACTCGACCATCAGACGGTTCAACCGGCGGAACGCCCTGGCCGCCAGCGGCCGGCTCGATCGCTCACCCACGTGTCGCACGCTACCGAGGGCTGGGCACGCCGGCCGGGACGCCGCCCGCCCGATGTGTACTGCGCCGTATCCGATGTGCACTGCGCCATATGTGGAGCAGTGCACATCGCGCCAGACGGGTGCCCGGTCGGGTCGGGGCCGACCGAGTTCAGGCCACCTCGTTGATCCGGATCAGATTGCCCGCGGGGTCGCGGAAGGCACAGTCGCGCACGCCGTACGGCTGCACGGTCGGCTCCTGGACGACGTCCGCGCCAGTGGCCTGCAGCCGTTCGAAGGTGGCGTCGAGGTCCTTGGTGGCCAGGATGATCCGGGCGTAGTTGCCCTTGGCCATCATCTCGGTGATGGTGCGGCGCTCGTCGTCCGTCGTGCTCGGGTCCGCGGCCGGCGGCTCCAGCACGATGCAGGTGCCGGGCTGGTCGGGGGCGCCGACGGTGATCCAGCGCATGCCACCGAAGCCCACGTCATTGCGCACCTCGAAACCGAGGATGTCGCGGTAGAAGGCCAGGGAGGCGTCGGCGTCGGTGTGGGGCAGGAACGTGGTGTGCAGAGTCAGCGTCATGTCGTTCACGCTAGGTGGGATTCGCGCCGGCGCGCTTCTCGATTCCTGATCGGTCTGGTGACCTGTTTCGTCACGCACGAGGGCATCTCGCCCTGCGCCGCGGCCTGACGGCGATAGGTGCTGGGCGGCACCCCGACCAGCTCGGTGAAGCGGGTGCTGAAGGTGCCCAGCGACGAGCAGCCGACCGCGAAGCAGACCTCGGTGACGCTCAGGTCGCCGCGACGCAGCAGCGCCATGGCACGCTCGATCCGCCGGGTCATCAGGTAGGCGTAGGGCGATTCGCCGAACGCGAGCCGGAACTCGCGGCTCAGGTGCCCGGCCGACAGGTTCGCCCCGCGAGCCAGCGCCTCGACGTCCAGCGGTTGGGCGTAATCGCGATCGATGCGATCCCGGACGCCGCGCAGCCGCGCCAGGTCCCGCAGCCGCTGCTCCTGCGCCGGGGTGTTCACCTCAGGCATGGTGCCACGTCCTGCCGAGGAGGCGAACGGGACCGCTACCTGCGCACCACCACGCGCACCCGCGCCGACGGCAACGACGCTCCGGCGGCATTGGTCGCCACGACCGTGGCGTAGTACACCCGGCCCACCGCCAGGGCGGCGGTCGTGCAGCTGCGGCGCGAGGCGGCGGTGGTGCACCGCACGGCCGGGCTGCCGCCCGTCGCGCTCGCGTAGAGCGAGGCGGTGTAGCCGGTCACCGGGCTGCCGCCGGTCGAAGCCGGAACCGCCCAGGCCAGGGTCACGGTGCGCGAGCGTGAGGTGGCGGTGACCGCACGCGGCGCCGAGGCCACCGTGCGCGGGGTGCCGGCCACCCGCGGCGCGCTGGCGGTGCCCGTGCCCGCCGCGTTGGTGGCGACCACATCGACGTGATAGCCGACGCCGTTGGTCAGGCCGGTGATCGCGCAGGTCCGGGCGGGGGGCGTCGCGCTGCACTGCCGCACGATCGATCCGCTGCTCGCCGCGCTCCATGCCCGGGCGGTGTAGCCGGTCAGGGCGTTACCGCCGTCCGAGACCGGCGCCGACCAGGCGGCGGTGAGCCGTCCGGCGGCCGGCGTCACGGTCACCGAGCGCGGCGCCCCGGGCACCGAGGCTGCGGGCGTCGAGGCCACTCGGGTGCTCGCCGGCCCCTCGCCGAGCGTGTTCGAGGCCGTCACCGCCGCGTAGTAGGTGGCGCCGGGCGTCAACCCGGCGATGGTGCACGAGGTGCCGGACGCCGAGCACGACCCCACGACCGACCCGCCGGACGGTGCGCCGAACAGCCGCGCGGTGAACGCGCCGAGCGTGAGGCCGCCGTGGTCCGCGGGCGCCGTCCAGTGCACGGTGGCGGTGGCGCCGGCGAGCGAGGCGCTCACTCCGGTCGGCGCCCCCGGAGGAGTGCCGTCCGGTGCCGTCGACGCCCGGTTGGCCACCGTCACCGAGTGCACCGAGTACGGCAGGTCGGGCACGTCGATCGCGACCCCACCGTCCTGTTCGGACAGTGTCGCCGGGATGCTCACGGCGACCCCGGCCGAGCTGCTCGTGACGTCGAAACCTGTTGCGACAGCGCTCGTCACGTCGGTTCCGGCGGCGGTGAAGAACGTCGGCGGCAGCCAGGCGTGGAACGAACCGCGTACCGGGTTGCCGTTCACGTCCAGGTGCGGATTGCCGAGCACCGGCATCGACCAGTAGAGCTCGGGGTAGGTGCCGATCAGGATGAACGTCGGCCGGGCCTCGGCGTCGGTGGCGATCGACATCCCGTCCAGCGCAGCGTATTCCGCGTCCCAGGAGCCGAGTTCCTGGCTGTACCCCATGAACACCCAACCGGTACCGAGCGCATCGGCGGTGGTGTTCTCGTCGCCGCAGTCGGTGCCGGCCACGCACGCGGGCAGGGCCTCGCCGGTGACCCAGTCCCGGTGGACGGCGTGGCCGGTCACGGTCATGGTCACGGTGTCGTCGCCGTTCACGACGCGGGTGACCCGGACGTCGCGGGCGATGGCCAGGCTGTACTGCGGCAGGAACTGGTTCACCCGGATGACCACGGTGAACTCGCCGTCGCGTACCGCGGTGGGCAGGTCGGGGTCGTCCAGCCCGGACACGCCCCAGTTGAACGCCCCGGTGAAGGACGCCGAGCCGGTGAGGCCGTGGTCGGCAACGGGCACGCTCTCGCCGCCGACCGGGGTGACGGTGGCGCTCTCGAGGCAGAACACGTCGGTCGGGGCGTCACAGGTCGGCCAGGTGCCGGCCGGCATCCCGGCGGCGTCCGCGGCGGCGGGTGAGGCCGACAGCAGGGCCGCGGCGAGAAATCGGACGGCGGCCGCCGCGGACCGGGTGCGCACGGTGGTCCGGTCGGCCGAGCGTCACGGCGACCCGCCGGCAGTGAGCTCGGCGCGTCACGCATGTCCTCCGGCACCGGGACGGGTCGAGGGAGCTCCTCGCGGTCGGTGGTGAAGGAGTGCCGCTCGGTCAGCATCGGGCCTTCAAGGGTGGGTGGCGTAGGATCTGGGTGGGGGGCGCCGCCGTGAGGGTGCGGGCGGAGTTGTCGCGGCGGAAGCCGCGGGCGATGCGGCGGTGGGTCGATGAGGCCGGCGGCTTCGGCCGCCGCTGGCGCCGTCGGTGGTGAAGTAGGCCAGGAACGCGCTCCGCGCTTCAGGGTCCGTCCGCAGCGCGGCGATCTCGATCGGGCACGACGGGAGTCGGATGACTGCGCGACGCGGCCCGGCGTGTCGCGAGCCAGCGGTGTGGGCGGCCAACCAGCATGGACCCGTCGTGGATCGCTCGAGGACCGACGTCGCGAGACGGCGGGCGCCGGTCAGGCGCGGCGCGCCGCAGTCCGATCCCGACGGGCGCTGCGGCCGGGCCGTGGATGGCCGGCCTGACGCCGCGGACGGACCTCACGCGGCCCGGCCCAACTTACCACATGGACCATCACACGCGAGCGTCGGCGGGTGGTCGTCGATGGGTCGTACCCGAACGCGTCGGGTCCCACCCGACCCGGCCGCAGCAGGACCCAGGGGATGCGCACGGTGGTCCCGGTCGGCCCGAGCGCTCACGGCATGACCCGCCGGACGAGTGAGGCCGGGCTTCGGCGCCGGCTCACGAGAAACAGATCGCAGCGTGCCCTGACGGTTTCCCTCGGACGTCGGATCCTTCGGGCTGACCGGTGAGACTGTGCCAGACGTGTCGTCGCCCCGAGGGTGGTGCACCTCGGCGGGTCATCGGCCGCCGGCGTCACAGCGCCGATCGCCCCCGGCCCGGTCGGCCCAGTTGACGGGCCGAGCACAGGCGTGTTGCGGCGCGTGGCCGACGCCCCCACACCCGACGGGTAGCACCCCGCGGCATGATTGTCCGTCTGTCGGTGAACACCCGGTCGTGCAGCTTCGTGCACCGCCAGGATCCACGGCCACCGGTCCGTACCGGCCGCCGAACGGGATGTCCCACTCCACCAGTGGCGCCCGATGGCCGCGACACACGCAGCCGGGCCCCTCCGGCCGGCGCCGACTCCAAACCCACCACCAGGCCAGGGCGCGCTCCCTTCCGCGTTGGCGTCGTCCGTGCAGGCCGGCAGACCGCCAGCCACGGCACAATCGCGCCAGCCGGGCGCGTCGCTCGGCACGACAGCACCCGAGTCGACATGTCGAGGTCTCCGGATCAGCGAGTTTGGTCGCTCGATCCGGTGGGCCCGACACCCACCAGGCACACCTCGGCGGTCACACCAAGAAGATCAACTACGCAGCCCCCACCCCAGGTATGAAGAGCCGCTATTCGTGCGGCAATCCGTTCGGTGCTCGACCCGGGGTGAGTGCACAATTCGTGCACCTTTCGTCAAAGGGGGAATCGTGTTTTTTCGTACTCATCGCGCCCCATGGGTTCTGGCAGCGGCGCTGTGTCTCTCGTGGCCCACCGGTCTCTCGGCGCGTGCCGCCGTGGCCGCTCCGATCGAGCCGTCGGCCACGGCCGGCGTCACGGCCGCCGCACTCTCGGCCACGCTGCCGAATGCGCTGGTCGGGGGCTACTGGCAGATGTGGAACGGGCCGAAGGTCTCTGAGGTCACCACCAATGCACCGGGATACAACCTGTTGTATGCGGCGTTCGCCGTGGGGTCCGACAAGCAGGGGCGCGTGGCGTTCAAGCCGGTGTTCGAGAGTGGACGGGCACTCATCGACGATATCGCCGCCAGTAAGGCCACCACCGGGGCGACGTGGTTGTTGAGCATCGGTGGCGGGGCCGATCGGACGATTCGGCTGACCACCACGGCCCAGGCGAACACCATGTTCAATTCTCTGAAGCCCATCATCGACACCTACGGTTTTCAGGGAATCGACTTCGACATCGAATGCGGTAGCAGCTGCTTCAAGCCTTCGGCCGGTGTGACCCTGGCGAACCTGCTGAAGAACCACTACGGCAACAATTTCGTCATCGCCGCAGCACCGCGACCGTACGAGGTGCGTTCGAGCAGCGGGCTCTACGCCCAGTTCGCGCTGCAGGCCGGTGCCGGTCTCGACCTGGTCACCCTGCAGGACTTCGATTTCCCCGAGGCCAGTGACGCGACCAAGCTCGCGGCCATCGTCGATGCCGACCTGGCCTCGATGACGTCGATGGGGATCCCGGCCTCGAAGATCATGATCGGGTGCATCACCTACAGCAAGTACACCGCAGGTCACAACACCGTGGACGTGTACAAGAACATCTTCCTGACGCAGAAGGCCAAGTACCCCGCGCTGCGGGGCGTGTACCTCTGGGAGCTGTCGTTCGACAAAGCTGACGGCTGGGGCTTCACCCGCACCATGGGTCCCGTCGTCCGGGGCACCGCTTGACGCGGCGGACCCTCAACCAGCGTCCAGCAGGCTCTCCCAACGATCCACGCGCGGTCGGCGGGCGGCGTCCAGCAGGGGTGGCGGGGTGGTGACCAGCACGCATCCGGGGGCGTGACGCACGCAATGCGCATCCACCGAGCGGGCCAGGAACAACGCACCGGTGAGGCGGCGGTGCGAACGACCGACGACCAGCACATCGTCCACGCGGTCGGCGATGGTGACCAGGGCAGGCCCCGGCACCCCGCGGACGACGAGGCAGGTGAGCTCGACGTCGCGAGGCGGCCCTCCCATGGCCTCGTCGAAGGCGGTCCTCAGCCGGGCATGGGCCTCGCCTCGGCAGTCGTCGAGCACCGGTTGCGGGACGCCGTGCCGTTGCCGGTTCGGCAGGTCCCAGACCGTGATCGCCACCAGCGGTCGATCGATCAGCCGGGCCAGGTGGTGGGCCGTGCGCAACGCCTCGAGGCTGGCGGCAGACCCACTCACGCCCACCAGCACCCTGCCGATCCGATGCATGTCGGTCCTCCTCACCGTCGTCGCGCCCCGCCGGTTGTTCGGAGGATTCCCGCGCTGGGCAAACCGGGCATGGCTCGGGGTGGACGAATGCGTGAAGTGCAGACCGCCGGCCGATAGCGCCCCCGGCGGCCCGGTTCGGCTGCACAATCAGCGGCATGACGAGCGCACCGGGCCCCGGGCGATCGACCGGCGCGCGGGCCGTCCTGACCTCCCTGACGACCTTGATGGTCGGGTTCGGCCTGGTGGCCTCGACGCTCGGGGTGCGGGGAACGGAGGAGTTCTCCGCACCCGTGGTGGGCCTGGCGGGTTCGGTGCACTACCTCGGGTTCCTGGTCGGCGCCTTCCTGGTGCCGCGCCTGGTCGCCGCGGTCGGGCACATCCGGGTGTACGCGGCGCTCGCCTCGGCCGCTGCCGTATCGGTGCTGGTGTTCCCGTTCGCGGTCAACGCACCGACCTGGGTCTCGACCCGGCTCGGGTTCGGGCTGTGTATCTCGGGCATGTACATCGTGGCCGAGAGCTGGCTGAGCGCGGTGTCGACCAACCAGACCCGTGGCCGGTTGCTCGCGCTCTACCTGGTGACCGCCAATGTGGGGGTGGCCGCGGGGCAATGGGTGTTCTCGCTCACCGGGGCCGGCGGTGCGCTGCCGTTCGCGATCGGTTCGGCGCTGATGTCACTCTCGCTGATCCCGTTGTCGCTCAGTCGTTCTCCGGCGCCGGCCCTGCCACCCCCGATGTCCCGGCCACCGGTGCGCGAGGTGCTGCGGGTGGCCCCGCTGGGGCCGGCGACGTCCATCGTCAGCGGGATCGGGGTCAGCCTCGCGATGGGCATCGGGCCGACGTACGGCGTGGTCTCCGGTTTCAGCGTTCACCGGATCGCAGCGCTGATGGCCGTGGCCATGATCGGCGGCGTGGTGCTGCAGTGGCCGGTGGGTGCCGCCTCGGACCGGTTGCCGCGACGGCGGGTGATCCTGGCGATCGCACTCGCCGCCACCGCGATGGCGGCGGTGGGCGCGTTCGTCCGGCCGGACTCGGGGGCCATCCTGGTCGTGTTCGGGGCGTTCACCGCGCTGTCCTTCCCGCTCTACTCCCTGGCGATCAGCCACGTGAACGACGAGATCGACCCTCAGTTGCGCGTGCCGGCCAGCGCGGTGCTGGTGATGTCCTACGGGATCGGATCGGTGATCGGGCCGGTGCTGGGTGGGGTGGCCGTGCAGCGCGTCGGCCCGGTCTCGTTCTGGTGGCTGCTGGCCGCCTCGACCGGCCTGCTGGTGCCCTATGCCCTCCATCGGGTGCGGCGGCGGGTGGGTGACGAGCGCAGGTCCCGGGTTCGCGCGACGGCGCGCTCGTCGGACAGCTCGACGACCTCCGACTCCGTCGTGGCAAGGTAGCGGGGTGCACTCTGCGTTGCTGTGGGCCGAGGTCGGCGGTGGTCTGGCCCTGACGGTGATCGGCCTGGTCATGGCGGCCCGCGATCGGATGCAGGCGGGATTCTTGCTCGGCTTCTGCCTGGTGCTCGAGGTGGTCGTGCTGGCCCAGGTGATCGTCGCCGCGGTGGGGCTGGTCCGCGGTCACGCGGTCGCCTCGCGGGCCACACTGATCGGCTACCTGCTGGGCATCATCCTGGTGCTGCCCGCCGCGGTCGTGTGGGGCTGGGCCGAGCGCACCCGGTGGACGCCGGCCGTGGTCGCCCTGGGCGGCTTCACCGTGATGGCGATGGCGGCCCGGATCACCATGATGTGGGCCAACGGTGGCTGAGCCGCCCGCCCCGGCGCGCACCCCGTCGGCCACGGCCTCCGGCGCCGGGCGCGTCCTGGTGACCCTCTACGGGATCCTCGCCCTGGGGGCGAGCGCCCGGGCCGCCGTCCAGTTGAGCACCCGCTTTCACGAAGCGCCCGTGGCCTACCTGCTCTCGGCGTTCTCGGCGGTGGTCTACGTGATCGCCACCGTGGCCCTGGGCGGCAGCTGGCGGGGGGCGCGCCGGGTGGCCTGGGTCGCGGTGGGCATCGAACTGGTGGGCGTCCTGGTGATCGGTACCTTCAGTGTGCTGGTGCCGCAGGACTTTCCGCGGGCCACGGTCTGGTCGGGGTTCGGCCGCGGGTACCTGTTCGTGCCCCTGGTGCTGCCCGTGATCGGGCTGTGGTGGTTGCGGCGCACCGGGCGCGGCAACCGGCTCACCTGACCGGGACCCGTTCGGCGATCACGTCGACGATCCGGTGGCCCTTGTCGAGCCCCTGCTGCTCGAACCGTGTCACCGGACGCCACGCAGGCCGCGGGGCAGCGCCACCGAACGTGTTGTGCAGCAACGGTTCCGCCTCGACCACCCGCAGCATCTGGTCGGCGTAGTCGGCCCAGTCGGTGGCGCTGTGCAACCGGCCGCCGGGACGCAGCCGCGAGGCCGCCAACGCGGCGAAGGACGCCGAGAACAGCCGGCGCTTGTGGTGGCGCGCCTTGGGCCACGGGTCGGGGAAGAACACCCGGACCTCGTCCAGCGACCCGGGGCGCAGCAGCTCGCGCACCACCCACTGGGCATCGGCCACCATCACCCGCAGGTTCGTCAGGCCCGCGGCGTCCAGATCGCGCAGCAGCGCGCCGGCGCCCGGCGTGTGCACATCGATGGCGATCACGTCGCGCTCGGGGTCGGCCGCGGCCATCGCCAGGGTGGTCTCGCCCATGCCGAAACCGATCTCGACCACGACCGGCGCGCGGCGACCGAAGACCCCCGCCGGGTCGATCGGCCCGGGGCCGGCGTCCAGGCCGTACCGCGGCCACAGGTCGGCAAGTGCCGCCCGTTGCCCGGGGGTGATCCGTCCCCGGCGGTGCTTGAACGTCCGCGGCGGCTCGTGACTCGCGTGCGCGAGCATGTTCAGGTCTCCCTCCACGGCCATGGCGGGTCGAGGGTATCGGGCTCGTGTCGCCCGAGCAGATGAGCGGATCCAGGGCTGCCCGCCGTGGGGATCAGGGTCTCTGCGACGATCGGGGTGCCCGATCTGTTCCCTTCCTGCCGAGGAGCCCGACCTCATGACCACTGCCCCGCTGACGGCCACCAGCTCGATCGGTACCTGGCTGGACCACCCCGAGGGTGGTCCGCTGGTTCGCGAGCTGCTCGGCCGGGGCGGGTTCGACGAGAGCCGGCTCACGCCGGTGCGCCACCTGCCGCTGCAGCAGCTGGTGGTGATGAGTCAGGACCGGCTCCCGCAGGACGTCGTCGACGCGCTGGTGGCCGGGGCCCATGGCGGGGTCACGCCCGCCGAGGATGAGCCCGGTGAGCAGTGGGGCGAGCAGGTCACCGGCGTCCGGTTCGAGGGACGCACCGTGATCGTCACCGGTGCGGGGTCCGGCATCGGTCGCGCCACGGCATCCCGGGTGGTGCGCGAGGGTGCCCGCCTGGTGGCCGTCGACATCTCGCCCGAGCGGCTGCAGGCGCTGGCCCAGGCCTTCCACGGCGCCGACATCGTCACGGTGGCAGCCGATGTCACGGTGCAGGACGACATCGACCGGATCGTGGCCGCCGCGGGGGAGCGCATCGACGGGCTTGCCAACGTCGCCGGGGTCAACGACGACTTCTCGCCGGCCCACCTGACCTCGGACGAGATCTGGGACCGGGTGATGGCGATCAACCTGACGGGGGCGTTCAAGCTCACCCGCGCCGTCCTTCCGGCGATGCTCGCGGCCGGTCGGGGGGCGATCGTGAACGTCGCCTCCGAGGCCGGGCTGCGCGGCAACGCCTCGGGAACCGCCTACACCGTCTCCAAGCACGGCCTGATCGGGCTGACCCGCAGCGCGGCGTTCATGTACGGCCCGTCCGGCATCCGGGTGAACGCGGTCGCACCGGGTGGGGTGGCCACCGGCATCCCCATGCCGGCGGCGCCGTCCGAGTTCGGCCTGGCGCGGCTCGGCCCGTTCCTGAACCTGATCCCGCCGATCGCCACCGCCGAGCACCTGGCCGCCTCGATCACCTTCCTGCTGAGCGACGACGGCATCAACGTCAACGGTGCGGTGCTGCCCTCTGACGGCGGCTGGTCGGTGCAGTAGCCGACCCGCCTCACGCCGCCGACAGACCGTTCCGGGTCGGGCCGTCCAGCTCCACGGCGTCCAGTTCCACGACGTCCAGGCCGGCTGGGGAGTAGGTGACCCGGGCGCAGTTCTCGCGCAGCAACTCCTCGGTCAGGCGATCGCCGGTGCGCCGATCGATGACGGTGCGCCAGATCTGGTTGGCGCGGAAGTACTGCCCGCCGAGCCGGTAGAACTGCTCGTGGCGGGCGTGGACGCGATAGCTGTGGGCCTGCTCGCGATCGGCGCGCAACTCGCCCTCGAGGTAGCGCTCGCCGACGGTGGCGCGCAGTTGGAACGTGGCCTCGGTGTCGTTGCGCACCTGCAGGTCGACGTAGTTGTAGAAGATGCTGCACCCGGTACCCCACGGAAGCACCCGCCCGTTGTCGGGGAACGGATCGAACGAGTGCTCCGAACACTGCGTCACGGTCAACGCGGAATGCAGCACCATCCAGTGGATCAGGTTGGCGAGTTGGCAGATACCGCCCCCGATGCCCGGTTCGGCCCGACCGTTCGACAGCCGCATTCCCTCCACGTAGCCCTGCCGGCGGGTGCACGGTCCGATCACGCGGTTGAACGAGAACGTCTCGCCGGGCCGGATCAGCACACCGTCCAGCTGCGCCACGGCCAGCCGCAGGTTGATCACCTTCTCGGTGCCCGATGTTGTCGCGCAGCCCAACGACTCGGGGCGCGCCGGGGCGATGTTGCCGGACGCCGCGTGCGCACCGCCGAGAGGATCAGCCCGCGACGTCCCCGTCCGGATTGGCCATGATCACTGTCCGGGATTCGGATTGCAGGGTTCTCACCCCGGATTGCGCCACCAAATGGTGATCACTCGTCGTCCAGGCCCAGCAGCCGCGCCGCCGTCCGATGCAGGATCAGCCGCCGCGCGGCGTCGTCCAGCCCGGCCGAGTCGACGAAGCCGATCGGGTCCCGCTCGGCCAGGTCGAACGGGTGGTCGGTGCCCAGCAGCACGTGATCGGCCCCGACGTCCTCGACCAACCGGCGCAGGATCGCCGGGTCGAACACCGCGGTGTCGTAGTAGAGCCGGTCGAACAGCTCGCGCGGCGGCACGCTCGTGGTGTGGGCCACCGGTTTTCGGTGCCAACCCAGGTCGAGCCGGCCCCGCAGCGAGGGCAGACAGCCGCCGCCGTGGGCCAGGCACAGCCGCAGCGGATGGGCCTCCAGCACGCCGGAGAACACCAGCCGGGACGCCGCCACGGCGGTCTCCATCGGATACCCCACCAACTGCGGAAACCAGAAGTCCGCCAACCGGTTCGGATCCGGGACGCCGCTCGGGTGCAGCAGCACGAACGCCTCGCGCTCGGACAGCAACGCCCACAGGTCGGCGTTCACCGCGTCGTCCAGCTCGGCGCCGGCGCCGCGGCTGCCCACCGCGATGCCGCTGACCACGCCACTGTCGAGCATCGTGCGCGCGGTGTCGGCCGCCGCGGTGAACCCGACCGGTACGGCACCCAGCGGCCGCAACCGCTCGGGGTCCGCCGAGCAGTACTCGATCAGCGCCTGCGTGCCGCGGTCCAGCAACTCGGCGACCAGTGCGCCGTCCCGGCTCATCGTCGCCAGCAGGAACGGCGGCAGTGAGAGCGCCTCGTGACTCACGCCGGTGGCGTCCATCTCGGCCAGCCGCACCGACGCGTCGACCATCGACCGGGGAAGCGGCAGCGGCGCCCCACTGCCCACCCCGCTGATCATCGGGTCCAGCACGACGATGCCGTGCTCGACACCCGACAGGTCGGCCAGCCCGCGCCCGGCCAGCCACTCCAGCACCGGCAGCGGCATGGCATGGGCGTGGACGTCGACCGCGGCCACGGTGGGACGCTCAGTCGACACGTCGCGATCCTAGGTGAACCCCGCCCGACGAGCCTGGTGGGCCGAGTCCCCGGCCGGATCAGCGGCGGGAGGTTCCGGCGCCCTGGAAGCCCTCCAGCAACTCCTGCAGGTGCCGGCTCAACGTCTCGAGCTCGGCGGCGGCCTGACGAGCCTGCCCGACGCCCTGGCTCGTGGTGTCGGCGGCCTGGGCGACCTGGTGGATGTTGCCCGCGATCCCGCCGGCCCCCTCGGCGGCCTGGGCGACGCTGCGCGACATCTCGTTGGTGGTCGCGGTCTGTTCCTCGACGGCCCCGGCGATGGTGGTGGAGTAGTCGCTCATCTTGCCGATCACATCGGTGATCTTGTTGATCGCCTCGACCGCGCGGCCGGCATCGGACTGCAGCCCCCCGATGCGCGTGGAGATGTCGTCGGTGGCCCGAGCGGTCTGCTGTGCCAGGTCCTTCACCTCGCCGGCCACCACGGCGAAGCCCTTACCGGCCTCGCCGGCCCGTGCAGCCTCGATGGTGGCGTTCAGCGAGAGCAGGTTCGTCTGCTCGGCGATGGCCGTGATCAGGTTGACGACGTTGCCGATCTCGGCCGAGGAGCGGCCCAGCTCGGCCACGGTCTCACCGGCGGCCTGCGCCGCGATCACCGCCTCCTGCGAGACCCGCGCTGCCTCACCGGCGTTGTTGGCGATCTCGCGGATCGACACGCCCATCTCGTCAGCCCCGGCGGCCACGGTCTGCACGCTGCTGCTGACCTGCTCGGCGGTCCCGGCGGCCAGGGCGGCCTGACCCGAGACCGTCTGGGCGGTGTCGGCGATGTGGGTGTTGCTGCGGGTGAGTTCGGCAGTGGCCGCGCTGAGTGCCTGCGCGGTGTGGGCCACCCCGCTCACCATGCCCTGCAAGCTGTCGAGCGTCTGGTTCAGGCCCTGCGCCAGCCGCCCGAAGTCGTCCGAGCCCGTGTGGTCCATGCGGCGGCTGAGGTCACCGCGCGCGGCGGCCTCGAGCACCTGCCCGGCCAGCTGCAGCGGACGGGTGGCCGCGCGGATCACGAGGGTCGCCAGGACGCCGGCGGCGATCAGGGTGAGGGCCAGCAACGACCACAGCAGCAGTTGTGCCCGCCGCGCCGTGGAGGCGAACTCCGTACCCTGCACCAGTTCGGCCTGGGCGGCCTTCTGGGTCTGGGTCAGGAGTGCCTCGTAGGCCTTGCGGGCGTCGCGGCCGGCGCCCATCGCGGTGGCGACGGCCTTGTCGTGGTCGGTGGCGTTCTGGGCGAACTCGCCCTTGACGACCTCGGTCCAGGCCGTGATGGCGGACTGGATCGCGTCGACCTGCCCGGCGCGGGAGGCGCCACCGTGCTCGCGCGCCGCCGCCAGGCTCTTGCCGATGGTGTCGAGGCGGCCGAGGGCCTCGGTGGCGAACTTCTGGTCTCCGATCAGCAGGAAGCCCCGCTCGTCGTTGGCCATGGCCTTGGCCGACAGCGCGGCCTGCCCGATGTCGCTGACGAAGGCGGCCAACTGGCCCACCTCGGCGTTGCGGGTGCGCTGCAGGGTACTGATCTGGGAGGTGGCGGTGAGCACGCCGATCGAGGTCAACAGCAGCACGACGACGAAGCCGCCGATGAGCTTGACCCGATACGACACCCCTCGACCGGTGGACTCGGTCCGACGTCGTCCGGCATCGAGTGCCATCTGGTTCTCCCTGGATCGTTGCGACTTCCGCGGTGGGCCCGGACAGCGCCGGGCCGCCTCGGCCTCCCCAAGGTGATCGGAGCAAGATCAGGCCGAGTTGAGGTGCTCGAGCGATCCCATCGGCGCCATCGGGTTCGGCCGATGCCGGGCCGATCCGGGGCCGATCCAGGGCCGCCTCGGGGCCTGGGTCGAGATCACTGTTAAGGTGGTCCACGAGGCCCGGGTGTCACCGGGCCTCGTCGTGGGCCCCGCCCACGAGGTCGCTCTTCGAGGTGCGCATTCCCGGCAGACCCGTTTCACGGCGGTCCGCGGCACGAGGCCACTGATTCTTGCGGCCCCCTGCCATCGATGGAGATCACCTTTCATGTCGCGATCCTTCGCGCCGCGCCGTCCTGCGTCCGCGGGCCGGTCCAACCGTCCCCGCTCCGCCTCCGCCCCGTCCCGGCCGTCGCGCCCCGCGCGTCCGGCCACCTCGGCCCAGACGGCGCTGGACGCCGCCCTGGACGCCTCGCTCGCCCTCGATCGACCCGCGCTGGGCTCGTTCGCCGACCTGGGGCTGCCCGCGCCGCTGATCGCGGCGCTGCGCCGGGGCGGCATCGAGCGCCCGTTCGCCATCCAGACCCGCGCCCTGCCCGATGCCCTCGCCGGTCGTGACGTGCTGGGCCGTGCCGCCACCGGCTCGGGCAAGACGCTCGCCTTCGGGCTGCCGATCCTCACCCGGCTCGCCGCCGGCCCAGCCGGCCCAGACGGCCGGGACGGCGCAGCGCGTCGTCCCAAGGCCCCCCGAGCCCTGGTGCTGGTGCCCTCGCGCGAGCTCGCGCTGCAGGTCACGGCCAACCTCGCCCCGCTCGCCGAGGCGCTCGGGCTGCGGGTGGCCACGGTGGTCGGTGGCCAGGCCTACGGTCGCCAGATCGACGCCCTCACCCGTGGGGTCGACGTCGTGGTCGCCACCCCCGGGCGGCTGATCGACCTGATCGAGCGCGGCTCCTGCCGGCTCGACTCGGTCGAGATCACCGCGCTCGACGAGGCCGACTACATGGCCGACCTGGGCTTCCTGCCGGTGGTGAAGCAGCTGCTCGACCTGACACCGGCCCATGGTCAGCGGTTGCTGTTCTCGGCCACCCTCGATCGCGGCGTCGCCGGTCTGGTCGAGACCTATCTGACCGACCCGGCGGTGCACGCCGTCGCGGCCGCGCAGGCCACGATCAGCGAGATGAGCCACCGGGTCTTCGTGGTCCGCGGTGACCACAAGTCGAAGATCGCGGCCGAGGTGGCCGCCCGCCCGGCGCGCACCCTGTTCTTCGTGCGCACCAAGCACGGTGCCGACCGGCTGGCCAAGCAGCTCACCGGTTCGGGGGTGGACGCCGCAGCCCTGCACGGCAACCTCACCCAGGGCGCCCGCCAGCGGGTGATGGCCGACTTCACCGACGGTCGCACCCGGGTTCTGGTGGCCACCGACGTGGCCGCGCGCGGCGTCCACGTGGACGACGTCGACCTGGTGGTGCACTACGACCCGCCGGCCGATCACAAGGACTACCTGCACCGCTCGGGCCGGACGGCGCGGGCGGGCAGCTCGGGCACGGTCGTCGCGTTCGTGCAGGCCGCCGAGATGTCGACGATGCGCCGATTGCACCGTGATGCCAACGTCGAGGCGCTGGTCGAATCGGTCGCTCCCGGGCACGACGCAGTGCTGACCATGGGTGCCTCGGGTACCCCCATCGTGGTGCGGCCGCGCGCGGCGTCCCACGCCGGCACCCCGGGATCGCGCTCCGGCGGTGGCCGTCGTGGCGGAGCCCGGCGGGTTCGTGCGGGCGGTTCGGCCGGGTTCGGCGCCGGTGCCGCTTCGTCCGGACGGTCCCGTCATCGCTGAGGTGGTTTCCGACCGGCGGCAAAGCCGTCACACTGGGAGGATGTCGAGCCGACCACCTGCCCGGGGCCGTGTGCTTCCCACCAGCCCGTTCACCCGTGAGGCTCACGTGCCTCCGACGACCGCAGGATTCGAGGTGGGCGACCGGGTCACTCTCGACAGCTGGGGCATGGGCAAGGTGGTCGAGGTGACCGAGCGCGACGTCGTCGTCGACTTCGGCTCGGCCGGCATCCAGCGCATCCCGGCCGGCACCAAGGGCTTCTCCCGGCTCTGAGACGCGGCCGTGCTCACCCGACGTGAGGTGGTCGGCGCCTGCGCGCTCGACTGCCCCGACGGGTGTTCGTGGGTGGTCACGGTCGCCTCCGACGGGTCCGGCCCCGAGCGGGCGATCGCCATCCGCGGCAACGCCGATCACCCGTTCACCGGGGGCGGGTTGTGCGCCAAGGTGAACCGGTATCCGGACGTCGCGGCGGCGCCGGATCGGTTGCTGTACCCGTTGCGCCGCAACGGCCCCAAGGGGTCCGGACGGTTCGAACGGATCGGCTGGGACCAGGCCCTGGGTGAGATCGCCGCCCGGATGCAGGAGGCGATCGACCGGCACGGTGGCGAGGCCATCTGGCCCTACGCCGGCACCGGCAGCGTGAGCATGCTGCAGGGGTTGGGTGGGGCCGGGCGGCGGCTGTTCCACCACCTGGGGGCCAGCCGGCACCTGCCCAACATCTGTTCGGTGGCAGGGCATGCGGGCATGGCGATGACCACCGGATCGGCCGCCGGAATGGACCCACAGGACCTGGCCCGTTCCGGGCTGATCGTGCTCTGGGGCACCAACACCCTGACGACCAACCTGCACCTGTGGCCGTTCGTCACCGCCGGACGTGACCGCGGCGCGCCGCTGGTCGTGATCGACCCGGTGCGCACTCGCACCGCTGCCCGCGCCGACGTCCATCTGGCGCTGCGACCGGGCACGGACGCCGCGCTCGCGCTGGCCGTGATGCGCCGGCTGAGCGAGCTGAGCGCCGTCGACGAGGACTACCTCGAGCGCGCGACCCTCGGCTGGCCGCTGTTCCGTGACCAGGTGCTGAGCCAGTGGCCGGTGCGGCGAGCGGCCGAGGTGTGTGGGCTGGCGCCGTCCGAGATCGCACGGTTCGCCGACCTGATCGCGGCCCATCGCCCGCTCGGCATCCGGGCGCTGATGGGCATGCAGCGCCACGGCGGCGCGGCGGCGGCACTGCGCGCGGTGTCGTGCCTGCCGGCGGTGACCGGCGACTACGCCCGCCACGGCGGCGGGATGTGTTACTCGACCGGGCCGGCGTACGGCTGGAACGAGGCGGCGCTGACCCGGCCCGACCTGCAGCCGGCGGGTCCGACCCGGTCGCTGGTGATGAGTTCGCTCGGCCGCGAGTTGCTCGACCACGACGACCCGCCGGTCACCGTGCTGCTGATGTGGGCCGCCAACCCGGTGCTGTCCAACCCCGATCAGCAGCGGGTGCGGGCCGGGCTGGCCCGCGAGGACCTGTTCACCGTGGTGGTCGACCATCGGCTCACCGACACCGCGCGCTACGCCGACATCGTGCTGCCCGGGACGACGCAGCTCGAGCATCTCGATCTGACCGAGTCCTACAGCCATCTGTACGTGCAGTGGAACGAGCCGGCCGTGCCGCCGCCGGGGGAGTGCCGCTCGCACACCGAGATCTTCCGCGGGTTGGCCCGCGCACTCGGCGTGAGCGAGCCCGCGGTGTACGCCGACGACTGGAGCTGGCCCGGGCTGCGCTGGACAGTCCGGCGATGGCCGGGATCACGCCGGAATCGTTGCGGCGCAATGGATGGCAGCGCCTTCCGCGACCCGATCCGTTCCTGCCGTTCGCTGCCGGGTTCGCGACGCCGTCCGGCCGGTTCGAGTTCGCCTCGGCCACCGCCGAGGCGATCGGTGCCGGGCTGTTGCCGCAGTACGTGCCGCCTCACGAGTCCTTGCGCGGCAAGGGAAACGGCGCCGACGACGTGGACGGCGCGGACGGTGCACGCGGCGAGGACGGCGACGGCCTGGCGCTGATCTCGGCGGCCAACCACTACCTGATCAACTCGACCTTCAGCGGTAGTCCGTTGCACCGCCGGGCAGGCGAGGCCGAGGTGCTGGTGCACCCGGACGACGCGGCCGCGCGCGGCGTCCGGGACGGGGAACCCGTTCTGGTGCACAACGATCGGGGCTCGTTCGAGGCCATCGCCCGGGTCAGCGACGCGGTGCGGCCGGGGGTGCTCGCCACCACGAAGGGGTTGCGGCCGGGCCGGTCCGGCACCTCGGTCAACGCCACCACCGCCGACGGCCGATCCGACCACGGCGGTGGCGCCGTCTTCGCCGACAACCGGGTCCGGCTCACCCCCGCCTGAACCACCCCGCCCAACCTGCTCATGCTCCGCAGCTGACGGCTGATGACCCCGATTTCGGGTCGAAACGCGTCACCTGCGGAGCATGAGCTGCTCCCTGCGGAGCATGAGCGGGTTGGGTCAGGCGGGTTGGGCGGCGGGGGAGGGGGTGGGGAGGTGGAGGTGGTGGTCGGTGCTCAGGGACTCGTCGAAGCGGTGGTGACCGTCGAGGACGGCGTGAGCCCGCTCGCGGTCGAACTCGCCGACCCAGCTCGCCACCACCACGGCCGCCACGGCGTTGCCGGCGAAGTTGGTCAGCGCGCGCGCCTCGGACATCGGCCGGTCGATGCCGACCACCAGTCCGACGCCGTCGACCAGGTCGGGCCGGTGCGAGGCGAGGCCGCCGGCGAGCACGGCCAACCCGGCTCCGGTGACGCCCGCGGCCCCCTTGGAGGCGACCAGCATGAACAGCAACAGTCCGACCTGCTGGCCGAGTGAGAACGGCTTGTTCATGGCGTCGGCGATGAACAGGGACGCCATCGTCATGTAGATCATGGTGCCGTCGAGGTTGAACGAGTAGCCCGTGGGCACCGAGATGCCGACCACCGAGCGGGCCACGCCGAGGTGCTCCATCTTGGCGATCAGCCGGGGCAGCGCGACCTCGGAGGAGGACGTCGACAGGATGAGCAGGAACTCCTTGCCCAGGTAGCGCAACAGCTTGAAGATCGAGACCCGGGCGACGCTGAACAGGATCACGCCGAGCACCCCGATGACGAAGATCAGGCAGGTGGTGTAGAAGGCGATCATGACCTCGGCCAGGCTCTTCAGCGCCTTGACGCCGGTGGCGCCGACGAGCGAGGCGATGGCGCCGAAGGCCCCGATGGGGGCGGCCCACATCACCATCGACAGCACCTTGAAGACCACGGCCTGGATCGTGGCGATGGAGCGCAGCACCGGCTCGCCCCGGCTGCCCAGGGTCTGGATCGCGAAGCCGGTCAGCAGGGCGACGAACAGGGTCTGCAGCACCACCCCCGACGTCAGTGCCGAGACCAGGGAGGTCGGCACGATGCTCAACAGGAACTCGCTGAGCGACTCGCTGCTGCCGGTCTTGGCGATCGACTGACCGCTGCTGGCCACCTCGGAGGTGATGTTCAGTCCGGCCCCGGGGTGGGTGAAGTTGCCGACCACGAGCCCGATCGCCAGCGCCACCACCGACATGGTGATGAAGTAGGCCAGCGCGATCCCACCGACCTTGCCGACCTTGGCGGCGTTGCGGACCGATCCGACGCCCAACACGATGGTGCAGAAGATGATCGGCTGGATCATCATCTTGACCACGTTGATGAAGCCGGTGCCCAGCGGTTTGAGACTCTTGGCGGTGGCGGGATCGACGAACCCGACCACGATGCCGGCGATCATGCCGGCGATCACGGCGATGTAGAGCCAGTGCGAGCGATCTCGGGGCGGTGCAGTGGTGGGGGTGGTGGTCGGGGTGCTGGTCATCTCGGCTACCTCCGGTCGGAACGCCATTGATCTACAGGAGAGCTGCGCGGGGGCGCCGTCGCCGTGGAGGGCCGGTGATCCGTTGCGACGATGCGCCGTTCTTCAGACAGTGACCTGCGACACCCCCTGTCCGGCAGGGCGAGGCCGGAATCTTCAGCTTCGCCTTACGTTCCCGCCTGGTCGGCGTTCTTAGACTCGACCGGTGTCCGATCACGCCCCCGCCCCGGTCGCGACGCCTGTCCGGCGCCGCGCCGTCCTGGCCGGTCTGGGGCTGGCCGGGGCCGCCGGGATCGCGGCGGTGGCCGTGCCGCGGCTGCGGCGTCCCGCCGCGGGTGAGGAGTTGATCCTGGCCACCGGCCCGGTGGGCGCGGTGTTCCTCGAGGTGGGCCGTGACCTCGCCCGGGCGGTCGCGGCGATCGATGCCGGCTTTCGGCTGCAGCCGCGGGTCACGGCGGCCACGCTGGACAATCTTCGCCTGCTGGACGCCGCCCAGGTCGACCTGGGCTTCGCCTCCCTGGACGCGGCGGCGGTCGATCAGCGGGTGAGCTCGCGCGGCATCCGGGCGGTCGGGCGGCTGTACGACAGCGTGCTGCACCTGGTGGTGCCGGCGGACTCACCCATCACCCGGTTGGCCCAGTGCACCGGACGACGGGTCGGCATCGGCGCCGCCGGCAGCGGCACCGAGTTCACCGCGCGGCGGTTGCTCGACCTCGCCGGGGTCCGCCCCGCCGCCCTGGTACGGCTGGGGCAGACCCCGGCGATGCAGGCGATCGCCGACGGCAGCCTCGATGCGGCGTTCTCGCTCACCGGCTTCCCGACCCCGGCGGTCGCCGACCTGGCGCAACGGCGGGCGATCCGGCTGGTCGACCTGGCCGCGGCGGTCGCCGTGCTCGATCGGTGGCTGCCCCGCGTCTACGGCGTGGCCTCGGTCCCCGAAGGCACCTACCGCGGGGTGCCGGTGACCGGGACGGTCTTCCTGCCGAACCTGCTGCTGACCCGCCCGGCGCTACCGGACGCCGCCGTGGCCGTGGTGACGGCAGCCCTGTTCTCGCCGTCCTCGCGGCGGTTCTGGACCAACCCCGACAGCCGGCGGATCGACGTCCGCTCGGCCATCGCGACCGGCCCGGTGCCGCTGCACCCGGCGGCGCTCGGCTGGTTGCGCGACCACAAGCCCTGACGGGGCGGCTCGCGCAGCCCGGCGCCAGGGTGGCTCAGGGCTGCGGGTCCGCGGCGGCCAGATCCGCGGCGGCCAGATCGAGCTCGACCCGTAACCCCGGCGCGGCGTCGGCCAGGGTGAGCCGGCCCCCGGCGGCGGTGGTCAGCTCGGCGGCGATCGCCAGGCCGAGCCCGCTGCCCGAGGTGTTCTGCTGACCCGGGGCGCGCCAGAACCGCTGGACGGCGGCCGCCCGCTGGCCGGCGTCCAGCCCGCGCCCGTCGTCGCTCACCCCGACCACCACGCGCGCCGACCCGTCGCGCTGCTCGCGCCGGGCCTCGACCCGTATCGTGCTGCCGCCGGAGAGCCGGCAGGCATTCTCGACCAGCTCGTCCAGCAGGTGGCGCACCCCGCCGGGTGGGGTGATCGCCTGGACGTCGCCGGCCACCGCGACCACCAGCCGCAACCCGGCCGACCGGCACCGGGTATGCCAGCCGATCTCGGCGTCGGAGAACACGGCGGCGAGATCCTCCACCTCGTTCGGTTCGCTGCCCAGCCGGGTCAGGTCCAGCAGCCCGTCGAGCATCCGGCCCATGGCCACGGCCTCACCGACCGCCTCGCGGTACTCGGTGCGGGCCGGGTGTTCCGGTTCGTCCGGCAGCTCGGCGCCCAGGTTGTCCAGGGCCAGCCGCAGGCTGGTCAGCGGGGTGCGCAGCTGGTGACTCGCGTCGTCCACGAACTGTTGCTGGCGTTGCAGGGTGCGCTCGACCACCTCGGCGGCACGGTCGAAGGAGTCCGCCAGTCGGCGCAGCTCGGGTGGCCCGGCCGTCAGGCCGGTGCGCGACTCCAGCCGCCCCGCCGCGATCGCCCCGGCGGCCTCGTCGAGCCGGGCCACCGGGCGCAACAGCCAACGCGAGAACGGGATGGCGGCCGCCACCAGCACGGCGACGGCACCCAGACCGGCCAGGGCGAGCACCGCCCAGCCCAGCAGGATCCGCTGCCGCAGCCGGCCCACCGGCGACAGCGTCACCACGGCCCCGATCGCCTCGGCACCGTTGCCCACCGGGACGGCGACCAGCAGCTGCCCGGTACCGCCCGGCATGAGCGCGGACGGCGGGTTCGGCCGTTCTCCGTGCACCGCCAGCTCGACGTCGGCGTCGGATCGGACGGCGGCCGGTGCGGGGGTGCCGTCGAAGGAGATCAGCGTGCTGCCGTCGGCCCCGATCAACCAGGCCCGGATGCCGTAGACGGCGTGATACTGGCGCAGTTCGTCGGTCAACCCGCCGAGCCGACCGGACAGCAGGCCCCGGTCGGCCAGGGTCGCGAACCGGTCCGCATCGGCGAGCCGGTCCAGGTACACCGCCTGGGTGGCCCGGTCGGCCAGCATGCGGGCCAGGGGCAGTGCGAGCACCGCGGCCACGACGACCACCAGGACGATCAACCCACCGAGCAGCCGGCGCAGCATCGTCAGCCGCCCGCGCGCAGTCGGTACCCCACGCCGCGCAGCGTCTCGATGCGTACCGGCGCGTGCGACCCGAGCTTGGTGCGCAACGCCGCCACGTGCACATCCAAGGTGCGCGAAGGAGTTTCGTAGCTGGACTGCCAGACCTGGTCGACGATCTGTTCGCGGCTGCAGACCCGGTCACGGTGCATCAGCAGCAGGTGCAGCAGGGCGAACTCCTTGGGGGTCAGATCGATCTCACGCCCGGCGAGCAGCAGCTGATGGGTGTCCAGGTCCAACCGCAGATCCGGCAGCTCGATGACGCCGCGCGGTTCGGCCTGAGCCCGGTGTACCCGGGTGCGGCGCGAGACCGCCTCGATCCGGGCCAACAGCTCGTCCATGCCGAACGGCTTGACCACGTAGTCGTCCGCCCCCATCCGCAGCCCGAGCACCCGATCGCGCGGAGCGCCCCGTGCGGTGAGCATGATGATCGCGCAGTCGTGGCGACGCCGCAGCCGGCGGCACACCTCGATACCGTCGCCGTCCGGTAATCCCAGGTCGAGCAGCACCAGGTCGGCCGCCGGCGCGGCCAGGGCATCCGCGGCGGTGGCCACCCGGGACACGCTGAACCCGGCCCGGTCCAGGGCCGTCACCAGCCCGCGAGCCACCCGATGGTCGTCCTCGACGACGAGGATGCGCACCTGATCACTGTGACATCGCCCACGGGTGGGCAACAGGTCCCAGGTGCTCGCGAACCAGGCGGGGCCAGGTGGCCGGGCGGCCGAACCACCAGCCCTGTGCCGTGTCGCACCCGTTGTCGCGCAGGCGCTCTGCCTGGCACGAGGTCTCGACCCCCTCGGCGGTCACGTGCAGTCCCAGGTCGTGGGCGAACGTGATCAGGCCTGACAGGAACGGGGATCGATCCGCGAGCAGCTCGCCGGCGACCAGGGCGCTGGCCAGCTTGAGGGTGTGCAGCGGCAACTGGGGCAGGTAGCCGAGATTGGAGTAGCCCGTGCCGAAGTCGTCGATGGCGATCCGGACATCGGTGTCGGCCAGCGCGGTCAGCGCCTCCACGGCGCCGCCCTCCGGGTCGAGCAGTTCGCTCTCGGTGAGTTCGAGTTGCAGCAGGCGCCCGGGCAGGCCCGACCGGTACAACGCCTGCGCGACGTCGTCCACCAGGCCCGGTTCGTTCGTCTGACGCATGGCGACGTTGACGCTGACGAACAACTCGTGGTCCGGGTGGCCACGGTTCCACAGTGCCACCTGGGCGCAGGCCTGCTGCAGGACGTGACGTCCCAGCGGCACGATGGCGCCGGTCTCCTCGGCGAGATCGACGAACCGCTCGGGTTCGAGCCAGCCCAGGGTGGGATGGTGCCAACGCACCAGCGCCTCGAGACCGCGAATGCGCCCGTCGAGCAGATCGACGATCGGTTGATAGTGGACGGCGAACTCCCCGGCGTCCAGTGCCGGGCCCATGGTCGCTGCCAGGGAGTAGCGGGCGAGTTCGCGGGCACTGCGTTCGGCGTCGAACCTCGCCCACCGATTGCGCCCCTCGGCCTTGGCCCAGTAGAGCGTGGCGTCGGCCGCGCGCAGCACGTCGGCGGGCGTGGTCTCGTCGACCGGCCCTTCGACCACGCCCATGCTCGCCGAGATGCGCAGGTCGTGACCGAGGACGTGGACCGGCCGGGCGAGCGCTGCGAGCACCGAGTCGGCGAGCTCGGCGAGCTCGTTCTCGGGTGGGTCGACCACCAGGATGACGAACTCGTCCCCGCCCATCCGGGCGGCGAGGTGCCCGCGGGCCGAGACCTCCTCGCGCAGCCGCCGGGCGATGACCACGAGCAACTCGTCACCGACGTGATGTCCGATGCTGTCATTGACGATCTTGAAGCGATCCAGGTCGAGATAGCAGACCCCGATGCGGCTGCCCGGGTGGCGAACGCTGCCGCGAGCCGCTCCTGGAACAGGGCACGGTTGGGCAGCTGGGTGAGCGGGTCGTGAACCGCCTGGAAGCGCAGCTCCGCCTCCAGCCGGAGGCGGTCGGTGATGTCCTCGACCATGGCCACGGTGAACTGTGGGGTGCCGTCCCGGTCACGCATCAGCGACGCCGTGAGCTCGGTCCACACCAGGTGACCGTCCTTGTGGCGGTAGCGCTTCTGCATCCGTGCCAGGTCGCGGCGCCCCTCGATGATCTCGCGATAGGCCTCCCACATGCCTGCGGCGTCGTCCGGGTAGACGAAGTCCGCCACGGACAGCCGGCAGAACTCCTCGACCGTGTAGCCGAGCATGGCCGCGAAGGACTGGTTGGCCTCGACGATCTGCCCGTCGAGGTCGGCGATGCCGATCCCGACCGCGGCATCGGTGAAGATCGTGCGGAACCGGGCCTCGCTGACCAGCAGCGCCTCCTCGGCCTGGCGCCGGGCCTCGGCCTCGGCCCGGCGGACGGCCTCCTGCTCGTCCAGGACCCGGCGCCGGGCGGCATCGACGTAGCCGTCGAACAGGGCACCCAGCACGAGCGTGGTGGCGTACTCGGCGTCCGGCAGACCGTGCGCCCGGGCGAGGGCGGGCAGGTGGCCGGCCAGGGCGGTCGTGGTGGCCGGGATCACGACCTCGGCGATCAGCCCCTTCCGGACCATGCGCCGACCCACGCCGCGGGCGGTCTCGAGATCGGGCGGCTCGGTCGTGACGGCGCGGGTCAGCTGGTCGGTTGCGGCGCGCAGCAGGACCCGGAGTTCGCGCGGCGACATCGGCAGGTAGACAGCGCGCGCCAATCCCTCGGCCCAGGCTGAGATCAGGGCCGATCGGTGGTTCGCGGCATCCTCGCCCGAGGGGTGCGCCGCAGGGGTACCGGCGGTCACGGGGTGATCTTACGGTCAAATCGGCCAAACTTGGCGTTGGTGATTCCCCGGGATGATTCGCCTCGCTAGGTTGGCCGAGACCCGCAACGATCATCCGGGTGGCGAGGCGCGGACGAATCAGCGTCACGTCCCGGACGACGGACCCCGAGGAGACGCTCCATGAGCCAGCCGACCTGGGCCGATGGCCTCGATCCCCTCGACATCCAGCGCCCGAGCGGTGCCCGGGTCTACGACTACTTCCTCGGCGGCGCGCACAACTTCGCCGCCGATCGTGAACTGGCCGAGGCGATCGCCCGGATGTCGCCGAACATCGGCGACACCATGCGCGCCAACCGCGCGTTCCTGCGCCGCGCGGTGAACTTCCTCTGCGAGGCCGGGATCACCCAGTTCCTCGACATCGGCTCGGGCATCCCGACGGTCGGCAACGTGCACGAGGTCGCCCAGCAGGCCAACCCGGCCAGTCGGGTGGTCTACGTGGACCTCGACCCGGTCGCGGTCTCGCACAGCCGGGCCATGCTGGCCGACACCCCGAACACCACCGTGATCCAGGCCGATGCCCGCGACACCGCGACCATCCTCGACCACCCCCAGACCCGGGAGTTGCTCGACTTCGACGCCCCCATCGCCCTGTTGCTGCTGGGGGTGCTGCACTTCATCCCCGACGAGGACGACCCCGCCGGGATCGTGGCCCGGCTGCGCCGTCCGCTGGTGGCGGGCAGTTACGTGGCCCTGGTGAACGTCACCCACGAGGACCAGCCCCCGGAGGTGATCGAGGGGCAGAAGCTGTCGAACCGCACCAGCACCCCGATCTACCTGCGTTCGCGTGAGGAGCTCACCGCGCAGTTCGACGGCCTTCCGCTGGTCGAGCCCGGTCTGGTGCACCTGCCGTTGTGGCGTCCGGACAGCCCCTTGGACGCCGGCGATCGGCCCGAGCGGTACGGCGCGTTGGCCGGGGTGGGACGCATCTAAGGAACTCTCGACCCCGTCTTGACCTGGCCTTGGCGCAGGCGGACGGCAGCGGCTGAGACGGTGTCGGCATGGCCTTTCCTGGTGCGAACCGTCCCGGCGTCCTGATCGCGGTGGTTGCCGCCGCCGCAGGCCTGGCGGGGGGCAGCGTGCTGGCCACGGTCGGCTTCCTGCCCGGCTCGCCGACGCTGCAGACGGCGCAATCCGCCGGCCAGGTCGCCCCGGCTCCCGGTGCCGAGGCGGCAGCTGCCCCGACGGTCTCGCCCACGACCGTGGTCCCGGCGAAGGCCAAGCCGGCCAGCAGGCCGGCCACCTCGAAGGCTCCGGCGCGCACGACGACCACGACCTCGGCCAAGCCCGCTCCGAAGCCCACGAAGAAGCCCACCCTCGAGCCCACGAAGCGGCCCACGAAGAAGCCCGCCGCCACGACGCCGGCCGCGCCCGCCTCCTCTGATGCCCGGGAGGTGTTGCGGTTGACGAACGTCGAACGCGCCAAGGCCGGTTGCCCCGCCCTCGCCTGGAACTCGCGCCTGGCCACCGCTGCGCAGCGCCACAGCGCCGACATGGCGGCCAACAACTACTTCGAGCACAACAGTCAGGACGGCCGTTCGCCGTTCCAGCGGATGAAGGATGCCGGGTACGGCTACAGCCAGGCGGCCGAGAACATCGCCGCCGGGCAGCGCTCGCCGGCCTCGGTGATGGACAGCTGGATGAACAGCGCCGGCCACCGGGCCAACATCCTCAACTGCGGGCTGAGGGAACTCGGGGTCGGCGTCGCCAAGGGCGGGTCCTACGGCATCTACTGGACCCAGGACTTCGGCACGCCCTGACGGGTCGGTCGGGCGTGACTACTGCTCCTTGGGGTGCCGCACGATCACCACGGGGCACTGGGCATGCGCCGCCACCCGCTGGCTCACCGAGCCGATGAGCGCGCCGACGAAGCCGCCGTGGCCGTGCGAGCCCACCACGATCAGATCCTGAGGTGTGGCCAGGTCGATCAGGGCGTTGGCGGGATTGCCCTCCACCAGGTGCCGGTGCACCAGCTGGGCCTCCTGTGGGCCGAGCGCCTCGACGAGTGCGGCGTCCAGGATCTTGCCCGCCTCGGCCGCATAGTCGACCCCGGGCGAGACCATCCAGACGTCCCCGTAACCCCCTGGCACCCACCAGGCGGTGACGGCGTGGAGCTCCGCGCCGCGCAGACCGGCCTCGGTGACCGCCCAGGTCAGGGCGTCCCGGGAACGGACCGACCCATCGATGCCCACGATGACCCGACGGGTGCGGTCGGGCTGCTGCGATCTGCTCTGATCCGACGTGCTCATGGTTCCTCCTCGACGCCTTCAGCGTGGCACGTCGTGGTCCTGCCCGCGTGAGTCCAAGGGCTGCGATCGGCTGCCCTGTGGGCGCTGGTCCGGACCCCCGCGGGGCCGGGTGAGGTCGGGGACGCGGCCCGGGTCCTCCAGCACGGCGCGCGCGACCTCGAGCAACTTGAGATTGTGCTGGCGGGCGTAGTTGCGCAGCACGACGAAGGCGCTGTCGACGTCCACGTCGTGGGTGCGGGCCAGCGCACCCTTGGCCTGCTCGATGATCACCCGACTGTTCAGGGCACCCTGCAACTGTTCGGCGAGGATCTCCGCCCGCCGCACGGCCTGCTCCTGCAGCAACCCGATGGTGGCCAGGTCGGCCAGGGCCTGGACGACGCTGATGTCGTCCGCGTCCAGCACGCCGGTGTGGGTGCCGAACAGGTTGAGTGCCCCGATCACCTGGGTGCGCAGGCGCAGCGGGATGGCGTGCACGGAACGGAATCCCAGCCGCGTGGCGTGGGGAGCGAAGGTCGGCCAGCGCTCGGCGGCCTGCGGCAGGTCGGCGTTCACGACCGGACGCCCGCTGGTGAAGGCATCGAGGCAGGGGCCGTCGTGGTGCTGTAGTTGGAAGAGTTCCAGCAGCCGGGTGCGTTCGTCCGAGGCGGCCATGAACTGCAGCCGGCCGTGGGTATCGACCAGCAGCAGGCCGACGGCGGCGACGTCGACGAGCTCGGTCGTCCGGACGGTGACGTTCCGCAGGAACTCGATCAGGTCGAAGTCGTCCACCAAGGTGTCCGCGACCTCGACGAAGACCTCGGCCAACCGTTCTCGTGACACCGTCGGCATCGCGGCCTCCCTTTGTCGTCCACTGTAGGTCTGGCGTGGTGCTGATCGGTCTGGCGTGGTGTCCCGGGTCTGCCCCGACACTCGGGGGATCGCGTCACGGGCCATCGGACTCCAACCGGAGCCGGCCGTCGACGATGTCGCGCGCGACGTCCTGCAGTGGGCGGTCGTGGGCGTAGGCGTGAGCGCGCAGCCGGGCCATGGCCTCGGCCAGGCCGACCCCCAGGTCGACCATGGCCATCCCCTGGGCCTGGTAGATCACGAACTGGGAGTCCAGGGCCTGGTCCAGCCCGGCCTCCGTCCGTCCGGGGGCGGCGCCGGCCTGCCCGTCCAGCATCGTCTCGGCGGCAACCTCGGCGAACGTCAGCGCGTGCTGCAGGCCGGTGGTCGACAGCATGCCCGCGGCGTTCCGGCAGATGTCCAGCACGCCGAGACGGGCAGCGCCGATCTGCACCGGGAAGGCGAACACTGCCCGAGCGCCGTACTCCAGGGCGCCGGCGGCGTACCCCGGCCATCGACGGGTAGCGGTCATCAGGTCGGGTACCAGGACCGGTCGGCGCGCGGCGTAGGCATCGATCACCGGCCCCTCGCCCAGCGTGATCTGCAGGTTCTGCAGCGCAGCGACCTCGGGACCCCAGGTCGCTACCGTCGCGTGCACCCCGCCGGCGGTCATCACGGTGACCCCGGCCCCGGTGGCCGACAACGCTCGAACGGCCGCCCGGCAGAGCCGGGACAACCAGTCCACGGTGGCGGTGGCCCGATCGTGCGGGCCGGTGGCGTGCGCGGACGTGGCCGGCTGCGCAGCGATGAGTGCCTGGACGGCGGCGTGCCGGTCGGCCGGAACGGTCATCGATGAGCTGGCGATTCGCCGTCCGCCAGGATGCGCAGACAGGCCTCGACCCCGGTGAGCATCAGCAGCCGTTCCGCGGCCCCGTGCAGCCCTCGCAGGCACAGGCGATCGGCGAGCAGGTCGTGTGCGCGCATGATGGGGTGCAGCCCCGCGCAGTCCAAGAAGCTCACCTCCGACAGATCCAGGATCAAGCCCTCACTCGGATGCAGGGCCAGTGCTCGATCGATCCGGAGGTCGAGATCGGGGCCGGTGGCGAGGTCCAGGTCGCCGCTGACGAACAGCGTCCACCAGGGCTCGACGGTGGCGTCCACGAGAATGGCATTGGTGTCCACGGCAACCCGCTTCCCCCTGCACAAGAGAGCCTCTCGAGCATCACCGGGGTCCGGGGCGACACGTTGGTGAACCGTCCGGGGATGCCTGGCTCGGCATCTCGACCGGTCACCTGATCGCCTCGATGCTACGGTGCCGGCCCGACTTCCACCAGGGCGCCACGATGCGCGAGGTGGCGTGGCCGCGGTTCAGCCGGACGGCGGCCGCCGGCGCAGCGGGGCTGCGGGCCGGGTCTGCACCCGGAAGCGCCAGGTGAGGTAGCGCGCCACGAGCAGCGAGCCCAGGGCGAGCAGGGACGCGGTGGTCGGGGTGAGCGGGCGAGCCGCGGCGTACACCAGGCTGGTGAAGGCGGCCAGCAGGGCGTTCGGGGCACTGGCCAGCACCACCTCGGGCACCTCGTCCCGCACGATCGAGACCAGCATGCCCCCGCCGACCGCCGAGACGGTGCCGACCAGGGCGGCGGACGTGACGGGCAGGGCGTGCGCCAGGGCGGCGGCGGTGCCGGTCGCCGCGAACAGGCCCATCGCCACCGTGTCCAGCACGGCCATCACCACGCGCAGGCGCCGGACGGCGTCACCCACCACCAGGGCGAGCAGCACCGCCGCCAGCACCGTCAGCAGGAACCACGGGCTGCGCAGGCTCTGGGCCGGCAGGTCGCCGAGCAGCAGGTCACGGATGAACCCGCCCCCGAGCCCCATGAGCAGGGCGAACACGCTCACCCCGACGATGTCCCAGCGATGCGACCCGTCCATGCCGTGCAGCGCGCCCACCAGGGCGTTGACCGCGACGGTGAGCAGCGCCAACCACAGCGGCGTGTGGGTGGCCAGATCGGGAAGGGGAGGCACGCGGGAATGATGCCGGACGCGTCGAGGCCCCGGCACCTGCGGGGTGCCGGGGCCTCGTCGTCACTCGACGGTCAGTCCTCCACCACTCCCGCGGCGTTGACGATGCCCGCGCCGTAGAAGCCGTTGAACGCCGGCGTCCCCACGCAGGTCGCGGTGAACTCGGCGGATCGGCCCTCCTGGGTGTAGGCCTGCACCCCGCCCGCCGGGCAGGCGTGGTCGGTGGCCGTGGACATCAGGATCCGCTTCACCGACTCCGGCGACAGGGTGTAACCCCGGTTGCCGTCGGAGTGACCGTGAGCGCTGACCGCCAGGGCCGCCACGCCGGCTGCGTGAGGCGAGGCCATCGAGGTGCCCTGCAGGTAGGCGTAGTACCCGCAGGCCGCCGCACCCTTGATCGGCTTGGTGGTGCACTGCTTGATCACCCCGAGCGCCGCGCCGGCCGGCGTGACGTTGCCGTCGGCGTCCACCGAGCCCTCCTCCTGCAGCACGGACAGGGGGTAGGTCGACAGGATCAGGTTCTCGTTGGTGCGGTAGGTCGCCGTCCCGAACCCGTCACGGAACCAGCCACCCGGGGCCGACAGCTCGATCTCGTTGCCCTTCAGATCGGTGGCGTGGTTGGAGTAGTCCGCCTTGCGGCCCGAGGGGCCGAGGGCGCTGACGCCGAGCACGTTCGGGCCCTCGAGCGGCAGGTCGACGCAGGTCTTGTTGTCGATGGTCCGCAGGTAGGGCGCGGTGTCCCAGCTGTTGGCCGGGTTGTCGTAGTCGGGGCTGGAGGCGTCCGGACGCGGCGCCGAGACGTTGTCGTGATCGTTGCCGAGCGCCGCGATCAGGGTGACGCCCTTGCGGTTGGCGTACCTCAGCGCCCGGTTGACACTCTCGATGATCACCTTCTGGTCGGCCGCTGCGGCCGGGGAATCCTCGGGGGCACCGCCGGTGCAGTTGTAGAGCCAGGGGTCGACGTAGAACGACATGTTGACCACGTCCAGCCCGGCATCGCCGGCATAGGTCAGCGCGTTGACCACCGGGCCGAGGAAGAAGTACCCGCTGTCCTGACCGCCACGGATGTTGACCAGGGTGACGCCGGGCGCCACGCCGCTGAGGCCGAACCCGTTCAGGGACGCCGCGATGGTGCCGGCGACGTGCGTGCCGTGACCGCCGTCGTCCACGGTGGCCGGGTCGACGCAAGAGGCGGTCTCACACGGGCCGTCGATCTCGGGGATGTCGGTGGTGAAGTTGCGCGACTTCGAGCGGTCGACGTTCGCCGCCAGGTCCGGGTGGTCCGCCTGGATGCCGGTGTCCAGGACGCCGACGGTCACCCGGCGGTCGCCCAGCTCGGTGGCGTGGGCCTTCGGGGCGTTGATCATCTGCATGCCCCAGAGCAGGTGGTCCAGCGGATCGGCGGTCGGCTTGGCCGGCCGCGCCTCACCGTGCCCACCCGAGCCGCCCGACTGGGCGTGCTCGCGCTCGACCACGGAGGGGGAGACCCGGTGTGGCGCGGAGCCGATGCTGATGTCTGCGGCCACGCCCTGCACGCCGCTGATCTGGCCGGCGGTGGTGCGGAAGCTGCTGTCCGTGCTGGTGGCGGTCACCAGCCCGACCTCGTTGTTCACCGACGTGACGGTGGCGCCGGCCGTGCGCAGCTTCGCCGCGACGGTGTCCGCCGAGGCGCCGGCGTCCGCCAGCACCACCCAGCGGGACGGCGCGCCGGCCGCTCCGGTCGCGGCCTGGGCGGCGCCGGTGATGCCTGCGGCCACGCCACTGACGGTGGCGATGGTCGCTGCTGCCGCAGCGGTCGCCAGTAGTCGTCGTGCCTGCATGTCTCCTCCTCGACCTCTGTCACCACGCTGGGACAGATGCCCACCCTAAGGAGAATCCACCTTTTTCGGGTGACGGACGGCCCAGAATCTTCCGCTGAGCGGTGCACCTCGGCCAGGTTCGTCCGGCCGCGGGTCAGTCCTCGTCGGTGGCCGGTTCTGCCGGGATCGCCTGCAGGTCGAACGGCGTGCGCTGGTAGACGCAGTAGTTCAACCAGTTCGCGTAGAGCAGGAACGCGTGCGAGCGCCAGGTGACCTTGGGCGGACGGGTGGGGTCGTCGTCCGGGTAGTAGTTGCGGGGCACCTCGATCGGCATCCCCTTGGCGAGATCCCGCTCGTACTCGGTGGCCAGGGTGTAGCGCTCGTACTCCGGATGCCCGGTCACGTAGAGCCGGCGGCCGTCCGTGCTCGCCGCCAGGTAGACCCCGGCCTCGGGTGAGGTGGCCAGCAGCTCCACCCCGTCGGCGGCCTCGATGTCGGCCGCACGGGTCTCGGTGTGCCGCGAGTGCGGCGCCGGGAAGACCTGGTCGAAGCCGCTCAGGATGCGCGAGCGCGGGTCGAGCACCTCGTGCTGGAACACACCGAACATCTTGTCCTGCAACGGATGTTTCTGAATACCGTAGCGCCGGTACAACCCGGCCTGGGCACCCCAGCAGACGTGCATGGTCGAGAACACGTTCTCCTCGGACCAGTCCATCACCTCGCACAGCTCGGGCCAGTAGTCGACCTCTTCGAAGGGCAACTGCTCGATCGGTGCACCCGTGATCACCAGGCCGTCGAACTTGCGGTCGCGCACCTGGTCGAAGGTGGCGTAGAAGGCGTCGAGGTGCTCACCGGCGGTGTTGCGTGAGTCGTGCGACTCCATGTGCAGCAGGGTGATCTGCAACTGCAGCGGGGTGTTGCCGAGCAGCCGCAGCAACTGGGTCTCGGTGTCGATCTTCGTCGGCATGAGGTTGACGATGGCGATCCGCAGCGGCCGGATGTCCTGGTGGGTGGCCCGTCCCTCGGTCATCACGAAGACGTTCTCGGACTCCAGCGTGCGGCGCGCGGGCAGATCACGAGGGATGGTGACGGGCATCGGGGCGACTCCTGGCAGCGTCCTGGCGGGCGGTCCTCGCCGGGCAGGTGCCTTCCGCGAGGGCTGGACCCCCATTGTGACCGGTGCGCGCCGCGGCTGCTGGCCGGGTGGGGTCAGCGCGCCGCGCCGCTCGTCTCGACCGGCCGGCCGATCGGGGCGCGTGCCGGGCTCGTCGGGGTGAGCGTGACCCCGGGCGCGGCCGGGTCGCCGTCCAGGCTCGCGTCGGGATCGGGGTCGATCTGCGGGGTCAGGGTCTCGGGCTCGGTCGGGGTCCCGGTGCCGCCCTGGTCGATCGCCGAGGTCGGCCGCAGGTCCGTGGGCAACGGCTGGCTCGGGCAGGTCGCCAGCACGTCGGTCATCACCGCGCGCTCGGCCGCGGTGACGCTGAGCCGGTAGTGGTATTTCAACCCGATCTGGCGGGCGATGTAGGTGCAGCGGTAGCGCACCGAGGAGGGGATGTAGCCCGAGGCGTCCCGATTGCGCTTCTTGGTGATGGTGGCGGCCTGCACGGCCTGCAGGTTGCGGGCGTCGTCCAGGAAGTCGCGACGCTGCTGGTCGGTCCAGGCGTGGGCGCCGGAGGCCCAGGCGTCGGCGAGCGGCACCACGAAGTCGAGGGCGATCGTGCCGCTGACCGAACGGGCCGTGACGCTGCGCCCGACGTAGGGGTCGAGCAGCTTGCCGGAGGTGACCACACAGTGGTCGCCGGCCCGGTGGGTGGCGGTCAGGTCACGAGCCAGGACGTCGTTGCCCGTGTCGCAGCCGTTGCCGTCGGGGTCGCCCCAGCCGGTACCGAAGGCCGATCGCAGGTACGGGGTGCTCGCCTGATCGGTCCGGGTGGTCAAGGCGCTCAGCGCGGCGGCGGCGTCCTGGGGGATCACGGCGGGGCTGGACGTCGCCCCGCCGGTCGACGGCGTGGCGCTCGGTGTCGCCGCGGCGGACGGGGTCGGCGCCGAACGCACCGCCGCGGTCGCGGCGGGCCGGGCGACGGGCGTGCTCGCCTCGGGCCGGGTGCTCATCCACAGGGCCACACCGCTGGTGCCCAGCAGCGCGGCCGCCGCCGCGGCGGCCACCACGGTGCGGCGCGCCCTGCCGTCGGGTGACGCGTCGTCGGCCCCGTCCGGGGGCTCGGGGACCTCGCTCAGGGGCCAGTCGTCACCACTGGGCAGCAGCGATCCGGGAGTGGCCTGCGGGGGAATGGAGGCCAGCAGCGGCGTGGCGGGCAGCGACGGTGCGGGGGACGCCGGTGACGAGGCCGACGGGACCGGCGCAGTGGGTGGGAGGGGTGCGGGTGGCTGCACCGGCGTGGGGGCGACGGGGGTCGACGGTATGGCCCACGACGGGCCGGCCACACCGTTGGGGGATGCGGCCCCGGCCATCGCCGGCTCGCTCGGGATCGGCCCGGTGGTCGTCGACGTGGGCCCGGCCTGCTGCGGGATGAGCGACTCCGGCGCGCCTCGGGTGGCGGCAGGCGCCGGCCCGGGGGCGGGCTCGTCGATCAGCCAGAACTCCCAGTCCGCCGGTGGTGCGGGCCAGCTCGGGTCCGGGATCCAGTTGGGCGTGGGCCGCCATCCCTCTGGCGGCGCGGGCCAGCCGGGCGGCGGATTGAATCGGGAGCCCATCCAGTTCCTCTGTGCGACGACGGCAAGCCAGCAGGCAGTACCGCCATCCTCTCCCGCCGCACCAGCCGACCCAAGCGCGAGCGGGTCGGCCGAACGGCCGAATTCCCGGCCCCACCTGGCAGGCTGACCTGCATGACCGCACGGCACCATGCAGCTACCCACCACCCCGCCGACCCTGCCGGTGGGGTGAGGCTCTCCCGTCGAGGCCGGGTCGAGCCGTTCCATGTGATGGAGGTGCTCAAGGCGGCCGCCGCGCGCCAGGCGGCCCGTGGGGACGTGATCTCGTTGTGCGCCGGCCAGCCGTCCACGGCGGCACCGGCACCCGTGCTGGCCGCGGCCCGGCGGGCCATGGCCGGTGAGGTGCTCGGCTACACCGAGGCGGTCGGTATCGCACCGCTGCGCGAGGCGATCGCCGCCCATCACCGCGACCGCTACGGCGTCCTGGTCGGCCCGGACGACGTCATCGTCACCACCGGATCGTCCGGTGGGTTCACGGCGGTGTTCCTGGCCGCCTTCGACGCCGGGGACACCGTGGTGATGACCCGGCCGGGGTATCCCGCCTACCGGAACACGTTGCAGGCGTTGGGATGTCGGGTGGTGGAGCTCGACTGCGGTGACGAGACGCGGTTCCAGCCCACGGTGGCCATGCTGGCGGCGCTCGACGAACCGCCGGCCGGCCTGATCATCGCCAGCCCGGCCAACCCGACCGGCACCATCATCGACCCGGTCGAGCTGGCGGCCATCGCGGCCTGGTGCGAGGCGCACGGCACCCTGCTGATCAGTGACGAGATCTACCACGGCATCGCCTATGGCCGACCCTGCGCCACCACCTGGCACACCAGTCGCAGTTCGGTGGTGGTCGGTTCGTTCAGCAAGTACTTCTCGATGACCGGCTGGCGCATCGGCTGGCTGCTGCTGCCCGAGGCGCTGCGGCGTCCGGTGGAGTTGCTGGTGGGCAACCTGAACATCTGCCCACCGGCCATCGCCCAGGTGGCCGCGGTGGCGGCCTTCGACCCGGCCTCGCGAGCCGAGCTCGACGGCCATGTCGCCCGCTATGCCGCCAACCGCGACCTGTTGCTCGAGGCGTTGCCCCGCATCGGGATCGGGCACATGGCCCCGCCGGACGGCGCGTTCTACGCCTACTGCGACATCGGCCACCTGACGGACGACGCGACCAGCTGGTGCGCCCGGGTGCTGGCCGCCACCGGCGTGGCACTCACCCCGGGGGTGGATTTCGACCCGGTGGCCGGAAACCGGTTCATGCGGTTGAGTTTCGCCGGCTCGACGGCCGAGATCGAGCAGGCGGTGGAACGGTTGGCGGCCTGGCTGCGCTGACCCCCGGCCGAGCGGGGGCGCCGGTCAGATCTGTGGATCCGGCTCCGGTTCCCGCGGTGGCTCCGGATCGGCGACCTGGTCGTCGTCCCAGTCGGTCCCGAAGGCCTCGCGATAGCCCTTGCCCGCCTTGTTCAGCGTCGGGAAGAACACGATCCGATCCAGCACGCCGGGCAGCTCGTAGGCCTGCAACTTGGCCCGTACCGGGTCCTTCAGCTCGGCGAACACCAGCTGCGTGCCCTGCTCGGCCAGGTCGTCGACCAGCTCGGCGAGCATGTCCGCCGCGGTGGTGTCGATGTCCGTGATCGGCTCGGCCGCAACGATGATCCACTTCGGTGGGGCGCCCTCGGTGTCCAGCTGCATCACCTGTTCGGCGAAGGTGCGGGCGTTGGCGAAGATCAGGGGCGCGTCGAAGCGGAACACCACCAGGCCGTCCATCTGGCGGGCGGACGGGTAGCGCGTGATGTCGTGATACCCGGGCACGCCCGGCGCCCGGCCGAGCACCGCCTGGTAGGGCCACCACGCGCGACGGAAGACGTTGAGGATGGACAGCCCGACCGCCAGGCCGATGCCCGGCAGCACCCCGAAGACCGCCACCCCGGCCGTGGCCGCGATCGACAGCCAGAACTCCATCCGCCGCTGCCGGTACAGCTGGCGCACCCCGGGCAGGTCCGACATCGAGATCGCGGCCACCACGACGATCGCGGCCAGGGTCGGGATGGGCAGATCGGCCAGCAGGTTCGGTGCCACCACCAGCAGCACCACGATGGCCAGGGCGCCGACCAGCCCGGAGACCTGGGTGCGGGCGCCGGCCTTGAAGGCCACGGCGGTGCGCGAGCCACTGGTGCTCACGGCGAATCCCTGGAACAGCCCGGACAGCACGTTCGCGAACCCGATGCCGACCATCTCCTGGTTGCCGTCGACCGGGGTTCCGGCCCGCCGGGCGTAGGCCGAGGCCGTCGAGATGGTGTCCGCGAGGGCGACCAGGGTGATCCCCAGCGCCCCCGCGATCAGCAGTCCGATGTCGCCGATCGAGACCAGCGGCAGGGTGAACGGCGGGAAGCCCTGCGGCAGCTCGCCCACCACGCGCACGCCGCGTCCGGGCAGGTCCAGCATCGTCGAGGCCGCCGTGGCCAGCACCACGGCCACCAGCACCGCCGGGATCCGCGGCAGGAGGCGCTGCAGCACCAGCAGGACGACGAGTGAGGCGGCCCCGACCACCAGGGCCGAGGTGTTGGTGGCTCCCTCGGTGATCCGCCGGATGGTTCCGGTGATCTCGCCGATCAGGCCGTCACCCTCGATCGAGAAGCCCAGCAGCTTGCGCACCTGACCGATCAGGATGGTGAGGGCCAGGCCGTTCATGTAGCCGATCTGGGTGGGTTTGGACAGCAGGTCGGCGACGAACCCGAGGCGGGCGACGCCGGCACCGATCATGAAGATCCCCACCAGGATCGACAGCACCGAGGCCAGGACGACGGCGCGCCCCGGATCGCCCCCGGCCGCCAGCAGCGGCAGCAGGGTGGCGGCGATCATCGGGCCGAGGGAGGAGTCGGGGCCGAGCACGAGCACCCGCGACGGCCCGGCGACGGCGTAGGCCACCAGGCACATCACACTCGTGTACAGACCCGTGATCGGGGGTAGGCCCGCCAACTGGGCGTAGGCCATACCCTGCGGCACGAGCAGTGCCGTCAACGCCAGCCCGGCGGTGACGTCCTCGCGCAGCCAGCTGCGTCGGTAGGTCGGTAGCCACCCCAGGATCGGGAACCATCGGGTGATCCCGGCCCGCGGGGCGATCGGCCGGGAGGCGGTTGCGTGATCGGACACGGCCCAGAGTCTGGCGTGTCGATGAACGCCGCGGAAGCGGTTCTCGGCGAACGGTTGTACATGGTGTGTCGAAGCGTGCCTGAGCTCTCCCGATCACCCGCTCGGACCAACCGCGGCGCGCAAACGCGAAATGAACTCTTGTCCAACCGATATCGAGCGCCACATGTGCCCCAGGCCACATCCGCAGGTCGCCGAGCCCCAACGGACCCGCCACGGTTCACGGCGCCTTGGCGGTGGGTTCTTGGTCCTGTTTTCGCAGGTGAACGGCTCTGTCATCCTGACGTCGCCCACCACAGGAGGATGCCGTGGATACGTTGTTGCTCACCGTCATTGCGGTTGTCGCGCTGGCCTTGTTGTTCGATTTCTCGAACGGGTTCCACGACGCCGCCAACTCGATCGCGACCGTCGTCGCGACCAAAGCTCTCTCGCCCATGCAGGCGGTCCTCTTCTCGGCCGTCTGCAACTTCCTCGCCTACTTCTTCGTCGGCACCGCGGTGGCCAACACCGTGGCCAAGACGGTGAAGAGTGGCTTCGTCAGCGTGCCGGTGATCTTCGCCGCGCTGCTGGCCGCGATCGTGTGGAACTACCTCACCTGGTTCGTCGGGATGCCGTCCTCGTCCAGCCACGCCATCATCGGTGGCCTGGTCGGTGCCGGTCTGGCCGTCGGTGGCACCGCTGCCGTCAGCTGGAAGAGCGTCACCAAGGTGCTGTACGCGATCGTTCTGTCCCCCCTGGTCGCCTTCAGCGTCGCCGCCATCGGTGCCGGTCTGGTCTGGGCGCTGCAGAAGGTCACCGGCTGGGGCGATGACGCCAAGCCGTTCAAGGGTCTGCAGATCGTCTCGGCCGCTGCCGTCTCCTACGGTCACGGCGCCAACGACGCGCAGAAGACCATGGGTGTCATCGCCGCCGTGCTCGCCGGCGCCGGCTACCTCAACGGCAAGGACAAGTTCCTGGTGCCCGAGTGGGTCGCCCTGAGTGCCTACGCCGCGATCGCCATCGGTACGGTCTGGGGCGGCTGGCGGATCATCGAGACCATGGGTCTGAAGCTGACCAACCTGAACGCCCGGGTCGGCGTGGCCGCGAACATCGGTGCCACCACCGCGATCTTCGGTGCCACCCACTTCGGGATCCCGATCTCGACCACGCACGCTGCGGCGTCCTCGGTGGTCGGCGCCGGCACCGCCAGCGGGCGGGGCGCCAACTGGAAGGTCGTCGGCGAGATGGTGATGGCCTGGGTCGTGACGATCCCGGCGACCATCGCCCTGTCGTTCGTGTTCTTCAAGATGACCCGGCTGCCGGGCGTCCTGGATGTGGTCGTGACCAGCGTGGTGGTCGCGGTGATCGCCGTCGCCATCGCCTGGGCGATGCGCCACTCGATCGGCCACAAGGAGCTCGAGGCCGAGCTGCCGTCGGACGACGCGGTCGTGCTGCCGGCCGGCAAGGAGGCCACCGTCGGCTGAGCCGGCGCCAGTGCCCCCAACCCGAGACGGGCGTCCACCACGCGGTGGACGCCCGTCATCGCGTCGATCACGGGTTTGTCCTGATACGTTGCCCCACTCGGGGCAGACTGCGGAGCCGACTCAGCACGGAGGCGTGATGGACGACGACGCCGCCTCGCTGGTGTCCCGCGCGGGCCAGGGCGACCAGGCCGCCTGGGACGGCCTGGTGGATCGCTACAGCGGCCTGCTCTGGTCCATCGCCCGGTCCTACCGGCTGCGGGACGCCGACGCCTCGGACGTGCTGCAGACCGCCTGGATGCGGCTGCTCGAGCATCTGGACCGGATCGAGGACCCGGAACGGGTCGGTGCCTGGCTGGCCACGGTCGTGCGCCACGAGATCCATCGGCTCTACCGGCGCTCCCGGCGGACCGTGTCCACCGACGACGACGCCGTGCTGGACGCCGCCGTGGGGCCGTCCTCCGGCCCGGACGCCGCCGTGGTCCGCGGCGAGCGTGATCGGCTGTTGTGGGAGGCCTTCGCCGAACTCACCGACCGGTGCCAGCGACTGCTGCGCATGTTGATCACCGGATTCGGGGCCACCGAGGCGCTGTCGTACAAGGACGCGGCCGTGGCCCTGGGCATCCCGATGGGCAGTCTGGGACCCACCCGGATGCGCTGCCTGAGTGATCTACGTCTCGCTGTCGAAAGACGCGGTATCAGCGGAGAGCCCGATGACTCTGCTTGAGCAGGAGACCGCCGAGGTCCCTGGATGCTCGACCTCTCTGCCGCAGGAGGACCGGTGACACACGACGACCGTGACGCGCAGCTGCTCAGTGAGCTGGCAGCGCTGTTCGGGCGCGAGGAGGCCGTCCCCGAGTTGGTGACGCGGATGGCGAAGGCGAGCTTCTCGATGCGCTCGATGGACATGGAGCTGGCACTGCTCACGTGGGACTCGAGCGTCGACCGCCCCGCGGTGGCGTTGCGCTCGACCACTGAGGAGGAACTGCGCGGTCCGCGCGAACTCACGTTCGAACGCGGCGATCTGGCCGTGGAGATCGAGGTGGCGGCCCCTGCGCGCGGGTGGCGCATGATGGGTCAGCTGAGCCCGGCCGCCCCGGCGCGGATGGAGTTGCACCGGGCACCCGGCGACGCCGGCTCCGAGCCGGACGTCACCGAGATCCAGGTGGACGACATCGGCCGCTTCTCGTTGGCCGATCTGGCCCCCGGCCTGGTGCGCCTGGTGGTGCACCGCGACGGTGAGCGGCCCATCGCCACCGACTGGTTCCGGATCGACTGAGCCTCGCTCGCCGTCGCTCAGCCCGGCGGGGTCGCGCTGGGCAGCACCACCCGGAAGGTCGTGGCCCCCGGCCGGCTGTCCAGGTCGACCCGGCCGCCGTGGGCCTGCACCACCGAGGCCACGATCGCCAGCCCCAACCCGGTGCTGCCCGCGGCGCGTGAGCGTGAGGAGTCGGCGCGCGCGAACCGGTCGAAGGCCGCCGGCTGCAGGGCCGCCGGGATGCCCGGGCCGTCGTCGTGCACCTCGAGGGTCACCTCGCCGTCCTGCTCGTGCAGCCGCACCGTGACCCGGGTGCCGGCGGGGGTGTGCACCCGGGCGTTGGCCAACAGATTGGTCAGCACCTGCAGCAGCCGGGCGGCGTCGCCCCGCGCCATCACCGGTTCGTCCGGCAGCTCGAGCTGCCAGTGATGCCCGGGGGCCAGCAGATGGGCGTCGTTGGTGCAGTCGATCGCCACCGCCGTCAGGTCGACCGGCTCGTGCCGGATGGCCGCCGCCTGGGGACTCTCGTCGAGCCGGGCGAGCAGCAGCAGGTCCTCGACCAGGCCGGTCATCCGCACCGCCTCGGACTCCACCCGTCCCACGGCGTGCAACACCTGCTCGGGCAGGTCGCCGCCCTGGCGTCGGGTCAGCTCGGCATAGCCGCGGATGGAGGCCAGGGGGGTGCGCAACTCGTGGCTGGCGTCGGCGACGAAGCGACGCATCCGGGCCTCGCTGGCCGTCCGGACGGCCAGCGCGCCGTCGATGTGACCCAGCATCCGGTTGATCGCCGTACCGACCTGGCCGACCTCGGTGCGCGGGTCGGTGTCACGGTCCGGTACCCGCTCGTGCAGGGTCACATCGCCCCGCTCGAGGGGCAGCTCGGCGACCCGCGACGCGGTGGTGGCCACTCGCCGCAACGGCCGCAACGCCAACCTGACCAGCACCAGACCCGCCAGCACCGCCGAGGCGACCGCCAGCAGGGCCACCAGGGCCACGACCCGGGCCAGCTCGGCCACGGTGTGCTCGATGCCCGAGTACGGCAACCCGATGACCGCGCGGCTGTTCCCGCCGGTCGGCACGACCTGCACCAGGTAGTGGCCGAGCGCCCCGCCGAGCTCGAGCCGGTGCGGGGCGCCGTCCTGAGGTACCGCGGCCAGCATCGCCTGCTGCGCCGCGGTCGGGGTCCAGGTCGAGCCGATGACCCCTCGCTCGACGATGCGATCGCCCTGGACCAGCACCCCCAGGGTCCCCTCGGCCTGGCCGCGCAGGTCCAGGAAGGCCGGGCCGTCGTCGTCCTGGCGGTCGTCACTGTCCGGGTCGCCGTCATGGCCGCTCGGATCGGACATCGCGGGCCGGGACCGGGAGGTCGTGGCGTCGAGCTGTTGGCGCAGCTGGCCGGTGAGGTTGCGCTCCAGCGCGATCAGGCTGGCCGCACCCATCAGGACGGCGATGCCGGCCGTGAGCGTGGCGAGCACCAGGACGAGCTGAGCGCGCAGGGTTCTGGGCATCGGATCAGTCGGTGGGCCGCAGCACGTACCCGGCGCCGCGCAGGGTGTGGATCATGGGAGCGCGTCCGGCGTCGATCTTCTTGCGCAGGTAGGAGATGTAGAGCTCGACCACGTTGGCCTGGCCGCCGAAGTCGTAGTTCCACACCCGGTCGAGGATCTGGGCCTTGCTCAGCACCCGGCGGGGGTTGCGCATCAGGTAGCGCAGCAGTTCGAACTCGGTGGCCGTCAGCTGGATCGGGGTGCCGTCGCGCTCGACCTCGTGGCTGTCCTCGTCCATCACCAGGTCGCCCACGATGAGGCGGGAGTCGACCCGCTCGGTCATCAGCGTCGTCCGGCGGATCAGCCCGCGCAGCCGTGCGACCACCTCCTCGAGGCTGAACGGCTTGGTGACGTAGTCGTCGCCACCGGCGGTGATGCCGGCGATCCGGTCGGCCACGGCGTCCTTGGCGGTCAGGAACAGCACCGGGACGTCGCTCTCGGCGCGCAGCCGGCGCAGCACCTCGAGCCCGTCGATGTCCGGCAACATCACGTCGAGCACCACCGCGTCGGGGCGCATCTCGCGCGCGGCCCGGACGGCGCCCAGCCCGTCGGCCGCGGTGCGCACCTCACAGCCCTCGTACCGCAGCGCCATCGACAGCAGCTCGGACAGCGAGTTCTCGTCGTCGACGACCAGGATCTTCACCGGTCGCCCGTCGGGGTGGTGCATCAGCGCGCGCTGCGCGGGCAGTGACGAGGGCGTCGTGTTCATGACGGAAGTCTGCGCCGTCCGGCCGACGGTGTGCTGTGGCCACGCTGTGAGAATCCTGTGGACGCCGTACGGCCGAGAGTGCGTATCCCTCGCTCAGGTGCCCCACAGCCGGCCCACAGCCTGGCGGCGCAGCCTGCTCGTCATGACTCTCGACCTCACCACCGCCTCCTGGTACCTGGCCCGCGGCAGCGGTGTCACGGCCCTGGTGCTGTTCTCCGTCGTCGTCGCGCTCGGCATCATCACCCGCTCGGCGCGGCCGATGCCCGGGGTGCCGCGGTTCGCGGTGGCGGCGGTGCACTCCTCGGCGGCGCTGCTGGCCACGGTCTTTCTGGGCGTCCACCTGGTGACGCTGCTGTTCGATCCCTATGCCCAGCTGCGGCTGCTCGATCTGGTGGTGCCGTTCGCCGGGGCCTATCGCCCGCTCTGGCTCGGGTTCGGCACGCTGGCGCTCGATCTGACGCTGGCCATCGGGGTGACCAGCCTGCTGCGCGCCCGGCTGGGGGCGCGAGCCTGGAAGGCGGTTCACCTGAGCGCCTACGCGCTCTGGCCGCTGGCGGTGCTGCACGGCCTGGGCACCGGCTCCGATGCGGGCACGATCTGGTTGCGGGCCACCACGGTCGGCTGCCTGACCGGGGTGCTGGCGGCCGTCGCCTGGCGTCGGGTCGCCGTCGGAACCGGTTCGCGGTGGACCGCGCGCAGCATCCTGGGCGGTGCCCGATGACCGCCGTGACCGGGACGACCGGGATGGCCGGGACGACGGGGATGACGGGGATGGTGGGGCCGATGGTCGCCGACCCGGCCGCTGCGGGCGTCGTGGTCGCGCGGCTGGTGCGTCCGGGAGCGACCGACCTGGCCTCCCACCGTGCACGTCACGGTGACATCTGCTGGCGTGGCGGCCCGGACCTGCTCACCACCTCACTCGAGGCCGCCGGCCTGACCGGGCGGGGCGGGGCGGGGTTCCCGACCTGGCGCAAGGTCGCCTCGGCTTCCGGTGCCGGGCGCCGGGCGGTCGTGATCGCCAACGGCGCCGAGGGGGAGCCGGCCAGCGGCAAGGACGCCGTCCTGCTCACGCTGGCGCCCCACCTGGTGCTGGACGGCGTCCAGCTGGCGGCCGAGGCGGTCGGCGCCGACCGGGCGGTGATCTACGTGAAGGCGGGTCAGGCCCAGGACGCCGTGCGCCGGGCGCTCGCCGAGCGGCGGGCCGCCCGGTGCGACCGGGTGCACCCGGAGCTGGTGACGGCGCCGACGGGCTTCGTCTCCGGGGAGGAGTCGGCGGCGGTGGCGGCGGTCGAGGGCCGGGCCGCGCTACCGACGACCAAGCGTCACCTGGTGACCGAGCAGGGCGTCGGCGGCCGGCCCACCCTGGTGCAGAACGTCGAGACGCTGGCGCACGTCGCGGTCATCGCCCGGTACGGGCCACAGGCGTTCCGGACCGCGGGGACGCCGGCCGAGCCGGGCACCTTCCTGGCCACGATCGGCGGCGCGGTGCACCGGCCAGGGGTGGTCGAGGCCGGCTACGGCATTCGCCTGGCCGACCTGCTCGGGTTGGCGGGCGGGGCCGATCGGCCGCTGCGCGCCGTCCTGGTCGGCGGGTACCACGGCGCCTGGGTGCCGGCGGAGGCGCTGGCGAGCACCCCGATGTCGCGCGCGGGGCTGGCGCCGTTCGGGGCGACCCCGGGGGCGGGCATCGTGTGGGCACTGGGGGCGCAGGACTGCCCGCTGGTGGTCACCTCCTCGATCGTCACCTATCTGGCCGGGCAGAGTGCCCGGCAGTGCGGGCCGTGCCGGTTCGGGCTGCCCGCGCTGGCGGATGACGTCGCACGGCTGGCCGACCCGGCCGCCGTCCAGGGTCGGGACGAGTTGCCCGGCCATCTGGCCGCGGTCGCCGGGCTGGTGACCGGTCGCGGGGCCTGCCGGCACCCGGACGGCACCGTCCGGTTCGTGCGGTCGAGCCTGACCACGTTCGCCGACGAGATCTCCGCCCACCTGGGTGGCCATTGCACCGGAGGTGCCCGATGAGCTCGACCACAGCAGCGACACCGCAGGCCCGGACGACGCTGCACATCGACTGGGTGGCCTGCGACGGCCGGGGGCTGTGCACCGAGATCCTGCCCGAGTTGCTCACCGAGGACCCGTGGGGTTACCCGGCACCGGTGGCGGTGCAGGGGCGTGACCCGTTGCCGCCCAACGCGATTCCCGTTCCGGAACGGTTGCTCGGTGAGGCCCGGGAAGCGGTGGCCGCCTGCCCGCTGCTGGCGCTGCGGCTCAGCCGCGCAGGTGGGCCACCTGCTCCCACGAGGGGTCGTGCTGCGCGGTGACCTCGACCCGGCCCTGGCGCCAGCCGGTCACCGCGGCCCATAGTTGGTCGGCCGCCGGGGTGGCCCGGTCGACGTAGAAGTGCATCAGCCGGACGCCGCCGTGGGTCTGGTGGGCGACGAGTCGGCCACTGTGGCCGAGGCGATCGACGAGGTGGTCCTCGAGGTGGCGTAGCTCCGGCAGGCTCTCGGGTCCGGGGAAGCCTTCGGGGGTGCGGTCGGTGAACGGCACCGTCACCTGCACCCAGGTGTCGAACTGCGGCGCGGTCGCGGCCCGCAGCGGCATCTGAAAGCTGGCGATGACGGGAGTGCCGCCGACCAGCTCACCGGTCAGCATCGACCAGACCGGGTCGCCCTCGTCGTCGGTGTACTCGGTCTGCAGGTGGTCGACGACGGTGCGCAGCCCGATCACCGGGATCGGGTCGAGCGGCTTCACGGTGGTGGTGGCGATCTCGCCGACCCAGGTCTCGACCGCGTTCTCGCCGAGCACCCAGTCGAGGACCAGGAAGGCGGCCTGCATCCGCTGCGCCTGGTCGAGCCCGGCGAAGGCGGGGTGGTACACGGTGACGTCGACGGTGGCCCGGGTGACGTGTGCGGCCACCTCGACCTCGCTGGGAGCGATCTCGGTGCCGTCCAGGCCGAGCACCAGGCCGTCCAGGTCGGCCACCGGCTGGCGCGAGTCGGCGTAGCTCCACACGTCGTCCGGGGGCGGGGCGGCCAGTAGCCACCGGCGGGCCGTGGCGCGCAGCGCCGGATTGCCCCCGGGTGAGACCACCAGCAGGTGGCGGCTGCGGCCGCCGCCGGGCGAGAGCTCCCAGGACAGCTCGGCGTCGATCGCCTCGACCTGCTCGGCGACCACCGGGGCCAGGGTCTCGACGGTGCGGCCGTCGATGGCCTGCGCGAGCTGGTCGGCGCCGGTCGCGTGCCACCAGGACCAGAACCGGCCGATGGCCTCCGTGGTGGCGGTGACCGTGGCGTCCGAGGCGCCGGAACGCGGGCGGCGGCGAAACAGGGCCATGACGGATCACCGTAGTGGTCGTGTCAGCGCTGGTGGCCCAGATCGAGACGCTGGCGGACGGTCGGGCGGGAGGGGTTCGTGCGCGCGGCGATCCATCCGCGCTCGCAGGCTCGCGCTCCCGCCAGACCCAGCCAGCCGCGCGCACGAACCCCTCCCGCCCGCCCTCGTGGGCGGCCGCACCGCATCTCTTGGTGATCATGGTGTCGAACCCCCGTCAGGCGATCCACTCACCGGGTTGCGGTGCTCGGCCCTGATCGTCGTGGTCGCCACCGCCTCGGGTGCGGGGTGGGTCGTACCTCACGGTGGTCGGGCGCGGTGCGGCGTCCTCGCATCATGATCACGATCATGGGGCTGTTTGTCCTCAGTTGGTGGGTGCGAACAGCCCTGTGGCGGTGATCAGGTGCGCGAACAGCCTCGGACAGGCCCGGAGTGGCTGCTTTCGTGGCAGATCGGACCATCAGCTCGACGTCGCCGGAGCTCAGGGGTGCGAGAGCAACACCGTGCGTCAGAACGGTGGTGGCTCGCCCTCGCGGTCCTGTGACGACGGCGGGAGGGGCCAGGCGCCGGGCAGGTCGCCTTCGGCCGCCAACGGTGGTGGGGCGTCGGGTGGTTCGCTGACGAGGTGCCCGGACGGCGTGCGCCAGGTGATCTGCCCGGTCACCGGGTCCAGGGTCGGGGTGAACCCGGCGTGGGTCTTGAGCAGGTGGTGGAACCGGCAAAGGGGTGCCATGTTCTGCTCGCTGGTCGTGCCGCCCTTGCCGAACGCGGTGACGTGGTCCAGGTCGGCATCGATGGCCGGCCGGCCGCATCCCGGGTGGGAGCAGCGTGGCCGGGTGGCTTTCACGAGGGCCTTGACGAACGGGGACGGCGTGTAGCCGGGGTCGGTGGTGGCGCGTCCGATGGCGATCAGGGTGCCGTAGGTGGGGGAGTCGGGTCGGTCGTCGAGGACCTGGCAGCGCCAGATCGCCCGTTTGCCGTACTTGTCGAGGATCGCGGCCAGTGCCTCGGTGGGGATTGGCCCGTGGCCTGCGGCTTCGACCCATCCGGTCCCGGTGGGTGGTGGCGTGCCGGCCCACAGCGCGGCGAGCACCTGGAACGGGATGGTGACGTTCAACGCCACCTTGGGTTCGACCCTGATCCCCGGGCAGGCCGGTGGTGGGGTGCTGATGGCGTCACCGCCGAGCAGACTGCCGGTTGTCTCGTTGGGTGCGGTGGCGTGCTGCGTGGCGCAGGGTCCGTCGTCGTGGTCGGTGCTGGTCGGGGTGGGCTGGCTGGCGGCCGCCGTGGCGTTCTCGGGGTGGCCGGTGGAGCGTCCGCTGGTGGGGTCGTTCGTGGTGGCAGGAGCCCCGGCCACCGCCATCCCCGCGAGTGGGCAGGAGCGGGGTGATGGTGTCGGGGTCGGTGACCAGGTCGAACACGATCTGCGCCATCGAGCGGTGCCGGTTCCTGGCGTGGCGCTCGTGCCGGTCGGACCTGACCCCGTTGCGTTGCTCGCGTGATCGGCTGCACCGGCCGAGGCTGAGGCAATGCTCGTGGCCGATCCCGTGCCTGGGCAGGCGGCGGCCTGGACGCGGTGCAGTAACGCGGCGTGCAGGTCGGCGATGCTCGTGATCGACCCCCGATACGTCAGGGAGGCTCGGCCGTAGCCCTGCTGACTGACCTTGACCGAGTCCTTCTCCGCCGCAGCGTCATCCAGGATCCGCCGGTACGCCCCGGGATCAGCCTGCGCGATCAACCGCTCGATCCGGTTCCGCAACCCCACGACCCCGAGCTGCTCGGCGACGGGCAGGATCATCTTCTCCACCCAGTCCCGCGCCCGACCCGCCGCCAGCCGCTCGGTCTGCCGCACGATGTCGCGAGCACGGGTAGTGGAGATGGTGCCGTCGAGCAGTGCTCGATACAGCCGACCGTGGTCCTCGGGCCAGGTCGCCAGCATCTCGACCCGGGCCCGCAGTCCCGACGGGCTGGTGCGTGCCACGGCGGCGACCTCTTCGATCGCCGCGGTCAGGGCGCGTTCCTCCGGGTCACGGACCCATTCCGGCAGCTTCGTCTCCAGAGTGAGATCCAGTTCATGCGGGTGCCGCGCCTGATACCGCCACGCCAGTTCCCGGGTCAGCTGCGCCTGAGTCAGCTCGATATGGGTGATCGCCTGCCGACACGCCACCGCCGCCGAGACCACCTCCGCGTCCGAGAGCCCCGACGGCTGCGACTGCGCCAGAGTGACCGCAGCAACGGTCACCAGCGACGGCTCGACATTCCCCGGCTTCAGGAACGTCCGACAGATCCGCCCCGCCACTGCATCCCGGTCATCCTCGTTCTCGGGTCCGCCGTCACCGAACCAGCCCCACACCGCATCCCGCGCCGACAACCGCGCGGCCTCGACGTCCAGCTGTTCCTGCTGTTCGGCCACCTGTGCCCGCAGCGCCTCGACCTCGCCGCGCAACGCGTCGTTCTCGACCCCGAGCCGAGCAACCTCGGCATCAGCGTCGTGCAGCAGGTCGGCCGTGAACATGCCCGCATTCTACTAGAACAAACGTTCGAATGCGAGCGATGTAGCCGACAGCTTCCCTTGCCCCAGAACGGTTTTAACGCCTACCCAGGTGGGTGGCGGTGGCGCTCGCAAGGGTGGGGGCAGGCGGGGTTGTTGCGCGCGGCTGGCTGGGTCTGGCGGGAGCGCGAGCCTGCGAGCGCGGATGGATCGCCGCGCGCACCAACCCCAGCTGCCCCCACCCGACCACGAGAGATCGCCAAGCGCGCCACCCCCACGAATACACTCCAACCGATGAACGCGTCCGCAATCCCCGCCGGTCACGCGGCAGCGGACGCCCCGATCACCACCTCGTACGCCACCCGCCTGACCGGCACGGCGTTGGACGAGCTGCTCACCCCCGACGCCACGCCACACGATCACGCCACCGAGCTCGCCGCCACCATCGAGCACCTGGGCCTGCCCGGTTTGCTGACCCGCCGCGCCGAGATCGCCCACCTGGTCGAGGACGAGGGCGTCACCTACGGTTCCTCGCGTAGCCAACGCCGCTGGCGGCTCGATCCGTTGCCGGTGATCCTCGACCAGGCGTCGTGGTCGCACCTCGAGGCCGGCCTGATGCAGCGCGCCCGGCTGCTCGACCTGATGATGGCCGACCTCTACGGACCGCGAAACCTGTTGCGTCACAAGGTGGTCCCACCCGAGGTGATCCTGGCCCATCCGGGGTTCGTCCGCGCCGCCGATGGGACCTCGGTGCCGGGCGCTCATCAGCTGGTGCTCACCGCCACCGACCTGGCTCGTGCCGGTGACGGCCGCTGGTGTGTCATCAGTGACCGTACGGCCGCACCGTCCGGTGCCGGGTATGCCATTCAGGCCCGGCGCATCGTCGGGCGGGTGTTGCCGGGCCTGTACCGCGACACCCGGTTGCACCGCCTGCGCAGCTTCTTCGACACCCTGCGGCTGGCCCTGCGCGACGTGGCGCCGCGAACCGCCGAGGCACCCCGGGTGGTGATCCTGATCCCGGGGCCGAGCGAGCAGACGCCGTTCGACCACGCCTTCCTGGCGACCCTGCTCGGCTACCCCCTGGTCACCGCCGAGGATCTGACGGTGCGCGGTGGCCGGGTCTACCTGCGCTCGCTGGGCCGCCTCGAGCCGGTGGACGTCGTGCTGCGCCGCCTGGGTGACCTCGATGCCGACCCGCTCGAGCTGCGGGCCGACTCCGACCTGGGCGTGCCCGGCCTGCTCGAGGCCGTCCGCCGCGGCACCGTCTCGGTGGTCAACCCGATCGGTGCCTCGGTGCTCGAGTCGCCCGCACTGGCCCCGTATCTGGACGCCGCGACCCGGGCGCTGCTGGACGAGGAGCCGCTGCTCGCTTCGGTGCCCACCCGGTGGTGCGGGGACGATGCGAGCCGCCGGTGGGTGCTGGAGCGGCTCGACGACCTGGTGCTGCTGCCCGTCGTCCGATCGCCGGGTGCGCCGATGGCGATCGTGGGCTCCGCCCTGTCGCGGGCGGGCCGGGACGAGCTGCGCCGGCGCATCGAGGCCAGGCCTCACGCCTGGTGCGCGCAGGAGCCGTTGCCGCTGACCACCACTCCCATCGTCACCGCCACCGGGCTGGCCCCGCGGCGCTTCACGTTGCGCACCTTCGCGGTCGGTCACGGCGGCGGGTACCGGCTGCTCACCGGCGGTCTGGGGCGGATCGCACCCGAGGTCGGCAACCATGCCGCCGGCAACAGCGATCAGGCGCCCGCCAAGGACGTCTGGGTGCTGGCCACCACCGAGCCCGCCGCGCCCGCCTCGGCCGACCTGGCCTGGCCTGGCACCGTGGCCATCCCCGCGCCGGCGTCCGAGGTGCTGCCACCCCGGGTAGCCGAGAACCTGTTCCGGCTGGGCCGGTTCGCCGAGCGCGCCGAGGATGCCGTGCGCCTGCTGCGGGTCGTCGACGACCTCACCGAGGACTGGACCGCCCGTCCCGGTACCCCGGGCGCCGCCGCCCTGGACGTGATGCGCCGAGCCCTGATCGACGACGGCGCAACGGATTCCGCGCCGCGATCGACCCCGAGCCTGCGCGCCCTGGTCGGGGACGCCGACCTTCCGGGCAGCGTGGCCGCCGCCATCCGGGCCACCGTGGCCGCGGCCCAGGCCCTGCGGGAGCAGCTCTCGCTCGACACCTGGATCGTGTTGGGCAGCCTGGAGCGGGTGCTGGCCGAGGCCGCGGCGTCCCCCGAGAGCGAGGCGCCGCTGCAGCCCGTCCTCGCCCGGGTGCTGGAGGGGCTGCTGGCCCTGGCCGGGCTGGCGGCCGAGAGCATGGTGCGCGACCTCGGCTGGGCCTTCATGGACGCCGGCCGCCGCATCGAGCGCGCCCGCCAACTGATCGCGCTGCTGCGCCGCACCCTGGACGTCGAGCACCCGCCCGTCGTCCAGACCCTGGTCGTCGAGTCGGTGCTGGTGGCCGGCGAGAGCATCATCACCTACCGCCGCCGCGAACCCGGTCGCTCGGGCCAGGCGCAGATCGCCGCCGTCCTCGACCTGTTGTTGCTCGATCGCGGCAACCCGAGATCCGTTGCGCTGCAACTCGACCGGCTGCTGGACGACCTCGCCAGGCTGCCGGATGCCACGGCCCTGCAGGCCCGGGCACGCGCCGTCCAGGCCAGGCTGCGTGAACTCGACGCCCGGGCCGCGGCGCGGGCAACCGGCGGCCGGCGCGACGCGCTGAGTGCCGTCCTGGACGCCGCGCTCACCGAACTCGACGCCCTCGCCCTCGACCTGGCCGACACCCATTTCGGCCACGTGGCACCGCATCACACCACGGCGGCGATCCGGGGGTGGGACGCATGAGCCGGCGGTACCAGGTGCAGCACACCACCCGGTACTCCTACGAGCAGCAGGTGACCGAGTCCTATGGCCGAGCGCACCTGGCGCCGCGCGACGGTCACGGTCAACGGTGTCTGCAGCACGAGCTCGTGGTCACGCCCCGGCCCGAGTTGGTCCACGAGCACAGTGACTTCTACGGCAACCGCAGCGTCTACCTCGAGGTGCTCACGCCCCACACCGAGCTCGTGGTCACCGCGACCAGCCGGGTCGAGGTCGAGCGGGACGCCGTCGCGCTGAGCCAGGCGCTGGCGGCGTGCACCACCCCCTGGGAGCAGGCCCGCCCCCGATTCGACGAGCCCCGAGAGGGGTTGTGGGCGCGCGACTTCCTGCTGCCCTCGACCCACGTGCCGTTCGCCATCCCCGGCCCCGACGCCCCGGACGCCGCGGTGGCCGAGTTCGCGGCGTCCGTGTTCACCCCGGGTCGTCCGGTGGGCGAGGCGGTGCGCGACCTCGTGAGACGGATCTACCGCGACTTCTCCTACCGGTCCGGCGTGACCTCGGTGAGTACGACCCTGGCCGAGGTGCTGGAGCGTCGTGAGGGCGTCTGCCAGGACTTCGCCCACCTGGCGGTCGCCGTGCTGCGCCGTTGTGGCCTGCCGGCCCGCTATGTCAGCGGCTACCTCGAGACCCAACCCCCACCCGGGCAGCCGAAACTGCTGGGTGCGGATGCCTCGCACGCCTGGGTCTCGGTGCTGCTGCCCGACCTCGGCTGGATCGATCTGGACCCCACCAACGATGCCGTCGTCGACGAGTCGTATGTGCTCACGGCGTGGGGACGGGACTACGCTGATGTGCCGCCGCTCAAGGGGGTCATCTTCTCCGAGGGCAGTGTGAGCACGCTCGCGGTCGCCGTCGACGTCGTCCCGCTGAAGTCCGGAGCCTGACCAGGCCTGTGGCGCACGACCGCCGTGCGCCGATCCCGAGGGGGAACGCCACGTGATGTCCACCCGCCCCGCGTCGCTGCGGGCGCTCAACCTGGAGAACATCCACGCCGAGGGGGACGCCGCGCTGCGGGCGGCCGACATCGCGGTCACCAGCCGGCCCGACGCCCTGGGTGAGGGCGAGCTGATCGAGGCGCTGCAGGGGGTGCACGTCCTGGGGTTGCGCTCGAACACCACGGTCACCGCCGCCGTGCTGGACGCCGCGCCCGACCTGCTCGCGATCGGCGCCTACTGCATCGGCACCAACCAGATCGACGTCACCGCGGCCGCACGGCGCGGCATCGCCGTGTTCAACGCGCCGTTCTCGAACACCCGCAGCGTGGTGGAGCTGGCGCTGGCCGAGATCATCGCGCTGACCCGCCGGTTGACCGAGAAGGACCGCGACATGCACGCCGGGGTGTGGCGCAAGTCGGCCTCGGGGGCCCACGAGGTGCGCAGCCGGCGGCTGGGCATCGTCGGCTACGGCAACATCGGCACCCAGCTGTCGGTGCTGGCCGAGAACCTCGGCATGCAGGTGATGTTCTACGACACCGCCGACAAGCTGGCCCTGGGCAACGCGCGGCGCTGCGAGAGCCTCGAGGAACTGCTCGCCGAGGCCGACATCGTGACGCTGCACGTCGACGGACGCCGCGGCAACAGCGGCCTGTTCGGCGAGCGCGAGTTCGCCCGGATGCGCCGGCGGTCGATCTTCCTCAACCTCTCGCGCGGGTTCGTGGTCGACTACGACGCGTTGCGCGCCCACCTCGAGTCCGGCCACCTGGCCGGCGCCGCGGTCGACGTGTTCCCGACCGAGCCGAAATCGGTCGGTGAGGAGTTCGTCTCGCCGCTGCGCGGCCTGCCGAACGTGATCCTCACCCCGCACATCGGGGGCTCCACCGAGGAGGCCCAACGCGACATCGGCGCCTTCGTCGGCGGCAAGCTCGCCGACTACGTGCGCTCGGGCTCGACCGCGTTGTCGGTGAACCTGCCGATGCTGACCCTGCCGGAGGCTGCTGGGGAGCACCGCATCGTGCACGTGCACCGCAACACCCCCGGGGTGCTGGCCCAGATCAACAGCGTGCTCGCCGGGGACGGGGTGAACATCGACGCGCAGTTCCTGAGCACCCGAGGCGAGATCGGGTACGTGATCACCGACGTCGGCGCCCACCTGGAACAGACCACCTGTGACGTGCTCGAGAAGCTGCCCGAGACCATCCGGCTGCGCGTGCTCTCCTGACCCCGATCACCTGGCCCCACCGAGCCCGGGTCAGGGGGTGCAGCTCGGACTGACCGAGGCGAAGGTGTCGAACCAGGTGTAGCGGTTCAGCCACGATGTGGACGCCGTGCGGGCGAACCAGGCGAGGTAGGCCTCGTCCTGATAGGCCAGGGTGGCGATCCGGATGAACTTGCCGACCACCGGGTCACCCGATTCGAGGTCCGCCACGCAGCCGTACTGCGGCGCCAGCGGCGAGGTCCAGTCCGGTACCCGGTTGTCCACGTAGGGATCGGTCAGCCACTCGGCCAGTTCGTGGCTCATCGGCCCGATGTCGGTGAACCCGCTCGCGCTGCCGAACAGGGCCGGGTTGAGGAACGACTGGTACGTGTAGGTGTGGGTGCCGTTGGCGTCGGTGACCGCGCTGTGGAAGCCTCCGATGCCACAGTTCGCCAGGTCGGCGGTGTACGGCGCGCAGGCCACGACGTTGGTGGTCAGCAACTGGGTGAGCACGTTCGCCTTGGCCGCCCGGGACTGGGGCAGCAGCGTGGTGTCCAGCCAGTCGGCGTCCACCATGGCCACCGGAACCCCGCTGATGGTGCCGATCTCGCCCTTGCCGACGGGCACCGTCAGGGTGACCGTCGGCCTGACCGTGGGCGCCGCCATGACCACGTGCCAGTTCTTGGTGCCGCCGTTCAGCTCGCTCCAGAACTGGGTGCGCATGAAGACGTCCCCGTACTGGCCGGTGCCGCCGGGGAAGGTCTTCGCGGTGAACAGACCCGAGGTGGTGACCGCCTTGACGGTCGTGGCCGTGGTGGGGATCGTGATCCCGTTCACCTTGACCGAGATCGGCACGATCGTGTTGGCCACCGCAGTGGTGTGGGCCGAGCCGGTCGGTGCCCGGCCGACCATCCGGTAGGGGTAGAGGTCGCCGTTCCAGGTGAACGTGTCGGAGAAGGTGGGCAGGGCGACCGGCCCGGCCGAGCCCACCGGCCCGGCACCCAGGGTGGAGTAGCCCGTGCCGGGCGTCGCGGGCAGCCTGCCTCGCACCACCCTGGCCGGTACCTCGTGCCCGCGCGGGGTCAGTGGGGTGGCGGCGATCCGCCGCAGGGACGGGGCCGCAGGTGAGCCGGTGCCGGTGACGGCCGCCGACGCCGAGGGGCCGACCGCCGCGAGTGCGGCCGAGGTCAGGACGACGAGCGCCGCGGTGGCGGATGCCCCCGACCGGGAGCCGGACCAGGCACCGGGCCGAGCGCTCGTCCGCCGGGCCTGCTCGTTCCCCCAGGTCGTCATGACCTCACGCCCCTCGTCCGTCCATGGCGAGCCACCCCGGTGGGGGTGTTCACCAGGACCGGTCGGCCGGGCGGGCGATCAGATGAGGCGCGGACCGGCGGGGGACCCGGACGGACCAGCTCGACGGACCGGCTCGACGGACCGGCTCGACCGGCCCGTCAGATCAGGCGTCGTCGCCGGCGGCGCAGCACACCGGTGACGGCTCCGACCACGAGCCCGGGCAGGCCCTCACGCCCGGCACCCAGGCGCACCAGCTCGTCCCGCCGCGGACCGGCCGGGACGTCGCCGGGCAGTGAGCCGGCCGAGATCAGCCAGCGGGGCAGCTCGAGCAAGCGCAGCACCGAGTCGAGGCGTTCGGACTCGAACACGCTCTGCGGGTCGAGCTCCTCTTCGAGCACCTCGGTCAGCTCGTCGGCAACCTCGGGGACGCCGCACGCCCGGGCATAGACCGGCGCGAACTCCACCCCGACCGGTTCGGGGTAGAGCTCCTCGTCGTCGGCATCGTGGGCGGCGTCCACGCTGGGGTCGCTGACGTAGCTGCCCAGCGGCTCGGGATCGTCGTGACCGTCGTCGTCGGTGCCGTCCCAGCCGTCCAGGTGCAGCGCCCGGTCGCGATCCACCCGGGCCACGATGACGACGGCCCCCAGGGCGTGGGCGAGCTCGCGGGCCAGGGTGGTCAGCGCCGTCCCGCCCCCGGCGACCGCCCCGGTCGCCTGCTCGGCCACGGCCAGCACCCAGTCGCCCTCCTGCGGCCCGAGCCAGCCGCTGAAGCGCCGCTGGGCCAACTGATCCAGCACCAGGCGCCGGTCGCCGTTGACGAACACCCCGGCATAACTGAGCCCCTGCGAGGCGGCGGGGTCCTGGGATCCCCCGATGGGGAGCGTCATACCGACAAGGCTCCCAGCGAGCGGCCGCCGAGGCGAGGGCGCGGGGCGACCCGATCGGATTCGGCTCAGAACACGCCGCGGGTGCGCCGGGGGTTGGCGGCGCTGGCGGGGGCGGCCTCGTGCGCGCCGAGGTGGCCACCGTTGGCAGCCAGCCGGGCGATGGACCGCTCGACCTCGGCCTCGGCATCGGCCCGACCGGCCCAGTGGGCACCTTCGACGCTCTTGCCGGGCTCGAGGTCCTTGTAGGTCTCGAAGAAGTGCTGGATCTCGAGCCGGTCGAAGTCGGAGATGTCGTCGAGGTCCTTGATGTGGGAGCCCCGCGGGTCGCCCGAGGGGATGCACAGCACCTTGTCGTCGCCGCCGGCCTCGTCGCGCATGTGGAACATGCCGACCGCGCGGCACCGGATCAGGCACCCGGGGAAGGTGGGCTCGTCGAGCAGCACCAGCGCGTCCAGCGGGTCGCCGTCCTCGCCGAGGGTGCCCTCGATGAAGCCGTAGTCGTGGGGGTACCGAGTGGAGGTGAACAGCATCCGGTCGAGGCGGATCCGTCCGGTCTCGTGATCGACCTCGTACTTGTTGCGCTGCCCGGCCGGAATCTCGATCGTGACGTCGAACTCCACGTGAACCCCTTCATCCTTCGCGATGCCGCCCGTGGCCCGGGCGCCGTCGGAGCGCTCTGCCGAGCGCTCTCACGTACTACTGTCCCAGACCGAACGCATGGGGCACGGTCGAGCGGTCGACGAGGGGAGAGATGGTGCGACGAGCGGTCATCGCCGTGGCGGGGATCACGCTGTTCGCACTGCTCGGACCCGTCACGGCCTCCGGGGCGGGGACCTCGACGCCGGGGCCGGCGGTGTCGGTGCCGGGCGCGGTGATCCCGGTGCGTCCCGCGGCGGTGCTCCCTGCCCTGGACGACGCCGCGCCCACCCCGGCGACCGGGCTCGGCGGCCGGCTGGACGGCGTGCTGGCGGCCACCGCGCTCGGCCCCTCGGTGGCCGCCGAGGTGATCGACGTGGCCTCCGGCACCAGCCTGTTCGGGCGCGCCCCGACGGCCACGGCGGTGCCGGCGTCCACCGTCAAGATCCTCACCGCCGCGGCCCTGCTGTCGGTGCGCAGCGGCGACGAGCGGCTGGTCACCCGGGTGGTGCAGGGCGCCGCGGGCGAGATCGTGCTGGTCGGCGGCGGGGACGTGCTGGTGATGCCCGGGCGCGGCAACCCCTCGGCCGTCATCGGCCGGGCCGGCCTGGACGACCTGGCGGCGGCCACCGCCACCGCGCTGCGAGCCCAGCGCCTCACCTCGGTCGCCCTGGGCCTGGACGACACCCTGTTCAGCGGCCCGACGGTGAGCCCGCTGTGGCAGCCCGGTGACACCACGGGCGGTTTCGTGGCACCGGTGGCCGCGCTGGAACTCGACTCCGGCAACGCCGCACCGGGCCGCCGCGCCCAGGCCGGGCACCCGTTCCCCCGGGTGAGCGATCCGGGGCTGGTGGCCGCCCAGGCGTTCGCCGTCCGGCTGCGCGCCCACGGCATCACGGTCGCGGCCGCGCCCCGCCGCACCGACGCCCCCAAGGACGGCGCGGTGCTGGCCCAGGTGGAGTCGGCTCCGCTGGCGCGCCTGGTCGAGCAGGCGCTGGAGGACAGCGACAACACCGTCGCCGAGGCGTTGGCCCGGTTGGTGGCGATCAGCGGCAACCGCGAGCCGACCTTCGCCGGCGCCGGCCAGGCGGTGCTCGACCGGCTGGCCCTGCTCGGCATCGACGTCAGCGGGCACGCCGTGGCCGGCGGCAGCGGCATGGGCCGGGGCTACGCCGTCAGCCCGCACACGCTGGTCTCGGTGCTCGCCCTCGCCGCCTCACCGGATCACCCGGAGCTGCGCCCGGTACTGAGCGGGCTGCCGCTGGCCGGGGTCACCGGCACCCTGGCGGACCGGTTCGACACGGCGGCCGGCCGCCCGGCCGTCGGGCTGGTTCGGGCCAAGACCGGCACCCTGACCGGGGTCAGCTCGCTGGCCGGCATCGTGGTGGACGCCGACGGCCGGCAGCTGGCCTTCGCCGTCCTGGCCGACACGGTGACCGCCACCGATCCGGCGCGGGCCGCCCTGGACCAGGTGGCGGCGACGCTGGCCCGCTGCGGCTGCTCCTGACCCGATCCTGACCCGATCCTGATCCGATCCTGATCTGGTCTTCACCCGCTGGTGACCTTCGCCCGCCGTCGAGCGGCGGCTCGGGTCGCCACGTACGGTGGATCGCATGACCTCGACCATGCCGCCCCCGGTGGACCTCCTGGTGGACTGGGACCTGGCGGCACGGACCGCGGCCACGTTCGCGGGCGCCGGCCCGAAGATCCCCGCCGAGCAGGCCGCGCAGGCGGTGGCCGAACTGCGGCAGGCCGCCGCGATCGCCACCGGCCACGTGTCCGAGGTGTCCCGATTGCAGGCCGTGGCATCCGGCTCGCCGGTGCTGGTGGTCGACCGCCGGGGCTGGGCCGAGGCCAACTGCGAGGGATTCCGGAGCCTGCTGGAACCCGTTGTCGCCGAGACGTTCTCACGACGGGGCGGCAAGCCGCCCATGGCTGCGCTGGCTGCCGTGGGCAGCCGGGTGACCGGCGCCGAGGTGGGATCGCTGCTCGGGTTCCTCGGCTCGCGCGTCCTGGGCCAGTTCGACCCGTTCGCCGAGCCGTCCGGCCGGCTGCTGCTGGTCGCTCCCAACGTGGTGGCCACCGAGACCGAACTGCAGGCCGTGCCGCGCGACTTCCGGCTGTGGGTGTGCCTGCACGAGGAGACGCACCGGGTCCAGTTCACCGCCAATCCCTGGTTGGCCGACCATCTGCGCGACCAGATCCGTTCCCTGGCAAGCGATCTGATGTCCGACCCGGGCGAGTTCGCGGTGCGGCTGGGCCATGCGGTGCGCGGCCTGCCCGAGCTGTTGCGCGGCGGCGGTGACGGCCCGTCCTCCGGCTCGCCGCTGCTCGATGCCGTCCAGTCACCCGAGCAGCGCGAACGGCTGGCCGCCCTGACCGCGGTGATGTCGTTGCTCGAGGGGCACGCCGATGTCGTCATGGACGAGGTCGGCCCCCAGGTGATCCCGACCGTGGCATCCATCCGGGCCGCGTTCACCGCCCGGCGCGCCGGCCGGGGTGCTCTCGACCGGTTGCTCCGCCGGCTGATGGGGCTCGAGGCCAAGATGCGCCAGTACGCCGACGGCGCGCACTTCGTGCGTGAGGTGCGCTCCCGGGTCGGGATCGACGGGTTCAACGCGGTGTGGGCCGAGCCGGATCACCTGCCCCGGCCCGCCGAGATCGCCGACCCGGCGGTCTGGGTTCGGCGCGTCCACGGCTGACGCCGATGAGCGGTCCGCACCCGGCCGTCGCGGCCATCCGCCGGGCACTGGCCCGCGACCTGGCCGAGCTGCCGGACGACGCGCTGGTGCTGGTGGCCTGCAGCGGCGGCGCCGACTCACTCGCCCTGGCCGCTGCGGCGGCGTTCCTGGCCGGTGGCAGCCACCGCACCGGGGGGCGCCGGCTGCGGGCCGGGGCGGTCGTGGTCGATCACGGCTGGTGCCCCGGATCGGCCGAGATCGCCGGCCGCGCCGCGGCCGTGTGCACCGCGTTGGGGCTGGCGCCGGTCGAGATCGTGGCGGTGGACTGCACCGGTCGGGACGGCGGACCCGAGGCCGCGGCGCGACACGCGCGGTACGACGCGCTCGAGGCGACCGCCCAGCGTCAGGGGGCGGACGCCGTCCTGCTGGGGCACACGGCCGACGACCAGGCCGAGACGGTGCTGCTGGGCCTGGCCCGGGGCTCGGGTACCCGATCGCTGGCCGGCATGGCGGCCCGGCGCGGGGTGTACCGGCGCCCCCTGCTAGCGCTGCGCCGCACCACCACACTCGCGGCCTGCCAGGCCCTGGGACTGCAGCCCTGGCACGACCCGGCCAACGTCGATGCGGCCTACACCCGATCCCGGCTGCGAGCGGTGATGCCGGCGCTGACCGAGGCGCTCGGCCCCGGCGTGATCGAGGCCCTGGCGCGCACCGCCGACCTGGCCCGCGAGGACGCCGCGGCGCTGGAGGGCTGGGCACAGCGGGTGCTGGACGACGCGGTGGAGTCCGGAGTGCCCGGGTATCGGGTGAGCGTGCTGGCCGCGGCCCCGGACGCCGTCCGCCGGCGGGCACTGCTGCTCGCCCTGCGCCGGGCCGGGTGCCCGGCCGGCGCGGTGTCCCGCAGCCACGTGCTGGCGGTGGATGCCCTGCTGACCGATTGGCGCGGGCAGGGACCCGTTGACCTGCCCGGTGGCATCAGGGCCGTCCGCGACTGTGGCAGGCTGGACCTCGGCTGATGCGACCGTCGGGGCCACCGCGGTCGCGCCGGATTCGAGCATGATGGAGCGCCGTGGACGCCAGTGACCTGGCGGGGGACCTGACCGCCGTGCTGCTCACCGAGGACCAGATCCACGCCCGGTTGGCCGAGCTCGGCGCCGAGATCGATCGCGACTACGCCGACCGGAACCCGCTGCTGGTGGGCGTGCTCAAGGGCGCCGTCATGGTGATGGCCGACCTGACCCGGGTGCTGCACCTGCCGGTGGAGTCGGACTGGATGGCGGTCTCGTCCTACGGCTCGGGCACCAAGTCCTCCGGGGTGGTCCGCATCCTGAAGGACCTGGAGCGCGACATCACCGGGCGCCACGTGCTGATCATCGAGGACATCGTGGACTCGGGCCTGACGCTGTCGTGGTTGATCGCGAACCTGGGCTCGCGGGGGCCGGCCTCGGTCGAGGTCTGCACCCTGCTGCGCAAGCCCGCGGCGGCCAAGGTCGAGGTCGACGTCCGCTACGTGGGGTTCGACATCCCGAACGAGTTCGTGGTCGGCTACGGCCTCGACTACGCCGAGCGATACCGCAACCTGCGGGTGGTCGGCACGCTGGCCCCCCACGTCTACGGCGGTTGATCCGGTGGATTGACCGCAGAACTGCGGAACAGTGAATCCGGGCGCGCCGTTGGACAGGGCGGACGGCGTGTACCGTCGATGGATCGGTGGACGGCAGGCGTGTGCCGGCCTGCTCCACCACGGTGTGCCGTATCGAGTGTCGTACCGACTCCCAGCGACCAGGAGGGACGGGGCGTCCGCCCCGCGTGATGGATCTCAAACGACTGACCCGCGGTCCGGTGATCTGGGTGATCATCGGACTCATCGTGCTCATGTTCGGGGCACGAGCCCTCACCCCGAACCAGTTCTCCCAGGTGAGCACGTCGACCGCCGTCCGGTTGATCACCGAGGACAAGGTCAAGTCGGCCACTCTGGTCGGTGGTGACCAGCGGATCGAGCTGGTGCTGAAGGCCCCCGAGAACGGCAAGTCCCGGGTGGTGGCCTACTACGTCGATGCCCGCGGGCCGGAGCTGGTCGAGTTGCTCGGCGCCCACAAGCCGGCCGACGGGTACAACGACCGGATCGCGACGCCGTCCTGGTGGAGCACCCTGCTGGTCTCGGTGCTGCCGATCCTGCTGATCCTCGGCCTGTTCTGGTTCCTGATGGGCCAGATGCAGGGCGGTGGCTCGCGGGTGATGAACTTCGGCAAGTCCCGGGCCAAACTGGTCAGCAAGGACATGCCGAAGGTGACCTTCGCGGACGTCGCCGGGGCCGACGAGGCGGTCGAGGAACTGCAGGAGATCAAGGAGTTCCTGGCCGAGCCGGCCAAGTTCCAGGCCGTCGGCGCCAAGATACCCAAGGGCGTGCTGCTCTACGGCCAGCCGGGTACCGGCAAGACGCTGCTCGCCCGCGCGGTCGCCGGCGAGGCGGGCGTGCCGTTCTACTCGATCTCGGGCTCGGACTTCGTCGAGATGTTCGTCGGTGTCGGCGCGAGCCGGGTGCGTGACCTGTTCGAGCAGGCCAAGGCCAACGCGCCGGCCATCGTCTTCGTCGACGAGATCGACGCCGTCGGGCGTCACCGCGGTGCCGGTCTGGGTGGTGGCCACGACGAGCGCGAGCAGACCCTCAACCAGTTGCTGGTCGAGATGGACGGCTTCGACGTCAAGACCAACGTCATCCTGATCGCCGCGACCAACCGGCCCGACATCCTCGACCCGGCGCTGCTGCGTCCGGGCCGGTTCGACCGCCAGATCGCGGTGGACCCGCCGGACATGGTCGGGCGCGAGCACATCCTCAACGTGCACGCCAAGGGCAAGCCGATGGCGCCCTCGGTCGACCTGAGGGCCGTGGCCCGGCGCACCCCGGGCTTCACCGGCGCCGACCTGGCCAACGTGCTCAACGAGGCCGCGTTGCTGACCGCCCGGGCCGGCGCCCGCCTGATCGACGACCAGGCGCTGGACGAGGCGATCGACCGGGTGGTGGCGGGTCCGCAGAAGCGGTCGCGGATCATGAACGAGAAAGAGAAGAAGATCACCGCCTATCACGAGGGCGGGCACGCCCTGGTGGCGGCGGCGATGCGGCACACCGACCCGGTGACCAAGGTGACGATCCTGCCCCGGGGCCGGGCGCTCGGCTACACGATGGTGATGCCGACCGATGACAAGTACTCGACCACGCGCAACGAGATGCTCGACCAGCTGGCCTACGCCCTGGGCGGGCGGGTGGCCGAGGAGATGGTCTTCCACGACCCGACCACCGGGGCCAGCAACGACATCGAGAAGGCGACCGCGATCGCGCGGGCCATGGTGACCCAGTACGGCATGTCCGAGCGGGTCGGGGCGATCAAGCTGGGGTCCTCGGGCGGCGAGGTGTTCCTGGGCCGCGACATGGGCCACCAGCGGGACTACTCCGAAGAGGTCGCCAGCATCGTCGACGAGGAGGTGCGCCGGCTCATCGAGGCCGCCCACGACGAGGCCTGGCACGCGCTGAACGACAACCGGCAGGTGCTGGACGACCTGGTGCTGGCTCTGTTCGAGCGCGAGACCCTCAACAAGGAGGAGCTGGCCGCGATCTTCGCCGAGGTGGTCAAGCGTCCGGAGCGCCCGATCTGGCTGTCGAGCACCCAGCGGGCCGTCTCGTCCATCCCGCCGGTGCTCACCCCGGCCGAGCGCGCGGCGTCCAACGGGTCGCGGGTATCGGCCGGCAGCGTCGAATCCGAGCCGGGCAGGGGTGCCTCGACCCCGTTGCCGCCGTCCCTGCCGCCCTTCGGGGAGCCGAGCTGACCACCGGCGACCCGCTGGCCACGGACGGCCTGCCGATGGACGCCGGGGCCGATGCTCGGGTGCGCAGCGACGCCGACCCTGTCCAGGCTGCGCGGATCACCGAGGGGCTGCATCACGCCGAGCGCGGCGAGCGGCCGCCCTACGACGCCGCGCGGGTCGAGCGGGCCATCACCGAGATCCTGCTGGCGATCGGCGAGGACCCGCAGCGCGACGGTCTGCGGGAGACCCCGGCCCGGGTGGCGCGGGCCTATGCCGAGATGTTCGGCGGGCTCTGGCAGGAGCCCAAGGACGTGCTCACCACCACGTTCGACCTGGGCCACGACGAGATGGTGCTGGTCAAGGACATCGAGGTGTTCTCGTGCTGTGAGCACCACCTGGTGCCGTTTCACGGGGTGGCCCACGTGGGCTACGTCCCGGCGCGCGACGGCCGGATCACCGGCCTGTCCAAGCTGGCCCGGGTGGTCGACGTCTTCGCCCGCCGGCCTCAGGTGCAGGAGCGGCTGACGACGCAGATCGCCGACGCCCTCACCGACATCCTGCAGCCCCGCGGGGTGATCGTGGTGGTGGAGTGCGAGCACCTGTGCATGTCGATGCGCGGGGTGCGCAAGCCGGGATCGCGCACGGTGACCTCCGCCGTCCGGGGCCTGTTGCGGCGTCCGGCCACTCGGGCCGAGGCGATGAGCCTGATCCTCGACCGTCGCTGAACCCGGTGCCGCCCTACGGCTGGGAGTCGGGGGTGAACTCGTGCAACGCGGCGAGTGCGCCCACCTCGCGCCACCGACTGGCGATGTTCTCGTAGCCGTCCAGGTCGATGTCGTCCAGCTCGTCGAAGTAGTCGCTGGCCTCGTCCATCGCGGCCTCGGCGGCCGCTGCCGCCCGGGCGGCGACGAACGCCGGTGACTGCTTGGCGCTCTTCACCCCGGCCGAGATCGAGTGCCAGATGCGACCCTCGCCGAGATCGTCCAGCACACCGGCTCGATCGAGGACGGCGCGTACGTTGCCGAACACCCGCACCAGGTAGAGCTCGACGTGGCGATCCTTCAGCTCGCGGATCAGGCCGCGCAGCTGCTCGGCCGCCGTGGTGTCCATCTGGTTGCTCGCCTCGATGTCGAGCAGCACCGCCAGGGCGTCGGGACGGGCGTCGATGCCGTCGCGGATCCGGTCGAAGACCGGCCCGGCGTTGGCCCAGAAGATCGGCCCGTCGGGACGGAGCACGCAGATCCGGCGAACCCGTTTGCGGGCCGGGTCGTTGGCCAGCGAGCCCCAGGCCGCCTTCTCGCCCGGCACCTTGCCCATCTCGTCGATGTTGACCTGCATCGAGCGGTACACCAGACCCGCCAGCGACTGGGCGATGGCGAGCAGCAGGCCGTTGAGCGGGCCGAGCACCAGCACGCCACCGAAGGCCACGAAGGCGGCCAGACCGTCGTTGCGACGCACCTTGCGGTACCGGTCGAACTCCTTGGGGTGCAACAGCCCCCACACGGCGTGGATCACGATGGCCGACAGCACGGCCTTGGGCAGCGGGGCGATCAGCCCGGTGGCGAACAACAGCACCAGCAGGACGGCGGTCGCCGCGGCCAGGCTGCTGACCTGGGTGCGAGCCCCGGCGCGCGCGTTGGCCGCCGTTTTCGACAGGCTGCCGGCCACCCCCATGCCGCCGAACAGTGCCGAGGCGATGTCGGCGACGCCGTTGGCCACCAGTTCGGAGTCGTCCTTGAGGCGCTCGCCCTCGTCACCGCCACCCGCGCCGGAGAAGGTCCTCGCGGCGGCCAGGCCCTCGGCGATCCCGACCGCGGCGATGGCGGCGCCGCCGGTGATCAGGGAGCCGAGCTGGGACAGCTCGAACACCGGGAGCTGGGGCAGTGGGACGCCGGACGGCACCGCCCCGACGACGCGGGCGCCGTGCCCGGCGAGGTCGAGCAGCCGCGAAGCGGCGATCCCGCCGACGAGCACCACCAACGACCAGGGCAACCGGGGAGCCAGGCGCTGGCCGCCGAACAGCACCAGCAGCGCCACCAGGGCGATCAGCAGCGTGGTCGGTTGTGCCTTGTGGGCCGTGGTGATGAGCACCCACACCCGGTCGATCAGGGCGCCCGAGGGGGTCTTGAGGCCCAGCAGGCCGGGGATCTCACCGACGATGACCAGTACCACCAGGCCGGTGACGAACCCGGTGACGATCGGCTCGTTGAGGAACTGGGCAATCCAGCCGATCTTGAGCAGGCCGGCGATCAGCAGGATCAGACCGGCGGTCAGCGCGAGGGCGGAGGTCAGGTCCGCGGCGCGGGCGACGTCGTCCCCGGCCAGCTGCCGCACGATGGTGCCGCTCAACACCGTCACGGTGGAGACCGGGCCGACGAACAGCAGGCGGGAACTGCCGAAGAGGAAATAGGCCAACAGGGCCGGCGGCAGCGTGTACAGACCGACCTGGACCGGAACCCCGGCTACGGTGGCATACCCGAGAGCCTGAGGGACGGCGAGTGCCGCGACCAGCAATCCAGCCAGCAGATCGCCCGGCGCGAACTCGCGTTTGTAGGAGCGCAGCTGCTCGATCCCCGGCAGGGATGGCGCGCGCAAGGAAAATTCACCCGGTGGACGCACATCGTTAGTGTGCCGTTCGTTCGTTGATCTGTGGGCGTCCGGGCGCCACGAATTTCCCCGGCGGCCCAGGTGTGCGATGAGCGGGCGGGGCCGTGGCGTGTCGGCTTCCGTGCCGAGATCCCGACGGCTAGACATGGGCAAGGCCCCTCCAAGCATGAGTTGGAGGGGCCTTGCTTTGTGGCTGCCTGCGAATCGCGGCATCTCCGGGGGAGAGGGCCGAGAGTCGACGCGGGGGGTGGCTCCCCAACGAATCGAGCGTGCGAGACCTGCCGTAGCCGACCGGCCCCGCTGCCGAACCGCCGCTCGCCGCCCCGGCGTGAACCGTGACGAGCGAGCCGTGCAACCGGGTGGCGCGGCCCGAAGCATCCCTGTCCGTGGGCCATCCACGGTCACCGCCCGGGTGGGCGGCACGGTCTGCTCGTTCTCCGCACCGGCGCCGGCGGCAGCCGGATGCGAGCTGCGGTGCGTCACCGGGTGCCCCCGGCCTCGACCGCCCCGACCTCGGGTGCCCCCGGGGTCACGGTGCCCGTGAGATCGGCCCCGCCGGGCGAACCCGGTTCGGTCGATCTCACCGTCTGCTGCTGGCGTGGCAGATGTCTACTCCCGACCGGGGGCGCGCGCAAGCCCTTCCGTCGAGAAAAGTGCGTGACGTATTCCGTTGTGGCCCAAGGACTTTCGGCTCGGCTGGAGCTGCTGCTGTGGATGACCGGCCGGATGCCTGTGGATGTGGTGTGGACAGGGTGTGGGCGCCGTGCGGCAGACCCAGCTCCGGGCCTGTGCACGAGCTGCCGCCGCGTCGTCCACGACCTGTGGATCGACACCCGCCCGGCACGTAGGGTGAGGCGCGTGCACGAGTTGCTCGGCCTGCCCGCCGCCCTCGACGGTCACGACCGGTGCCTGGTCATGGGCGTGATCAACGTCACCCCGGACTCGTTCAGCGACGGTGGCCGCTGGTTCTCGGCGGACGACGCGGTGGCCCAGGGGCTGCGCCTGCTCGCCGAGGGGGCCGATCTGCTGGACGTCGGGGGCGAGTCCACCCGGCCGGGAGCGCTGCGGATCGACCCGAACGAGGAGTTGCGGCGCGTGGTGCCCGTCGTGGAGCGCCTGGTCGCCGCCGGTGCGGTGGTCAGTGTCGACACCATGCGGGCGGGCGTGGCCCGCGCCGCCCTGGCGGCCGGTGCCCAGCTGGTGAACGACATCAGTGGGGGTCAGGCGGACCCGGCCATGATCTCCACGGTGGCCGAGGCCGGGGTGCCGTACGTGGTGATGCACTGGCGCGGATTCAGTGACGTCATGGAGTCGCTGACCCACTACGAGGACGTGGTCACCGATGTCTGCGCCGAGCTGTCACGTCAGGTCGCCGCACTGGTGGCCGCGGGGGTCGACGAGCGCCGGCTGGTCCTGGACCCGGGGTTCGGGTTCGCCAAGAACGCCGAGCAGAACTGGCAGGTGTTCGCCGCCCTCGACCGGCTGGTGGGCCTGGGCCGCCCGGTTCTGGTGGGCACCTCGCGCAAGCGCTTCCTCGGCCAGGCCGTGACCCGCGCCGCGGCCGACGGCGGCGCCCCGGGGCCGGCGTCCCGGGACGACGCCACCGCGGCGACCTCGGCGCTCGCGGCCGCCGCCGGCGCGTGGGCGGTGCGGGTGCACCAGGTGGCGGCCTCGGCCGACGCGGTGCGCGTGGCGGCCCGGACGGCGCAGGCGCGCACCGTGGCCGGGGCGAGGAGCGCCTCGTGAGCGCGCTGCCGGGGCGGTTCGAGCCGCTCGATCGCATCGCCCTGACGGGGTTGCGGGCCAAGGGGTTTCACGGCGTCCTCGACCACGAACGACGCGACGGTCAGGAGTTCGTGGTCGACGTCGTGCTGCACCTCGACACCCGGCCCGCGGCGGCCACCGATCGGCTGGCCGAGACGGTCGACTACGGCTCGTTGGCCGTCGACCTGGCCGCCATCGTGCGCGGTGAGCCGGTCGACCTGATCGAGACCCTGGCGCAGCTGTTGGCCGAGCGGTGCCTGCTGGATCCGCGGGTCGCGGCGGCCGACGTCACGGTCCACAAACCGGCAGCCCCCATCGCGGAGGCCTTCGGCGACGTGGCGGTGCAGATCCATCGCCGTCGGGAGCGGCCGGTTGCCGCCGTCCTCGCCCTCGGCTCGAACCTGGGTGACCGATTGGGCACCCTGCAGGCGGCCGTCGACGACCTGCGCCGGCTGGACGGCGTCGAGGTCACGGGCGTCTCGCCGGTGGTCGAGACCGACCCCGTCGGGGGGCCGGAGCAGCCGGACTACCTGAACGCCGTCGTCCAGGTGAACACCACGCTGACCCCGGCGGCGCTGCTGGCCGGCTGCCACCGGATCGAGCAGCGACACGGCCGGGTGCGCGAGGGCCGCTGGGGCGCTCGGACCCTCGACATCGACCTGATCTCCTTCGGCGACCTGTTGCTCGCCACCGAGGCGCTCCAGGTTCCGCACCCGCGAGCGGCGGGCCGCGCGTTCGTGCTGGTGCCGTGGGCGCAGCTGGATCCGCTGGCGTTGCTGCCCGGGGTGGGGCCGGTGGCCGACCTGGCCCACCGGGCGCCCGACCGCAGTGGACTGCGCTACCGGCCGGACCTGGTGGTGAGCTGATGCGCAGTACGCGGTGGGCGACCCTGCTGGCCCTCGCCGTGATCGTCGGCGGGGCGAGCTGGGTGGTGCTGGATGCGTTGCAGCGCAACGGGAACGACCCACTGCCGGTGCCCTGGACGGCGCCTGCCGGGCTGATCGTGTTGGCCGGCGTGGTGCTGGTGGCAGGCTGGGAGGTCCGTCGGTGGGTCCAGGGTCGGCGCGCTCAACCGATGAGCCCGCTCACCGCCGCTCGGATCGCCGTCCTGGCCTCGGCCTCCAGCTCGGTGGGGGCGGTGCTGACCGGGTGGTACGCCGCCCAGGCCGTCGTGGTGCTGCGGGCTCTGGTGGGGGAGCGGCGCTCGCTGTTCTGGATGGCGGTCGCCAGTGCCCTGGCCGCGATCGTGCTGGCGGTGGCGGGCCTGATCGGGCAGCGGTGGTGTCGTCGGCCGCCCGGCGCCGACGAACTCGACGAACCCACGCAGGCCGCCTGAGCCCGGCGGCCGGTCAGACCGCCGGCGCCTCACCCAGGTCGCCGCGGGCGGCGTCCAGCGCCTGAATACCGTTCCAGACCGTCCCCTGACCTCCGGTGGGTGTCGAGTCGGCATCGGGACGACGGGCCGCGTGCACCGCCGAGACCAACTGGTCGTGGAGCGGGCGCAGGAAGGGCCAGACCACGACCCCGGCCACCCGGCGCACCCGGTCGGCCGCCGCCAGGTAGCGCGCAGCCCGGTCGACGGCACCCCGGGCGAGGGTCAGGGCGGCCATCGCGTCCAGACAGTTGGCCGTGCCCTCGGGATCGTGCAGGTCGAGATGGATCTCCACCGAGCGGTGCAGGTGGCGGGCGGCGTCCTCGGGCCGTCCGCTGAGCAACGCGTCGGCCGCCAACTGGTCCGACGCCAACGCGATCATGTGATCATCCTCGATCGCCTCGGCGTGGGCCTGGGCCTCGATGTGGCATCGGGTTGCCTTCTCGAGGCGACCGGCGAGCAGATCCAGGGTGCCCAGCGGGAGCAGGGTCAGCGCCTGGCCCCAGCGGTCGGCCCGGTGCTCGAACAGGGCCAGGGCCTGCTCGAGCAGCGGCTGCTGGGTCGGGGCCGGCGCGATCAGCGCGCTGCTGAACAACGCCTGCGCCAGGAGCCGATCATCGCCGCGCGCCCGGGCGCCCTCGGCGGCGCGGGTCAGCAGGTCGCGTGCCTCGTCGTCGTCCCCGGTGGCGATCCGGATCGTGCCTCGGCACCAGGCCAGCAGATCCGCCTCGGCCGGCGACAGCGTCGAGGCAGAGCTCAGCCCGGCGACCGACTCGGCGAGCGCGAGCATCTCGGGGAGCAGCCCTCGGCTCCACCAATAGCGGGCCAGCGCCGCGCTGATCTGCACCACCAGCGCCGCGTCATCGCTGTCCAGCGCCCACGTCAGGGTGGTGCGGACCACGTCGATCTCGGCGTCCAGCCGCTCTCGCCAGCGACGGGACTCGTTGCGGCACAGGCCCTCACCGCCCTGCGCGGCGAGGCGGTGAACGTAGTCCGCCAGCCGCTGCATGGTTGCCGGGTACTCCCCGGCGGCCCGGAGCTGCTCCAGGGCGTAACTGCGCACCGCCTCGAGCATGCGGAATCGCGGTTCTCCGGTGGCGGCCAACTCGACCCGCACCATGCTCTGCTCCACCAGCCGGGACAGCTGGGCCAAGGTCGCGCCGGCGTCGATGTCTGTGCTGTCTGTGTTGTCGGTGTTGTCGGCGCTGTCGGCGGCGATCACGGCGCGTGCGGCAGCCACCGTCCACCCGCCGGGCAGCACCGACACGGCGCGCAGCGCGGCCTGGTCGGGCTCGGCGAGCAGGCCGTTGCTCCAGGCGATGGTGGCCCGCAGGGTGTGTTGGCGCACCGGTGCATCGAGGTCCGCCGACGCCAGGTCCAGCGCGCTGGCAGGCACCACCGAGGTCAACGGCAGCAGCCGGAGCCGGGCGGCGGCCAACTCCAGGGCCAGCGGGATGCCTTCCAGCCGGTTGACGATGGCGGTGACCTCGGCGGCGTTGTCGTCGGTGAGCGCGAACGACGGGCGAACCTGCGCCGCCCGGTGCACGAACAGCCGAACCGCCTCGACATCGCGCACCTGGTCCGGCTGCGGGCGATCGCCGGTGAGCGGGGGTACGGCCAACGGCCCGAGGGCGATCTCGTGCTCACCGCGCAGGTGGAGCACCGCGCGACTGGTGGCGAGCACCCGGGTCTCGGGACACAGGGCGATCAGCCGGGCGATGTCGGGGCCGGCCGCCAGGACGTGTTCGACGTTGTCCAGCACCACGAGCACCCGATGACTGTTCAGGACGTCGACCAGCACCTCGGCCACCGGGCGGGCACCCGGGTGCACCCGCATCGCGACGGCCACGGCACCCAGGACCTCGCCGGGCTCGCGAATCACCGACAGATCGACGAAACACACGGCGTCCAATTGCGGTCGGCACGCGTCGGCCACCGCCAGTGCCAGGCGGGTCTTGCCGATACCCCCGGGACCCAGCAGGGTCACCAACCGGGTCTCGGTGCCGGTCAGCAGCGAGCGGAGCAGCTCCAACTCGGCCGTCCGGCCGATCAGCGGGGACGGCGGGTGAGGCAACGGCGCGGGATCCAGGACCGGTCCGATGGCGGCAGGGGCGCGGAAACGCTCGGTGAGCAGCACCGCCAGATCGTCGATCACCCGGCGGCCGAGGTCGTCGGCGTCGGCGAAGGGGGCGGTCGAGACCCCGGAGGAGGCCCACATCCGCTCGATCAGCTCGGTCAATCGCGGCTCACGGGCCGCGGCCGGGGTCCGCAGGTAGAGCAGCTTGGGGCGATCGCCGGCCAGCAGGTACTCCTCCTCCAGCCCCGAGATGGTGTTGCCGGGGGCGATCCAGCCATAACGCTCGCCGTAGATGCCGATGAAGACATCGCTGCGCTCCAGATAGGCCAGGTAGAGGTCGCGCGGCGGGTGGGCCCGGGCGCCCAGGTCGAACATCACCGGCGTCAGGTGCAGCTGCGTGATCGCTGCCCGGACGGCGGCCCGCTCGGCGGCGAGCTCCTCGAGGGTGGAGGAGACGAACACGCGCACCCGTTGGTCCCAGGTCTCGATGCCCGGGCCGCGGGCGGGCTCGGCGGTGATCGGCGCCGGATCGGTGATCATGCGTCGCCTCCTGTCGCGTGGGGGGAGCCGGGCGAGGGGGACATGTGCGCGCGCCCCGTCGAAGAGGTACCCCTACTCTGAGCCATTCATCACCTATGTGCGGAATGAGAGGTGGAGGGGGGTTTCGGCATGGGTGAGGTCTCGATGACGATGCCTCGGCGGCCCGTGCGGCGCGACCTGGGGGCGATCGTCACCGCGCTGCTGATCGGTTTCGGGATCCTCACCGCGCTCGCGGTGGTCGCGTTGTGGGTGGGTGCCGAGGCCACGGACCGCGTCTTCGCCTGGACCATCCGGCCTCCGCTGGCGGCCGCCTACCTCGGGGCAGGCTACGGCGCGGGCTGCGTCCTGGTGATCTCGATGTTGCGCGACGGTCGCTGGGCGGCCGCCGGCGGCCCGTGGCTGACGATCTGGGTGTTCACCGTGTTCACGCTGGTGGCCACCGTGCTGCACCGGGACCGGTTGCACCTGAAGGCCGATGGGCTGCCCCGCCTGGCGGCGTGGTTCTGGGTGGTGGTGTACGTGGTGGTGCCGGCGTCGATGTTCGCCGTCCTGATGGCCCGGTCGAGGTGGGGTCACGGCCGGGCCGAGGCCGTGCGGCCGGCGGCCGGGCTACCGATCCCCATCCGGGTCTCGCTGCTGATCCAGGGCGTGGTGCTGGGGCTCTGTGGCGCCGGGCTGGTGCTGATCCTCGACCCGCTGGTGAGGCAGTGGCCGTGGGCGCTGACGCCGTTCATGGCCCGGATCACCGGCGCCTGGGTGATCGCCTTCGCGGTGGCCGCCGTGTGGGCGGTGCGCACCGAGACCCGGCTACTGGTCCCCGCCGCGCTCGGGTACACCGCCTTCGCGGCGCTCGAACTGACCGCGCTGGCGATGTTCCTGGACGACGCCCGCCGCGGCCCGGCGCTGATCGGCTACGTGATCGCGTTGGTCTGGATCGGCCTGACCGGCGTGGCCGGGTGGCGGGTGGCGATCCGGGCGGCGCAGGCGTCGTCCGGGGTTCGGGGGGCGACGTGACCGCGGACGGCGCGCCCGACCCCCGCCCGGTGATCCTGGCCGCCAGCCGGGAGGCGCACGTCCGCGACGCTCTCGGCGCGGCGCTGTCCGGTCGGTACGGCGGCGACTACCGGGTGCTGATGCTGGCCGATCCGGGCGAGGCGAGCGCTGCGGTGCGTGATCTGACCGGACGGGCGCCGATCGCCATGATCATGATCGGCTACGGCGGTGCCGACACGGACGGGCTCGACGTCCTCGCTCGGGCCGGAGCCCTGGATCGCGGTGCGCTGCGGGTCGCGGTGGTGCGCTGGGGCGACTGGTCCACCACCGGGCCGATCTTCGAGGCGATCACCCTGGGCCGGCTGGACCGCTGGGTGATGCGCCCCGGGCCGACCCGCGACGAGGAGTTCCACCGCAGCGTGACCGAGGTGCTCGAGGAGTGGTCCTCGCGCACCGGGCAGGGGTTCCAGGCGGTCCGGGTGATCGGACCGCGGTGGTCGCCGCGAACCCAGGAGTTGCGAGACCTGTTCGCGCGCAACCGCATTCCCGCGGCGTTCATCGCCTCGGACGAACCCGAAGGGGACGCCGCGTTGGCCTCGATGGGGCTGGTCGAGCCGGCACTGCCCGTGGTCGAGCTGCGTTTCACCGTCGAACCGACGGTGCTCACGGCGCCCACGGGCCTCGACATCGCCCAGGCCTTCGGCCTGATGGACCCGCTGGCCGAGGACGAGGTGTTCGATCTGGCGATCGTCGGCGGGGGGCCGGCCGGCCTGGGGGCCGCGGTCTACGCCGCCTCCGAGGGGCTGCGCACGCTCGTGATCGAGGCCGAGGCGGTCGGCGGCCAGGCGGGCACCAGCTCGCTGATCCGCAACTACCTCGGCTTCCCGACGGGGTTGAGCGGCAGCCGGTTGACCTTCGCCGCCTATCAGCAGGCCTGGGCCTTCGGGGCGCGCTTCCTGTTCATGCGCTCGGCGATCTCGCTCGACACCGTCGACGGGGTGCACCGGATCGGGTTGTCCGACGGCACGGTCGCCCGCGCGCGCACGGTGGTGTTGGCGGTCGGCGTGACGTACCGGCGGCTGGGCGTACCCGCCCTGGAGGCGCTCCAGGGCCGTGGGGTGTTCTACGGCGCCGCCGTGGCCGAGGCCCAGGCGATGCGGGGGCGGCAGGTCTTCGTGGCGGGCGGTGGCAACTCCGCGGGCCAGGCCGCCGTGCACCTGGCCCGGTACGCCCGGCAGGTGACGATCCTGGTGCGCCGGGCCGGGTTGGCCGAGACCATGTCGGACTACCTGGTGCGCGAGATCGACTCGCTGCCGAACATCGATGTCCGGACCCGGGTGCAGATCGTGGGGGGCCGAGGTGAGGGATTCGTCGAGGCGATCGAACTCGAGGATCTCGACACCGGCCGGCGCGAGGAGGTCGAGGGGGTGCTGTTCGTGCTGATCGGCTCGGTGCCGCGCACCGACTGGCTGCGCGGTGCCGTGGCCCTGGATCCCTGGGGAGCGGTGCTGACCGGTGCCGACGTGCCGACCGACGGGCAGCCGTTCCCGGAGGGGGAACCTCGCTGGACGGCGCAGCAGCCCCCCGCGGCGCTGGAGACCTCGCGGCCCGGGGTGTTCGCCGTCGGCGACGTTCGTGCGGGGGCCGTGCGCCGGGTGGCCTCGGCGGTCGGCGAGGGGGCGCTGGCGGTGACCCTGGTGCATCGCTCGTTGGCCGCGGCAACGCCGCGTCACCCCGACGAGGGCGGTGTGACTGTTGTGACTGGTGAAAAGGGTGTTGCACGCACGGGCACGTAGGGTGAGTTGCCGCAAATCGGACACCACTGACCGGGTGCCGATCGGCGTCCTCGTCGTGACCAGCAACGCTGCCCGTCGGACGGCTCGAGAAGGCCTCGCCAGAACACGCCGGTGTGTCGAGGCCCGGTTACCAGATGTGTTGGGCTGATCCGCCTAGGTTTGGTCGCCGTGAAGGGACGCCACACCTCGGGAGATGACGGGCAGCGCTGGGCGCCGAATGCGAAGCAGGCCGCCCTGTCGATAGCACCCATGACCGCGATCGTGATCGCGCTCGGCGCCGGCGGAGCCGGCGTCGCGCTGCATCGCGCGGACCTGGCCGCGGCCGGTGCCGCCTCGGGTGCGATCGGGGTGGCGCTGGAACAGGCCAACTCCCGAGCCGGCCGGCGGCGACTGCGCACCGACCGGGCGCAGTTGCGCGCCCGGATCCGGGAGCTCGAGCTCGCGGTCGCCGAGGCGCACCGCGAACGGGACGCCGCGCCGTCCGTGTTGCGGCCCACACCGCCCCCCTCGCCGACCACCGGCCCGTTGCCGATCGTCGACGCCTTCGACCGCGCCGCCTCGCCGGCGACGCCCCGGTCGTTGCCGATCCTGACCGCGAACCGCCGCGGGCTGCAGTCCTGCGCTCCCGGCCTGCCCGGGACGCCGGTACCGGCCCGGTCGGCCGACGGGGCCGGGCCGCTCAACCTGTTCGGTCTGCCCGCGCAGCGCCCGCCGGCGACGCCGATCACCGGGCTCGAGATCTCGATGACCCGCGACCCCTCGCTGCCGGTGCTGCCGCCGGGGCCGGGCGCCCCGGTGCTCGCCACCGCGGGGGTGCCGGTGCTGGAGCCGGGGCCGACCGAGTCGGTCGAGGCCCACGGCGGCTCGCGCGCCGGGGCCGGCCGCCACGCGGGCCACGGCCGTCACGCCGTCGCCCGCCCGGAGGACGAGCAGCGACTCGCCCCCGCCGGACCGCGCGCCGCACACCCGTCCTTCGATGCCCTGGCCGACCTGGCGCTGATCGGCGCCGCCCTGGCCGATGACCTGGCCGCCGCGCCGGTGGTCGACCTGCGTACCGTGCCCGAGCGTCAGCCCGCCACCGCGAACCTGGCCGCCGAGCAGGTGGAGGCCTTGGTCTACGCCTCGATCAGCACCGCGGCCGCCGAGGATGACTTCGTCCTCACCCTGGAGCGGCCCGAGCGGCGCCCGGCCAGCCTGTTCGAGCCGGCGCCCCGCGGGCACGACGGGGCCGGCGAGCGGTCGGTCGTGGTCGACCAGAACGCGATGCGGCAGCTGGCGGAGGGCGCTCGCGCGGCCTCGCGGGCGATGCGTCCCGGGGTACCGCCGTCCCCGTTCTTCACCCCCGGGGCGTTCGTGCCGGACGACGCCGCGCGCACGGCGTCCTGACGCCTCCCGCCGCGGTCGCGCGACAGGTGAGCCCTGGGCTCACTTGTCGACGTCGCCCACCACGAAGAACATCGAGCCCATGATCGAGACCATGTCGGCGACCAGGGTGCCCGGCAGCAGTTGCGAGAGCACCTGCACGTTGTTGAAGGACGCCGACCGCAGCTTCAGCCGCCACGGCGTCTTCTCGCCCTTGGAGACCAGGTAGTACCCGTTGATGCCCAACGGGTTCTCGGTCCAGCGGTAGATGTGGCCCTCGGGCACCTTGAGCACCTTGGGCAGCTTGACGTTGATCGGCCCGCGGGGCAGTGCGGCCAGGGTGTCCAGGCCGGCCTGGGCCAGGTCGAGGCTGACGTGGACCTGCTCGACCAGCACCTCGAGCCGGGCCAGGCTGTCCCCGGCGGTGCGGGTGACCACCCGCCCCGGCCCCCCGGGGGCGAACAGTTCGCCATAGGCCAGGTAGGGGTCGTCGCGGCGCAGGTCGACGTCCAGGCCGCTGGCCCGCCCGATCGGCCCGCTGACGCCGTAGGCGGCGGCCAGCTCGCGCGGCAGGACGCCGACGCCTCGGGTCCGCCCGCGCAGGATCTCGTTGCCCAGCAACAGGTTCTCGAGGTCGGGCAGGCGTGAGCGGACGGCGGCGATGGCCGCGCCGACCCGGCCGAGCCACCCCGCCGGCAGGTCCTCCTTGAGGCCCCCGACGCGGTTGAACATGTAGTGCATCCGGCCGCCGGAGATCTCCTCCATGACGGCCTGCAGCTCCTCGCGCTCGCGGAAGGAGTAGAAGACCGGGGTGATGGCGCCGAGCTCGAGCGGGTAGGAACCCAGGAACACCAGGTGGCTGAGGACCCGGTTCAGCTCGGCCAGCAGGGTGCGCGCCCAGACCGCGCGCACCGGTACCTCCATGCCGAGCATCTGCTCGGTGGCCAGCACCACGCCCAGTTCGTTCGCGAAGGCGCTCAACCAGTCGTGGCGATTGGCCAGCACGATGATCTGGCGGTAGTCGCGCACCTCGAACAGCTTCTCGGCGCCGCGGTGCATGTACCCGACCATCGGTTCGGCGGCGGTGATGCGCTCGCCGTCCAGCACGATGCGCAAGCGCAGCACCCCGTGGGTGGCCGGGTGCTGGGGGCCGATGTTGAGCACCATGTCGGCCGTCGCCAGCGAACCGGCTCCCAGGCCCACCTCGAGTTCGCGCGCCGAGCTCACGCCGCGAGTCTGCCACGCCCCTGTGGGATCCTGCCCGTATGGCTGGTTCCGACCCGTTCGACGTGGCCGACGTCCAGTGGCGTCCGGTCTCGCCCAAGCTGGCCACCGTGCGCCGGATCGTGCTGGGCATCATGTGCCTGGTGGCGGCGCTGCCGCCGCTGGTGGTGGGGCTCTGGCTCGGGCTGTGGTGGGTGGGCGCACTGGTGGCGCTGCCGCTGATCGGCCTGTGCTGGGGGTGGTGGCTGATCGGCCGGCAGGTGAGCGCCTGGGCCTACGCCGAGCGCGACGAGGACCTGCTGGTACGTGCCGGGCGGATCTGGCGGCGGCTGGTGGTGGTGCCCTACGGCCGGCTGCAGTACGTGGACGTCGACGAGGGACCGCTCGCCCGGATGTTCGGGCTGGCCTCGGTGCAGTTGCACACCGCCTCGGCGGGTACCGACTCCCAGATCCCCGGGCTCGAGGCGGCCGAGGCGGCCCGGCTGCGGGATCGACTCACCGAACGCGGACAGGCTCAGCTGGCGGGGTTGTGAGCGAGTCGCTGCCCCCGCCGATGCCCCAACCGTTGCCCCAGCCGTCACCCGGGGTCGTGCCGGAGACGGTGTCGGCGGGGTTCGCCGATGGGTCGTGGAAGCGGGTTCACCCGCTGACCCCGCTGATCCGTTCCTGGCAGGCCGTGGCCATCGTCGGCTTCTTCGTCGCCCGGGACCTGGGGGAGAGCTGGTTGCGCAACGACCGTGGCGCCGAGGCGGGATCGGGAATCCCGCTGCCCGGGCGCGACGTCTCGCTGGGGGTGTGGCTGGCCGGCGGCGGGGTGCTGGTGGTGGTGCTGGTCGCTGTCATCGGCCTGATGGTGCTCTCGTGGCGGATGACCCGGTACCGGGTGACCGCCGATGCGCTCGAACTGCGCCGGGGTGTGGTGTTCCGCCAGCACCGGCTGGCCCAGCTCGACCGGCTGCAGGCGGTGGACGTCGTCCAGCCGTTGCTGGCCCGGATCTTCGGTCTGGCCAAACTCACCGTCGAGGTGGCCGGGGCCGGGCACTCCGCGATCGAACTGTCGTATCTGAGCGAGGCGCGCGCCCGGGCCGTGCGCAACCACCTGCTGGCCTCCGCTGCGGGGCTGGACTACGCCGTGACCGGGGTGTCCGAGGCTCCCGAGGCCCCGGAGCACCACTGGCTCGAGGTGTCCCCGACCCGGTTGCTCGGCTCGATCGCGCTGTCCTCGGCCACGGTCGTGCTGGTGATCAGTGCGATCGTGCTGATCACGGTGAGTCTGGCCACCGGCGAGGTCGCGCCGTTCGCCGCCCTGCTCCCCGCCGCGCTCGGTCTGGGCGGTGGGCTGTGGTCACGGTTCAGCCGTGGCTTCGGCTTCCGGGCGGCGATCTCGCCGGACGGCTTGCGGCTGCGCCACGGCTTGCTCGAGTCCCGGACCCAGACGGTGCCGCCGGGCCGGGTACAGGCGGTACGGCTGAACCAGCCGTTGTTGTGGCGGCGACCGGCCTGGTGGCAGGTCGAGGTCAATGTCGCCGGGTACGGCGGTGGTGGGGACGCCTCCCAGGGCAAGACCGAGACCCTGCTGCTGCCGGTCGGCACTCGGCAGGAGGCGATCGGCGTGTTGGCGTTCGTCCTGCCGGACCTCGGCGCGGACCCGGACGAGCATCCGCACGACCTGCTGGAGGCCGCCCTGGTGGGCCGCGGGCCGGGGCACGGCTTCGTCACCTCGCCCAGGACGGCGCGCCGGCTCGACTGGATCTCGTGGCGACGCAACGGGTTCCGGGCGACCCGGACGGCGCTGCTGATCCGGCGAGGGGTGCTCACGCGCTCCCTGGTGGTGGTGCCCCACGCCCGTACCCAGAGCCTCGGCGTGACCCAGGGGCCGTTGCAGCGGCGGTGGGGGCTGGCCTCGTTCGCACTGCACTCCACGCCCGGGCCGATCACTCCGGTGGTCGAGCACCTGGCTGAAGACGTTGCGGCGCAACTGCTCTCGGATCAGGCCGAGCGGGCGCGCCAGGCACGCGCCGCCGCCGGGCCGGAACGCTGGATGCGGCGTCCCTGATCGACCGGTGACGGCTCGACCGGTGAGTTCGGACGGGTCGTTCGGGCGATCAGACCGTTCCCTCGGCGAGGGCGTTCACGTCGATGGCCGGGGCGTGGCGATGGGTGGCCAACTGGACGTAGGTGCGCGCGGCGGCGTCCTTGCCGGCGCCGAGCACCGAACTCAGCATGCCGACGCCCTGGGCCACCTCGTCGGCCGGGGCGGTGTCCACCCAGCGCTGCCACATGGTCTGCTCCAGGGCATTGAAGGTGGTCTGCACCTCGATCAGGTCGAAGCCGGCGTTGAAGCGTTCGGCCGCAAGGCCTTCGCAGTGCCGGATGATGTGCGCCAGGTCGCGGTGGTGCAACGAGATCATGATGTGCTCGTACAGGTCGCCCAGGCTGGCCCGGGTGAGCTGGTCCCCCCAGGATTCGTAGTGCGCAAAGTGTGCCGTGCGCAGCGTGTGCTCGGCCGCGTCGAGAATCTCGGTGGTCATGTTCTTGAGCACCGCGTAGACGTCCATACCCCTGCGTCCTCCCACCTGTTGACCGCCTGTGGACATCGGTCCGACCACCATGTTCACGGTCGGCGCACGGCGGGTCAGGGGGCCAACGTCCTCGGGCACGTGAGCCTCACGTCACGCCATACCCGCTTCCCGGGCGCTGCACCAGCCACCCGAAGCCACCCAGACCGCCGGCGTCGATCAACTCGGCCTCCGTGGCCACCCGGGCCAGCGCGCTCGCCGACCACGGCTCGCCCTCGCGCAGCCGGCCCCGGACGCCGAGCCGGCGCAGCGCCGTCCGCTGATCGGTCAGCTCGACGGTGCGCGCCCCCGCCCGCTCGCCGGCAGCGGCCACGGCGTCCAGCGCCACGTGCGCCGTGAGATCGCAGGAGCCGTCGGGGATCGGTGGCACCAGCCGGCCGGCGCGGTAGCCGACCAGGCTGCCCCCGGGCGGACGGTCGGCGCGGTGGTGGGCATAGTCGACGGCCAGCAACGCCACCGCGCCGGCGGTCGATGCGCGGGTCACCAGTCCCGCCCACCAGGCGTCCCGAGTGGTACCGGACTCGGCGCGCTCACCCTCGCCCACCGGCCACCAGCGCCGGCACCACTCCTGCTCGGCGCGACCGGCCGGCTCGCCGAGCCGTTCGGTGCCGTCGGCCTCGACCAGGACGACGCGCAGCGCGCCGTCCGTGCACTGCAGCACCGGGCAGGCGATCACGTCGAGCACCTCCCACGCCACCACCAGGGCACCCTCGAAGACGGCCTCGTCGGTGGCGTCGAGGCCGCAGGACCAGGACACGCTCGCCGGCAGGGCGCCGGGTCGATCGACCACGTCCACGCCGTGCAGCCGGGGCAGGGACGGCCCGTCGGGGGTCGGGTGCGCCAGCGCGGTCAGCAGCTCGCCGCGGCCGGCGCCGACGTCGACGATGGCGGTGGCGCCGTGCTCGGCGGCCAGGCGCAGCAGCGCGCCGGCCAGCACCTGCCCGCCGGCGTGACCGGCGGTGCGGAAGTGCCCGGCCGGTCCCTCGGGTCGACGGTAGAAGCCGTGCGGACCGTAGAGTGCGGCGGACCACGCGGCGTCCCAGGGCATCACTCCCCCAGGGTGACATCGCGGCGGCCAGGCGAGAACGACAGGGCGAGAACGACCGGTCGAGAACGACAGGCCTCGACGGGCACGAGCGGCGGGACAGCTGGGTCAGGAGGGCTCATGAGCGTTCTGGAGGCGGCACGGCGTGCCGCGAGCCGGGCCGCGGCGGCTGCCGGGGTGGTGGTGGTCGAGGTCGAGGGCACCGATGCGCAGCGAGGCACCGGTGCCGTCGAGCGGGTCTTCGATGCGATCTGGGACACCGGCGGCGCCTCGGTCATGCCGGACGAGATCCTGCGGATGTACGCCTTGACCGGGCAGTACCTGTCGCTGGCGTGCGAGCCGGACGCGACCGGGGCCGAGGGCGCGGGTGAGGTGATCGCGGCCAGCCTCGGCCTGTTCGCCGCCCCGGCGGGTACCGCGTTGCACAGCCACATCACCGGGGTGCTGCCTGCCGGTCTCGGTCGAGCCGTCGGGTACGCCCTGAAGCTGCACCAGCGCGCCTGGGCGCTGGAGCGGGGCATCGAGGTGGTGAGCTGGACCTTCGACCCGCTGATCCGGCGCAATGCCTGGTTCAACCTGGGCAAGCTCGCGGCGCGGCCGGTGCGCTACCTGGTCGACTTCTACGGCGCCATGCCGGACGCGATCAACGCCGGTGACGCCTCGGACCGGCTCTACCTGCACTGGCAGCTGGCCTCGGCCGAGGTGTGTGCCGCGCTGGACCGGCCGGACGGCCCACCCGTCGACCTGCTGGATGCAGCGGCGTTGCGGCGCAACGGATTCGTCGATCTGGTCGAACTCGCGGGCGACGGTTCACCGAGCCTGGTGGGGCAGCCTTCTCCGGTGTCGCCCGGCGCCCTGGTGGCGATACCCGCGGACGTCGAGGCCTTGCGACGCACCGACCTGGACGCCGCGCTCGGCTGGCGCCACGTCGTCCGGCAGGCGCTGACCGATGCGCTGGCGGGCGGGATGCAGATCAGTGGGATCACCCGGGACGGGTACTACGTGCTGGTGCGAGCGACTCAGGAGGAACGATGAAACTCATTGGTGTGGAGGGCATTCGGATCGCGATGCCGCTGGTGTCGCCGTTCCGGACCTCGTTCGGCACCGAGACCGCGCGGGACGTGTTGCTGCTGCGGGCCGAGCTGCGGCTGCCCGACGGGCGCGAAGTCGAGGGCTGGGCCGAGTGCGTCAGCGACAACAACCCCTACTACAGCAGTGAGTACGTCGCGGGCAGCGTCGAGGTGCTGCGCCGCTACCTGGTGCCCATGGTCGCCGCGATCGACGACCTGCACCCGGATGCGGTGGCCCCGGCCCTGGCGCGGGTCAAGGGACACCGGATGGCCAAGGCCGCCCTCGAGACCGTGATCCTCGACGGCTGGCTGCGCGGCGCCGGGGTGCCGCTGGCGCGTCACCTGGGGGCGACCCGGGCCGCGGTGCCCTGCGGGGTCTCGGTCGGGATCATGGACTCGATCCCGGAACTGCTGGACGCGGTCGAGGGCTACCTGGCCGAGGGATACGTGCGGATCAAGCTGAAGATCGAACCGGGCTGGGACGTCGAGCCGGTGCGCGCCGTCCGGGAACGTTTCGGCGACATCCTGTTACAGGTCGACGCCAACACCGCCTACCACCGCAGCGATGCCGCGCACCTGGCCCGGCTGGACCCGTTCGACCTGCTGCTGATCGAGCAGCCGCTGGACGAGGAGGACGTGGTCGGTCACGCCGCGCTGGCCCGGGCGATCCGCACCCCGGTCTGCCTGGACGAGTCGATCGTCTCGGCGCGGGCGGCGGCCGACGCGATCGCGCTGGGGGCCTGCCACATCGTCAACATCAAGCCGGGCCGGGTCGGGGGCTATCTCGAGGCCCGGCGGATCCACGACGTGTGCGCCGCGGCGGGGATCCCGGTGTGGTGCGGCGGCATGCTCGAGACGGGCATCGGGCGGGCGGCCAACCTGGCGCTGGCGGCGTTGCCGGGGTTCACCCTGCCGGGTGACACCTCGGCGTCCCGGCGGTACTACGCGCGCGACGTCACGACGCCGTTCGAGCTGGACGGCGGCACGATCGACGTGCCCACCGGCCCGGGGATCGGCATCGACCCGCTGCCGGACGTGCTGGCCGACCTCACCACCTCGCGCACCCGGCTCACCGAGGGCACTGCCTGACCACGTGCCCCACTCGGCCCGTGATCACCGTCAGATCGCAGTTTCCTCCGCTTTACCCGGAGCAGACCCCGATCTCACGGTGATCATGGGCGGGGCTGCACCCGACGGGTGCGGGCGTCGTCCGCGACCTGGAACGGGAACGCACCCCAGCGCGCCGTGCCCTCCGGCGGGGACGCCGCGAGCGTGCGCTAGTCGTCCAAGGCCGCCTCGACCCGGGCGAACCACTCCTCGACGCTCTCCGGGCCGGCGTCGTCGGGCACGTTCCCACTCATGTCCCCACCTCACCATGATCACCGTGAGATCGCACTCTGCTCCGGGTGAGCCGGAGCAAACCGCGATCCAACGGTGATCATGGCGCGGGAGGGGTTGCTGCATCAGACGTCGGCGATCGCTGCCAGGTCCGACAGGGGCAAGGCCTCGATGGACGGCGCCAGCGGAAACCGTTCTCGCCCCGGGTGAACCACGATGATCCGATCGAGGTCGAGATCCTCGAGTGCATTGCGCATCGACGGAGTGACCCGCGGGGAACTGGTCCGCTTCACCTCGACGCCGATGTTCCGTCCGCCCCGGGTGAAGAACAGGTCCAGCTCGGCTCCCGATTGCGTTCCCCAGAAATGGAGTGGCGTGGGGCCGATCAGCTGGGCGATCTGCTCGACCACGAAGCCCTCCCAGCTCGCCCCGACCTTGGGGTGGGCCAGGAGGGAATCCATCGAGTCGAGCCCCAGCAGGGCGTGAGCGATGCCCGAGTCGCGGATGTACACCTTGGGGGATCGCACCACCCGCTTGCCGACGTTCGCGTACCAGGGCGGGAGTTGCCGGACGACGAGCGCATCGGTCAATGCGTCCAGATATCGCCGGGTCGTGGGTTGTGAGACCCCCAGCGCGCGCGCCAGCTCGGAGCCGTTCCAGGTTTGCGCGTGGTAGTGCGCGAGCATCGTCCAGAAACGGCGCACGTGACTGGCGGGCAGCCGGAAGCCCAGCTGGGCGAGATCACGCTCGAGAAAGGTGGCGATGTAGTTGGTGCGCCAGGCGAGCGAGTCGTCCAGGTCTGCGGTGAAGGCCGGCGGAAGGCTGCCCTGCAGCCAGAGCCGGTTCGCCTGACCGGTGCCGACGTCACCGAGGCGCAGGCCTGACAGTTCGATGATCTCGACGCGGCCGGCGAGGGATTCTGCGCCGAGGCCGACCAGTTCGGGTGAGGCACTGCCGAGAACCAGGAACCTCGCCGGTCTGGGGTGGCGGTCGGCCAGAACGCGCAGGATGGGAAACAGGTCGGGGGCGTGCTGCGCCTCGTCGATCACCACCAGCCCCTGGAGGGCCTCGAGCGCCAGCATCGGGTCGCTGAGACGCGCGGCGTGACTCGGGTTCTCGAGGTCGAAGACGCTGGCAGGCTCGTCGCCTGCGGCCACGCGCGCCAAGGTCGACTTGCCTGCCTGGCGAGGGCCTACCAACAGCACCACAGGCGAGCGACTCAAGGCTGTGCGGACCCGTGCCAGGTCGGCGCTGCGAGCAATCATGGACCGAGAATACCGTGTAAATCGAACGCTACACATTTGATTTTCAAGGCAAATGGTGAAGCAGGGGCGGATGCCGACGGAATCGGGACGTAGTTCGTCCATGATCGCCATGGGATCGCACTCTGCTCCGGGTCAGCCGGTGGAGACTGCGATCCAACGGCGATCATGGTCGGGCAAGGGTTGAGTTGTGAGGGGGTCCCGCTCGCGCCACCACCTCACCATGATCACCGTTACCTCGCGGTTTGCTCCGGGTCAGCCGGTGGAGACTGCGATCCCACGGTGATCATGGTCGGACGAGGGTTGCGTTGGGAGGGGCCGGAGGGGACGACGCGTGCCGGCTCGGGACGACGCGTGCAGGCTCGGGACGACGCGTGCCGGCTCGGGACGCCGCGGGGCGGGCTCGGGTCGACGCGGGCGGCTGGGGGACGACGCGGGCGAGCCCGGGGACGCGGGGTGGGGACGGAGATCAGGCTGGACGGCGCAACACCAGCGCGACGTCGGTGACGGTGAACAGGAACCGTCCGTCGTCGGCGAGTTTGCGCAGACCGGCGACCCAGGCCGCGGCCTTGGCGGCGAGTTGGGCGTCGTCCGCCGCAGCCGCCAGGACGCCGCGGGCGACCTTCCACCCGACGGAGTGCTCGTCGAAGCGGCGGTGGGTGTCGGCCCAGGTCTCGATGGTCTCGATCTCGAAGGGGGTGGCTCGGGCCAGGCCGAGCAGTTTGCGGCCCATGAACCCGTCGGCCCGCTCGGCCCACTGCGGCACGCTGGAGACGAACCGGTCGACCAGCAATCGGGTCAGCGCATCGTCGTCACTGGCGAACAGCGTGGTGTCCCAGTCGCTGTGGGCCAACACCAGCAGCCCCCCGGGTCGCAGTACCCGATAGCAGTCCTCGACGTGCACCAGCGCATCGGCCACGTGCTCGGCCACGTTCACCGACACCACCCGGTCGAGGCTGGCCTCGGCGAACGGCAGCGGCTCGTCCAGATCGGCGATCAGCGAGCGCACCCGCTCGTCGCCGAGCAGGTCGTCGTCCAGGTCGGAGGAGGTGTCGACGGCGTGGAACCGCACCGGACAGCCCGCGGCCTCGGCCTCGGCGATCATGGCGCGCAAGGTGCGGCCGTACCCGGTGGCCAGATCGGCCACCTCCAGCAGGTCACGCGCGGCATCGCCCACGGGCCGGCGCAGGTCCGCGAGCTGGGCGATCCGGTCATGACGTCCCACGTTCGTCAGGCTAACGTCACTGCTCGTGACATCGGAGCCATCGGCCACCCTGGGGGCCAGACCGTGAGCACATCGTGACCGACCCGACATTCAGCACGTCCGCGCCCGACCCCTCCGAACGCCCGGGGCGACTCGGTGTCGGCGTGGTCGGGGCGGGTCGGGTGGGTGCTGTTCTCGGCAGCGCGCTGCGGGCGGCCGGACATGCCGTGGTCGGGGTCTCGGCGGTGTCCGCCGCCAGCCGGGAGCGGGCCGAGGTCATGTTGCCGGGGGTGCCGGTGCTGCCGGTGCCCGATGTGATCGAGCGCGCCGAGTTGGTGCTGCTCACCGTGCCGGACGACGCGCTGTCCGACCTGGTCGCGGGCTTGGCGACGGCGGGCATCTGGCAGCCGGGCCAGCTCCTCGTCCACACCTCCGGTCGGTTCGGCTGGCGGGTGCTGCACGCGGCCGCCGGCCGGGGCGCGATCCCGCTGGCCCTGCACCCGGCGATGACCTTCACCGGCACCAGCCTGGATCTGTCCCGATTGGTCGACTGCTGTTTCGGGGTGACGGCCCCCAACCCGGTGCTGCCGATCGCCCAGGCGCTGGTGGTCGAGATGGGTGCCGAGCCGGTGGTGGTCGCCGAGGAGGCCCGTCCGCTCTATCACGCGGCGCTGGCCCACGGCGCGAACCACCTGGTCACCCTGGTCGCCCAGGCGCTGGACCTGTTGCGGGGCGCGGGAATCGAGCCTGCCGACCGGGTGCTGGCCCCGCTGCTGTCGGCCGCGCTGGACAACGCGTTGCGGGCCGGGGACGGCGCGCTGACCGGCCCGGTGGCCCGCGGGGACGCCGGAACCGTGGCAGCGCACGTTCAGGCGCTGACCGCCGCCGATGCGGTGGCCGAGGCCGCCGGCGGTGCGCCCGCGGTGCTGCCGCTGTATCGCGCGATGGCGCGGGCCACCGCGGAACGGGCGCTGGTCTCGGGACGGTTGAGTCCCGAACGGGCCGAGGCGCTGCTGACCGCGCTGGCGCAGCCCCCCGAGTCGCCCTGACGACGCCCCGCACGACGCCCCGGACGGCGCCCCGGACGACGAGCGGCTCACGTCACCGATCGGCACTGGCGCGCCCGATGTCAAAGTGATATCACTTTGGCATCTCGGTGCGTTGGGCACCCCGGTGAGCTCCTGGAGGAGCCATGAACGACACATCTGTCCCCACCCCGCCGCTGGTCGGCGCCGTCGACATCCGCGAGCGCCGGGCCCGGCACGTCAACGGATTCCTCGGCCTGCTGATCGCGCTCGTCCTGGGCGGCCTCGGCGCGACCTCGCTGCAGCAGGCTGCGAGCCGGAGCGGGACGACCCTGGACAAGGTCGGGCTGGCGGGCAGCATCGGCGCCACCGAGATCGGCCTGATCGTGCTCGCCGTGCTCTGCCTGATCGCCGCGGTCTCGCTGGTGGCGGCGACCACGGTGATCCAGCCGGGCCAGACCCGCGTCGTCCAACTCTTCGGGCGCTATGTCGGGACGGCGCGCACCACGGGGCTGGTGACCCTGCTGCCCTGGACGTCGCGCCGCACCGTCACGGTGCGGGTCAACAACTTCGACACGCCGCGGTTGAAGGTCAACGACGCCGCCGGTAACCCGGTCGAGATCGCCGCGATCGTGGTCTGGCAGGTGGCCGACACCGCCAAGTCGACCTTCGCTGTCGAGAACACCATGGGCTTCGTCCAGGTGCAGGCCGAGGCCGCCGTCCGGCACGTGGCGCGGTCCTACCCCTACGACGGCGCCGAGGGCAGCGAGTCGCTGCGCGGGTCCACCGACGTGATCTCCTCCGAGTTGGCCCGCGAGGTCGCCGAGCGGGTGGTGGCCGCCGGCGTCCAGATCCTCGAGGTGCGCATCTCCCACCTGGCGTACGCGCCCGAGATCGCGCAGGCGATGTTGCAGCGCCAGCAGGCCGCCGCCGTGGTCTCCGCCCGCTCCACGATCGTCGAAGGCGCGGTGGGCATGGTGCAGATGGCGCTGGCCGAACTCAGCCGGCAGGGCGTGGTCGAGCTCGACGAGGAACGCCGCGCGTCGATGGTCTCGAACCTGTTGGTGGTGCTCTGCGGGGACTCCCGGGTGTCGCCGGTGGTGAACACGGGCACCCTGTACGCGTGAGCGGTCCCGAGCCCGCCCGCCGCGGTCGGGAGCGCAAGGCCATGGTGCTGCGCCTCGATCCGGAGGTGCACGACGCCCTGGCGCGGTGGGCGGGGGAGGAACTGCGCAGCACCAACGCTCACCTCGAGTGGCTGCTGACTCGGGCATTGACCGAGGCCGGACGGCTGAAGCGCCGGGAATGACCCGGTAACGTGATCGCCCGGTTCTGTGTGGCGGCGCACGCCGTGGTGCGCGACCCAGGGCCCGGAGGGAGCCTCGTGGACGCCGCACCCGTTGTTGCCCGAACCCGCGCCGAACTGGACGCCGCGCGCGACCGTTTCGGTGGCACCGTCGCCGTGGTGATGACCATGGGCGCGCTGCACGAGGGCCATGCCACGCTCATGCGCCAGGCCCGGCAGAGCGCCGACCACGTCGTGGCGACCATCTTCTTGAACCCGTTGCAGTTCGGGCCGAGAGAGGATCTTGCCAAGTACCCGCGCACCTTCGACGCCGACCTCGAGCTGTGTACCCGAGAGGGCGTCGATCTGGTCTTCGCCCCCGGGCCGGATGTGATCTACCAGGACGGCGACCCGGGGGTGCGGGTCTCGGCCGGGCAGCTCGGTGAGGTGCTCGAGGGCCACAGCCGGCCCGGGCACTTCGACGGCGTGCTCACCGTGGTCGCGAAGTTGTTGCACCTGTCCCGCCCGCAGCTGGCCCTGTTCGGCCAGAAGGACGCGCAGCAGCTGCTGCTGATCCGGCGGATGGCGCGCGACCTGGACTTCCGGTGCGAGATCGTCGCGGTGCCCACGGTGCGCGAGCCCGACGGCCTGGCGATGAGCAGCCGCAACGCCTACCTGAACACCCTCGACCGGGAGGTGGCGCTGACCCTGCCACGAGCGCTGCAGGCCGGTGAGGCCGCCGCGCCCGAGGGGGCCAGCGCCGTCCGGCGGGCGGCCCGCGCGGTGCTGGTGCGCGAGCCGCTGTGCATCGTCGACTATCTGGTGCTGGTGCACCCGGAGACGCTCAAGGACGTGCCCGAGTGGTACCGGGGTGAGGCGTTGCTGGCGGTGGCGGCGCGGGTGGGCACCACCCGGTTGATCGACAACGTGCCGGTGCTCGTGGGGCAGGAGCCGACCGGGCCGATGCTCATCAGTTTCCCGCCGCTGTCGGCGAGCTGATCGCGCCCGGAGCACGACACGCGGCCCGTTCTGACGGACGCACACCGTGGGGCTCCCCCAAACCGAGTACCTTCCGTCAAGTGGGGGTCACACAGAGATACCTGGCAGGGTGGAGCATTCGAGCATGAGTCGACACCGCGCGGACGGCCCCCGCGCACCGTGGCAGGCAGGAACCCGGGACGCCCTGGCGGCGGCCGGGCTCGAGCCGCACTGGGTGCGCGACCTGGTGGTGCGGGCCCTGGCGGAGGATCTCGGCCCCGGGTGGGTCGACGTGACCACCGCGGCCACGGTGCCGGTGGACGACGACCGGCGGGCCGAGGTGGTGGCCGGCCAGGACGGCGTGGCCGCCGGGCTGCTGCTGTGGCCGGTCGTGCTGGCCGAGGCCGCGGCCCGGCTGGACCTGCCGGTGCCCACGGCCGACCTGCGGGTACACGACGGGGCCTGGGTGCAGGCCGGCGACGTGCTGGCCGACCTGCGCGGACCGACCCGGGTGCTGCTGGTGGCCGAGCGCACCGCGCTGAACCTGGTGCGCCACCTGTCGGGAGTGGCCACCCACGCGGCGGCCTGGGTGGCGGCGCTGTCGGGCACCGGTACCCGGCTGCTCGACACCCGGTGCACCACGCCGGGGCTGCGCCCGCTGGAGCGCTACGCCGTGCGGTGCGGCGGCGGCACGAACGGCCGGGCCGGACTCTACGACGCCGCTCACGTCACGGTGGCCCATGCGGCGGCCGCCGGCTCGGTTGCCGGGGCGCTGGACGCCGTCCGGCGCCGGTTGCCGGGCGCGCTGGTGCAGGTGGACGTGCAGACCCCGTTGCAGGGGGTGGAGGCGGTGCACGCCGGGGCCCGGTTCGTCGTCTGCGAACAGTCGGCGCTCGATCAGTTGCCCTCGATGGTCAATCAGATCCGCGCCGCCACCCCGGAACGAGTCGAGGTGGCCTGCTCGGGGGGCTACCGGCTCGCCCAGGCGCCGCACGTCGCCCGCGCCGGGGTGGACCACGTCTACGTGGACGCCCTGGTGCAGGAGGCGCCGGCGCTCGACATCACGTTGCGGATGTACTGATCACCACCCGTGGGTGATCAGGTGTCGCTCAGGTGATCGGTGCCCGGTCTCAGGCGCTGCCCAGCAACGCGTCGTAGATCGAGCGATGCCGTTCGCACAGCGAGACGCGCTCGTTCCATCGAGCCGTCGGGTCGCTGCGGTGTACGCCGTCCGACTCACCCACCAGCCGCAGCGCCCTGGTGAGGGACTCGGCGACCTGATCGACGTCCTCTCCCGGGGTGTAGCCGAGGGTTGCCGGACGTTGCCGCCTGGCATGCGAGGACGACGGCAGCACCGCCTGGGTGCCCAGGTCGGCGCACGCCTCGGGCCAGACCGAGTGCGAGCCGTGCACGCCCGGCACCACCGAGACGTCCAGGGCCGACAGGTGATCCCACAGCCGGGCCTCGGTCAACGGCCGGTGCACCAGCAGTGAACCGTCGACGGACTGCACCAGGGCGGCGATGGCCCGCATGGCGTGCGGTGCGAAGGCGGTCGCCCCGGCATCGGTCACCGACTCGTTGACGTGCACCCGCAGATGGGCGCCCGGCGTGGCCGCCACGGCGCGCGCCAGGGCGTCGACGAACACCACCGGGTCGACCGGCAGCCGCAGCGACCCGAGGTGGGTGCCGACGACCAGCCCGCGACGACGCACCGATCGCGGCGAGCGCATCCGGACGAAGTCCACCGCATGGGGGTGCGGCAGCACGGTGGATGCCAGGTTCCACCGGCGCGCGATCTCGTCGGCGGCCGAGTCGGTGAGGGTGAGCACGGCGTCCGCCCGGGCGAGCAGCTCGGCGAGTCGACGGCTGAACGTGTCGTCGTCGTGGCCGGCCGGATCGGTCAGGTGATAGGCCGTGACGACCAGCGGGGTGCCCGACCGGCGGACGGCGTCGATCGCGGCCCGGGTGGCGGCGACGGATTCCGGGCCGGCACTGGGCGGCAGCCCGAGGACGTGCACGATGTCGATCTCGTCCAGGTGATTCAGCAGCCAGGTGACATCGAAGGAGCCGTCGCGCGGCGCCGTCCCGAGCATGGACACGGTCGTGCGGTGGATGCCGTCGATGCCCTCGGGATGGGACAGGTGCCGGGCGTAGAGGCTGCGGCCGGGCAGGGTGGCGACGCGCAGCACACGCCGCCCCTCCCATGCGGGGCTGGCGCGGCGACGGGTACGTGACGGTGACACGGGCATCTCCCGGGGCCGGACGAGGAACCTACGTCCTCACCATTCCCCGCCGACCTCGCGGGTAATCACCTGCCGGCCACTCATCGAGACCCGTCGCGCCTCGATGACACTGTGTCATCTGACCACTACTGTGAGCGGCGTTCACGGGGGCCACGACAGCGAAGGACAGACTCACCATGGTGGTGTCGACCCCGACTGCAGACACCGAACCGCCCGCCCGGCCGTCCGCGTCCCAGGTGCCACCCCGCGGTCCCGGCCCCCGGGTGACCGGCGGGGTCATGCGTCAGTTGCTGCGGTCGGCGGTGACGCTGCAGGCGGAGGATCTGCTGCGGACCATCGGCGCGATGGCCATCGAGCAACGAGACGTGCGCCAGTGGACCTCCCTCATCGAGCGAGACGTGCGGGACCTGTCCCGGCTGGCCTCGATCGCGGTGGCCGCCGGGGCGGCGCTCCCGGCGGGCTTCGACGGTGGCGCCCCGGATCCCGATGCTCCGGGATCGGTGATGGAGGGCCTGCTCGCCAGCCACGAGGCCCTGATGAGTGTGCTGCGCCAGCTGGCCGAGCGGGCTGACGATCCGGCGGTGTGCCGCGTCGTGGCCGACGTGCTCGATCACCGCTCGGAGGAGGCCGCGGTGTTGCGTGGTCTGGGTGCCGGTCACGGGCTGCCGGCGATGGAGCGCCTGGTTCACGGAGCGCTGTCGAAATACAGCTGAGTCGGTGAGGTGGTCGCCTGCCCGCGGACGTATCCTCCTGACGTGGTGCGATTCCTCACGGCAGCGCTTCCCTCGGTCGGTGCTCTCGTCTTCTTCGTGATCGGCCTGCGCGCCTTGGTGCACGCGGACCGGCGCGAACGCGCGGCGGAGGCCCGCTACGAGCGGGCGGCTCACCCGGTGCCGGGGAATGCCCCGGACGGCGCCGGCGGGGTGCACGACGCGAACGGCCCGGACGACGCCGCCGCGGAAAGCTCGTCGGGTTCCGCCTGATTCCGCAGAGTTCCGTCGGGCCGTCGGTCCACAACGCGTCACGCGCAATGTCGATCGAGTGACGTGATGCGGGTGTCCCGAGTCGTCGTCGAAAACGGCTGCCCCGGTGCGTCGGTATGGCAGCCATTGCCGTCGCGTGGTTGTCGGGGCCTCGTTCCCGGTCGTCTCACCGGGTCGCCTGAACGTCGTTCCACCGTGTTCTGCCAGGGTTTTCGGGTTCCCGTGGCCGTGGCTCCCGCCCTGTCGTGCCCTGCGTCAAATGATCGGATCCGGGCACGGACGGGAGTTCGCGGTAGGCGTCGTCGTCGATGCCGACGGCATTTCATGAATTTATCGATCGCGAGCCGAAATCCACGATGGACATGAATCTCCGGTCGCTTTGACTTTTCGACTATTTGGATCCACACTGTCATACGGCTCCACCCCTCCCTCCCTCCGTTTAAAACAGGAGCAATTCATGGCACAGAAGGTCCAGGTCATCCTCGTCGACGACGTCGACGGTGGTGAGGCTGAAGAGACCGTCAGTTTCGCGCTGGACGGCGTCAGCTATGAGATCGATGTCTCGGCCGACAACGCCGAGGCACTTCGGGAGTCGATCGCCCCGTGGATCGGACATGCTCGTCGCGTCGGTGGCCGTGCATCTGCGCGACGCAGTGCAACTCCCAAGGCAGCCCGTAACGGTTCCGTGGCCCGCGCCTCCCTCGGGGATGTGCGTGCCTGGGCTCGCGACAACGGCTTCCAGGTCAGTGACCGGGGCCGGGTCTCGGCCGAGGTGATGGCCGCTTACGAGGGCGCGCACTGACCTCGCGCGTCATGACGTGAACGGTCGTCGATCGACCGTCAGGGGTGGGTACCGGCCAGGTACCCACCCCTGAGTCATGTGTGCATCAGGGAGAGGTCATGTTCACGCACCATTTTCCCGGAGCAGTCGGCGCAGGATCTTTCCGGAGGCGGACTTCGGAATGGAATCGACAAACGAGACATGTCGGATCTGCTTGAACGAGGCCACCTGTCCGGCGACGTAACTCTCGATGTCATCGCCGGTGGCCGAGGCGCCGGGGCGCAACACCACAAAGGCACTCGGTACCTCACCGGCATCCTCGTCCGGCACCCCGATGACCGCCGCGTCGGCCACCGCGGGATGCGTGAGCAATACCGCCTCGAGTTCGGCGGGGGCCACCTGGAAGCCCTTGTACTTGATGAGCTCCTTGAGCCGGTCGACCACGAACACGTGGCCGTCGGCGTCCACGTGACCGATGTCCCCGGTGCGCAGCCAGCCCTGTGAATCCACGGTGAGTGCGGTGGCGTCGGCGTTCTTCAGATAGCCGCGCATCACCTGGGGGCCGCGAATCCACAGCTCACCGTCCGCATCCACCGGCAGGTCCTGCAGCGTGGCGGGGTCCACGATGCGCAGCTCGGTGTTGGGCGCGGTGACACCCACCGAGCCGGCCTTCAGCCCGCCGAGTGGGGTCAGGTGGGAGACCGGTGACATCTCGGTCATGCCGTAGCCCTGCACCACCTCACAGCCGAGGCGGCTGCCCGCCTCCACCGCGAGCTCGGCCGACAGCGGGGCGGCGCCCGAGAACACCTGCCGCAGGGCGGACAGGTCGTAGGAATCCACGATCGGGTGTTTGGCCAGGGCGACCACGATCGGCGGCGCCACGAAGCTGCGCGTCACCCCGTAGCGCTGGTGCAGGTCGAGGAACTGCTCGAGGTCGAAGCGCGGCATGGTGACCACGGTGGCGCCGACCCGCAGCCCGCAGTTCATGATCACTTGCATGCCGTAGATGTGGAAGAACGGCAGGACGGCGATGAGCGTCTCGTCCTCGGCCAAACCGGCCGGGGCGGTCACCTGGGCGATGTTCGCCACCAGGTTGTGGTGGCTGAGCATGACGCCCTTGTTCACCCCGGTGGTGCCCGAGGAGTAGGGCAACACCACCAGGTCGTCCGGATCCACCGGGACCTGGTCGGCGAGTGGGGCGCCGAACAGGGTGGTCAGGGCCTTGATGGGCACGGTCGCCTCGGAACCGTCGCCGGCGCCCTCCGAGCCGCTGTCCGTCGAGCCGATCAGATACAGCTCCTCGACGGCGGTGCCCTCGACCGCGGCCAGGGCCACGGGCACGAAGGCCGCGATCGTGACCAGCAGCCGGGCCTCGGCGTCCAGCAGCTGCTGGCGGACCTCGCGAGCGGTGTACGTCGGGTTCACCGTGGTCACCACGCCGCCGGCCAGGGCCACGCCGTGGAAGATCACGGCGTACTCCGGCAGGTTCGGGGCCATCAGGGCCACCACATCACCGGGGCGCAGGCCGTGCGCGACCAGGCCGCCGGCCAGTGCGCGGATGGCCTGCTCCAGCTGGGTGTAGGTCAGGGTGCGACCGGTCGGGCCGTCGATGAGTGCCGGTTTGTCACCCAGTTCACCGGCGCGGGCCAGGACATAACCGGTCAGGGCGACGGCGGGGATCTCGACGTCGGGCAGGGGGCTGTGGTGAATCATGCCCAGATCTTGCTGTGACGGGCGTCACTTGGCTAGCCCCCGAAGGGTCATCGGCGGCGTCTCGACCCCGCGCCGACCCGCCGCCAACCCCCTGCCGGCCCCCTGCCAACCCCGAATCGGCCCCACATCGCTTATGCCAGCAGCGAACAGCGGAACCCGGATCGGTCGTGATGGAACACGAAAGTGCAGCTCACCGTTGGCCGAAGCACCGGGTAAGCAGGGAATCGCCACCGTGACTCGTGCAACACGGCTGGTGATCCCCCTGGATGCCACAGATAGCATCGAGAGGTCAAACGAGTCGACGGCAGGCTGTCCTGTCGTCACCCGCCCGACCACACGAGGAGCGCAGATGTTCGAGAGGTTCACCGACCGCGCCCGCCGTGTCGTCGTCCTGGCTCAGGAGGAGGCCAGGATGCTGAACCACAACTACATCGGCACCGAGCACATCCTCCTCGGCCTGATCCACGAGGGTGAGGGAGTCGCGGCCAAGGCCCTCGAGTCCCTCGGCATCTCCCTGGACGCCGTACGCGAGCAGGTGCAAGAGATCATCGGGCAGGGCCAGCAGGCGCCGTCCGGGCACATCCCGTTCACGCCGCGGGCCAAGAAGGTGCTGGAGCTGAGCCTGCGCGAGGCGCTGCAGCTCGGGCACAACTACATCGGTACCGAGCACATCCTGCTCGGCCTGATCCGCGAGGGCGAGGGTGTCGCCGCGCAGGTGCTGGTGAAGCTGGGGGCCGACCTCAACCGGGTCCGCCAGCAGGTGATCCAGCTGCTGTCCGGCTACCAGGGCAAGGAGCCCGCGACCGCCGGTGGCGCCCAGGAGGGCACGCCGTCCGGGTCGCTGGTGCTCGACCAGTTCGGCCGCAACCTCACCCAGGCCGCCCGTGACGGCAAGCTCGACCCGGTCATCGGGCGCGAGAAGGAGATCGAGCGGGTCATGCAGGTGCTCTCGCGGCGCACCAAGAACAACCCGGTGCTGATCGGCGAGCCCGGCGTCGGCAAGACCGCCGTGGTCGAGGGCCTGGCCCAGGCGATCATCAAGGGCGAGGTGCCCGAGACGCTGAAGGACAAGCAGCTCTACACCCTCGACCTGGGTGCCCTGGTGGCGGGCAGCCGGTACCGCGGTGACTTCGAGGAGCGCCTGAAGAAGGTGCTGAAGGAGATCCGCACCCGCGGCGACATCATCCTGTTCATCGACGAGATCCACACCCTGGTGGGTGCCGGTGCCGCCGAGGGCGCGATCGACGCTGCCAGCATCCTCAAGCCGATGCTGGCCCGCGGCGAGCTGCAGACCATCGGCGCCACCACGCTCGACGAGTACCGCAAGCACGTCGAGAAGGACCCCGCGCTGGAGCGGCGCCTGCAGCCGATCCAGGTGCAGGAGCCCTCGCTGGCGCACACCATCGAGATCCTCAAGGGGCTGCGCGACCGCTACGAGGCCCACCACCGGGTCTCGATCACGGACGGCGCGCTGGTCGCCGCGGCCACGCTGGCCGACCGCTACGTCAACGACCGCTTCCTGCCGGACAAGGCCATCGACCTGATCGACGAGGCCGGCGCCCGGTTGCGGATCCGTCGCATGACCGCGCCGCCGGACCTGCGCGAGTTCGACGAGAAGATCGCCCAGACCCGCCGCGAGAAGGAGAGCGCGATCGACGCGCAGGACTTCGAGAAGGCGGCCTCGCTGCGCGACACCGAGAAGAAGCTGCTGGCGGCCAAGGCCGAGCGCGAGAAGCAGTGGAAGGCCGGCGACATGGACGTCGTGGCCGAGGTGGACGAGGAGCTGATCGCCGAGGTGCTGGCGACGGCGACCGGCATCCCGGTGTTCAAGCTGACCGAGGAGGAGTCCTCGCGCCTGCTGAACATGGAGGCCGAGCTGCACAAGCGGATCATCGGCCAGAACGACGCCATCAAGGCGCTGTCCCAGGCGATCCGGCGTACCCGCGCCGGGCTGAAGGACCCGAAGCGTCCGGGTGGCTCGTTCATCTTCGCCGGCCCCACGGGTGTCGGTAAGACCGAGCTGGCCAAGGCGCTGGCCGAGTTCCTGTTCGGTGACGAGGATGCGTTGATCCAGCTCGACATGAGCGAGTTCAGCGAGAAGCACACCGTCTCGCGGTTGTTCGGCTCCCCGCCCGGGTACGTGGGCTACGAAGAGGGTGGCCAGCTCACCGAGAAGGTGCGGCGCAAGCCGTTCTCGGTGGTGCTGTTCGACGAGGTCGAGAAGGCCCACCCGGACATCTTCAACTCGCTGCTGCAGATCCTGGAGGACGGTCGCCTGACCGACAGCCAGGGCCGGGTGGTCGACTTCAAGAACACCGTGATCATCATGACCACGAACCTGGGCACCCGCGACATCGCCAAGGGCGCGCAGATGGGCTTCCAGTCGGGCACCGACACCAAGACCGCTTACGAGCGCATGAAGGCGAAGGTCAACGAGGAGCTGAAGAACCACTTCCGCCCCGAGTTCCTGAACCGGGTCGACGACATCATCGTCTTCCCGCAGCTGTCGCAGGAAGAGATCGTCCAGATCGTCGACCTGATGATCGCCAAGCTGGACGAGCGGATGAAGGACCGCGACATGGGCATCGAACTGCGCCCTGCGGCCAAGGCTCTGCTGGCGCGCAAGGGGTACGACCCGGTGCTGGGGGCGCGGCCGCTGCGCCGCACCATCCAGCGCGACATCGAGGACGCCCTGAGCGAGAAGATCCTGTACGGCGAGCTCAAGGCGGGCCAGATCGTGGTGGTCGACACCGAGGGCGAGGGTGAGAACGAGCACTTCACCTTCACCGGAGCGGTGAAGTCACCGATCGCCGACCCCACGTTGGTCGAGCCGGCTGCGGCCGGGGGGAGCGGGCTGAGCGAGTCGCCCGCGGCCGAGGGGTAATCGGGCCGCCGGTTCCGGAATCGAGTACGACGAAGGGGCACGTCCCACCTGTCACCGGGTGGACGTGCCCCTTCGGCGTGACGCGGGCACCGACTCTCGTCGCGATCCCACGGGGTCACGGATGCTCACAGCCGATCACAGGCTCGGCACAGAGCCACACCAGGGGGTGATCAGGCGCGACTCCGAGTCTGGTCCTGTGATCGCACCCGGCGATCGACAGGCCACGAGAGGAACGCATGATGAGCCAGGATCCGATGAACGAGCCCGCGACGAACCAGCCGGTCACGAGCTGGGGGCGGCCGACCACCGGGGCAGACCCGTCCGAGACCGCCGGAGGCTCGCCGCGTCGCCGCCGGGGCACGGTTGCCGCCGTCGGGCTGCTCGCCGCCGGAGCGATCGCCGGTGGAGTGCTGGCCGGCTCGCTGACGGCCTCCGCCGAGACGACCGCCACCCCGTCCAGCACGTCCAGTGTTGCCGGTTCGCCGGATGGGGCGGTGGGGTCGGGCGCCGCAGCCGGCCAGCAGGGCCAGAGCGGGCGGCAGGACGGGCCGCGCGGAGGCGGTGGGCCGCGGGGAGGCGGTGGGCCGCGGTTGCACGGCTCAGCGCCGGTTCGCGACGACGAGAAGGCGCTGAGTGCCGCCGACGCCGCGAAGGTGAAGGCGGCCGCGCTGGCGGCGGTGCCCGGCGGAACGGTCTACCGGGTCGAGACGGACGCCGGTGACGGCGAGTACGAGGCCCACCTGACCAAGGCCGATGGCACCGAGGTGACGGTCGAGCTGGACGCCGACTTCGCGGTGACCGGGGTCGAGGACGGCATGGGCCAGGGTGCCCCGGCCCCGCAGGGTGCCCCCAGCAGCGCGCCGAGCGCGGCGCCGTCCACCCAGGGCTGATCGCCTCACCACCGCTGCGAGATCACTGTCGTGCAGGGTCCTTCCCCCGTATCGGGAGGGAGATCCCCTGCACGGCGGTGATCTCGAGCCGTTGTGTCAGAGCTGGTCGGCGGGAACGAAGGTGTAGCCGAGGTGCTGGATGCCGTCGATCGTGGCGGCCAGGTCGGCCAACGGGTACTGCGGGTGGAAGAAGAAGCTGGCCACCGACTGGGTGACCACGAGGTTGGCGGCCGCGTTGTGGATCAGGTCGGCCGGGGTGCGAGCCGGGTGCTGGTTGTAGGGCAGCGGCTCGATGTTGCCGAGGTTCTCGGGTAACACCGTGCCGCCGTAGACGTCGTGCACCCGGTAGGGGAAGTACTGCCCGATGGAGTGGGCGGGATCGCCCCCGGCCCGCAGCGTGCCGCCGAACAGCAGTTCGCGTTCGTACCGGGTCGCGTAGACCTGGCGCATGCCCCGGTACGCGGCGGCGCTGGCGGTGTAGTGCGGGGTCTCGAAGATCGTCGGCAGGTCCAGTCCGGCATGGGCGAGGGCCTCGCGGCCCCGCAGCACCCGGTCGGCGGCCCACGACGAGGAGTCCTCGGGCAGCGGGGCCACCAACCGCACCCAGGACGACGCCTGGCAGGCCTGGAACTGGTAGGGCGGGTCGGGATTCGCCGAACATCGGGCACGGTAGAACTCGAAGTCCTCACCGCTGACCCCGTCGTAGGGGTTGGCGATGGCGGCGTACTGGTGGGTGAAGCCGTGTTGCACGAGCACCCCACCGTGGGACTGCAGGTACCGCAACGCCTCGACCATCTCGGGCCGGTCCTGGAAGGTCACGGTCTGCGGGGTGCCGTCGTTCTGGGCCCCCGTCGGATCGAGGTGCAGCGGTATCACCCCGACCTGGAACGGAATGTGATGTGCGGCAAGGTAATCGGCGAACTGCCGCAGGACCACCGGGTCCGAGACCGGGCTGACGTCCTCGAGCCGCACCGCCGCCTTGCGGCTGGGCCGGGCGTCGGGGGCCAGGGCCGCGAACAGCAGATCGGCATAGGCCAGGTACCGGTCGTCCTCGCCCACGAACGAGAACGGGTTCTCGCCGACGTAGGTGAGGTTGCCCGAGCGGATCGCCCACGGCAGGCTGCCGTCGGGCAACCGGGCACTCGCGCCGACGCACGGCACCACTCGACGGGACCGGGTGCACCGGGCTCTGGCCAGCACGTGCACCCTGGACGGCGACACCAGCCGGGGCGCCAGGATTCCCGCGCGGTCGAGCGGTGACCGGGACAGCGTCCGGCCCTTGTAGTCGACCGCGATGACGGCGTCCCGAAGATCCAGCCGCGAGCCGGTCGGATCCCAGCCGTAGCGGGCCACGAAGGCCGAGTGAGTGGCCGAACCCGTTGCCCCGGAGAGCCTCCAGGCATTCAGCCCCGACCAGATGACGGGTACCTGGGAGGTGCGCACGTCGTCCAGCAGCGCCCGAGGCAGTGGCGCATCGTAGGTGGTGCCGAGGTAGATGAGCCCTCGGAAGCGGCCCACCTGGCCCGCCCGGTAGTCGGCGGCCGGGATCACGGAGACCGGCCCGAAATGGCTGGCGAGGTTGCCCGCGGCCTGCGCGTAGAGTTCGCCGATCCAGCCGTGGTCACCGGTGGTGTCGTAGAGCACGAGCGTGGCCGGCGCGCCCGGGCCACCGAAGCTGGTCACCGGCCCGGTCGGGACGTCGGTCCGCCCCGGTCCGGCCCCGGTGGCCGGATCGGCGGCTGCGGTGGGCGCCCCGGCCGTTGCCGGGTAGGCGCCCGGTGAGCGGGACGGCGTCAGTGACGGCACCGGCGATGCCAGCAGCACAGCCCCCGCGGCCGCCCCGGCGATCACCGGGCCGGCGAGCCACCACCGCCGCCGAGCCCGACGTGCCCTCGTCACGGCGTCCTCACGGCTCGGTCGGGACGCCGTCCGGTCAGCGAGGGGCGACGGCCCGGTAGGCCGCGGCGAAGGTGGTCCACAGGCGACTGCCCGGGCGGGCTTCCTGAGGGAAGTACCACCAGTACGTGCCGCCGCCGGAGTAGCGGTACCCCAGGACGGCCCGGGTGTAGAGGTCGGCGACGGCGGTGCGGGCCGCTCCCCGCGGATCGGTGCGCGAACCCCACCACCAGACGTGGGTCAGGTCCGCGCTGCCGTACCCCAGCTCGGTGATCGAGATCCGCTGCCGGGGGAAGGCGGAGTGCAAGGTGGTGATCACTCGATCGAGGGCGAACCCCATCGGCGCCTGCTCGGGGTAGATGCTCACCCCGATCTCGTCGATCCGGCCCAGCACCGAGGTGGTGAGGTAGCGCCGAGCCCAGCTGAACATCGAGGTCTGCGGGGTGTCCTGACCGAGCTGCCAGTACAGCGTGACCAGCGTTCGGGCTCGGGAGTGGGCCTTGACGTACGCCGCGGCGAAGGCCACCTTCGCGGCCACGTCGCGGCCCAGCCAATCGCCGTTGACCTCGTTGCCCACCTCCCAGACGTCGACCGTCGGCAGCCCCCGGACATACGCGGCGACCCGGGAGCGCCACTGCGCCAGGCTGATCTGCGCCATGGCGGAGGAGTCCAGGAACTGCCCCACCACACGCAGTCCGGCCCGATGGGCGGTGGCCACCGCCGCGGCGTAGGAGGCGGGGGACCGCTCGCGGTCGAAGACGATGCGCAGCGCGCCGTCCCGCCGTGAGCCGCGCACGATCGAGGCGGCTGCGGCACTGGCCGCCCCCGCGGCCTCGGAGGAGTCGGTGGTGAATCCCCAGGCCGGGTGCAGTGAGCGATGACCGGCGGCGAACTGCACCCCGAACTCGGTCAGCAACAGCAGGTCGGCGCGCACGGCGGCGTCGTAGGCACTCCAGGCCAGGCGCGCCCGCTCGCTCTCGGCGCGCGCGCGATGAGCTGCCGTCAGGGCCAACTGCGCGGCGCGCCACGTCGTCCGGAACCGGGCGCTGCTGCGGTAGCCCGGTCGAGCGACCAGCGCCGCCCGGGTGCGGCGCACGGCGTCCGTGGCCATCAGGTCGCTGAGCAGGTAGGTGCCCGGCCGCGGCAGGTCGAGGATCACGGTGGAGTAGCCCTGCGAGCTGGGCCACGAGAAGCCGAGCGCGGTCGGTGTCGCGGGCCGGTCCAACGCCACGTCGCTGCCCTGGGCATACAGCGGCCAGCCCCGCACGACCCGCAGACTCGACGGGTCGAGCAGCATGTCGTCGTACCCCCCGACCCCGTGGCCGTTGGACTGCAGCGCCCGGAAGGCCGACCAGGTCAGCCGGCGTCCCCGGACGTCGTGAACCCGCAGCACCACCCGGCCCGCCGCGCTCGCGGCGACACCCGGGCCGGCCGGGGCGGGCAGTTGCGGAAAGGCCAGCGGCGACTGTGTCGTGGCCGGGGTGGCGGGCGTCGCCGGCAGGGTCGAGCCCCGGCCGGGTTCGTCGAGCGGGCGATGCGGGGGGGACGGCGTCCCGGTGACCAGCGTGAGCGCGGCCAGCGAGGCCAGGGTCGCCGTGGCCAGCACCGCCACCAGGCGTTGGCGGAGGTGTGAGGCACCGGGTGCCGGGGGACGGGACGGCTTCGGCCCGCGTGGCCCTCCCCCCGGGGTGGGGGGAGGGCCAGCGGAACGCCGAGTCATACGGATCAACTCGGCTCATCGGCGATCAGAGCTGAGCCGCGGGCACGAAGGTGTACCCCAACTGCTTGATGCCGCTCACGATCGCGGTCAGCTCGGTCAGCGGGTAGTCCGGGTGGAAGAAGAAGCTGGCCACCGATTCGGTGACGACCTGGTTGGCCGCCGCGTTGGCCACCACCTGCGCCGCGCTGCGGGGCGGGTTGTTGTTGTAGGCGTCCGACTCGAAGTTGCCGAGGTTCTCGGGCAGCACCGTGCCGCCGTAGATGTCGTTGACGCTGTACGGGAAGAACTGCCCGAAGACGTTGGCGCTGCTGCCACCCGACCAGATCGAGCCGCCGAACAGCAGTTCCCGCTCGTACCGCGTGGCGTAGACCTGCCGCATGCCGCGGTAGTCGGCCGCCGTGGCCGAGTAGTGCGGCGTCTCGAAGATGGTCGGCGTACCCAGGCCCGCGTTGATCATGAGCTGCCGCCCCGAGGAGACGCGGCCGGCCGCCCAGGACTGGGAATCGCCCGGCAGGGCACCGGTCAGCCGCACCCAGGAGGTGTCGACGCAGGTCACGAACTGGTAGGGCGGGTTCGGCGTCGAGGAGCACCGCGCCCGGTAGAACTCGAAATCGTCCCCACTGACCGCGTTGTACGGGTTGTTGACGTTCGAGTACTGGTGGGTGAACCCGTGCTGGATCAGCACGCCACCCTTGGACTGCATGTACTTCAGCGCCGAGACCAGCTGCGGCCGGTCCGCCAGCGAGATGGTCGAGGCCACCCCGCCGGTGAAGACCCCCTTCGGGTCGGTGTACCGCGGGATCACCCCAACCTGGAACGGCACGCCCTGGCCCGCCAGGTAGTCGGCGAAGGCCCGCAACACCGCCGGGTCGGAGGTCGGGTTGACGTCCTCCAGCCGGACGGCGGCCCGCTTGCTCGCGGTCGCACTCGGCTTCAGCGCCGGGAACAGCAGGTCGGCGTAGGCCAGGTACCGGTCACTCTCGGACATGTACGAGAACGGGATCTCGCCGACATAGGTGAGGTTGGCCGATCGGATGGCCCACGGCACGGTGGTGCCGGTGCTCTGCGCGATCGCGGCGCACGTGGTGGCCGCCCCGGCGGAGTTGGTGCAGTTGGCCTGTCCGAGAACACTCACCGCCGCGGTGTTGGTGAGGTGCGGGCCGAGCAGGCCCCCGGTGTTGAGCGTGGAGCGGGTCAGCGCCCGGCTCTTGTAGGTCACCGAGGCCATGGCGTCGGTGGTGTCCAGGTAGGACGTCGTCGGGTCCCAGCCGTACTTGGCCATGAATGCCGTCTGGGTTGCCGATCCGGCGGCGCCCGAGAGCTGCCAGACGTTGAAGCCGCTCCAGATCACGGGTTTGGTCGAGGCGACCACGTCGTTGAGGAAGGCGGCCGGGATGGGTTCGTTGTAGGTCGAGCCCAGGTAGACCACGGCGGTGTGGTCGTTGATCTGCCCGGCCACGTAACTGGTCACCGGCTCGGCGGTGACCCGGCCGAAGTGGGTGGCGAGGTTGCCGGCGGCCAGCGCGTAGAGCTCACCCAGCCAGCCGTAGGCGCTGGTGGTGTCGTACAGCACCAGCGTCGACGTGGTGCTGCTGGTCGAGCCGAAACTGCGGGCGTCCGCCGGTGGGGTGACGGCCAGGGCCGACACCGATCGCGACGAGACCGCCTGGGCCGCAACGGTGATCGAGGCTGAACGGGTACGGGGCTTGGGCGCCGGACGCGCGGGGATCCGCGGCCGGCCGGACGGCGGCGTGGGCGGGCTGATCAGCACGGGCTGTCGCTTGTCGTGACGACCCCCGTGCTTGCCGTGCCCCCCGCCTGCGGCGGGTGCCGGCTGGGCGGTGATGAGCAGCGCCGTCAGGGCTGCGCCGACGATCAGCGCTCCCCGGCTTCCGGAGTGACGTGCCATGGACTTCCTCTCGTGATGGGTCATGCGGGCAGTAGTTCGAGCTGTCCCGAGGCCGGCCCGGCGAGATCGGTGATCTCGTCGGGCAGCTCGATCCGAGCCGGGCGGGCCGGGTCGAACTCGGCCGGACGTTCGCCCCGGCCGAAGAAGTGGGCCAGGGCCTCGACGCTGCGTCGAGCCGCCCGGCCGTCCCCGTAGGGATTGGTCGCGTGGGCCATGGCGGCGTAGGCCGCCGGGTCGTCGTGGAGCCGGCAGACGGCCTCCACCACGGCGTCCTCGTCGGTGCCGATCAGACGCACGGTGCCGGCGTCCACCGCCTCGGGGCGCTCGGTGGTCTCACGCAACACCAGTACCGGCTTGCCGAGCCCCGGGGCCTCCTCCTGGACGCCGCCGCTGTCGGTGAGCACGATGGAGGCGCGTTGCAGCAGCCGGCAGAAGCCGCCGTAGGGCAGCGGTTCGGTGATCACGACATTGGTCAGCCCATCGAGATGCGGCAGGATCGCCTCGCGGACCAACGGGTTTCGATGCGCGGGGAACACCACCAGCAGGTCCGGGTAGCGCCGGGCCAGGCGGGCCAGAGCGCGTCCGATGCGCTGCATCGGTTCACCCCAGGACTCGCGGCGGTGAGCGGTCACCAGCAGCACCCGGGCGTCGCCGGACAGCCGCCGCTCCAGCTCGTCGTCCCCGTAGGCCGGCAGCCCGGCCAGGGTCTGGTGCAGGGCGTCGATCACGGTGTTCCCGGTGACCACGATCGCCTCGGGTGAGACGTCCTCGGCCAGCAGGTTGGCGCGGGCGGCCGCAGTCGGTGCCAGGTGCAGGTCGGTGAGCATCGTGGTCTGCCGGCGGTTGAGCTCCTCCGGGAACGGCGAGGTGAGGTTGTGGGTGCGCAGTCCGGCCTCGAGGTGCACCACGGGCACCTGGGCGTAGAAGGCGGCCAGTGCCACGGCGTAGGTGGTCGTGGTGTCGCCCTGGACGGTCACGGCGTCCGGGGCCACCTGCTCGATCACCGGAGTGATCCCCGCCAGGGTTCGGGCGGTGATCTCGGTGAGGGTCTGCCCGGGGGAGTGGATGTCGAGATCGACATCGGGGGTGATCCCGAAGACCTGGTTGACCTGGTCGAGCATCGCCCGGTGCTGACCGGTGACGGCGACGACGGGTTCGAAGTCGGCACTGCGCTGCAGGGCGTGCACCAGCGGCGCCATCTTCACCGCCTCGGGGCGGGTGCCGTAGACCACCAGGATGCGCAGCGGTGATCCGGGGCGGCTGCGCCCTGCGGCTCGGTCGATGAGGGGGTTGGTCACGGTGCGGTTACCTCCACGGCGCGGATGGAGCGGAAGCGAACCTCGGCGTCCTCGGTGTAGAAGCCGTTCGCCCCGCTGAGATAGGGGTTGTCGTCGTCGCTGAACGCGGTGAGCAGTCGACCGTCGGCCGAGACCTTGATCGTGTTGCCCACCTGGGTGACACCGACCACGTGGGTGGTGCCGATGGGGAAGTCCGGGGTGGTGCCCGAGGCCAGGAATCGTTGCCCGCCAGGGTGTTTCGGATCCTGCTTGGACAGCTCCCAGCCGTTCGGTTTCAGGGCGAGCGCGTAGAACCGGCCCGGGTCCTGGTAGTGCCACAGCACCCAGCCGACCTCCCAGAGATTGGGGGCGCCGGCCCGCAGCTGGTGCTCGGTGGTGACCGCGGTGGTCAGGCTGAGATCGCCGTAGCTGCGTCGGCTGACCACCAGGGCGGAGTGGGTGCGCTCGGTACTGCTCGCCGGGCGAGGTGACAGGTGCAGGCTCGTCGCGTCGCCGCGCACCGTGCCGAAGCCGGTGAACACCACGCGCCACGGGCCGTGCTCGGAACCGTCCGACCACGATCTGGTCATCGTCACCACCACGAACATCAGGACGCCGAGCACCACCAGCGCGGCCAGCCGCGCGCTCGCCGTGCGTCGTCGGTCGCTGCGCACCGGTGCGGGTCGCGGTGGTGGGGTGCGCGGCGGGGGCACCCTGGTGGCCGGCCCGATCCCGGTCACGAACGGGTCCGGTCGGTGGCATCGGCCGAGGAACGACCCGGCCGACCCCGCAGGTCGATCACCCCGGAGGGTGCGGATCCGCTCACCAGGTCTCGGCCGGCCGGCAACACCTCGACGAGGTCGTCGAGCGGGGCCGGTGCGGTCGGTTGCAGGGTGAGGATGCGCGGCGCGTTCGCGCTGATCGGCCGGTCCGGTCGAGCGGTCCGCTCCTCCAGGCGTCCGGTCTTGGCCCAGCCCGTGCGTCCCAACACCATGCGCCAGGCGGCGCGCCACCCGGCGAGGTACCACATCAGTGCGTACACCACGTAGGCGTGGGCCAGCAGCGCCGTCCGGCTCCAGCTGGGCCGCGGCATCTGGGCCGCGCGATAGACGGCGGCGAACGCCAGTGACGGCCCCACCGTGAGCAGGTAGGTGAGCAGGTAACTGCCCAGCATCCACCAGGCGGGTTCGCCCTGCCCGCGCACGGCTCGGATCAGCTGGGCGGTCACCGAGGCCAGGAACGAGGCCGACAGCAACGAGGCGATCAGCAGCAGCAACGGTGCCGACAGGTGGTAGGCGAGATCGGCTCGGGCGCGGCGGGGCGCACCGCGCAGCACCAGGGGCAGCAGCCGCCAGGCCTGCAGGTGGCCCTGGAACCAGCGGGTGCGCTGACGCAGCAGGGCGCGCAGCGTGACGACGCCCTGCTGGTGCACGTCGACGGTGGGGCAGAAGTCGGTGCGCCACCCGGCGGCGATCAGCCGGACCCCCAGGTCGAGGTCCTCCGTCAGGCTGCGCGACCACGGTCGATCGCCGAGCGAGGCCAGGGCGGACAGGCGCATGAACTGCCCGTTGCCGCCCAGGCCGACCGAACCGAGGTGGCGTCGTGCCCGCTGGAAGACGTTGGTGTACACCACGAACTCGACGTCCTGCATCCGGGCCAGCCGGCTGCTGAACCGGTTGACGATCCGTACCCCGATCTGGACGCCGGCCAGCCGCGGGTCGGCGAAGTACGGCTCGACCTCGGCCAGCGCCCGGGCATCCAGCCGGCCATCGGCGTCCAGCACCACGACGATCACGTCCTGCGGGTCCTGACCCGCCTCGTATGTGCGGCGCAGCACCTGACGGTAGGCCGCATTGAGCGCCTCGCCCTTGCCCTGGCGGGCCTGCGGCAGCCGTCGGCGCAGCAGCTGCACCCGGGGGTCGCGCAGCGATTCGACCTCGGCCGCGGTGGCGTCGCTGGAGGCGTCGTCGATCACCATGATCTCGAGCCGGTCGTGCGCCAGGCCCAGCAGCCGGCTCACCGAGGCACGGATCACCCGCTCCTCGTCCAGGCAGGGCACCAGGACGACGAACCAGGGGCGTCGAGCGGGGGTGACGGGTACGTCGGTGGCGGCCCGTTTCGGCCGGCGGGCGGCGATCAGCATCACCAGCGCGTAGCCGAGGGCGGTGGCCACCAGCGATCCCGCGAGCAGGCGCATCGGCCGCTCGATCGGGCGGTAGCTCGCGGCGTCCTCAGGGTGGGTGATCGGTGGTGGCGGCGCCTGGGCGGCGGGCGCCGAGGGTGCGGGCAGGTCCACGCTGCGCAGGACGCCGCGTTGGCGCAGCGACAGCGACAGCGTGCTGGTGCGGGTGAGCCCGGGCGGTGCGCTGAACTGCACGTGGAACTGGTGGGTGAGGTCGACCAGCATCCGGCCCGGCGCGGCGGCGAACACCTGCTCGGCGGTGCCCGAGCCGACCGTGAACGCGCCCGTGGCGGGGGACAGGTCGGAGATCGGGGCGGGGCCGGCCAGCTCCAGGACGAACAGCTGGGTGCCGCCGGCCGCCAGCCGGGATCGCAACCGGTCGAGTTCGGCCGGGTCCTGGGCGCGCTGATCGGCGGTGGCCAGCACGATGGTGCGTCGCACCGTGCTGCCGGGGGAGAAGGCCGCCAGGGCGGTCTCGGTGCGATGGGCCACCGAGCCCGTGCCGGTGCCTCCGGTGAGGTCGCCAGGGTGGCCAGGTCGGCCACCACCGGTGCCGAGTCGCTGGTCAACGTAGGTGCCCGGTCAGGGTCGAGCAGGACGCCGCTGCGGGCGCCGGCCGGTAGTTCGTGGGCGAAGGCGGCCAGCGCCCGACGCTGGGTGCTCATCGCGCCCCCGCCGAGCGAGAGCTCGGGGACGATCACGACCTCGAGGTCCTGCCCGCTGAGCGGGGTGACCCTGGTGGGAACCGCGCTCACCCCGGTGGCCTGCAGCCGCAGTCCCCGGCGCAGGTCGGCGGTGGCCGACCCCGGGGCGGTGAGCACGGCCGAGACGACCGGCCACCGGGAGTGGTCCACCCGGCTGACGCGCAGCGAGTCGTCCGGCCGGATCGGTCCGGCCTGCGCCGCGGTGGCGGGCCAGAGCAGCATCGGCCAGAGCAACACCAGACCGAGGACGGCGGCAGCCAGGGCCGGCAGTCGCCGCCTCACCGGTCGGACGACACGGCGGCGGCGACGTCGCCGGAACCGGTCGGTGAGGTCTGTTCGGAGGGTCGCCGTGGTACCAGGCGGCAGCCGGACCACAGCCCGGCCAACGCGATCACGTAGAGCCCGAACAACAGTCCGGCTCCGTCCAGCAACAGGCGGCCGGCAAGTGCCACGGCCGAGCCGTCGACGTCGAACATGGTCATCCCCCCCGGGATCGTTCCCCGGTGTCGTGCCGCCCCGCGCAGGCCGGCGGTGCAGGTCCGTCGCGGTGACGGCCTGCTCGTCGTGGTCTGGTCCTCCCCGAGAGGTGGTACTCGGGTGCGCCGCACGCGCAGCCGGCTCGACCGGCTCCCTGTTCGGTGCCCCCGCACTCGTTATTGGTCACTGCATGTGAGTGATCCAATGCGATGTGCGACAGCCTAAGCAGGGCTCCCGGCGCGTGTCAGGCGAATCCCACAATGAGTGGTCAATTGATCACTCACTGCTCTCGGAGGCGGGGGACTGGTAGAGGCGGCGGACGACGTCCTCGATCTCTGGTTCCTCGATGCCGAGATCGCGCACCGGGGCATGCTCGCCGAGGCGGGCGAGCACTTCGGCGGCGGTGACCGTGCCCGGCGCGAAGGCGAAGCGGTGGCGCAGTCCGCCGCCCTCGGCGGCCAGCACCTGGACGCCGCTCAGCCCGGCCACGGCCTCGGCCAGCGAGGCGCGGGGCTCGGCGAGGTCGACCACGAGGACCCGCCGGGCGCCGACCCTCATCGTCAGCCCGGCCTGATCGCCGTCGTAGATCAACCGGCCGTGGTCGACCACGAGCAGGCGTTCGCAGAGGCGCTCCACGTCGTCCATGTCGTGGGTGGTCAGCAGCATGGTGCGGCCGTGACCGGAGGCGCCGATGGCGGCGTTCTCCTCCCGCAGGAAGACCCGCAGACGTTCCTTGCTGAGCACGTCGAGCCCGACCGTGGGTTCGTCCAGGATCAGCAGTTCGGGTTCGTGCAGCAAGGCCGCGGCCAGCTCGCCGCGCATCCGTTCGCCGAGGGAGAGCTGGCGGACGGGGCGGTGCAGGAAGGCGCCCAGGTCGAGGCGGTCGACCAGTTCGTCGCGGCGGGTCGTCCAGCGTCGGGTCGGCAGGCGGTGGATCGCCGCCAGGATGGTCAGTGACTCGGTCAGCGGCAGGTCCCACCACAGCTGCGAGCGCTGACCGAAGACCACGCCGAGGTGTGCGGCCAGTTCGCGTCGCTGCCGCACCGGGTCGAGCCCACAGGTGCGCACCCGGCCGGAGCTCGGGGTGAGGATGCCGCTCAGCATCTTGATCGTGGTCGACTTGCCGGCGCCGTTGGCGCCGATGTAGCCCACCGACTCGCCGGGGGCGATCGTGAAGCTGATCTCGTCCACCGCGCGCACCTGCCGGACGCCGCCGCGCAGCCGCCCGCCGACCCGGAACTCGCGTACCAGCCGGTCCGCCTGGATGATGCTCACCCGCCGCCCCCTTGATAGTGCCGTAACCCGTTGCGCCACAGGGCCAGAGCTACGACCAGCGTGAGCAGGCCCACCGGCAGGGTGTACCAGCCGAGCCAGCCCGGAAGGCCCGCCGGGCCACCCTGGCCCAGCAGGGCCAGGGTGGGCAGGTATCCCACGAACGCAGCCGGGATCACCGCGGTGAAGAAGGCCCGGGCCGGCGCCGGCAGCACAGCGGTGGAATACGACGCCACGTACCCGCCCCCATAGGTGAAGGCGTTGGCGACCTCACCGCCGTCCACCAACCGGAACTGCAGTGCGCCGGCGGCGATGAACACTGCCGTGAAGATCAGGCCGCCGCCGACCACGGTCGCCGGCACCAGGGCGACCCGCGCCGAGGTCCAGTCCACCGGCGCCCGGGGCAGGATCACGATCAGGAGGACGACATAGAGCGTCAGCCGGGCCAGGCGCCTCAGCTGCACGTCGCCGAGGATCAACTGCGCGAGCACCGGGAGCGGTCGCAACATCATCGTGTCGAGCGTGCCCGCGCGGACGATGCCCGGGATGGTGTCGAGTTGCCCGGCCACCAGGTCGGCCAGGGCGAAGCCCGATCGGGCCAGCGCGAAGACGAGGAAGGACTCGACGACCCCCAGGCCGCCGAGCACCGCGGTCTTGTGGAAGATGAGGTAGACCTCGACGGACTCCAACACGGCGAACGAGAGGCTGTTGAAGACATCGAAGGCGAACGAGGTGCGGTAGCTGAGTTGCGATCGCACGCGCGACGCGAGCAGCGCCCGGTAGGGGTGCGCGCGGCCGGGGCGCGCGGCGTCCGGGGTGGTCGGCGAGGTCGCCGGCTGGTCAGCCACCCTGCACCACCAGCTTCCGCGTCGCGCGGTGCAGCAGCAGCCGACCCAGGCCGAGGGTCGCGAAGGCCCAGAAGATCTGGACGGCGAGCGTGCCCAGGGCGGCGCTGCCGTCGGCTCGTCCGGTGATCACATCGATCGGGGCCTGCAGCAGGGACGGGAACGGTGTCGCCGCAGCCAGGGTGTCGAGCCAGCCGGGGAACCAGGCGACCGGCACCACCAGCCCGCACAGCAGATTGGAGACCGCGACGTAGCTGCCGATCACGCCGCGGATCTCGACCAGCCAGAACGCGGTGAGGTTGACGGCGAACCGGCAGGCGAACGAGATCACCACCGCCAGCAGGACCGACAGGGTGCCGAGCAGGTAGGGCAGGGGGCGAGCGGGCAGTACCAGGCCGAAGATCAGCGCCCCGATCAGTACCGGCGGCAGGCCGCGTGGCAGCAGGCTGTAGCCCGCCCGGCCGAGATCGGTCGCCAACCAGCTCAATTGCAGGTCGACCGGCCGGGCCAGGTCGATCGCGATGTCGCCGGTGCGGACCCGCAGCGCGAGCTCGTTCCACTGGAAGACGTTGACGGGGGTGATCAGGGCCTGGCCCAGCCAGGCGTAGGTGATCACTTCCGCGGCGGTGTAGCCCCCGGTGGACGTCGCGCCGGCGCCGGCCACGGCCGAGGCCAGGATCGCCGCTCGGGCCAGGCCGAAGACCGCGTTGGTGAAGGCACCGGCCACCGTCGCGAGGCGGTAGGTGGCGTAGCGCCGGAAGCCGGCGCGCAGGAACGCCAGGTAGATCCTCACGGTGTCACGTCAGGGTCGGGTCAGGGCGAGTACCCGGCCGAGGCCGTGCTCCGGGCCGGAGGTGCGCGGCAGGATGAGCACCCGGCAGCCGAGCTCGGCCGCGCCGGCGTCGTCCCGCCAGTTGTCGCCCACCATGAGCGCCTCGTGAGCGGGCACGTCGATCAGCTTCAGCGCCCGCTCGAAGATGGCCCGCTCCGGCTTGACCGCACCGATCTCGTACGACAGCACCACCGCGTCGAACAGCTCGCTCAGGCCGCACCGGTCGAGGACGTCGTGGATGTCCATCCCGATGTTGGACACCAGGGCGGTGCGGATGCCGGCCGCGCGCAGCCCGGCCAGGGTCGGGATGGCATCGGTGTACAGCGTCCAGAGGTCGGTGACCGTGCCGTACAGCGCGGCGATCAGGTCGTCGTCCAGATCGGCGAAGTGCCGGCGGATCAGCTCTGAGAACACCCTGCGGTGGACGGTCGGGTCGAGGTCGCGCCGGTTGTGGGGGTCGATGTCGCGGGCGCCGTCCCAGACGTGGTGCAGCAGGTCGCTCAACCGGCTCGCCCGGGGTTCGCCGAGGGCCTCGGCTGCCGAGCCGTGGCGGCCGAGTCGTGCCCAGGCCAGGTCGAGCCACGCTGCGCCGTCCCCCTGGTCGACCAGGGTGCAGTGGAAGTCGAACAGCACCGCACGGATCGCGGCCTCGGCGGGGTGCGGCATGACAGGTCTCCCTCGCCCTGCCGGGCAGGCACCGGCAGGTTCGTGGATCGGGGCATGAGCGGCGCTTAGGACTCGTTGCGATCACCTACTCTCTCAGACCTTCTGACAGCCCCCTGCGAGCGCGGCTCGGGTCAGCAGATACAGCGGAAAGTAGCCGCTTAGACACCCTTGGTGCTGTTGATCTCGCGCTGTGGAATTAACTTCCGCATGGGAGTGCCTTGATTCAGCAAAGTGTCGGCAAGCGGTTCGTCGGCCTGCCTATAGTTCAGGCGTCGCTCGGGGTGACAGGACCGCCATCGGCGGGGGGACGCACGGAATTTGCCGCCATCGGCGGGGGGAATCATGAAGACAGGGACGTCGAGCGTGTCCACTCTGACTCAGCCACCGGCCTTACCGGCCCAACAGGTCGAAGCGGGGAGCCCAGCGCGCCGCAACGTCGTCACCCGACTGACGTTGGGCAGCGACGATGCTGTCGGGCCCCGCGAACTGCTCCACCGGTACCGGCAGATCCTGATCGGTGCCGACGTCGCGGCCGCCCTGGTGGCCGGGGTGACAGGACTCTTCATCCGGTTCGGGAGCGAAGCGTCCTCGACCTACATCCTCATCAGCCTGCTCGCCCCGGTGCTGTGGGTGGCCTCGGTGACTCTGCAGCGGGGCTACGAGAACCGGTACCTGGGGACCGGGCCGGAGGAGTACCGGCGGCTGGCCGACGCGACCCTCCTGCTGTTCGCGGTCATGGCGGCGTCCTCGTTCGTGATCAAGGGTGATCTGTCACGCGGCTATGTCATGATCGCGCTGCCGATGGCGCTGTTCCTGAGCTTCGTGCTGCGGCGCCGGATGCGGGCGTGGTTGTTCAAGCGGCGGTTGTCGGGGCAGGGCTTGAGTCGGGTGCTGGTCGTCGGCCGGGCTGATGCGGCAGCGCACCTGGTCGAGCAGTTCGATCGTGAGCCCTGGCACGGGCTGGTCTCGGTGGGCGTGTGCATCCCTGCCACGCCCGAGGGCTCGGACGCGGACGCTGACGCCGAGTCCGGGCAGGAGGCGACCGTCGGGATCGCCGACGAGATCATGGCAGCCGTGGCGCAACTGCGCGCCGAGGTGGTGGCAGTGGCCTCCCACCCGGACCTGTCCGGGCATGCCCTGCGCCGCCTGGCCTGGCAACTCGAGGAACGTGGCGTCGAACTGATCGTCTCCCCGGGGATCGTCGAGGTGGCCGGGCCGCGGCTGTCCATCCGTCCGGTGGCCGGATTGTCGCTGCTGCACCTCGATCGTCCGGTCTCGCGAGGCGGGCGGATGTTGGTCAAGAGCGTGCTCGACCGGATGCTCGGTGCCGGCCTCTTGCTTGCGATCTCGCCGGTGTTGGTCGCCGCCGCGCTGGCGGTCAAGCTGACCTCGCCCGGGCCGGTGATCTTCCGTCAGACCCGGATCGGGGTGGGCGGCAAGCCATTTCAGATGCTGAAGTTCCGTTCCATGGTCGCCGACGCCGAGCAGCGCCGTGCCGAACTGGAGGAGTTCAACGAGAACGACGGCCTGCTCTTCAAGATCCGGGACGACCCACGGGTGACTCGGGTGGGGGCCGTACTGCGCCGTTACTCCGTGGACGAGCTGCCGCAGTTGTGGAACGTCGTGCGGGGCGACATGTCCCTCGTCGGGCCGCGCCCGCCACTACCGCAGGAGGTGGCCGCCTACGACAGTGACGCCACCCGACGACTGCGGGTTCGCCCGGGGCTGACCGGGCTGTGGCAGGTGAGTGGCCGCAGCGACCTCACCTGGGAAGAGTCTTTGCGGCTCGATCTGCGCTATGTGGACAACTGGAACTTCTGGCTCGATGTCGCCATCCTGTGGCGTACCTGGCGGGCCGTGGTCGGGCGCAGCGGCGCTTACTGATCGTGCGTATGGGTGGTCCATGTGCGGGAAGGTCGCACGAGGCGCCCCGCTGTGAAGCAATATGAATGAACCAATAGGCGCTGACTGAGGGGACGTTATGAACGCCGAGATCCGAGCCGACGTGATCGAGTTCGTGGTCACCAACTACCTCTTCGGTGATGTCTCTCGTACCCCCAAGGATGACGAACCCTTGGTGGAGAGCGGCATCATCGACTCGACGGGCATCCTCGAGCTCATCGAGTTCCTCGAGTCTCATTTCGACATCGAGGTGACCGAGGCCGAGACGGTGCCCGCGAACCTGGGCAGCGTGGCGGCCCTCACCGAATTCGTTGCGAGCAAGCGCGTTGCGCTTCCGAGTCTCTAGGCGCTGTCGAGGGACGTCATCGTGACTTCTTCGGGGGAGAACACAGCCGACTACCTCTTGGCCCAGGCCGCGCCACGCGATGTGGCCCTGGTCGAGGGATCTGCCCGGCACACGTACGCCGACCTGCGCCGGGCTGCAGGGCGGATCGCCGCCGAACTGGAGCTGCTCCGGCTGGCACCAGGCTCGCGGGTGGCGATCCTCGGCCCCAACTCACTGCTCTGGGTGGCCGGGTATCTGGCGATCATGAAGTTGGGCCACGTAGCAGTGCCGTTGTCGGACAAGCTGACACCGGACGCCGTTCGGCGAAACGCCGATCTCGTCGGCTGCGTTGCCGTGGTGGGGGATCGGCGTGTGCTGCGGCGCTTCCCGGACGTCTTCGCTCAGCCGGTCGCGGTGGTGACCGACGCGGTGTTGATCGACGATGGTCCGGTGCACTGGCCGGAGCCCGAGCCGGCCGATCTCGACACGGACGCCGTCCTGATGTTCACCTCGGGTTCGACCGCCCAGCCCAAGGCCGTCCGCGTGACCCACCGGAACATCCAGGCCAACACCGCCTCGATCGTGGAGTACCTCGGCCTGGGCGGCGATGACCGGATCCTGGTGATCCTCCCCTTCTACTACTGCTACGGCGCATCCCTGCTGCACACCCACCTGCGCGTCGGTGGTCGCATGGTGCTCTGCAATTCCTTCGTGTTCCCCGAAACCGCCCTCGATCAATTGGAGCGCGAGGGGTGCACCGTCCTCGCCGGGGTGCCCTCCTCCTTCCAACTGCTGCTGAGGGCAGCGACGTTCGCCAGCCGTGAGCTGGGGTCGTTGCGCATCATCCAGCAGGCGGGCGGGAAGCTGCCGCAGGTCCTCGTCGAGGAGCTCACCGCAGCCCAGCCGCAGGCCCGGTTGTTCGTCATGTACGGCCAGACCGAGGCAACTGCGCGGCTGTCCTATCTCCCGCCCGAGCGGTTGTGGGAGAAGCAGGGTTCGATCGGTCGGGGGATCCCCGGCGTGACGCTGTCGGTGCTCGGCGAGGATTGGCAACCGGTGGCTCCGGGGCAACGGGGAGAGATCTACGCGCGGGGTGCGAGCATCGCCGCGGGGTACTACGGCGATCCCGCCGGCACGGCCGAGAAATTCACCGAGCACGGCCTGCGCACCGGTGACATCGCGGTCGTCGACGACGAGGGATTCATCTATCTCGTCGACCGGCGGGACGACTTCATCAAGTCCTGGGGTTATCGGGTGTCCAGCCAGGAGATCGAGGCGTGCGTGCTGCGCATGGAGCGTCTGGTCTCGGCCGCCGCCGTCGGTGTACCGGATGACGAGGCGGGCGAGGCGATCTGCTTGTTCGTGGTCGGCCGTCCCGGTGAGCAGGTGTCCGAGGCCGACGTGCTCGCGTTCTGTCGATCTCACCTGTCGGCGAACATGGTGCCGCGATCCGTGATCGTGTTGAGCGCGATGCCTCTCACGGCAAACGGCAAGGTGGCCAAGCCCCGGTTGCGGGAACTCGCCACGGCGTCCACACCTGATGGAGCACCCGTATGACGCAATCAACCCGGACACGCGCCTCCCTGTCGATCTCGATGGTCGTGGCGATGTTGGCCGCGGCCTTGTGGTGGACCGTCAGCCGCGACCAAGGAGGGACCTCGATGCCCAACAGCGCTGCGCCGGCGGATGTCTCGACCGCCGACCTGGCCACGGCCTCGACGGCGCGGGTGTTCTTCGGCCATCAGTCGGTGGGGATGAACGTGCTCGACGGCCTGCCTGCCCTCTACGCGGACCATGCGATGCCGGCGCCTCGAATCGAGCAAGGCCGTCGCCCCCTCTCGGCACCTGGTGGATTCGTCGAGCACGACTACCTCGGGGTGAACGAACAACCGCTCGGCAAGATCCAGGATTTCGATCACGCGTTGCGCAGCGGCCTCGCCGAGCACGTCGACGTCGCGATCATGAAGCTCTGCTACATCGACTTCCGCAGCGACACCGACGTCGACGCCCTCTTCGCGGCCTACCGCGACACGATCGAGGCGCTGGAGCGGGACTTCCCCGACATCACCATCGTCAAGGCGACGGTGCCTCTGATGACCGATCGTCGTGGGCTGTCCAAGCTCAAGGCGCGCATTTCGGGGAACGACCGGTTCGGGCCGGCGGAGAACGTCGCCCGAGAGCGTTTCAACACCCTCGTCCGTGAGCGATACGCCGGTGATCACCTGTTCGACGTGGCTGCTGCAGAGTCCACGGCGCCCGACGGTGCCCGCTCCGGCGGCCGCCACGACGGGCAGGACTACTTCGCCCTGTACGACGGCTATGCCTCGGACCCGGGGCATCTCAACGCGCAGGGCGCGAAGATGGCGGCGGCAGCCTGGGTTCGTGCCGTCGCCGGGGCAGTCCGGTAGCCGGGGCCGATGATGCAGACCAGGACAGGGACCGACATCGTGGCCGTCGCCAGGATCGAGGATCTGGTACGGGCGCGGGGCGATGCCTTTCTCCGCAAATGGTTCACTCCTCGCGAGATCGCCTATTGCCTGGGCAAGTTCCGGCCCGGCCCGCACCTCGCCGCTCGATTCGCCGGGAAGGAAGCCATTCTCAAGGCGTTGCCCGTGGCATGGACCGGGCCCATCCCCTGGCGGTCGATCGAGATCGTGAACGACCCCGACGGCCGGCCGGTGGTGACCGTGGGTGGGCTGGTCGGCGTCGCCGCTCGGCAGGCCAGGGCATATGAGTTCCAGGTGTCCCTGTCGCACTGCGACGACTACGCCACCGCGGTGGCGCTGGTGCAGGTCGCCGGGGAGGGTACGCAGTGACGGTCGAGGAGCAGGTGCGCTCCGTCCTGGATCGCTTCGCCCGGATCCACCCGTCGAGCGAGGACCGAGAGCTGAATGCGGTCACGCTGGCGCTGCTGCTGGAGGATGTCTTCGGGGTGGTGCTGCGAGACGAGGACATCGACCTCGATCTGCTGACGGACGCCTCGGCCGTCGCAGCGCTCCTCGAGCGTCGCGGCGGAGCCGTCCGGCAAGGGGTGAGTGGCTGATGTGCGGGATCTGTGGGGTGGTCAGCACGGGCGGGCCACCTGACCTGACCCTGGTGCGCCGGATGACCGGCCGGTTGGGGCATCGTGGCCCCGACAGCTGGGGCTACTTCCGGGATGAGCGGGCCGTCCTCGGGCACACGCGACTGGCCATCGTCGACACCGCCGGCGGTGCACAGCCGTTGTGCAACGAGGACGAGACCCTCTGGACGGTCTTCAACGGCGAGATCTTCAACTACGTCGAGCTGGCCGCCGAACTCCGCGGTCGTGGTCACACCTTTCGCACCGCGAGCGACACCGAGGTCATCGTGCACGCGTGGGAGGAGTGGGGGCCGGGCTGCTTCTCACGATTCAACGGCCAGTGGGCCATTGCCCTGTGGGACACGAGGGCACGCCGGCTGATCCTGTCGAGGGATCGACTGGGGGTCAGGCCGCTGTACTACACCCGGACCGCGGACCGATTTCTGTTCGCCTCCGAGGTCAAAGCCCTGTTCGCCGATCCAGCCGTGACCCGGGAACTCGACCCGTCGGGCCTGGACCAGATCCTGACCTACTGGTCGACGGTGGCGCCGACGACGGCCTTCCGTGGGGTTCAGCAGCTGCCGCCAGGTCACTATGCCGTTCTGGATGCCACGGGTGGCTGGCACTCCCAGCCCTACTGGGCAGCGGACTTCCCCGCGCGAGGGACCGAGCCATCCCAGGACGTGGAGGAGAACACCGAGGAACTGCGCCGCCGGATCGTCGAGGCAGCACGGCTGCGCTTCCTGCGCAGTGACGTGCCCGTCGGAGCGTACCTCTCGGGTGGTATCGACTCCTCCATCACGGCTGCGGTGGTTGCGCGCTACACCTCGGCACCCCTGCACACCTTTTCGTTGAGATTCTCCGACGCCGATTTCGACGAGGGCCGCTACCAGAAGCAGATGTCCGCCATCCTGGGAACGGAACACGAGGACGTCGTCGTCAGTCCCTCGGACATCGCCGCGATCTTCCCCGACGTGATCCGGCACACCGAGACGCCGATCCTGCGGGCGGCTCCCGCACCGCTCTTCCTGCTGTCCAAACTCGTGCGGGACAGCGGCTTCAAGGTGGTGGTCACCGGCGAAGGGGCCGACGAGGTCCTCGCCGGCTACGACATCTTCCGGGAGGCCAGAGTTCGCCAGTTCTGGGCTCGTGACCCGGCCTCGGCCAAGCGCTCGCGGGCCTCGGAAATGCTCTACCCGTGGATGTCCCGCTCACCCGGGAGGACCCCGGCCTTTGCCCGTAGCTTCTTCGGCCGCAACCTCGACATCGGCGACCCGGCCATGTCGCATCGGCCGCGGTGGGACTCGACCGCGATGCTCGAGAGCCTTCTCGCGGCCCCGATGCGCGAGGAGATCAAGGCCGTGGGTTCGCCCGATGTGGTCGCGGGTATGCCCCCGGGGGCCGCGGACTGGGATCTCTTGTCGCGTGGGCAGTGGCTCGAGATGACGACGTTGCTGCCCGGGTACATCTTGTCCTCGCAAGGCGACCGGATGTTGATGGCGAACTCGGTCGAGGGCCGGTTCCCCTTTCTCGACCGGGATGTCGTGGATTTCGCGAATGCCCTGCCTGCTCAGCACAAGCTGTTCGGCCTGGAGGAGAAGTATCTGCTCAAGCGTGCGTTCGCGGATCTCGTGCCAGAGGAGATCCTGCACCGGCCGAAGCAGCCGTACCGAGCGCCGGACGCGGCGAGCTTCTTCGCCACCGGTCGCCCCGACTGGTTCGATGAGATCACGTCGGAGCGTGCTGTCCGCGATGCCGGGGTGTTCGATGCCGCGCTGGTTAGGGGACTGGTCGACAAGTGCGCCCGCACTCGTGGACAGAGCATGAGCAACACCGACAACATGCGTGTGCTGGCGGTCATCTCGACCCAGCTGACACACGCCCTCTTCGTCGCCGGCCACGGGTCGGCGTCCGAGCCGGTGACTGTCGACCCCGTGGTTGCTGTCGACCGGATGACACTCGCCTCGACCTATGACAGGAGTCAGTGAGCGATGAGCACGTCAGCCGTTTCGTTCGGACCTGCGAGCCTGACGATCGACGCGGAGCAGGAGACGGCGAGGATCTCGTCGAGCCTGAACGCCTACCTGGCCCGCACCCGCCGCCGCGGAATCGTGGTGGCCTTGTCGGGCGGCATCGACTCCAGCGTGGTTGCGGCGCTCTGCGTGAGGGCGCTCGGTCCATCTCGGGTGTTCGGACTGCACATGCCCGAGCGTGAGTCGTCCTCGGATACGTTGGCCTTCAGCCGGGTGCTGTCCGATTCGCTCGGGATCGACTCCACACTCGAGGAACTGTCCCCCATCCTCGAGGCCTCGGGCTGCTACACGCGCCGGGACGACGCGATCAGGTTGGTCTGCCCCGAGTACGGTCCGGGGTACTCCTCGAAGATCGTGCTGCCGAGTGTTGTCGACTCCGACACGTTCCGGCTGTACTCGATCGTCGTGCAGGCCCCCGATGGCACGCAGACGAAGCATCGGCTCCCGCATGAGGCCTACCTCGGAATCGTCGCGGCGACGAATTTCAAGCAGCGGGTCCGCAAGATGCTCGAGTACTACCACGCCGATCGACTGAACTACGTCGTGTCGGGTACGCCGAACCGGTTGGAGTACGACCAGGGCTTCTTCGTGAAGCTGGGCGATGGTTCAGCGGATGTCAAGCCGATCGCCCACCTGTACAAGTCGCAGGTGTATGCGCTGGCCGAGTACCTGGGTGTTCCGGAGGCCATCCGTACCCGACCGTCGACCACCGACACCTACTCGCTGCCGCAGTCGCAGGAGGAGTTCTACTTCTCGCTCCCGCACGACCGGATGGACCTGTGCCTGTACGGGAAGAACAACGGCGTCCCGCTGGAGGAAGTGGCAGCGGCCACCGGGCTCACCGTGCAGCAGGTGGAACGCGTATATCACGACATCGACGGCAAGCGTCGGACGACGGGATACCTGCATTTCGCTCCCCAACTGGTCCAGCCGGTCGAGGAGATCGTCGGCTCGTGACGAGCCGGTAACCGTATCTCTGCGAGACCCGAACGAGTTCTGACGCCCGGGCAACAGCGGCTTGCCCGGGCGTCGTCGTGCCCGCGCAGCCCAGACCGGCGTGGCGGGTGAGCGACCGTCCGTCCGGTTCTCGGGCCGCGACTCACGCTGCCCCACCGTCCTCCTCGCGCGACCGGCACGTGAGTCACTTACTAACTCCGAGTAGGGAATTGGTGACGATAAGAGACGAGTTCGGACCGGCCTTTCCGCTGAGTTTCAGCGGCCAGGATTTCGTCTCCAGTCCGGATCGATGAGCTTCTTCCACCGTCCGTGAGGGCTTCCATACGCAATGTAATTCATTCCCCTCTCTGGCTGACAGGATCGGTGTCCCTTCCCCGAAACCCCTGACACACAGCGGGTTCCGATAGAAAATGGTTTTGGCACCCGATCCAATCCTTGGGGCCCAAGTGCGCCGAGCACGCACCTGAATGTCGAGGGGTGAAGCATGACGCGAACTTGGGGCTTTTCGAAGCGGGCGCCCGATCAAGTTCCGTCGTCGGCTGGCGAACAGTTGATGGCAGGGCCATCGCCGGAGACCGATCTCGTCATCGACCTCCGCGCACCATCCGGCGCCCAGGTGACCGGGTTGCGCCGCGTGCTGCTGGGTGGCTGTGCGGTCGACCTGGTCATGGCCGATGACCTGTGGCGCCTCATGGATGGGCATCTCGGGCGTCCCCGGGGCACCGGGTGTCTCCTCGTGGCGTCAGCCAATCTCGATCACTTGGCCCACTTCGGCGAGATGGTCGATGGGGACGATATGGACCCTGGCCACATGGAAGATTGGCTCGTCCTTCTCGACGGCATCCCGTTGGTGCAGGTCGCGCGGCGGCTGACGGGTACCGCCTATCCGCGACTGGCCGGAGCCGACCTCCTGCCGGACTTCCTCGGCCTGGCCGAGTCTCGTCAGTCATCGGTCGCCGTTCTCGGTGGAAGTCCGGCGCTGCGCGAGCCGTTGGCTGCCGCGATGGCTCGTCAGTGGCCGCGGTTGAACCTCGTCTGTCATCTGACACCTCCCCGAGATGATCTCCTGGACGAACAGGCCTGCCGGCGGATTCAGCAGGAACTGGCCTCGCATCGTGTGGACCTGCTCGTGGTTGCGCTCGGGAAGCCTCTGCAAGAGCAGTGGATAGCCAAGTATGCGAACGGAACCGGGGCGCTCGTGGCCGTGGCGTTCGGTGCTGCCGTCGACTTCATGGCGGGCACGATTCCGCGGGCCCCGAGATGGATGCGTGATCATGGATTGGAGTGGGCTTATCGTCTCGCCCGGGAGCCCCGTCGACTGTCGCGTCGGTATCTCGTCCAGAGCCCTCGGGCGTTGCGCATGTTGTACGCCAACAGCGCCATTCCGGCGTTGCCCCGGCCGGCAGCCGATCCTCAGCCTGCGGAGCCTCGAATCCGTGCTGATCAGTAGGGCGATCCAGCTGAACCCGCTGAGCGCGTGTCCGTCACGGTCGAGAGCCAGGACCGAGAGATGAGAAGGGTGGCAACGTGACCCGGGGGCCGTTGGGAAGTGTGATCATTCCGGCTCACAACGAGTCGACGGTGATTGCTCACACGCTCACGGCGCTGGTGAGCGCACTGCCTCTGGGGACGCTCGAGGTCATCGTGGTGTGCAACGGCTGCACTGACGACACGGCGGAGGTCGCGGCGTCCGTTCATCCCGCGATACGCGTGGTGGAGATCGCGGAGTCATCCAAGATCGCCGCACTCCAAAGAGGTGACGACGAGGCGACCACCTTCCCGCGCCTCTATCTGGACGCCGATGTCTCCCTGCCAGGGGCGTCCGCTCTGGCCGTGCTCGATCAGCTGTCCCGCGACGGCCGGGTGCTCGCGGCGCGCCCCGCGCTGACCTACGACACCCGGGGGGCGTCCAGGCTGGTCCGGTCCTACTACCGTGCGCGGCTGTTGATCCCGTCGCTGTTCAACCGGTTGTGGGGGGCCGGGGTCTACGGTCTCAGTGAACGTGGTCGAGCGCGCTTCCGAACCTGGCCGGCGGTCGTCGGTGACGATCTGTTCGTCGACTCGCTGTTCACGGACAGCGAGATCGCCGTGATCAGCGGCGACCCGGTCGTCGTTCGCGTCCCCCGAACCGCTCGCGCACTCCTCGCCGTGCTACGCCGAGGGGCGGTCGCGAAGACCCAGCGGCTTCAGCGCGACGAGGTGGGCGGTGACGAGTTGGTGCTTCGGCAGCCACTCACATCGACCCTGTGGGGGCTGGTCCGATCGATCGTCGCCGGCCCGACGGCTGCCCTTGATGTGTTGGTGTACATCGGGTTCGCCTGCCTCGCCCGCCTCGATCGCTTCCGGCGCGTGGGCACGCCGTGGGAGAGAGACGACTCCAGCCGTCAATCCTTGCCGGGGCCGGGTGCGTGCTGATGTCGTGGGGATCTGAAGCCTCCGGGACTGGCGAGCAGCCGGCGGTTATGCTTTGACCTGTCAGGATGTTCAGCCCGCTGCCCGGGCTGGCACACCTTGTTCGTCGCCTGACATTCCGCTTCCCTGGAGATCATCGATGTGCCGAGCGACGTCAGCTTCCGAGGCGGATGCCTCGGCGTCGAACCATCCGCCGTGCACAGCGTTGATCGTCACGTATCAGAGCGCCCGCCAGATCCCACGGCTCCTCGATGCCCTCGACCGTGAGCGGCGCACAGGGCTGGACCTGGACGTCGTGGTCGTCGACAACGATTCGCAGGACGGCACTCCCGACGTCGTACGAGGCTACGACTGGGTGCGCTTCGTGCCCTCGGGGGGCAATCTCGGCTATGCGGCAGCGATCAACATCGGAAGTCGGCTCGTGTCCGAAGACCGGGCCATCTTGGTCCTCAACCCCGACGTCGTCCCCCTCGAGGGGTCCTTGGGGCGACTGTTGGACGGGCTGGCGTTCTCGGGAGTCGGCGTGGTGGCACCCCGCCTCGAGACGATGGAGGGCCAGCTCTCCAAGTCCCTGCGGCACGAGCCCTCGATTGGGCGAGCCCTCGTCGACGCCCTCCTCGGTGACCACGCCAGTCGGCTACCCTGCGGCGCCAGCGGGATCGTGTGGCCCGATTCGGCTTATGTGGCGGCCCGACACTGCGAGTGGGCCACCGGCGCCGCACTTCTCATCTCGCCCAACTGCCGGTCCGCGGTCGGCGACTGGGATGAGAGGTATTTCCTCTACTGCGAGGAAACGGACTATCTACGTCGAGTGCGAGCGACGGGGCTGCATGTCCGCTACGAGCCGACTTCCGTGGTTCGCCATGTGGGCGGCGCATCGGGGGTGTCGGACGGTCTCCATGCCCGTGGCGCGGTCAGCATGGTCCGCTACTACAGGCGTTACCACGGGCCGATTCCGAGCATGGTGTTCCGGGGCATGATCATGCTCCACCAACTCGTCAGGTGGCGCCGTTCGGAGTCCGGATTGGCACTGCGCGCACTCTTGTCGCGCTCGGTGCAGGCGACCTTGCCCGCCCCTTCGTTCCCATCGGGGCAGCAGGAGAGCCTCCGATGACCGCCGGCGGCAGGCCGCCTCGTTGCCCGACGGCCGGTTCGGAGGCTCGCGAGCTGACCGGGGCGGCGGCATGAGTCAGGGCGGGCCCGTCGACGACAGGGCGCTCCTCACTCGCGAGGCAGAACTCGCCGAGTCACTCAGCACCCGACACGTGATCGCGATTCGACTGATCAAGTCGTACATGATCGCCATCATGCTGTTCCCCTCGGACGCCGTGTTTCCTCCGCTGGGCGCCTCGGGATACGTCGCCTCCATCGTTGCACTCGTCACCTTCGCGGCGTACATGGTGTGGATGCTGCGGGGAACGGGCGGAGCCGAGATCACGAAGCATCCCCTGCGGTCGGTCGTCATTCTCTTCTGGCTGGTGTCCCTCTCGTCCTATCTCAAGTTCAACCTGGACGCGCACGACGGGACCACCTCCCTCGCCGCAGACCGCTGGCTCCTCCTGCTGGCAGGGCTGACCGGCGTCATCATGATCACCGGGAACCACCTGCGTGACCGTGATGACGTCATGTCCGTGCTGAGGACGCTCTCCTGGGCGGGGGCTGTCTGTGGGTTGGTTGCGGCGCTGCAGTTCTGGGCTTCTGTCGATCTGTCGCCCCTGCTCCGTCAGCTACCCGGCTTGAAGATCAATGCCGAGGAATTCGGTATCCAACTCCGCGGATCACTCAATCGAGTGTCCGGCACGGCGATCCATCCCATCGAGTTGGGAACCACGACGGCCATGGTGCTTCCCTTCGCCATACACGTGCTGATCTTCGACAAGAAGAAGCAGATGTGGCGTCGGCTGCTGCCCACATTGTTGATTGCTGCGGGTATTCCCGCAGCCGTGTCGAGGTCGGCCATCCTGGCGGCCGCGGTGTCGCTCGGCGTCTTCCTGGTCTGTCAACCACCCATGCGGCGTATTCAAGGTTTCCTGTTGGCGCCAGTGGTCGTCTCGGCGATCTTCGTCTCCACGCCGGGTCTCATCGGCACGCTCCTCGCGTTCTTCAGAGCCGGCACCTCGGACCCGTCCATCTACACGCGGACCGGCGACTATCCGTTCGTCCTGGCCCAGCTGCAAAAGCATCCGGTGCTCGGCAGGGGAGGCGGCACAGTCATACCTCAGGACGTCTTCGAGATTCTGGACAATCAGTATCTCAGCACCGTCCTGGACCTGGGTCTGGCCGGACTCGTCGCCCTGCTCTGCTACGTTCTCTTTCCGGCGCTGTTGGCTTTGCGTTCCTTTGCACGGTCGAATGACGAAGTGTCGGCGTCGCTGTCCGCGGCATGTCTGGGCGCCACGCTGGGCGCCGCCGTGAGCATGTTCACCTTCGATGCCTTCTCGTTCCCCATGTTCACTGGAGTCCATGCCCTTGTCCTGGGCATCACCGCAGCGACCTCGACGATGACGCGGCGGGGTCCAGCGCCGGTGTGATCTGCGCGCTGCGGCGGTTCGTTCCGGGAGCGGAAGCCGCCGGCGCTACGTCACAAACCTGATGACCGTCCGGTCTCCCTCTCGAGGGAGACCGGACGGTCATCATCGGGTGTCAGGAAATCGATACCTTGTAGATGTGGTGGCTGGATTCCGCCGCGAACGAGTCGGTGAACTTCCCGGCAGTGACCGGGATGGTCCTGTTCTCGTCGACCACGGTCACCGTCGTGCCGTGCACCCCAGCGGGTAGCGTGAAGGTCTTCTGGCCGGCCTTTTGAGCCAGCCCGACCCCGGCGAAGATGTAGGCATCACCCTGGTAGGTCTTGAGCATCGTGTCGGTGCCGGAGTTGAAGTTCCAGATGAAGCTCTGGGTGTTGATCACGGGGGCGAGGGCGGTGACCTTGGCGTTGACGGAACGCACCGCATCCTGGCGGGCTTGATCACAGTCGACCAGCGAGTAGCCCGAACACGTCGCGTCGTTCGAGTGCTGGAAGTAGGCGATGCCTCGGGCCTCGTGGATGACCGCTGCCCAGACGGCACCTTCGATCTGCTCTGGCTTGATCACCTTCGATCCCGCCTCGTCCAGGTACGGCCTGGCCGTCTCGACGAAGACCCACGACGGATGCGGGGAAGTGTTGCTTCCGAAATTCCGCAACTGGTCCGACAGCCAACCGTAGGTGGCGCTCGATCCTGCCGTACCTCCTGCCACCCAGTGCGGCGACTGCGGAATGATGTTCTGGACGTCCGGACTCGTGTAGGCGTACTTGTCCACGCTTGCCACGTCGACGCTGTTCACGAATTCGGACATCGTTCCGCGCGCCCACCACGTGTCCAGAACTCCGTTGCCGAAGTTCGCCTGGGTGAAACGGCCATCTGCCCGAGACCTGGCGGTCGCCACCATCTGCTTCTGGGACGCGAGGTTCTCCTGATCCGTGGTGCCGGAGCAGGAGTAGCCCATGTCGCACTCATCGGAGATGAACCAGCCGACGACGCTCTGATCGGAACCGACCTCGGCGGGCGTCCACTCGCTCTGCTGTGCAATGACGGAGATGCCCGCGTTGGTCATCGTCGACATCCGGGACCCGTCGTGCTCGGCTCCCATGTAGGTGTTGATGCCCAGCGAATGCAGCTTCGGGGCATGTTCGGGCTTGCCGTAGAACACGGCGAAGGGGAAGAACGATGGCTTGCTCCACCCCGCTGCTCTCGCGGCCGGGAACTTGCCGTAGTAGGCGGACCCGCCCTCCCAGGGCACTCGGGGAAGCTGCAGGTCACCCGGTTCCGACGCCGGCGGGGTGCTCGTGCCGGTCGGGGTCGTGGGGGTGGACGTCGGGGTGGACGTCGATGTCGTCGTGCTGGTTGTCGGCGTCGGGCTGGCTGGGGTCGTGGTGGTGGTCGTTGTCGTGGTCGCCGACGAGGTGGAGGTCGTCGGGGCCGAGGTCGTGGTGGAGGTGGTGCTGGTCGTTGTCGTGGGGCCGGACGTCGGCGAGGTCGTCGACGGTGTCGTCTCCGACGCCACGATCACGTCGATCCAGTAGTTGCTGTCCTGGTACGACCTTCTGGGTTTGGACGAAACGCGCCCCAGTACGCCGGCGTGTGCGGGGAGAACCACTGGTCCGACGGTGCGGTCACGAGTGAAGAACCGCGGAGTGACCATGTAGCGGCGTGCGCCGTACGACGCTGTGTACTCGGTGCCGACGGTGAGGGCGAGGGGCTTCGTCAGGAGCGCCTGCTGCCAGCCGGACGCCGATTCGGCGGTCGTGTTCGCCGTCGCCACCTGCCGGCCGGATCCGTCCCAGATGGTCAGCTTGTGTGACGTTATGTCGCCAGGAGCCTTGAGGAAGCGCAGGGCGGTCACGGTCGATGCCTTGGTCACGGTGAACCGCACGCCCAGCTCGAGCGCAGCGCGTGACAGGCCGACCTTGGCGGTCGACTGGTCGGCGCCTTCGAGCGGCGAGTAGGTGGTCACGGCCGCCGACGTGGTGCTGGTCAGCCCGATCGCCAGGCCCGGCAGGGCCAGGAGGGCGACGACGGACGCACCGATCACGCCGCGTCGACGCCGAGTCTGGCGCAGCTCCCGACGTCGAGGACGACTGTGTGACGCCCCTGCTGCAAGCCCTCCTGCGACATGCCCCGGCTGGGCGCTGCCACTCTGATCGGCGTGCTCTCGGGCCTGGTGGAACCCTGACATCAAACGACTCCTTCACGGCAACTACGCGATATCAGCCAACTTCACCCGGCTTCGCCATGGGTGATGTCCAGCCCAGGAGACTCTTAAGCCTTTCCCAATCAGTGGCTCGGGCGGGTCGTGGTGCGCGCCGAGGGTGCCGGCGTGTGGCGAGCGGCAGGTCGAGGCACGGGCGGTGAGGCAGCCGAGGATGGTGCCGGGGTCACTCGAACGACCAGACCACCTACAGTCGGTGCTCGCATTGTGACTGTGGGCTCGCTCGGTCATCGAATCGTGCATTGACGCTTGATCCTCATGTCGAGCCACTTAGACTCGAGGGACTATGCGCTACAAGTCGATCACCTCGTGAAGACGACACGATCACAGCCGGGGGCGGAGTCGGCCGAGGAGCACGTTGTGGAACCCGGGACTTCCGTGGCCGGGAGTGGTTCGATCATCACTCGAATCGTGGCTTTCATCCCGGGAAGTGTCGTTCCGGCTGCGCTCGCCTTGGTGACCTCCATGGTCTTCACCCGAGTGTTCACGCCGGCTGCTTTCGGGCGTTACAGCCTGTTGCTCGTGCTCGTCACTCCGATCAGATTGCTGTGCACGACGTGGCTGACGCAGAGCATCGCCCGTTTTCTGCCGATCGAGCGTGAGCAGGGCGGGATTCTCCGGGTCAAGGAGGTGGTCCTCGTCTCGGCGGTGCTCATTCTGGCCGTCGAGTCGTTGATCACCCTCGCGGGATTGTTGCTCGCCCGTCAATTCGCACCAGATGAATGGCACGCCTATCTGCTGCCCGTTGCGCTGTTCCTCGTGGTGACCTCGCTCTTCGAGGTCCTGAGCGTGGTATTCGCCGCCGAGGCGCGAGCGGGTGAGTTCACGGTGTACAAGGTGATCGACAGCGTCGCCACCCTGGCTCTCCGGCTGGTGTTCGTCTCTGCCCTGTTCCACATGGACATTGCGCTGATGTTCTGGTCGGTGCTGGTGAGTAACGGTGTGCTCGTACCCGTCATGTGGTCACGGGCCGGACTGCCCGGTCCCCGGCGGCTGCTGTCGATCTGGGCGTCTCCCGAGACTCGTGATTTCACGCGCTCGTTCGTGATGTTCGGCATGCCCATGACCGTGTGGTTCTTCTTCGGCGTGTTGCTCGACGTCGGTGACAGGTATGTCCTGGGATATCTCATGGGCTCGGGCCCGGTCGGTATCTACGACGCCAACTACCGCCTCATCGCCGGACTGGCCTCCCTCATGGTGGTGCCGATCGCCTACACCCTGCACCCGTATCTCATGCGTGTCGCCGGCTCGGCCGAGACTCATCGTGTCGGCGAGGTCATCGGCACCATCGTGGAGAGTCTGCTGTTGGTCGGCGCCACCTGCGTCGGGGCGGTCGCCCTGCTGCATCGAGACCTCGGCCATGTCTTGCTGGGGCAGGAGTTTCGCGAGGGCACCATCGTGATGCCGGTGGTCCTGGGGGGCGTGTTCCTGTCGCATGTCGGTAGCTATACGCACAAGCCGTTCGAGATCATCAACCGAACGCGCGTCATGGTCGGCTTCAGCACGGTTGCGGCGGTCGCCAACATCGCCCTGTGTTTCGCCCTCATCCCGGTCCTCGGCTACCCGGGAGCGGCGTACGCCACCCTCATCAGCTATCTCCTGTACGCAGCTGCGGTTGGTGTCGCCGGCCGAAAGCTCATTCCATGGCGCCTGAACGTGCGCCGCCTGCTCGCCGAGTGTGGCGGAGTGGCGGTATTGGTCGTCGCGGCGAGCGTGGCGCGGTCGCTGCTCCGTGATCAGCCCTACGTCGCAGGTCTCGCCGTGGCCGTGGCCAGTTCACTGCTGTTGACGGCTTTTGCCCTCTCCATCCTGATCAAGCGCCGCTCATCGATGCGTGCCCACTGAGTCCGGGAGTTCCAGGTGACGATGTCCGCAACCGGCCCCATCTCTCCACTGCTCGACCTACTGGTCCGTCTCTACGGCATCAACCGCCTGCGGGGCGTGGTGTTGTGGTTGATACGACGTCTCGAGGGAGACCGTGGAGACGAGTTCCGTTCCGTGACCTTGCGTCGGATCTTCCAGCGGCACTGGGGGGTCGAGGTCGGGATGTACACGCACGGTGGTTGCTTCGTGCCCTGGATGATCGATCCGGGCACCCGTATCGGCAGGTACACGTCGATCGCCGGCGGCGTCCGGGTCCTGAATCACAATCATCCCTTGTCGTTCAAGAGCACGAGCGGCCTGTTCTTCAACCCCAGTCTCGGGTTGACGGATCGCTGGCTCGTGGAGTTGAACCCCACGGAAATCGGCAACGATGTCTGGATCGGCGCCCACGCCGTGATCTTGCCCGAGGTCAATCGGATCGGCGACGGCGCCGTCATCGGCGCCGGCGCGGTGGTCAACAAGGATGTCCCGCCCTATGCCGTGGTGCTCGGTAACCCCGGCAGGGTCGTGAAGTACCGATTCCCGCCGGAGACGATCGCCGCGCTGCTCGAGGAGAAGTGGTGGGCGAACGATCTCTCGGACCTGGCGCCCCGTCTCCAGGAGTTTCAGCACGACTACACCTCCCCGTCGACGAACCCCGGTGGGTCCGAGTCCGGGCATGCCGCCCGAGACTCCGTCGAAGGGACGTCGCCGCGATGAGTTCCCATGACCCGGAAGGCCGTTCGGTCCAGCCTTCGACGCGTCGCCGATCACGATCGGCCAAGATCTCCAGGACCCGTCTGGCAGGAGTGCTCGGTGCGCTCGTGGCACTCCTGGCGGCGCTCTCGCTCACTCAATTCCTCACGACGGACCGGAGCGTCGGCAAGTCGCCGATCGCGAGTCCGTCGCCGGGCGTCGCGGCGTCCCAGCCCGCCACCGGGGGAGCGGGGCCTGCCCTTCTGGAACCGGACGGCGGCCTGCACTTCATGTCGAAGTTCCCCGGCTCCCTTCCCGATGACCCCGCGTACTTTCCGATCGGTGTCTGGCTGGAGTCGATCGTGGATCCCCCGGATGTCGCCAAGGACAAAGCCGCCGGCCTCAATACCTATGTGGGCCTGGTGCCGACGAGCAATATTGAACTCGCTGCTCGGGAGGGCATGCATGTTCTCGCCCAGATCGATGTGTGGGCAAGCCGCCCGGAGAGTTCGTCGGCGACCCTGAAGGGTTGGCTTCTTCCCGACGAGATCGACATGAACGAGGGTCCGAAGAAGGGACCCAAGACGCTCGCGAAAACTCTCGAGAGTATCCCCGCGAACGACCGGAGACTCGTCTATGCCAACTACGGCAAGGGCGTGATCTTCTGGGAGACGGACGTGGAGGCGAAGGCCTTCGTCAACAACTACTCGGATATCGTCTCCGCTGACACCTACTGGTTCACCGACCGCGATGTCTGCCATGCCTCGCAAGGGGGTCAACTCCTGGGAGCCTGGCGACAGCTCCCCCCGGAGCAGTGCCACTTGGCGGCGAACTACGGTCGTACCATCGACCGGGTTCGATCGCTGATCGAACCCAAGGGCGCCAAGCCGGTGTGGAGTTTCGTCGAGGTGGGGCATCCCTCGAGTGAGAACGATTGGCCCACGATCACGCCACCTCAGATCCGCGCGGCGGTGTGGAGCGGCATAATCCACGGTGCACGAGGGATTGTCTATTTCAATCACTCGTTCGGTGGCAGCGCCGTGAGCCAGCACGCGCTCAGAGAGCCTGCTTATGCGGAGACCCTGGCTGCTGTGAAGCGGATCAACGAGCAGATCACGCAATTGGCTCCGGTCCTGAATGCGCCCATCGTGACCGGGATCCTGAAGGGGGCGTCCCCGGCCGTGACCGGAGGCGTGAAGACCACGTCGGGCGTGTATACGACCAAGACCACGGATCTGCTGCTCAAGTTCCACGACGGCCACATCTACGTCCTGGCGGGCTCGGCGACGCCGGCCAAGCACACCACGCGGTTCTCCCTCCCCTGCGTGGGCGATGCCACGGCCGTCGTCCTCGGCGAGGAGCGAACGATTGCGGTCAAGGGTGGCGTCTTCGAGGATGTCTTCGAGGACGGGAACGCCGTGCACCTCTATCGATTGGACGGCGGTTCCACCTGTCACCTGGAACAGCCGTAGGAGCGAACGTGTCGCCCGTCGGCGTGTGCCCGAGAAGTCGAGCCGGGCATGTCGAGCGGTTCATGACAAGTGGGTATGTGGGTATTTCGAGCAGAATGTCACGGAACGTCCCATGGTTGCAGCGTCAAGTGACGGATCTCGGCTCGTTACCGTCGATGTCTTCATGTCGAGGAAAGCGGGGGAACCGCCGGTGGCGTCACGGTGTTTCCGCTACGCTGCCGCGAGTGGTATGAGCGGCATCCCATGACATGGTGACCCCGTCGGTGGGGCGGAGATCGGGCGGCAGGTGACGTGCGAGTGGAGAGCCGAGCGGCATTGTCCAGGTATCGGATGATGCGTGAGATGGCCGTTCTGGCGCGTCGGAGGTGGCGCGGTTCGGCGCTGCTCCTCGCGGCAGCAAGTCTGGCGTTGCCGGCGGTCGTGGCGACGCCCGCCGCGGCAGCGGCATGTCCGGGCAGTGCGTTGACCATCGTCGCGCACGAGGACGACGACACCATCTTCGTCAATCCCGACGTCATCAACGACATTCGCGCCGGGCGCTGCGTTCGCACACTCTTCGTCACTGCGGGTGACGCTGGGAATCCCTACCCGGACAGTCTCTATCGCGAGAACGGGCCCAAGGCGGCATACGCGCAGATGGCTGGGCTGGCCAACAACTGGGTGGCCACGGATGACGGTGTGGCCGGTCGCACCATTCAGGTGCTGAACCTGGTGGGCAACTCCAGGGTTTCCATCGCGTTCCTGCGGCTGCCGGACGGGTTCCCCGCCGGCCAGGGGTCGGCAACCTATGGTGGGCGGAGCCTGAGCAAGCTGTGGACCGGGGCGATCTCGAGCATCACGGCCGTCGACGGTTCCGAGACGTACAGCCGGAGCACCCTGATCAGCACGCTCGCGGCCATGATGACCGATTTCCAGCCGACCACGATTCGGACCCAGGACTACGTGTCCCCAGTGTCCGATGCAGACCACTCGGATCACCTGATGACCGCGGCCTTCACCCTGGCAGCGGACAGCTTGTACACCAGCACGGCGCACACGCTGATGGCCTACCAGGGGTATGGGACGGCGTCCCGCCCGGCGAATGTGTCGGGCGTCGACCTGACGCGCAAGCAGGCGGCCCTCGCAGCGGAGGCCCAATTCGACCCGGGAGCTGCCGACCCGTGGGTGCAGAGCATGGTGCCCCGGCGATATGTGCTGGACAGCAGGGCCGGTGGGCCGGCGGGCGGCAACCGGGCGCCGGTGGCGAATGCGGGTGTGGATCAGTCGGTGTCGGCTGGGTCGACGGTGACGTTGTCGGGGTCGGGTAGTAGCGATCCTGATGGGAACACGTTGACGTATGCGTGGACGCAGACGTCGGGGCCGGCGGTGACGTTGTCGAGTGCGACGGCGGTGTCGCCGACGTTCACGGCGCCGGCGGCGGGATCGTCGGTGACGTTCTCGTTGGTGGTCTCCGACGGCTCGTTGAGCAGTGTGGCCGACACGGTGACGGTCTCGGTGCCGGCTGCGGGGGCCGCCAACGTGGCGCGGACGCTGGGTGCCACCGCCACGGCCTCGACGCAGAACACGGGTGACGGTCAGACGGCGGCGAAGGCGATCGATGGCTCGCCGCTCGGGTACCCGGTGGACTACTCGCGAGAGTGGGCCAGTGTGCGCCAGGGCGCCGGTGCGTGGATCCAGTTGACGTGGGCCAACTCGGTGACGCTGGATCACGTGGTGCTGAATGACCGGCCGAACGCGAGTGACCAGATCACCAGCGGCACGCTGACCTTCTCGGACGGGTCCTCGGCGCCGGTCGGGTCCTTGACCAATGACGGTTCGGCGGTGACGGTGACGTTCACGCCGCGGACGGTCACCTGGGTCAGGCTCACCGTCAACACGGTGTCCGCCGGAACCGGCAACGTCGGGCTCGCCGAGTTCGAAGCCTGGGGCGTCCCCGCGAACTAGACCAGCGAACCGCCCGGACTGATGAAGGAGTCGTGGATTGAGTTCGGGAGAACGTCTGTCGATCGGCATCGTCACCTGCTCCTACGCCGGAGACCTGCAACCGGCACAGGTCTTGTGCGAATCGATCGACCGGTTTGTCCCCGATGATTTCCGGCACCTCCTCGTGGTGCCGAAATCAGATCTGAAGCTGTTCGCGGGTCTCGCAGGGGGGCGCCGTGAGGTTGTGGCGGCGGAGACCGTTCAGCCATCGTTCTTGAGAACCGTGCCCATGCCTGGGCCGAAGTGGCGGGAGCGGCTGCACCTGCCTCGCCGTGAGGTGCTGTTCTCGATGCGCGGACTTCCGATACGTGGCTGGCTCGTTCAGCAGTTGCGCAAGCTCGCGATCGCCCACGATGCCCCGTGGGATGTCATCGTTCATGTCGACAGCGACAACGTGTTCTTCCGCCCACTCACCTACGACCGGCTGGTGCAGGAAGGCGCCGTCCGCCTCTACCGAAACCCCGGTCACGCGGACATGCTGCCCCACAATCGGTGGCATCGCGCCGCCGCCCGCCTGCTCGGACTCCCCGAGCAGAGTTACTTCGGCGCCGACTACATCAACCCGTTGGTGGTCTGGCGGCGAGACGTGACGCAGGGCCTTGCTCAGCGAATCGAGGAGACGTGCGGCTCTGATTGGATGGTGACGTTGTCACGGACTCCTCATTTCGCGGAGTACATCCTGTACGGGGTCTATGCCGATCATGTTCTCGGCGGCGCTGCCGGGCACTTTCGGACGGCTGAGTCGCTGAGCTTCTCTCGCTGGGTCGGGTCGTTCGAGGGCCAGGCTGACGAGGAAGCTTTCGTGCGGCAGATGGAGGACCATCACGTCCTCTGCAATCTGCAATCAACAATCGGTATGACCCTGAAACAGCGCGAAGTGATCTTCGATCGACTGGTCACCGTGGCATCAGAAACTGCCGGAAGCTGACCACCGCTCGGTTGCGACGTCCGAGGTCAGAAAGTCTCGCGGCGCTGGTGCCCGAGAGGCAAGGGCACGGTGGGGGGAGCCTCCCGATGCGGCGTCACCGGGTTGGTCTCGCCAGCGGATTCGTCCGTCGCCGGGTCGGGCGCGTCCTCGTCGGCACCTGTCCCGGACGGAACGGGCGAGGCCTCCGATGCGCTTGCGGGTCGGCCAGGCAAGATCGTCCGGAGGCGGCCTGAGGCCGGCATCGGTGAAGAGCCGTGCATCGCGTGCTCGGGTACTTCGTCAGCGCCGGGCGGTGACCAGGCACCGCCGCCCATGACGAAGGGGGACGGTGCCTCGTGCTCGATCTCCAGCGACATCGTGGCCGTGGTCTTGTCTGGCATGGTGTCCGCCGTGGAATCCTGCCCCGTGGAATCCTGCCCCGTGGAATCCGGCCCTGGAGGGGCGATGGTCGGGGTGGTGGCAGGGACGACCGGCGACGCGTTCGCCACGGAGGGCGGATCCGGCTCGGTGGCCTCGGAGTCGGCGGGCATCCCGGCCGCGCGCTTCTCGGCCCGGTAGCGTTCGATCGCCTGTATGGCCGACAAGACGAACATCAGCGTGAACGCCCCCAGGGCCAAGATCCCGACGAGGCTGCGCAAGAGGCTGGAGAACCTGGGGGTCGCTCGGTCCGGCGTCTCTGCGGCGTATGCGGTGATCATGTAGTGCGGATCGGTGCCGTGGACGGCCTGCATTGCCCGGAGCTCACTGACCAGACGCTCCCCGACGATCTTGGACGACGTGACGGCTCGGGCTTCGCTGGGTTCGGACACCGATACGCCGAGGATCGGCGACGACAGCCCGTACTTGTTGTCGGGAGCGACCTGATAGGTCTTGTTCACCCCTTGCTTCTCCAACGACTCCACGACCCTGTCCTCACTCATCTTCCGAGCAACGATGGAAACGATGACGGAGGAGTCCGTGAAGCGGAGGAAGGGGTTGTCACTGTTGAGGCGCCTGAGTTCGGGGTGCCGATCCAGCTCTTCGGAGGACGGTACGGGAGGCGGATAGAGTAGGACGAAGTAGGTCTGGACCTCGTAAGTCGGAGGATTCATGAACGCAGCTGCGCCGCAACCGAGGAGCGTCAGCGCAATGATGATCCCCGAGGGAATTCGATGACGCCACACAGCCCGGGCGATCGACAGCAAGTCCACAGGTGCACACACTCCTAGTCGCGTCCCAGGCTGTTCTCACCGCCCGCGTGGGGAACGCTTCCATCATGCAACAGTTGCCCGGCGGTCGGGGTGTGTACGTCGATGAATGCGCCGAGAGTGGGTGGTCGACGTGCGCACGACGAAGGTTTCGGACGAGGGCGAGGGTCCTCGAATGATCATATCTCTGGATGGTGGTCGGGAGTCGATCGTCACCCGGCTGCGGCCTCCGGCCCCCTGACCTCAGCTGCTTCTGGCCGCTGACCTGCGCCTTCGCGGCCGTCCGCGTACGGTGTCGTGCCGAGGGTCACGTCGTTGTCAGTCGCTGAGCGTCGTCCTGGGCCTGGGTGACCAACCGCTGCAGGTAGTGGCCATAGCCACTCTTGTCCAGCTCGGCGGCCAGCCGCAGCAGGTGATCGTCGGCGATCCAGCCCTGACGCCAGGCCACCTCCTCGATGCAGCCCAGTTTGTACCCTTGGCGCGCCTCGATCACCTTCACGTACTCCGCCGCAGCCATCATCGACTCGAAGGTGCCGGTGTCGAGCCAGGCGGTGCCGCGTTCGAGCACGCTCACGGTCAACTGCCCACGGTCGAGGTAGGTCTGGTTGACGGTGGTGATCTCGAGCTCGCCGCGCGCGGACGGCGTCATGGTGCGGGCGATCTCCACGACGTCGTTGTCGTAGAAATACAGGCCGGGGACGGCGAAATCGCTGCGCGGCTCACGAGGCTTCTCCTCGATGGACAGCACGCGCCCGTCCCGGTCGAAGTCCACGACGCCGTATGCCGAGGGGTCGGCCACCCGGTAGGCGAACACGTGCCCGCCCACCACGTTCGTGAGCCGCCGCAGGTTCGTGCCCAGGCCGGACCCGTGGAAGATGTTGTCGCCCAGGGCGAGGGCGACGCCGTCCGTGCCGATGAAGTCGCTGCCGATCACGAAGGCCTGGGCCAAACCCTCGGGACGCGGCTGCACCGCATACTCGATGCGCATACCCAGCCGCGAGCCGTCGCCCAGGAGGCCGCGAAACGCGGCCGAGTCCTGCGGCGTGGTGATCACGAGAACCTCGCGGATCCCCGCCAACATCAGCGTGGACAGCGGGTAGTAGATCATCGGCTTGTCATAGATCGGCATCAGCTGCTTGCTGATCGCCAGCGTGATCGGGTGTAGCCGGGTTCCGGTGCCGCCGGCCAGGATGATGCCCTTCATCGCGTCGTCGCCACCGTCCGCGCGGGCCGGCCGTGGCTGCGGTCCAGGCCCGGCAACTTCCTCGAGCGTCGGCAGGGCGCCGCTGGCCAGCGCCTGGGCGAGCGTCGGCGCGGCGGCGTCCTTCTCGGACAGCACATGCTCGACGTCGGCCGGCCACGGCAGCCCCAGCTCGGCATCCAGCGGATGGACACCGGCGGCTCGGCTGCCGGGTTGTAGCCGGTGGAGCACAGATAGAGCACCGTGGCGTCGTCCGTGAGGGCGCAGAACCCGTGCCCCATTCCTTCGGCGAGGTACACCGCTCGACGGCTCTCGGCGTCCAGGCGGGCGGTGTCGTGCCGGCCGAACGTGGGCGAGCCGACGCGCAGGTCGACGATCACGTCGAGGACGGCGCCCCGAACGCACGTCACGTACTTGGCCTGGCCGGGCGGGACGTCGGCGTAGTGGATCCCCCGGATCACGCCCCGCCGGGACGTCGACCAGTTGGCCTGCTCCAGGCGGAGTTCGTGCCCCAGCCGGGCGGTCAGGGCGTCCTGGCGGAACCACTCGGAGAACGAGCCCCGGTCATCACCGAACACCCGCGGAGTGATCAGGTAGCTGCCGGCGACGGCGAGCTCGTCGATACGCACACGGACCTCCTTCGTGTCACGATGCTAGGAACCCGGGCCGGGCACCGTCGTGACTTCGGGGCTTTCGTCAACCGTATGCGCAGCTGGGCATCCCCAGTTGCGACGATCTCGCCCTGGTCGTCTCGAACCGAAACTACGCTGGGCGAGAATCAAGGAACCAGCCGGCGATCGGATCGGCCTGCAAGGGGAGTGTTCTGTGAAGGTCGTCGTGACGGGCGGAGCCGGCTTCATCGGGTCGAATTACGTCCGTAACGTGATCTCCGGGTCGTATCCGGAGGTTGCGGGAGCGAAGGTCGTCGTCCTGGACAAACTCACCTACGCGGGTTCGCTGGAGAACCTGGCGCCGGTGTCCGCGTCGGAGCGACTGTCCTTCGTGCGCGGCGACATCTGCAACCCCGACATCGTCGCCGAGGTGCTCGACGGCGCCGACTCGGTCGTCCACTTCGCCGCGGAGTCGCACGTCGACCGGTCGATCGCCGGCGCGGCCGATTTCGTGGTCACCAACGTGCTCGGCACGCAGACCTTGCTCGAGGGAGCACGCCGGGCCGGCGTCCGGCGCTTCGTCCACGTCTCCACCGACGAGGTCTACGGCTCGATCCCGGAGGGCTCCTGGCCGGAGACTCATCCGCTGGAGCCCAATTCGCCGTATTCGGCGAGCAAAGCCGGATCTGACCTGTTGGCCCGGGCATACAGCCGAACCCACGGCCTGGATGTGTGCATCACCCGCTGCTCGAACAACTACGGGCCATACCAGTTCCCCGAGAAGGTGATTCCGCTGTTCGTCACCAACCTGCTGGACGGCGGGCGGGTGCCGTTGTACGGCGACGGCGGGAATGTGCGTGACTGGCTGCACGTCGACGATCACTGCCGGGGGATCCAGCTGGTGCTGGAGAAGGGCCGGGCGGGCGAGGTCTACAACATCGGCGGCGGCACCGAGCTGAGCAACAAGGAGCTCACCGAACGCCTGGTCGAGGCCTGTGGCGCCGACTGGTCGCGGGTCGATCACGTCGCCGACCGCCTCGGGCACGACCGGCGGTATTCGGTCGACATCAGCAAGATTGCCTCGGAGCTCGGCTACGCGCCGCAGGTCGACTTCGCCACCGGGCTGGCCGATACCGTGGCCTGGTACCGGGACAACCGGGCCTGGTGGGAGCCGCTCAAGGCGAGAGCCGCCGGCGCCGCCACGGCCACGGCACAAGGCACGGTCGGTCCGTGACCCGCTGGCTCGTCACCGGCGCCGGCGGCATGCTCGGCCACGACCTGCTGGCGCTGCTCGCCGAGGACGCGACCGCCACGGTGACCGCGCTGACCCGCGCCGAGCTCGACATCACCGACCCCGTGGCGGTCACCGAGGCAGTCGAGGGTCAGGACGTGGTGGTGAACTGCGCCGCCTGGACGGCGGTGGACGACGCCGAGTCCCGTGAGGCGGACGCCTTCGCCACCAACGCGATCGGGCCCGCGAACCTCGCTCGGGCCGCTGCTCGTGGAGCGGCGAGGCTGCTCCATGTCTCCACGGACTACGTCTTCGCCGGGGACGCCGAGCGGCCCTACGCCGAGGATGCCCCGATCGCCCCGAGAACGGCCTATGGGCGGACCAAGGCCGCCGGCGAGTGGGCGGTGCGCGCAGAGTTGCCGGAGCGGCACTGGATCCTGCGGACGGCGTGGTTGTACGGCGAGAACGGTCCGAATTTCGTCCGGACGATGGCGCACCTGGAGCGCTCCCGCCCGACGGTGGACGTGGTCGACGACCAGCACGGTCAGCCCACCTGGTCGCGGGATCTGGCCCGGCGCATCATCGACGTGGTGCAGTGCAACGCCCCGGGCGGCACCTATCACGCGACGTCCTCGGGGGCGGCCACCTGGTATGACCTGGCCCGCACCGTGTTCGCCGGCATCGGAGCCGACCCGGACCGGGTCCGCTCGACGACGTCCCGGGAGTTCGTCCGCCCGGCGCCCCGGCCGGCCTGGTCGGTGCTGGGCCATGACGGCTGGGCGTCGGCCGGGTTGCCGCCGATGCGTGACTGGTGTGAGGCCCTCGCTGAGGCGATGAGCACGACCCGGATCACCGCCGGCTGACCCACCGCTGGACTGCTCGTGAGGCAGCGCTGTTCACCGCCCCGGAAGCCGGAACCGATTGCGCGGTAACGGTTCCACCAACCCATCGGCGACCAGCGAGTCCAGGCACCGCTCGCGCTGATGCGGGTCGAGGACGCCGTCGCGCAGCGCGTCGTCCGGGACGGCGTCCAGCAGCGCGCGCTGGGTGAGACTGCCGTCGATGGCACCGCTGTCCCGGCGGTCGTGGGCCGCCCGCAGCGCCGCCAGCAGGAGCCCGCGCACGTACCGGTCCGTGCCCTGGTAGCGCTGGCCGCGCCGGGGCGGCCCGTCGTAGGCCGGGGCGCCGTCCGCCTGCCAGCGGCACAGCCCGATCACCGGGCAGTCGGCGCAGCGGGGCGCGCGAGCGGTGCAGATCAGCGCGCCGAGTTCCATCGAGGCCACCGCCCAGGTCGCGGCGCGCTCGGCGTCCTCGGGCACCAGCTCCTCCGCCAGCGTCCGCTCGGCCGCGGTCAACGACGGTGCCGCCTGGGCCAGGCCGGTGACGGTACGCGCCAGCACGCGACGGACATTGGTGTCCACCACGGCATGTCGTTGCCGAAACGCAAAGCTGGCGACCGCGGCGGCGGTGTAACTGCCGATACCGGGCAGTGCCAGCAACTGCTCGAGGTCGTCGGGCACCTCGCCGCGGTGCCGGGCCACGATGGCGGTGGCCGCCTCGTGCAGCCGGACGGCGCGGCGCGGGTAGCCGAGCCGGTCCCAGGCGCGAATCGCCTCGCCCACCGCGTCGGCGGCCAGCGACGCGGGCGTGGGCCACCGCTCGATCCACCGCTGCCAGGCCGGCAGCACCCGCGCCACCGGCGTCTGCTGCAGCATCACCTCGCTGACCAGCACGCCCCAGGGGCTGCACTCCGGATCCCGCCACGGCAGGTCGCGGGCACCGACGGCGTACCAGGCGAGCACGGGTGCGTGCAGCGGATGGTCGGCCATGGCCGGGTCATCGTAACCAGCCCGGCTCACGCGACCTGGCGGATCACCGAGCTCCGTAGCGGCTGACCTCGCGGTGCCACTTCGGCAGCGCGGCCATCACGAACAGCGTCGTCCCGGCGAACATCGCGCCGTACAGCACGCCGAAGACCATCGGCCAGGCGAACGTGATGAACACCAGGCACAGCACGCCGTAGTCCGTCGGCAGCACCATCAGCGACCGCAGCACCGCCGTCCGGCTGGCGTCGGCCGGCTTGGGGGCCTGGTCGGGGTGGGCCCGGCGCAACTGGTCGGTCAGGATCTGCGCGAAGAAGAACACCGCATTGACCAGGGTGAAGCCGAGCGGGACGAGCAGCGCCCGCTCGGGCAGCTCGCCGAAGCGGTACCACCCGATGAGCACGGCCAGGTGCAGCGCCGACACCTTGACGGCGTCCACGACGTGATCGAGCCACTCCCCGGCCGGGGTGCCGCCGCCGCGCAACCGCGCCAGTTGGCCGTCGGCCGAGTCGAAGGCGTAGCCGGTCAACAACAGCAGGGCCACCAGCGGGCCGGTCGCCGGCCCCGGGTCGACCAGTGCCAGGACGGCGATGCCGGCGGCCGAGAAGCAGGCACTGATGAAGGTGACCTGGTTCGGCGTCAGCCCCAGCTGGAACGCGCCCGCCGCCAGCACCCGGCCGATCTTGCGATTCACGAAGCGGGAGTAGGCGGGCGAGCCCTTGGCCGGGGGCTTCTGAGCCGAACGCAGCCGGTGCAGGGTCTGGCGGAACCCCTCGTCCCGGGCGGCGACCGTCGGCGGGGTGGGTGCGGCGGCGGGAGCCGGATTCGCGGAGGTCATCGGTGATTCTCCTTGCTTCGGAACGGGATGCGCCGCGAGGGCCACGTCGGGCGAGGCGCGAGCCGGGCGAGCGTCGTGACGATGTCGGCCCGGTAGCGCCCGACGCCGAATCGCTGCTCGGCCGCCGCTCGGGCCGGATGTGCGGCGCTGCGGGCGGCCGGCCAGTCGGCCATCGTCTGGCGGATGGCAGCGGCGAGCGAGTCGGCATCGCCCGGCCGGCACAACAGGCCGTTCACCCCGGGGACGACGATCTCGCGCAGTCCCTGGGTGTCGCCCGCCACCACCGGACGCTGGGCGAGCATGGCCTCGACGGCGGCATTGCCGAACGGTTCGACGCGTGAGGGCACCAGGGCGATGTCGGCCTCGGCCAGGCAGTCCCAGACCTGGGGCAGCATGCCGAGCCAGTGCACGCGATCGCTCAGACCGGCCTGCTCGACCTGGTCGCGCACCTGCTGTTCGAACCACTCGTACCCGGGAAACACGGTGCCCGCCAACGTGAGTTCGGCATCGACACCGTCGGCGATCAGTCGCTGCAGGGCCTCGACCGCGACGTCGGTGCCCTTGCGCGGCGAGATCCGTCCGACCAGGACCAGGCACGCGACCGGTCAGCTGCTCCCGCGGGGGCCGGACCTGATCGGGCCTCGGCCCGGGGACGCCGTTGTAGACCACGGTCGCCCGGTGGCGCAGCATCGGCAGGGCGCGGGTGAGCACTCCCAGGCTCGCCCGGCTGTTGACGACCACCGCGTTCGCGGCCAGCAACGGGCCGGCCAACGCGACCCGCACCAGGGCGGGGACGTCGTCCTCGGCCTCGTGCACGTGACAGACGACGCGCGCCCCGGTCAGGCGAGCCAACGGGATCCAGGCCGGCACGGTGACCGTGTTCACGTAGACCACGTCCGGGCGGACGGCGCGCAGCAGCCGGACGGTGGGCGCGCAGGCCCGCATCAGATCGACGGCGAACCGCACCAGCCCCAGCGGGGAGAGCAGCGCCTTGCGGACCACCGGGACCCCGGCCCGCACCACGGTGGCGCCGGACTCCTCGATCAGCGAACGCAGCGGCCCCTCGTCGGACAGGGCCACGTGCACCTGCCAGCCGGCCGCTCGCAGCGCGAGCACCGACTCGAGCAGGACCCGATCCGAGCCGTAGAGCTCGGCCGAGGGATGGGCCACGAGGACCCGTCGACCGGCGCCCGGTCGGTCCGGGGCGGGTCGGCGGGGCAAGGGCACGGCGTGGGTGGTCATCCGGGAGCGCCTCAGGACGCTTCTCGATCCGAGTCACCCGGGTTGGTGCCCTGGGCCTCCAGTTCGCGCAGGTCGACCAGGTCGGCAGGCGGTGGGGCGTAGCCGGCGCGTTGCCCGGCCATCAGGTCGAGGCACATCTGCTCGTACCCCACGGCCACGTCGTCCCAGCGGTAGAGGCGGCTCGCCCGCAGCTGACCGGCGTCACCGCGCAGCCGCGCGCCCTCGACGTCCTGTTCGGTCGCCTCGATCAGACAGGTCAGCTGCGGGCATCGGCGAAGTAGGCGCCCGTGGTGCACAGCACATCGCGGTTGAACCGGACGTCGTACGCCACGCACGGCGCGCCGGCGCCCATGGCGCGCAACAGGGACCTTCCCCCCGAGTGCCCGTCAAAGCCGGAACCGAACCCCATGATCAACAACTCGTTTTACACCGGAATCCGGACGCGACCCATGCGGATCCGCGGGTCGGCTGCGGCGCTGGCGATGACGGCCCGCTCGTGGTCACTCGGGTAGGGCACCGAGCCCACGACCACCAACGGCAGTGTCGCCGCGCTGGCGCGGTAGGCCTGCACGATCAGATCGACGTGGTTCTCCGGCTCGAGCCGGGCGACCACCAGGTGATACCCGTGGGGGCGCAGGCCGATGTCGATCAGGGGCTGCTGGTCGAGTTCGGTCAGGATCGGTGCCCCGTAGGTGAGCAGGCGTGAGGGCGTGCCGTGCTCGGCGCGGTAGTAGTCCTGGATGCCGACCGAGTCGGCGATCAGTTCGTCGGCCCAGCGGACGGCCATGCGCTCGCCCCACCGGTACCAGCGTCGTCCGAGCTTGCCCCACTTGGCGCGCTGCCACTCCAGACCGTCGACGTGGACGGCGACCGGGATCCGCGCCGCCTTGATCGCCGGCAACAGGACGGCGTTGGCGGCGTTGAACACGATCGCCACGTCCGTGCGTCGTCCGAGCAGGTGACCGACGGAGAGTGCGCTGTGGCTCAACGTCTCGAACTGGGTGCGCGGAACGGCGGGCAACGTCACCCGCTGCATCCCCAGATGCTCACCGAGGGTGCGGTCGGCGCCTCGGCAGTACACCCGGACCTGATGGCCGGCCTGCACGAGCCGCTGTCCCACCTCCTCGACTGCCGTCTCGAACCCGCCGTAACGGGCTGGTACGCCTCTTGTTCCGATCATGGCGATATGCACTGTGATGTCCCTGATGCCCACGCTGACGATGTTTTATCCCGAGACCGCCCCCTCGTGCGACGGCTGCCGTGCAGTGACCCAGGGTAATCGCCCTAAGGTGCACTCATGGCCGACGAAAGCCAAACATGACCCATCGCGCCTAGTGTGCGTGGCCGAATGCATGAAATTTCGCGTGTGAGAACGATCGCTGTGACGCTGTGTGATGTACTCGGGAGTACGTGTCACGCAGCGCAGAGTGATGGGGGAGGCCTTGACAAACCCTCTGATTCGGAGAACGCCACGGGGTTACCGTGACCCCATGGCGAACCCCGGAGCTCGATCCAGATCCGCGGCTGCCCCGGTGGCCGTGGTCGTGGCGGCCCTGCTGGCCGGCGGCCTGGGCTGGTATGTGATCACTCGCGGCAATGATTCCGACCAGGTGGCCGTCTCGGCCTCGCCCGAACCGGCTGCCTCCTCGCCCGGGTCCACTGCCGACGCGGCCGTGGTGGAGCAGTCTCCGGCGGCATCGACGCCAGGGGCGACCCGGGTCCCGGGAACCCCTGGTGCGGTGACCGGCAGGGCAACGCCGTCGAACACCAGGCCCGTCACGGGCAATCTGGCGGTCGACACCTCGCGCCCCACCGTCGCGATCACCTCGTTGCCTCCGGTCAAGGTCGGCGCGGGTGCCACGATCGGCACCGGCGTCGTGGTGACGGTGGGCACGATCGACTGGGTCGACGTCAAGGCCAACGGCCCCGGTGAGATCGCCGGCAAGGGTGCCGAGGTGCAGGTGACGATCAAGAACACCAGTGGTGCCGCCTTCGATCTGACCAGCGTCGCCGTGAACGCGTCCTACCCGGACGGCACCCCGGTCTCGCCCAACGGTTCGCCGCCGGCCAAGGAGTTCACCGGCAGCCTGGCCTCGGGTGACTCGGCCACCGCGATCTACCTGTTCACCCTCACGTCGGGCCCGACGGACCGACTGAACGTCGAGGTCTCCTCGGGGGCGGCTCCGGGTATCGCTGTCATCAAGGGCTGACCGACTGGACGACGCGTGGTGGCCCGACCAGGGCGAATCGCGTCGATCCGGCAGGTGGTCCCGATCGCGTGAACTACTTTGCGTATCGACTGTGATCAGGGGCTCCTGATCGTCACATCCGTGGTCACGCCAGGTGACGTCGGGCCGACACGAGGATTGGATCGGTGAACGAGGTGCGGGTGTCCCGGGCGAAGCGTGCCCTGGTGGGCGGTGTGGTGGCCGGTCTGGTTGCCGGTGGGCTCGGCCTGGTGGCCGGCACCGGCCCGGCCGCCGCGATCGCGAGTGCCACGGCGTTACCGACGGTGCAGGTCGACGGGGTGGTCTGGTCGCAGGTCATCGTCGGCAACCGGGTCTACGCGACCGGCATGTTCTCGAACGCCCGGCCCGCGGGAGCGGCGGCGGGCACGAGCCTCACCCCCCGGTCGAACATCCTCGCCTATGACCTGACCACCGGGGCGCTGATCTCGAGCTGGGCGCCGTCGTTGAACGCGCAGGGCCTGGGCATCGCCGCGTCGGCCGATGGCTCCCGGATCTACGTGGGCGGTGATTTCACCGCCGTCGACGGGGTGACGCGCAACCGCCTGGTCGCGCTCGACGCCACCACGGGCGCGGTGGTCGCGGCCTTCCGTCCCGGCGTGAACGGTTCCGTCCGCTCGCTCCAGGTGGTCGGTGACGTGGTGTACGCCGGGGGCCTGTTCACCTCCACCGGCGGCGTGGCCCGTGGCCGGTTGGCTGCCTTCTCGGCGAGCAACGGCGCGCTGCTGAACTGGGCACCGGTCGCCAACCTGGGGGTGCGGGCCGTGCTGGCCCTGCCGGCGCAGAACAGTGTCGTCGTCGGCGGCTCGTTCACCACCGTGAACGCCGTGCCCAACCCGGGCACGGCAGCGGTCGACGCCACCACCGGGGCGGCCCTGGCCTGGCCGGCCAACCGGGTCGTGGTCAACGGTGGCAGCGCGAACGAGGGCATCTCGAGCCTCTCCACCGACGGCTCTCGGGTGTATGCCACCGGGTTCCGGTTCGGCAACAACCTCTACCTCGCCGGGCACCTGGAGGGTTCCTACGCGGCGGACCCGAGCGGGAACCTGCTCTGGGTCAACGGCTGCCGCGGCGATCAGTACAGCGTCTACTCCGACGGCAACGACGTCTACGAGGTCGGCCACGCCCACGACTGCTCGTACCTCGGAGGCTTCCCCAACTCCAGCACCTACCACCGCGCGATCTCGTTCACCACGACGGCGCAGACCACCAACCGCGGCGGGGAGTTCAACGGCCAGCCGGCTCCGAGGCTGACGTCCTGGCAGCCGACCTTGAACGCCGGGGCGATCACCGGTCAGGAGCAGGGGCCGTGGCACATCACCGGCAACGGGCAGTACCTGGTCCTGGGCGGTGAGTTCACGGCGGTGAACGGCGTCCAGCAACAGGGTCTGGTGCGCTTCGCGATCAGCGCTCCCGTGCAGAACACCGTGGTGGGCCAGGACTCGTTCTCGCGCAACGCCACCGGAACCTGGGGCCGCGCCGATCTGGGTGGTGGATGGACCGGTGGGTCAGCGGCCACGGATGTCGTCGACGGGTCGGGACGGATCATCGTGCCGGCCGCAGGCTCGACCAAGATGCGTCTGGCCGCCTCGAGCGAGACCGCCGTCGACACGGTGCAGCGGGTGTGGCTGGAGTCGCTGCCCACCGGCGGTGGCATCTACCTGGCGCCGGTCGTGCGCAACACCACGGCCGGTGAGTACCGCGCCAAGGTGCGCATCCTCGCCACCGGTGTGGTGTCGGTGTCGCTGGTGTCGGTGGTGGCCGGGGCCGAGACCGAGATCGCGGCGCCGACGACGATCGCGGGGCTCACCTACACGGCGGGCGCCAGACTCGCCGTCCGGTTGCAGGCCACGGGGATCAACCCGACCACCGTGCAGGCCAAGGTCTGGCTCGACGGGACGGACCAGCCGACGGACTGGCAGCGGTCGGTGACGGACTCGACGCCGGCCCTGCAGGCACCGGGCGCGGTGGGGGTGTGGACCTACCTGTCGGCCTCGGCGGCGGCTCCGGTCGTCGTCCGTGCCGATGATCTGGTGGTCACCCGCCTGGGGTGAGGGTGACGCGCCGGGTGATCCTTTCGACATTTCGTCACCCGATGTCCGAGCGAATCGCTACTTTGCGTACCGGAAGGGGCCAGGGGGGTCTGGCTTGACGTAGTCCGTTACGCAAAGTGACGGCTGGCTGAGCGGATTCGGGTTGATGAGCGCGGTGCGGGTGTCTCGACTGAGGCGTGCCCTGGTGGGCGGCGTGGTGTCCGGACTGTTGGCCGGTGGGCTGGCTGCGGTGCTCGGGGCATCGCCGGCAGCGGCGATCGCCAGCGGGACGGCGTTGCCGACGGTGCAGGTCGACGGCGTGGTGTGGTCGCAGGTCATCGTGGGCAACACGGTGTACGCGACCGGACAGTTCGCCAACGCGCGGCCGGCGGGGTCGGCTGCGGGTCAGAACCTCACCCCACGGTCGAACATCCTGGCCTATGACCTGACCACCGGTGCGTTGAAGGGCGGCTGGGCGCCGTCGCTGAACGCTCAGGGGATGACGATCGCGGCGTCCCCGGATGGTCGGCGGATCTACGTGGGTGGGGACTTCACCCAGGTGAACGGCAAGGTCCGCAATCGGTTGGCGGTGTTCAGCGCCGCCACGGGCGAGCTGCTGACCGACTTCCAGCCGGGCGTGAACGGGACCGTCCGCTCGATCCAGACCATCGGCGACGTGGTGTACGCGGGCGGGTTGTTCACGTCCACGGGAGGCAACCCGCGCTACCGGCTGGCCGCCTTCTCGGCGACGAACGGGGCCTTGCTGAACTGGGCACCCCAGGCCGACATGGGCGTGCGCAGCCTGCTGGCGCTACCGGCGCAGAACAAGATCGTCGTGGGCGGGTCGTTCACGGTGATGAACGGGGTGCCGAACCCGGGGATGACCGCGGTGGACGCCACGACGGGGGCTGCCCTGAGCTGGCCGGCCAACAGGGTCATCCGCTACAACGGTGGCTCGGGCAGCGTGGCCATCGTCGGGCTGTCGACCGACGGGTCCAAGGTCTACGGTGGCGGCTTCTCCCAGGCCCCCTACATCCCGGGCCGGCTCGAGGGATCGTTCGCGGCCGACCTGAACGGCAACCTGGATTGGGTCAACGGGTGTTTCGGGGATCAGTACGGCACCTACCCCTTCGGCGGTGTGCTGTACCAGGTTGGCCACGCCCACGACTGTTCCCCGTTGGGCGGCTTCATGAACGAGCCGGAGCCCAACTACTACAAGCGGGCGCTGTCGGTCACGACCGCGCGTACCCAGACCAATGTCGGCGGGAACTTCAGCGGCTACCCGGCGCCGTCGTTGGAGAGTTGGCGGCCGTACCTGGACTCGGGTGTGATCACCGGTATGTCGCAGGGGCCGTGGCACATCACCGGTGACGGCCGATACCTGGTGCTGGGTGGGGAGTTCCGTTCGGTGAACGGGGTGGGTCAGCAGGGGCTGGTCCGGTTCTACGTCGATGGAGTGCCCGCCGGCACACCGGTGGCGACGGACTCGTTCGAGCGGGCTGTCGGTTCGGGTTGGGGCCGTGCGGATCTGGGTGGCCCGTGGAGTGGCGGGTCACCGGCGTCCACGAACGTGGCGTTGGGCAAGCCGGTCACCATGTCGTCGACCTGGCCGGGCTACCCGGGGTCGCTCGCGGTCGACGGCAATGCCGCGCTGGTGGCGACCACGACCGCCTACTCGCAGATGCAGGCCAATGCCTGGTTGCAGGTCGACCTCGGGGCAAGCTACGCGCCGAGCAAGCTGTCGCTGACCTCGTTGGGCATGTCCAACTTCACGGTGTTCGCGTCGAACTCGGACCTGTCGGGCCGGACGTACACCGACCTGATGAACGACGCGTCGGTGTGGAAGAACACCACCGCGGGCACGCTGGCGGGGACGGTCGACCTGGGCCTGGCCGGGCAGACGTTCCGGTACGTGAAGGTGCAGTTGGCCGGCACCGGCTACCTGGTCGCCACCGAACTGCAGGTCGTGGTGCCGCCGGCGTCGTCCGCCGTCGCGTCGGTCGACACGGGGTCGGGCAAGATCTCGGTGCCGGCCGGGCGGGCGGGCACCATGCGCCTGGGTGCGGTGAGCCTGGCGAGCACGGACTACACGCAGACGTTCTGGCTGGAGTCGATGCCCACGGGCGGCGGCACCTTCGTGGCGCCGCTGATGCGGACGACGGCAACCGGTGACTACCGGGCCAAGGTGCTGGTCAACGCGGCTGGTGTGGTGCAGGTGTCACTGGCTCGGGTGGTGAACGGGGCCGAGACGGTGGTGGCCGGCCCGACCACGGTGACGGGGTTGACCTACACCGTGGGCACGAAGCTGCGAGTGCGGGCGCAGGCCGCCGGGGCCTCGCCGACCACGCTGCGGGTGAGGGTGTGGAAGGACGGCGCGAACGAGCCGACGACCTGGCAGGCGACGGCGACCGATTCCACCGGTGGCCTGCAGTCCTCCGGCGCGGTCGGGTTGTGGACCTACACCTCGGCCTCGGCGGTCCAGCCCAGTGTGATCCGCGTGGACGACGTCACGGTCGGCTCGGCCGGCTGATCTCGGCTGCGTGCCAGCGAGGCGAAAGGACCGATCGTCGAGGCCAGTTGCGCCCCCCCGACGATCAACGGATCGACTATCGGAGTGCGCCGTCACTCGTCGGGCATTCCCTGGCTACTTGCGACAGGCGACTGCCCGAGCCGGACGTCAGGGCCTATCCCATCAGGCCGTCCGGTCCTCCCGCAGAGGAGCCATAGACCGACCTGGGCGGCATTCCAGTGGCGCGATCCCCAGGTCACGCCGCCGGTGATCCGAAGCGGGCGACGTGGTGCCAGACCTTCTTCAGATCCTGAGGGTCCTCGACTCCGTTACGCACGGCACAGCCGATGACCCTGGCGTCTAGCCGATCCTCCTGGGCGATCCGCATCCCGACGCCGACCACATGGGGGCCACGGAAATCCGGGTGTCGGGCCAGCTCCTCCAGCATCAGTACACGCCCCTCGTGCCACTCCACCCCCACACCGAGCACGTGGGCCTCGACTTCGACCGAAGTGCCTCGGTAGCACGGGTCCAGCACGACTGCTTCCACGTCCTCGGCCACGACGACAGTCCCGTGAACATGAGCCTCGACGTAGTCGTCCAGCAGACCCCCCACAGCCTGCTCGTCGGCGTCCGTCCGGCTGACCGCGTCGAACTCATCTGCCAGGCGGATCAGGTCGAACCGAGCGGCGGTGCCGAAGTGCTCGGGTTGGAATACCGAGTCGGGGAAGCAGAAAGTCGTGCGGTCCAAGACGTGCTCGGTCAGGCGCAGGTGTGCCGAGCCGAACCGAGGGGCACCCCCCAGACTGCGGTGCCTATGGTTGAGTGCTCCGTACTTCGGACGCAGGTGATCAGACGCGTCATCGTAGATACCGCCGAAGAGGCGGTGCTCCCACAGCCAGCGGGAGCCGCCTGGGTATGCGCTCAGCGCCGCGTTGCTGGTACCGGTCTCGAACTGAGACCGGTAGACCCCGTCCCGGACCAGGCGCTGCATCACCGTCGCATCACCGCACCAACGATCTGGGTGAAAGTTCAGCGTGACGCGTAGCCTACGGTCCAACGCCGCCCCGGCGCAGGCGGCTGCGACGGAGGCCACCGCCGCTGTCACCACGTCAAGGTGCTTCGTCATGCCCGTCATCCGCCCCTCGTCATGCCGACCACCGCTGGCCGGTCCGCTCTCAGTTGATCTCATGCCGTGCGATGCCTGCTACCTATCGACGACTTACTGTGCGCGCTGACCACGGCTCACCAGGGCACGCGATTCAGACAGCAGAGGGGTTGTCGTTCATTCGCCCCGCCGGTCGGGCCAGCCGTGGCTTGGTAAGCACACGCGGAGTAGGTGCGTTCCCGTTCTGGCCCTGCACCCTTCGCAGGTAGAGCAGAGTCTCGGCCAGCTCGTCGTAGCACGGGTCCGTGGTGCGCCGGGCCAGCATTGCCTCGACCGCCGTGGTGGTGGCTTCCATCGAGCCGAGCATGAGCGGGTCCCTCGCGGCGAGGAGCATCAGCCGGGGTTCATGGAACAGCAGCTTCTCCTCGACGGCCTGCGTCGAGGAGATCGGGGCCCCGTCGCGTGGTCCGGGAACGCCCGTGAGGGTCGGGACGCGCATCAGGGGGAATTCGCCGCGTTCGGCACGTGATGGGCGGCGGCGGCCTATAGCGTGCAGGCGTTCGAGGTGGTATGAGAACAGAGATGGATCGGTGAACGGCAGATGTGGGGATCGCGGATCAGGCGCGCCATGGCCGGCAGTGTGGCGGCAGCGCTCATCGCCGCCGGGACCGGGATCACGGTCGGTGCCGCACCGGCGTCCGCGCTCGCGGATCCCGCGGCTCTGCCCACGGTGCAGATCAACGGTGTGGTCTGGTCGCAGGCCATCATCGGCAATCGGGTCTACGCCACCGGCTCGTTCACCACGGCGCGGCCGGCCGGTGCCTTCGCGGGGACGAACGAGACTCCGCGCTCGAACCTCCTGGCCTACGACATCACCACGGGTGCGCTGATCTCGAGCTGGGCGCCGTCCCTGAACGCCCAGGGGCTGGTCGTCACGCCGTCACCGGACGGCAAGATCGTCTATGTCGGTGGCGATTTCACGACCGTCGACGGGCAGACCCGCAACCGACTCGTCGCCCTGGACGCGACCACGGGCGCCGTCCTGCCGAACTTCCGCCCGGGGGTCAACGGCAGCGTGCGGGCGCTGCAGGTGGTCGGGGACGTGGTCTATGCCGGTGGCTCGTTCACCTCGACCGGTGGGGTGCCGCGCAACCGGCTGGCGGCCTTCTCGGCCACCAACGGTGCACTCCTGGGTTGGGCGCCCGTCGCCGATCGCGGGGTGCGGGCACTGCTGGCCCTGCCGGCGCTGAACAAGGTCGTCATCGGTGGGTCGTTCGCGACCATGAACGGCGTGCCCAACCTCGGGACGGCGGCCGTCGACGCGACCACCGGGGCGGGCCTGCCCTGGCCGGCGAACCAGGTGGTGCGCAACGGTGGTGACTCCGCGGTGGGGATCACCGCCCTGGCCAGTGACGGCACGCAGGTCTACGCCACCGGGTTCAATTTCGTCGGCTATCGCGCCGGGTGGCTCGAGGGCAGCTACGCCACCGACTTCGACGGAAACCTGCACTGGGTCAACGGCTGTCACGGTGATCAGTACAGCCTCTATGCCGCCAACGACGCGATCTACACCGTGGGTCACGCCCACAACTGTTCCTACATCGGCGGTTTCGCCGAGTCCAGCCCGACGTACTACCGGGCGATCTCGGAGACCACCACGGCCCAGGGCACCAATGTCGGTGGCGACTTCCCCGGCCAGCCCGCCCCGGCACTGCAGTCGTGGCGACCGGCGCTGAGTGCCGGTGCGTTCACCGGGCAGATCCAGGGGCCGTGGCACATCACCGGTGACGGCCGCTATCTGGTGCTGGGTGGCGAGTTCACCTCGGTGAACGGGGTCGGGCAGCAGGGGTTGGTTCGCTTCGCCCTCACCGCCCCGCCACAGAACACCACGGTGGGTCAGGACTCGTTCTCGCGCATCGCGACCGGTGGCTGGGGCCGGGCAGATCTGGGCGGTTCGTGGGCCGGCGGGTCGAGCACGGCGTCCATCGCCGACGGTTCGGGCCGGATCGCCCTGTCCCCGGCGGGTTCGACCACGATGCGGCTGAGCAGCCTGAGCGAGGGCAACGTCGATCTCACCCTGAAGGTCTGGCTCGAGTCGATGCCGACCGGCGGCGGGATGTACCTGGCCCCGGTCGTGCGCAGTTCGGCCGCGGGGGAGTACCGGGCCAAGGTGCGCATCCAGTCCACCGGGGCAGTCGCGATCTCGCTGGTGCGGGTGCTGGCCGGGGTCGAGACCGAGGTCGTGGCGCCGGTGACGGTGGCCGGGCTGACCTACACCGCGGGGTCCACGCTGAACCTGCGGATCCAGGCCACGGGCACCGCGCCGACGACGCTGTCGGCCAAGGTCTGGGCGGACGGCGCCCCCGAGCCGGCGGACTGGCAGCGCACCCTGACCGATGCCACGGACGGCGTGCAGACGCCGGGCTCGGTCGGGCTGTGGAACTACGTGTCCGGCTCGGCCGCCGCCCCGATGGTGGTGCGGGTGGACGACGTCCTGGTCACCCGCCTCGGCTGATCACCGGGGCGGGGCGGCCACGGGCTCGGGCAGGGCGGCCGCCCCGGGGGCGGAGCTCGTCGTCCGGCCGGGTCGGGCGAACACCAGGATGGCCACCGGGACCGCCGTCACCGGCAGCAGGTAGCTGCGGTGGACGAAGGAGAACGACACCTCGAAGCAGCCGGACACCAGGATCAGCATGATCAGGGCGACGGGGGCGGTGCGACCCTCGCGGAGCCGGTCGAGGGCGCGCCAGATCACCACGCCCAGCATCAGCGCCATCAGGACCACGTTGACCAGGCCGCCCAGGACGAGCAGCTGCACGAACTCGTTGTGGCCGTGGAAGGCGGTCTCACCGATGGCGGTGGTGTACTTGGCCGACTCGGCGTACCACTGCGAGCCCAGACCCACCACGGGATGCTGCCGCCAGGCCCGCAGGCTGGCCTGCCAGATGTACCCCCGATTGCTGAAGGCATAGGACGTCGTGGTGACCAACGGGAGCACCATGCAGGCCACCGCCACGCCGGTCAGTGACGTGACCGCCGCGAAGCGCCGCAGCCGGGTGGGGATCACGCTCAGCCCGATCGCCAGCGCCGCGGCGATGCCGAGCCCGGCGATCGACGAGCGGGTCGAGGTCCAGACCACGGCGAAGACCGTCATCGCGATGATCAGCGGACGGATCCAGCGTGAGCGGATGAAGGCGACCGTGGGCAGGCCGAGGGACAGGAACTCCCCGAGCGGATTGCCGTCGGTGAACGGCCCGATGAGGATTCCCCAGGGCAGGATCTGCTTGTCGGGGGTCACCACCGCGCCCGCGGCCGAGACCAGGATGCCCTTGGCGGGCCAGGCCACGGCGAGCGCCAGGCTCAGCGCAGCGGTGAACCCGATGAGGTAGCCGAGGGTGCTGAGGTGTTCCAGTCGAGGGCGCAGCACCCACGCGGTGATCACGATCACCGGGTAGACCACCAGTCCCACGCGCGGTGGCGACGGGGCATACAGGTCGCGGGTCACCTGGTAGATCCAGGGCAACAGCAGCACCAGCATCACGGTGCGTCCGTCGGTCGGCAGCACATCCATGCGCCGGAACAGCACCAGCGCACCCCAGGCCACGATGGCCAGGGTGAGCACGGCTCCGGCGGCCGAGGCCACGGGGCTGTAGGGCACCTCGCTGGTGGTGAACACCCGGTTCTTGGGGGCCACGATGGTTTGGATCAGAGCCGGCAGGACCACGCTGGCCCAGACCAGCACCTGCAGGACCGGGGCGCCGGTGATCTCCGCGGCGAGGCGTTGCCTCACCCCACGCTCTCCCGCTGGCGCCCTGCGAGCAGGTTGGCGCTCACCCGGTGGGCGCCGTTGATCACGACGCCCTCGAGCCGGCCACCGGCCAGCTCCAGCTTGTCGATCGCCGCGTCGAACTGGTGCTCGGTGACCTGGCGGTCACGGGCGATGAGCAGCGTGCCGTCCACCCGGGCGGCGATCAGGCTGGCGTCGGTGACCTCGAGCAGCGGTGGCGCATCGATGACCACGTAGGTGTACAGCGAGGCCAGACGCTTGATCACGTCGGTCATCTCCTCGCGGGCGATGAGCTCGGCGGCGTCGTCGTCCACCCGACCGGAGGTGAGCACCACCAGCGGGGAGTCCTGCGCGCTGGAGCGCCACTCCCGCACCGCGACGCCGAGCGGAACCTCACCGCGCAGCACGTCCGACAGACCGAGGCCGTCCTCGATGCCGAGCAGCCGGGCCACCCCCGGACGGCGCAGGTCGGCGTCCACCACGATGGCCGACCGCCCGGTCCGAGCCAGCGACAACGCCAGGTTGACCGCCAGCGTGGTGCGTCCCTCGCGGGGTAGCGCCGAGGTGACCACCATGGTGTGCAACGTGTCCGGGACGCCGGTGCGCTGCACGTTGGTGCGGATGGTGCGTACCGCCTCGGCGAACGACGAGCGGGGGCGCGTGCCCAGCGGCAGGGTCCAGACGCCCCGGGTCCGCGGCACCACCCCGAGCACCGGGGCCTTGCGGCCGGCCGCGACCGAGGGGAGCCGCGGCGCGACGAAGAACTCGAGCAGCGAGCCGAGCAGGCCGGCCAGGATCAGGCCCATGGCGACGCCGGCGGCCATCACCACCGGCACGTTGGGGTCCGAGGGCGTGTCGGGGGTGCGCGCGGTGGCCACCGTGGTGACCCGCAGCGACACCGCGTCCTTGCGGGCGGCGGACGGCGGCGCCAGGGTCGTCAGCGCCTTGGGGATCTGCGCCGCAACGGCATTGGCGATCGCGGCCGAGCGCTCGGCGGACACATCGGTGGCCGAGATGCTCATGAGCACGGTGTTGGGCGGGGTCTCGACCGAGATCCGCTTGGCCAGATCCTCGGCGGTGTCGCCGAGTTTCAGGTCGCTGATCACCGGGTCGAGCACCACCGGGAGCGTGGCCAGCCGCCCGTAGGAGCGCAGGATGCCCTGGGTGTAGTTGTTGCCCTGCGCCAGGTCGTTGACCGTGGCGCTGCGGTCCGGGACGAAGAACAACGTGGACGTGGCCGTATAGGTGCGTTGCGCCAAGCCGGCGTATGCCCCCGCGATGGCGATCGACGCCAGCAGGACGGCCGCGAGCGGCAGCCGCCAGCGGACGACGGCAGCAACGATCTGGCGGAGATTCATCCCGCGTACTCCGTACCTTATGAGTTGACTAAATCCAGGGGTCGAGTTCAGGCTACCGGCCCCTTCCGCAGCTCCGGGGCAAGTCCGGCCAGCTCACTCGGGCGGACCTCCGATCAGCGAGGATGGCCCGAGGCAGGCCACGGCGACGCTGATCGCGGGGTGGCCGCAGAGCGGTCGAGAACGAGGGCGTGAGGCACGGCGTGGAGGCGGACGACACCGGGGCGACGGTTCGCCACTGGGCTCGCCTTTGGGGCCGCCGCGGGGCTCGCCGTCCGCCTCGTCGGGTGGTGGCGGGTGCGGTCGCTGCCCTGCTCCTGGTCGTGCTGGCCGGCCTCGTCGCGGCCTCGGCGCTGATGTCCCGCGGGAGGGACGACACGGCGGCTGCGACGTCGTTGCCGCCGGGCCGGTCGAGCCTGACCCCGATCGGCACCGGGCTCTCCGACGGTGGGGCGGCAGCCACCTTTCAGCTGCACGGGACGCCGCGGGGCGGCGATGTCCGCCTCGGGGTCGAACTGCGCCAGGGCGCCCGGGGCGGGTACCGGCTCCACGCCGTGGTCACCGCGCGGGGAGCGGTCGCCGTCCAGCTGAGCAAGGTGATCGACGGCCGGGAGATCACCCTCGGGCAGGCCCCGGTGCCGCTGTGGGTGCCGAACTCGGGCACCACCGGCCTGCGAGTGCAGGGTGAGGTCTTCGGCGCCGTCCCGGCCACGGTTCGGGTGCGGATCTGGCCCCCGGGAGGGCCGGCCCCGGACTGGCAGCTGACCGTGGTCGACTCCTCCGCGCCGATCGGTGGCGCCGGATCGAGCCGGGCCTGGGCCCAGCTGTCCTCGTCGGCCACGGACGAGTTGCGCCTTCGGATCCTCGACCTCGCGGCCTCCTCCGGTGCCGCGGCCCCGGCGGCGCCGTCCGCTGCCGGCCCTCCGGCGCCGGGCGACCTCGGCTCCGGGCGATTGACCGGCGGCACCGGTACGGCGCCCCTGGACGCCGTCCTGGCCACCGCCGGTGCCGTGATGCCGACCCGCTACGCGGTCCCTGCGGGGGCGATCGTCGTCGCGCCGCACGGCAACGACGCCGACGCCGGGACCCTCGAGGCGCCGCTGGCCTCGCTGAGCGTGGCGTTGGCCCGGGTGCCGGCCGGCGGCGCCGTGGTGCTGCGCGGCGGGACCTATCGGCAGAGCGCCGGATCGGTCGGCACGCCGGTCACCCTTCAGGCCTACCCCGGTGAGGTGCCGGTGCTCAGTGGGGCCGACGTGGTGAGCGACTGGACCGCCGAGAGTGGCCTGTGGCGCACCACGACGTGGCGTTCACCGTTCGGCCAGAACGACTTCCGCGAGGCGGAGGTGCCGGCCGGCTCGGCCGCCGGCAAGGTCGAGCAGGTCTACCGCGACGGTTCCGCGCTGCGGCAGGTGCTCGCGCGCCAGGGGCTCGCGCCGGGCACCTTCTGGGTCGATCCGTCCTCGCGGGCGCTCTACGTCGCCGACGATCCGCGCGGTGCCGTGATGGAACTCAGCAGCCGCACCCGGGGCCTGACCCTGGACGCCGGGGCCGCCGGGTCGCTGATCCGCGGGGTGCGCTTCACCCGGTACGCCGCCCCGCATCTGGACGACGGCGCCGAGCTGTACGTGTCCGCGCCCCAGACCACGATCGAGGACTCGCAGTTCGACCACAGTTCGGGGGCCGGGCTGAAGATCGCCGCCACCGGCATCGTCGTCCAGCACAGCACCATCTCGGACAACGCCGCCGAGGGCCTGCAGGGCAATCGGATCCACGGCGCCGTGATGAGCCACAACCAGTTCCTGCGCAACAACACCGACCACTTCACGGTCGAGGGGTGCGGCGAGTCCTGCACCATCGCCGGGTTCAAGGCCGCCCACACCGCGAATCTCACCGTGAGCGACAACGCCTTCGTCGACAACGCGGGCAACGGCTTCTGGTGCGATCTGGCCTGCACCGACGTCACCGTGACCCGGAACGCGATCTCGGGGGGCTTCGACGGGATCTTCTACGAGGTCTCCTCGCGAGGGCGGATCACCGGGAACTACGTCGAGAAGGCGCACAAGGGAATCCGGGTGTCGGGTTCCGATGCGGTGGTCGTCTCGGGAAACCTGCTGGTGGACAACCAGTCCCAGCTGGCCGTCTACGATGATCGGCGCACCGCGGCCAGTGATCCCTACGCTGCGGCGCTCGGGCTCAGCTGGGACACCCGTGGCCTGCAGGTGATCGACAACGTGCTGCGCGGCGGCCCTCACACCCAACGCTGGCTGGATTCCTACGCCACCGACCAGGTGGCCTCGCCGCAGATGTTCGGCGCGGTCTCGGGCAACACCCTGACCGGCACCCAGGCGTTCGTGTGGTGCAGCGGCGACTGGCAGTGCCGCACGTACGCCTCGTTGACCGACTGGACGGCGCTCTCCGGCCTGGGGTTCTGACCCCGCCCGTGGTGCTCAGCCGTTGAGCAGGACCCCCGCCAGCGGCGCCGGTCGGCGGTGCAGGGTGACCAGGGTGTCCATCAGCTCGCTGTAGGAGGGCTCGGGGTGGTCGGCGACCAGGAACATGCCGTCGACCGCCTCGGTGAGGGCGAGCCAGTCGGCCGTGCGGGTCATGCTGGCCAGGTTGAGCACGACCATCGCGTACGCCGCACGCAGCTCGGGCAGCAATCGATCGACGGTGAGCCGGTCGAGCAACTCCGCCGGGTCGGCCGATGAGCACCCCGCCGGCAGCCGGTCCGCCCGCACGGCGGTGCTGCCGGGGACGACGACCTGGCGCCAGTCGACGGTGCCGGCGATGACGTCCGACAGCCCGGCGATGTCACCGGTCACCTCGTCCGTCAGCCGCCGCACCGGGATGTCGGCATCGACCAGGATGGAGCGCACGCCGTCGCGGACCAGCAGATCGGCCACCTCGGTGGCCACCCGGCGCGACACCTGCGAGGACCCCGAGACGAAGGCGATGACCTGGAAGTCGTTGTCCTGGAAGATGACTCGCAGCCCCGAGTAGACGTCGCTCATCGCCTGAGCCGCCGCCGGGCCGGTCGTCCGGTCCGTCGCCCGATCACCGAACGGCCGGCGCTGCCGGCCGAGTCGCCCGGTGCGGGCGGTCACCTGCCGCGGCAGCCGGCCCATGACCGGCACCGAGACCGCACGCTGCAGGTCGCGCGGGGAGCGGACCCGGGGCGCGAAGTGCTCGATCGCGATGCAGAGGATCATGCCGCCGAGCGTGCCCAGCACCAGCGCCACCATCAGGTTCAACCCGGTGCGGGGGATGGAGGGCTGCAGCGGCACCTCGGCGGCGGCCACGGAGTAGACCCGCAACGGTGAATAGTTGCCGGTCACCCGGGGGTTGAGCGCCGCGACCGACTGGGAGATCTCCCGCGCGACGGCGTCCGCGAGGGCGGCGGCACCCCGACCGGTGAGGGCTCGGGCCTCGACCTCGACGATGAGCGTGTCGGTACGCGCCGAGGCCGAGACGTCGTGCGCCAGGTCCTCGGGTGTGGTCGCCAGACCCAGCCGGGTGATCACGGGAGCCAGGATGCGCGACTCGGTCGCGACGAGGGCGTGTGACCCCACGATGTCCTGCGCGTAGTGCAGGTTCGGCAACAGGCCGTTCGGCGCCTCGGCCGGGGGCGGTGCGAAGTAGATCACCGCGGTGGCGGAGTACCTCGGCGTCGTGGTCAGGCCGATCAACCCGGCCGCGATCATGGCGAGCAGCGGCACCGCCACCAGAACTCCCCAACGGGAACGCAGAATCGCCAGGTAGTCGGTGATGCTGTCCGGTCGGCGCGCCTGCCCGGTGATGAGCCCGAAGCGTCGCACCCACCGATCGTGGCACGCCCGGCGGGGGAGCGTCCAAGGAATGCCCCCGGTTACGCCGAGCGGCGTCCGGTCTCGGCGCCGAGGTCACGGCGACCCTGGTTCGCCTCGTAAGCTCCAGCCGTGGCCACCCTCGGCGATACCGCAGCGCGTGGCGCGGGAGTCGTGCTCAGCACCCAGCTCGCCCGGGTCGGCCTGCAGTTCGCCTCGATGGTGGTGCTGGCCCGGCTGCTGACCCCGGAGGACTTCGGCCTGGTGGCCATGGTCACCGCGGTGATCGGGATCGCCGAGATGATCAAGGACTTCGGGCTGTCCACCGCCGCCGTCCAGGCCCAGGAACTGTCGGACGGCGAGCGCACCAACCTGTTCTGGGCCAACCTCGGTCTGGGCGCCGCCAGCGCCCTGGCTGCTGCCGCCGCCGGACCCCTGATCGTCGCCGGGTATCACGAGCCCCGGCTGGGGCCGATCGTCTGGGCGCTGTCCGGGGTCTTCGTGATCAGTGGTGCCAACACCCAGTACCGCTCGGACCTGATGCGCCGGATGCGCTATCGCCAGTTGGCGAGCTCGGACATCGTGTCCCAGTTCGTGGCCATCGTGGTCGCGGCCACCCTGGCGGTGAGCGGGGCGGGATTGTGGGCTCTCGTCGCCCAGCAGATCACGCTGGCGGTCGTCGCCCTGGTGATGAACATGATCAGCGTGCGCTGGCTGCCCTCGTGGCCGCGACGCGAGGTGCCGTTGCGGCGGTTCTTCCGGTTCGGCGGGGGAGTGCTCGGTACCCACCTGCTGGCCTACCTGATGCGCAGCGTGGCGGCGATGGCCATCGGGGCCCGGCTGGGCGCGACCCCCTCCGGGTACTACAACCGCGCCTACCAGCTGCTGATGACCCCGCTGCAGCAGATCGACGCCCCGATGACCGCCGTGGTGTTGCCCACGCTGTCGCGCGTGGCGGACGACGACGAGGCCTTCCCGCGGTACGTCGCCCGGGTGCAGTTGCTCGCCTGCTACGGCACCGGAGTGCTGCTGGCGGTGGCGGCGGGACTGGCCACGCCGTTGACGTTGGTGATGTTCGGCCAGCGCTGGTTGCCGGTGGCGCCGGTGTTCGCGGTGCTGGCGATGGGCGGGGTGTTCCGCACCCTGGGGACCGTCTCGTACTGGATCTTCCTGGCCAAGGGGCTGACCGGCCCGCAGCTGCGCCAGGACCTGCTGGCCCGCCCCGTGATGATCGTGATCATGCTGGCCGGGCTGCCCTGGGGCCTGATCGGCGTGGCCTACGGCCACCTGATCGCGTTCTTCCTCTACTGGGTGGTCGCCTACCTGAACGTCGGACGGCGCACCGGCGTCGCCGTCCGGCCGCTGTTCGTCACCGCGTCGCGGGCCGTCGGGCTGGTGAGTGCCCCGGCCGGCCTGGTCGCGGCCGCCCTCACCGGCTGGCTCGACCTGCCCGCGGTGGTCGAGTTGGTCCTCGGTGGTCTGGCCGGGCTGGCCGTGATCGCGGCCGTGGCGGCGCTGGTGCCCCCGGTGCGCCGTGACCTGGTCGGCGTGCTGGCCGTGGGCCGGCGTGCGCTGCACCGCCACTGAGCTGCCGCCGGCGGGCACGCGAGATCCGCGACGTGAGCCGTTGCGGTAGAGGGCGATTCAGAGCTGCTTGACCGAGAACACGGCGGCCCGGACGGCGCGCCCGCCCTGCAGGGCCTCGCCCAGGGACCGGCCCCGCAGGCCCTGATCGCGGTAGCGGTCCAGCACCTCGGCGAGCAGTCCGGCCCGGTCGGCCAGCGCCGGGGGGCCGTCGTCCGCGGCGTCGTCGGGCCCGGCGAACCCGTCGTGAGCCAGCAGGATGCCGCCGGGACGAGCCCCGGCCAGCGCCTTCGCCAGCCGCTCGTCGGGGCGGGCCTGGCGCCAGTCCCAGGTGGTCGCCGTCCACATCACGGGCATCAGCCCCGCCCGCCGGGTGGCGAGCCAGGTCAGCGGGGTCTGGCTGCCGTACGGCGGCCGGAACCAGCGCACCGGGACACCGGCGAGCTGCTCGAGTTCCCGGCGGGCGGCCAGGGTGCGCTCGCGGGCCGCCGAGAAGCCGAACTCGGTGAGCGGCCGGTGATCCGGCCCGTGCAGCGCCACCTCGTGCCCGGCCGCCACCAGCGCGCGCAGCACCTCCGGATGCCGCCGGGCCCGGGTCAGCAGCACGAAGAACGTGGCCGTGGCGTCATGGGCGGCGAGCACCTCGAGCATCCGCGGGGTCTGGTCGGGGTCCGGGCCGTCGTCCAGGGTCAGCACCATGTCGGGTGCCGTGGTGGCCACGATCGACCCGACGACGGCGGCGCGCCGGCGCAGCCAGGTCTTGGTCGCGGCGATCGCGGCGGCCGCCGTCATCGGACGGCCTCGGGGGCGCGCTCGTACTCGCGCACCACGTGACCCAGCGCCCCGGCCGCCAGCCCGGCCCCGCGGGAGGCCACCCGCAGGCCGCGCGCCTGATGGCGGGGGAGCGCAGCAGGACGCCGAGCGCCGCCCGGGCGGCACCGAGCACCACGCGGGCCATCCCGCCGGCGGCGCAGGTCAGTCGGCCGGCCAGCGCCTGACCGGTCGAGCCCGCCGTCGCGCGGCGGACCAGCGCGGCGGTGTTGCCGTGGCTCCAGGCGCGCGCCAGCACCCAGCGCGGCGTCATCCGATCGGTGGGCACCAGGTCGACCACGGCGGCCTGCTCGCACCACACGATCCGGCCCCCGGAGGCCGTCAGCTGCGTGGTGAACAGCGTGTCCTCGCCCCCGGTGAGCCCGAACCGCGGGTCGAAACGCAGATCGCGGGCGCGGACGGCGTCCAGGTCGAGCAGCAGGTTGCCGGCGGGAGCCGCGGCCACCACGGTGCCCGTGGCCAGTGAGCGGCGGGTGAAGAAGCCGCCCGCCCGGATCCACCGGCTCGGTTCGCTCTCGTACTCCTCGAGCACCCGCCCCGCCACGGCCTCGGCCCCCGACTCGGCCCAGGTCGACACCAACCCGGCCAGCCACCCCGGCGCCGGGCGGCCGTCGTCGTCCATGAAGGCGATCAGCCGCTGGTCGCGCGACTCGGTCAGGGCTCGATTGCGCACTGCGGTCAGCCCGGGGGTGGGCTCGTGGCAGTAGACGACGGGACAGCCTGTAGGAGAGCCGGTTCCGAGTGCGGCCACCACCTCGCGCGCCCCGGCCTGCGGATCGTTGTCGACGATCAGCACCCGGACGACGTAGCGCCCGTCGGCGGCGAGCTCGCCGCCCTGCGCCCGCAGCAGCGGGATCAGCTCGGCCAGGTGCTCGTTGCGCCGGAAGGTCGCGATGGCCACCGTGACCCGGATCGGCTCGCGCGCCGCGGTCACGTCGGGTTGCCCTCGCGTTGCTGGGTGCGCAGCACCGTGGTGGACACGTGCCCGGTGTAGGGCAGGTAGACCACCCGCACCCCGCGCTCGGCGAACTGCTGCTCCAGGGCGGTCCACTTCGTCGAGCCCACCCAGTCGCTGCCCTTGAAGATCACGTCGAAGCGCACGCGTTCCCAGGTGGCGAGCTTGTCGGTGGTCCACTCCATCGAGGCCTCGTCGACGACGTCGAGGTTGGCCACGATCTCGAGCCGTTCCTCCTGCGGGACGACGGGCAGCCGGCCCTTCTGCGCCAGCGCCACCTCGTCGCTGACCACGCCGGCGATCAGGTAGTCGCACTCCATGCGGGCGCGGCGCAACAGGTTCAGGTGTCCGATGTGGAACAGGTCGTAGGCGCCCGGGGCGTACCCGACCAGTTCGGTGCGGCCGCTGGCGTGATGGCGGCGGACCTGCCCCGAGGTGATCGGGGGACGCAGGCCCCGCAGGTCGCGGTTCATTCGGCCACCAGATCGGCCAGGCCCCGCTCGAGCAGCTGGCCCGGCCGGGTGTAGGTGGCCGGCAGGTACTCGAGGCGCACGCCCACCTCGGCCAGCTCGGTCTCGATCACCTGCCACTGCGGGGAGTGGGCGAGGTTGTCCCCGACGAACACCACGTCGAAGGCGAAGGTCCGCCAGGCGGCCACCTTGTCCATGCTGAGTTGCGGTAGCACGTGGTCGACGCAGCGCATGCTCTGCACGATGGCCAGCCGCTCGAGCAGCGGGACCACCGGCAGCCGTCCCTTGGTGTCGAGGGCGAGTTCGTCCGTGGTGACCCCGACGACCAGGTAGTCACAGCGGGCGCGGGCCTGCTGCAGCAGGTGGAGGTGTCCCATGTGGAACATGTCGAACACGCCTGCCGTGTAGCCGATCACTCCACGTCGCCGTGGCTCCGGGAGGGGGGCCTGGGATGTCACACATCCGATCGTAGGTCGGCCGCTGATCCCGTGACCGCGCTTCTGAGCAGGAGCTACGTCACGGACCGTGATTTCACTCGTCCGGCCGGGGTTCGGCTCGGGATGGTGGGCCGATCAGGCGAACCGGTCAGACGAACCGGTCAGACGAACCGATCGACCATGATCAGGTCGTGGGCGCGGAACAGGCCTTCGCGCACGGTGCGCGCCCGCTGCTCGCCGACTCCTTCGACCGCCATCAGCTCGTCCAGGCTGGCGGCCAGCAGCTTCTGCAGGTCGCCGAAGTGCTCCACCAGGCGTTCGATGATGGTGCCGGGAATGCGCGGCACCTTGTTCAGCAGGCGGTAGCCCTTGGGGTGCACCGGGATGTCGAGGCTGTCGGGGGTGGTGGCGAAGCCGAGCACGCCGGCCACCTGTACCAGGTCGACGAGTTCGGCGGACGAGATCGCCGCCAGGTCGTCGAGCACCTCGAACATCGACCGTTCCGGGCCGGCGGCGTCCAGGTAGTCCCGGATCACCAGTTCGCGGTCGGGGCTGACCCCGCCGATCAGATCGTCCAGCTGCAGCGACAGCAACCGGCCGTCGACGCCCAGCTCGACCACGTAGTGCGCGATCTCCTCGGAGATCCGGCGCACCATCTCGAGCCGCTGGACGACGATCGCGACGTCGCGCACCGTCACCGCCGACTCGATCTCCTGCTGCGAGAGCACCCCGGTGACCTCGTCGAGGCGGGCCTTGTAGCGCTCGAGCGTGGCCAGGGCCTGATTCGCCTTGGCCAGGATGGCGTCCGAGCCCTCGAGCACGTAGCGCAACCCCCCGACATACAGGGCGACGATGCGCATCGACTGGCTCACCGAGATCACCGGGAAGCCGGTCTGCTTGGCGACCCGCTCGGCGGTGCGGTGGCGGGTACCCGATTCCGAGGTCTCGATCGCCGAGTCCGGCACCAGCTGCACCGCGGCGCGGGTGATCCGCCGGACCTCGGCGTCGGTGACGATCGCGCCGTCCATCTTGGCCAGTTCGCGCAACCGGGTGGCCGAGAACCGGACGTCGAGGGCGAACCCCCCGGTGCACAGGCTCTCGACCACGTGGTCGTGCCCCAGCACGATCAACGCGCCGGTGCGACCCCGCAGGATGCGTTCCAGACCGTCGCGCAGTTCGGTGCCCGGGGCGACGGCCGCCAGGGTTGCCCGCAGCAGCTCCTCGGCGGAGCGCTCACCAAGCACTGCGAACTCCCAGGCGGTGTGGACGACGGGACGTTGCGGGCATTCTACTGAGCGCGGCGTTCTTGTCTCGGCGTGATCACCGTGGCCCGGCCGAACGCCCGAAAGTGGTCACCGGCAGTTCGTTCGGTGGTCGTCACCTGGATCACTCCCCGCCCATCAGCCCCGTGGCGTTCAGCGCCGCCAGCACATCGGGTACCTCGTGCACCGTCATGCCCTCGGGCGCCGAGTCGTCGGTGCCGGCGGGGACGACGGCCCGGGTGAACCCGAGCCGGCCCGCCTCGCTCAGGCGTCGGCCCACCCCGCTCACCCGGCGGACCTCGCCGGCCAGCCCGACCTCGCCGATGACCACGGTGTCGGGGGGCAGCGGCCGTTCGTAGGCGCAGCTCGCCACCGCGAGGGCCACGGCGAGGTCGGCGGCCGGTTCGCCCAGGCGCACCCCACCCACGGTCGAGACGTAGACGTCGCGCCCGGCCAGGCTCACGGCGAACCGTCGTTCCAGCACGGCCAGCGCCATCGCCACCCGGGAGGAGTCCAACCCCGAGGTGGCCCGGCGCGGGTTGCTCAGCGGGCTGCCCGCCACCAGGGCCTGCACCTCGGCGATCAGCGGCCGGCGCCCCTCCAGGGTGACCGTGACCGCCGTGCCCGGCACGGGTTCGACATGGCGGGACAGGAACAGCCCACTCGGGTCGCTCAAACCCTGGATGCCGGTGTCGGTCAGGTCGAAGCAGCCGACCTCGTCGGTGGCGCCGTAGCGGTTCTTGGTCGAGCGCAGCAGCCGTAGCCGTGAGTGCCGCTCGCCCTCGAACTGGCACACGACGTCCACCAGGTGTTCCAGCGCCCGCGGGCCGGCGATGGCGCCGTCCTTGGTCACGTGCCCCACCAGGACCGTCGCCATGCCGCGGGCCTTGGCCACCCGGATCAGGCTGGCGGCGACCTCTCGCACCTGCGCCACCCCGCCGGCCGCGCTGTCGATCGCCTCACTCGCCACGGTCTGCACCGAGTCGAGCACCAGCAGGTCCGGACCCACCGCCTCGATCTGCCCCAGGACGGCGCCCAGGTCGGTCTCGGCGGCGAGCAGCAACCGCGGCCGCAGCGCCCCGATCCGCTCGGCTCGCAGCCGGACCTGTGCGGCCGATTCCTCCCCGGTCACATAGAGCACGGTGCGTGCCGAGGACGCCGCCCGGCTCGCGACGTCCAGCAACAGGGTCGACTTGCCCACCCCGGGCTCGCCGGCCAGCAGCACCACCGAACCGCCCACCAACCCGCCCCCGAGCACCCGGTCGAGTTCCTCGACCCCGGTGGGCCAGGACGCCGCGGGCGTGGCCTCGATCTCGGCGATCGGGCGGGCCGGCGCACTCACCGCGCGGGCCGCGGTCTGCCCGGCCGGGGGCGCCCCCAGTTCGCTCACCGTGCCCCAGGTCTGGCACTCGCCGCACCGGCCGACCCACTTCACCGAGGTCCAGCCGCACTCGGTGCAGCGGAACTGGGGGGTCTTGGTCGAGCGCGGGGGCGAGGTCATGGTCGGCACGCTAGACGCCACCACCGACAACCCATCGGGGGCGGGTGGTCAGAACCGCTTCCAGAACAGGTTGACCGCGTAGTCGACCTCGCTGCCGGCGTGCTCGGCGAGCACCGCCTCGGCCAGTTCGGGGGTGAACTCGATGCGCACCACGGCCTCGAAGTCCGCCCGGCTCGCCATCGCCCACCGGATGTCCAGGCTCTGCCGCTCCCAGCCGTGCATGGCCCAGAACCGTTGCACCGCAACCGGATCGTGGTCGGGCAGGAAGCGCCGGAACCACGAGCCGAAGGTCGAGCGGGACGCGTCGTTGTCGATCACGAAGGCCACCCCACCCCGCCGGACGACGCGGGCCAGCTCGCGCATCCCGGGCTCGCAGCCGGGGGCGAAGAAGTAGGCCCACCGGGCGTGCGCGACGTCCGCCGAGGCATCGGCCACCGGCAATGCCTGGGCGGTGCCGGCGCGCACGTCGATGCGGGGTAGTGCTCGGCAGCGCCGCCGAGCCAGGTGCAGCAGCGGTGGGTGCGGCTCCACGCCGATCACGCTGCGGGCGGTGGCCGCGAACCGGGGCAGGTGGAATCCGCTGCCGCAGCCGATGTCCAGCACGTCGGCGCCGTCCCAGCCGCGGATCGCGGCCATGGCGGCCTCGATCACCCCGTCCGGGTCGCACGAGCGGTTCTCGAGCTCGTAGACCTCGGGGGAGTACCAGATGTTGGGACTCGGCCGGACCCCCTTCGGTGTCGCCGGCACGCCCGCCCTCAGCCCTTGCCGCCCCCGGACGCCGCGGCCCGGGTCGCCGGGTGCAGCACCAGGGTGCGGGCGCGCCGGCTGGCCATCACCTGCTCGCAGTGGCTCACCAGCACGTCGTAGGCCTTCTGGCCGATCAGGGCCACGATCTCGCCGCGCAGCGTCAGGTACACCGGGCGGTCGTCGACGTGGGCCGCCGGGCTGCCGGTGCAGTACCAGTCCAGGTCGAGCCCGCCGGCACCCCAGCCGCTGCGGTCGTACTCGCCCAGGGTGATCTCGAGGTAGCTGGACCCGTCCGGCCGCTCGACGGTGCGGTACGAACGGCGCAACGGCAGCTGCCAGCACACGTCCGGCTTGAGCTCGAGCGGGTCGACCCCCTCCTCGAGGGCCAGCCGGTGCAGCGCACAGCCGGCACCGTCGGCGAAGGCGCCGGGGGCGAATCCCGGGCGGTTCAGGAAGATGCAGGCGCCGTCGACCACCCGGGTGGTGCGCGTGCCGGACTCGTCCCGGTCGGTCCAGCCCTCGGCGTCCCCGATCGCCTTGTGCTGCCACTGCGTCGCGGTGAGCCGCTTGACGGCCTTCGACACCCGCACCCGGTCGTTCTTGTCCGCGAAATGGGCCCCCAGGGTGCAGCAGCCGTCGTTCGGGCGGTCGGCGTAGATGCCGTGGCAGCCGCGCCCGTAGATGCAGGTCCACGCCGAGGTGAGGAAGGTCAGGTCGCAGCGGTAGACCTGCTCGGTCTGCGCCGGCTCGGAGGTCGAGGACGGGTCGAGTTCGCCCACCGGCCCGCTCGGGTCGGGGAACTCCACCCAGAAGCGTGTGGGATTCAACGGGGTCTCACCGGCCGGTGGCCGGTTCGGCTTCGCCATCAGCACAGGGTAGGGGACGCCGCCGCGCCCGTCGTGCGGCGTCGTCTAGGCGCACCGGGGCCGGCCCGCGCGCCGGTCGCCGGGGCTCGCCCACCGGCCCCGTGGCGGTGACGCACCGTTCAGGTCAGTAACCTGGAGGCCATGACTCGCGGGTACCACCCCACCCACTCTCACGCGTCGCGGGCGCACGCCGCCGGGACGCCGACCCAGGTGGCGCTCTCGTCCGCCTCGGTGTACCCGGAGGGTTGTGCCGACGCCTTCGCCCTGGCGGCCGAGCTCGGCTACGACGGGGTCGAGGTGATGGTCTGGACCGACGCGGTGAGCCAGAACCCGACGGTGCTGCGCCGCCTGGCCGAGTATCACGACGTCCCGGTGCTGGCCGTTCACGCCCCCACATTGTTGGTGACGCAACGGGTTTGGGGTCGCGAGCCGTGGACCAAGGTCGAGATGGCGTGTGAACTCGCGCGCGAGGTCGGGGCGTCGACCGTGGTGGTGCACCCGCCGTTCCGGTGGCAGCGCGAGTACGCGGCGGCCTTCGTCGAGGGGGTGCAGGAGGTGTCGGAGCGCTCGGGCGTGCGGATCGCCGTGGAGAACATGTATCCCTGGCGGGCCGGGCAGCGCGAGATGCTCGCCTATGCCCCGGGGTGGGATCCGGTGGGCCTGCCCTACCCCGATGTGACGCTCGACCTGTCGCACGCCGCGACCGCCGGTCAGGACGGACTGGAGCTGGCCGAGGCGCTGGGCGATCGGCTGGCACACCTGCACCTGGCCGACGGTCTGGGATCGGCCAAGGACGAGCACCTGGTGCCCGGCCGGGGCGGGCAGCCGTGTGGCGACGTCCTGGAGTCGCTCACCGCCCGCGGCTGGAGTGGCACCGTGGTGGTCGAGGTGAACACCCGGCGCTGCCGCACCCGGGCCGAACGCGAGCTGGACCTCGCCGAGTCGCTGGCCTTCGCCCGGCTGCACCTGGCCCCTGCCCTGAGCCCGAGATGAGCCGCGAGGGCACCACCGGCCCGGACGCGGTGGCCGCCCCGGGGAGCCGGGACACCCTGGACACGGCGGACACCCTGGACGCCGCCGAGCCGGCACCCCGGCGGCGGGGACGTCGTCCGGCGGGGCACGACACCCGGGGGGCGATCCTGGCGGCCGCGCGGGCGGAGTTCGCCGAGCGCGGGTACGACGGCGCCACCATGCGCGGCATCGCGCGGGCTGCCGGGGTGGACCCGCGGCTGGTGCACCACTACTTCGCCAGTCGCGAGGAACTGTTCGTCGAGGCGCTCGACCTGCCCGACATCCCGGCCCGGCTCATCGCCCGGGTGCTCGACGGGCCCCGGGCAGAGCTCGGTGCCCGGCTGGTGCGGCAGTTCTTCGGCATGTGGGATCACGGTGACCGCCGGCAGACCATCACCGGATTGCTCAGCGTGGCGACCTCCAGCGGCGACAGCTCGGCGATGTTCCGGCAGTTCCTGAGCGAGGCGGTGCTGCGGCGGCTGGCCGCGGCCTGCGACGCCGACGATCCGGAGTTGCGGGCGACCCTGGTGGCGGCGCAGATGCTCGGGGCGGCCATGCTGCGATACGCCCTGCTCATCGAGCCGATCGCCTCGGCCGACGTCGAGGACCTCGTCGCCCTGCTGGCCCCCACCATCCAGGGGTATCTCACCGGTGAGGTCACGGTGGCGGCCAACCTCGACCCGGGCCGGTGACGGGGCGCGGCGCGCGGGGCCTCGAACCCTTGCCCAGCCCCGATCACGGGGCTACTTTCGCCGCATGATGAAAAGTGCCGGGGGTGAGCCGGCCATTCGCATCGCGGGGCTGCGCGTCGTCCGGGGCAAGCGCACGGTGATCGAGGATCTGACCCTCGACATCCCGGCCGGCCAGGTGGTCGGCCTGCTCGGCCCCAGCGGCTGCGGCAAGACCACGCTGATGCGCTGCCTGGTCGGCGTCCAGCAGATCGCCGGCGGCACGGTCGAGGTGTTCGGCCTGCCGGCCGGGACGGCGTCCCTGCGGCACCGGGTGGGCTACGTGACCCAGGATCCGAGCGTCTACGCCGACCTGACCATCGCCGAGAACCTGCGGTACTTCGCCGCCGTCGTCGGGACGCCGCGCGCCGGGCTGACCGCCGAGGTCGCCCGGGTGCTCGACCTGGTCGACCTGGCCGATCACGCCGACTCGACGGTGCAGAACCTGTCGGGCGGTCAGGCCTCGCGGGTCTCGCTGGCCGCCGCGCTGGTCGGCACCCCCGAGCTGCTGGTGCTCGACGAGCCCACCGTCGGTCTCGACCCGGTGCTGCGCCGCGATCTGTGGGCGATCTTCCGGCGGCTCGCCGACAGCGGGGTCACGCTGCTGGTGTCGAGCCACGTGATGGACGAGGCGGTGCGCTGCGATCGGCTGTTGCTGATGCGCGCCGGTCGCATGCTGGCCGACGACACCCTGGACGGCGTGCTGGCCGCCACCGGTTCCCCGGACGTCGAACAGGCCTTCCTGACCCTGGTCGACCGGGCCGCCGGGGTGGGCGGGGACGCCGGCCCGGCGTCGTCCGGGGGCGCCCACGGCCGCCACGCCGCCGATGGTGCGGCCGATCGTGCGGAGGGAACCCGATGACACCGTCGCTCACCCTGGCCACCGCCGCGCGGGTCCTGCGCCAGCTGCGCCACGACCACCGCACCATGGCGCTGCTGATCGTGGCGCCGTGCGTGCTGATGGGCCTGCTGGCCTGGATCTACCAGAACACCCCGGTGTTCGACCGGATCGGGGCGCCGCTGCTGGGCATGTTCCCGTTCCTGGTGATGTTCCTGGTGACCAGCATCGCCACCCTGCGGGAACGGCAGTCGGGCACCCTGGAGCGGCTGCTGGCGATGCCGCTGGGCAAGGCCGACCTGCTCGCCGGGTACGCCCTCGCCTTCGGCCTGGTCGCCACCGTGCAGGCGATCATCGTCGGGTCGTTCGCGATCTTCGCGCTCGGGCTGGACGTCGCCGGTCACGTCTGGCTGCTGCTGGTGGTGGCCGTGGTCGACTGCCTGCTCGGGACGGCCCTCGGGCTGTTCCTGTCGGCGTTCGCCGCGACCGAGTTCCAGGCGGTGCAGTTCCTGCCGGCGTTCGTGCTGCCGCAGTTCCTGCTGTGCGGGTTGCTGGTGCCGCGCCCCGTGCTGCCCGACGTGTTGCGCTACCTCTCGGACGTGTTGCCGCTGTCGTACGCGGTCGACGCCATGAAGACGATCACCACTGACGCCAACGGCACCGCCGACGTGCTGGGTGACATCGGCATCGTGATGGGCTTCGTGGTGGTGCTGATCTCGCTGGGCGCCGCCACGCTGCGCCGCCGCACCCCCTGAGCTGGCCTTGATCACCGTTACATCGCCCTCTGCTCCGGCTCATCGGGTGGATACCGCGATGAAACGGTGATCATGGGCGTGGTGGCACGGTGACCGGCGCGTGGTTCGGCACGGGCCGGTGTCCTGCCCGCGACGGACCGGCGTGCTCTAGCCTTCACTCGGGTCCGGGCGGGCGCTCGTACCCGCGAGGAGGGCCGCGATCGTGGATGTGTTGCGTGGGGTGTTGCTGCAGGCGGCGCACAGCCGGCAGGTACGCGAGTTGGTCGAGACCACCCCGGTGTCGCGGTCGGTCGTCCGCCGCTACGTGCCGGGCACCGAGGCCGCCGACGCGGTCGAGGCCTGCCACGAACTGGTCGGCCAGGGGTTGACCACCACCCTGGACCACCTCGGCGAGGACACCACCGACATCACCACGGCGCGCGCCGTCCGGGATGCCTATCGGGTGGTGCTCGAGGCGCTCTCGGACGCCGGGCTCACCGAGGGTGGGCGCTGCGAGGTCTCGGTGAAGCTGTCGGCGATCGGGCAGGCACTCGGCGGGGACGGGGAGAAGATCGCGCTCGAGCACGCCCACGAGATCTGCGCGGCGGCGGCCGCTGCCGGCACCACGGTGACCCTCGACATGGAGGACCACACCACCGTCGACTCGACCCTGTCGATCCTGCGCGAGCTGCGCCGCGACTACCCCTGGGTGGGGGCGGTGCTGCAGGCCTACCTCTACCGCACCGAGGGCGACTGTGTGGACCTGGCCCACGAGGGGTCGCGGGTGCGGCTGTGCAAGGGCGCCTACGCCGAGCCCGAGTCGGTGGCCTACGCCAGCAAGAAGGACGTCGACCTGGCCTACGTGCGCTGCGCTCGCACCCTGATGGCCGGGGCCGGGTACCCGATGCTGGCCACCCACGATCCGCGACTGATCGACATCGGCAACGCGCTCGCCGTCCAGAACAAGCGGCAGCAGGGGACGTACGAGTTCCAGATGCTCTACGGCATCCGCCCCGAGGAGCAGCGGCGGCTGGCCGCGGACGGCGAGACGATGCGGGTGTACGTGCCGTACGGCACCGACTGGTACGGCTACTTCATGCGGCGGTTGGCGGAGCGTCCGGCCAACGTGTCGTTCTTCCTGCGCTCGCTGCTGACCAAGAACTGACCGGAACCGACCGGAACCGACCGAGAACCGACGAGAACTGTTCGGGTGGAGAGGGTGTCGATGGGCGAGCAGATCGCCATCCTGGGCGCCGGCGTGATGGGCGAGACCCTGCTGTCGGGCCTGCTGCGCGCCGGCTGGACCGCGGACGACGTGGTGATCACCGAGCGGCGCGCCGACCGGGCCGCCGAACTCGGTGAGCGCTACGGGGTTCGGGTGGCCGAGAACGTCGACGCCGTCGCCGCGGCCGACACCGTCGTGCTGGTGGTCAAGCCGCAGGACATCGCCTCGCTGCTGGAGGAGATCGCCGGGGCGCTGCGGCCGGGCACGCTGGTGGTGTGCATCGCCGCGGGTATCTCGACCTCGTTCGTCGAGCAGCGGCTGCCCGAGGGCATGGCGGTGGTGCGCGTGATGCCCAACACCCCGGCCATGGTCGATGAGGGCATGGCGGCGATGTCGCCCGGAAAGCACTGCGACGCAGCGCATTTGGCCCGGGCGCGGGCGATGCTCGAGGCCACCGGCAAGGTGCTGCAGGTCGCCGAGTACCACCAGGACGCGATCACCGCGATCAGCGGCTCGGGGCCGGCGTACATCTTCTACGTGGTCGAGGCGATGATCGAGGCCGGCGTGCTGCTCGGCCTGCCGCGCTCGACGTCCACCGAGCTGGTCGTACAGACCCTCTACGGGGCGGCGACCATGCTGAAGGAGACCGGCGAGCACCCGACCGTGCTGCGCGAGCAGGTGTCGAGCCCGGCCGGGACGACGATGGCCGCGTTGCGTCAGCTCGACGACCACAAGGTGCGGGCGGCGTTCCTGACCGCCATGGAGGCCGCGCGCGACCGGTCCCGGGAGCTGTCCTCCGGATCGGCCTGAGCCGCCCCAAGGACGAGTCGATGAGCGTCGTCCCGCTGATCGTCGAACCCGATCCGGACGACGCCGACTGTGCCCTGCCCTGGGTGGACGTCGTGATCGCCGGGCAGGTGCAGCGATGGCTGCTCGACACCGGGGCAGCTCGCAGCCAGCTGCCCGACGGCCCGCTCGCGGCGAGCCTGCCCGTGGTGGGTGAGCACGCGTCGTCCGGGGTGTTCGGGGTGGCGTCCCGCCGGCTGGTGCGGGCACCCGACCTGGTGCTGGGGTCGCTGCGCGTGCCCACGCTGGACGTCACCGTCGCCGGCCCCGAGGGGGAGGCACTGCTCGGCATGGACGTGCTCGGTGGTCTGCGGTTCGCGGTGCGCCTGGTGACCGGCGAGCTGGTGCTGGACGCCGACCCGCCTCGGGCCGCGATGTTGCCCCTGACAGTGGACGCCGCCTCGCACCTCTACCTGACCGTCGACTGGCCCCGGGTGACCGCACAGGCCTGTTGGGACAGCGGCTCGGGCATGACGCTGGTCGACGCGGCCTTCCACACCGCGCACCCCGAGCTGTTCGTGGCGGTCGGCAGCTCGACGGGGCAGGACGCCACGGGGCAGCGGCGGCAGGCGCCCACCTATCTGATGCGCGGGGCCGCCGTCGGCGGGCTGAGCCTGGCGGCGCACCGGGTTGCCGTGGTCGACCTGGCCGCGCTGACCTCGGCGTCCGGCCGGACGACGGACCTGCTGCTGGGCTACCCCACCCTCCGTCAGGGCGAGTGGTGGTTCGACGTACCCGGACGGCGCTGGGCCGTGATCGCCTGACGTCAGCGGTCGGCGGTTTTGTGCGGTCGAAGTCGGCGGATACGCCCACTTCCGCCGCACAGAATCGCTGGGTTCAGGTGTGCAGCGGATTGATCCAGCGCAGGTCCGGGAACCGGGCGAAGTCGGTGTCGGCGGTGGCGAGGACGAGCCCGTGCTCGATCGCCTGGGCGGCCAGCATGGCGTCGGGCATCAGGTTGGCGGTGACGTGGGCCGAGGTGATCAGCCGGCCGAGGATCAGCGCTGTGCGCTCGGTGGCCGGCGGAACCCACACCGTGTCGAGGGTGAGCCAGTTCTCCACGTAGGCCCAGGCGCGGTCGGGAGCCAGTGGATGAGTCATGATCCGCGGATGGGTCGTGATGCGCAGGAACGCCCCCAGGGTGGCCCACGGCAACGCCACCCGAACAGCTCCGTCGAGCAGGTCCGTGAGCCAGGCTGCGGCGGCGCGGTGATGGGGGCTGGAGTTGTCGGTGGCGTAGATCAGCAGGTTGGCGTCCAGGAGCACTAGGAGCTCCCACCCTGAGGCCGGTCCGGTCGGGACAGGTCGTCCGGCCCCTCGTCGTCCAGCAGGTCGAGCACCTCGGCGATGTTGGCGACATCGACCTTGGCGCCCAGCGTGTCGGACATCGGCGCATAGGTGCGGTGCTCGAGGGCCGGGCGCATGCCCCGGCGTACGAGGAAGTTGATCGCCTCGCTCGTCCCGAGGCCCTCTTCTCGACGCAATCGCTCCAACTCGGCGATCACATCCGGCGCCAGCGTCACGGTCGTCCGCATCTCGGCAGGGTAGCATCATGATGCATCGATCAGAGCATCACCGTGCCAGGCACATCTTCACGGAGAGTGACGCCGTCCGCCCATCGGCCCACGAAACGCTCATCCCGGGCGAGCACGATGTCACGTCACGCTCACTGGACGAGCGCAACGTGACGTTGCGCTCAACAGCGCGGGGGGCGGTGGGCCAGTACGTTTGGCGCGTGGATGCGGTTCGGGTGATCTGGGATGAGTCCTTCGCGGCGTACGACTTCGGCGCGGGGCACCCGATGGCGCCGGTGCGGCTGCTGCTGACCTCGATGTTGGCGCGCGAACTCGGGCTGTTCGACGTGCCGGGGGTGCGCGTGACGGGCGCCGAGCCGGCGAGCGACGAGGTGCTGCACTCGGTGCACACCCCCGAGTTCGTCACGGCGGTCAAGGCGGCCTCGGGTGAGCCGCCGGTGACCGACGTCTACGCCGGACTGGGCACCGCCGACGTGCCGGTGTTCCCGAACATGCACGAGGCGAGCGCCCGGATCGCCGCCGGGTCGCGCGACGTGGCGCTGGCGGTCTGGAACGGCGAGGCCGCCCACGGGGTCAACTTCACCGGCGGCATGCACCACGCCATGTCGGCCCACGCCAGCGGGTTCTGCGTCTACAACGACGCCGCGATCGCCATCCAGGCCCTGCTGGACGCCGGCGCCCAGCGGGTGGCCTACGTCGACATCGACGTCCACCACGGTGACGGCGTCGAGAAGATCTTCTGGGACGAGCCGCGGGTGCTCACCATCTCGCTGCACGAGACCGGGCAGGTGCTCTTCCCGGGGACCGGCTACGCCAACGACATCGGCGGACCCCGGGCCGAGGGCGAGGCCGTGAACGTCGCCTTCCCGCCCGGTACCGGGGACGCCGCGTGGCTGCGAGCGTTCCACGCCGTCGTCCCCCCGATGCTGCGCGCGTTCAAACCCGACATCCTGGTCACCCAGCACGGCTGCGACTCCCACGTCCTCGACCCGCTGGCCCACATGGCGCTGTCGCTGGACTGCCAGCGGGCCTCCTACGAGGCGCTGCACGACCTGGCCCACGAGGTCTCGGCCGGTCGATGGGTGGCGCTCGGCGGCGGCGGCTACGAGGTGGTGGACGTCGTCCCGCGGGCGTGGTCGCACCTGGTGGGGATCGCGGCCCACGCCCCGGTCGACCCCGAGACCGCCATCCCGCCGGGGTGGCGGGACTACGTCATGGAGCGCTTCGCCCGGCACGCCCCGCCCCGCATGACGGACGGCGCCGAGGTGCACTACCGCTCCTGGGCGATGGGGCATGATCCCGGTGACGCGGTCGACCGGTCGGTGATGGCGACCCGCCGGGCGGTCTTCCCGCTGCGCGGCCTGGACCCCTGGTTCGACTGACGAGGATCACCCCGGCGGGAGTGAGCCGAACCGGTTCCCCTGAATCGCAGCCCAGGACTCTGATGGCCGGGCGTGGTCTCATGGAGGAATGTCCCGGGTGACGCTGATCCACTACCTCGCCGAGGTGCGTGAGCGAATGTCCTATTCGCCGACGATCATGCTCGCCGTGCTGGGGTGCCTGCTGGTCGCCCTGATCCTGGCCATCGGTGGCAGCCGTTGGGCGGCAGCCGCGCTCGTGCCGCTCGCCGGCGCCTGGCTGATGGCCAACCAGTTGGTCGAGGGGCCGGTGCTGGTCGTGCTGTCGTGGCGGCACGGCGTCACGACGGCCGATCTGCTGTCGCTGCTGGCCCTGATCGTGGCCGCCTGGCGGTTGTGGCCGCCGATCGTCGACCTGCTGGACCGTCCGGCGCGTTGACGGGGCCTGTTCGCGTCCGTACCCCAGCCTGCCGAGCTTCGCCCGGTGTCCCCGGGGATTTGAGGTGTGATCACCATCACCGGTGTCGCTGCAGGTCACGGCCACTATCGCCGGGTCCGACACGACGGCGGTTTCCCATCTGTCACGCCTGCCTCTAGTGTGCTCCTCAGTTCCACCAGTGGCGTGAGTTCCACCAGTTGGACCAACGCAACGCAGACAGGCCGTCCCGGGGGTGTGCCGGCCGAGGCACGAGGGGTTGGTGCTCAGGTAATGCCCGGTGATTTCAACGACGTTCGGTTCCTGACCGTGGCCGAGGTCGCCTCGATCATGCGCGTGTCCAAGATGACGGTGTATCGGCTGGTGCACTCCGGCGAGATGCCCGCCGTCCGGGTGGGCCGTTCGTTCCGCGTGCCGGAGTCGGCCGTACACGACTACCTGCGCCACTCCTACGTCGACACCGCCTGAGAGGTCCGACGCCACCGGCTTCGCCGGGTCGGGCTGGGTCGGGCTGGGTTGGACGAGGCCGGCCACGACCCACCGTGGGGATTCGTCGCGTCCCCGAGACGCCGCCGCCGAGGCGCGCGGGGCAGCGTCGTGCCGGCGTCGTGCCGGCATCGCATCGGTTACGGGTCCAGGTAGCGCCGAACGAGTTGTCCCCGGCGGCCTTCGGCACCGTGTGGGCCGGGTAGGCTGACGCAGATCGGGTGCCGCCACCGGCGTCCGACGCTCTGCTGCTCGTCCGCCTCCCCTCGGGTGATGCGGACGCGCCGCCGGACTGCATCCCTATCGAGTGTCATCCGTATCGACTGCGAGGTCCCGTGGGCTCCGTCATCAAGAAGCGCCGCAAGCGCATGGCCAAGAAGAAGCACCGCAAACTGCTGCGCAAGACGCGCCACCAGCGCCGCAACCGCAAGTGACCAGGCGGGTCGGCCGTCCCCCACGGCCGGCCGACCCGGCACGGTCCCAACGGTCACAACCGGCACAACCGGCGCTGTCCGACCTCGACGCGGCAGCTTCCACACCAGGGGCAACGATGGGGCGAGTCGTTCTCGTGACGGGGGTCTCGAGGTACCTGGGTGGGCGTTTCGCCCACCTCCTGACCCGTGACCCCTCGGTCGACCGTGTCATCGGCGTGGACGTCGTCCCGCCGACCCACGACATCGGCGATGCCGAATTCGTGCGTGCCGACATCCGAAACCCGGTCATCGCCAAGGTGATCGCGCGGGCGGAGGTCGACACCGTCGTCCACATGAACGTGATCGCCACGCCGACCGGTGCCGGCGGGCGGGTCTCCATGAAGGAGATCAACGTCATCGGCACCATGCAGCTGCTCGCGGCCTGCCAGAAATCGCCGAGCGTGCGGCGGCTGGTGGTCAAGTCGACCGCGGGGGTCTACGGGTCGAGCCCGCGTGATCCGGCCATGTTCACCGAGGAGACCGGCGCCAAGGTGCTGCCGCGCTCGGGGTGGGCCAAGGACTGCGTCGAGGTCGAGGGGTACGTGCGCGGCTTCTCCCGCCGCCGTCCGGATGTCGACGTCATCACCCTGCGCCTGGCCAACTTCATCGGCCCTCAGGTGCGCACCCCACTCACCGACTACTTCACGCTGCCGCTGGTGCCGACGGTGCTCGGTTTCGATGCCCGGCTGCAGTTCATCCACGAGGACGACGGCCTGGAGGCGTTGCGCCGCGCCACGATGGGCGACGTCACCGGCACGATCAACGTCGCCGGCGACGGCGTGATCACGCTCAGCCAGGCGGTGCGGCTCGCAGGGCGCCCGTTCGTGGCGGTGCCGCAACGGCTGTCCGGGGTGATCGGACAACTGGTCCGGCGTGCCGGTCTGGCCGACTTCTCGCCCGAGCAGGTGCGGTTCCTGTCCTTCGGCCGGGTGATCGACACCACCCGGATGCGTGAGGCGCTGGGCTTCTCGCCGGGGTACACCACCCGTGAGGCTTTCGTCGATTTCGTCCGCGGCCGCGAGCTGCACGGTCCGCTGTCCCCTGAGGTGGTGGCGCGTGTGGAGCACGGATTGCTCGGCGTGTTGACCCGGCAGGATCAGAAGGCGGGTGCCTGATGGCCGAGGGGCGCGGTTCGGAATCCGCCGCATCGGTGGCGCGGGCTCGGGCGAGTTCGGCCGTGACGGCCGGTGCCGAGCGCGCCTCGGGTGAACGGGCGCGCCGCCGCCGCCGGACGACGCCGCTGCTGGCCGACCTCGAATCCGTCGCCACACCGGAGCCGGTGGCCCCGATCTCCCCCGCCCCGGTCTCCCCGGCGACCCGGCCGCGCCGTCCCGCTGCCCGGATCGCGCCCTCGACGCCGGCGAAGTCGGCCCGCGCCGCCAAGCCCACTCAGGAGTCGACGCCGGCGCGGCCTTCGAAACCGACCCGGGCGGCGGTATCGGCATCGGCATCGGCATCGGCTGAGGCCGCGAAGCCGACCCGTTCCTCCAAGTCGGTCCCGCCATCGAAGCCGGTCCCGTCGGCGAAACCCGTCCCACCATCGAAGCCGGTCCGGCCTCCGAAGCCGGTCCCGTCGGCGACAGCGAAACCGGCTCGGGCCGCCGGACCGCCACCTCGTGACGCGGTGGTCGGTGCCGCCCGCCGGGCCCGAGCAGGCGCGGCGCCGCGCCGTCCGGCCGCTCGGCAGACCCCCGGTGGCGAGCGGCTGGTGGCCGTGGCCGACCTGGCGGCCGAGGCGGGTCGCCAGCTCGTGGCGGCGATCGAGCAGGGCGGGTCCGGTGCCAAGCCCGGGACGGGGGCCGGTCGCGACCTCGAGGGCCGGATCGTCGAGATCCTGGCGTTCCTGCGGCGCCGGCTCACCGGCGACTACGCGGTCGACGAGTTCGGCTTCGACCCCGAGCTGACCGAGACCGTGATGCTGCACCTGACCCGGGTGCTCTACAAGCACTGGTTCCGGGTGGAGGTGCGGGGCATAGACAACGTGCCGTCCACCGGCGGTGCCCTGATCGTGGCCAACCATGCCGGCGCGATCGCGCTGGACGCCGTGATGGTGCAGGTGGCCCTGCACGACGAGCACCCCGAGCACCGCTTCCTGCGCTCGCTCGGCGCCGACCTGGTGTTCTCCGCACCGGTCCTGGGTGAGCTGGCGCGCAAGACCGGGGCCACCCTGGCGAACAACGCCGATGCCGAGCGGCTGCTGTCCTCCGGTGAGGTGGTCGGGGTCTGGCCCGAGGGGTTCAAGGGCATCGGCAAGCCGTTCAGCGAGCGCTACAAGTTGCAGCGCTTCGGCCGCGGCGGGTTCGTCTCGGCGGCGCTGCGCACCCGGACGCCGATCATCCCCTGCGCCATCGTGGGCTCGGAGGAGACCTACCCGATCATCGGCAACATGCCCGCCGTGGCCCGGCTGCTGGGCGTTCCCTACGTGCCGATCACGCCGACGTTCCCGCTGCTGGGGGTGCTCGGGGCGATCCCGTTGCCGAGCAAGTGGCTGATCGAGTTCGGCGCGCCCGTGCCCACCGACCACCTCGGCCCGGCGGCCGCCGAGGATCCGATGCTGGTCTTCGACCTCACCGACCAGGTGCGCCAGACCATCCAGCAGACGCTCTACCAGCTGCTGGTGCAGCGCCAGTCGGTCTTCTTCTGACCCCGCTCGCCGAGAGGACACCTCTCGGGACGACGCGCGGGCAGGGCGCCCGAGAACAGTCCGGTCCGCCGGCCGGTGCAGCTAGCGGGACGCGACCGGGGTGCGGCGGCGCCGGACGGCCAGGGCGCCCATGGCTGCACCGACGGCCATCCCGGTGAGCAGGGTCGCCGGGACGCCGATGCGCGCCGCCTTGCGACCGGTCCGGAAGTCTCGGATGGTCCAGCCGTTGGCTCGGGCGTGGGCGCGCAGCGCGGCGTCCGGGTTGACCGCCACCGGCCGGCCGACCAGCGAGAGCATCGGCAGGTCGTTCGTCGAGTCGCTGTAGGCCGAGCAGTCGGCGAGATCGATCCCCTCGCGCTCGGCCAGGGCGCGCACCGCGTCGGCCTTGGCCTGGCCGTGCATGATGCCACCGACCAGCCGGCCGGTGTAGGCGCCGTCCACGATCTCGGCCACCGTGCCCAACGCCCCGGTGAGCTCCAGCCGTCGGGCGATCACCTCGGCCACCTCGACCGGGGTGGCGGTGACCAGCCAGACCTGGTGCCCGGCCGCCATGTGCTCGCGGGCCAGCGCGTAGGGACCGGGCCAGATCTTGTCGGCCATCAGCTCGTCGTAGATCTCCTCACCGATGGCACGCAGCTCGGTGACCCGGTACCCCTCGACGAACGACAGCGCCTTGGCCTCGATGTCGGCGACGTGGTCCAGGTTCTCGCCCAGCAGCAGGAAGTTGATCTGCTGCCAGGCGAAGTGGGCGATGTCCCGCCAGGTGAGCAACCGGCGCTGGTACAGCCCGCGGGCCATCTGGAAGATCGAGGCGCCGTGCATGATCGTGTTGTCGAGGTCGAAGAAGGCGGCGCGCGGCGGTTCGCCCGGCGCGGTTCCCCCGGTGGCGGGCTGGACGGCGTCCCCGATCTCGACCACGGGCACACTCTAGGCGGGGCGCGGCCGCCCTGACCGGGGTCTGCGGTCCCTTGTGGCCGGTCCCACTACGCTGGCCCGATGGCACGCATCACCCTGATCGGCAAACCGGGATGTCACCTGTGTGACGTCGCCCAGGAAGTCATCGAGAAGGTCAGCTCCGACACCGGGACGGCGTGGGAGAAGGTGTCGATCGACGACGACCGCGCCCTGAAGCGCAAGTACTGGGACAAGATTCCGGTGATCATGGTCGACGGTGACGAGTTCGCCATGTACCACGTCGAGGAGGCGGGACTGCGGGCGGCTCTCGACCACTGAGCGCACGGTGATACGCGGGTCGTCGGGACATCCCACGATCGACTTTGTGCATTCGTTCACAAGTGCCTAGGCTGGCGGGACCGCCCATGCCGAGGAGTTCGTTCCACTCGTGTCCACCGACAGACCCCGTCGCTTGCCCGGTGCTGCCCGACCGCTGCGCCCGGCGGTACCCGAGGCCACCGTCGCCCGGTTGCCGGTCTACCTGCGGGTGCTGACGCTGCAGGCCGAGGCGGGAGTCGAGACCCTCAGCTCCGAGGAGCTGGCCACGGCGGCGGGGGTCGGCTCGGCCATGGTCCGCAAGGACCTGTCGCACCTGGGGTCCTACGGCACCCGGGGCGTCGGTTACGAGGTCGACTACCTGATCTACCAGATCTCGCGCGAGCTGGGCCTGACCCAGGACTGGCGCGTGCTGATCATCGGTGCCGGCAACCTCGGCCATGCCCTGGCCAACTACGGCGGGTTCGCCTCCCGGGGATTCCGGGTGGTCGCCCTGCTCGACGCCGACGCCGATCGGGTGGGCGAGCAGATCGCCGGCCTGCGGGTGGGCTCCATCGATCAGCTCGAGGCGGTGGTGGCGCAGTCCTCGGTGCACATCGGTGTCCTGGCGCTGCCGGCCGAGGCGGCGCAGGCCACCTGTGACCGGCTGGTCGAGGCCGGGGTCACCAGCGTGCTCAACTTCGCCCCGTGCGTCCTCGAGGTGCCGGACGGCGTCATGGTGCGCAAGGTGGACCTGTCCACCGAACTGCAGATCCTCGCCTTCCACCAGCAGCGCAAGGCGTTCCACTCCGAACGCCACCTGCCGGCCGACGGCCACCACCCGCTGGCGGAGGCGCTGTGACCAACCCGTTGGTGGTGGGCCTGTCCTACCGGACCGCCCCGTTCGGCCTGCTGGAGCGCGCCGCGCTCGACGCGGCGTCCTGCCGGGCGCTGGAGGCGCGGCTGTGCGGGGCCGAGCACGTGTCCGAGGCCGTGGTGCTCTCGACCTGCAACCGGCTCGAGGTCTACGCCTCGGTCGACCGGTTCCACGCGGCGCTGGCGGTGATCGGTGGCCTGCTCGCCGAGGTCACCGGCGTCGCGCTGGACGATCTGACCGAGCACCTCTACGTGCACTACGAGGGAGCGGCGATCGAGCACCTGTTCGCCGTGGCCGCCGGGCTGGACTCGATGGCGGTCGGTGAGCAGCAGATCCTCGGCCAGGTGCGCGCCGCGCTCAGGGCCGCCCAGGACGGCGGGACGGCGTCCGGGCGGCTGCTCCCGTTGCTGCAGGCGGCGTTGCGCGTCGGCAAGCGGGTGCACACCGAGACCGACATCGACCGCGCGGCCGCCTCGCTGGTGGAGACCGGGCTGGACGCCGGCCGCGCCGTCCTCGGCTCGCTCGACCGGGCCCACGCCCTGGTGCTCGGCGCCGGCGCGATGAGCGGCCTGGTGGTGGCCACGTTGCACCGCGCCGGGGTGGGCAGGCTGACCGTGATGAACCGGACCCCGGAACGCGCCGCCCGGCTGGCCGTCGGCGTCGGCGGATCGGCTCGTCCGCTGGCCGACCTGGACGCCGCACTGGCCGAGGCCGATCTGGTGATCAGCTGCGCCGGCGCGAGCGGGTACCTGGTGGGCGCCGAGGCGGTGGCGACGGCCCGGGCGCGGCGCCGAGACAGCCGGCGCAGCCCGAACGGCCGGCACGACCAGGTGTACGTCGACCTCGCCCTGCCGCGCGACATCGACCCCGCGATCGGCGAGCTGGACGGCGTCCGGCTGATCGATCTGGCCGTCCTCGGCGACCTGCTGGCCGAGGCCGAGCAGGCACCGGGGCTCGAACAGGCCCGCACCCTGGTCGCCGAGGAGGTCGAGGCCTTCCTGGTGGCCGCCGTGGCACTGGAGGCCGCGCCCACCGTGGCCGCGTTGCGCGAGATGGCCCGCGGCGTGGTGGATTCCGAGCTGACCCGGTTGCGGGCGCGGCTGGGGGACGACGTCGACGTGCGCACCCTGGCCGAGGTCGAGCGCGCCGTCCACCGGGTGGTCGAGAAGCTGCTGCACACGCCCTCGGTCCGGGTGAAGGAACTGGCGGGCGAGCCCAACGGTTCGGTCTATGCCGAGGCGCTGCGCGAGCTGTTCGGCCTCGACCTGGGCCGTCGCGTGGCGGCGGTGAGCACGCTGAGCCTGACCGCCGAGTCGGGCTCGTCCGAGGTGAGCCTCACGATCGAGGGGGTGGGTGCGTCGTGACCCGCGTGCTGCGTCTGGGAACCCGGCGCTCGGCCCTGGCCCTGGCCCAGTCCGGCTGGGTGGCCCGCCGGATCGAGCAGGCCGCCGGTGGAGCCGTGCGGGTCGAGCTGGTCGAGGTGACCACGGACGGCGACACCTCGACGGCGCCGCTGACCAGCTTCGGCGGGGTCGGGGTGTTCGTGTCGAGCCTGCGCACGGCGCTGCTCGCCGGCGAGATCGACCTGGCCGTGCACTCCCTGAAGGATCTGCCCACCGCGCCGGCCCCCGGACTGGTGGTGGCCGCCATCCCCCCGCGGGAGGATCCCCGCGACGTGCTGGTCGCCCGCGACGGGGCGAGCCTGGCCGAACTGCCCGCCGGGTCACGGATCGGCACCGGCTCGCCCCGGCGCGCGGCCCAGCTGCGGGCCATGGGGTTCGGCCTGGAGGTCGTCGACCTGCGGGGCAACGTCGACACCCGGATCGCGCGGGTGCTGGGGTCGCCCGACCGCGGCCCCGGCGACCTGGACGGCGTGGTGCTCGCCCGGGCCGGGTTGCTGCGCCTGGGCCGTGATCACGAGGCGAGCGAGGTGATCGACCCACTGGTGATGCTGCCGGCGCCGGGTCAGGGGGCGCTCGCGGTCGAGTGCCGAGCGCCCGGCGGCCACGACACCGGCGACACCGACGCCGCGCAGATCCTGGCGTTGCTGACCCCGCTGGACGACGCAGCCACCCGAGCCTGCGTCGAGGCCGAACGCGCGCTGCTGGCCACGCTGGAGGCGGGGTGCGCGGCGCCGTTGGGTGCCCTGGCCGAGATCGTGGACGACGTGGACGGCGAGCAGCTGTGGCTGCGGGCCGTGGTCGCCTCGGTGGACGGCAGCCACAGCCTGCGGCGCTCGGCGCTCGGATCGGCCACCGATGCCGCGAGCGTCGGGGTGGCCCTGGCGGCCGAACTGCTCGCCGAGGGAGCCGGTGAATTCGTCGGACGCCACCCGGTGGCGGCAGCACGTGGGGAGGTGGAGCAGTGACCTCCGGCTCGACCTCTGGCTCGACCTCTGGGGTGGGGTCGGTCTGCTTCGTCGGGGTGGGCCCCGGCGACGAGGGCCTGCTCACCCTGCGAGCGGTCGAGCGCCTGGCCCGGGCCGACGTGGTCGTGGTCGACCAGCCCGGACGCGAGGCGTTGATCGCGGCCTACTGCCGCCCCGGCGTCGAGGTGCTGGACGCGGGCTTCGGCGACGACGGCCAGCCGATGACCCGCACCGCGCGCGCTCGGTTGGTGGTGCGCGCGGCCCGCGCCGGCGCCACCGTGGTGCGGCTGCTGGACGGCGACCCCACCACGTTCAACGGCCTGGACGGTGAGATCCGGGCCTGCCGCAAGGAGAACCTGCCGTTCGAGGTGGTGCCGGGGGTCTCGGCCGTCACGGCGGTGCCGGCCTATGCCGGGGTGGTGCTGACCGCCGCCGGGGTCGCCGGGATCCACATCGTGCAGCCGGACGACGAGACCGACTGGTCGTTGCACGCCGGCCCCGGGACCACGCTGGTGGTGCTCGGCCCGATCGCGAAGCTGCTCACCGCGGTGAGTCGCCTGCTGGCGGCTGGCCGGGCCGGCGACACCCCGGTGGCGGTGATCACCGAGGGCACCACGGTGCACCAGCGCACCGTCACCACCACGCTCGCCCAGGTGGAGCAGGCGGTGCCCGAGGCCATGGCCGGGTCGGTGCCGCAGCGGTTGGTGGCCGTCATCGGCCGCGCCGCCGGGATGGCCGAGGGCGCGCGCTGGTTCGAGCAGCGGGCGCTGTTCGGCTGGCAGGTGCTGGTGCCGCGCACCAAGGAGCAGGCTGCCCCGCTCGCCGCGCTGCTGGCCGAGCACGGCGCGCTGGCGCCGGTGGTGCCGACCATCGCGGTCGAACCGCCGCGCTCGCCGGCCCAGTTCGAGAAGGCCATCACCGGTCTGGTGACCGGCCGCTACCGCTGGATCGGGTTCACGTCGGTGAACGCGGTGCGCGCCGTCCGGGAGAAGATCGAGGCCTTCGGGCTGGACGCGCGCGCTTTCGCCGGCGTCCAGGTCGCCGCGGTGGGTGGGGTGACGGCCGCCGCGTTGCGGGCGTGGGGCATCGAGCCCGATCTGGTGCCCTCCGGGGACGTCGAGCAGAGCTCCGCCGGGCTGCTGGAGATCTGGCCTGCCGTCGACGAGCTGCTCGACCCGATCAAGGGCGTGTTCCTGCCCCGCGCGGACATCGCCACCGACACCCTGGTGGCGGGGCTGGGCGAACTCGGCTGGGACGTCGACGATGTCACCGCCTACCGCACGGTGCGCGCCGCGCCGCCGCCCGCCGACGTGCGGGAGGCGATCAAGGGCGGCCGCTTCGACGCCGTGCTGTTCACCTCCAGCTCGACGGTGCGCAACCTGGTCGGCATCGCCGGCAAGCCGCACCCCACCACGGTGGTCGCCTGCATCGGCCCGGCCACCGCCAAGACGGCGCAGGAATACGGATTGCGCGTCGACGTGCTCGCCCCCGAACCGAACGTCGCCTCGCTGGTGACGGCACTGGCCGAGTACGGGAACTGCTTGCGCGCCAGTGCCGCCGAGGCCGGCGAAGAGGTGGTGCGCCCGAGCCTGCGGCGCGCCTCGTCGCGGCGGCGGGCGCGATGAGCGGCTTCCCGGCCCAGCGGCCCCGGCGGCTGCGGTTCTCGGCGCCGGTGCGCCGGTTGGTGGCGCAGACCCGGTTGCACCCCGCCGAACTCGTGTTGCCGGTGTTCATCGCCGAGGGCGCGACCGAGCCGCGGCCGATCTCGTCGATGCCGGGCGTCGTCCAGCACACCCGGGACTCGCTGCGCAAGGCGGTACACGACGCGGCCCAGCTCGGGCTGGGCGGGGTGATGCTGTTCGGCGTCCCGCTGGCCAAGGACGACATCGGTTCCGGCGCATGCGACCCGGACGGCGTGCTGAGTGTCGCCGTGCGGGACGTGGTCGCCGAGGTCGGCGATGAGCTGGTGGTGATGGCCGACCTGTGCCTGGACGAGTTCACCGACCACGGCCACTGCGGGGTGCTGGACGCCGCGGGCCGGGTCGACAACGACGCCACGCTCGAGCACTACGGCCGGATGGCAGTGGTGCTGGCCGAGGCGGGCGCGGCGATGGTCGGGCCGAGCGGCATGATGGACGGCCAGGTACGCGCCGTCCGGACCGCCCTGGACGCGGCCGGGTACCCGGACACCGCGATCCTGGCCTACGCCGCCAAGTACGCCTCGGCGTTCTACGGGCCGTTCCGTGAGGCGGTCGCCTCGTCGCTGACCGGTGACCGGCGCAGCTATCAACAGGACCCGGCCAACGGGGACGAGGCGCTGCGCGAGGTGGCCCTGGACATCGCCGAGGGTGCCGACGTGGTGATGGTCAAACCGGCGATGGCCTACCTCGACCTGGTGCGCCGGGTGGCGGACGAGGTATCGGTACCCGTTGCGGCCTACCAGGTCTCGGGCGAGTACGCGATGATCGAGGCGGCCGCGGCCCAGGGGTGGGTGGACCGTGACCGAGCGGTGATGGAATCGCTGACGTGCATCAGACGGGCGGGGGCTTCGGTGATCCTGACATATTGGGCGGACGAGGTGGCGCAGTGGTTGCGAGCCAGGTGAGCGCCGAGCCGCGATGGCTCAGCGCCTCCGAGCAGCGGATGTGGCGGGCCTATCTGGACGTCACCCGCATGGTGAACGAGCGGTTGAGCCGTCAGCTGGCCGAGGACAGCCAGCTCTCCCTGGCCGAGTACGAGATCCTGGTGCAGCTGTCGGAGAGCCCGGATCGCCGGTTGCGGATGTCGGAGCTGGCCGAGCGGGCCGTGAACTCGCGCAGCCGGTTGACCCACACCGTCTCGCGGATGGAGGCGCGCGGCATGGTGCGCCGCGAGCCGTGTCCGGAGGATCGGCGTGGGGTCTGGTGCCTGCTGACCGAGGGCGGGTTCGCCGTCATCGAGCAGGCGGCACCGGGTCACGTCGAGGCGGTGCGCGCGGCGGTGTTCGACCTGCTGGACGAGGCCGAGACGCAGGCCTTCGGCGTGGCGATGATCAGGCTTCACGAGCAGCTGCGGGGGTCGTGACCGCAGCCGGACGCCGGCTGGTCGTCGCGGGCAGGTAATGGGCGCGCAGCGGCTCGAATCCGTTGAACCACACCGAGGAATAGGACGTCGTGTAGGCGCCGGTCGCCAGCAGATCGAGCCGGTCGCCCGCACGCAGGTCGATGGGCAGCGGGTAGGGCGTGTCCTCGTAGAGCACGTCGAGGCTGTCGCAGGTCGGCCCGGCCAGGACGGCGGGTTCGGTCGCGCCGTGAGGCCGGGGGCAGCGGATGCGGTAGTGGATGGCCTCCTCGGCGGTCTCGGCCAGCCCGTTGAACATGCCGATGTCGAGGTAGACCCACCGTCGGGCCTCGCCGTCGCGCCGGGACACCAGGATGACCTCGGTACGGATCACGCCGGCGTCCCCCACCAGGAAGCGGCCCGGCTCGACCATGAAGCGGATCCCCGGGTGGTGGGCCAGGTGGCGGTCGATCGCGGCGCCGATGTGCGCGCCGTACACCGCGACGTCCGGGGTCGGGGCCAGGTGGCTGCTGGGCAGGCCACCGCCCAGGTTCACCGCGGTCAGCGCGATGCCCTCGGCCGCCAGGTCATCGGCGATCGCGGCGATCTGGCGCAGCGGGGCATCCCAGGCGTCGACGTCGTGCTGCTGCGATCCGACGTGGAAGCCGATCCCGATCGGGTGACCGGCAGCGGCTGCCCGGCGCAGCAGGGCCAGGGCATCGGCGGGGCCGCAGCCGAACTTGCGGCTCAACGGCCAGTCGGCGCCGGTGCCGTCGGTGGCCAGCCGGATCACCACGGTCGATCCCGGCGCCTGCCGGGTGATCTTGTCGAGCTCGGGGAGGCAGTCGGCGGTGAACGTGGCGACCCCGAGGTCGGCGGCGGCGCGGATGTCGCGCTCCTTCTTGACCGTGTTGCCGTAGGAGAGCTGGTGCGGGGCGGCCCCGAGGTCGAGGCAGAGCTCGACCTCGCCGAGGCTGGCCACGTCGAGGTCACACCCCAGCTCGATGAGCAGGCCGAGCACCGCGGGGTCGGGGTTGGCCTTGACCGCGTAGTAGGCCGCGGCCTGCGGCAGGGCCGCGCACAGTGCCCGGTAGCGCTGCGCGACGACGTCCAGGTCGACCACCAGGAACGGCGTCGCCAGGTCGGGGCGTTGCTGCAGGAATCGGTCGATGCGGTCCGTGGGCAGCGGTGATGCCGCCGGTGCTGTGGATGTTGTGGGCGCTGTCGGCGCTGCCGGCGCTGTGGGTGCCGACGCCGTGGACGGTGACGTGCGTGCTGTGGACGGCGATTCGGGCGTGGGCATCATGGTGGCGTCCTTCTCGAGGGAATCGGATGGGCCGTCGATCAGCCCCGCCGCTGAGAGGCAGGAGCCGCGGGAGGGCACGGCGATACACGTGGCGTCCGGCTGGGACGAGGTCGGCGGGCTGCGCGGCGACGGCGAAGGCCGTCATCCCCGCCAGGATCAAGGCCCCGCCGAGCACCTGCCAGCGGCCGAGCGACTCCCCGAGCACCGCCGTGGCGCCGATCAGGCCGAACAGCGGGATCAGGTTCAGCACCATCGCGGCCGACGTGACGTTCACGTGCTCGATGGCGTGGTTGTACAGCAGGAACGGGACGGCCGTTCCGAGGATCCCGGCGGCCAGGCCGGCCAGCACGTGGGACGGGGTGGCTGCGCTGGTCCAGGACTCGTGCGAGACCAGCCGGCAGGCTCCGGCCAGCACCAGGCACAGTGAGCCACCGGCGGCGAACTGCACCGTGGTCAGGGTGAGGGTGTCGGTCCGGGGAGCGACCTCCGAGACCACCAGGGAGTACCCGGCGGCGGCGCAGGCTCCGCCGAGCACCAGCAGGTTGCCCCACCCGGCACTCGCCGAGGGCACCGAGCCGTTGAGGCACATCACCCCGGACGCCGCCACCAACGCGCCGGCCAGGGCGCCGCGCCCGGGCCGCTCGCCGAGCCAGGCCGCCGCCATGATCATGACGAACAGCGACTCGGTGCCGGTCAGCATGGCGGCGTCGGAGGCCGAGGCGAAGGTCAGTCCCACCGTGAGCCCGACATTGGCCAGGCCGGGTTCGAGCAGCCCCGCGACCACCATCCGGGCGAGCCCGTCCGGACGCGCGACGCGCACCCCGGCGCGTCGGCGACGCACCTGCCGGACGCCGCTGAGCAGCGCCACGGTTGCGGTGGCGGCGAGCAACTCGAGGCAGAGGACGGCCATCGCGCCGAGCCCGTCGAGGGCGAACTTCACCAGCACCGTCCCCGCGCCCCAGCAGGCCGCGGCGACGACCAGTTCGAGCAGAAACCGCACGCCGGCGTCCCCCGTTTTCCCCTCCAGCCCCGACGAGGTGTCCACCCTAGTAACATCGAGTGATGTCATGCACACCGAAAGTGCTGACTGGTCCGAACGCCCGAGCCGGTGACGGGCCGCTCGCCGGGTGAGCGTCGGGGGGCGCTGGCACCATGGCGCTGTGCCGCAGACGCAACTGATCGGCCGGCAGCGCGAGCTCGCTGGGCTGCTCGGGCTGCTCCGGATCGCCCCGCCGTCCGGCGCACCGGCCGCGGACGGCACGCCCGCAGGCGCCGCGGCCGCGGTCGCCGTGCTGCTGGGCGGCGATGCCGGCATCGGCAAGACGCGGCTGCTCGATGCCCTGGTCGCGGCGGCGCGCGAGCAGGGCTGGCGGGCGTTCACCGGGCACAGCCTCGACCTGGCCGAGAGCGGGTTGCCCTACCTGGCCTTCTCGGAGGTGGTGGCCCGCATCGCCGACGAGCTGCCCGAGGTGCTCGCCGAGGCCACCGCGACCCACCCGGCGCTGGCCCGGTTGCAGCCCGGCCGCCGGGTGATCGGCGGGCCGGTGCGTCCGGATGCCGACCGCGAGGTGCTCGATCGGGGCGCGCTGTTCGAGGCGGTGCGTGAGCTGCTGGCGCGGGTCGCCGGATTCGGGCCGGTGCTGGTGGTGCTCGAAGACCTGCACTGGGCCGATTCCTCCACCCGGGACCTGCTCGGTTACCTGCTGTCCCGGCCGCTGGGTGAGCCGGCGGTGCTGGTGGCCTCCTACCGCAGCGACGACCTGCACCGCCGGCACCCGCTGCGTCCCTATCTGGTCGAATGGGGGCGGCGCCGCGGCGTCCATCGGGTACAGCTCGACCCGCTGCCACCCGAGGACGTACACCGGCTGATCGCCCGGTTGCACCCGGATCCGCTGCCCGTGGCGCGCGCCGACCGCATCGTCGAGCGCGCCGAGGGCAACGCCTTCTTCGTCGAGGAGTTGCTCGGGGCGCTGGCCGGGTCCGACGGCCGCGGCGACACCGCGCTGCCGTTGAACCTGGCCGACCTGTTGCTGGTGCGGCTCGACCAGCTGGACGACGACGCCCGGCAGGTGGTGCGGGTGGCGGCGGTCGCCGGGCGCCGGGTGAGTCACGCCCTGCTCGCCGCGATCTGCGGCTTCGACGCCGCCCGGTTGGACGATGCGGTGCGCCGCGCCATCGAGATGAACATCCTGCGGGCCGACGATCAGCACTACGCGTTCCGGCACGCCCTGCTCGCCGAGGCTGCCTACGACGACCTGTTGCCGGGGGAGCGGGTCCGGCTGCACGCGCGGTACGTCGAGGCGCTGACCGATCGGCGCGGCACCGGCACCGCCGCCGAACTCGCCCGGCACGCGCGCCGGGCGTTGGATCGGCGTACCGCCCTGGCGGCGAGCGTCGAGGCGGCCCGCGAGGCGATGTCGGTCGGGGGCCCGGACGACGCGGCGCGGCACTACGAGGCCGCCCTGGAACTGCTGGCCGACCCGGTACTGGCCCGGGGACAGGTGATGGGCCTCGGCGACGGGGCCGGCGATCCCGAGTCGGTCGCGGCCGAGTCCGGGCGGCTCGAGCCGGCCACGGTCGCCAGCGAGGCGGCCGAGGCGTTGATGGCCGGGGGCCACGTGGTGCGGGCCGCGGCGCTGGCGGCCGAACAGCTGGCGCGGCTACCGGCCGAGACCCCGGCGCCGGGGCGAGCCCGGCTGCTCTCGACCCGGGCGCTGGCGCTGAGCCTGATCGAGCCGGACGAGGACCCGGTCGCCGTCTCGGCCGAGGCGGTGCGGTTGCTGGGCGATGCCGACACCCCGCTGCGGGCCAAGCTGCTCGCCGCGCATGCTCGGGTGCTGGCCCAGGCCGGGCAGGCCGAGCAGGCGCGCCGGATCGCCGGTGAGGCCGTGCGGCTGGCCGACCAACTCGGCTGGGCCTGGTTGGCCGGGGACGCGCTGACCACGATCAGCCGTGCCGGCCGGCGTCAGGTCGGCCCCGAGCACCGGGCCGCCCTGATCGAGGCGATGGCCCGCTCCCGCGAGGCCGGTAACCGTGCGGCGGAACTGCGCGGCGGGTTCTGGCTCGCCCTGTCGTACCTGGTGACCGCCGAATACGCCGACGCGGAGGCCGTGCTGCGCGCGGGCGTGGCGCTCGGTGGCGAACTCGGCACCCCCTGGGCGCCGTATGCCTTCGAGTCCCGGTGGTACCTGGCCTGGGTGCTGCTGCGCCAGGGCCGCTGGGACGAGGCACTCGACACCCTGGCCGATCCGCACCACGGTGCGCCGCCGATCGCCGGTGCGCTGCTCGACGTGCTCACCATCCAGATCGCGCTGGCGCGCGGTGAGCCGGACGCCGCCGCGAGGCTGCCGGCGATGCGGGAGCTCTGGCAGGTCGAGGGGCTGCTGGCGGTGAACTCGGCCGGGCTCGAGATCGAGGCGGCGGGCCTGACCGGGCAGCTCCCGCAGGCCGTGGCCGCCTACCGCGAGGTGGTCACGGTGATGAGCCGGGTCTGGCACCCCCTGTTCGAGGCGCGGCTGCGGTTGGCCACCACCACCCTGACCGTGCTCGCCGATGGGGTGGCGCACCTGCCAACGGCACAGTGGGACGCGATGAGCCGGCTGGCCGACGAGCTGGCCGCCGATGCCGACCGGGTCGTCGCTCGGGTCGCCCACCCCGGGATCGAGACGCTGGCCTGGTCGGCCCTGGCCCGCGCCGAGCACGAGCGCTGGCGCTGGTTGACCGGCCGCGCCGATCAGGAGGTGCCCGCCGCGACGCTGCTGGACCGCTGGCGCGACGCGGTGGCCGCCCTGGACCGGTTCGGTGACGTGTACCTGGCCGCGCGGGCGCGGCTGAGCCTCGCCGAGATCCTGCTGGCCACCGGCGACGCGGACGCCGCCCGGCAGGTCGCGGCGACCGCCGGCGAGGTGGCCGGCCGGCTCGGGGCGAAGCCGCTGCTGGAGCGCTCGGCCCGAATCCCCGGCCGAGCCGGTGCGGCCCGGACGGTTGCGGGCCGGGACCGCCGGATACCCGCCGACCTGCTCACCCCGCGCGAGCACGAGGTGCTGGAGTTGGTCGCGCTCGGTCGCAGCAACGGCGAGATCGCGGCGCGCCTGTTCATCAGCACCAAGACGGTGAGCGTGCACGTGTCGAACATCCTGGCCAAGCTCGGGGCCTCCGGCCGCACCGAGGCGGCGGCCCTGGCGCGCCGTCACGGCCTGGTCCAGACCTGAGCGGCAGGCTCAGGTCACGCGCAGTACGGCAATCACGATGCCGGCCAGGCCGGCGACGGCCAGCGCGCTCAGGTAGGCCAGCACCAGCCGGATGTCGCGCAGGAAGCACCGCGAGCGGGTCAGGCCGGCGCGCCAGGCTCGGGTGTAGCCCACCAGACCCAGGACGGCGAACCCCAGCAGCGTGACCGGGCCACCGATCCAGCCCAGCAGGGCGATGGTGGCGAAGATGCACAGCCGCAACGGATCGAACGGCGCGGGCGTGGCGTCGTCCGGTTCGTCGAGCAACGGAGGCGGCACGCCGGGCGGCAGGTAGCCGGACGGCGCACCGGCGTCACGCGGCGGCGGGGTGGCGGGCGCGGTCATCGGGTCACCTCGATCACGGGGAGCTCCACGGCGTCTGGTACCGCAGCGGTGGACAGGCGCTGGCGGGCCAGCGCCGGCCAGGCCTGCACCGCGCAGAACGGGGCGCACTGGTCGGCGCCGTCCTCGCGGCGGGTGCCGACGTGCACGCAACACTGCATCAACCGCTCCTCGATCATGGTCGACAGGTCCATGAACGGTTTCACGGTGATCCGCGTGATGCGTTGGCCCAGAAGCCGTCTCAGCCGGTCCTGCTGGCCGGGCAGGCGGCCGGCGGCCAGCGTGGCGAGGGTGCCGACGCCGAGATCGCACTGCTGGCAGATGGTGCGCCACAGGTCGCCGGTGCGCGGGTGCGACAGCGAGGACTGGTCCGAGAGCAGGTCCAGCAGCGAGGACTTGACCGCCTCGCGCAGCGCGGTGGGCAGGGTCGAGTCGGCCACCTTGTTCGCCAGCAGGTCCGGCTCGAGGTCGAGCCAGGACTTCAACCGGTCGTGGCCGACCAGGCTGACCAGCGAGCGCCAGGTTCCGGCGTCGTCCCGGACCAGGTAGCCGACCGAGGCGCAGTGCGGGTGCGAGCACGGCAGCGCGGTCAGGTCGTGCCAGGCCACCAGGCCATCGGTCTGGGCCTCGAGCCGGGCCAGCACCCCGGTGTGGGTCAACCGGTTCGAGGCGTCGATCGGGTTCGCCCGACCCGATCCGAACACCGGCTGGATCGCCACGCCGCCGACGAACGGGGTGTGCAGGGCGCGCAGCGCCACCGCCCCGATGTCGCCGTCGTTGACGCCGAGCGCCGCGGTCATGGTGAGCGTGGTGAACACCTCGGCCTCGCTCAGCCGGGTGATCGCGGCCTCCTTGAACCGGGTGAGATCGGCGCCGCGGTGATGCGTCGAGGCCTCGGCCGCCGGCCCGTCGTACTGCAGGTAGACCTCCACCCGCTGCCGGTGACGGCGCAGCAGGGCCAGCAGGGCGTCGTCCTCGGCGATGCGCAACCCGTTGCTGTTCAACAGGATCCGCACGATGGGGCGGGCCACCAACTCGTCCAGCAGGCGATCGAGTTCGGGGTACAGCGTCGGCTCGCCGCCGGAGAGCATCAGCACGTCGAGGCGGTTGCCCTCGCGGGCGAGGCGGGCATCCACGTTGGCCAGCACCGCCTCGACCGGGGCCACGCCACGCAGGTGCGGCCCCGAGGCGGTGAAACACGTCGGGCAGCGCAGGTTGCAGTGCTCGATCACGTCGGCCACCAGGATGCAGGTGTGCTGGGTCTGCATCGGCGGCAGCCCGTGCGCGTAGGCTGCAGGAATCGGCCGGAAGTTCGAGACCTGATCGGGTACATGGGATTTCGTGGGTGCCTGCCACTGTTCCAGGTAGCTCAGGATGTGCGGCGACTCGTCGTAGTGGGTGCGCACCAGGCCATGATCGGGGCAGCCCCGTTCGAGCCAGACCGTGCCGTCGCGCACCGCCAGCCAGCCCGCGAGCCGGCGGACGTCGTCCAGCGGGCGTTCGGGGTCGTCCGCATGGCAGTGCGGGCAGAACGCGGTGACGTAGCGGTGGATCCGGTCGCCGCGCAGCGGGCGGCCGGGGCCGGGGGAGGGCGTCATGTCATCACCGTCCGGTCGATTCTGCGCGCTCTGATGCCGGCCGCGCGCCGGGCCAGCAGCGGCGCGCTCACGATCAGGAACAGTTGCGGCCGGGTGAGCCCGGCCCAGACGACCTGGTTGCCGCGGACGAACTCGACGCCGAACCGGAACACCGCGTAGGCCGCCACGTAGCCGATGAACAGGTCGCCGGGCCGGCCGAGCGCGTCACGCAGCCGCCAGATCACCACGAACGCCACCACGTGGAAGGCGATCTCGTAGGCGAAGGACGGGTGCAGTCCGACCCCCGCCGGGGCACCGAGCAGGCGCGCCTGGTCGGGCGGCAGAGTGATGCCGAACCCGGAACCGGTCGGCGTCCCCGGGCGCTCGGTGAGCAGGCAGCCGAGGCGTCCGATGGCCATCGCGGCCGCGACGGCGGGGGCGAACAGGTCGCCGGTGCGCTCGCGGTACCCGGTCAGCCGTTTGCCGAGATGGACGCCGGCCCAGGCCCCGACCAGGCCCGACAGGATGCTGCGATTGCCGTAGACCCACTGCTCGAGCAGCGAGGCATTGGCGCGCAGGTCGACGTGCTGGAACCAGGTGCCGAGCCGGGCCATCAGCGCGCCGCCGGCGAGCGCCAGGGCGACGATGACCCACATCCGGTCATCGGTGACGGCCCGGCGCCGCAGCTCGTGGCGGAACAGCAGGGCCGCGACCGCGATCCCGAGCGCCACGAACAGGCCGTGCACCAGGTCGCTGCCCGCGGCCGGGATCCCCGACATCACGGCATCACTGGTTGGCGAACATGGCGATCAGCGCCAGGCACGAGCCACCGGCGATCAGCACCGCGACCCCGATCGAGATCAGCATGCCGGTGCCGAACCGGCGGGTGCGTTCCTGCGCCGTGAACACGATGCCGGCGACGAGCAGGCCCAGCGGCAACAGGGAGACCAGGCCGGTGACCGGACCGCCCCAACCCTGGTTCCCGATCACCCCCAGCACCAGCAGGATGAGCAGCATGCCACCGCAACCGGCGCCGACCCCGGCGAGCCGGCTGGGGCCGGTGTCGGTGGGCCCGGGTGCCGGGTAGCTCGGTGCACCGGGGTAGCCGACGCCCGGGGGTGGCACCGGGGGGTACGCCGGCGACTCGCCGGTCGGGGACGCCGGCAGGCCCGGCGCGTTCGCCCAGTCGGTCCACGGCGCGGGCTGGTAGGGGTCCGGCGGCGCAGCAGCCGGCAGATCCGGAGGCGATCCGGGAGGCGTCGGTGGCGGGGTGGGGGCCGGGCGGCCGTCGTCCGGCTCGGGGGGTGGAGGTGGCAGTGGCGGCAAGCTCATGGTGATCCCTCACACCCAGCGGAACGGTCCGATGATGTCGATGCAGGTGGCAGGTCCGGTGCTGCCCGTGGTGCCGGTGCTGCCGGTGGCCTCGACATGGGCTTACCGTAAGGGCCTGACAGACTGGCTGGATGAGTAGCAGTACCTATCGGGATGTCCACGCGGCGGAGGCGCCGGCCTCGGCCGCCCTGTTCGAGCGAGCGCTCGCGGTGACCCCCGGTGGCGTGAACTCCCCGGTCCGTGCCTTCCGGGCCGTCGGCGGGACGCCGCGGTTCATGGTCAGCGGCCGCGGTCCGTATCTGCGGGATGCCGATGATCGCGAGTACGTCGATCTGGTCTGTTCCTGGGGACCGATGATCCTCGGTCATGCCCACCCCGCGGTGCTGGACGCCGTCCGGGACGCCGCCGCGAAGGGGTTCTCGTTCGGCACGCCGAGCGAGAACGAGGTGGCGCTCGCCGAGGAGATCGTCTGCCGGGTCGAGCCGGTCGAGCAGGTGCGGTTGGTCTCCTCGGGCACCGAGGCGACGATGAGCGCGATCCGGTTGGCCCGCGGGTTCACCGGACGTGCGGTGATCGTGAAGTTCGCCGGGCACTATCACGGGCACGTCGACGCCCTGCTGGCCGCGGCCGGGTCGGGGGTGGCCACGTTCGCGCTGCCGGATTCGCCGGGGGTCACCGGCGCCGGCGCAGCCGACACCCTGGTGCTGCCCTACAACGACTTTTCCGCTCTGGAATCTGCTTTCCAGACCCACGGCGACCGGATCGCGGCGGTGATCACCGAGGCCGCCGCCGGCAACATGGGAGTGGTGCCGCCCCGGCCCGGCTTCACCGAGGCCCTGCGTCGCCACACCACCGAGCACGGCGCGCTGCTGATCAGTGACGAGGTGATGACCGGCTTCCGGTGCTCCCCGGCGGGCTGGTTCGGCATCGAGGGCGTGGTGCCCGACCTGTTCACCTTCGGCAAGGTGATGGGTGGGGGCTTCCCGGCCGCCGCGTTCGGGGGCCGCGCGGAGATCATGAGCCGGCTCGCGCCGTCCGGGCCGGTCTACCAGGCGGGCACCCTCAGCGGGAACCCGGTGGCCACCGCGGCCGGGCTGGCCACGCTGCAGCACTGCACCGACGAGGTCTACACCCACCTGGCCGCCGCGGCCGAGCAGCTGTCGAGCGCGGCGCACCAGGCCCTGGACGCCGCGGGGGTGCCGCACGTGATCCAGCACGCGGCAAGCATGTTCAGCGTGTTCTTCACGCCCGAGGACGTCGAGGCGGTCACCGACTACGACACCGCTCGCCGGCAGGACACCGCGGCGTTCCGGGCGTTCTTCCACTCCATGCTCGCCCACGGGGTGTACCTGCCGCCGAGTGCCTTCGAGGCCTGGTTCCTCTCGGCCGCCCACGACGACGCCGCGCTCGGCCGCGTGATCGAGGCCCTGCCCGCCGCCGCCCGCGCCGCAGCCGCCGGGAGTCATTCGGCCTGAGGTGCGCCGCCCGCCTGAGGTGGCTCCTCGCCCGGCGGTGTCGGCCTCGCGCGCGAGAGGTAGGAGTCGAGGGCGTCGTAGAGGCGTGCCGTCTCGGGACGCATGAAGGTGGGCCGATCGTCCGGACCCGGGAGCCTGCCATCGCCGGACGCCTCGGCGCGGTCCATCCGGCGCAGGTAGTGCCACCACGGCTCGAACGGGAGCCACGGTCCGCGGGTGCGCGCACCACGGTCAGGCGCAGGCCCACCGCCCGCAGGGCTGCGTCGACGGCGGTGAGCGTGACCGGTTGACCCGTCTCGATCCGCCCCACGGTGGCCCTCGGGACCCCGCAGGCCGCCGCGACGTCCCGTTGGCTCTGACCCGTGCGCTGGCGTCCCCGCCGCAGCGCGAGGGCGATGCGGTCGGCCAGCGCCGGCCTCCCGCGATCGTCCTGCGTGTCCACGTCGCCATCCTGTGCTGCGGCCAGCCGCCGGGCCAGGCCTCCGAGACTCCTGTGGACAACGTGGACAACGCCGAGGTGCGGCCGCGAACGCCTCCGCCGCTGGGGGTGTTGCCCCGCCCCTGTGCACTGCTCCAGATATGGCGCAGTGCACAGTGGGGGAACGTCACCCCCCGGGCCGATCGGAACAGTGCCGACCAGAGGCCGGCCGACCAGAAGTGGGCCGACCGGACGCGGCCCCGCCCGGCCTGAGAGGATGTCGGCGTGAGCACGCGCACCGTCGTCCATCTGCTGCGTCACGGCGAGGTGGAGAACCCGGACAAGATCCTCTACGGTCGGCTGCCCGACTACCACCTGTCCGCGCGCGGGCGGGCGATGGCCGAGCGGGCACGGGACTACTTCGTCGACGACCTGGCGTCGCGTTCCGGGGACGGGATCGACCCGGTGATCGCCCGCGTGGTCGCCTCGCCGATGGAGCGCGCACAGGAGACGGCGGCGCCGCTGGCCGAGGCACTGGGGCTCGACCTCGCGATCGACGGTCGGCTGATCGAGGCCGCGAACGTGTTCGAGGGCAAGCGATTCGGCATCGGGGACGGCGCGCTGCGCGAGCCGAGTGCCTGGCGTCACCTGTACAACCCGTTCCGGCCGTCGTGGGGTGAGCCCTACGCCCAGGTCGCCCAGCGGATGCACGCCGCGCTCGCTGCGGCGCGCGATGCCGCCCCCGGCCGGCACAGCGTGCTGGTCAGCCATCAGCTGCCGATCTGGATCGCCCGGCTGGCCGCGGAGCAGCGGCGGCTGTGGCACGACCCACGCCGGCGCCAGTGCCATCTGGCCTCGGTCACCTCGTTCCACTACGACGATGCACGACTGGCCCTGATCTCCTATGCCGAACCGGCGGCCGACCTCGTCGCCGGGGCGTCGACGGTGTCCGGGGCCTGAGGAGGACGACGAACGCGATGCGCCGGCACACACCGGGACGTTCGAGACTGCTGGCCGCGGTGCTCATCGGGCTGACCGCGCTCATCGGGGGCTGCACCGGGTCGTCCGGGCAGGGACCGGCCGCGACCGCCGGCACCGGTATCGACTACACCGGGGCCGACGGCACCATCCGCGTGGTCGACACGAGCCGCCGCGAGCAGCCGGTCGCATTGTCGGGCATCACCCTCGAGGGCACGCCGCTCGACCTGGCCTCGATGCGCGGCTCGGTGGTGGTGCTCAACGTCTGGGGTTCGTGGTGTGCCCCGTGCCACAAGGAAGCGCCTGACCTGCAACGCGCCAGCACCGATCTGGCAGCGCGCGGCGTGAAGTTCCTCGGCATCGCGAGCGAGTACACCAACGACCCGGCCGCCGCACTCGCCTTCCAGCGCACCTACAAGATCACCTATCCCAGCCTGATGGACGACACCAGGCGCGCCGTGCTCGCGTTGCGCGGATCGGTCGCCCCCGGGGCGGTTCCGAGCACGCTGGTGATCGACCCGCAGGGCCGGATCGCCGGCCGGATCTCCGGCGGCCTCACCTACGCCACCCTGACCGCCGTGGTGACCTCGGTGCTCGACGACAAGCCGATCGTGATCGCCCCCGGAACCGCTGCCACGCCAACGGTTTCGGATCCACCATCGGGCTCACCAGCGGCGCTACCGTCGGCCACGCCGTCGGCCACGCCGCTCCTCTCGGGGACGCCGTGAACCCGGGCGCGACGGTCGCCGACGGTTCGCTGCTGCTCGCCGTCCCGATCGCCGTGGCCGCCGGGCTGGTCTCCTTCCTGTCGCCGTGCGTGCTGCCGCTGGTGCCGGGCTACCTCGGCTACGTCACGGGCCTGAGCGGTATCGACCTGGAATCGCGGCGCCGGGGTCGGATGGTCGCCGGCATGGCGCTGTTCGTGCTCGGATTCACCGCGGTGTACGTGCTCATCGGCGCCACCACCGGAGCGCTCGGCGGCCTGTTGACGGAACGTTCCGCCGTGCTCAGCCGGATCCTCGGCGTGATCACGATCGGGCTGGGCCTGGTCTACCTCGGGGTCATGCCACTGATCGGCGGTGAACGCCGGCTCGACGTGCGCCCCGCCGCGGGACTGGCCGGTGCCCCGCTGCTCGGCGTCGTCTTCGGGCTGAGCTGGACGGCGTGCACCGGCCCGACGCTCGCGGCGATCATGGCGCTGACGCTGGACGACGCCAGCGCCACCCGCGGCGCCGTCCTGGCCACCGCCTACTGCCTGGGACTCGGCGTCCCGTTCGTGATCGCCGGCCTGGCCTATCGCCGGATGCTCGGCGCGCTGGACGTCGTCCGGCGGCACCGCGTGCTGGTCACCCGGTTGGGGGGCGGGATGCTGATCGTGGTGGGCCTGTTGCTGGCCACCGGCCTCTGGGGGGATTGGATGCAGCAGCTCCAAACGTGGGTCCTCGGCTTCGAGACGGTGCTGTGATGGCGACCAGCACCCGACCCGAGACCGAGGGCGCCTTCACCGAGTACGAGGCCGACGCCCCGATCACCCAACCCACCCTCAGCCTCGGCGGCTGGCTGCGCTGGGCCTGGCGCCAGCTCACCAGCATGCGCACCGCGCTGCTGCTGCTGTTCCTGCTGGCCATCGCCTCGGTACCCGGCTCGATCGTGCCGCAGAACCGCGAGGACCCCAGCCGGGTCGTCGACTACCGGGACGCGCACACGACGATCGGCCCCTGGCTCGACCGGCTGGGATTCTTCGACGTCTACACCTCGGTGTGGTTCTCGGCGATCTACCTGCTGCTGTTCATCTCACTGGTGGGCTGCGTACTGCCCCGGGCGCGGCTGCACCTGCGGGCGATGCGCTCGGCCCCGCCCCGGGCGCCGCGCCGCTTGGAACGGCTGCCCGACCACCTGACGCTGCTCGCGCCGTCCGGGACGAGCGCCGACACCGTGGACAGCGCCCTGGACGCCGCGCTGGTGGCGTTGCGCCGGCGGCGCTACCGCGTGGTCGACAACCGGGTGGGGGAGCGGGCCGACGCCAGCGTCTCGGCAGAGAAGGGCTACTCGGCCGAGACCGGCAACCTGCTGTTCCACCTCGCGCTGCTCGCCCTGTTGGTGGCGCTGGCCTGGGGGTCCCTGGCCAGCTACTCCGGCCAGGCCGTGGTGGTGCAGGGCGGCACCTTCGCCAACACCGTGATCAGCTACGACTCCTTCAGCGCCGGCCGGCTGATCGACACCGGCAAGCTGCCCCCGTTCACGGCCGAGCTGACCGACTTCAAGGTCGAGTTCGAGTCCGGTTCGCAACCCAGCCAGATGGGCGCCCCCCGCGAGTTCCAGGCCACGTTCTCGGTGGTCGACGAACCGGGCCGCCCGCCGCGCACCGTCACCATCAGTCCGAATCACCCGCTCGATGTGGACGGCACCCGGGCCTTCCTGGTGGGCAACGGGTACGCGCCGATCATCACGGTCACCGACGGCCAGGGGAACGTCGCCTACCGCGGCCCGGTGATCACCCGGCCGCAGGACGGCAACTACAAGTCGCTGGCCGTGGTCAAGGTGCCCGACGCCAAGCCCCGCCAGATCGCGCTCGTCGGGGTGTTCCTGCCCACCTACACCCTGCAGGACGGGATCCCGGTGTCGCTGTTCCCGCAGCCGCTGCAGCCGCGGCTCATGGTGAACGTGCTGCTCGCCGAGCCCGGCGTGGACGGGCTCGGCTTCCGCACCGGGGTGCCGCAGTCGGTGATGCGCCTCGGCGGATCGATGACCATGACCAAGGGCCCCAACGGGCAGCCGTTGAAGGTGCTGCTGGCCCCGGGCACCACGGCAACCCTGCCGGACGGCGCAGGATCGGTTTCCTTCGACGGGCTCACCCGGTACGCCGCCCTGGACATCCGGCGGGATCCCTCGAAAGGCTGGGCGCTGGGTTCGTCGCTGCTGGCGCTCGGCGGGGTCACCGCCTCGCTGTTCGTCCGCCGCCGGCGGGTCTGGGTGCGCGCCACCCCCGGTGATGACGGGCAGCTGACGCTCACCGTGGCGGGCCTGTCCCGTGGGGACGACGCCACGCTGGCCGCTGAGCTCACCGCCATCGCTCGGGCTACGCTGCCTGACGGGGTGGCGCCGACGTCGACCACGAGGGAGTCCTGATGGCCATCGAGCAGAATCTGGCCCAGCTGAGCAACGTGCTGGTGTACTCGGCCATGGCGGTGTACACCGGCGCCTTCGGGGCGTTCGTGGCCGATCTCGGGGCGCGCGGGGCCCGGGCGGGGCTGGAGTCGGCCCGGCAGGAGGCCCGGCAGCTGGCCACGGTCGGCGGCCCCGCCGCCGGCACGGGGGCGGAGATCACGATCGACGCCCCGGCCGCCGAACCGGCCGCGCCGCGCCGGCGGGCGCTCGGCATCGCGATGTCCCTCACCTGGCTGGCCTTCGGGTTGCACCTGGCCGCGGTCATCACCCGCGGGCTGTCGGCGCAGCGGGCGCCCTGGGGCAACATGTTCGAGTTCGCCACCACCGGGTCGATGGTGGTGACGGCGGTGTTCCTGCTGGTGTTGTGGAAGCGCGACCTGCACTACCTGGGCACGTTCGTGATCGGCCCGGTGCTGCTCACCCTCGGCCTGGCGGTCAGCGTGCTCTACACCGAGGCCGCCCAGCTGGTGCCGGCGCTGCGCAGCTACTGGCTGCTGATCCACGTCTCGGTCGCCTTCGTCGCCTCGGCGCTGTTCACCCTCGGATTCTCGACCTCGGTGCTGCAACTGCTGCAAGAGCGTCGCGAGCGCGCCCGGGCCGCCGGCAACGCCTCGCCCCGAGGCCGGTTCATGGACGCGCTGCCCGGCTCGGTCGACCTCGAGCGGTCGAGCTACCAGCTGCACATCGCCGCCTTCCCGCTGTGGGGGTTCACCCTGATCGCCGGCGGGATCTGGGCCGAGGCGGCCTGGGGTCACTACTGGAACTGGGACCCCAAGGAGGTCTGGACCTTCATCATCTGGGTGGTCTACGCGGCCTACCTGCACGCTCGGGCCACCCGTGGGTGGGAGGGCCGCCGCGCGGCCTACCTGGTGATGTTCGGGTACGCCTGCCTGCTGGCGAACTTCCTGGTGGTCAACTTCTTCGCGGTGGGCAAGCACACCTACGCGCGGTGATCCCCGCCGTCCGGGCCGTCGGTGGTGTCGGCCGGCTCGGTCGCGTCCGTGCCCTCGGGCGGCTTCGGTGGCTTCGCGGGTTTCGGTGGCGTGGGCCGGGCAGCCGGCGGCGGGGTGGGCGGTACCGGCGGCGTCTGTTCGGGACGACGCACCCGCAGTGAGCGCAGGAACTCGGGGTCGTCGTCCGGGGCCACCACCCGGCGTCCGTCGGGGGTCGTGCCGGGCGTACCCGGCACCGTGACCCGGCCGAGGACCAGGTAGGCCACGGCCCCGACCAACGGCATCAACACGATCGCGACCAGCCAGAGCACCTTGGGCAACCCCCGAATCTCGTCCGGGCGGCTACGCAGACAGTCGACGAGCGCGTAGATGGCCACCCCCACCGTGACCAAGGTGATAACTCCGCGCATACCTCAACTGTAAGTCGTGCCCGCGCTACGTCCGAACCGGGCCGTGACATCGCGCGGCCCGGCCGGTCGGCCGATGAGCGGACCGCTGGCTGCATCCACCCCGATGCGGCACGCGGCGTCCAGTTCCTCGACCGTGCTCAGCCCCTCGAGCAGCAGTCGCGCCCCGGCGCGGCGGCAGGCGGCCAGGGCGGCGGCGACCGGAACCCCGTTGACGACCATGGCCCGGGTCACCGTGGGATGCAGTGAGATCCCGGACACCGGCAGGGTGTTCAACAGCGCGCTCCCCGCGCTGGGGGCCACCACCGAGGTGATCACCACCTCGATGCCCTGCGCCCGCAGCTGGGTCAGCACCGGGCGCACCCGGGCGGCGTCCGACACCGACGCGGCGTCGACCTCGACCACCAGGCAACTCGGCGGCAGGTCGCGGCGGGCGAGGTGACCGATGATGGTCGCCACCAGGTCGGGGTCGGCCAGGTGCCCGGCCGACAGCCGCATCGCCAACCGCCCCACCGGGAAACCGGCTGCGTACCAAGCGGAGACGGCGTCCAAGCCGCACGCCAGCACCTGCAATCCCAGCACCGAGGACAGCCCCGCCGACTCGGCCAGGGCCTCGATCTGCTCGGGCGGCAGCGTGCTGCCGTCGGGTCGCGACCAGCGGGGCAGCGCCTGCATCGCGATGGTGCGGCCGGTGACCTCGCCGTGGTGGTCGGTCTCGGTTCGGCTCAGCTGGACGATCTGGCGGAAGGAGACCTGGATCCGTTGGGCGCGAAGGGCATCGCGCAGCTCGAGCTCGGCGGCCCCGAGGGCGGTGGCATCGGCGTGCCGGACGCGGTCGTAGCGGCACCAGCTGCTGCGGGCGGCAGCGCCGTCGACGGCCTCCACCGCGTGCAGCCGGGCCTCCTGAGCTGCCCGCAGCAGGTCGTCACCGCTCGTGAGTTCCCCGCTCGAGGTGGCGATCCCGATCGCGAACCGCACCGAGCAGAGGCGCTGGCGGCTGCTCATCGGCTCGGTCAGCAGCGCGGCCAGCCGCGCGGCGATCTCCTCCGGGGCATCCTGGTCGCCGACGCCCTCGGTGAGCACGGCGAAGGTGCTCGGACCGAGCTGGGCGACGGTGTCCTGGCCGGGCAACCAGGCCTGCAGCCGCCGCACGCTCTGCCGGGCGACGTCCATCAGGCCGGTGCTGCCCAGGGTGGCGAGGACCTGACCCGGGTCGGCGACGTCCAGCACCAGCAGGGCCACCTCACCGCCGATCAGGTCGCGCCGGGCCAGGGCGGCCTCGGCCGCGGTCAGCAGGTCGGCACGGCCGGCGGGTTCGGTGCGGCGGGGCGCGGGACGGCGCGTGGTGCTCGCCACCGTCCGGCGGTCCGACCCCCGGGTGCGGGGACGGCGCGGTGCCACCGTCCCGCCGCGGCGCGGGGCAGGACGGCGGGTGGCCGGCGCGGGGGCGGTCCGCCGCGATCGCTGCGCTGCCCGGCCTCGTGCGCCGTGACCCGTTCGGCGAACGCCGCGACCGGCCAGGGCGATGACCGGGATGGCGACCACCAGGGCCAGACCGGCCGACGAGCCGAGCGCCAGGGCGAGTGGGCGCGAGAGCCCCGGAACGGCCAGGACGACGGCCGAGATCATGGCCGGTACGGCGAAGGCCGCGACCCCCAACGACAACAGCGCCAGGTGTCGCAGCCCGGGTGGCGGCGGTGACCAGGAGTCCTCGGTCGGCGGGTCGGTGTCGTCCCAGGTCTCGGGGTCGGCGGGCACCTCGCCTGGCGGGTCGGCCGGACGGCCGAGCAGGGTGTCGCCGAGGGTCTCCGGGTCGCCGAAGCCGCCGTCGTTCAGGTCCGCGTCGTCCGGACCGATGACGGTGTTCTCGCCGGGCACCGGGCCGCCGGCGAGCCGATGGTGCCCCTGCGTGGTGCCGTCGCCGCTCATGTCTGCTCCCCAGCGTGAACGAGGGCGTCCCCGTCGCCTGTGCGCTGTGCGTCGACCGCCCCGAGCGCCCACTTGAGGTTCGACAGCCCGGTCGTGCCCGGTCAGGCCCCGGCAGGACAGGTGAGGCCGCTGTCGAGGCGGTCCGGTCGGGGTGCGCGGTCGCGTGCGCGGTCGGGGTGGCGGGCGGGGAAAGTTAGGCTGGGTGGCGTGAACCCGTTGGTGCGCTATTCGATGGCCCGGCTCGCCCTGTTCGTGGTCTCGCTCGCCCTGCTCGCGTGGGCCGGTGCGGGCCAGCTCTGGGCGATCGTCGGGGCCGCGGTGATCTCGATGCTGGTCTCGTACGTGCTGTTGCGCGGGCTGCGTGATCAAGTGGCCCTGCAAGTCGCCGACCGGGTGGCGCGGCGCACCGGCCGGCCCGCCCCGGGCGAGGACGAACTGGCCGAGGACGCCGCCGTCGACTCGGTCGACGCGACCAAGCCGGCTCCCCGCGACGCGGCTGCCACCGACTGACTCCGGCGCTGCCGGGCTCGGGCCGACTACCGGGCTCGCGCCGATCTGTCGGGCCGATCTGCCGGGCGATTCAGCCCACCGCGAGCGCCAGCCCCAGCAGCACCGCGAAGAGCAGCTCGAGGCGCCCGGTGTCCCGCAGCACGGGCAACAGCTGCAGCCCGGTGTCGCCCCGCCGCACCGCGCGGACCGGCGGCACCGCCGCCGGCACGGCCAGCAGGGTGATCAGTGCGGCCGGACGCCGCAGCGCCACCAGGACGGCGAGCGCGAACGCCCCGGCCAGCAGCGCCACGTACAGCCGGCGGGTGCCGGGTGCGCCGATCCGGACCGCGAGGGTGAGCTTGCCGGCCGCGGTGTCCGTCGGCACGTCGCGCAGGTTGTTCGCCACCAGGATCGCGCAGGCCAGCAGGCCGATCGCCACGGCGGCGGCCACGGCCTCGAGGCCGATGCGTCCGGCCTGGGTGTACGTGGTCCCCAGCACCGCCACCAGGCCGAAGAAGACGAACACGAACACCTCGCCCAGTCCGGCATAGCCGTAGGGGCGACTGCCGCCGGTGTAGTACCAGGCGGCGACGATGCTGGCCGCGCCCACGGCGATCAGCCACCAGGTGCCGCTGAGGGCCACCAGCGCCAGCCCGGCCACCGCCGCCACCGCGAAGCCGGCGAAGGCCGCCCGGCGGACCGCCGCCGGCTCGGCGGCACCCGAGCCGGTCAGCCGGAACGGTCCGACCCGCTCGTCGTCCGTCCCGCGGATGCCGTCGGAGTAGTCGTTGGCGTAGTTGACCCCCACCTGCAGCGCCAGCGCGACGACCAGGGCGAGCACGGCTCGTCCGGCCACCGCGCCGTCCAGCGCCGCGGCGGCCCCGGTGCCGGCCAGCACCGGCGCGATCGCCGCCGGAAGGGTGCGCGGCCTCGCCGCGGAGATCCACTGCGCCCGGGTCGCCACGGGCGGAGATTACCCTCCCGAGGTGCCCGACCCGGCGGCCAGCCGGGCGATGGCCGCGCGGTCCGGCTTGCCCGGACCGCGCGAGGGCAGTTCGGTGAGCACCATCACCTGCCGGGGGACGGCGGCGGGCTCGATCCGCTCGGCCACCACCCGGCGCAGCTCGGCCTCGGGCGGCAGTTGCGCCCCGGGCCGCAGCACCACGGCAGCCACCAGCCGCTGCCCCCAGCGGTCGTCGGGGGTGCCGACCACGACCACCTCGGCCAGGGCCGGCAGGGTGAGCAGCGCCGCCTCGACCCCGGCGGGGGAGACCGTCACGCCGCCGGTGATCACCGCGTCGTCCAGTCGCCCCCGGATCTGCAGCCGGGGCGGCGCCGCGTCGTCCCAGCGGCCGGCGTCGTCGGTGCGGAACCACCGTTCGCCGCCGGCGTCGGTGCCGAAGCCCGGCGCGTCCGACGTGCTCGCGCCGAGGTACCCCCGCGCGATCGTCGGCCCGCCGAGGTGGATCCGGCCGTCGCCGTCCAGCCGCACCCGGACGCCGTCCAGCGGCCGGCCGTCGTAGACGCAGCCACCGCAGGTCTCGGTCATCCCGTAGGTCGTGACCAGCGCGACGCCGTCGTCCTCGGCGCGGGCGCGGACGACGTCCGGCAGCGCGGCCCCGCCGATCAGGACGCCGTCGAGCCGGGACAGTTCCCGGCGCACCGCGATACCGGCGTCCAGCAGGCGCACCAGCTGGGTCGGCACCAGCGCCGTGTAGCGGCGGGGGCCGGTGAGGGCGGCCGCGGCGGCGGCGAAGGCCTCGGGATCGAACCCGGCGCTCAGGTCGAGCGCGATCGGGCGGGTGCGGGTGAGCAGCGAACGGATCAGCACCTGCAGCCCGGCCACGTGGTGCACCGGCAGCGCGAGCAGCCACCGGCCCGGGCCGCCGAGGCGATCGTGGGTGGCCGAGGCGGAGGCCAGCAGCGCCGAGGCCGGCAGCAGCACGCCACGGCGCCGTCCGGTCGATCCGGACGTCGCCACCACGGCCACGGTGGGATCGGCCGGATCGTCGCCGGCGGCGTCCAGCGTCGCGGGCGCGGCCGGCGGCGCGGTGCCCGGCAGATGGGGCAGCAGCGCCGGCCCGGAACCGTTGAGCGCGGCGGCCAGGGCGTCGAGCAGGTCGAGGGCAGCGGGTCCGCTGCCCACCGGGACGGCCGTCAGTGCGCGCACCCGAGCGAGCCTAGGCCAGCGCGTCGCGGCCCGGGTACGCGGCCGCGATGGCACTCTGAGCATCGTGCAGTCGGTGGAGCAGGCACTCGCGGCGCTGCACCGTGCCGAGCCGGCGGTCGCGGACGCCGCTCGCCGTGCCTGGGATGCCCTGCTGGCCGGTGCCGGCCCGGATGCCCTGACGCAGTGGCGATTACAGCAGTACTGCTGGGACGAGTTGCCGCAGACCTGGTTTCCGGCGCAGACCGCACTCGGCCACGGCGTCGGGCCGCGCTGGCAGGTGGCGCAGGCGCTGGCCGCGCTGCTCGACGAGTTGGGCCTGGGACGCTACGCCGAGATCGCGCGCAGCGAGACCACCCGTGAGGTGCTGGCGATCAGCGAGCACACCCCGGAACGCGGCCGCGGGCTGGCCCGGCGCGCGGCCGAACGGTCGGGCATCGAACCACCGAGCACCGAGCTGTTCACCTGGGGTGCGAGCATGGGGCCGGCCGAGGCGTACGCCCTCGAGGCGGTGGCGGACACCCTCGAGCTGGCCGTCGCGGCCGGCGAACTGGCGCCCGGGGCGCGGGGTTGGCGGGATCGGCAGACCGAGCTGACGCTCGCCGTCCTCACCACCCCCCGGCCCGACCTCGGCGGCGACAGCCCCTACCAGCGGGTGCTGTCCGAGCGCCTGGGCCGGTGGGTACGCGGCGCCCGGTCGACCACCCGGAACGCCATGCTGGCCCCGCTGGCCGCCCGGCTGGCCGACCCGGTCGAGCCGTTGACCGGGGCGGCGGCCCGCGCCGTCCTGCACCCGCTCGACTGGTTGCTGACCGAGGTGGGCGAGGGCATCACGCTGACCGCGGCCGGTTACCTGCCGCCGCGCACCGTGGTGCGGGCGCTGGACGAGCTGAGTTGGCGCGAGGAACTGATCGGGGCCTCGAACCGCGAGGTGGACGCCTACCCGGTGCTGGTGCTGCGCGAGGCGGCCACCCGGTTGGGCCTGGTGCGCCGGCGCGGGCCGCGGCTGCTGCTCACCCCCACCGGACGCACCGCCCTCAGCGAGGGTGGGGTGCTCTGGAGCGTGGTCGCCGGCCGGCTGATCGGCCCGGAGCACTCGGCGCTGGCCGTGGCGTGGGAGGTGGTGCTCGCCGTCCTGGAGAGCGGTGACTCCGTCGTCGAGGAGGACGTGCGCGCCCTGGTGCAGTCGGTGGTCACCGAGTCGGGCTGGCGGGTTGCCGGACGGCGCCAGCCCTCGGAGGCGGACACCTCACCGCTGTTCTTCGCGGTGTTGCGCGAACTGCGCTGGCTGGAGTTGATGGAGGAGTCCGGGGCGCTGACCGGCCGGCGGCTGCAGGCCAGGCCGGGTGCCGCGACCCTGTTCCGGGCGGCGTTGCGTCATCGGGTGCTGCATCGCGACGTGGTCCTCGAGTGATCACGGGCGTGTCCGTCACCCGTTCGGGCTAGGCTGCCGACTCGTCGAGTCGATGATCGACGGGCCGGTGAGTCCGCCGGTGAGTCCGAGGGGGGCCGCGGAACATGCAGGTGCGCTATCCCGAGGCGAGCTGGCGTCCGCTCGGCACGCAGGTCGAACCGCGCATCACCCCCCGGATCCTGGTCTTCCACACCATGGTCGGGTACCTGAAGAGCACCGATTCGCTGTTCCGGGGCCAGGGGTACACCGGCACCGAGTCGCACTTCGGGCTCGGCGGTCCCTGGGACGGCGCGGCGCTCGACGGCGCGGTGTGGCAGTGGCAGTCCATCGACTACCAGGCCGACGCCCAGAACGCCGGCAACGCCTACGCGACGTCCATCGAGACCTCGGACGGCGGTGAGCCGCTGCGTGCCTGGTCGACCGAGCAGGTCGATGCGCTGGTCCGGCTGGGTACCTGGTGGTGCCGCCAGACCGGTGCGCCCGCTCGCCTGGTTCGCTCGACCTCGCAGTCCGGCATCGGCTATCACGCCCAGTTCTCGGCGTGGGCGCCGGATGGGCGCAGTTGCCCCGGCAAGACCCGCATCGCCCAGCTGCTCGACGTGGTGATCCCGCGGATCGCCGCCGCGCTCGGCCAGACCCCACCGCCACCACCGCCGCCCCCGAACGGAGATCCCATGGCCCTGACCCAGGACGACCTCAACAAGATCGCTGCCACGGTCTGGGGGTCTCGCTTCGGGGACAGCCCGACCACCGGCACCATGCTGCAGCGGGCCGCGGTCAACACCTCGCCCGACCCCAAGGTGATCGCCGCCGCCGTGGTGGCCGCGCTGCCCAAGGGAGCCGACGGCAACCTGACCGTGGCGGACGTCGAGGCCGCGGTGCGCAACGTGCTGCGCAACGGCGTCGCCTGAGCCCCAGCCAGGGGCGCTGATCTCGAGCGGGTCGTCGCTCGGATCTCAAGCGGGCTCCTCGCGGTGACGACACCCACCAGGTGCGACGACTCATGCGCCTCAACGGGACGGTGCTCGCGGGCCTGCTGGTGACGGTGGTGATGCTCGCAGGCTTCGGCGTACTGCAGCGGGCCACGACCTCCGCGTTCGACCGCCTCGAGTCGGATCGCATCGCCGCAGATGCCCAGCGGGTGAGGACCGGGCTCGACTCCTGGACCACCCTGGTGCGCAACTACGGGTCGACGAACTCGATCTGGGACAGCTCGTTCGACGATGTCGCCAAGCGCGACACCGAGACCTTCACCGCCGACTTCCCGCCCGGCGACGTGCGTGATCTCTACGGGCTGGACGGCGTGCTGGGCGTCGGGCCGGACGGCACCCTGCGCGTGGGTGGGTTGAGCGACGGCACGAAGTACACGGTGCCGCCGGCAGGACTGGCCAAACCGGCCGAGCTGGTCCGGCTGTTCGATCCGAAGGCCGAGGCCGGTGCGGCCCGCTGTGGCATCACGGTGGCCGCCGACGCGCCGTACCTGTTCTGCGGCTTCGCCGCTCACCGGGGCGACGGCGGTGACGACATCGCCGGGGGCCTGATCTACCTGCGCTCGCTCGGTGCCCAGGGCCTGAAGCGGCTGGGGCAGGAACTCACCATGCCGCTCACCCTGGTCACGGCCCCCCCGGCCACGAGCACATCGACGATCCAGAGCCAGATCGGCAAGCTGGGCGTCAGCACGCAGGTGCAGAGTTCGAGCACGATGGCGTTGCGGGTACAGGTGCCCTCGGTGGGTGGTGCGCCCGTGGTGCTCGAAGCCGTTCAGCAGCGGGCGATCCACGGGCAGGCCCAGAGCCTGTTGCGCGGCATGATGATCTCGGTGGCAGGGGTCGGTATCGCGCTGTTCGGTGGCGTCGTGTTGCTCACCCGCCGCGAGGTCCGGCTGCGGATCGCCCCGCTGCGGCACACCGCCGAGGAGGTGATCGCCTCCGGTGACCGGACACTGCGCATCGCCTCGACCGACCACGGCGACCTCGGCGCACTGGCCATGACCATCGACAACATGCTCGACGCGATGGCGGCCCGCGACGCGGAACTGTCCGAGATGCAGCAGGCCCGCGAATCCCAGCTGCGGCACAACTTCCTGCAACAGCGACTGTCGCTCGGGCACCTGCGGGCGCGGGCGCAGAAGGCGGTGCACGAGACGGCGTTGACCGTCGTCGAGGAGCTGCGTGAGGTCAAGCACGAGGCGCAGTCGGTGCGCGATGCCGTGGCAGAGATCGATGAACGGATCACGGCCACGGCACAGGTGACCGAGGCGGCCGCCGAACGGGCCGACGAGGGACGCCGCTCGGCCGCCGCGGTGGACAACAGCCTGCAACGGATCAGCGGCATCGCCCGCATGATCTCGGGTGTGGCCGAGCAGACGAACATGTTGGCGCTCAACGCGACCATCGAGGCGGCCCGGGCCGGTGAGGCCGGCAAGGGGTTCGCCGTGGTGGCCGGCGAGGTGAAGAACCTGGCCGCCACGACGGCCGAGTCCACGCGCGAGATCGCCACCACGCTGGGCCAGTTGCACCAGGACGTCGAGGGGATGTCCATGGTGATCAACGGCATGAGCGAGGGGGCGGTGGGCATCCGGCACGAGACCGGTGAACTCACCTCGGCCGCCGCCCGGCAGCGCAAGGGCATCTCGGATCTGGTTGCGGCCCTGGACGACGCTCTGAGCCGAGTCGAGGCGATGGCCACGGCGAGCCAGAGCGAGCGCCGCGGCGCCCAACGCGTCGAGACCGAGGGCACCGTCGAGTTGGAGGTGATGGGCCGCTCGCTCGTCGGCACCCTGTTCGACATCAGCGAGACCGGCCTGAAGTGCGTGATCGAGGACAGCGCGCTGCAGCTCGGAGTCGGTGACAGCGTCGGGTTGCGGCTCAGCCTGGGCGGGCGCCTGGTGCGGGCCAACGGTGTGGTCGTCCGATCGCGCGATGCCGAGATCGGTCTGGACGTCGGGATCGAGTTCACGGCGTTGGACGGCGACGTGCGTTCTGCGATCGGGGAGTATGTGGACCGGGTGTTGGGGGAGGCTTCGGCGGGCTGAGTGGTCGCTTCTTGGGTCCTTTCTCTGGTTCCGGGTGGGGGTAGCTGGGGTGGTGCGCGCGGCGACCTTCGCCTGGGGCGGGTGGGGGCGGGTGGGGTTGGTGCGCGCGGCGATCATCCGGGGCGTGTCTACTGGTTTGTGTAGGGGTCGCTCCTGTAGATGAGGAGCATGACCGTGATGAGTGTTCAGTCCAGCGATGTGGATCGGGGTGACGACGGCCGATCATGATCACAGGAGGGTGGTGGTCGGGAGGAGCCGGCAGCGCGGGTGTTGCGCCGGGAGTTGTTCACCGACGAGGTGATCGACTCGATGCTGGCCCGGGTCGGTGAGGGCGGGTTGTCGTTGACCGGGGGCCGGGCGGGTTCTTCGCGAGCTGGTCAAGAGTGTCCTGGAGCGGGGCATGCAGGTGGAGCTGACCGACCACCTGGGCTACGACAAGGGCGATCCCGCGGGTCGAGGGTCGGGGAACTCACGCAACGGGACCAGCTCCAAGACGGTGTCCAGTGAGGTCGGCCGGATCGAGCTGGACCAGCCGCGGAACCGGGCCGGGTCGTTCGCCTCGGCGCTGGTCCCGAAGGGTGCCCGCCGGTTGGGGGTCTGGAGGAGCAGATCATCTCGCTGTATGCGGGTGGGATGACGGTGCGCGACATCGGTCACCACTTCGAGCGGACGCTGGGGGTGGAGCTGTCCCACGCCGCCATCTCGAAGATCGCCGACGCGGTGGTGGAGAAGGTCAAGGAGTGGCAGAACCGGCCCCTCGACCCGTTCTACCCCGTCGACGTCTACCTCGACGCGATCGTGGTCAAGGTCCGCGACGGCGCGCACGTCATGGGTTTCGGTCGGCGCACATCGCCGTCGGGGTCGACACCGACGGGATCAAGCACGTGCTGGGGATCTGGGTCCAGGCCAGCGAGGGCGCGAAGTTCTGGGCGAGCGTGTGCGCCGAGCTCGCCAACCGGGGTGTCCAGGACGTCCTGATCGTCGACGGTCTGACCGGTTTCCCCGAGGCCGTGCAGGCGACCTGGACCGGCGCCCTGGTCCAGACCTGTGTGGTGCACCTGATCCGGGCCTCGGCCAGTTCGTCGCCACCACCAGGACCGCAAGGCCGTCGCAGCCGCTGCTGCGTCAGTCTACCGCCGCGACCGAGGAGGCTGCCCTGATGGCGTTGGCGGCGTTCGCGGACTCGACCTGGGGGCGAAGTACCCGGCCGGTCAGGACGTGGGAGAACGCGTGGGAACGGTTCACCCGTTCCTGGCGTTCGGGCCGGCCCTCAGGAAGTTGATCTACACCACGAACAGCATCGAGTCGCTGAACTACCAACTCCGCAAGATCATCAAGAATCGAGGGCATTTCCACGACGACACCGCCGTGGTCAACTGCTCTGGCTGGCGATCATGGACATCGAGGACAAGCGGTCCCGGGAACGCGACGAGCAGCGCAGCACTCGAACCAGCGGACCGCCCGGCGCGTCTGGTCGAAGGAGCAGTTACCCAGGGCTGGAGCGCACCGCCCTGGGTGAGCTCGCCTGGTCTACCCCGACCGGATCAACTACCTGTAACGGCAAGATCAAATAGAGGCAGAGCGACTCTTACACAAGAAACTTGACAGGCTCTCCATCCGCGCACTCGCAAGCTCGCGCGCTCCCGCCAGACCCAGCAGCCGCGCGCGCACCAGCCTACCCCACCCTCGGCGCTCACCCCGGTGGGTGCGTGAAAACCGTTCTGGGGCAGAGCAATCAGAAGCTCATGCCTGGCGTTCGAACGTTTGTTCTAGTAGACTGAGGGCATGTTCGCCCGACCTGCTGCACGACTCCGACGCCGAGGTGCTCGGCCGGGGTCGAGAACGTTGCGCGGCGAGGTCGAGGCGCTGCGAGCCGCGAACGCCACACTGCAGGAGCAGGTCGCCGGGCAGCGGGAGCGGTTGTCGGCGCGGGATGCGGTCTGGGACTGGTTCGGCGACGGCGGGCCGGAGAACGAGGACGACCGGGATGCGGTGGCGGGGCGGATCTGCCGGACGTTCCTGAAGCCGGGCAATGTCGAGCCGTCGCTGGTGACGGTGGCGGCGGTGACGTTGGCGCAGTCGCAGCCGTCGGGGCTCAGCGATGCCGAGGTGGTCTCGGCGGCGGTGGCGTGTCGGCAGGCGATCACCCACATCGAACTCACCCAAGCCCAGCTCACCCGGGAACTGGCGTGGCGGTATCAGGCGCGGCACCCGCACGAACTGGATCTCACCCTGGAGACGAAGCTGCCGGAGTGGGTCCGTGACCCGGAGGAGCGCGCCCTGACCGCGGCGATCGAGGAGGTCGCGGCAGTGGCGCGTACCAGCCCGTCCGGGCTGCGGGCGCGGGTGGAGATGCTGGCGACCTGGCCGGAGGAGCACGGCCGGCTGTATCGAGCACTGCTCGACGGGACGATCTCCACCACCCGCGCCCGCGACATCGCGCGGCAGACCGAACGCCTCGAGGCGGGGCGGGCTCGGGACTGGGTGGAGAAGATGATCCTGCCCGTCGCCGAGCAACTCGGCACCGTCGGGCTGCGCAACCGGATCGAACGCCTCATCGCGCAGGCCGACCCGGGCGCCTACCGGCGGATCCTGGATGACGCCGCGCAGGAGAAGGACACCGTCAAGGTCAGCCAGCAGGGCTACGGGCGGGCCGCGTTGACGTATCGGGGGTCGATCACGAGCATCGCCGACCTGCACGCCGCACTACTGCACCGCGTCCAGGCGGCTGCCTGCCCGACGGGGTCGGGCGGCGCGGGCACTTCGTCAGGAGCCGGCACTACGGGTGGGTCCGCTGGTGGTTCAGCGGCGGCGCGGGAGCGGCAGGCGGCGTCGATGGCGCAGATCGTGTTCGACCTGGTCACCGACCCCGACACCATCACCCCACTCCTACCCACCCGCGGGGCCGACGGTGGCCACGGTGCCTGCAGCACGAACCACCACCCCACCAGCGGAAACTCCACCGGCCACCCCGAGACCGCCACCGCGGCCGGCAGCCAACCCACCCCGACCAGCACCCACCACGACGGACCCTGCGCCACCCCCTACGCCACCGCATCGAACGGGACAACCGGCAGTCTGCTCGGCGGTGACGCCATCAGCACCCCACCACCGGCCTGCCCGGGGATCCGGGTCGAACCCAAGGTCGCGCTGAACGTGACCATCCCGTTCCAGGTCCTCGCCGCACTCTGGGCCGGCACGCCACCACCCACCGGCACCGGATGGGTCGAGGCTGCCGGGCACGGGCCGATCCCCACCGAGGCCCTGGCCGCGATCCTCGACAAGTACGGCAAGCGGGCGATCTGGCGCTGCCAGGTCCTCGACGACCGACCCGACTCACCGACCTACGGCACCCTGATCGCCATCGGGCGCGCCGCCACCGACCCGGGATACACGCCGTCCCCGTTCGTCAAGGCGTTGGTCAAGGCCACCCGGCCACGCTGCTCCCACCCCGGATGCGGACGGCCCGCGATCGACGCCGACCTCGACCACGTGCTCGCCCACGGCAAGGGCGGCCAGACCAGCGAGCAGAACCTGGCACCCCTGTGCCGGTTCCACCACCTGCTCAAGACCCACGCCGGGTTCACCCCGACCCTGGACCCGGTAACCGGACAGATCACCTGGCGCACGCCGTCCGGGCACACCGTCCGAACCCAGCGACACCCCACCACCGTTGACAGCCGAGGGCGACCTGCCGGGTGCCTGGCCTCAGCCGCCACCGTTCTGAGAGCGATTCTGTGTGGCGGAAGTGGGTCCATGGCCCCACTTCCGCCACACACAATCGGCAGTTGCGCTCGCCGGGATCGATCATCGAGACGTTGAGTTGCCGTTCGGCTTCTGCAAGTGAGAGGGATCCGGCCAGCAGGGAAGCATCAGACCTCGAGGAGCCGGCGGGCTGCCTTGGCGAGTAGGGACGACGACTTCCCTGACGCCAGCTCAGCGAACTCAATCGGCAGGTCGATGGAGCGGCCGGTCCGTTCGGCGAGGTCGGCGGCCACCTCCAGGAAGGCGCCGGCATCGCGGCGGCCGGGCAAGACCCGCGCGACCTCTTGCAGGGCGTCGAGAATGGGCAGAACGGCAGCGTCGCTTGCCCGGGCGCACTCGGCCAGCCCGCCACTGACCCGCTGCCCGACCACGATGCCGTCGGTCCAGCAGCAGGGCCGCTTGACGACCCAGGATTCCTTGCCGTCGAGCACGCCATGGCGAGCGAGATCGAGGACCGCATCCTGCGCCGCCGTCCGACCGCGCGCATCCTTGGCTGCGAGCGCGAGCACGAGGGCCGAGGATGCCGGAGGACCGTTGGTGGTCGTGGCCCGCGCGATCGCGTCCACGACGTGGATTGAGCAGGCGCGATCCTTGCGGAGATCGCGGTAGAGGTACGGGTGGGCGTGGGCGGCCAGCACGTCGTGATCGTGAGGCAGGAGCGCTGCCCCCAGTGCCAGTGTTTGCTCGAAGTGCGACTCGTACTCGCCGTAGGTGCCCTCCGGTCCCACGGTTGCCTCGGGTCTCGACCTGGCGAGAATCCCAGCGGCGGGATGCCCTTCGCTTCCCGATGCGTCAAGGAAGATGGGGATCCGCCGTTCGGGTTCCCAGTGATTCCGCCGGTACTGCGCGACACGCCGAAGCCACGTCGGTCGTCGTCCTTCCCGTGCCGCCGTGACCGCAAACGACTTCCTCATCGAGCGCGGAACGTCGACGATTGATCGCTCGTCAGGGGGCACCCGCAGGAGCGCGATCGCGAGCTCGAGTTCGAGGATCGGGCGCGATCGACGTACATCAGCCAAGCGCCGATTCAGTTCGTTGGCGTCCAGCGTGAAGTCGGCCCTGGTCGGCAGCGCCAGAGAGGTGTGGCGCCCCTCCCGGACGGCGTGCGCGATGCCAGTGAGTCGCCGCCCGATCGCCCCGACCAAGGTCTGCGGAGCGGCTGCCTCGGTAGGGAGGATCGTGTGGCCGAGCTGGATCGGCCAGGCACCGTCACGGGTGCGCCTGCGGGGAGTCAGCCAGGCCAGGGCCAGGACGCTCGCTGCGTTCCGTGGATCGTCGTGGTAGTACTCCGCGGCCATTGCGCGAGCCGAGAGCAGGTTCGCCGTCGACGGACGTTGGTCCGCAAGGCGCAGCAGGCCGTCGATCGCCCGTTCCATCTCGATGGGGTCGATCTCTTCGAAGAGTCCGAGGAGCACTTCAGCGAGTTCGTCCGCCCTGTCGACCGGTTGGACCGGTGTGGCGCAAGGCCGTGACTCAGGTTGAGCTGGAGCGAACGCCCGAGCCTGGTTCGCCGGGACCTCTGCGGCGCCGAGGCGGCCCAGGATCTTCGCCGCGTGATCGCGTACGTCGGCTCGGGCGTGCTCGGTGGCGATCCGCACCGTGTCCGTGATGGCGACATCCGGGTGGGCCTTGACGAGCTTCTCGAGGAGGCGTAGCTGGGCGGCGACGGATGCCTTGTCGGCTCGTCCGAGGGTGGCCCTGCTGGCAGCAACGACCGGAGCCGGCTCGAACCGCTTGTCGGACATGAGCCGAAGGAGCTGACGCTGTGCCGTCTTGACGGAAGGTCCGTGTTCGACGGTGAGCAGCCGCGCGTAGGTGCCCTGGCGATCGGCGACCTCGTCGAGGGTTGGCTCGAGGGCATCGTGCATGCCGGCATACCAGCGGAGATCCGCGGCCGCCCAGTCGCGCAAGGGAGCCGCCAACACGGTGTCGAGAAGGAGGTCACGATCGAGGCGTCCTTCCCGGGACAACTCCAGGAGGGTCACGCGCCATGTCGCGGCAGCGAGGGGTGTCTGCTCGGGAAAGTGCTGATGAATGCTCTCCTGGAACCCGTCGTGGTAGGCCAGAAGCCGTCCGGTGCCCTCGGTCGAGAGCATGCGGATCAGGTGGTCGCCCGCGAGCCCCGGGTCTGCATTGATCTGGGCGATCAGCGGCAGCCGTTGCTTCGCCCAGTAGTCGGGCACTCCCCTCACCGTGCCCCGGAAGTACTCGGGATGGTCCGGCACGGGTACGGCACCCACGCGAACCAGCCCACGAGCGAGTTTCCAGTTCGACTTGTCCTCGGAGTCCAGCAGGGCGTCGACGAAGCCAGGGAGCCATCCGGGGTTACGCGCGTGCAGAATCGCGACCGCGTGGTCCACGAAGGAGCGATCGAGCCTGAAAGCCTGCGCGGCAGCGATCATGGCCTGCCGCTGCCCGCCTGCTGTCGCGAGGACTGCCAGCGCGGCGTGGGCCGAGGAGATCCTCGCCGGATTGCCCTGGGTGAGCCATGCACGCGCTGGTGGACCCAGTGCCTTGCGGTCGCCATCGCTGAGATTGATCAGCGCCGACCGTACGTCATGGGTGCCGCCGTGCTCCAGCCACGCGAGGATCCCGTCCAGGCTCATCGTTGTCGCTTCCGAACCAGATCGGCTGCGAGCACGTGCTTGCAGGGACCTCGGCTGCCCTTGTGCTTGGCGTACCACGGGCAGGTACACCGGTCGCCGTCACCTGCACGACGCACGACATGTTCGGTGTCGCCGCTGCGGACATGAGCAGTGTCGCCGTCGAGCCTCACCGAGCCGGACTCGACGAGTGCTGTCGCGTCCCGGAGCCGGGGATGCATGGCTGCGAGCCGTTCGGCGTCGTAGGGCAGTTCGCGATGGAAGTAAGCGGCTTCAGCGGCGTCATATCCGACTCGGCCCGCGGCACCGAGCCGGCCGAGGGCCCGGGTGACGCGCTCCTCGACGAGGCCTGACTCGGCGGCGAGTCGCGCGATGTCGATGCGCGGCTCGAAGGCCAGCAATGCGGAGATGAGGTCCGCGTCGTCGGACGACTGCTCGTCGGCCAGATCCCAGAGCACTCCGCCCTCACCGGAGAAGCCCCGGCTGGATACGGGACTGAGGACGAGTACGAAGCGGGCGTCATCGAGGTCGAGTTCCCAGACCCCGGTCGCGCCCTGTGGGTCGTGCGGGGCGGCGTACGCACGCAGGGATCGGGCGAACCGCAGCAGTGGTTCGAGCGGCTCGAGGCGATCAAGGCCAGACAGGGACACGGCATCGGGTGTCGGTCGGGTGGTGATCCGGAGGCCGCGGCCGGCGGGGACGACCCAGACCGGCTTTCGGCTGCCAGAGCTCGGAAGGCTGCGGATGAATCGTCGGGCTTCAGCGGCTGAGACGTCCCACACCGCGGTCACGGAGGCTGACGTGAGCTGCACCTCGGCGAAGCCCTTGAGCCATCGCTCGGGCAGCGGGACCTTCTTCTCGGTCACCTCGGCGTCGAGGGTGCGGACACGGACGTTCTCGCCGACCTGGAGGTGGAGTGGTTCGATGCCGCCGACGCGCGCGAGGGCATCACGCATCGGTGGGTTGAAGTCGACGTTCGTGGTGCCGGTGTCGAGCACCTTCCCGTCGAGGCTTCCAGGCAGCGCGTCGTAGCGGGCGTACACGCCACAGCAGGCAGAGAAGCTCTCGAAGCGAAGTCTGTCGCCGTTGCTCGTGACGACGGGATCGGCGGCGCGCAGGATCGCGGCGACCATGCCGGGCGGCAGGTAGAAGCGGGTGCGGGCGACCTTGGCGACGGCGAGCAGTGCGGTCGCAGCCTGCTCTGGGTGGCCGAGGAAGCCGTCGAAGAAGATCGGGTGTGCGGCTGGCCCCGCCGCGGTACGGCCTCCGCTCGTGGCGAGCAGGAGGTCAGCACGTCCGTCGCCGAAGGTGAGCGCCGAGGGGCGGACGTAGGTGTACGTCTGCTCATCCGTGGTCGCTGCCATGGTCGGGAACCTATCCGAGCAGAAGCCGAGCGGTCTTGGCCGTCGCGGAACTACCGGACAAGCCGCCGAGCCACCTGATCAAAGCCGGATCGGTGACGGCGCGACCGAGGCGAATCAGCTCATCATGCAGCAGGTCGAGGAGCGTGTTGAGCCCACGATGATCGGCGGGCAGCTGCGGGAGCAATGAGGTCAGCAGCTCAACGGTCGCGAGAGCACCGCCGGGTGCCCGGGCTACCGACGCCAGCGACTCGCGCCATCGGGTCGCCGGCCATGCCTGGGCGTAGAGCGCCATGACCGTGGCCACCCGGTGCGCGGGGATGCGGCCGGAGGCGACGAGATCGACGAACGCGTCGACGGCGTGAAGGCGATGATCGCGCTGGGTTGCCGAGATGCCGGCAGCGATGGTGGTGGCGGCCAGCGTGCCCAGGCGGCCGGGGTGTCGCGCCAACGCGTCGAGCGTCCGCGACACGTCGTGAGCCGCCTCGGCCCAGCACGGCGATTCGAGGACGGGGAGGCAGCTGAGCGAGAGGAAGTGCTCGGCATCGTGGGGCCAGATGGCGGCAAGGGTGGGGATCCAGTCGCCGAGGAACCGGCTGCTGTAGCCACCACCCCATTGGTCGCAGGTCTGTGCCGTCAACTCGGTCGGTTGGTCATCGGCGGGACAGTCGGTGTTCGTGGTGGTCACGGCGAACCTGGCGTATCGGGACCGACGGGCTCGTCCGTTCTCCTGCCACGTGTGAGTCGTGATGTCGCCGGTCAGGTGGGGTGCCTGGCTGACGGCGTAGGGCGCCCGAGACCGCTCGGCTGCGATCCACCAGGCCGCGGGACCCTCGTGCCCGCTGCGCAGGGGTCGTCGGGTCGGTTCGACGCCGTCCAGGGCGAATCGCACTGCGGCAGGCAGGCTTCCGCCGGCGCGGGCGGCTTCCTCGCGTCCGTCGGGATGCAGACGGAGCAACGCTGCGACAAGGTCGTGGTGGCGTGGGTTGGGGTTCTGCCTCAGGCGTTCGACGAACGCGGCTGGGCTGACCCAGCCACCAGGGAGGTCAGGGGTGGCCAGCAGCGGGGCCGTTGAGGTGCGGGTCTCGGCAATCCGCCGCGCAACGAAACGCTGGGCTGGGTGGTCGGGGTCGGCAGGCGGTGCCGGCTCGCTCAGCACGCCCAGGAGGAGTCGAGCGACCTGTCCCGGTAGCCACGCGTCCCCGATGGCTGTGCGCGGACCCCGGGCGACGACCGCCTTGGCCCGCTTCTTCAGGGGGGCGAGGACCTCCTCGGCGCCCCGGATGGCGAGGAAGGCCAGCACCGCCTCGAGTTCACCGACGTCGGAGGCATCTTCCAGGAGCGCCGCCGCGCGCTCGGCCAGGTCGACCGTCGAAGCAGGCGGCGCGAGGTGCGCCAGGTTCTGGCCGGGTCGCTCTCCAGGCTCCGGCGAGACGTCTGCGGTCATCCCGAGCTCCTGACGGACGCGCGGCGTGAGGTCATCTGCGGCGGCGCGTACGGCGTCCGATTCACCGAGATCGGCGAGGAGCCGAGCGGCCGCCTGCTGCACGTCGGCATGCGGGTGGCCGAGCGCTGTCCGGGCCACGGCCGCGACGGCACCCGGAAACTCGACGTGGCCAGCGCGAGCCAGCGAGAGGGCAGCAACGGCGGTCCCCTTGCTCTTGACCAGAGTCGCTGGCGGCAGTGCCTCGAGAGTCGCCTCGACGTCGAGGAGCCCCGACCTGTCGACCTCGACCAGCCGCGCGAGGGCCAACGCGACGGTGGCCGGGACAGCAGCGCCGAGCAGCCGACGCAGCTCCGCCTGCGAGGCGGCCGCCTCCTCGACGGTTGGTTCCAGCGCACGGTAGGTGGCCGAGTACCAGTTGGCCCGGTAGGCGGCGAAGTCCCGACCCAATGCGTGGAGGCAGGCGTTCAGAACGCGGGTGCGAGCGTGCCGTCTGCCGTCAATTCCAGGAAGGTCTTGCGCCATTCGCCACCGCCGAAGCGATCGACATTCGTCAGGCTGACCTCACCGCCGCCTTCGACCTCGAAAAGGCGCCACACGGCACGGTCGACCAGGTCGGGGTCGGCTCGCAACGTGTCCGCCTTGTCAGTTCCGAGCCCGCTGACCATCGCGAGGACGTAGGTGTCGTCAGGTGCGAGATCAACCAGGCCAAGTCGCTCGAGCAGCCGCACGCGCAGGAACTCCTCCCGCGACCACGAGCTGCGGGAGGCCGAGCGGAGTTCGCGCGCGACAAGCCCGTCGAGCCAACGTGGCCTATTGCCGGTTGCTCCCCGAACGGTGCCCGCCGCGGCGGCGAGAAGCGTCTCGTCGATCAGGGTGATGAGCGCCTGGTCCCGCTGCCAAGCGTGCTCGTAGGTGGCGTTCACGAGCGGCTCTGCACCCGAGGCAAGTGCTCCGTACATCACGCTGGCTGGGGTGCCCTCCACAGCGGAGTACGGCGGGAGATCGCCCACATCCATCTCCTTGCTCGATTCGGCCCACGCCTTTCCGACCGTCCCGCTCATTCCACGAACCCGCCTCGCAGCCGCGTCCATGGACAACGTCGATACGGCGTCGCTGCGTCTGCCGATCGCGATTCCTGCCCCGCGTGAGGGTGATGTGGCCTCTGCAGCGCAAGCGCTTCAGATCAGTAGTACCAGGGGTAGTCCGACCAGTCGGGGGATCGCTTCTGCAGGAACGAGTCTCGGCCCTCGACGGCCTCGTCGGTCATGTAGGCCAGGCGGGTCGCCTCGCCGGCGAACACCTGCTGGCCCATCAGGCCGTCGTCGGTCAGGTTGAAGGCGAACTTCAACATCCGTTGCGCCGTGGGGGATTTGCCGAGGATCTCGCCCGCAACCTCCAGCGCCACGGCCTCGAGCTCGGCGTGGTCGGCGACGATGTTCACTGCGCCCATCCGCTGCATGGTCTCGGCGTCATATGCGCGCCCCAGGAAGAAGATCTCGCGGGCGAACTTCTGGCCGACCATCTTGGCCAGGTACGCCGATCCGTAGCCCGCGTCGAACGAACCCACGTCGGCGTCGGTCTGCTTGAACCGGGCGTGCTCGCGGCTGGCGATCGTCAGGTCGCAGATCACGTGCAGGCTGTGTCCACCGCCGGCCGCCCAACCGGGCACCACCGCGACGACCACCTTCGGCATCGTGCGGATCAACCGCTGCACCTCGAGGATGTGCAGCCGCCCGCCGTGCGCGCGGGTGCGGGCGTCGTCCACGGTGTCGGCGGTCTCGCCGGCCGCGTACTGATACCCCGACCGCCCCCTGATCCGCTGGTCACCGCCGGAACAGAACGCCCACCCGCCGTCGCGCGGGCTCGGTCCGTTGCCGGTGAGCAGCACGCACCCGACGTCCGGGGTCATCCGGGCGTGATCGAGCACCCGGTACAGCTCGTCGACGGTGTGCGGCCGGAACGCGTTGCGTACCTCCGGCCGGTCGAACGCCACCCGCACCGTGCCCCGCGCCGGCCCGTCCACCACGCACCGGTGGTAGGTCAGATCGGTCAGCTCGAAGCCGGGCACCGGCTGCCACACCGCGGGGTCGAAGATCTCCGAAACCTGATCGCTGCTCACAGGGGCCGAGAATAGGGCGGTGCCCGACCTCCTGGCTGCCCCGCCCCCACTCGACGAGCTGCTCGCGGCCGCCGCCGTGGTCTCGCTGCCGCTGCGCGTCCGGTTCCGCGGCATCACCACCCGTGAGGCCCTGCTGCTGCACGGTCCGTACGGCTGGGGCGAGTTCGCGCCGTTCGCCGAGTACGGCGACGCCGAGGCGAGCCGGTGGTTGGCCGGCGCGATCGAGGCCGCGTGGGCGCCGCCGCTGCCGATGGTGCGCGACGCCGTCCCGGTGAACGCGACGATCCCGGCGGTGGCCCCCGAGGCGGTGGCCGCCATCCTGGCCCGCTTCGACGGCTGCACCACGGCCAAGGTCAAGGTTGCCGAGCCCGGTCAGTCCCTGCTGGACGACGTCGCGCGGCTCGGTGAGGTACGCGCGCTGCTGGGCGCTGCGGGCCGGATCCGTATCGACGCCAACGGGGCCTGGGACGTCGAGCAGGCCCGGCGCGCGCTCGCGGCGCTGAGCCGGTTCGACCTGGAGTACGTCGAGCAGCCGTGTGCCACCCTCGCCGAACTGCGCGCGTTGCGGATCGACCTCGCCCGCGACGGAATCGACGTCCGGTTGGCCGCGGACGAGAGCGTGCGCAAGGCCACCGACCCGCTGGCGGTTGCCGTGGCCGGCGCGGCGGACGTGGTCGTGATCAAGGTCGCCCCGCTGGGTGGTATCCGGGCGGCCCTCGAGGTGGCCACCCGATTGCAGTCCGAGTTCGCCGTGTCGGTCGTGGTCTCCTCGGCGCTGGACACCTCCGTCGGCCTGGCCGCCGGGGTGCGATTGGCTGCAGCGTTGCCGCAGCTGCCCTACGCCTGTGGCCTGGGCACCGCTTCGCTGCTCGCCGCCGACGTGACGGCTCGGCCGCTGCGGGCGGTGGCGGGTGTGGTGCCGGTGACGGCCGTCGAGGTCGAGGCGGGCTGCCTGGAGCGGAGCGCGGCCCCGGCCGAGCGCCACGCCTGGTGGCTCGAGCGACTCACCCGGTGCCACGCCCTGCTGGCCTCCCCGCGCGGTGGGTTGCACTGAACGATGCACTCACCGGGCAGGCTTGACCGGCAGTGATGACTCGGGGTGACCCTGCATGACGTGATTCCTGCGTTAGGCGGTCACTCCGGGTAGGTACCTCGGACATGACCGGTGCGATGTGGCCGTGACGACTACGCTTCGGCTGGGGTTGCCCGGGGCGATCTCGTCAGATGTCCGAATGCGCGCGGGAAGAGGGCTGCCACATCGTGGCCGAGAACATGGGGCGCGACGTCGTCACACGCAGGGTGCTGTGGGGGGCGTTGGCGGTTGCCGCGACGTCCCTGGTGACGTTCGGTGCCACGCAGGCGGGGGACGACGGGGACGTCGCGGCGTACTCGGTTCCGGACACCATCCAGAGCGCCGGCGGACCGACGGCGCCCGCGGCCTCCGGGGACCAGCCGGACTCGGGTGCCGGGGTCAGCCGTGGTGGGTTGGCTCCGACCACGGACGCCGTGACGCCGAACGGCTCGGGGGCGACCACGCCTGCCGCACCCAGCGCGACCGGTGGGGTGGCCACGGACCAGTCGGGCAGCCCCGTGCTCGAGCCGCTGATCGACCCGCCCTCCGTGCCCCAGCCCGTGCTTCCTGTCCCCGGCGAGGGGGAGGGGGCGTCCCCCGGCCAGGGTTGGGACCAGCCGCCTCCCGCCCCGAAACCGCGCCCGGTGGAATCGGTTCCGGCACCTGAGCCGAGCGACAGGCCCGCCGCGCCGCCGGTCGCGAAGCCGCCTGCGGCCGAGCCGGTCGAGCCCCCTGTCGTGGTCCAGCCGGTCGAGAAGCCGCCTGTGGTCACGCCGCCAGTGGAGACACCGGCACCCCCACCGGTCGCGGCGCCGCCGGTCGAGACCCCGCCGGTCGCGGTTCCGCCGGTCGAGACCCCGCCGGTCGCGGTTCCGCCGGTCGAGACCCCTCCGGTCGCGGCGCCGCCCGTCGAGGCCCCGCCGGTGCAGATCCCACCGGTGGAGCTGCCTCCCGCGGAGGCGATGCCGCCGGTCGACGTCCCGCCGGTGGCGAGCCCGCCGGGTGAGGTCCCGCCCGCCGACACCCCACCGGTCGAGAGCGTTCCGGTCGTCCCCACGGCCGGGGCGCCGTCCAGCGTCCCGGAGCCGCCTACCGTGGCTCCGGCTCTGGCCGTCGACTTCCCCTCGGCGGCGCGGCACCGTCGTCCTGGGCCGGCCATCGGCCCGAACGGCATCCCTGCGCTCCCCGACAACGCCGTACTGCTGGCCCGGCTGGCAGTCGTCGCCGGTCACAGCGGGCCGTGAATCACCTCCGACCGGGCCGGTGCGGCGATGGTGTGGGCACGGCGGTGACGTCGTGGACGAGGACTCGAGGAGCAGCAGCATGCGCCGGTTGACCCGAGGCGCGATCGCAGTCGCCGCAACGGTTCTGACGGCTCTGGGTGCCACCCAGGCCAGGGACGTCGACGTCGCGACGGCACTCTCGGCGCCACACCTCGTGCAGCTCGGCGCCGCGGTCAGTCGCGGTGGCATGGACGCCCCGGCGCAGGACACCCCACCCCCGGGGCCCGCCGTGGACACCCCGGTCCGACCCGCGGCACCGGCCCCTCCTCGCGCTCGCGGAACGCTGTCGGGCGCCCACGCGGCGTCGTCCCCGGGTCGGGCTGCGCGCACGCCGGCCGCCATTGCCCGGCGGCCCATTGCCCGGCGGCCCATCGCCCGGCGTCACGTCGTCCGCCGGGACCCGCGCCATCGGATCTGGCGCCACCAGAGGCAGGGGTGGCATCACCACCGTCACTGACGGCCCCGCGCCCCGCGGGCACCTGCGGCCATAGGTCAGGATGGCGGGTATGACGCCGTCCGAGGTCCTGGCCGATGCCGCCGTCACGGCGTTGGTCGGCTGCGGGGTGCGCCACGTCGTCCTGTGCCCCGGCTCGCGCAGTGCGCCACTGGCCTATCGCCTGGCCCGGGCTGCGCAGGACGGCGCGCTGCGGCTGTGGGTTCGCCACGATGAGCGCGTGGCTGCCTTCACCGCCCTCGGCATGGCCCGTGCCGGGGCGCCCGCGGCGGTCGTGACCACCTCGGGCACGGCGGTGGCGAACCTGCACCCCGCCGTCCTCGAGGCGCACCACGCCGGCGTCCCCCTGATCGTGGTCAGCGCCGACCGGCCCGCCGCCTTGCGCGGCACCTGGGCGAACCAGACCACCGAGCTGCAGCCGGACCTGTTCGGTGAGGCGCTGCGCGCGCGACTCGACACCGCGTCGGCCGAGCCAGAGCACATGATTGCCGTTCTGGAACATGCCTGCGGTCACGGCAAGACGCGCGGCGACACCGGCTCGCGGCCGGGCCCGGTGCAGCTGAACCTGTGCCTGTCCGAACCGCTGCTGCCGACCGCGCCGCTGCCCGCGACGCCGCCTCGCACCGACCCGGTGCCCGACCCTCGGCCCGCGTCGGCGGCGGTCGCGCCCGCCCGGGTCGGCCCGGTCACCACCGTGCCGCGCGGCCCCCGCACCGTGGTCGTGGCCGGGGACGGCGCGGGCTTGGGGGCGCGGCTGCTCGCCGAGGCGGCGGGCTGGCCGTTGCTGGCCGAGCCGTCGTCCGGTGCCCGCGGTGGGGAGCAGGCGGTCGGGCCGTACCGGCTGCTGCTCGAACTGCCCGCGTGGGGCGAGGCGATCGAGCGGGTGGTGGTCTTCGGCCGCCCCACGCTGTCCCGTCCGGTGGCCCGGTTGCTGGCCCGCGAGGACGTCGAGGTGGTGCTCGTCTCGCCGCACCCGGACTGGCCGGTGCCACCGCGGCCGGTCCAGCGGGCGCAGCTGGTGCGCGTCGATCCCGACCCCGAGGGTCTCGACCACCCCTGGGCACGCCAGTGGGCGGTCGCCGACCGGGCCGCCCGGCGGGCCCTCGACCAGGTGCTGGACGCCGAGCCCGCCCCGAGTGGTCCGGCGCTGGCGCGGGCCCTGGTGCGGGCGCTGCGTCCGGGGGAGAGCTTGATCGCGGCCGCCAGCAATCCGATCCGGGACCTCGATCTGGCCGGGGGCACGCTGCCGGACGGCGCGCTGCTACTGGCCAACCGCGGCCTCGCCGGGATCGACGGAACCCTTTCCACCGCAATGGGTTACGCGCTCGCGTCGGGCCGGCCGACGCGCGCCCTGGTGGGGGACCTGGCGTTCCTGCACGACGTCGGTGCCCTGCTGGTGCCGCTCGGGCAGGTGCGTCCCCAGCTGCAGATCGTGGTGCTGAACGACGCCGGCGGCGGCATCTTCTCGATGCTCGAGTACGGCGAGCTGGCCGAGCGTGACGCCGACGAGCGCGATCGGTTCGAGATGTTGTTCGGCACCCCGCACGCCGCCGACCTGGCCGCGCTGTGCCGCGGCTACGCCGTCCGGCATCACCGGGTCGATACCATCGGTGAGGCCGAAGCGCTTCTGGCGCAACCCGATCCGGGCCTCAGCGTGGTCGAGGTCCCCGCCGACCGGGCCACCCTGCGCGCCCGTCACGCCGAGATCCGCGACGCCGTCCACCACGCTGTTCGCACGGCCGTGCACGACGCTGCTCGCGACGTCCCAGCGATCGTTCGTGCCCAGCTGGCGCCTACCCCGCCCAACCCTTGATCACGTTGAAGATCACGGTGAAGGAATCCGTGAGGTTCGTGCAGACGCATCCCTCAACGTGATCTTCACGTCGGCACAAATCCTTCACCGTGATCTTCAACGTGATCATGAGTGTGGGATGGCCACAGGGGAACCGCCACCTGGTCACCGCCAGAGGGCAGTTCACACCCACCTTCCGGGGGCAGAACTCCCCGTGACCGTGATCATGAGCGCCAGGACGACGAACGCGGTCCGACCCTCGCGGACGTGTGAGCCCACACCACGTGTCTCAGGTGGCCAGTGCGTCCCGCATCGGCACCAGCTTGGCGACCGACTCGGCCAGCTCGGCCTCGGGGTCCGAACCCGCGACGATGCCGCAGCCGGCGAACAGCCGGATGCTGTGCGGGTCGGCCGGGTCGAGGTGGCCACAGCGCAGCGCCAGGCCCCACTCGCCGTCCCCCTCGGCGTCGATCCAGCCGACCGGACCGGCATAGCGGCCGCGGTCCATGCCCTCGAGGCGATCGATCAGGTCGGCGGCGTCCTCGGTGGGGGTACCGCACACGGCCGCCGACGGGTGCAGGGCCTCGGCCAGCGCCAGCGAGGACGACGCGTCGGCCAGCACTCCGGTGACGTCGGTGGCCAGGTGCATCACGTTCGCCAGGTGCAACACGAACGGTGACTCGGGCACGTTCGTCGACGTGCAGTGCGGGGTGAGCGCGTCGGCCACCGAACGCACGGCGTACTCGTGTTCCTCGAGGTCCTTGCTGGATCGCGCCAGCGAGGCCGCCAGCGACAGGTCGCGGGCGTCGTCCCCGGTGCGCCGGATGGTGCCGGCCAGCACCCGTGAGGTGACCAGGCCCTTCTCGCGCCGCACCAGCAGTTCGGGCGTCGCCCCGATCAGACCGTCGACGCTGAAGGTGAAGCACCCGGGGTAGCGCTCGGCCAACCGGCGCAGCGGCCACCGCGGGTCGATCTCCTGCTCGGTGCGGGCCTCCATGTCGCGGGCCAGCACCACCTTGTCGACCTGCCCGGCGGCAATCGCCTCGATCGCCTCGGCGACCGCCCCGGCCCACTGGGTGGCACCCAGCGCACCATCGGCGAACGAGACCTCCCCGGGGGAGGTGACCGGTTCGACGTCCGGCAGTTCGGGCGGCGGCGGCAGCCCCCCGGCACTGGCCGTCGTCAGCCACCACTGCCCGGCCCGGTGTCCGACCACGACCTCGGGCACGACCAGGACGGCGCCGGCGGGCGAGGTGGTGGAGAAGCTGAACGACCCGAAGGCCACCAACCCCGAACCGGGCAGTCCGACGACGTCGCGCACCAGGGCATGGGCGACCAGATCGGACCACACTCGGTCGGCCAGGTGCAGCGGAGAGTTCTCGAGGCGTCCGGGCGGCAGCTCGATCCGTGCCACGCTGCCCCACCCGACGATTCCCTCGCCACGGCGCACCCAGGCCAGGGGCGCCGTCCGGGGGAGCAGCGCCAGCAGCGGCCCGGGGTCGCTCAGCGGCAGGGTGCGCACCACGAGGGGCACACCGACAGGGTCGGTGGTCATCGCCTCACCAGGGTACGGCGCCGCCAACGGTGCTCGTGGCGCGTCCGTCATCCTGGCCGGATCTCGGGGCGGATGCTGCGACCGAGGGTGGGGGATGCGACCATCTCGACCATGCCCCGCGCCAACCTGGACAAGCAGCCGCACGAGGTCGCAGCCATGTTCGACGAGGTAGCCCCGCGCTACGACCACACCAACAGCGTGCTCTCGCTGCGCCAGGATCGGCGTTGGCGTGAGCAGGTGCGCCGGGCGCTCGACGTGCGTCCCGGCGAGCGGGTACTCGACCTGGCCGCGGGCACCGGCACCTCGAGCGAGCCCTTCGTCGACGCCGGGGCGCACGTGGTGTCCTGTGATTTCTCTCTCGGCATGCTCAAGGCCGGGGCGCAGCGCAACCCCGGGCTGTCCTTCGTGGCCGGGGACGCGCTGCACCTGCCGTTCGCCGACGGCGTCTTCGATGCGGTGACCATCTCGTTCGGTCTGCGCAACGTGGTCGACACCGAGGCGGCACTGGTCGAGCTGCGCCGGGTCAGCCGCCACGGTGGCCGACTGGTGATCTGCGAGTTCTCGCACCCGTCGTGGGCGCCGTTCCGCGCGGTCTACGGCGGGTACCTGATGCGGCTGCTGCCGGCTGTGGCCCGGACGGTCTCGTCCAGCCCGGACTCCTACACCTACCTCGCCGAGTCGATCCGGGCCTGGCCCGACCAGCTCGCCCTCGCCGCACTGATCCGCGGGGCCGGATGGGACGACGTCGCCTACCGCAATCTCAGCGGCGGCATCGTGGCGTTGCACCGCGCCACCCGCCCCTGAGTCATCGCCCTCGCACCACCGGATCCACGCGCGGTGATCTCCGCGGCGTCGTCGGGACGAAGATCGCTGTGCAGGCTTGGGACGCATCGGGTGTCGACCGATCATGTTCAGCGGGCGATCCGCACCCCTCCGCTGGCGGCAGAGTGCCCCTTGAAGGTGATCATGATCGCCAGGGCCGTTCGGCCTGGCCACGGGCACGTTCGCGGCGACGTCCCCTCCGTTCGACCGATCACCACGCGGGGCGTGCGCGAACCGCCGGACCGGTCCCCGTATGCTCGCCCCGCAACGACTCGTGAAATCGTTCACAAATGCACATGACCTCGTGCGTCGCGACGTGGCACGCCGCATCCCAAGGCCGGTGGCCCGGCCCCCTAGGATGGGGCCGAGCTGCATCACAGCGTGACGCCCCGGAGTCGACCTCCACCGTTCGGTGGAGGTGTGTCGCAAGGGCAGAGCACCACCGCCGGACCCGATCCGGCCGACGAGAGGAAAGGGAACGCGCGTGAGTCCCTACGTGCCGATCCTGGTTCTGGCAGCGATCGCGGCCGCGTTCGCCGTGTTCTCCGTCGGCGCGGGGGCGCTGGCCGGTCCCAAGCGCTACAACCGGGCCAAGCTCGACGCCTACGAGTGCGGCATCGAACCGACGCCGCACGCCGCCGGGGGCGGGCGCTTCCCGATCAAGTACTACCTCGTGGCGATGCTCTTCATCGTCTTCGACATCGAGAGCGTGTTCCTGATCCCGTTCGCGGTCGCCTTCGACCGCCTGGGGCTGTTCGCGCTGATCGAGATGGTGCTGTTCATGGTCACGGTGTTCGTCGCCTATGCCTACGTGTGGCGTCGCGGCGGTCTGGAGTGGGACTGATCCGGTAACCCCGGGAGACCCGGAGCCCCCACCACAGGACGACGCGCGCGCAGGTTCGGACGGAGAGGTCGAATGGGAATCGAGGAGAAGCTGCCCAGCGGCTTCCTGCTGACGACGGTCGAGGTGCTGGCCGGCTACATGCGCAAGAGTTCGCTGTGGCCGGCGACCTTCGGTCTGGCCTGCTGCGCCATCGAGATGATGGCCACCGGTGGTCCCAAGTACGACCTGGCCCGCTTCGGCATGGAGGTCTTCCGGGCCTCGCCGCGCCAGGCGGACCTGATGATCGTCGCCGGCCGGGTCAGCCAGAAGATGGCCCCGGTGATGCGGCAGATCTACGACCAGATGGTCGAGCCGAAGTGGGTGCTGTCGATGGGCGCGTGCGCGTCGTCCGGCGGCATGTTCAACAACTACGCGATCCTGCAGGGCTGCGATCACATCGTGCCCGTCGACATCTACCTGCCGGGCTGCCCGCCGCGACCGGAGATGTTGATGAACGCCATCCTCACCCTGCACGACAAGATCCAGGCCATGCCGCTGGGCGTGAACCGGGTCGAGGCGGCCCGGGCCGCCGAGGAGGCCGCGATGGCCGCCGTGCCCACCTCCCAGATGAAGGGTCTGCTGCGGTGAGCGATCAGACCGCTGACACCACCACCAACACCGCTGCCGGCGCGAGCGCCCCCGGCGTCCCGGCCACCACCGACGCCACCGCCGAGGTGATCGGCACCCGCACCGGCATGTTCGGCGTCCACGGCTCGGGCGACACCTCGGGCTACGGCGGCCTGGTGCGCACCGTCACCATGCCGGCGCCGTCCCCGCGGCCGTACGGCTCCTACTTCGACGAGGTGACCGACACCCTGGTCACCGTGCTCGGTGAGGACGCCGCCGGCCAGGCGGTCGAGAAGGTGATCGTCGACCGCGACGAGCTCACGCTGCACGTGCGGCGCGAGCACCTGCTCGCCGTCCTCGCCGCGCTGCGCGACGACCCGGACCTGCGGTTCGAGATGTGCGTCAGCGTCAGCGGCGTGCACTACCCGCACGACACCGGCCGCGAGCTGCACGGGCTGTACCACCTGCTCTCGATCACCCACAACCGTCGGGTGCGGCTCGAGGTCACCTGCCCGGACGCCGACCCGCACCTGCCCTCGGCGGTGGCGCTCTACCCGACCGCGGACTGGCACGAGCGCGAGGTCTGGGACTTCTTCGGGATCATCTTCGACGGCCACCCGGCACTCACCCGGATCGAGATGCCGGACGACTGGCCCGGTCACCCGCAGCGCAAGGACTACCCGCTGGGTGGCATCCCAGTGGAATACAAGGGTGCGAGTATCCCGCCGCCCGACACGAGGAGGTCGTACAGCTGATGAGCCAGACCGCTCAGCACGACCCCGTGCACGCCACCGGCGGTGCGGGCGACGAGTCGAACGACGGCGACGCCCGGGTGTTCAACGCCACCGGCGGCGACTGGAGCGAGATCGCCGAGGAGGCCGCGAGCCTGGGCGAGGAGCGCATCGTCGTCAACATGGGTCCGCAACACCCCTCGACCCACGGCGTGCTCCGGCTGATCCTCGAGATCGACGGCGAGACGGTGACCGAGGCCCGCTGCGGCATCGGCTACCTGCACACCGGCATCGAGAAGAACATGGAGTTCCGCACCTGGACCCAGGGCGTGACCTTCTGCACCCGCATGGACTACCTCACCCCGCTCTTCCAGGAGACGGCGTACTGCCTCGGGGTCGAGAAGCTGCTCGGCATCACCGACGACGTCCCCGAGCGGGCCAGCGTCATCCGGGTGCTGATGATGGAGCTCAACCGGGTCTCCTCCCACCTGGTGGCGCTCGCCACCGGCGGCATGGAGATCGGCGCCCTGACGGTGATGACCGTCGGGTTCCGCGAGCGCGAGCGGGTGCTGCAGCTGTTCGAGCTGATCACCGGGTTGCGCATGAACCACGCCTACATCCGCCCCGGCGGTCTGGCGCAGGACATCCCGCCCGGTGCGCTCGACCGGATCCGGGTCACGCTGCCCGACCTGTACCGCGGCATCGCCGACATCGAGAAGCTGTCGAACGAGAACCCGATCGTGCGCGGCCGGCTGGTCGACGTCGGCTACCTCGACCTGACCGGGTGCATCGCGCTGGGCATCACCGGCCCCGTGCTGCGCTCGACGGGTCTGCCGCACGACCTGCGCAAGTCCGAGCCGTACTGCGGCTACGAGACCTACGACTTCGAGGTGCCGACCTGGGACACCTGTGACGCCTACGGCCGGCTGCGGATCCGCATCGAGGAGATGAAGCAGTCGCTGCGGATCGTCGAGCAGTGTGTCGACCGTCTGGTGGGCCTGGACGGCCAGCCGGTGATGGTGGGCGACGCCAAGATCGCCTGGCCGGCGCAGCTGGCCGTCGGCGGCGACGGCATGGGCAACAGCCTGAACCACATCCGCGAGATCATGGGCAGCTCGATGGAGGCCCTGATCCACCACTTCAAGCTGGTCACCGAGGGCTTCCGGGTGCCGGCGGGGCAGGTCTACTCGGCGGTCGAATCGGCCCGCGGCGAGCTCGCCTGTCACCTGGTCTCGGACGGCGGCACCCGGCCGTACCGGGCGCACTTCCGTGACCCGTCGTTCGTCAACCTGCAGGCCGTGGCCGCCGTGTGCGAGGGATCGCAGATCGCCGACGTGATCGCCGCCGTGGCCTCTCTGGACCCCGTCATGGGAGGCGTGGACCGCTGATGTCGATCTCAGCCGAGGCCAGGGAACGGCTCGTCGCCGACGCCCAGGCGATCATCGCCCGGTACCCGGTGCCGCGTTCGGCGCTGCTGCCGATGCTGCACCTGGTGCAGAGCGAGGAGGGCTTCGTCAGCTCCGACGGCATCGCGTTCTGCGCCGAGCAGCTCGACCTGACCACCGCGCAGGTGGCCGCCGTCGCCACCTTCTACTCCCAGTACAAGCGCCACCCCAACGGCACCTACACCGTCGGGGTGTGCACCAACACGCTGTGCGCGGTGATGGGCGGCGACGCCATCTTCGACGAGCTCGCCGAGCACCTGGGCGTCGGTCACGACCAGACCACGCCGGACGGCGCGATCACCCTCGAGCGGGTCGAGTGCAACGCGGCCTGCGACTACGCGCCGGTGGTGATGGTCAACTGGGAGTTCTTCGACAACCAGACCCCCACCTCGGCCAAGGGCCTGGTCGACGACCTGCGCTCGGGCCGCGACGTCGCGCCGACCCGTGGGGCCGCCAAGGTCTGCACCTTCAAGGAGGTCTCCCGGGTGTTGGCCGGCTTCCCGGACGGCCGCGCGACCGAAGGGGTGCAGGGCGGCGGGCCGACGCTCGAGGGCACCCTGCTCGCCCAGCGCAACAACTGGACGGCGCCGCCGGCCACCAAGGAGGGCTGAGTCGTGGCGACCACGTTGACCCCGGTGCTGTCAGCGCACTGGGACGAGCGGGACTCCTTCACGCTGGCCGCCTACGAGCGGCACGGCGGGTACTCGGCGTTGCGCAAGGCCCTGGCCATGGATCCCGCCGCGGTGATCACCGAGGTGAAGGACTCCGGGCTGCGCGGCCGAGGCGGCGCCGGCTTCCCCACCGGCATGAAGTGGTCCTTCCTGCCCAAGCCCGACGGCGGGCCGCGCTACCTGGTGGTCAACGCCGACGAGTCCGAGCCGGGCACCTGCAAGGACATCCCGCTGATGCTCGCCAACCCGCAGGCGCTGATCGAGGGCGTGATCATCACCAGCTACGCCATCGGGTGCCACAAGGCGTTCATCTACCTGCGCGGTGAGGTCGTGCACGTCTATCGCCGGCTGCTGAACGCCGTCGCCGAGGCGAAGGCCAAGGGCTACATCGGCGACAACATCCTCGGCTCGGGCTTCGACCTCGACGTCGTCGTCCACGCCGGTGCCGGTGCCTACATCTGTGGCGAGGAGACCGCGCTGCTCGACTCGCTCGAGGGACGGCGCGGCCAGCCCCGGCTGAAGCCGCCGTTCCCGGCGGTCGCGGGCCTGTACGCCCGCCCGACGGTGATCAACAACGTGGAGTCGATCGCCAGCGTGCCGTCGATCGTCACCGGCGGCTCCGAGTGGTTCAAGTCGATGGGCACCGAGCGCTCGACCGGCTTCGGGTTCTTCTCGCTGTCCGGTCACGTCACCCGGCCCGGCCAGTACGAGGCCCCGCTGGGCATCACGCTGCGCGAGCTGCTGGCCATGGCCGGCGGCGTCCGCGGTGGGCACAAGCTGAAGTTCTGGACGCCGGGTGGTTCCTCCACGCCGCTGTTCACCGAGGAGCACCTCGACACCCCGCTGGACTTCGAGTCGGTCGGGGCCGCGGGGTCGATGCTCGGCACCCGGGCACTGCAGATCTTCGACGAGACCACCTGCGTGGTGCGGGCGGTCGAGCGCTGGATCGAGTTCTACAAGCACGAGTCCTGCGGCAAGTGCACCCCGTGTCGCGAGGGCAACTACTGGATGGTCCAGGTGCTGCACCGGCTCGAGCGCGGCCAGGGCACCCAGGAGGACCTCGACACCCTGCTCGACGTGTGTGACAACCTGCTGGGCCGCTCGTTCTGCGCCCTCGGGGACGGCGCGACCAGCCCGGTGATGTCGTCCATCAAGTACTTCCGGGACGAGTACCTCCGCCATGTGACCGAGGGCGGTTGCCCGTTCGATCCCGCTCGGTCCGCCCTCTTCCAGGGAGCGAACGCCCGATGACCGTGACTGCCAACTCCTCCGGTCAGCCGCAGGCGGCCGCGCCGGACCTGGTCACGCTGACCATCGACGACGTCCAGGTGAGCGTGCCCAAGGGCACGCTGATCATCCGGGCCGCCGAGCAGCTGGGGATCGCCATCCCGCGGTTCTGCGACCACCCGGCCCTGGCCCCGGCGGGCGCCTGCCGCCAGTGCCTGGTCGAGGTGGCCACCCCCGGGCCGGACGGCACGCCGCGGCCGATGCCCAAGCCGCAGGCCTCGTGCGCGATGGAGTGCACCCCCGGCATGGTGGTGCGCACCCAGCAGACCTCGCCGGTGGCCGAGAAGGCCCAGCGCGGGATCATGGAGTTCCTGCTGGTCAACCACCCGCTGGACTGCCCGGTGTGCGACAAGGGCGGGGAGTGCCCGCTGCAGAACCAGGCCCTGGCCAACGGGCGGTCCGAGTCGCGCTTCGTCGACGTCAAGCGCACCTTCGCCAAGCCGATCCGGATCTCGACCCAGGTGCTGCTCGACCGCGAGCGCTGCATCCTGTGCCAGCGCTGCACCCGGTTCTCCAAGGAGATCGCGGGCGATCCGTTCATCGACCTGCAGATGCGCGGCGCCAACCAGCAGATCGGCACTTTCTCGCCGGAGGTGCTGGGCTTCACCACCACCGGCGATGCGGCTATCACCGAGAGCGGCCAGCCGTTCGCCAGCTACTTCTCCGGCAACACGGTGCAGATCTGCCCGGTCGGGGCACTCACCGGCGCCGCCTACCGGTTCCGGGCGCGGCCGTTCGACCTGGTCTCGACCCCGGGCGTGTGCGAGCACTGCGCCAGCGGGTGTGCGCTGCGCGTCGACCACCGCCGGGGCACGGTCACCCGCCGCCTCGCCCTCGAGGACCCGGCGGTCAACGAGGACTGGAACTGCGACAAGGGCCGCTGGGCCTTCACCTGGACCACCGCGCCGGATCGGCTCGAGCACCCGATGGTGCGCGACGCCGAGACCGGTGAGCTGCGGGTCGCCTCGTGGCCGGAAGCGTTGGACGTCGCCGCTCGGGGCCTGGCCGCGGCCGCCGCCAACGGCGGGGTCGGCGTCCTGGTCGGCGGTCGGGTGACCGTCGAGGACGCCTACGCCTACGGCAAGTTCGCCCGGGTGGCGTTGCACACCAACGACATCGACATGCGCGCCCGGCCGCACTCGGTCGAGGAGGCGCACTTCCTGGCGCACGCCGTGGCCGGCCGGGCGATGGGCCCGACCTACCGCGAGCTCGAGACCGCGCCGGCGGTACTGCTGCTCGGGTTCGAGCCCGAGGAGGAGTCGCCGATCGTCTTCCTGCGGCTGCGCAAGGCGGCGACCACCCGGCCCGGGGCCAAGCTCGCGGTGTTCTCGGTGGCGCCCTGGGCGAGCCGCGGCTTGGGCAAGCTCAACGGGCGGTTGCTGATGTCGGCGCCCGGCACCGAGACCGAGGTGATCTCGGCGATCGCCGGTGCCGGTCAGCGGGCCGGCGTGGGCTCTGCCGAGGTGCCGCAGGTGGTCACGGACGCCGGGCAGGCCTTGCGTGGCATGGGTGCGGTGATCCTGGTGGGCGAGCGGCTGGCCGCCGTCCCCGGGGCGCTGACCGCGGCGCTCGACCTGGCCAAGGCGACCGGGGCACGGCTGGCCTGGGTGCCGCGCCGGGCCGGTGAGCGCGGTGCGGTCGAGGCCGGTGCGCTGCCGAACCTGATGGCCGGTGGCCGTCCGGTGAACGACCCCACGGCGCGGGTCGACCTGGCCGCAGCCTGGGGCGTCGAGGGTCTGCCGACCGCCGTCGGGCGCGACACCACCGGGATCGTCACCGCCGCCGCTCGTGGCGAGCTCGCCGGCCTGGTGGTCGGCGGGGTCGACCCTCGTGACCTGCCCCGGCCCGAGCTGGCCCGCAAGGCATTGGACACGGTCGGCTTCCTGGTCAGCCTCGAGGTGCGCAGCAGTGAGGTCACCCAGCGCGCCGACGTGGTGCTGCCGGTGGCGCCGGTCACCGAGAAGGCCGGCACCTTCGTGAACTGGGAGGGTCGCTGGCGTCCGTTCGAGCGTGCCCTGCCCGGCGCTGCGTTGTCGGATTTCCGGGTGCTCGAGATGGTGGCCGACGCGATGGGCGTCGTCCTCGGGTTGCGCAGCATCGAGCAGGTGCGCAGCGAGATCGCCTCGCTGGACACCTGGGACGGGCTGCACGCGCCGTCCCCGATGGCTCCGGCGGGCCGGCCGCCGCAGCCGGCCGCCGGCACCGCGGCGCTGGCCACCTGGGCCCTGCTGCTGGACGACGGCCGAGGCCAGGACGGCGAGGCGCACCTGGCCGGGACCGCCCACCGGGCCGTGGCGCGGATGTCCGCGGCCACCGCGGCCGAGGCCGGGGTGAGCGACGGCGCGGATGTCACCGTCTCGACCGAGGCGGGGTGGATCACCGTTCCGGTGGTGATCACCGAGATGCCCGACCGGGTGGTCTGGTTGCCGACCAACTCGCCCGGCTGCACGGTGCGGGCCGATCTGGGCGTCGACGCCGGCGCCGTGGTGTCCCTTCGACCAGTGGCCGCGACCGCGGGGACGGGTGAGCAGTCATGAGCATCCTGAGCGCAGCGCTGACGGCGGAAGGTCTGACGGCGGAGGGTCCTGCCGCCGACTTCAGCCACGACAACGGCTGGGTGGTGTTCGGGAAGGCGCTGTTCATCTTCGTCTTCCTGGTGCTGCTCACCCTGCTGACGATCTGGGGTGAGCGCCGCGTCGTCGCGCGGATGCAGTCGCGTCCCGGCCCCAACCGGGTCGGCCCGTTCGGGCTGATCCAGGGTCTGGCCGACGGCGTGAAGCTGGCCCTGAAAGAGGACATCATCCCGAAGGCGGTCGACCGGCTGGTCTTCATCCTGGCGCCGATCATCTCGGCGATCACCTGCTTCGTGTCGTTCTCGGTGATCCCGTTCGGTCCGCAGGCACGGATCCCGTTCACCGACATCGTCACTCCGCTGCAGCTGACCGACCTGCCGATCGCCGTGCTGTTCGTGCTGGCCGTCGCCGCGGTGGGGGTCTACGGCATCGTGCTGGCGGGCTGGTCGTCCGGCTCGACCTACCCGCTGCTGGGTGGGCTGCGGTCCTCGGCCCAGGTGATCTCGTACGAGATCGCGATGGGCCTGGCGCTGATCAGCGTGTTCCTCTACTCCGGCTCGATGTCGACCTCGGCGATCGTGGCGGCCCAGGAACACGGTGCCGTTCGGCACATCCTCGGCCTGGACCTCACGATGCCGTCCTGGTTCATCGTGCAGTTGCCGGTGGCGTTCGTGATCTACGTGATCGCGATGGTCGGCGAGACCAACCGGGCACCGTTCGACCTGCCCGAAGCCGAGGGCGAGCTGGTCGGTGGCTTCCACACCGAGTACTCCTCGCTCAAGTTCGCCCTGTTCTTCCTCGCCGAGTACATCAACATGATCACCGTCTCGGCGATCGCCACCACGTTGTTCCTCGGCGGGTGGCGGGCCCCGTGGCCGCTGTCGGCCATCGGGGGCGGCATGTTGAACGAGGGCTGGTGGCCGATGCTCTGGTTCATCGGCAAGCTGCTCGGCTTCATCTTCTTCTTCATCTGGCTGCGTGGCACCCTGCCCCGGTTGCGCTACGACCAGTTCATGCGCTTCGGCTGGAAGGTGCTGATCCCGGTCGCACTGGTCTGGATCGTGGCGGTCTCGTTCTGGCGCGCGGCGAACTCGGCCTCGGTCGGGGCGACCGGCGTCCAGCGGCTGGTGTTGCTCGGGGTCGGTGCCGCTCTGCTGGTGGTGATCTTCGGTGCGTTGCTCACCGCGGTCGACCGGGCCGAACGGCGGGACGCCGCGCGGCACGTCACCCCGGAGGAGGAGGTCGACCCGTTCGCCGGCGGCTTCCCGGTGCCGGCGCTGCCCGGCCAGCGGCTGATCCGCAGCAACGGCCGCGACGACGACCCCCTGCGGCCGGCTCTGGCCGCCGCAGGTGAGGCAGACGAGGAGGTTCACGGTGGCTGATCGCACCGCAGGCGGCGAGGGCGTCGCCGACCCGCGCGAGCGCGGGGGGTGGCTGTCCGCCATCGCCGGCTTCGGCGTCACCTTCAAGGAGATGTTCCGCAAGCCGGTCACCGAGTACTACCCGGACGAGAAGGTGCCGACTCAGCCGCGGTTCCACGGCCGTCACCAGCTCAACCGGCACCCGGACGGCCTGGAGAAGTGCATCGGCTGCGAGCTGTGCGCCTGGGCCTGCCCGGCGGATGCCATCTACGTCGAGGGCGCGGACAACACCGAGGAGGAGCGGTTCTCACCCGGTGAGCGGTACGGCCGCGTCTACCAGATCAACTACCTGCGCTGCATCTTCTGCGGGCTCTGCATCGAGGCCTGCCCGACGCGCGCGCTGACCATGACCAACGAGTACGAGCTGGCCGGGTCCAGCCGCGGCGAGATGATCTACGAGAAGCAGGACCTGCTCGGCCCGCTGCTCGACGGCATGCTCGAGGCGCCTCACCCGATGGTGCCGGGCACCACCGAGCGCAACTACTACCAGGGCAGCGTCACCGGTGCCGTGGACGAGCAGCGCGACTGGGTCTCGGCTCGGCGCGGTGAGGACGACGAGGACGCCGGCGACCGGCGCACGGAGGTGACCTCGTGAGCGGCGGCGAAACGGCCCTGTTCTGGGTGGTGGCACCGCTGATGGTGCTCGGCGGCCTCGGCCTCCTGCTGGCCAAGAAGGCGGTGCACGCGGCACTCTGCATGGCGCTGGTGATGATCTGCCTGGGCATGGTCTATTTCGCTCAGCAGGCGGCGTTCCTCGGCGGCGTCCAGATCTTCGTCTACACCGGCGCCGTGATGATGCTCTTCCTGTTCGTCCTGATGCTGGTCGGCGTCGACTCCTCCGACTCCCTGGTCGAGACCATCAAGGGGCAGCGGGTGGCCGCCGTCCTGCTGGGCCTGGGCCTGGTGGTGCTGCTGATCTCGGGCCTGGCCGGGGTCACGTTCGCCAAGCCGGTGGGCCTGGACGACGTCAATGCCGAGGGCAACCTCGGGGCACTGGCGGGGGACATCTTCGGCAGCTACGTGTTCGCCTTCGAGGTCACCGGGGCGCTGCTGATCACCGCGGCGCTGGGGGCGATGATCCTGGCTCACCGCGAGCGGTTGGTGCCCCGGGCGACCCAGCGCGAGCAGTCCGAGCGCCGGATCCGCGAGGGCATCGTCAAGGCTCCGCTGCCGGCCCCCGGCGTCTTCGCCCGGCACAACGCGGTCGACACCCCCGCCCTGCTGCCCGACGGGACGCCGAGCGAGCTGTCGGTCTCGCGGGTGCTCACCGCGCGCGGCCAGATGCGCCCGACGTCAGAGCGGGCCGGCGAGGTCACCACGGTGCTGGCCGAGATCGAGGACCCGTTCGACCTGGCGCCGTCCGCGCCGGAGTCGGGGTCAGGGTCGGGTTCGGGGTCAGGGTCTGACGCCTCCGGAAAGGGTGAGTGAGCCGTGACTCTCGACTGGTGGTTGTACCTGTCGGCGGTGCTGTTCTCGCTCGGGGCCACGACGGTCCTGGTGCGGCGCAACGCGATCATCGTGTTCATGGGCGTGGAGCTGATGCTCAACGCCACCAACCTCGCCTTCGTCACCTTCGCGCGGATGCACGGGGACATCAGCGGTCAGGTGATCGCGCTGTTCGTGATGCTCGTCGCGGCCGCGGAGGTCGTGGTCGGTCTGGCGATCATCATGTCCATCTTCCGGACCCGCCGCTCGGCCTCGGTCGACGACGCCAACCTGCTGAAGTACTGAGAGGCGGATCGTGTCTCACCTACTGGCGGAAGGCACTTCGCGCGCGGCGATCGCCGCGGCCGAGGGTGCCCTGCAGCACAACGCCTGGTTGCTGGTCGCGCTGCCCCTGGCCGGTGCCGCGGTGCTGCTGCTCGGCGGCCGCAAGACCGACGCCTGGGGCCACTGGCTCGCCGTCCTGGCCTCGTGGGGCGCGTTCCTCTACGGGGCGCTGCTGTTCCTCGACCTGCGGTCGTTGGCCCCGGAGGAGCGGGCGCGTGACCTGACGCTGTTCAGCTGGATGCCGACCGGTGGCTTCACACTCGACGCCGGCATGCTGCTCGACCCGCTGTCGATCGCCTTCGTGCTGCTGATCACGTTCGTCGGCTCGCTGATCCACGTCTACTCCGTGGCCTACATGGAGCACGATGCGGACCGGCGGCGGTTCTTCGCCTACCTGAACCTGTTCGTGGCCTCGATGCTGCTGCTGGTGCTGGCGAACTCCTACGCCCTCCTCTACGTCGGCTGGGAGGGCGTCGGTCTGGCCTCCTACCTGCTGATCGGGTTCTGGAACCAGAACCCGGTCTACGCCACGGCGGCCAAGAAGGCGTTCGTGATGAACCGGGTCGGTGACTTCGGGCTGTCCGTCGCCATCATGATCATGTTCGCCACGTTCGGCACCGTCAGCTACGCGCAGGTGCTGCCGCACGCGGCGGAGGCCTCGACCACCGCGACCACGTGGATCGGGCTGGCCCTGCTGCTCGGCGCCTGCGGCAAGTCGGCGCAGTTCCCGCTGCAGGCCTGGCTGGGGGACGCCATGGCCGGCCCGACGCCGGTCTCGGCGCTGATCCACGCCGCGACCATGGTGACCGCCGGCGTCTACCTGGTGGTGCGCAGCGGCGCGATCTTCGAGGCCGCGCCCAACGCTCAGCTCGCCGTGGTGATCGTCGGCGCCATCACGTTGCTCTACGGGGCGACCGTCGGCTGCGCCAAGGACGACATCAAGAAGGCGCTCGCGGCGTCCACCATGAGCCAGATCGGGTACATGATGCTGGCCGCCGGCCTGGGCGGCATCGGCTACGTGTTCGCGATCATGCACCTGCTGACCCACGGCTTCTTCAAGGCCGGCATGTTCCTCGGTGCCGGTTCGGTGATGCACGGCATGAACGACTCGGTCGACATGCGCCGGTTCGGCAACCTGTCCGGGGCGATGAAGACCACCTGGATCACCTTCGGCCTCGGCTGGCTGGCGATCCTCGGCGTCCCGCCGTTCTCCGGCTTCTTCAGCAAGGACGGCATCATCGAGACCGCCTTCGCCACCGGCGAGGGATGGCGTCCCTGGGTCTTCGGCCTGGCCACCCTGATCGGCGCCGGAATCACCGCGTTCTACATGTCGCGGCTGTTCTTCATGACCTTCCAGGGCCGCAAGCGCTGGCCGCAGGAGGCCCACCCGCACGAGTCGCCGACGCTGATGACCGCGCCGATGATCGTCCTGGCCCTGGGGTCGGTGTTCCTGGGCGGCTTCCTGTTCGTGGGTGGCCGGTTCCACGACTGGCTCGAGCCGGTGACCGGTGCCGTCGAGGAGCACGACCCGGTGATCGCCAAGTACCCGCTGATGGCGCTCACGCTGGTGCTGGTCGCGGTCGGCGTCTTCCTGGCCTGGCGGCAGTACTGGCAGGCCGAGGTGCCGCAGACCGCGCCGCGGGGCACCTGGGCCACCCGTGCCGCGCGTCGCGACCTGTACCAGGACGACATCAACGAGGCGCTGTTCATGCGTCCCGGCCAGTACCTGACCCGCTCGCTGGTCTTCACCGACAGCAAGGGCGTGGACGGCGCGGTCGGTGGCCTGGCGGCCGGTGTCGGCGGGCTGGGTGGCCGGTTGCGTCGCTGGCAGTCCGGCATGGTGCGCTCGTATGCGGCGTCCGTCCTGGGCGGCGTGGTCGTGCTGCTGCTCGGGGTGCTGGCGGTGCGAGTTTGATGGCGGGTCTGATGGTGGAGCTGGTGGAGAGAGGGAAGGTCTGACATGCCCTGGCTGACCATCATGGGTCTGCTGCCGCTGATCGGCGCGGTGATCGTCTGGGTGCTGCCCAACGGTCGCGACCAGATCGCCCGCGTGGTGGCGCTCGCCATCTCGCTGGCCGTCTTCGTGCTCGGTCTGGCGATGGCGCTGCAGTTCGACGTGAGCCACGCCGAGCGCTACCAGTTCGCCGAGAACCACTCCTGGATTCCTCAGATCGGCGCCACCTACGCCGTGGGTGTCGACGGCATCGCCCTGGTGATGGTGCTGCTGTCGGCGATCCTGGTGCCCATCTGCGTGCTCGCCGCGTGGAAGGACTACCGCGGCAACGCCGCGCGCAACTTCTTCGCCCTGGTGCTGGTGCTCGAGACGTTCATGATCGCCGTGTTCGCGGCGCGGGACGTGTTCCTGTTCTACGTGGTCTTCGAGGCCATGCTGATCCCGGTGTACTTCCTGATCGGGCAGTTCGGTGGCGCCCAGCGCCGCTACGCCGCGGTGAAGTTCCTGCTCTACAGCCTGCTCGGTGGCCTGGTCATGCTGGTCGCCGTGATCGGCCTCTACCACCAGGGTCCCGGTGGGCCGCAGGGCTTCCTGACCACCAACCTGACCGGGGTGTTCCCCGCCGACCTGGGCCTCAGCCCCGGGGTGGCCGAGCGGTTGATGTTCCTCGGCTTCTTCTTCGCCTTCGCGGTGAAGGCCCCGATGTGGCCGGTGCACACCTGGTTGCCGGACGCCGCGAGCGAGGCCCCGCCGTCGGTCGCCGTCCTGCTGGTCGGCGTCCTGGACAAGGTCGGCACCTTCGGGATGATCACCCTGTGCCTGCCGTTGTTCCCCAACGCCAGCCGCTGGGCCGCCCCGGTGGTCATGGTGCTCGCCGTGATCTCGGTGCTCTACGGCGCGCTGCTGGCCATCGGCCAGAGCAACCTGATGCGCCTGATCGCCTACACCTCGATCTCGCACTTCGGGTTCATCGTGCTGGGCATCTTCGCGATGACGAAGACCGGGCAGTCCGGCTCGGCGCTGTACATGGTCAACCACGGGTTCTCGACTGCAGCGCTGTTCCTGGTCGCCGGCATGCTCATCGGCCGGCGCGGGTCGGCGGCGATCGGCGACTACGGCGGCCTGCAGCGCTCGACCCCGCTGCTCGCGGGCGCGTTCCTGATGGCCGGTCTGTCCTCGCTGGCCCTGCCCGGGTTGTCGAGCTTCATCAGCGAGTTCCTGGTGCTGGTGGGCACCTTCCAGCGCTACCCGGTGGCCGGCGTGATCGCCACGCTCGGCATCATCCTCGCCGCGCTGTACATCCTGATCACCTACCAGCGGATGTTCACCGGTCCGAAACAGGACTTCGCCTCGGGCTGGCGTGACCTCGAGCAGCGCGAGCGGTGGGTGGTGGCCCCGCTGATCGCGGTGATCATCGCGTTGGGCTTCTACCCCAAGCCGGTGCTCGACGTCCTCAACCCGGCCGTCGAACGCACCATGACGCAGGTACAGCAGGTCGATCCCACGCCGGCTGTTCAGATCGCCGAAGGAGCCACGCCGTGACCTCCCTGGTGTCCGTCCCCGTTGCGGCTGCGTTCACCGCGCCGTCGGTGGACTACGTCGCCGTCCTGCCGATGCTGATCGTCTTCGGCGCGGCCTGCGTGGCGGTCCTCGTCGAGGCCTTCGCGCCGCGGGCCAACCGGTTCGCGCTGCAGGTCGGCGTGGCGCTGGTCGGCCTGCTGGGTGCCCTGGGTGCGCTGGCCCGGCTGGTGGTGCGGGGTACCGAGGTGCAGACCGCCGGGGTCGCCGGCGCCGGGGGAGTGCTGCAGGGCGCCGTCGTGATCGACAAGCCGGCGATCTTCCTGCAGGGGACGATCCTGGCGCTGTCGCTGCTGTCGGTGCTGACGATGTCGGAGCGGACGACGGACGGCGGCCCGTTCACCCCGCAGGCCTCGGCCGTGCCCGGTTCGGCCGCCGAGGGTACGGCCCGGCGGATCGGCCTGGTGCAGTCCGAGGTGTTCCCGCTGATGCTGTTCTCGGTCGGCGGCATGCTGCTGTTCCCGGCGGCGAACGACCTGCTGACCATGTTCGTCGCGCTCGAGGTGTTCTCGCTGCCGCTGTACCTGCTGTGCGGCCTGGCGCGCCGCCGCCGCCTGCTGTCGCAGGAGGCGAGCCTGAAGTACTTCCTGCTCGGCGCCTTCTCGTCGGCGTTCTTCCTCTACGGCAGCGCCCTGCTGTACGGCTTCGCGGGGTCGGTGCGGCTGGGGGACATCTCGGCGGCGATCACCGGCACCGGCCGGCCGGCCGTGAGCGGCCAGGACGGCCTGCTGCTGATCGGGATCGGCCTGGTGGCCGTGGGCCTGCTGTTCAAGGTCGGTGCCGCCCCCTTCCACATCTGGACACCGGACGTCTACCAGGGCGCCCCCACCCCGGTCACCGGCTTCATGGCCGCGTGCACCAAGGTGGCCGCCTTCGGCGCGCTGCTGCGGGTGGTCTACGTGGCCCTGCCCGGTGCCCGCTGGGACTTCGGCCCGGCGCTGTGGGGCGTGGCGATCCTGACCATGCTGGTCGGATCGATCATCGCGATCGTGCAGACCGACGTGAAGCGGATGCTGGCCTACTCCTCCATCGCGCACGCCGGCTTCCTGCTCACCGGTGTGCTGGCCATCGACAAGGTCGGCGTCTCGGGCGTGCTGTTCTACCTGTTCGTCTACGGCTTCACCACGATCGGCGCCTTCGCGCTGGTGTCGCTGGTGCGCGACGCGGGCGAGGACGGCGTGGGCGGCGAGGCCACTCACCTGTCGCAGTGGGCCGGCCTGGGCAAGCGTCACCCGATGGCGGCGGGCGCCTTCACGCTCTTCCTGCTGGCCATGGCGGGCATCCCGCTGACCAGTGGCTTCATGGGCAAGTACGCGGTGTTCTCGGCCGCGGTCAGTCACGGCGCCTGGGTGCTCGCCCTGGTCGGTGTGCTGGCCAGCGCCGTGGCGGCGTTCTTCTACGTCCGGGTGATCGTGCTGATGTACTTCAGCGAGCCCGGTGACGCCTCGTCCGTGGTCGCCCAGCCCGGGGTGGGGACGCTGTTCGCCATCCTGCTGTCGGTGGTGGTCACGGTCGTGGTGGGGATCGCGCCCACGGTACTGTTCGGTCCCGCCGAGGCCGCCTCGATCTTCCTGCCCTGATCCGATCCTGACCCGACCTCGACCCCGACCAGATACCCGAGCATCCCGATGGTGACATGAGCCCCGATTCCGCGACGCCGGTGACCGCAGCGCTTCGGGTCCCGATGGCTGCCGGTGAGCTCGATGCCGGGGTCCGGGCTGGGCTCGAGGTGGTGGAGCGGCGGCTGCACGACGCCGTCCAGCAGGTCGACCCACTGGCCGACGCCGCCGCCCGGCACCTGGTGCGGGCCGGGGGCAAGCGGTCGCGTCCGCTGCTGACGCTGTTGGCGGCCCACCTGGGCGATCCGCGGCGGCCGGAGGTGGTCGAGGCGGCGATCGTGGTCGAACTGACCCACCTGGCCACGCTGTATCACGACGATGTGATGGACGGCGCGGACCGCCGCCGCGGGGCCCCGAGCGTTCACGCGCAGTGGGGCAACACCGTCGCCATCCTCACCGGCGACCTGCTGTTCGCGCGGGCCTCGATGATCGTGGCCGCGCTGGGTCCGCAGGCGGTGCAGATCCAGGCGGCGACCTTCGAACGGCTGTGCCTGGGCCAGCTGCACGAGACCATCGGGCCGCGGGACGGCGAGGACCCGGTGGAGCACTACCTCACCGTGCTCGCGGACAAGACCGGATCGTTGATCGCCACGGCGGCGCGGTTCGGGGCGATGTTCGCCGGGTGCGCCGAGTCGGTGCAGCAGGTGCTGATCGCCTACGGCGAGAAGGTGGGGGTTGCCTTCCAGCTCGCCGACGACGTGATCGACCTGTCGAGCGACCCGGCCGTCACCGGCAAGACGCCGGGAACCGATCTGCGCGAACATGTTCCGACGCTGCCGGTGCTGTTGCTGCGCCGTCATGTGGCTGCGGCCGCCGCGTCCGCGACGGGTGCCGATGCCGAGTCGGCGGCGCTGCTGGCCGCCCTGGACGGCGACCTGTCGGACGACGCGGTGCTGGCCGACACGGTGACTCGCCTGGCGGCCCACCCGGTGACCGGGCAGGCCCGAGCCGAGGCCTCCCGCTGGGCCGCCGAGGCGGTCACCTCACTCGACGGGCTGGACCCCTCCCCGGCCCGGGATGCCTTGCGCGACTTCGCGTCTGCCGTGGTCGCGCGCACCGCCTGAGCCGCGCCGACCACCTGCCTCACCGCGGGCTGATCACCGCGGGGGTGGGATCTCGCCCGAGCCTCGCACGATCAATCGGGTCGTCACGACGTGGGTGTGGAACGGGGAGTCGTCGCCGTCGAGCCGCGCGAACAACCGCTCGGCGGCCAGGTGCCCGATCTCCTGCGGGTCCTGCGCCACGACCGTGACGGCAGGCTGCAACAGGTCGGCCAGCTCGAAGTCGTCGAATCCCACCAGGGCCACCTCGTGCTGGCGGCCGGCGTCCCGCAGTGCCCGCAGGGCACCGATGGTCACCAGGTTCTGCGCCCCGAACAGCGCGGTCGGGGGCTGCGGCAGGGCGAGCAGTCGTTCGGTGGCGGCCTTCGCGGCGTCCGCGGTGTCGAGGTTCTTCACCAGCAGGTCGGGGCGCATCGGCAGCCCGGCCTCGGTCATCGCGCTCACGTAGCCGGCGAAGCGCTCCTCCGCGGTGCGGATCGTGGCCAGGTCGCCGAGGAAGGCGATGTCCCGGTGACCGTGGGCGATCAGGTGCGCCACGCCGTCCCGAGCGCCGTCCCGGTTGGCGGCCAGGATGACGTCCGCGTCGAGCTGGTGCGGCGGACGGTCCACGAACACCATGGCCACGCCCGCCCGCCGTTCGAGCATCAGGTAGGCGTGATCGGACCCGGTTGGCATGATCACCAGGCCGTCCACCCGCCGGGAGGAGAAGGCGGTGATCAGTTCGCGTTCCCGGTCGGTCGTCTCGTCGACGCTGCCCGAGAGCACCGCGACGCCGCGGGCCCGGGCGATGTCCTCGACGGCGCGGTGCAGCGCGGCGGAGTAGGGGTTGGCGAGATCCTGCAGCACCAGCCCGATGGTGGCGGTCTTGCCGTCGGCTCGTCGCAGGCTCCGGGCACCCAGATTGGGCCGGAAGTCCAGTTCGGCAGCTGCGGCCTCGACCCGCTGAACCAGTGTCGCGGACACCCCGGGTTCGCGATTGATCACCCGGGAGACGGTCTTGAGGCTGACGCCTGCCCGGGCGGCGACATCGCGCATCGTGGCACGGTGCCGACCCAGCGTGGGTCCGGTTGTGCCCTCGGGTGCGAGATCAGGTAACGGTGTCATCACGGTCGTCCTCCGCCGGGGTCATCATCCTTGACGCTGCGGTGGGACGAGGTTACAACTATCCCGACAACGATGTCAGCCACGTTGCAGCCGCGTGTCGTCACGGTTTCATCGGGCCTGGCTCAGCTCACCGATTCGAAGGAAGCACATGACTCGCAGCAGCGTTCGCCAGCTCACGCTGGTCGGAACCGGCCTCGCCGCGGCGATGGTCCTCGCCGCCTGTGGCGGCAGCTCCAGCAGCAGCAGCTCCTCGTCCAGCGGGGCGGCCAGCTCCGCTGCCGCCGGCGGCGGCGACAAGATCGCCGTCTCGCTGATCACCAAGGACTCGACCAACCCGTTCTTCGTCGCCATGCAGCAGGGCGCCAAGAAGGCCGGCGAGGCCAACGGTGTCGACGTGACCATCGCCTCGGGCAAGGCCGAGGGCGACGACGACGGCCAGATCAAGGCCATCGAGACCGCCATCGCGACCAAGCAGAAGGGCATCTTGATCACGCCGATGTCCACCGGTGTGAACGACGCCATCAAGAAGGCGCGGGACGCCGGCATCTACGTGATCGCCCTCGACACCCCCACCGACCCGCCGGACGCGGTCGACATCACCTTCGCCACCGACAACCGTGAGGCCGGCAAGCTGATCGGTCAGTACACCGCGAAGAAGCTGGACGGCAAGAAGGCCGTCATCGCGCTGCTCGACATCTTCGACGACAAGGTCGTCTCGGTCGACTACAACCGTGACCAGGGCTTCCTCGAGGGCATGGGCATCCCGGTCGGCGACCCGAAGAAGAACGGCGACGAGGCCAAGACCGGCAAGTACACCGGTGGCAAGGGTGGCGACTACGAGATCGTCGGCAACGAGGCCACTGGCGCCAACGAAGAGGGCGGCCAGAAGGGCATGGAGCAGCTCCTCGCCAAGAACCCGAACATCAACGTGATCTACACGATCAACGAGCCCACCGCGGCCGGTGCCGAGCAGGCGATGACCGCCAAGGGCAAGAAGGCCGAGGACTACATCATGGTCTCGGTCGACGGCGGTAAGGACGGCGTCAAGGCGGTCGGCGACGGCATCATCGACGCCACCTCGCAGCAGTACCCGCTGAAGATGGCCGAGCTCGGTGTCAAGGCGATCAAGGACGTCGCGACCGGTGGCACCAAGCCGACCGTCAGCGCGGGCCTCGACTTCTTCAACACCGGCGTCACGCTGATCGCGAAGGAGCCGGTCGACGGCGTCGAGAGCAAGGACGTGCAGTACGGCCTCGACAACTCCTGGGGCTGATCGACGCACCGCTCGTGAGCTGATGCTCGACGACTGAACATCGGTGGGGGCGGCCTCCTCTGGCGGTCGCCCCCACCGCTGTCTAGCGTCAGTGCCCACGTCGGTGCCCGGTGTCGGTGCCCACGTCAGGGACCACGTCGCTGTCTCGCGTGAGAGGCTCGCGTCGTCCACTCGATGTTCTGATCCCACGTTCGATCGATCCGGAAAGGCGGCACGCTGGTGAGTGAGACCACGGCGACGAGCGCCGGGTACGACGCCGCCGAGGAGTTCCTCGGCAGGCAGAGCGGGCTCCAGCGCCTGCAGACGATTCTTCACGGCTATCCCTGGCTCAGCCCGGCGTCGGTTCTCGTGATCGCAACGCTGGTGTTCGCCTTCGTCGCGCCGAACTTCGCCACCCTGGGCAACTTCGGCACGATCACTCAACAGACGGCCGTCATCGGCACCCTCGCGATCGGCCAGACCCTGATCATCCTCACCGCGGGTATCGACCTGTCCTGTGGCGCGATCATGGTCTTCACCTCGATGGTGATGGCCAAGACCGCCATGGAGAGCGGCATGAACCTGCCCGGTGGCCTGGCGCTGCTGCTCGGAGTGCTCGTCGGTGGACTGGCCGGTTTCGTCAACGGCACGCTGATCACTCGACTCAACCTGCCGCCGTTCATCGTCTCGCTGGGCACCTTGGGCATCTTCACCTCGCTGACCCTGCTGTACGCGACCGGACGTACCGTCCGCAGCCGGGAGCTGGCACCCGAGCTGAAGTGGCTCGGCAAGGGCCTCGACCTCGGTGGCTTCACCATCACCACCGGCGTGCTGGCGATGCTGGTGCTCTACGCGATCTTCGCCTACGTGCTGCGGTACACCGCGTGGGGCAGCCACGTCTATGCCGTGGGCGATGACCCCGACGCCGCTCGCCTGGCCGGTATCGAGGTGAACAAGGTGCTGCTGAGCGTCTACACCGTGGCCGGCTTCATCTTCGCCATCGCGTCGTGGGTGCTGATCGGCCGGGTCGGGGCGGCGAGCCCCAACTCCGGTATCGACGCCAACCTCGACTCGATCACCGCCGTGGTGATCGGCGGTACCAGCCTGTTCGGTGGACGCGGTCGAGTGGTGGGCACCCTGATCGGTGCATTGATCGTTTCCGTGGTGGAGAGCGGGCTGAGCATCGCCGGCCTCGACCAGGCCTACAAGCGGCTGGCGATCGGTGCGCTGATCATCGTCGCCGTCGCCGCCGACCAGTGGATCCGGAGGGCCCGCGCATGAGCACCACGACCGAATCGTCGAGCGAGCTGAGCACCCTGCAGCCGGTGCTCGAGGGCATCGGCCTGGTCAAGACCTACGGCCGGGTGGTGGCCCTGGACGGCGCCGACTTCGCGCTCTACCCGGGTGAGGTGCTCGCCGTCATCGGCGACAACGGCGCCGGCAAGTCCAGCCTGATCAAGGCGATGTCCGGTGCGGAGATCCCCGACCGCGGCACCGTGAAGCTGGACGGGCGGGAGGTCAACTTCACCCGGCCCGGCGACGCCAAGGCGGCCGGGATCGAGACCGTGTACCAGACGCTGGCCGTTTCCCCGGCGCTGGACATCGCCACGAACATGTTCCTCGGCCGCGAGGAGCGCAAGGCCGGACCCTTGGGTTCGGTGCTGCGCATGCTCGACGGCGGCGGCATGCGGCGCAAGGCCAAGGAGCAGATGTCCAGCCTGGGCATCGGCACCTTGCAGAACATGGGCCAGGCCGTCGAGACCCTGTCCGGTGGCCAACGGCAGGCCGTCTCGGTGGCCCGGGCAGCGGCCTTCGGCCACAAGGTGATCATCCTCGACGAGCCCACGGCCGCTCTCGGCGTCCGGGAATCGGCGCAGGTGTTGCAGCTGATCAAGAACCTGCGGGACAAGGGCATGCCGGTCATCCTGATCTCGCACAACATGCCGCAGGTGTTCGAGGTGGCCGACCGGATCCACGTCCAGCGCCTCGGCAAGCGCGGCGCCGTGATCACCCCGCAGTCGGTGAGCATCACCGACGTCGTGGCGATCATGACCGGAGCCCTCCAGGTCCCGATCGAGGACCAGACCCTGGGCCCCGTCCGCGTCCCCGCCAAGGTCGAAGGCACCATCAAGACCGGTCTCCAAGAAGCCGCCGAAGCCTGACCCCACCCCACCCCACCCGCTCCATCCCACCCGCCGCACCCGGCACCCCGCACCAAACCCGCTCATGCTCCGCAGGTGACCGGTCATGCTCCGCAGAGGACGCCGGAAAAGGTTGTCTTCTGAGGATGGCGTGACACCTGCGGAGCATGAGCAGGTTTGGGGGTGTGGTTGGGGGCGGAGGGAACCGGTCTCTCGGGCGCGTGGCGTGGGTTGCCTGGCCTCCCCGCGCGCCCGGGTGAGCCCTGCGTCGGCGTGGATCCGAAAGTTGTGACATCTCGGCTCGCCACGATGCACACACACCAGGTGCCGACTGATCGCCGCCAGCGGGCGGTGCACACCCAACCGGTGGCGGCAGGGTGCCCCCTTGGCGTGATCATGAACGTGGAGACGGTTCATGGGGCACGCCGCTGCCCCCACCCGATCACCGTCAGAGGGCAGTTCGCACCCACTCATCGGGACGGAACCGCCCCGGGATCGTGATCATGCATGTGTGGACGCCGGGCCTGACCATCGCGGGGTGCGAACCCACCCCGTGGGCCTCAGAGGTCGGGCAGGCCCTGGCCGACCGGCGGGGCGTTGCCGACGGTGTCGGAGCGGGACTTGCTGGGCTGGACGCGCTTGGGCTCGCCGGGCATCTTCGGATAGTTGGGCGGGTAGGGCAGATCGCCCAGGCCGCCGGCCTCGTCGCGTTCGGCCAGGTCGAGCAACAGCTCGAGCGAGTGGGCGACGTCGTCCAGGGTCGCCATCGGATCGCCGCGACGGGCCAGCAGTTCGGGCACCGTGGCGATGGTGAAGTCATCGGGCTCGGCGTCGGTCAGCTCGTCCCAGGTCAGCGGGGTCGACACGGTGGCGCGCGGCGTCCGCCGTGCCGAGTACGCGGAGGCGATGGTGCGGTCGCGAGCGTTCTGGTTGTAGTCGATGAAGATCTGCTCGCCGCGCTGTTCCTTCCACCAGGCGGTGGTCACCGATCCGCCGCCGCGACGTTCGATCTCGCGGGCCAGGGCGATGGCGGCGCGGCGCACCTCGACGAAGGTCCAGCGCGGCTCGATCCGCAGATAGATGTGAATCCCCCGACCGCCGCTGGTCTTGGGGAAGCCGAGGTAGCCGAACTCCTCGAGCAGCGGGCGGACGACGTCACACGCCACCGTGCGTGCCTCGGCGAACCCGGTGCCCGGCTGCGGGTCGAGGTCGATGCGCAGCTCGTCCGGGTGGTCGACGTCCGCGCAACGCGCGTGCCACGGGTGGAAGGTGACGGTGCCCAGATTGGCTGCCCACACGACGTCCGCCGGCTTGACGACCTTGAGCGCGTCGGCCCATCGGCCGGACGGGAACGTGACCCGGCAGGACTCGATGTGACTCGGAACTCCCTTGGCGGCCAGGCGCTTCTGGTAGACCTCCTCACCCTCGATGCCGTCGGGGAACCGTTGCAGGTAGGTCGGGCGATTGCGCAGGGCGGTGACCAGCGGGGTACCGGTCATGGTCGCCACCGTGCGGTAGTACTCCACCAGGTGCCGCTTGCTGCCGGCCGCGCCGAGGGCCGGGAAGTAGGTCTTGTCCGGGCTGGTCAATCGGACCGGGACGCCGGCGACGTCCAGTTCTTCGGCGGGCGAGGCCACGCTCAGGTCTCGAGGTCGTCGAGGCTCGCCGCGGCCAGGACGGCCGCGACCGCGGTCTTCTCGCCGGCGGCGGTCAGCCTGCGGGCCAGGTGGGGGATACGGTCGTCGGCGCCGAAGCGTGCCGTGAGCAGTTCGGCCAGTACGGCGGACTCGCCTTCGACGCGACCCTCGACGCGACCTTCGACCCGGCCTTCGTCACGACCCTTGGCACGCCCACGCTGGGCGATCACCCGGCCGGCGTCGGTGCCCTCGAGGCTGATCGGCATCGCTGCCTCCCTTCCCACTGCTTCGATGGTAGCCGCGTCCAGGTGGATCGCAGCCAGGACGGCGGCGACGTCGACGAGCCGCCGCGCCTGCTCGGGTTCGGCGCCGTCGTGGATCACCTCGAGCGCCCGGCGCAGGATCGCCGGGCGGTCTCGAGTGCGCCGGACGGCGCCGAGACTGGCCAAGGGGGCCAGGGCGACCTGGCTGAGCAACTCGTCCGGGTCTTGCCGACGTACGTAGGTGACGTCGAAACGGGCGAAGAAGTGGTCGCCGTCCGCCAGCTCGTTCTGGACGTTGCCCCGTGCCAGCACCACGACGTGCTGACGGAGCCGCGCACCGGGTTCGAGTCGCATGATCCGGGCGCGGTATTCGAGCATGCGCAGGGGTAGGTTGCGCGCCGGTCGACGGATGAACTCGACCTGCGCCAGCTGTCCCGGCCCGGTGCCCACCAGCAGGTCGGCGTACTGCGTCGCCGAGGGCAGGGCCTCGCTGAGCCGGACGGTGCCGGGATCGGCCTGGATGCCGAGCCAGCGACACACGGCCAGGATCTCGTCGCCGGCCAGCGTGCGCAGTGCGTTGTCGTAGATCGGGCCGGACCGCGGGTTCTCGGATGGGGTTCGGGTATCGCTCACGGAGGTGCCACCTCGGAGAGAGGATCCCGCGGGACCAGGAACCGCCTGATGCGCGCTCCGGGCGACCGCTCACACAGGAGCGGCCTCAACGCCGTCCGGACGACGGCGGTGCTGGGAAACGGGAGGAAACGTACCACGCCGGCGCGAGTGTGCCGATTGCCGGGGCCATCGGTGCTGCCCGGACGTTGCCGGCCGGGCAGCACCGTGGCCGGTAACTCGGTTCAGTCGGCGCCGTCGAGGTCGTCGAGCTGGACGGCGGCCAGGGCGACGTCGACTGCTCGTTCGCCGTCTCGCTCGACCAGCCTGCGGGCCAGGGCGTCGGTTCGCGGATCGGATCCGAAGCGCGCGTGCAAGATGCGGACCACGGCGGCGATCTCGCCCTCGAGACGACCCCGGGCCTCGCCTTCGGTACGCCCGTGCGCCTCGCCTTCGGTACGCCCGCGCGCCTCGGCGCGCTGCTCCAGGATGCGCCCGGCGACGGTTCCCTCGAGGCTGATCGGCATGGCCGTCTCCCTTCGTGCTGACTCGATGGTATCGGGGTCGAGGTGGATGGCCGCGAGCACGATCGCCAGAGCGGCCAGGCCACGAATGCGGTCCTCCGGCGCCTGGCGAATGCTCTCCAGCGCCTGGCGCAGCAGCTGCGGTCTGGACTGCCCCTGCGGCAGCTTGGCCAGCGAGGCCAGCGGTGCCAGGGCCGGATCGGTGAGCAGCCCGGCAGGATCCTGCTCCCGCAGGTAGGTGACGTGGAATCGGGTCCACACCTCCGAGCCGTCGCTCAGCTCGGCCGGGATGCGACCGCCGGCCAGGACGACGACGTGCTGGCGCAGCCGGCACTCGGGCTCGAGTCGCATGATCCGAGCGCGGTACTCGAGCAGCCGCCAGGGCAGATCCCGCGTGGGACGCCGCACGAACTCCACCTGGGCCAATCGGCCCGGCCCGCACCCCACCAGCAGGTCGGCGTACTGCGTGGTCGAGGGGAAGGCCTCGCTCAGCCGGACGGCGCCCGGGTCGGCGGGGATTCCCAGCCAGCGGCACAGCGCCAGCAACTCCTCTGCCGCGAGCTGGCGCAGGGCGTTGTCGTAGATCGGCCCCGGATGGGGCATCGAGGGTGGGCGGATGTCGGTCATGAGCGTCTCCGTGGGCGAAGATCCGGACCGGGGCCAGCCGCACGCGGACGCCGGCTGCCTCCCGGGGTGGCCATCGCGGCCTCACGACTGTCGGGTGACAGCGGACGTCGAACGGGGCGCACGCTAACGGGGACCACCGACAAACCGGTCCGGGGGCTCCGCGTCCGCCTCGTCGGCCGTCGCCTGTCGGAGGTGGGATGCATGATGGGCGCCATGGACCTGCCCGTCATGCCGCCCGTCTCGCCGATGCTGGCCAAGGCGATCAAGGACATCCCCGATGTGGGCCACGTCGAGCCCAAGTGGGACGGCTTTCGCAGCATCATCTTCCGCGACGGCGACGAGGTGGAGTTGGGCTCGCGCAACGAGCGGCCGCTGACCCGCTACTTTCCCGAGGTGGTCGAGGCGATCAAGGCCGCCACGCCACCCCGGTGCGTGCTGGACGGCGAGATCGTGGTGGCGACCGGCGACCGGCTCGACTTCGACAGTCTCCAGTTGCGGCTGCATCCGGCGGCCAGTCGGGTCAACCTGCTGGCCGGCCAGATCCCGGCCTCGTTCGTGGCCTTCGACCTGCTCGCGCTCGGCGATCGTTCGCTGATGGACGTCGACTTCGGCGAGCGTCGCGCCGTCCTGGTCGATGCCCTGGGGGCAACGCGCGTCGAGGGCGGCAGCGTGCACGTCACGCCCGCGACGGCCGATCTGGCGCTGGCCCGGCAGTGGTTCGAGACCTTCGAGGGTGCCGGGTTGGACGGCGTGATCGCCAAGCCGCTCACCGGCGGGTACCAACCTGACAAGCGGGTGATGTTCAAGGTCAAGCACGAGCGGACGGCGGACTGCGTGGTCGCTGGGTTCCGATGGCACAAGAGCGGGCCGATCGTCGGTTCGCTGTTGCTCGGGCTGTACGACGAATCGGGGGCGCTGCAGCACGTGGGGGTCTCGGCGTCCTTCCCGATGGCGCGTCGGGCGGCGTTGGTCGAGGAGCTCGCGCCCTACCGCATCGCGCTCGGCGAGGCGGGGGCGGCCGGCCATCCCTGGGCCGAATGGGCCGATGCCCAGGCCCACGCCGAGGGCCGTCTACCCGGTGCCGTCAGCCGGTGGAGCGCGGGCAAGGACCTGTCGTGGGAGCCGCTCCGACCGGAGCTCGTGGTCGAGGTCGCCTTCGGTCACCTCGAGGGCACCCGCTTCCGGCACACCGCGCAGTTCCGTCGCTGGCGCCCGGATCGCGATCCGGCGTCCTGCACCTACGACCAGGTCGACCGTCCGGTGCGGTACGACCTGGGCGAGATCCTCGGGTTGTGAGCCGACTCAGACCGGGCAGACGATCTTGGTGATGCGCAGGTCCGAGGCGCGGACGATCACCTCGATGGGCGGCCGTTTCGAGCCCTGCTTCGCCGTGGTCACCCGTACCGTGGCAGTCGCCCCGTGCAGCGTGGCCGGACTCACCCCGGCGGTGTCCGGCAGGGCGTGGGCGCACAGCACGCGGTCGAAGTCCGGCGGGGGAGCGAACAGCTTCTTCAGCAGCGCCGGCTCGACGAAGTTGGTCGCCGTGGCCTTGCCCGGCCGGGTCAGATACGCGCTGTAGAAGCGGGACACCACCTCGGTCGCCTTGTCGGCGCGCGGATCGGCCGCCCCTGACCGCGGCGCCACACTGACCACGCGCTGGGTCGGGCTCGGGGCAGGCAGCGGAACCGTGCTCGCGACCGCCTTCGGGGACGCCGCGCCGGCGCCCGCCCCACTCGTGACCGCGCCGCCCGTGCCCGGCCCGCCAGGAGAGTCCGAACCGGAGCAGGAGGACAGGGTCACGGCAACGGTGGCGGCCAGCAGGGTCGCAGCGATCCGGTGCGCGTGGCGTGGCAGGTGAGCGGCGTGGTGCATGGACAATCCCCCGGAGCTGGCTCGGTCGGTGGCGTCATCGCCACCAGCCGACCCTACTCAGAACTCGGCGCCGGTGGTGCCGGCTCGAGACGCAGCCGCTGCCGGGCGGTGTTGGTCCCCGGCCCGACGGGGACGTGCTGCGTGGCCGCGGCCAGGCCGAACACCGGCATGTTGCTGTAGATCGTCTCGTGCCGTCCGGCAGGTACGACGTACGTCTCGTGCCAGATGCCGACGGTGCTCGATCTGCCGACCTGGCGCATGAAGCGACGCCAGGGCTCGAGATGGGGGGCCTCGGTGTCGGCGGCGAACGCCTGCAACGACTGGGGGTCACGCCAGTACGTCAGCAGGATCGTGGTGCGCCCGAACCAGTTGTGGTAGCCGAGCAGGCCGTTCTCGGGGTGCGCGGACAGGTGTCGCAGCATGGGCGGCATCGCGCTCACGACCGGCCACCAGGCATCGATGCGGTGTAACCGGTTGAAGCGCATGCCGATCAGGAAGACCGTCACGTCGAGGTCGCCGGGTGCCGTGAATCGGCCGGGATGGACCGAGCTCATGGTGACCTCCGCTGTGTCGCATTTCATGACACTGTTATGAAACACCGTTACGTTTACACTCGTCAAGTGGCGCGCCCCAAGATCTATGACGATCGTCTGGCGCATCGGTTGATCGCCGATGCGGCGCAGGTCCTCGCCGTCGGAGGGGTCGAGGCGTTGTCCCTGCGACCGCTCGCAGCAGGGGCGGGAACCTCGACCAGTGCGGTGTACGCGATGTTCAAGGACAAGGCCGGCCTGGTCGCCGCCGTGGTGGACCGGGCCCGCGACGGCTTCCTGCAGGCGCAACGTGCGAGCCCCAGCACCGGTGACCTGCCGGCCGACCTGCGCGCACTCGGGCATGCCTACCGCGACTGGGCGCTCGCCAACCCGTCGATGTACGCCGTCATGTTCGGTGGCCGGGCGCGGCCCGGCCGCTGTGAGGCCGCCGAGGGGGCCGAGCCCGCCCCGGACGACGGCCGGTCGGCGGGCTCACACGTCACCGCCGAACTGATGGACGACGAGACCATCGCGGTCCTCGCCGGTCTGGTGCAGGCGATGCTGGCCGCAGGCCTGCTGCAGGGTGACCTCACGACGATCACGCTGAGCATCTGGGCGGCAGTCCACGGCATGGTGTCCCTCGAGATCACCGGCGCCTGGCCGCTACGGGGCATCGCGGCGCGCACGCTCTACGACGAGCATCTCGCGGCCATCGCCCGCGCCTGGCAGTCTCAGGCGGCGACCGGTTCGGCGTCCGACTGAGCGGCCCGCCGCGAACGCTGCTGGGCCGACCGCAGCGAGTCGACCGTGAGCACCGCCAGCGCCAGCCACACCAGCCCGAAGCCGACCCAGCGCGAGGGCGGCACCGACTCGCCGAGCAGCAGGACGCCGCACAACAGCTGGAGCACCGGTGTCAGGTACTGCATCAGCCCCATGCTCGACAGCGGGACCCGTCGGGCCGCTGCGGCGAACAGCAGCAGCGGGATCACGGTGGCGACGCCGGCACTGGCCAGCAGCAGGCCCTGCCACGGTGGGTTCTCGGCGAAGTGCCCCCGGCCGGTGCGCTCGATCCAGACCAGCACGCCGGCGGCCAACGGCGCCAGCACCAGCGTCTCGGTGGTCAGGCTGGTCAGGGCACTGTGGCTGGCGCCCACCCGGTTCTTGATCAGGCCGTAGGTGCCGAAGCTGAAGGCCAGGGTCAGGGCGATCCAGGGCAGCCGCCCGTAGGCGAACGTCAGCACGCCGACCGCGGCCGCGCCGATCGACACCGCCACCCACTGGGCGGGCCGCAGCCGCTCGCGCAGCACCAGAACGCCGAGCAGCACCGTCACCAGGGGGTTCACGAAGTACCCCAGGCTGGCCTGCACCACCTGGCCGCTGGTCACGGCGTAGATGTAGATGCCCCAGTTGAGGGCCAGGACGAGCGCGGCGACGGTCAACGGCACCAGCGTGCGCACCGACCGCAGCGCCACGCTCAGTTCACGGCCGCGCCGTAACACGCCGACCGCGATCAGGCAGACCAGCAGGGACCACAGCACCCGGTGCAGCACGATCTCGACCGGAGAGGATCGCTCGAGCAGCACGAAGTACAGCGGGAAGGCTCCCCAGAGCCCGTAGGCGGCGAGGCCGTAGACGACGCCCTCCCGCGCACGGGATCCGGTCCGATTCATCCGACGATTCTAGGTGCGGCCGGACGTCCCGGCCTCCGCATCGTGGACGCCGCGAGCGCCCGCCGAGCGTCCACGCTCGCCGCTCAGTCCACCGTCCAGGTGTCCTTACCGGCCAGCAGGGCGTACCAGTCGTCGTCCGTCGCCGGGCCACCGGCGGCCTGGACGGCGCCGTCGACCTGGGCCCGCACCGAGTCGTCGTAGGCCGGACGCTCCACCGAGCGGAACACCCCGACCGGCACGTGACGCAACGTCGGGTCGTCCAGCCGCGACAGGGCGAAGGCCACCGACGGGTCGGCGGCGTGGGCATCGTGCACCAGCACCCCCTCGGTGCCGGCCTCGGCCACGTTCACCACCGACAACCCGCACCCGGCACCCCGGACGACGCCGAGCGAGCCCAGCCCGTCCGCTGCCGGGGGGCCGAACCGGATCGGCTGGCCGTGCTCGAGCCGGATCAACCGGGTGGCCGACTCGTCGGCGTCCTTGAGCACGTCGAACGCGCCGTCGTGGAAGATCGGGCAGTTCTGGTAGATCTCGACCAGTGACGTGCCGCGGTGCAGGGCGGCCTCCCGCAGCACCGCGGTCAGGTGCTTGCGGTCGGAGTCCAGGGTGCGGGCCACGAACGTGGCCTCGGCCCCGAGGGCGAGCGACACCGGGTTGAACGGGGTGTCGACCGACCCCAGCGGGGTCGACTTGGTCACCGAGCCGGGCTGCGAGGTGGGGGAGTACTGCCCCTTGGTGAGGCCGTAGATCTGGTTGTTGAACAACAGGATCGTCAGGTTCACGTTGCGCCGCATGGCGTGGATCAGGTGGTTGCCGCCGATCGACAGGGCGTCGCCGTCGCCGGTCACCACCCACACCGACAGGTCGGGCCGAGAGACCGCCAGGCCGGTGGCGATCGCCGGCGCCCGGCCGTGGATCGAGTGCAGCCCGTAGGTGTCGAGGTAGTAGGGGAACCGCGACGAGCAGCCGATGCCGCTGACGAACGCGATGTTCTCGCGCGGCACGTTCAGCTCGGGCAGGAAGGACTGCACCGCGGCGAGGATCGCGTAGTCCCCGCAGCCGGGGCACCAGCGCACCTCGGAGTCGGAGGTGAAGTCCTTCTTGGTGAGCTTGACCGGGGTTCCCGGGAGCGGTCCCGGGATCGTGGGGGAGAGTGTGGCCGTGCTGCTCGTGCTGCCGTTCTGGGTGCTCACAGTGCGCCCTCCTGGGCGAGCTTGACGATGGCGTCGGCGATCTCCGCCGAGGTGAAGGGCAGGCCGCGCACCCGGTTGTACCCCACGGCGTCCACCAGGTACCGGGCGCGCAGCAGCAGGGCGAGCTGGCCGAGGTTCATCTCCGGCACCAGCACCCGCCGGTAGCGGCGCAGCACGTCACCGGTGTTGGCCGGGAACGGGTTGAGGTGGCGCAGATGGGCGGTGGCGACGCTGATCCCGCTCTCGCGCGCGAGCGTCGCGCCCGCGGCGATCGGCCCGAAGGTCGAGCCCCACCCGATGACCAGGACGTCGGCCGCGCCGTCCGGGTCGTCGACCTCGAGCTGGGCGACCTCGATGCCGTCCACCTTGGCCTGACGCAGCCGGGTCATCAGATCGTGGTTGTCCGGGTCGTAAGAGATCTCGCCGGTGCCGTCGGCCTTCTCGATGCCACCGATCCGGTGCGCCAGCCCCGGGGTACCGGGGCGGACCCATGGCCGGGCCAGGGTGTCGGGGTCGCGGTCGAAGGGCCGGAACACCGGGGTGCCGTCGCCCGACTGGGCGTTGGGCGCGGTGGCGAACTCGACCTGCAGGTCGGGCAACGCGTCGATCGCCGGGATCAGCCACGGTTCGGAACCGTTGGCGAGGTAGCCGTCGGACAGCAGCAGCACGGGGGTGCGGTAGGTGGTGGCGACCCGCACGGCCTCGAGCGCGGCGTCGAAGCAGTCTGCCGGCGAGCGGGGCGCGATCACCGGCACCGGGGCCTCGCCGTTGCGCCCGAACATCGCCTGCAGCAGGTCGGCCTGCTCGGTCTTGGTCGGCAGCCCGGTCGACGGGCCGCCGCGCTGCACGTCGACGATGACCAGTGGCAGTTCGAGCGAGACGGCCAGGCCGATGGTCTCGCTCTTGAGCGCCAGGCCCGGCCCGGACGTCGTGGTGACCCCGATCGCCCCGCCGTACGCGGCGCCGAGGGCGGCCCCGACCCCGGCGATCTCGTCCTCGGCCTGGATGGTGGTCACGCCGAACCGCTTCAGCCGGGCCAGCACGTGCAGGATGTCGGAGGCCGGGGTGATCGGGTACGAGCCGAGCACCAACGGCAGCTTCGCCCGGTGCGCGGCGGTCGCCAGCCCGTAGGCCAGGGCGGTGTTGCCGGTGATGTTGCGGTAGCGCCCGGCGGTGGCCGGCGCCGGCCCGACCTCGTACCGGACGGCGAACACCTCGGTGGTCTCGCCGTAGGCCCAGCCGGCGCGGAAGGCGGCCAGGTTGGCGGCCAGCAGCTCCGGCGTCCCGCCGAACTTGCCGGTCAGGAACCGCTCGGTGCCCTCGGTCGGCCGGTGGTAGAGCCACGAGAGCAGCCCCAGCGCGAACATGTTCTTGGCGCGCTCGGCCTCCTTGCGGGTGAGCGCGAACGACTCCAGGGCCTTGACTGTCATCGATGTCAAGGGCAGCGAATGGACGCTGAACGAGTCGAGGCTGCCGTCCTCCAGGGGGTTGACGGCGTAGCCGACCTTGGTCAGGTTGCGCTTGGTGAAGTCGTCGGAGTTGACGATGACCGTCGCCCCACGGGGCAGGTCGCGCAGATTGGCCTGCAGTGCGGCCGGGTTCATGGCCACCAGCACGTCGGGGGCGTCGCCCGGGGTGAGCACATCGTGATCGGCGAAGTGCAGCTGGAAGCTGGACACGCCCGGCAGGGTGCCCTGCGGCGCGCGGATCTCCGCCGGGAAGTTCGGCAGGGTGGCCAGGTCGTTCCCCAGGGCGGCGGTCTCGGCCGTGAACCGGTCTCCCGTGAGCTGCATCCCGTCGCCGGAGTCGCCGGCGAAACGGATGATCACTCGAGCGACGCGTTCGATGGTCTTGGTCATCGTGGGGTCAGATCCTGTCTGCGCTGGAGTGCGGTTGTGCCGGGGTCCTGACGGTGGTGCCGGACCTGTGGCGACGGTCACGATCGTAGGCGTCTACTCCATGAAACGTTCCGCAGGGCCGTTTCATCCGTCGACTTCGTCACAATCGCCACCTCACCAGCGGTGTGCCGCCACGATCCGGCTCAGGAACTGCCGGGTGCGTTCCTGCTGCGGCTCGCCCATCACCTGGGCCGGGCTGCCCTGCTCGTGGACCCGCCCGGCGTGCAGGAAGCACACCCGGTCGGCCACCTCGCGGGCGAAGCCCATCTCGTGGGTGGCCACCACCATGGTCATGCCCTCGGCCTTCAGCTCGCTGATCAGGGTGAGCACCTCGCCGACCAGCTCGGGGTCGAGCGCCGAGGTGACCTCGTCGAACAACATCAGCACCGGGTCGTTGACCAACGACCGGGCGATCGCCACCCGTTGCTGCTGGCCGCCGGACAGTTCGTCCGGATGGGCTGCGGCCTTGTCGGCCAGCCCGACCCGTTCCAGCATCACCATCGCCCGGGACCGCGCCTCGGCGAGTGGCACGCCGTGCACCCGGGTCGGCGCGAGCGTGATGTTGTCGAGCACGGACAGGTGCGGGAACAGGTTGAACGCCTGGAACACGATGCCCATCCGGGCACGGACGGCGTCCGCGTCGATGCGGGGATCGGTGATCTCGCGGCCCTCCAGCTCGATCACCCCGTCGTCGACCTCCTCGAGCAGGTCGATGCAGCGCAGCAGGGTTGACTTGCCCGATCCCGAGGCGCCGATCAGGACGACGACCTCGTGCGGCGCGACGTCCAGGTCGAGGCCGTCCAGCACCAGGTTGGTGCCGAACGTCTTGCGCACGCCCCGCGCCCGCAGCAATGGCGTCGCCTCGGACGTCGCCTCGGACGCCGGTTCGGGGGACGCGGGCTGCTCGCTCACAGCTGACCACCCTGGAAGGTGTAGCCCTGGCGCCGGGCCAGGGCATCGGTGATGCGGGTCAGAGGCACCGAGATCACCACGAACAGCAGCCCGGCGACCAGGTAAGGGGTGAAGCTGGCGTGCTCGGCGGTGGTGATCTGGGCGTACCGCAGTGCGTCCAGCGCGCCCAGAACCGAGATCAGCCCGGCGTCCTTCTGCAGGCTGATGACGTCGTTGAGCAGCGGCGGCACCACCCGGCGCACCGCCTGGGGCAGCACGACGTGACGCAGCGTCTGCGTGGTGCTCAGCCCGAGCGAGCGCGCCGCTGCCCGCTGGCTGGGGTGGATGGACTCGATGCCGGCGCGCAGCACCTCGGCGACGTAGGCCGAGTAGGTCAGGGTGAGCGCGACGGTGCCCAGGACCCCGGCACCCGTGGGGATGCCCTGCAGCCGCAACCCCGGCAGTCCCAGGCCGATGACGTACAGCACGATGATCACCGGCAGGCCCCGGAACAGGTCGACGTACCCGGTGGCCAGCGCGCGGACCGGCCAGAACACCGGCCCCCGCAGCGTGCGCAGGACGGCGATGACCAGGCCGAAGACCATCATCAACACGCTGGCCGGCGAGCCAGACCCGCACGTTGAGCCACATGCCGGACAGCACGTCGGGCCACGAGTCGCGGGCCACCTGCGGATCGAAGAACGTCGCCTGGATCCGGGGCCAGCCCGGCGAGTTGACGATCGCGACGGTGAGCAGCACCAGCAGGACGGAGCTGCTCACCAGCGCGATGAGCGCCGACCTGCGGGTGCGGGAACGCCCGTAGCGCTCCCGCTCCCGCTGCCGCGCCGACGGCGTCCAGGTCGAGCCGGGCACGTCAGGATCAGCCCAGCACCGGGGCGCCTGCCGCGGTGGTCAGCCACTGGGCCTCGAGCTTCTTCAGGGTGCCGTCGGCCCGCAGCGCGTCGACCGCCTGGCTGACGCACGGGGTCAGCGCGCTGCCCTTGTCGAGCACCAGGCCGAACTGCTCGGTGGCCGAGCCCGAGTTCGGCAATTGGCCGACCAGCAGGCCGTTGTCGATGCCGCCGTCCTTGGTGCCCACCGCCGACAGGAACAGCCCGGTCGGCAGGTCGACGACCAGGGCGTCGATCTGACCGTTGGCCAGGGCCAGCTTGGCGTCGTCGTTGGAGTTGAAGACCGACGGCTTGGTCGTGGGCGCGATCACGTCGGTGATCGCCTTGAAGCTCGTGGTGCCGGTCTGCGCGCCCAACTTCAGGCCCTTCAGCTCCGCCACGGTCTTGGCGGAGGCGGCCTTGCTGCCCTTGACGGTCACCACCGACTGGGTCACGTCGTAGTACCCGGTCGAGAAGTCGATGTTCTTCTTGCGCTCGTCGGTGATCGAGACCTGGTTGATGTCGAAGTCGAACGGCTTCGCGCCGGGGGCGATCACGTTGTTGAAGCCGGCCACGGTCCAGGTGACATCGGTGGTGGCGAAGCCCAGCTTGTCGGCGACGGCGTAGGCCACGGCGGACTCGAAGCCCTTGCCGTTGCTCGGGGTGTCGTCGACGAACCACGGCGCGTAGGCGGGCTTGTCGGTGCCGATCGTCAGCTTGCCGGCGGTGTGCAGCTTCAGGCTGTCCTTGGCGCAGGCATTCGCGCTCGCCGAGGCTGCGGCCGAGGAGCCGCCGGAGGCAGCGGACGAGGTCGACGAGGAGCCGGAGTCCTGCGGGGCGCAGGCGGTGGCGCCCAGGGCGACGCCGGCCATCAGGACGAAGAACGAACGGGTCGTGCGCATGACGTGCAGCCTCCGGGAGAGCGGGCCGGACGCCCGCGGGTCGGGCGCCCAGGAATTCCTTGTGGTTCTACAGGAAAACACGACCGGACGGCGCCTGAACGCCACCGGACGCCCGCAGGCTACCCGGCACCGCCGACAGTGCCGCCGGCTGTGTCCCGATCGTTGCCTGGCCGCCCCGGGTCGGCCCACTACAGTCGTGCCATGACCGGTGGGTCCTCGTGGGTCGTGGTGGGCGCGGTGGCCGCCGGTGGCGTGCTGTTCTTCGCCGTGGGCATGCTGGCCAACCGGCTGTTGCGGCCCTCGGTGCCCGGCCCCGAGAAGCTGACCACCTACGAGAGCGGCGTCGACCCGGTCGGCCGCGGCTGGTCACAGACCCAGGTTCGCTACTACCTGTACGCCTTTCTCTACGTCGTGTTCGCGGTCGATGCGGTCTACCTCTTCCCCTGGGCCGTGGTGCTGGCCGAACTGGGCTGGACCGGCGTGGTCGAGATGGGCATCTTCCTCGGCATCCTGGCCGTGGGCCTGCTGCACGCCTGGCGCCGGGGCGCCCTGCGGTGGACGCCGTGAGCGCGCCGTCCGGAGCCACCGGCTCGAACGGATCGCCCGGCTCGAACGGCTCGAACGGTCCGGTCGCGCTGTACCGACCCTCGCTCGGCCCGATCCAGGCCGTCGCACCGCACCCGTTGCGGCTGGTGCTCAACTGGGGACGCCGCTACAGCCTGTGGGTGTTCAACTTCGGCCTGGCCTGCTGCGCCATCGAGTTCATCGCGGGCAGCATGGCCCGACACGACTTCATCCGGCTCGGCGTGATCCCGTTCGCCCACGGGCCGCGGCAGGCCGACCTGATGGTGATCAGTGGCACCGTCACCGACAAGATGGCGCCCGCCGTCCGCCGGCTCTACCAGCAGATGGCCGAGCCCAAGTACGTGATCAGTTTCGGCGCGTGTTCGAACTCCGGTGGCCCCTACTGGGACTCCTACTGCGTCACCAAGGGCGTGGACCAGATCATCCCGGTCGACGTGTACGTGCCCGGTTGCCCGCCGCGACCCGAGGCCCTGTTGCAGGGCATCATCAAACTGCAGGAGAAGATCGCCGGTGAGAACCTGAGCGAGCGGTACGCCCCCCGCGCCCGGCCCCACCGGCCGATCAGCGCGAGCGCGGCCACCCGCCCCTTGGTGACCCGGCCGCCGGACGCCGCGGCGACCCCGGACCAGGCGCGATGACCGCGATGCGCGCGGCCGCCGTCCAGGACGTGTTCAGCACCGGCCTGGGGCTCGACGTCGCCGTGACCGAGGACGGCGCGGGCGCCCCCGTCGTCCAGGTGCCCGTCGAGCGCTGGCTGGAGGCGGCCGACCTGGCGCGCGGCGTCCTGGATCTGGACTTCCTCGACTGGTTGTCGGCGGTCGACGAGCCGGACGCCGACCCCTCGGGGATCGACATCGTGCTGCACGTGGCCGACTCCCGGGCGATCACCCGGCGGGTGCTGCTGCGCACCCGGATCGACGCCGCGACCCCCCGCCTGCCCTCGCTGACCGGGGTGTGGCCGGGCGTGGCCTGGCACGAGCGCGAGACCTTCGAGATGTTCGGCGTGGTCTTCGAGGACTTCGCCGACGGCCAGCTGGCTCCCGCTGCCGGTGGGAAGGGTGGCGGCCGCCCGCTGGGGCTGCGCCCGCTGTTGCTCCCGGACGGGTTCGAGGGGACGCCGCTGCGCAAGTCGTTCGTCCTGGCCGCCCGGGTGAGCAAGGCCTGGCCCGGTGCCAAGGAGCCCGGCGAGAGCGAGGGCGGCGCCCCCAGCCGGCGCAAGACCCGCCCCCCGGGGGTGCCCGATCCGGCGGTGTGGGGACCGCACGAGGCAGGCCGATGAACGACCTGGTCGAGGTGCTGGTGCGGGCGGGTTGCGTGGTGGCCGCGTTCCTGGTGCTGCCGCTGGTCGTCGGGCAGGCCGAGCACAAGGTGATGGCGCACATGCAGGGCCGGCTCGGCCCGATGTATGCCGGGGGGTTCCACGGCTGGGCGCAGCTGGTGGCCGACGGCGTCAAGTTCGCCCAGAAGGAGGCGATCGAGCCGGCCGCCGCCGACCGCTGGGTGTTCCGGCTGGCCCCGGCCGTCGCCCTGGTGCCCTACCTGGTGGCGATGGCCGCGATCCCGCTGTCGCCGTCCCTGGTGGCCGCCGACCTGGACGCCGGGCTGCTGTTCGTGCTCGCCGCGAGCGCGGTGGGGGTGCTCGGCACGCTGATGGCGGGCTGGGCCAGCGCGAACAAGTACGCCCTGCTCGGCGCGATGCGGTCGGCCGCGCAGCTGTTGGCCTATGAACTGCCGATGGTGCTGGCGGCCGCCAGCGTGGCGCTGGCCGCGGGCTCGCTGAACCTGGTGACGATCGCGCGGGCCTGGGATCCGTTGTGGCTGCTCTGGCAGGCGCCGGCGGGTTTCGTCTTCGTGGTGGCCGGCCTGGCGGAGCTGCAACGGCCACCGTTCGACATCCCGGTGGCCGACTCGGAGATCGTCGCCGGCCCCTACACCGAGTACAGCGGATTGCGGTTCGCGCTGTTCCTGCTGGCCGAGTACGCCGGGATCGTGCTGCTCGGCGGGTTGACCGCCGTGCTGTTCCTGGGCGGCTGGCGCGGCCCGTTCGACGGGGTGCTCGGCCCGCTGTGGATGCTGCTGAAGATGTTCGCGGTCGCCGTGGTGGTCATCTGGCTGCGGGTGTCCTGGCCCCGAATGCGCGCCGATCAGCTGCAACGTCTGGCTTGGGGTGCCCTGGTGCCGCTGGCCTTGCTACAACTTGCTGTCACGGCAATCGTCGTCGCGGCGCGGGGCTAGCGGACTAGACTCTCTCCTCGTATCCGGTGAGTGTTCGGCCCAGCACGAAGCGGAGGCGATGAGGGCATGGGGCGTCCCAGGCGCCAAGAACCCCGTCGTGCCCACCTGCTCGCTGCAACGCAACGGGTCCTGGAGCGCGACGGTCTGGTCGGCCTCCGAGTGCGTGAGGTGGCCGCCGAGGCCGAGATGAGCCCGGCATCGGTGCTCTACTACTACCCGGATTCGTTCCAGCTCGCGACGCTCACCCTCGGACAGATCGCTCGGGAGGCCGCCTCGGAGCGGGCCGCCATCGCCGCCTCGATCCCGCACCCCTACCAGCGCCTGGTCGCCTTGGTGCTGCACGACGTCGCCGACCCGTTGCCCGACATCCGTCGGGCGTTCTGTGAGATCCCGAGCAAGGTGGTCGACCACCCCGAGCTCGCGGCGTTGCTGGAGTTCGTGCTGCAGGACCAGATCGCCGTGTTCCAGGCCGCGATCGAGGACGGCGTGCTGTCGGGCCACCTGCCCTCCGACGTGGATGCCCGGCTCGCCGCGCGCTCCCTGGTGGCTCTGTTGCGGGTGACGGATGTCTGCCGGCTCGCCGAGTTGCAGACCGCGGCGGCGGCCCGCGAGCACCTGCTGGCCCAGCTGGATGCGCTGGTCCGGCCCCGGCCGGTGCCGGTCGACCACACGGGCGGCATCGCGCGTGACCTGGGCCGCGACCGTCCGCGCGAGGCAGCCACCCGGCCGGGCCACCCCGCGCGGCTGGACTCACCGCGGGTCTGAACTCAGCGAGGGTCTGAACTCAGCGCGGGTCCGAACTCAGCGCGGCCGCGCTGGGCTCGCCCACCGCTGCCGGTGGCACCACGAGGCGTCGAGGCCACCAGAACCGCTCGCCGAGCACGACCGCGATCGCCGGCACCAGCACGGTGCGCACCACCAGGGTGTCGAGCAGCACCCCGACGCAGATGATCACGCCGATCTGGGCGAGCACCACCAGCGGCAGCACTCCGAGCACCGCGAACACCGCGGCGAGCAGGATGCCGGCACTGGTGATCACCCCGCCGGTCGCGGTGAGCGCGCGCAACATGCCCGCCCGGGCGCCGTGCCCGACCGCCTCCTCCTGCGCTCTGGTGACCAGGAAGATGTTGTAGTCGACGCCGAGCGCGACCAGGAACAGGAACGTGGTCAGCGGCGCCCCGCCGTCCAGGGCCTCGAAACCGAACACCCCGGTGAACAGCCACCACGAGGCACCGAGAGCGGCCAGGTAGGTGGCCACCACGGTCAGCACCAGGATCACCGAGGCCGTCACCGAACGCAGCAGCACCAACAGCGCACCGACCACCAGCGCGAGGATGATCGGGAAGATCACCAGCCGGTCACGACTGTTGCCGGTGGCGGCGTCGAGGGACTCGGCCTCGGTGCCGCCCACGTAACTGTTCGGGACGGCGCTCAGCGCGGTGCGCAGGTCGCGCACCGACTGCTCGGCGGCATCGCTGCCGGGAGCGGCGGTCAGCACGACGTCCACCTGCGAGACGCCGCCGGCGCTGTTCGAGGTGCGGGCCGAGGCCACGCCCGGCACGCCCTTGACGGCGTCCAGCACCTGCTGGGGGTCGCTCTTGGTGATCACCACGGTCGGGTCGGAGCTGCCGGCCGGGAAGGACTGCCCGAGCCGCTCGGCCGCCGTGATCGCCTCGGGGGTGCGCAGGAACTGGTCGGACAGTGACAGCCCGGTGCGGATCTGGGTCAGCCCGAGGGACATGCCCGCCAGCACCACCAGCGTGACGGCGACGAAGGTGCGCGGACGGGCGGCCACCCGGTCACCCACCCGCCGCCACAGCGAGCGGGTGTCCACCAGCTGGGCCTGACCCACGTGGGGCACCAACGGCCAGAACACCCAGCGACCGAACAGCACCAGCACGCAGGGCAGCACGATCAACGCGAAACCGCCCGCGACCACGATGCCCACGGCGCTGGCCAGCCCCAGCCCCCGGGTGGACGGGAACACCGACAGCAGCAGGGTGAGCACGCCCAGGACGACGGTCACCGCGCTGGACAGGATCGCCTCGCCGGCCCGGTGCAGGGCGGCGGCCATGGCGGCATAGCGGTCCTGAGTCAGGCGCAGCTCGTCGCGGTAGCGCGAGATCAGCAGCAGGGCGTAGTCGGTGCCGGCGCCGAAGACCAGCACCGACAGGATGCCGACCGTGGACTCGTCCCAGGCCACGTCGAAGGTCTTCAGCACGTGGGTGGCGGCCACGGCGGCCAGCCGGTCGGCGATGCCGACCACGATCAGCGGGATCAGCCACAGCGTGGGGCTGCGGTAGGTGATCAACAGCAGGATGGCGACCACCGACGCCGTGGCGAGCAGCAGGTTCACGTCGGCGCCGTCGAACACCGCACCGAGGTCGGCCTGGATCGCGGCCGGCCCGGTGACCTGCACGCTCACCCCGGCGGGGGCCTGGGCGCGCAGCTCGCTGCGCAGCGCCTTCACCTCGGCGATGTTGTCGGTGGCGCTGGCCGCCGAGACCGGCAGGACGGCGAGGGCGGCGGTGCCGTCCTGGCTCACCGTGACCGGTGGTGGGCCACCAGCGGCCCCACCGGCCCCACCGGCCCCGCCGCCCGCGGCACCGGCGGTCTTCGCCAGGCGCGCCGTGATCTGCTGGGTGAGTTCGGTGACCGCCTCGGGGGCGAGGCGTCCGGACTCGGCCGTGAACAGCACGATGGCGGTCGACCCCTCGCCCTGGGGCAGGGTTGCCTGCAGTTCGACCGCGGTGGTGCTGTCCGCGGCCACGGGGCGATTGTCGGTGGGCGAGGCCGTGCGTTCGGCCTCGCCCAGTGCGGCGATGGCGCCGAGGCCGATGGCGATCATGATCAGCGCCACCCACCATGAACGACGGCGGTGGATGTGTGCGGTGGTCATCCTCACGGTCGACCCTCACCCCTCAGTGGATCTCGACAGGTCCTCGGTGGACCGGGACGGCGGTGTGTCACGATGTGACCAGGAAGTTGCTAAGGAGGTCACTCACTTGATGAGCGATCCTAGGTCGGCGTCAGCGGCACCGGCAAGTGGAGGCACCCCGCACTCGGGGCCGAACCAGGCGTATGTGGCGGGCAGTGGGCTGCGGACGTCGTCCCTGACGGCGCTGCGCGAACTGCTGGAGGTCGGCGCCCGGGTCGGGCCGGCCGTGGCGCGCCGCGCGCGGTTGAGCCACTCCGAGCTGGCCGCCCTCGAAGCGCTGATGGAGCAGCCTCTCGGGCCGGTCGACCTGTCCCGCGAACTGGGGGTCACCTCCGCGGCGGGATCGGGCATCGTCGATCGGCTGGAGGCACGAGGTCACGTCACCCGGCAGGCGCACGCCACCGACGGCCGCCGCACCCAGGTGGTGATCACCCCGTCCGGGCGCGAGGAGGTGATCGGCTACCTGATGCCGATGTTCGTCGAACTGGCCCGCCTGGACTCCGGCCTCGACGAGACCGAGCGCGCCCTGATCACCCGCTACCTGCAGGGCGCCATCGCTGCGATCCGCCGCCTGCTGTAGTGCCACCGGTGGCACGGGTGGCATCATGGATGGCATGGAGAAGACCACGGTGTACCTGCCGCAGCAGCTCAAACGCAGGCTTCGGCAGGTGGCCCGGGCTCGCGGCGTCTCGGAAGCCGAGGTGATCCGGCAGGCCCTCGAAGCCGAGGTCGGTGAGGCTGCCCCTCGGCCTCGTTCCGGGGTCTTCGCGGGGGGCGAGCCCATCGCCGAGCGGGTCGATGAGCTGCTGGCCGGTTTCGGCGAGCGATGATCGTCGACACCTCCGCGCTGCTCGCCTTCCTCGACCTCCACGAGCCAGCCCATGCGGCCGTGGTTCGTGCCCTCGAGTCCGATCCCGGCCCGTTCGTTGTCTCACCCTTCGTCCTTGCCGAGGCCGACTACCTGGTGGCCACGCGTCACGGCGTTCCGGCCGAACTCGCCATGCTCGATGAACTCGCCTCCGGCGCATGGGATATCGCGTCGTGGTCGTCGGACGACCTGCGGCTGGCTCGTTCGGTGGTCCACCGGTATCGCGACCAGGAGGTGGGTCTCGCCGATGCCGCCAACGTCGTGCTCGCCGCGCGTTACGGCACGGCCACGATGGCCACCCTCGATCGGCGCCACTTCGAGGTGCTTCGTCAGCTGGACGGCGGCTCGTTCGACATCGTGCCCTGACCAGCGCGCCGCAGACTCTTGGCCAGGTGCACCAGCTGGTAGGGCGGGGCTGGGGGCGGAGCGCCGGCGTCGGTGCGATGGGTCTCGACGTAGCCGTGCCGGGTGTACAGCGTCAGGTTCGTCGCGCTGTGCTCGCCGGTGAACAGGGTGATGCACCGAACATGTTGGGGCACAACGGCTTCCACGGCGAGCAGCAAGCGGGTGCCGAGCCCGCTGCCCTGCAGGTCGGGGACGACGACCAGCCGGCTGAGCATCGCCTCCGACCCGCCGAGCGGGGTGCGCAGCCGCACCGCGGCGACCAGCCGTCCGGCACGGCGCAGGCCGAGGGTCACCACCTCGGCCGAGGCGAGTTCGGCGCGCAGCTGCGACAGGGTCTCGGTCAGCGGCGGCAGGTGCGGGTCGTGGTGCAGCCGAGCCTGCTCGGCATAGGCGCTGCGCTGCACCGTGAGCAGCTCGCCGGCGTCCGCTGGATCGAGCCGAACCAGCTCGATCAGGCCGGCGGCGAGGTCCCGACCCGTCACGACCGGCCCAGCCGCCGGCGCCACCGCTGCCGGCGCCGGTCACCCAGGATCTGCCGGACGACGTTGCGCCCCGGGATGCCGGTCACCCCACCCCCGCCGTGGGTTCCCGAACCGGCCTGGTACAGCCCGCGTACCGGGGTGCGCAGGTCGGCGTAGCCGGCGGCCGGGCGGGCGTGGAACATCTGGCCGACGGTGAGTTCGCCGTGGAAGATGTTGCCGCCGATCAGGTGGTAGTCGTGCTCCAGCTGCCAGGGTCCGATCACCTGGCGGTGCAGCACCGAGTCGGCGAAACCCGGGGCCACGGCGTCCATCCGGGCCACCACGCGGTCGGCGTAGGCCGCAAGCTCGGCCGCGTGGGACGCGGGGTCGTCGGCGCCCGCCCAGGTGTGCGGCACCCACTGGGTGAACATCGAGACCACGTGATGCCCGGGAGGAGCCAGCGAGTCGTCGAGCACCGACGGGATGCAGACGTCGGCGAACGGCAGGTCGGCTGCGCGTCCGGCGACGGCATCGGTGAAGGCGCCCTCGACGTCGTCCAGGCTCTCGGCCAGCACGATGGTGCCGCCGTACACCCGGGGGTCGAACTCGGGGTGGGCGGTGAACGTCGGCAGCCGGTCGACGGCCAGGTTCACCTTCACCGTGCCGCTGCGCGAATGCCACCCCTCGATGTCGGCGACGAAGTCGGCCGGCAGGTGCGCTCGCTCGACCAGGCGCAGGAACGAGATCTGCGGGTGCGCCGTGGTCACCACCACCGGCGCGGTGAGTCGGGTGCCGTCGTCCAGCAGCACGCCGGTGGTGCGCGGACCGCCGCCGCTGTCGGTCACCTCGATCCGGGCGACGGGGCAGGAGGTGCGCAGCTGCGCGCCGAACGAGCGGGCCGCCGCGGCCAGCGCCGAGGTCACCCCGCCCATGCCACCTCGGGGGAAACCCCAGGTGCCGGAAGGGGTGTGATGATCGTCGTCCTCGACGCCGCCGAGATGGTGGTGCAGCATCACGTACCCGGTGCCCGGGCTGCGCGGTCCGGCCCAGGTACCGATCACCCCCGAGACCGACAGCACCCCGCGCAGCGCGTCCGAGGCGAATCGGGGCTCGACCAGGTCGGCGATCGAGGACGACGCCAGCCGGGCCAGGTCGACCGCGGCCCGGGTGTCGATCCCGGCCAGCCGGCGCAGCAGCCAGGCCTGCCGTGCCAGATCGCCCGGACGCCGCGAGCCCAGGGCCGGGGGGATGTCGCCCAGCAGTGGCCCCAGCAGCGCGCCGAGCCGACCCATGTCGCGCTCCCAGCGTTCGTGGGCCGCGGCGTCCGCCGGGTGGAAGGCGGCGATCGCCTCGGCTCGCCGGCGCGGGTCGTCCCACAGGATCAGGGCCCGCCCGTCGCGACGCGGGGCCACGTACGGCCCCTGCGGGAAGACGTGATAGCCGTGCCGCTCCAGCTGCAGCGCCGCGACCAGCGACGGCGGCAGCAGCGAGACCACGTACGACAGCGAGGTCACCGTGTAGTCCGGCCCGAAGGGGTGCTCGCTGACCGCGGCGCCGCCCACGATGTCGCGCGCCTCGCAGACGCAGACCGACAGTCCCTCACGCGCCAGCAGCCCGGCGGCCACCAGTCCGTTGTGCCCACCGCCGACCACGATCACATCGAAGGCACTCTCACGCTGCACACGCTGCACGTCGTCACCGTAGCGATGGCAGGATGCACGCGTGAGCGCGCAGCAGCCCGGCGATGCCGGCCGGGGCAGCAGGGGCACCGGGCATGGGGGTGGTCTGCTGCGCGGCCTGGCGACCACGGCCGCCACCCTGCTGAAGCCGACACACACCGCCGAGTACCCCGACGTCGCCCCGTCGCTGCCGCCGCGCAGCCGGGGCGTGATCGCGCTGGTGCAGGAGAACTGCACCGTCTGCATGCTGTGCGCCCGGGAATGCCCCGATTGGTGCATCTACATCGACTCCCACAAGGAGACGCTGCCCGCCGTCGGTGGCGGCCGGGCGCGCCAGCGCAACGTGCTCGACCGGTTCGCGATCGACTTCTCGCTGTGCATGTACTGCGGCATCTGCATCGAGGCGTGCCCGTTCGACGCGCTCTACTGGTCGCCGGAGTTCGAGTACGCCGAGTTCGACATCGCCGACCTGCTGCACGAGAAGGAGCGGCTGTCGGGCTGGCTGGCCAGCGTGCCGCCGCCGCAGCAGCTCGACGAGGCCGCCGAGGAGTCCAAGGAGATCGCTGCCTCGGCCCGGCGGATCCCGGTCGAGCCGCCGCCGGTGAACGATGAGGCCGCGGTGTCGACCGAGCCCACCGGCCTGCCGCTGGCGCAGCCCCCGGAGCCACCTCGCGCGCAGCCCCCGGAGCACACGTCGTGAGCGGGGTCGAGCTGGTGTTCATCGCCTTCGCCCTGGTCGCCGCGGCGGCTGCGGTGCTCGCGGTGACCAGCCGGCAGGTGGTGCACGCCGCGCTGTGGCTGGTGCTCGCCCTCGGCGCGGTGGCCGGGGTGTACCTGACCCTGGCCGCCGAGGTGGTCGCGCTGGTGCAGCTGCTGGTCTACGTCGGGGCGGTCGTCGTCCTGGTGCTGTTCGCCCTGATGCTCACCCGCGCCCCGATCGGGGTGCGCAAGGACCTGGACGCCGCTCCCGGACGACGCGCCGTCGCCGCCGCTGCGGGCACCGCCGTGGCGGTTCTGATCGCCGGCACCCTGCTCACCGCCGTGGGCACCACGCGGGAGATGCCGGCCGGTGACGGGACGGCGTCCGGGCTGGGGCAGGCGATCTTCACCGGCTGGGTACTGCCGTTCGAGCTGCTGTCGGTGTTGCTGCTGGCCGCTCTGGTGGCCGCCATCGCGATCTCGCGCGGCGCGGACGCCCCACGGGATGCCGGCCGGACCCCAGCGGGCGGTTCCGCCGACGCGGGGGAGGGGTCGTCGTGATCCACCTCGCCGGTCCGGTGCTGCTGGTGGCGGTGCTCGCGGGCGCCGGGGTGTACGGCATCATCGCCCGGCGCAACGCCGTCCTGGTGCTCATCGGGGCCGAGCTGTTGCTGGCCGCGGCCGGGGTGCTGTTCGTGCTGGGCTCGGCGCTGCCGGCCGGCGGCCTGATCGCGCAGGCTGCCGGGGCTCCGGAGCTCTCGGCCCGGATGGGTGACCCGCTGGTGTCCGGACAGGTGGCCACGATCATGCTGATCACCATCGCGGCGGCCGAGATCGGGCTGGCGCTGGCGGTGGTGCTGCTGCTGTTCCGGGCGCGGGCCACCAGCGACCTGACCGTCGTCCGCGAACTGGGCGAGGCCTCGCCGACCTACACCGACCACCCGAGCGTTGCTCCGCGCACCACCGAGGACGTCTCGTGACCACCGTCGGTGTGCTGCTGACCATCTTCATCCCGGTGACGTTCGCCGTCGTCGGGATCGCCTTCGGGCGCCGCTCGTCGCTGTGGGCCGCCGAGGCCGGCCGGATGGGGGCGCTGGCCGGGCTGGTCGCCGCCGGGCTCGAGGCCTACGGGGTGTTCACGACCGGCGATGCCATCGGCATCCGGCTGCTGGGCGCGGCCGACCTGGGCAGCACCACGATCGCGCTCGAGTTGCGGGCCGATCAGCTCTCGGCGCTGGTCGCGGTGGCGGTCGCGCTGGTCGCCTTCTGCGTGCAGGTCTACTCGGTGGGCTACCTGGCCCCCGACCACGCTGCGGACGACCCGGCGGCTCCCACCCGCTACCCCGCCTACGCCGCCGCGGTGTCGCTGTTCACCGCGGCGATGATGCTCGTCGTCCACGCCGACGACCTGATCCTGCTGGTGATCGGCTGGGAGGTGATGGGCGCCTGCTCCTACCTGCTGGTGGGCCATCACAGCGAACGGGCCAGCGCCCGCGCCGCCGCGGTCAAGGCGTTCCTGGTCACCCGGGTCGGCGACCTCGGGGTGCTGATCGCGGTCGTCGTGCTGCTCGCCGGGGCGGGCACCACCTCGATCCATCGGTTGATCGAGCAGGCCGACACGCTGCCGAACACCACCGTCACCGCCGCCGCCCTGCTGTTGTTGACGGGCGTGGCGGGCAAGTCGGCCCAGTTCCCGCTGCACACCTGGTTGCCGGACGCCATGGAGGGTCCCACCCCGGTCTCGGCGCTGATCCACGCCGCCACCATGGTGGCAGCCGGGGTGTTCCTGGTGGCCCGGCTGTTGCCGTTGTTCCTGGCCGCGGACGGCGCGCTCGCGGTGGCCGCGGTGATCGCCTCGATCACCATGCTCGGTGCGGCGCTGGCGGCGCTGGCCCAGGACGACCTCAAGCGGCTGCTGGCCTGGTCGACGATCAGCCAGGTCGCCTACATGCTCGCCGGCGTGGCCGTCGCCCAGGCGGGAACCGGGGACGACGCCGCCGGCACTGTGCTGAACTCGAGCGGTCCGGGCGTCTTCCACCTGCTCACGCACGCCGCGTTCAAGGCGCTGCTGTTCCTGGTCGCCGGCTGCGTCACGCACCTGGCCGGCTCGACCCTGTTCGCGCGTATGGGCGGCCTGCAGCGCAGCCACCCGGCGCTGGCGGGGCTGTTCGGCCTGGGGCTGGCGGCGCTGGCGGGAGTGCCGCCGCTGGGCGGATTCTGGTCGAAGGAGGCCGTGCTCACCGCCGCCGAGCGGGCCGCGCGCGAGGGCGCCGGGTGGCCCGCCTGGCTGGTGCTCGGCAGCGGGTTGCTGACCGCGCTGGTCACCGGCCTGTACGCCGCCCGGGCCTACGCCCTGGTGGCGCTCGGCACCGCCCCCCTGGCCGCCGATGATCACGCGGCCCACTCGGCGGTGCCCGCATCGATGATCTGGCCGCTGTGGCTGCTGGCGGTGCCGACCGCCCTGCTCGGCCTGTTGCTGATCCACCCGCCGGCGCTGCTGGCCACCACCCACGTCGACCCGCTGACCGCCTTCACCGGCGCGATCCTGTCGCTGGCGGGCGTCGGCTGGGCGCTGTCGGCGCCCCGGCTCGGCACCGCCGACATCGCGATGGCACTGCCGGACGGTGTGCGCGCCTTCCTGCGGGCCGGGTACCGGTTGGACGACGTCCAGCAGGCGCTCGTCGTCCGGCCCTACCGGGCGTTGGCCCGCCTGGTGGGCGAGGGGGATCGCGACGTCGTCGATGCCTATCCCCGCGGGCTGGCGGTCGCGGTGCGCTGGGCCGGCCTCGGGCTGCGCCGCCTCGGGGACGGCATGGCGACGTCGTATGTCGGCTGGGCGGTGGCGGGCGCCGTCGCCCTCGGACTGGCGGGGGTGGTGTTGTCGTGACGGCGCCGGCCGAGCTGGTGGGGTCCTGGGCGCTCGGGGCGCTGGTGCTGCTGCCGCTGCTGACCGCGCTGGCGTTGCTGATCGTCCGCGGCCTGGGCGCGCGCACCGCGGCGCTGATCGGGACGGCGAGCGCCACCGTGACGCTGGCCCTGGCGGTGGCCGCCGCCGTCACCGCCGCCCCGTTCGACGGCCGGGGCGTGGGCGGGGCCGGTGGGCCGGGGCTGGACCTGAACCTGGACTGGATCCCGGCGCTCGGCGTCCGGCTGCACCTGGGCCTGGACGGCATCTCGGTGCCGCTGGTGCTGCTCACCGCGGTGCTGACGCTGCTGGTGTGTGCCCACTTGATCCGGGTGCAGCCGATGGCCGGGCGGGTGCCCGGTCTGGTGGCGTGCGTGCTGGCGGTCGAGGGCGGCGCGCTGGGCACGTTCCTGGCGCTCGACCTGGTGGTCTTCTTCGTCGCCTTCGAGACCGTGCTGGTGCCGATGTGGTTCGTGATCGCCCGCTGGGGCGACGACACCCAACCGGCCTCCACCCCGCCGTCCGGCGCGCCGCGGCTGGGTGGGGAGCAGGCCCGGCGGGACGCCGCGAACCGGTTCGTGCTCTACACCGTCACCGGGTCGGCGGTGATGCTGCTGGGGCTGTTGCTGGTGGCGATCGGTTCGGGCACAACGGATCTGGTGGAGTTGGCGCAGCGGCGGGGTGCCGGTCTGGACGCCGGGACGCAGACCATCGCCGCCTGCCTGCTGGTGCTGGGCCTGGCGGTCAAGGCGCCGATGTTCCCGCTGCACACCTGGCTGCCACCGGCGCACACCATCGCCCCGACCGGGGGATCGGTGTTGCTCGCCGGGGTGCTGCTCAAGCTGGGCACCTACGGGCTGGTGCGCCTCGTCGTCCCGGTGGTGCCCGAGGGGTTGCGGGCGATCGCCCCGGTGCTGGGCGCGTTCGGGGTGGCGGGCATCCTGTGGGCCGGGCTGGCGTGCTTCGTCGAGCGGGATCTCAAGCGGCTGATCGCGTTGTCGTCGGTGGCGCACATGGGATTCGTGCTGCTGGGGATCGCCACCATGACCCCCGAGGGGTTGCAGGGAGCGCTGTTCGCGAACGTCGCGCACGGGGTGATCACCGGCCTGCTGTTCCTCGTCGTCGGCGCCGTGAAGGACCGTCACCACACCGCCGAACTGGCACTGCTCGACCGCAACCTGCGCGACCGGCTGCCCCGGCTGGGTTGGCTGCTGGCCTTCGGCGCGCTGGCCGGTCTGGGCCTGCCCGGCCTGGCCGGCTTCTGGGGTGAGCTGCTGGCGATCGCCGGGGCGTGGCGATCGGATTCGGCGCTCGGGGTGATCTCGCGGCCGGCCGCGGTGCTGGCGGCGATCGGTACCGTGATCGCGGCGGCGTACCTGCTGCGGGTGCTGCGCCGGTTGTGGCACGGGCCGCTGCAGCCCGCCGAACCGGTTGGCACGCACGGGGTTGACGCGCACGGGGCTGACACGCACGGGGCTGGTACAGAGCTGATCACGGGCCGCTTCATCGGTGATGCCACCGGGCACGAGGTGGCCGTCACGGCGCCGCTGGTGCTCGCCACGGTGGCACTCGGGGTGCTGCCGGCGATCCTGCTGCAGGTCAGCGGCCCGGCCGTGCGCCTGATGCTCGGGAGGACGCCGTGATCGCCGCAGAGGTCGCCGTCCAGGGTGGCGTCCAGATTGCGGGCGCGGTCGCCGCCCGGCCCACACTCGGGGTCAGTGTCAGCTGGGAGCTGCTGGCGCCCGTGATCGTCCCGGTGGTCGCGGTGATGCTGGTGCTGCTGCTCGATGCGCTGGCGCCCGCGAGCTGGCGCGGCGGGCGATTACTGCGCAGGCTGCTGGACGGCGTGAGCCTGCTCGGGCTGTTCGCGGCCGGTGGGTTCCTGGTGCAGCAGTGGCGTTCGCCGTCCGTCGCGCCGGGGCAGAGCACGGCCACCCTGTGCGGCGGCACCGAGGATTCCCTCGGCCTGCCCCAATGCGCCTGGATGAGTTCGGGTTTGACGCTCACCCTGCAGTCGGTGATCGTGCTCGCGGCGCTGGTGACGCTGTTGCTGACCCTCGACGGCAGCGGTGCCCGCGACCGGACGGCGCACCACGTGCTGCTGTTGACGGCGGTGACCGGGGCGTTGGCGCTGGCCGGGGTGCGTGACCTGGTGAGCCTGATGGTGGCCCTCGAACTGGCCACGCTGCCCGCGGTCGGCCTGGTCGGGCTGCGCCGCGATGCCCCCGGTGCGCAGGGCGCGCTGACGTTCCTGTTCACCGCGATCGTCTCGCTCGGCCTGCTCGCCCTCGGCGCCGGAATGCTGCTGCTCGCCACCGGATCGCTGTACCTGCAACAGATCTCGATCGCGCTGTCGGACCCGGCCGTGCCCGGCGCGGCCCGTGCGGTCGCGGTGCTCGGCGTGATGTTCGCCCTGGCCGGCGTCGGCTACAAGCTGTCGCTGGTGCCGTTCCACCTGTGGACGCCCGACACCTACGCCGGCGCGCCGTTGCCGGTGGCCGCGTTCCTGTCGACGGTCTCGAAGATCGCCGGGCTGGCCGCCGTGGTGATGCTGCTGATGGTCGGCACGCCCAGTCTGGGAGCGGCCTGGGCGCCCGTGGTCGGCACCGTGGCCGTGGTGACCATGACCGTGGGCAACGTGCTCGCGCTGCGCCAGCACGTCGCCGTCCGGCTGCTGGCCTGGTCCACGGTCGCCCAGGCGGGCTGGGTGCTGCTGCCGCTGGCGGCCGGGGTGCCGGGGGCGACGTTCGGCCTGCTCACCGCGGGCAATCCCCAACCGGTGGTCGCGGCGTCCGTGGGGTACCTGGCGGCCTACGTGGCGGCGAGCCTGGCGGCCTTCGGGGTCGTGGTGGTGCTGTCGCGACACGTGGCGGCCGCCGAGGAACACACCCTGGACTCCTACCGCGGCCTGGCCCGGCGTGAGCCGGTGGCCGCGGCCGTTCTCGGGTTCGCGCTGCTCTGCCTGGCCGGCCTGCCGCCCGGCGTGGTGGGCCTGGTCGCCAAACTGCTCGCCGTGCGTCCCCTGGTGGACGCCGGCGCCTGGGTCTTCGCCGTCGGCGCCGCCCTCAATGTGGCGATCGGCGTGGCCTACTACCTGCGCTGGGCCGCCCTCCTGGTCGCCACCCCTGCCACCACGGACGACGGCACCCCGGCGCCGATCCCCACCTGGCAGGTCCGCCCCGCCGAAGGCCTCGCCATAGCCGCCGCCGCCGTAGCCTGCCTCTTCCTCTCGGTAGACCCCCAACTCCTGGCCGCCCTCCTCTAACCCCCACCCACCCCCTGGTGGGCGCAATGTCACGTCACGCTCGTCCAGCGAGCGCAACGTGCATTGCGCCCGCCGGGGATGAGCGTGATCCACCACCTCCGACCCCGGACGACGACAGAGCGTCATCCGGACGCCGTCCAGGGGGCGTAGCGTCGTCGCAGCCTCCGGAACAGGGCTCGATCCGGCATCGTTGGGCAGAGCGCAACGTCACGTAGCAGGACGCAGTAGCACTGCGACGACCAGGGAGTGCATCTGATGGGACACCGCCACTACAACGGGCTGAAGACCGCCCTGCTCCTGGGTGGCATGTCGGCCTTCGTCATGTTCTGCGGCTACCTGATCGGCAGCCGCACCGGCCTGATGATCGCCTTCGTGATCGCGCTGGCGATGAACGGTTTCTCGTACTGGAACTCCAGCAAGCTGGCGCTGCGCGCGATGCGGGCGCGGCCGGTGAGCGAGGCCGAGGCCCCGGAGATCTACCGCATCGTGCGCGAGCTCTCGACAGCCGCCCGCCAGCCCATGCCGGCGCTGTACATCTCCCCGACGCGGGCGCCGAACGCCTTCGCGACCGGACGCAACCCCGCCAATGCCGCCGTCTGCTGTACCGAGGGCATCCTCGACATCCTGGACGAGCGCGAGCTGCGCGGCGTCCTGGGTCATGAACTGATGCACGTCTACAACCGCGACATCCTCACCTCGTCGGTGGCCGGCGCGCTGGCCAGCACGATCACGTTCCTGGCCAACTTCGCCTACTTCTTCGGCGGTTCGCGGGACGACGGCGAGCGCTCGAACCCGTTCGCCGCCATGGCTTTGATGATCCTGGGACCGTTGGCGGCCGGGGTGATCCAGATGGCCGTCAGCCGCACCCGCGAGTACGACGCGGACGAGGACGGGTCCAAGCTCACCGGTGACCCGTTGGCGTTGGCCTCGGCACTACGCAAGCTCGCGATCGGCACTCAGCAGCTGCCGCTGCCCCCCGAGCGAGGCCTGGTGAACTCCAGCCACCTGATGATCGCCAACCCGTTCCGCGGTGGCGGCCTGTCGTCGCTGTTCAGTACCCACCCCCCGATGGACCAGCGGATCGCACGGCTCGAGCAGATGGCCGGGCGACCGCTGTGAGCGCGCGCCCTGGACTGCCGGCCAGGATGCCCCCGGTGCCGCTGGAACCCGGACGGGCTCGCGGCATCCTGACCGGTTTGGTGCTGTTCGGGTTGGGCTTCGTCGTCGCGGCGACGGTAGTGCTCGCCGGGGGCGAACGCCCGCTGTACCTGGCCGGGGTGATCGCGGGCTTCCTGGGCCTGGGCGTGGTGGGGTTCTTCCTCAACCGGGGGACGGTGCCGCTGCCGGATGCGCCGATCTGGTCGCCCACCGGGCTGCGGGCGCTGGCGCGGGCGCTGGGCTGGCCGGCGATCGGCGTGATGGTGGTGGTCTACGGCCTGATCGGGTTCGGGGTGGTCGGCAACATCGTGATCCCGCTCGTCACGCGCTGACACGAGCAATCACTTTCCGCAGGTGCTTTCATGTGTGGAAACTGTGTGCCAGGGTCTGGACCATGGGTGATCATCCGCGGCATCAGCTGGACGAACTGCTCTGCCACGGGGTGCGGCTGTCGGTCCTGGCCGCCCTCGACGGGCCCGAACGGGTCGAGTTCGCGGTGGTGCGCGACGGTGTCCAGGTGAGCGACTCGGTGCTGTCGAAGCAGGTCGCCCTGCTCGAACAGGCCGGCTACGTCGCCGTCGAGAAGGGCCGGGTCGGACGCCGCGCGCGCACCTGGCTGGCCGCCACCCCCGAGGGTTCGGTCGCCCTGCGATCACACCTTCGAGCCGTGAGAGACGTTGCGACGCATGACATCTCGGCTCAGATCTAGCTCGATCACAGCGTCCTGGGCTCCGTGCAGGTTTCGAAGATCAGACCTCCGGCGACGATCTTCGGGCCGTCGCACAGCTCCTGTTGCACGATCTTCTGGCCGAACCTGTCCTGGCGCGCATCGACGACCACTGTGGTCCGTCCGGTGACGTCCGCGGTGTAGGTGGTGATGATCGGATCTCCCTCGGTGGTCGGCGCAGTGAGCTGCAGCCGCACCTGGCGGTGAGCCAGGACGGCGTCCACGAAGCAGCGAACCGCGGTCGCATCGGGTGACTCCCCCTGCTGGGCGATGTGATCGCCACAGTCCAGGACGGCAGCGGAGGTGCCAGTGGTCGGGCGCGAAGCCTCCGTCGCGCTGCTGGGAGAGCTGCACGCCGCCAGCAGTAGGGCTGTGGCGGAGATGGTGGCGCAGATGAGGGGACGAATGCGCATGGAACGTCCTCGGGTAGCCGGCCAGGTCAGCGATCGGACGTCCTGGACGACGGTCGGGTTGCGTTTCTTGGCTGGGCTTCGTCGGGTTGACCACCGACATCGGTGGCCAACCCGACAAAGCCCACGCTGTGCGGCGAGCCGGCCGAGGCCTCAGTCGATCCGCGCCGGTGGGTAGACCACCGCGGCGTAATCCGGGTGCCGTTCGATCCAGCGGCGGATGAACGGGCACACCGGCACCACCTGGCGCTCGCCGACCGACCGGACGTCGTCCAGGGCGAACCGCGCGATGGCCGAGCCGACTCCCTTGCCCTCGTACGCGGCATCCACCTCGGTGTGGTCGAACGCGATCAGCGCATCGCTGAGGGTGTAGGCGGTGAAGCCGGCCAGGACGCCGTCCACGTAACCCTCGTAGCGCTGGGCGTCCGGGTTGTGCCGGACGTCGATGTCGCTCATCGGTAGTTGACGAACTGCAGCGCGACCTCCAGGTCTGCCTTCTTGAGCAGCGCGATCACGGCCTGCAGGTCGTCTCGGCTCTTGCTCGACACCCGCAGCTCGTCACCGGTGATGGTGGCCTTGATGCCCTTGGCGCCCTCGTCGCGGATCAGCTTGGCGATCTTCTTGGCGTTCTCCTGGTCGAGGCCCTGCTTGAGGGTGGCCTCGAGACGGTACTCCTTGCCGGAGGCCTTGGGCTCGCCGGCATCCAGCGACTTGAGCGAGACACCGCGCTTGATGAGCTTGTTCTCGAACACGTCGAGGACGGCCTTGACCCGGTCCTCGCTGTTCGCCTTCATCACGATCATCTCGCCGCTCCACTCGATGGAGGCGCCGACGCCCTTGAAGTCGTAGCGCTGTGAGATCTCCTTGGCGGCCTGGTTGAGGGCGTTGTCGACCTCCTGACGATCCACCTTGCTCACGACGTCGAACGAGCTGTCGCCGGCCACGGCGCGGTCCTTCCTGACGGGCACCCGGAGGTGCGGGGCGGGCATCGGCGCAGGTGCCACCGTGGGCGTCGTAACCGATGCACGGGTGGGGCGTATGACTTGCTATCCTTCCATCCGCGACGTCGTCAGGCACGCTCCCGACCCTCTCGCCAGGGCCGTGAACCGTATCTGGCGGCCGAGCACGGCGGGTTGCCCGAGTGGCCAAAGGGAGCAGACTGTAAATCTGTCGGCACAGCCTACGTAGGTTCGAACCCTACACCCGCCACCCGTAGCCGAAACGGCCCCTGACCTGCAGCGATGCAAAGTCGGGGGCCGTTTCGTGTCCACCCGGGGGATTCGCCGCGACGTCCCAGCTGGGACGTCCGAGCCGCGCTCGGCGGCGTCGCCGCTCGATGACCGAGACGCAGTACGGTGCGTGCATGACGGACTGGAACACGCAGATCATCGAGGAGTTCCGGGCGAACGCGGGCGCCGTCGGGGGGCAGTTCGAGGGCGCTCCGCTGCTCCTGCTGCACACGGTCGGCGCCAAGAGCGGCCGGCCCCGGGTCAGCCCGATGATGTACCTCGCGGTGGGGTCGAGCTGGGCCGTCTTCGCGTCCAAGGCGGGCGCCGACACCCATCCCGCCTGGTACCACAACCTGATCGCCCACCCCGACACCACGATCGAGGTCGATGACCGGATCGTCGAGGTAACTGCCCGGGTTCTGGACGAGGCCGAGCGGGAGCCGATCTGGCAGGAACAGAAGCGACGTTACCCAGGATTCGCCGACTACGAGAGCAAGACGTCCCGCGTGATCCCGGTGGTGATGCTCGACCCACGGTGATGCTTCCGGGCACCCCAGGAGCACGTGACAACGGCCCCTGACCTGCAGCGATGCAGATCCGGGGCCGCTGCCGTGTCGGGGACGACGCGGGGTCGCGATCTCCCGCCCGGTGGCCGTGGTGCAGCTCACCCCTTGCCCGAGCTGCCCTTGCCGGAGTTGCCGGACCTGCCACCGTGGCCACCGGAGTCGTCACCGATCTCGATGCCGCTGCCGTGGTCGTCGGTGGTGGCACCGGTCGCGCTGTGGGTCGACGTGGAGCGGTGGGTCGCCTCGTGAGTGGAGGTCGATCGGTGAGTGGAGGTCGACCGGTGGGTGGAGGTCGACCGGTGGGTCTCGGTCGCCGAGTGCGAGGTGGGGCTCGACGTGGGGGCCGAGCTCGGCCGGGCCGAGGAGTCGTCGCTGGGCGAGGTGGTGCCCACCGAGGCCCCGGCGGGCACCATGGCCGGCGTCCGCTGGCTGAAGGTGGCGTTGCCCGCGACTCCCAGGATGGCGGGGACGGCGGCGACGGCGGCGGCTGCGGTCAACAGGGCGGTGCGCTTCATCGGAATCTCCTGTGGTGAGCGGTGGATGCTGCTTTCGACACCTCAGTTCTCCCGTGGTCGCGGTAGTACCGGCCATGACACGAAGGTTCTAGACCCGTGATTGGATCGGTCGGGTGAGCGACCCCTGGGACGAGTTCGACCCCTCGATCAGCACCCGCAACACGCTGGCCTGGGCCTTCGCGCTGGGCGCCTCGACGCTGGGCGAGGCCTACGACATGCTCGAGCAGCTGGCCATCAGCAACGACATCCCCGAGGTGCTCGGCCAGGACGGCACCCTCGAGGAGGTCCGCGCCGAACTGGACGACGGCCTCGAGCTGCTCGGCCCGGACGCCGACCTGAGCACCCTCATCTGAGGCCCGTCGCCAACCATGATCACTGCCCGGGATCCGGATTCCGGGGTTTCCATCCCGAATCCGGGTTCCACACGACGATCATGAACGAGCCCGGGGCGTGACAGTCCGGTGACGCACCCCCGGCGAGGGTGCACCCATGGGCAGCTTCCCGGGGTCACCGCGCACGCTCCGCGGCGCCATCGTCGCGGTCGACCCGCGGAATCCGCTGTCGCGCATCGTGGTGTTCGACTACAACCCCGACCAGCTCACCCGCAGCCTGTCACCGCGCGAGGGCGGCTCGTCCGCCCCGGGCGACGTCCACCGCATCTGGGGAGCGCCGGTCGAGAAGATCAGCATGACGGTCGAGATCGACGCCACCGACCGGCTCGAGGCGGGCGACCCGATCGCGTCCGTCTCGGGCATCGCGCCACAACTGTCGGCGCTCGAGATGCTGCTCTACCCGAGCAGCGCCCTGGTCATCGCCAACACGGCACTGCTGCTGGCGGGCACCATCGAGATCCTGCCGCCCGAGGGGCCGCTGATCGTGCTGGTGTGGGGGCCGGGCCGCACCGTGCCGATCACGCTGGACAGCCTGGAGATCACCGAGCAGGCGTTCTCGCCCGCCCTGGTGCCGATCCGCGCCTCGGTGGCGATCTCGGCGACCGTGCTGACCTACGACGACCTGCCGGTCACCGATCCGGGCTACGCCATGTTCCTGGTGCACCAGGTGGTGCACGAGGCCCTCGCGGTCGTCGGCGGCGTCAGCGGTGCGCTCGGCGCCGTGGCCGATCTGGCGGGGGCCTGAGATGGCCGGCCGTAGTCGCTACGACGGTCTGCCCACGGCATCGGCGACCATCCCGGACGGCGCCGGCGGACGGCGCGAGGTCACCTACCTGCTGGCGCGCCCGCTGCGTGAGGCGCGGGCCGCCGTCCCGTTGGCCTGGCACCGGGTGCGGGCCGACGATCGCGCCGACCTGCTGGCCCACCGGTACCTCGGTGACCCGCAGGCGTGGTGGCGGATCTGCGATGCGAACGCCGCGCTCGACCCCGACGCCCTGATCGGCCCGGCCCACGAGGGCTCCGTGATCGTCATCGGCGTCCCGGAGGCGTAGATGGCGATCTCGAGCCTCACCCTCACCGTGCTCGCCGGGCGCACGGTGCCGCTGCCCGTTCCGGAGCCCCTGGTCAGCCGGGTGCAATCGGTCACGATCACCGAGACCGATTCCGAGCGTTCGGCATTCAGCATCGTGCTGGACGCCGGCCGCTCCGGCCCGTTGGCCGCGCTGGACTCCCCGCTGGTCGCCGATCCGACGTTCGCGATGGGGGCGCGCGTCGTCCTGATGGTCACGCTGGGAGCGGTGCCCACCGTCCTGATGGACGGCATCGTCACCGGCAGCGAGCTGACGCCGGGTGACGGCCGCAAACCGGCGACGATGGAGGTGAAGGGCGAGGACGTCTCCTACCTGCTCGACCAGGAGGAGAAGGACGCCGAGTACCCGGCGCTCAACGACTACCTGCAGGTGCTGGCGATCCTGGGACCCTATGCGGCGCAGGGGATCCTGCCGATGGCGATCCCGCCGACGACGCTGGACCAGCCGCTGCCGACCGAGCGGATCCCCACCCAGCACACCACCGACCTGCGTCACCTGGTCGCCCTGGCGGATCGCAACGGCCATGTGGCGTACGTGATCCCGGGGCCGGTGCCGGGGTTGAGCAGCTTCTACTGGGGGCCACCGGTACGGGTCGGCGTGCCGCAGCCGGCGCTGTCGGTGGCCCTCGGGGCGCAGTCCACGGTGCTGACGGCACCGACCTTCAGGACCGACGCCGTCGGCCCGGTGCAGGTGGCCGGCTCGGTGCAGGACCCCACAAGCGGGCAGGCGGTTCCGGTGCAGTCCCGCGCCAGCCTGCGCCCGCCCCTGGCGGCGATCCCGTTGGCGAGCATCACCCCGCCGGCCACCCGCGCGCTGCGCGAGAGCGGCGTCGGCACCACCGGAGCCCTGGCCCGTGCCCAGGCCGGGGTCGATGCCAGCGCGGACGCCGTGGTCGGCGAGGGCGAGGTCGACGGCGCCCGCTACGGCGCGGTGCTGCGCCCCCGGGGCCTGGTCGGACTGCGCGGCGCGGGATGGACCTACGACGGGCTCTGGTACGTGCGCAGCGTCGTCCACGACCTGGCACCCGGCAGCTACACGCAGAAGTTCGTCATCGCCCGCGAGGGGTACGGCTCCACCGTGCCGGCGGTGATCGTGTGACCACCTTCTACGGCAAGTACCGCGGCACCGTCGTGGGCAACATCGACCCGATGACCCGCGGTCGGGTACAGGTGTCGGTCCCGGCCGTGCTGGGGGACGGCCGCATGAGCTGGGCCGAGGCGTGTGTTCCCTACGCCGGCAACAAGGTCGGCTTCTTCGCCGTCCCGCCGGTCGGGGCCAACGTGTGGGTCGAATTCGAGGGCGGCGACCCCGAGTACCCGATCCTGGCGGGCTGTTTCTGGGGGCAGGGCGAGGCCCCCGGCAATGGCCTACCGACAACGAAGATCCTCGAGACCGACGCCATCTCGGTCACCCTCGACGACCTGCCCGGCGGTGGCGGGCTCACCATCGAGGTCGGCTCACCCGCGGTCTCGGTGCCCATGACGATCGCCTGCACCTCCTCGGGCATCGAACTGAGCATGGGCTCGTCGAAAGTCGTGCTCAGTGCCACCTCGGTGTCGATCAACAACGGCGCCCTGGAGGTGACGTGATGGCCGGCACCCTGGTGCAGCAGGGCGCCACCGTGCTGTGCACCCACGGTGGGCAGGCCTCGCCCACGACCCCCAATCCGCGCGTGAAACTCGGTGGCGCAGCAGCGATCTCACTCGCGGCGCCGTGGACCATCTCGGCCTGCCCGTTCCCGCCCAACAGCGGCGGCCCCTGCGTCACCGCGATGTGGACCGCCGGCACGGTGCGGGTCACCTCCTCGGGCCAGCCGCTCGTCGTCCAGACCGGCAGCGCCACCTGTACCCCCACCGGCGTGCCGCTGCAGGTGACCGCGACCCAGTTGCGGGTGAAGGCGTCATGAGCCTGGACGCCGGCTTCCACCTCGCCGCACCGCTGGCACTCGACGGCCGCGGTCGCACCGCCCTGGCCGACGAGGAGGCCTACCTGCGCGGCCTGATCGAACACGTGCTCTTCACCCGTCCCGGCGAACGGGTGATGCGCCCGGACTACGGCAGTGGGGTGGACGCGCTGGTCTTCGCCCCTGGCGGCGACGAACTCGCCCAGGCCACCCGATCGCTGGTACACGCTGCGCTGCAACGCTTCCTGGGTGATCTGCTGCGGGTCGAGGAGGTGGTGGTCACGGCGACCGAGTCCCGGCTGGACGTGACCGTCGGCTACGTCCCGCTGCGAGCGCCGGCGGACGAGCCGCGCCGCATCGTGCAGGTCTCCGGCGGGCCGGGCACCGGTGCCCCGGGAGGTGTGACGTGACCGGGGACATCGACCGCGAGGCGCGCCGGGTGCAGGTCGAGGGTACGCCGGGTATCGACGGGATCGACTTCGTCGAGGTGATCGGAAACTACCCGGGCAGTGAGGGTTTCGTGCCGCGGGCGCCCGTGCAACGCACCCTGCTGGTGCACCTGCTCAACGATGCGGTGCCGGCCGACCTCGACGCCACCCGGGTGAGCATCGTCGGCGGCGTGCGGACCGATCCGACGATCAACCCGGTGCGCGTCGTCTGGGCCTACCCGGCCATCGCCGTGGCGGGCGAGGCGGGCAGCCCGACGCTGCCGCTGCCGGCAGGCGTCGACGAGTCCGACACCCGGCTCGTGGACGGCGCGCTGCCGAGCAGTGCCGCGGTCCGCCGGCGGGTGCTGGTGGTGCGCACGTCGTCGAGCGGTGACTGGTCGACGTACCTGCTGCGCCTGCTGGGCGCCGGGGGACAGGGCGTGCCCGACGGCTTCGACGAACCGCTGTCGAGCATGCCGTTCAGCTTCACGGTCGACTGCCCCAGCCATCTCGACTGTTGTGCGCCGATCCCGGCGGCGGTGGCGCCGTCCGGCTCGCCCCTGCAGGACTACCTGGCGCGGGACTACGAGGCGTTGCGGGCGCGCCTGGTCGATCGGCTCTCGACGCTGATGCCGCGCTGGACCGACCGCAACCCCGCCGACCCGGCCGTCATGCTCGCCGAGCTGTTCGCCGCCCTCGGCGACCGTCTCGCCTACTGGCAGGACGCCGTCGCCGTCGAGGCCTACCTGGGCACCGCTCGGCAGCGGACCTCGGTACGCCGGCATGCCCGGCTGCTCGATTACGTGGTGCACGAGGGGTGTTCGGCCCGGGTCTGGCTCGCGGTGACCACCGACATCCCGACCCAGCTGGGTGCCGGGGCGGCGGTGGCCGATGCCGTGCCCGCCGGGTTCGCGCCGCAGCCGGTGGAGGTGCACGGCGGGGGCGGCGCCGTGTTCGAGACGGTCGCCGACGCCCGGCTGACCCCGCAACGCAACCAGGTGCCGTTGGATTCCTGGCAGGACCCCGACCACGTGCTGCCGCCCGGTACGACCGCGGCCTTCCTGGCCGTGCCGGCCGGGCAGGGCACCCTCGGACTGCGGGCCGGTCACGTGCTCGTGCTCGCCGATCTGCCCTCGCCCGGGCCGGGCAATCCCGCCGGTGGCCCGGTCGAGGCGGGTGATCCCGCGGTGCGCTATGCGGTGCGGCTCGAGCGGGACCCCGTCGTCCATCACGACATGCTGCGCCCCGAGATCGACCTGATCGAGGTGACCTGGCACCGCGACGACGCGCTGCCCGGGCCGTTGCGGGTCAGCGAGCCCGCCGCGGACGGCACGGCGCAGGTGCGGGCCGTCGCGCTGGCCAATGTCGTGCTCGCCGACCACGGGGCGAGCGTTGCCGGCGAGCCGTTGCCGGTCGAGGAGGGGGCGCCGGGCGCCCCGTACCGTCCGCGGCTGGCGCGGACCGGCCTGGCCTTCGTCGACCCCGCCGATCCGGTGTCCACGGCCGGTGCCGGCACGCTGGCGCTGCCCGATCCGCGGGCTGCCGCGGCGGCCCTGGCCCTGGACGACGGCGCGCGGCTCTGGACGCCGGTGCCCGACCTGATCGGCAGCAGCCGGTTCGACACTCACGTCGTCGTCGAGCCGGAGCCGGACGGCGTGGCCCGGCTGCGGTTCGGCGATGGCATCACCGGTCGCTCGCCCGGCCACCAGCCGGGGTTCCTGGCGCGCTACCGGCTCGGGGGCGGCACCGCCGGCAACGTCGGGTCCGGTCGGCTCACCACCTGGCTCACCCGGCCGGACGGCGCGCCGGCGGTCGACTCCGGGGCCGTGCTCACGGTGTGGAATCCGTTGCCCGCCCAGGGCGGTACCGATCCGGAGGACCTGGGACAGGTACGTCAGCTGGCTCCGTTCGCCTTTCGCACCCAGCTACGGGCGGTCACCACCGACGACTACGCCGCCGTCGCCGAGACGGTGCCCGGGGTGCAGCGCAGCGTCGACCGTCGCCGCTGGGCAGGGTCCTGGTACGCCCACGAGGTCACGGTCGACGCCCTCACGACCGGCGGCGGGGACGACGCCGTCCGGCAGGGCGTGGCGAGCCTGCTCGACGTGCGCCGGATGGCCGGCGTGGACGTCGAGGTCGCCCGGCCGGTTCTGGTGCCGCTGCTGGTGGGTCTGTTCGTGTGCCCCGCCGCCGGGTATCTCGCGGCCGATGTCGAGCGGGCACTGCTCGACGTGCTCTCGGCCCGTCCGCTGCCCGGCGGTGCCACCGGGCTGTTCCACCCCGACCGGCTCACCTTCGGCCAACCGCTCTACGTCAGCGACGTGGTCGCCACGGCGATGGCCGTGCCCGGGGTGGCGTGGGTGGACGTCACGAGCTTCGCGCGGCTGTCGGACCCGCCGTCCGCCACCGCGGTCAACCTGGCGGCCGGGGCGATCCGGGTCGGCAGCCGCGAGGTGCTGCAGTGCGACAGCGATCCGAGCAACCCGGATGCCGGCCGGGTCGACCTCGTGATCGGGGGCGGGCGATGAGCGAGCCGGCGCCCTACGGTCTGCCCGAGGCCCAGGCCGTCGTCGATGCCCTGGCCAACCCGCCGGGACTGACTGCCTGGCAACGTCAGGTGGCCCCGCACGCCCTGGCCCTGGCCCGGATGCGCGAACGGCTGGCCGAGCCCGGGCGTGACCTCGCCCTGCGCAGCCTCGCCCGGGGCGCGACCGACGAACCGGCCATCGCCCTGCTCGACGCCTGGGCGGTCGTCGCCGACACGGTCTCGTTCTACTCCGAACGCCTTGCGGTCGAAGGCTTCCTGCGCACGGCTGTCCAGCGCGGCTCGGTGCGTGAGCTGGCCCGCACCCTCGGCTACGAGTTGCGCCCGGGGGTGGCGGCGCAGGTCGACCTGGCCTTCACCGTGGAGACCGCGGGGGATCCGCCGGAGGTGGTCGTCGTCCCGGCAGGGACCCCGGTGCAGTCGATCCCCGGGCCGGGGCAGCTGCCGCAGACCTTCGAGACCGGCGTCGATCTCGAGGCCCGTGGGGTGTGGAACGCGATCCCGGCCGTCGATTCCCGGCCGCAGACGATCGACGTCGGTCAGGACTGGCTCTGGGTGCGCGGGACGGTCACGACGCGCCCCGGCGACCTGGTACTGGTGGCGCGCGAGCGGGGGTTCGCCGGCTCGTCCGGGGCGTCGCGGGTCCTCGGACTGGGCCTGCCCACCCGGTCGGCGCACACCGTGACGGCCGTCCTGCCCGATGCCCAGGGACACCCTGGCTGGACCCAGCTGCGGCTGGACGGCCCCATCCTGGGCACCGCCGGGGTCCAGGCCGCCGGCATCGCGGATGATCAGGGTGCCCCTCCTGCCGGGGTGTTCGTGCCGGGGCCGTGGACCGTCGTCCAGGTGCTGGTCTTCCGGGAGCGCCTGCGGCTGTTCGGCTGGAACGCCCCGGATCCCAACCTGTTGGTGCACGACGACACGGCACCGGTCGGCTCGCAGAAGACCTCCGACACCGACGCCACGCTCATCTGGACCGGCTTCGAGGTCGGCAACCCGATCGAGATCGACGGCGACCACCCGGCCCTGCTGCCGGGCAGCTGGCTGGTGCTCGACCAGCCCGGCCCGCGAGTGGCCTACGAGGTGATGCAGGTCGAGTCGGACGGCGCGGCCAAGTACGCCCTCAACGGTCCGATCACGCGCACCACCCTGGTGCTCGAGGCGACCGAGGAGGCCGAGGCACAGCTCGCGGCGTTCGACCGGCGGCGGGCCGTCGTCCATGCCGTCAGCGTCGAACTGGCGGCGAGCGAGCAGCCGGACGACGCGCCCCTGGCCGACGCCACGCTCACCGTTGCGGCGACCGATCCGCCGCTCCCGGCAGGCCGCCGCGTCGTCCTGATCGGGACCCTCGACGCCGGCGCGACCGGCACCGCACCCTCAGCCACCTCGGTGGCGGTCAGCGTGGACATCGTCAGCTGCACGCCGAGTTCGGACACCGTCACGACGACCGCAACGATGACCCTGGTCGTCAGCGAACCGTTGCCGTCGCTGTCGCGCCAGGGCCTGGTGGTGCGGGGCAACGTCGCCACCGCCACCCACGGCGAGACGGTGCACCAGGTGCTCGGCAGCGGTGACGGCCGCACCGCGTTCCCGGTGTACCGGCCCCGCCGCGCGCCGCTGACGTTCGTCCGGGCGAGCACCCCCCAGGGGGCGCGGGCCGAGCTCGTGGTGCGGGTGGACGGCGTGCAGTGGACCGAGGTCGACGACCTGCTCACGGCCGGCCCGACCGACCGGGTCTACGTGCTGCGGCACGAGGAGGACGGCGGAGCGCGCATCGTGCTGGGCGACGGCCGCCACGGCGCCCGACCCGCCACCGGGGTCGAGAACATCGTCGCCGACCATCGGGTGGGCATCGGCGAGGACGGCGCCGTCGCGGCCCGCTCGGTGAGCCTGCTGGTGCGCCGGCCGCTGGGCATCCGCGAGGTGACCAATCCGGCGGGAGCGTCCGACTGGGCGCCGGCCGAGACGCTGGAGGAGGCCCGGGTCAACGCCCCGCTGCGCATCCGGACCCTCGACCGGGCGGTGTCGGTCGCCGATCACGTGGACTTCGCCCGCGGCTACGCCGGGGTAGGCCCCGCCCGCGCCGATCTGCTCTGGGACGGGCGATCGCACCGCGTGCTGGTGAGCGTGCTCGGGGCACTGGCCACGGCGCCGAGCACCGATCTGGTCGACGACCTGCACGCCGCGCTGGACCTGGCCCGCGACCCCGGCACGCTGCTCGAGGTCCGCGCCGGGCAGAACGTGTGGTTCGGGGTGCGGGTCGAGGTCGCCCACGACCCGGCCTACGAGCGCGCCGCGGTGCTGGACGCCGTCCAGCTGGCACTGAGCGCGGCATTCGGTTCGCCGGTAAGAGATTTCGCCACCCCGGTCAGCAGCGCCGCGGTGCTGCTGACCGTCCGAACCGTCGCCGGGGTGACCGCGTGCACTGTGCCCCGGCTGTTCCGGGTGGCCGACCCACCGCCGGCCGAGCCGGCTCTGCCGGACGACGCCGACGCCCTGGACGTGGTGGGCGCGCTGCCCGGCCGGTGGGACGGCGCGGTGCTGCCGGCCCAGTTGCTGGCCCTGGCGCCCGGCGCCGTCGAGCTGGGGGAGATGACACCGTGACCGCCTCGGGGGAGCGCCTTCTCGACCGATTGCCGGCCCATCTACGCGCTCGCGACGAGCAGCTCGGCGGGCTGCTCGCGGCGCTCGCCGACGCCGTCGGCGGGGAGCTCGAGATCCTCGAACGAGACCTGGACACGCTGTACGCGTCGTGGTTCATCGAGACCTGCCCCGAATGGGTGGTGCCCTACCTCGCCGATCTGGTCGGGGTGCTCGACCTGCCACCGGAGCTTCCGGGCGTGCTGAGCCGGCGCGGCTTCGTCGCCAACACGGTCGCCTACCGGCGGCGCAAGGGCACCGTCGCCGTGGTCGAGCAGGTCGCGCGCGACGCGTCCGGTTGGCCGGCCAAGGCAGTCGAGTTCTTCCGGCTGCTGGCCACCACGACGCAGGTGAACCACGTCCGCGTCGCCCGGCCCGCCACTGCCTCGCTGCGCACCCCGGTCGCCGCCGCCGGCCCGCTCGAACTCGGCCCGAGCGAGGTCGCCCAGGGCGCCCTGGACACCCTGGCGCACACCGCCGAGGTCCGCCGGATCGCTTCGGGGCGTGGGCGTTTCGGCATCCCGAACCTGGCTGCCTTCCTGTTCCCGCAGCAGGTCTACGACCTGGGCTGGTCGCCCGCCACGCCGCCGTCCACAGCCGGCGAGGGCTGGTCCGTGCACCCCCTGGGCCTGGCGACCCCGCTGTTCGCCCCGCCGGTCCGCGAGGAGTCGATCGAGCAGCTCGCCCAGGAGGCGAGCCTGCCGGTGCCGCTGCGACCCCGGCGGCTGCTCACGGTGCTGGCCGAGGCCCGGGCCGCCACGCCGGGTTCGGCGCGAGCCCACGAGTTGCAGGCGGCGCTGCCGATCGCGGTCCGGATCGACACCGCCTCCGGTGAGGGCCTGGACCCGCTGCGGGTGAGGGTTCGCGGGCTGGAGAACCTCGTCCGCGAGCCGGACGGAACACCGCTGGACGGGTGGCAGGTGATGATCGACGCCGTCACCGGGCGGATCCACCCCTTCCGTGACGGCCTACCCGACGAGCCCGACTCGCTGCAGGTACGGCACAGCTACGGCGGTCTCGCCGACGTCGGCGCCGGGTCCCACGATCGGACGGCGACCCACCAGGCCGCCCTGGACGACGACCCGTACCAGGGCGACCCGCTGCACGGCGGCCCCGGGGTCACCCGGCAGGTCGCGGTGCTCGCCGACGGAGCGGTGGCCCCGGTGCTCGGCAGTCTGGCGGCGGCCTTGGATGCTGCCGAGAATGGCTGGGCCGCAGACGATCCCGCTCCCGGGGCCAGCTACGTGATCTCGATCGGTGACAGCGCCCGGTACCCCGTGGCCGCCGCCGATCCGGCCGACCTGGAGGTCGCCGTGCCGGCCGCGACCCGGCTGGTGCTGGTGGCGGCCACCTGGCGTTCTCTGGTGGTGGCTCCCGGTGAGACCCGTGACCCGGTGCCGGGGGTCTACGACGCGAGCGGGCTGCGGCCCCGGTTGCGCGGTGACCTCGACCTGACCGGCGAGGGCGGCAGCAGCGTCGTCCTCGACGGGCTGGTCATCGAGGGTGACGTGGTGGTGCACGCCGGCGATCTGGGATCGCTGACCCTCAGCGGCTGCACCGTCGCCGGCTCCGTCCGGATCGAGGACGGCCAGGGTGGTGGGCACGCGGGCGCCGGGAGCGATGCCGCCCTGCAGGTGCGGGTGCTGCGATCCCAGTGCGGCCCGATCCGTTTCGGGCGGGAGCCGGCGAGCCTGCAGCTCGTGGACTCCACTGTCGACGCCGGCTCACCGGCCCCGGCGGCCGTCGCGGTATCGGGTGCTGCGCTGGCGTTGTCGGTGCAGGGATCGACGGTGCTCGGGCGGGTGCTCGCCCGGACGTTGGAGGGCAGCAATGCGATCCTCGATGGCCGGGTCGTCATCGAGAACCGGCAGGTCGGGTGCCTGCGGTACTCGTTCGCGCCCAGAGCGTCCCGGGTGCCGCGCCGCTATCGCTGCAGCCCGACCCCGACGGCCGGCCCGCTCACCCGTCCCGGCTACGTCTCGATCGATCGGGGCTCGCCGTCCTATCTCGCGCTCGATCCGGGTTGCCCGGCCGAGATCGCCGAGGGCGGCGAGGGTGGCGCGGAGATGGGCGTGCACCACCATCTCGGCCGCCCGGTGCGGGTGCGGGCCGTCGCCCGCCTGGTGGACGCGTACCTGCCCGTCGGACTGGAGCTCGGCGTTCGCGCGCCGGTCGCCGTAGAAGGGAGTTGACGATGCACGGGGACTTCTCGCGCAGGACGTTCGATGCCACCGATCACTACCGGGCGGTGCTGCTGCAACAGGGCCGGGTGCTGCTGGACGCCGACGTCAACGAACAGGCCGACATCACCGCCCACCACGACGAGGTGCGCACCCTCGACCTGGTCGGGCGCAGCGGCGGGCCGGCCCCGGACGGCGACGCGGTGGGGCCGTTCGCCCTCGTCGCGCCGAGCGCGACCGCCGCGAACCGCTGGCACTTCCACGACGAGGCCTGGACGGCGCTGCGGCTCACCCCCGGCCGGTACTACGTGGACGGCGTCCTCGTCGAGAGCGAGGGCGCACCGGCCGGTGGTTGGCCGTTGGCACGGCAGCCGTATCTGCCCCCGATCAGCGAGGCGGAGCGAACCGACGGGCTCGCCGAGCCGTCGGCCGACGGCCGGTACGCCGCCTATCTCGACGTGTGGCAGCGGCAGGTCACCTTCGACGACGATCCGTTGCTGCTCGAGCCGGCACTCGGCGGGCCGGACACCACCACCCGATCGCAAACCGTCTGGCAGGTGCGGCTGGAACCGATCGCCGACAAGGGTGTCCGCTGCTCGGATCTGCACGGCCTGGCCGCCACCGCCCGCACGGCGCGACAGCTGATCGCCTCGCTCGCCGAGCCGGAGGACGAGGCCGACCCGTGTGAGATCAGGGCCACCGGGGGATACCAGCGCCTCGAGAACCAGCTCTACCGGGTGCAGGTGCACGACGAACCCGACCCGACCGCGCCGAGGCCACAGCCCGGCACGTTCCTGTTCTCCCGCGACAACGGCAGCGTGGTCGCGGGGATCGCGGCGCTGACCCTCGACGCGGCCGCCGGCACCGCCGTCCTCACTCTCGACCGGCTCGGCCGGGACGACGAGCTGTCCTTCCGTCAGGGTCAGCTCGTCGAGGTGACCAGCGCGGATCGCGAACTGCGCGGGCTGCCGGGCTTCCTGGCCCACACCGCGGCTCCGACCGGGGCCGAGCTGCCGATCACCTGGCTGGGCACGCCCCCGATCGCCCCCGCCGAGGAGGCCGAGCTCGGCAGCCACCCGATCGTGCGCCGCTGGGAGGGCGGCCCGATCCCGATCGGCACCACGGCGGTGGATCTCGAGGACGGCATCCAGGTGGCCTTTCCCGCCGGCGGCACGCTGCGGACCGGTGACCACTGGCTGATCCCGGCGCGCACCGTGCGCGAGGTGTACGGGCTGACCGCCCTCAGCGGCACGATCGAGTGGCCCACCACGGCCGATGTCCCGCCGGTCCCGTTGCCGCAGCCGCCGGTCGGCCCCGAGCACCACCGCACGCCGCTGGCGATCCTCACCCGCTCGGGTGGCACCTGGTCGCTGGAATCCGACTGCCGGCTGCTGTTCCCCGCCCTGACCGAGCTGGTGGCGATCGACGAGGTCGGCGGTGATGGTCAGGAGGCGATGCCCGGCGATCCGCTGCCCGAGCCGCTGCGCGTGGCGGTGCGCTCCGGCGGCCGCCCCGTGGTGGGTGCCCGGGTGCAGTTCACGGCAAGCCACGGGGGAACACTCTCCGCCGAATCCGGGACCCCGGCGCCAGGGGGTCTGTCCGTCCTCGAGGTGGCCACCGGGGACGACGGGGTCGCGAGCGTCCGCTGGCTGCTCGAACCCGGGCCGCCAGGCCGGCCCAACCCTGCCACGCAGCGGGTCACCGTTCGGCGTCTCGACGACCACGACCGGCCGATCGATGCCGCGGTGACGTTCACGGGGCGGCTGAGCATCGCCGGCCAGGTGGCCTGGCTGCCGCCGGACTGTGCCCGGTTCGCGAAGACCCGCACCGTGCAGCAGGCGTTGCGCGCCATCATCGACCGGCGCGAGCTGCGCCTGCTCGGCGGTGACGGGCAGACGGTCACCACCGTGGGGCAGGTGGCCGATCGGCCGGTGCGGGTTGTGGTCGACGATGGCTGCGGCCCGGTGGCCGGGGTTACCGTGGCCGCGCTCGCCGGCGACGACATCACCGGGTTCGGACTGGTGGCGCAGGCCGCCGAGGGCGAGCTCGCGCCCGCGACCCTGCAGGGGCCGGGCGTCAGCGAGCGGGCCGAGGTGATCACCGGCGCGGACGGCGTCGCGGCGTTCTGGGTGCAGCCCTCGTTCGGCAACATGACCTGGTCGACCCTCACCGTCGGCCTGGCCGAGGCGGACGCCGCCGATACTGCCCCGGTGCGGGTCACCGTGAACCTCGACCGCGAGGACGGCGGTGGGTCGCCCCTCACCGAGGGATTGAACATCCAGCAGCTGGTCTTCGGCACCAAGTCGGTGTTCACCAACGACGACACCATCGGCACCAACGAACTGGCCTCGGGCATCCAGGTGCGTCTGGACGGCCCGGTGGTGGCCTCGACCGTGGTCGGCAAGCCGGTGATCCGGGTCGAGCTCGATCTGCCGTGGCCCGCCGGGGCGGACAGCGACACCTGGAAGACCGGCCCGATCGGCACCCAGCGGATCCAGTTGGACGCCACCCTCGACTCTCAGGGCGAGATGATCGTCTGGACGCCGCGGGCCGACACCGCCACCTGGCTGACGCAGATCCTGTTCGAGCAATTGGCGACGATGGGGATCGAGTTCGTCACCGGCTGGTTCGTGCTCGAGGGGTGGGCCATCGTCGCCCAGAAGGACCCCCGCTGGCACGTGAACTGTCACGCGAACACGGTGGTGGTCAACGCCTCACAGCGCACCCTGTTCGACCTGCCCACCGACGACACCGTCGCCGGCGGCCAGTTCCTGCAGTGGTTCCGCCTGCAACGGATCGTGGAGCGGCAGCGGCGGGACGTCCCCGCGGTCGTGGGTCGCACCCTCGCCGTGGCCCAGCGCGAACTGGAGGCGGCGGACTTCGTGGTCACCGTGGTCATCGAGCCACATCCCCTGGTGCGCAAGGGAATCGTGATCCGCACCGTGCCGGAGCCGGGGACGCCGCTGGATCCGGCCTCGACCGTCGAGGTCGTGGTGTCGAGCGGTCGACCCTAGTCATGGCGCGGGGCACGGCGGGGCAACGGGTCCGGGAGCGTGAGCCGGACGCCGAGACGCGGGCGCCGGCCGATCGGCAACCGATCCGCAGGGCGTCCGGGCGCCGCGAGTCGTCTCCGCGGCGGGAGCGGTCGGCTGCCGAGGCGGCGCCGGACGCGCGCCACGACGTCGGCCGGGTCGCCGTCCGGCCTGCCGTGCCGAGCCCGCGGCCGATGCGCGCCGACGCGGTGAGCACCCCCACGGACATCGCCGAGCAGCACGCCGAAGCCGTTGCGCACGAGGTGGTTCGCGCGGTGCCACCCTCGACCTCGGGTACCGCGGAGCCCTCCGGTGGCGCCTTCCCGCACGGGTTGCCGCCGGCGGTGAACCGGGTGCTGGGCGCACCCTGGGGCGGGACGCCGCTGCCGCCGTCCGTGCGGGCGCGGATCGAGCCGCACCTGGGCGTCGACCTGGCCGGCGCCCGCGTGCTCTCGGGGCCGAACGCGGCGGTCGCGGCGGCGAGTGTGCAGGCGCGGGCCTTCACCGCCGGCTCGACGATCGTTCTGGGCCAGGGGGAGTCGGCCCATGACACCCGGCTGATGGCGCACGAGGCGGCGCACGTGGCGATGTTCGCCGACCTGGGTGCGCTCGCCGCCCATCGCACCACGATCCACCGCGACCTGTTCGACGGCATCACCCTGCCCTCGCTGCCGAGCATCAGCGTCGACGACCTCGTCCCGGCGTGGGTGCAGGACCAGATCCGGGATCTGGTGCGTTCGATCCCCGGGTACACGATGCTCACCCAGGTGATCGGGGTCGACCCGCTCACCAGCGCGCCGGTGCGCACGGACTGGCAGGCGGTGCTCGACGAGCTGCTGGCCTACGGCCCGTTCGGGGCCGCCGTCGGCGCCGTCCTGAACACCCTGAACGCCTTCGACGCCGTGGTCACCGCGGTGACCGACAGCCTGGCGCGCTACGGCCTCACCCTGAGCCGGATCACGGCCGACGTGGACGACGCCTGGAGCCGGCTCAGTCTGGAGGGCGGCGTCGAGGGTAACTTCGCGATCCTGCAGGGCGTCGTCGACGGCATCCTCGCCGACGTCCGGCGGTTCGTCAGTGACCTGGCCGACCAGATCATCGCCATCGTGCGCGACGCGGTCGTCGATCTGGTCGAGCCGTTGCTCACCGGCGACGGGGCGCTCGGCCCGGTGTGGTCGCTGGCCACGAAGATCTTCCACCACGACCCGCTGCGGGGCGTCGACGTGGAGGCGAAGACCGTCGACATCCTGGCCGACTTCATGCACCTGGTCGGTGAGGACGCCGCGCTGGAACAGATGCGCGAACGCGGCACGCTCGAGACGACGGCGGCCTGGCTCGACGAGCAGCTCGCCACCTTCCTCGTCCTGCTCGATCAGGCCACCGCCCTGTTCGCCGATGCGTGGGCGGCCATCCAACCCGAGAATCTCGCCTCCTTGCCGGACACGTTGCCCAGCCTGGCGCAGCGGGCCCTCGCGCTGGTGGCCGGGATCGGCTCGTTCGCCGCCACGGTGTTGGCGCAGGTGCTCGCCCTGGTCAAGACGTCGTTGCTCGGCATGCTCTCGGACCACGCGTATGCGATCCCCGGGTTCCGGATGATCAGTGTGATCATCGGCAAGAACCCGTTCACCGAGGAGCCGGTGCCGCTGAACGCCGCCAACCTGATCGGCGGCTTCATCACTCTGCTGCCCGGTGGCGAGGCGATCTACCAGCAGTTGCTCGAGACCGGCGTCATCGCCGATGCCGTGGGCCGGATCGAGTCGGCGATGACCGATCTGGGGATCACCGTCGAACTGATCACCGCCACCTTCCTCGGGTTGTGGGACTCGCTGCACCTGGCCGATCTCGCGACCCCGCTGGAGGCGTTCGAACGCGTCGTCGCGCTGTTCGGCGACCAGGTCGCGCGCATCATCCGGTTCGTGTCGGTGGTGATCCAGGTCGTCATCGAGCTCGTGCTGCGGCTGATGAACTTCCCCAGCGACCTGCTGGCGAGCATCATCAACCAGACCCTGCAGGCCATCGAGGACATCCGCCGCGATCCGATCGGCTTCCTGCGCAACATGTTGCTGGCCCTGAAGACGGGCGTGCTGGGCTTCTTCGAACGCATCGGCGGCTACCTCGTCGACGGCTTGGTGGCGTGGCTGCTGCGGGGGGTCAGCAAGCTGGGGATCACGATTCCGAAGGACCTGTCGTTCGCCTCGATCCTCGGGCTGGTGCTCGACGTCCTCGGGTTGTCGGTGGAGTTCTTGTGGACCAAGCTCGCCGAGCACCTCGGCGCGGAGAAGGTCGCCAAGATCCGCGAGGCGATGAACACCCTCGGCGGGGTCTGGCAGTTCATCAAGGATGTGCAGGAGCGCGGCATCGTCGCGATCTGGGAGTACGTGCAGAGCCAGCTCAGCGCGCTGTGGCAGACGATCCTGTCGGCGGCGATGACCTGGATCACCGAGACCCTGGTCAAGCAGGGGCTGGTCAAGCTGGCGACCTTCCTCGACCCCACCGGGATCATGGCGATCATCAACAGCTGCATCGCCTTCTTCGAGGCGGTGAAGTCGGCGATCGAGTACCTGCGCGACATCCTCGAGATCGTCAACACGTACGTGTCGACGTTCGCGGCCGTGGCCCGGGGCGATGTCACGCCCGGCGCTCAGATGATCGAGAAGGGTTTCGCCGCAGCGATTCCGGTCGCCATCGGCTTCCTCGCCCCGCAGGTCGGCCTCGGCAACATCCCGGAACAGATCGCCAAGATCATCATGGGGATCCGCTCGGTGGTGGAGAAGGCCGTCGATTGGCTCATCACCCAGGCGATCAAGCTGGGCAAGGCGGCCCTGGACGCCCTCGGTCTGGGAGCCGAGAAGGCGGATGCCCCCACGGCGGCCCCCACCGGTCCGAAGGGCCAGGCCCAGGCACTGATCAAGCAGCGACTCACCGGCGAGGAGGAACCTGCAGCGGTCCAGCAGGTTCTCGCCCAGATCCTCGCCGAGCTCGGTCCCTCGGGGTTGCACGGTCTCGAACTGCGCGGTCCGGACGAGGAGGACGACGAGTACCACATCTTCGCCTCGGCGAGCCCGTGGACGGACCTGGTGGACTTCGCCCCGGCCTTCGCCGAGGCGCGCCAGGCCGTACTGCGCGTCACCCTGCACGTCGAGGACGCCGACGCGGAGCTGGCCTCGGTGCAGGGCACGGACGCCGCGCGGCAGGGGGTGCGGGACGATTCGGGCAAGGTCATGATGGACGACTCGGGCGCCCCGGTCATGAAGGACGTCCCGCTGCTGAGTCCGCTGCAGCCGCCCCCGACGAAGTTCGCCTCGTTGATGAAGCAGAAGGATCCGCGACAACGACCTGGCGGCATCATCGGTGCGTCGAGCGGCGCGGAACGCATCGAGCTGCTGACCTACAACACCGGTGAGATCCGCGACGACAGCAACGACACCCACGCCGAGAAGCAGTTGCACACCTTCCTGACGCGCAATGTCGGCACGCGCAGCCGGCCCGGGCTGGCAGCCCGGGTGCAGCAGATCGAGGCGTGGATCAACCTCAGCCCCTGCAGCCTGTGCAGCGCCACGCTCAACGCGATCGCCGACCTGACGCCGGCCGCCACCAATCGCCGCCTGGAGTGGCACGACCCCTACCGGAACAAGAAGATCGGGACGACGGATGCCACGCTGGCCGCTCTGGCCCCGAAGTGGGCGGTGACCCCGACGACCGTGCCGCCGAAGAAGAAGGGCGAGACCAAGATCAAGCCGGCGGACTGGCCCGCCATCACGGGCTGAACGTCAGCGGGTCGAGGCCCGCCCGTGCGCGGCCAACTCCCAGGTCGTGGCTGCCGCGACGTCGTCCGGGGTGACCACCCCGCGCTGCGCGCCCAGGTAGGCGGCAGCCAGCGCCGCGGCCTCGATCCCGCCCCCGGCCAGGTCGACCGTGGCCAGCGCCGCTGGGGTCCGGGTCCACGTCCCATCCGTGTCTGTGCCGGGAGCGCCCAGCGCCACAACCGGAACTCATGGAAGAGCCGCTGATGACCGATATAGTGGACGACTGACTGAAATAACAGACATTGAGGCGGCGAGCGTGGAAATCTCGAGGCCGATGCGGATCGTCACTGCGGCGCTGGACGGCGACCTGCTGGCCGTTCTCGCACGGGCGGATCACGGGTTCACCGGCCGACAACTGGCTCGGCTGGCGGGCGCGAGCAGCGAAGGCGCCCGGCAGGCGCTGGCTCGACTCGTGGTGCAAGGCATCGTGCAGCGTGAGCCGGTCGGTGCTGCCCAGATGTACCGGCTGAACCGCGAGCACCTGGCCGCGCCCGCCGTCCTCGCTCTGGCTGATCTTCGGAGCACCCTGTTGAACCGGCTACGAGACGCCTTGAGTGCATGGGACCCCGCTGCTGACCACGCGGCGCTGTTCGGATCTGCGGCTCGCGGCGAGCAGCGCGCCGACAGCGACCTCGACATCTGCATCGTCCGGCCCGACGCCGTATCCGCAGATGACCCCACCTGGCGAACCCAGATCGCCCGCCTCGAGCACGATGTCACGCGCTGGACAGGAAATGACGCCCGTGTCCTGGAACTCGCTTCCACCGATGATCTGAGCACGGACACCGAGTCCGTCGTCGACGACATCCTCCGTGAGGGGATCCCCCTGTCGGGTGAGGCCACAGCTCTGCGCCGACTTCGAACCTCGCCTCGCCCGCCGTCTCATTGTCGGAGGTAGTCCCCAACGTCTGCCCCGTGAGCCCGAACCGCCGCGCGCACGCCGGCTACGCCGCTGGACGACGCGCCAAGGCCGTGCAGTTCCTTCATGTCGCAGACGAGATCATGGACTTGGCCCACGATGCAGCCGACATCGGCGACGCCTACGTCACCTTGTGCGTCCATGCGGGCATCGCCGCGGCCGACGCCATCACCGCCCACCGACTCGAGCTGTATCACTCCGGCGACAACCACCATGAAGCCACCACCTTGCTGCGCCAGATCCGACCCGATGGCGGGGAACTCGCCGGCCACCTCGCTGCCCTGCTCGGCCTGAAGACCAAAGCGGGCTACACCCACCGCTCCGTCTCCGGCCAGGAGCGGGTGCAAGCCGGACGCCGCGCGCATGCCCTCGTCGATGCGGCGCGCTCCCTGCCTCTCGCGTGACCGGGCGAAGCTCATCGTGGACCGGGTCCGTCGCGCCGGTCGAAGGTTCCGGCCCTGGGTGCCACCAGACGCGTCGGCTATGACGGCGCCCGTGAATGGTTCGTCGACGTCCGGCCGTTCTTGGCGAGTTCCCACGTCGTGGCTGCCGCGACGTCGTCCGGGGTGACCACCCCGCGGTGCGCTCCCAGGTAGGCGGCGGTCAGGGCCGCGGCCGCGATCCCGCCACCGGCCAGGTCCACCGTCGCCAGCGCCGCCGGGTCCAGATTCGTTGTCGGGGTCTGAGCCGGGAACGCCCGGCGCCACAACTCGGTGCGGGCCGCGGCGTCCGGGTAGGGGAACGGGACGATGACCCGCAACCGCCGCAGGAACGCCGAGTCGAGCGCGTTGCGGGCGTTCGTGGTCAGGATCGCCAACCCGCGGAACGACTCCACTCGCTGCAGCAGGTAGCCGACCTCGAGGTTGGCGTACCGGTCGTGGCTGTCGCGCACCTCGGTTCGCTTGCCGAACAACGCATCCGCCTCGTCGAACAGCAGCACGGCCCCGCTGTCCTCGGCGGCCTCGAACACCCGCGCGAGATTCTTCTCGGTCTCGCCGACGTACTTGTTCACCACCTGGCTCAGGTCGACGACCAGCAGGTCGAGCCCCAGCTCGCCGGCCACCACCTCGGCCGCCAGGGTCTTGCCGGTGCCGCTGGCTCCCACGAACAGGGCCGCCGTCCCCAGCCCCCGGCCGTTGCGGACGGCGAAGCCCCAGGTGTCGTTCACCGTCGTCCGGTGGCGCACCGAGTCGACCAGGCCGTGCAGCTGGGCGAGCTGCGCGGGTGGTAACACGAGGTCGTCCCACCGGTGCTGCGGTGTCACGAGGCGGGCCAGGCCGTCGAACCGGCGCCGGGCGCGCTCCCGGCACGCCACCCACACCTCGCCCCCGTGGGCCGCCTCGGCGACGGCTGCCTCGAGGTCGGTCACGGGTAGATCGAAAGCGCGCGCGACCGATCGGACCGTCTCGAGGGGCACCGACATCGCCCCCGCGCTCGGCCTGGGGCCTTTCCCGGGCCGCACGGTCACGCCGTGGTGCTGCAGGAGAGCGATCATCGCCTGGATCCGCTCGGCCACCGGCAACCGCGGAACCGTGACGCGGTGCGCGGCTGCCGGTACCGCCGTCTCCGGCCCGGTCAGCGCCACGGCCGGGGCATCGAGCCCGGTCAGCGCCCGCAGCGCCCAGGCGGCGCCGTCCTGGCCCGAGCCCGACGGATCGCGCAGATCGAACGCCCAGGCCGCTCCGGCGAGCACCGATTCACGTTCCAGCAGCCGCACCAACCGGTCGCGTTCGGGCGGCTCGCGGGGCAGATCCTCTGGAGCCAGGATCCACAGCGTGCGGCCGACGGCCCGGGCAGCCGACGCCGCGACAGGCTCGAGATTGGCCGGTTGGACGCCGACGAGCACCGTTGCGTGCCCGGCCTGCCAGCTGGTCGCCACCTTGGCCGCAGCATCGACCAACGAGGCCGCCGGCATCCGCAGCGGTTCGGCGCGCCGGGCGAGGGCGGCCACCTCCGGGTCGAGATAGCCGACGTCGAGCAGCTCGTGCAGCACCCGCTCGTCGGCGACGATCGGGCTCCGCGAGGGCGAGGCCGGGTCGAGCAGGTGCACCAACTGCCAGCGGCGCAGCGCCGCCACCGGGGTGAGCGCACTCCAATGCGCCTGCGGCAGAACCCGGAACGCGAGGGCGAACGTCAGGTGGGCGCTGCCCGAGGCTGCGGCGAACTCCGCGGCGCACTCGCCCACCAGCTCGGGGCCGGCAGCGAGCAGCAGCACCGCGCGCTCGAAGTCGCTCAGGCCGAACCCCGTGGCGATCCGGTCCAGCGGAGTCGGATCGGGATGGGCCTCGCGTGCCTGGACGAGCCGGGTCGTCGCCGCGGCGTCGTCCTCGCCCCGGACCCGGCAGCGCGCCACCTCGAGCTCGGCCAGCACCACCTCCTGAAGCGTCGCGGGTTCGGCCTCGGGCGCCGGGGTGGTGTCAGGGTTCGGGTCGGGCACGGCGCGGCCTCAGGCCAGGGTCAGCGCCGGGGTGGCGTACACCCCGTCGACGAGACCGGGAACGCTCTGGACGCCGTCCACCTGCACCCGAACCAACCAGGTGCCCAGGGCGAGGTCGGCCCGGCGCAGCGTGATGACGTGCTGCGCAGCCGATCCCGCCGCGAGCGGCGGCAGCAGCAGGGTGAGGTCGCTCGGCTCGTCCGGGTCGGCCGCGACCAACCGGGTGAGCAGCACGCTCACCTCCTGCCCGGATTGCAGGGCGGGTGTGATCGCCAGCGTGACCGTGGTCGGGTCGATCGCACTGACCGAGACCGTCGGCTGGACGACGACCGGCACCCGGTTCGACACCGCGGTGACCCGCGCCGGGGGCGAGGCCCCGGCACCGGGGATCGATCGGTGCTGCACGTTCACGCCGTGCACCCCGGCGGGAACCGTGTCGTCGACCGTCACCCGCAGCGTCGCCGACGTGGCCCCCGAGGCCGGGACGAGTTCGGCCGGCCCGATCCCGACGCGCACCGACGCGGCGGTCGAGGGCACGAGCCCGCTGCCCGTCACGACCAGCTCGGAGCCCACCGTGACGGCCTCGTGGGCTGGATCGGTTGCCACGGAACGGATCTGGGGCGGCCGAGCCGGGCCGAGGGTGATGCTGCGAGCCTGCACTGGCAGCGCCACCGTGGGCAGCGCGGAGGCCGAGATCAGCACCACGGTCGCCAGGTAGGTGAGCGAGAGCTGGTAGGAGGCATCGAGCACCCCCCACAGCTTCGACATCTCCTCCAGCGACAGCGGCACGGGTGAGAGCTTGACCAGTTCGACCTCGTCGGCCAGGTCGGCCGAGGTGAGGAACGCGGTCTCACTCTGCGCGCCGAAGTGCGTCATCGCGTCGTCCACCACGTCGCGGGTCAGCACCGAGGTCGACTTGAGCGCGACGATGGCTCGGCCCAGCAGCCGCTGCGCGTCCAGGCTCTCCTCCTGCCCATAGCAGGTGAGCAGGTAGTGCAGGTCGACCGCGGCGACCGGCCGCGAGGCCAGCGAGCCGTTGCTGCGCCGGGTCGGCAGATCGTCGAGATTCCAGGCGTGGTTCGGCGTTGCCAGGTAGCAGAACACGTTGATCCCCGCCGGACCGGCCAGGTCGGCATCGCCCAGCTCGCTCGGCCGCAACGTCGTCACCCGAGCACCACCGACCGGGCCGAGATGGGTGGCCTGCAGCGAGCGTTCCAGGACGTAGCGGATCGTCGAGGTGACCGCGGCGATGGCCAGGCTGTTGCTCATCGCCCCTCCCGGCGTCGCGCGAGGTAGGCGGTGTGATCGGACGGCGTCCGGGCCCGGGCAGGGGCCGCGGGCGGTGCCGGGCGGGGCGCCGGCGTCGGCCGGGCGACGACGACGCGGTCGATGTTCACCGTGACCGTGGGCGGTGCCGGCTCCCGCCGACGAGGGCTGATTCCGAGGGAATCCGTTGCGCCGGAACGGGAATCGACTCCGCGGTCACGGCGTCCGGTGGCCGCTGGGCCCGGCGTGGTCTCGACCCGGGCCGGTGATGCGCTCAGCCGGACGATGCCCGGGTCGAGCCCGGCCGGAGCCCGCACCCCGTCGCCGGAGGCGGAGCGATCGTCCAGCACCACCTGCACCGGTTCGTGCGTGCCGGTCAGGCCCCGGGCGATCAGCGCCGGCACCACGTGCCGTGCCACGAGCTCGCTCAGGTCCGGGACGGCCACGCCCACGGCCCCAGGGGTGACGTCGTCCTCGAGGCGATCGACCGGTGCGCGTGGCGGACTCGCATCGATCCTCATCGTGGGCTCGGGGTGCAGCACCTCGCCGGCGCGTGGCGCCGGGTGTTCGGTCGTGCGGGCCGGGGCGGACGCCGGCTGGGTGCCGCCGTCCAGAGCTGCTGCTCGCGAGGTGTCCGGGGACATGCCCCCGACGACGGCGCCGACCGCGTCCTGCCGTGGTGAGGTCGCGGTGACGTCGTGGCCGTCGGGCGTGGGCACCACTGGGGGAGGGGTGGCGGGAACCGGTGGAGTGCCAACGGGTTGGACGCCGTCCGCGATGACGGGCCTGGGTGGCAATGGCTCGGCCGCGGAGACTCGATCCCGTGAGCGTGGCCGCGCGGGTTCGCGCGCCACCGCCTCACTGCCACCGCGCGCACCCCGCAAAGGGGCGCGCCGGCCGGCGTCCTCGAGCGCAGGGACGACCGACTCGACCACCGCCTCCAGGGACGCCGCCGTCACGCCGCGCGGGGAGGCGCTCCGGGCGCTCTCGAAGCGGTGCGGGGCACGGGCGGTGAGCGTGCCGGGCGCACCCACGGCGCGCGCGGCGAGCCGGGCGAAGAAGTCGGTCATGACCCGCCCCGGGCCAGCTCGAGGTACACCCCGCGCCGCACGGCGGTCATCGCGAGCACCTCGGCCTCGCTCCAGCCGAAGGCAGCGGCGAGTTCGGCCACCTCGGCCAGCACCGCCGGCACCTCGCCGCGCACGCGTTGCCACAGCAGGGCCGCGATGTCGACATCCGCCCGGACGGCGGCGCCGCACTCGGGGCACTGCGAACTCAGGACGGCGCCCGCCGCCCCCGCGAGCCGCTCGGCGGTGGCCTCGATCGCCTCGAGCCGAGTCGAGTCGAGGGCCGTCAACCCGACAGGCCCGCCGTCCGCCGTCAGGACGCACCGGGCCGACACGGTGGCGGCCGGATCCGCCGAGCGGGCCGCCGCGAGCAGGTCGCGGGTGGTGGGGCAGCGGACGACCACCGTGGCGCCGTCCGGCCCGGGCAGGTTCACCTGCTGCGGACTGCTCGGCAGGGCACCCAGCTCGTCCAGCGGCAGGTCCACCTCGAGCTGTTGCCCGCAGTCGGGGCAGCGGGCGAGCGCCTGGGCCGTCGCACCGAAGGTGTCGCGGTAGAGCTGCGCCAGCAGCGCCGTGGTCGTCGACAGCGGTAGGTCGAGGGCGGTGGCCAGGTCGTCGACCAGGCCCACCCGATGCAGCAGGACGGCGCCCACGGCGCACGCCGGCACCGACTCGGCGTGCTCCCAGGCGGTGAGCAACAGCGCCGCATCGCCCAGGGTGGTGGGGCTCACGGCTCCACGAAGGTCGGCTCGCTCGGCTCGCCGACCTCGTAATCGCGCTCCCAGCCCTCGTTCTCGAGCTTGATGCTCTGGATCGCCACCGCGTTGGCGTTCGCGTCGAGGTCGGGCAGGGCCTGGAACTCCGACACCCAGCAGCGATAGATCTTGTAGGCGATCGCCAGCTGGCCGGCCTCGTTGTAGACCTCGAGGATGATGTCCTTGCGGAAGTCCTGCAGCGAGGTCTCGGCGCCGAGGCCGGAGCCGTAGTTCCACACCTTGTTCGCCCACTGCTCGAAGGTGACCGAGTGCGTGACGCCACGTTCGAGGGTGATGGCGTCGTACTCGGTGCGCCCGGGCGACTTGCGGCTGCTGCTCGGGTCGCCGCCGCTGCGATGGGTCACGACCTCGGTCTTGCGCAACAGCTTTCCCGCCTTGCTCACGCCGGCGACGTAGACGCCGTCCCACTTCAACCGGAACTTGAAGTTCTTGTACGGGTCGAACCGCGTCGCGTTGACCGTGAACTCGGACATCTCTTCCCCACCTCTTCTTCTGGGCTCGCGCCGGTTCGTTCGCTCAGGCGCTCGCGGACGCGGTCTTCTGCTGGATGCCGATGACGACGAACTCCGCCGGTTTGAGTGGGGCGAACCCGACCACCACGTTGACGATGCCGCGGTCGATGTCGTACTGCGTCGTGGTGTCACGGTCGCACCGGACGAAGTAGGCGTCCTTGGGCGTGATGCCCTGGAATGCTCCCTGGCGGAACAGGCTCTGCATGAAGGCGTTGACCGACAGCCGGATCTGCGCCCACAACGGTTCGTCGTTGGGCTCGAAGACCACCCATTGGGTGTTGCGGAAGAGCGTCTCCTCCAGGAACAGCGCGAGCCGGCGCACCGGCACGTACTTGTACTCGTCCGAGAGCACGTCCGAGCCGCGCAGGGTGCGGGCGCCCCAGACCACCGAGCCCATGCCCCGGAAGGTCCGCAGGCAGTTGATCCCGAGCGGGTTGAGCGCGCCGTTCTCGTCGTCGGTCAGCGATACGGGAAGCCCGACGACGCCGGCCAGCCCGGCCTCGGTACCGGCGGGCGCCTTCCACACCCCGCGGGCGCCGTCCGTGCGGGCGTAGGTGCCGGCGATGGCACCGCAGGCCGCGAACGTCGCCGTCGAGCCGCCGCGCAGCGGGTCGGGCCGGCGGATCCGGGGGAAGTACACGGCGGCGTTGCGCATGGTCGCCCCGGTCAGACCACCCGCTCCGGTCACCCAGGTGGCCACCGTGGTGGCGGTCTGGGCGCCGGGGGGATCGACGATCAGGAAGGCCCGGCGATCGGTGCAGAACGCGGCCGCCTCGGCCCACACGGCGTCCGGCAGGTCACCCGCCGGGGTGATCGGCGGGATACAGAGGATGTTGAACAGATCCGCTCGCAGCAGGGCATACATGCCGGTCTTGGCGGCCTCGGCGCCGACGTAGTCGGTGGCCGTCGGGGTGGTGCCGTCCAGACCGGTCACGATCGCGGCGTCCAGCACGATGTGGTCGGCCTCGGCGGGACGGTCCGCCGGCAGCGTGCCCACGACGTGCGCCAGCGGTGAGGTCGCCAGGACGGCGTCCACCCGGTTCGGCCCGGGCACCACCGTGAGGAAGGCGTGGGTCACCGCGGTGCCACCGGTCGGGGTCAGCGTGAGGTCGAACAGATCATCGACGGTCACGTGCTGCCGGGCGGCCTCGTCGATGGTTGCCTGGTCGGCCGGATCGGGGTAGGCCACCGTGGCGGTGAACCCGGCGTCCCACAGCGCCGCGTCCGCGGCCACCAGGTGCAGCCCGCCGGCAATCAGATGCGCCACGGCGTACAGGCCGACCGCGGGCCGACCGGTGGGCAGGTCTCCGCTGACCCGCACCAGGTTCGAGGCCGCCAGCACCAGGTCGAGCCGGGCCGGCCCATCGGCCAGGGTGACGTTGCGGAACGTCTCGGTCGGTGCGTCCGGGCCGGTGCCGTCGCGAACCACGAGCGTGAACAGATCCGTCGCGTTCACGCCTTGGGCTCGGGCGATGTCGTCGGCGTCGGCGCCGGTCGGGTGGCTCACCTCGACCTCGAGGGTGTTCGCCCACGCCCCGGGACCGGAGGCGATGAGCGTGAGCATCCCGGCTCCGGACGGCATGGTCACGGTGGCCGGCCGGGCGCCCACGTCGGGGGTGGCGGCGTCGGCGTCCGCGGTGTGCACCACGCGCACGACCAGCGCCGAACTACCGCCGTTGGTGAAGAAGTCCCGGACGGCGTAGCCGAGGCCGCTGTCGCGCCAGAGTCCGCCGAAGGTGCGCTCGAAGTCGCCGAAACCCGCGATGGGCACCGGGTCGTTCACCGGGCCGCGGCGTGCGGTGCCGATGAACGCGGTGATCGATGTGGCGACCCCGGTGATGGTCCGGCTCCCGCTGGGGATCTCCCGGATGTACACGCCTGGGTAGGTCGGCGTGACCGTCATGGCTCACTCCCTCGGCTGGTCCGTCTCTGCGACCGGTCTGGCGGCGGGTCTGCGGCGACTCTCACCCGGCGAGCGTCACCTCACCGTCACGACGTCCGCGCCCTCGGCACGCGGCGTCCGCGAGTCCTCGGCGACAGTGCGGTGACGGTGCCCGGCGTGACCTGGTGACATGGACTGGCAGCGGGCGGCGTTGTGCGTGATCACCGTGGACGACGGTCCCGGCGGGCGACGGTGGGCTCTGGTGTCGACGAGCATCACCGCGAACGGCCAGGAGGTGGAACGGAGCCGGCATGTGGAGCCGGACCAGATCCTTCGCCGCGTGAGGCGATTCCTGGCCGAGGCCGGTCTGCCGGAGGCCGATCCCACCGGCGCTGCCGTGGACGCCGCCGCCGAGGAGGCCGCGGAACCCGCTGACGGTGCGGGCGGCGAACCTTCGTGATGTGGTGCGTATCACGGGGACGCCGAGCGACCTCCAGTGGCTACAGGCATCCGCGCAGCCGGCGCACGGAAGCGATGGGGGGTTGCCCATGGCCAGTCACCCGAGCGTCCTGCTGTCCGCTGCGACGCCGTCCGCGGACCGCACCTATGTGAATCTGTTCGCCGGTCCCAGCGTCGTGGTCGCCGGTCGGCGACTCGACGTCCCCGAGGGCAGCAAACGGCTGCTCGCCTTCGTCAGTCTCGGTCGCGGCCCGGTGGAGCGCCGCCGCGTGGCCGGAACGTTGTGGCCGTTCGTCGATGACGTCCGGGCGGCCGGCAATCTGCGATCTGCCCTGTGGCGACTCAAGGGCAGCGAGATCGACGTGATCGAGGGCGACAAGGTCTGCCTGTGGCTGCGGCCCGCCACGGTGGTGGACGTCGACGTCCTCGGGGCTTGGGCCGAGCGGCTGATCGCCGGCCGTCCCCGACCCGGCGACCTGGACGTCTTCCCCTGGCATGCCGACCATCTGGAGCTGTTCCCCGGCTGGTACGACGACTGGGCGCTGTTCGAGCGCGAGCACCACCGGCAGTTGTTGCTCCACGCGCTCGAGGCCCTCTCTCGCCAGCTGTCCGCGCGGGGGCGTGGCGCAGAGGCGGTGCTGGCGGCCGCGGCTGCGGTGGCGGCCGGCCCGTTGCGCGAGAGCGCGCAGGCCGCCCTGGTCGAGGCTCACCTGCGGGAGGGCAACGTGGACGAGGCCCGTCGGGCCTACCTCCACTACCGCGACATCGCCCGCCGCGAACTCGGTGTCGAGCCGGGCGCTCAGCTCCGGTCCCTGATCGCCACCCCTCACCCGTGATCACCGTCGTGCAGGGCTTTCCCCCTCGCCTGGGGGTAAATGCCCTGCAAGGCCGCACTCGATGAACTTCATTCCGGCGGGCCACTGTTGCCCCCGGCGGGCCACTGTTGCCCGGTTGTGGCAGGCCCTCAGTGACCTCAACCGGACGACAGTGACCTCAACCGGACGACAGTGACCACTCACCGGCGCTCGCCGGTCCCGTCACGACCCGGCGGGGATCACGATCTCGACGCGCCGGTTCAGCTGGCGCCCGGCGGGATAGTCCTTGCCGTTCTTGGTGTTCGGGGCGATCGGCCGGGCCTCCCCGAATCCCGCTGCCACCAGGACGCCGCTCACCGATCGCTGCTTCAGCGCGGCCACCACGGCCTGGGAGCGGCGTTCGGACAGGTCCTGGTTGTAGGCGTCCTCGCCCTTGGCGTCGGTGTGGCCCTCGATACGAATCTTCGAGGTGACGCCCTTCAGCGCACCGGCCAGCTGATCCATGATCTTGTCTGCGCCCGGACGCAACGTGGCCTTGTCGAAGTCGAACAACACCTCACTGTTCAACCGGATCAGCGTGCCGCAGGCCTTGCCCACCGGGGTGAGGGAACGCACCGGCGGGAACGTGCCCAGGTCCGGCACCGGCGGCAGCGGCGCCATGCGCACCACGCCCGAGTCGGCGCCGTCCTCGAAGGTCGCCGTGCCGTCCCCCTTGTTGATCACGTGCAGCGCGCCGTCCGTGAACGTGCCCGTGCCGTCGCCGTTGTTGACCTCCTGCAGCGAGCCGTCGGAGTAGGTACCCGACCCGTCACCGGCCACGGCGATCTGCAGGGATCCGTCGCTGAGGGTGCCTGCCCCCTTGCCGTCCAACGTGATCTCGAAGGCACCGTCCGAGTACACCCCGGACCCGTCGGACTCGATGGCGATCTGCAGCGACCCGTCGCTCAGGGCACCCGATCCGTCGGCGGCAACGGTGATCTGCAGCGCCCCGTTGCGGTAGACACCCGACCCGTCGCCGGAGTTCGTCACCTGGAGCGAGCCGTCCTGGAAGGTGCCCGACCCGTCACCGTTGTTGACCTCCGTGAGGCTGCCCCGGTTGACCACCTTGCCGGTGGTGTCACAGCGCGCCCCGCTCACCGACACCCCGGACGTCGGCGTGGTCAGGCGGGCCAGGGCACTCGTGAACTTCTTCGAGGCGCCGGTCAGGGCTGTGACGTCGGGGATCACCACCGGCGGGAAGGCCGGGAAGCTTCCGGCGATGCGGGTCGCCGTCTCCTCGTCGATGTTCCCCGAGATCAGGACCCCGGTGCCGCTCGGGGCGCCGGCTGCCGCGGGACTCGACGCACCGGCACCCGCCGCGCCGTCCGTGGCCGTCGCGCCGACCGGCTGCGCCGTACCGAACTGCACCGGGTCCGAGCCGCAGGCCGACAGGGCGCCGGTCAGGGTGACGGCCAGTCCGAGGACGACGACCGCGCGGCGGCGGGGGCGGGCGGGGTTCATGCGGTCTCCTCGGGATGGTCCGGGTGCATGTCGGTGGGCCGGTTGCTCCGGTCCCGGTCAGTGAGAGTGGCGTGCGCCGCGATCGGTTCACCGGCGAATGAGGCATCTCTCATGCCGTCGTCATCGCCGGGCCGCACCCATCCCCGACGAGCCCTCACCCGCGCAGTGAGCCGGTCACCTCACCGGCGCCCGAGCGCGCTGCCAGGCAGGTGAATCCCTTGGAACCGGCCGCGAAGGAGCCCTCGGTCGGTGGCAACACCTCGCGGTCGTACCCGCTGACCGAGGCGCCACCCAGGTAGCGCTGCAACGCCGCCGCCGAGCAGGTGGCGGCGACCCGCGGGTCGGCCAGGACGACGTCCAGTTCGACGCTCGCAGTGGTGGCGCTGAGGATGCCCCGCGCGTAGACCTCCCAGTAGTGCGGCTCGGTGCACAGGGCGCCGCGGGCGGTCTGGATCCCGCTGATGTTCACCAACCCGGCGTAGCACTCCGCGCCGCCGCCAGCGGTCTTGGTCGTGGCCTTGGTCGGCGAGGCGGCCGGCGGCGTGGTCCGGGTCGGGCGCGGGCTCGGCCGGGACGTCGCCGGCCGAGTGGCCGACGCCGGGGCCGATGCCGATGCTGGAGCCGACGCGAGCGTGGCCGTCGCCACCGAGGCGGACGCCGCGCCGGTGCCCGCCGGTGCCACCGCCGGGTTCGAGACCCCGGACGACGGCGCGCCCGTGGCCGTCCGGGCGCCGGCGGTGCGACCGAAACCCCACCAACCGAGGCCTGCCACCAGCAGGACCGCCAGCCCGACCACGCCCATGGTCACCCCGCGCCGGGTCGCCGGTGCGCCGGTCGGCGCCGGGGCCGGGCTCATGACGGGAGCCGGGGGGAGTGCCGCGGCCGGGATTCCGGCGCTCGCCGAGCGCAGCGCATCGCGCAGCTCGGCCGCCGAGGCGAACCGATGCGCCGGCTCGTAGGCGGTGGCCCGCCAGATCACGTCCATCAGCGCCGACGAGCCCGGAACCCCCACCGGCGCAAGGGGCATCGGGTGCTGGGCGAGCAGCGCCGGGATCGACGGCGAGCGCCCTGAGCTGTCCGCCCGCGGCGCCCGGCCACAGAGCAGGGCATAGAGCGTGCAGCCGAGCGAGTAGATGTCGGCCGCCGTCGAGGGCTCGACGTAGTGGAAGGCCTCCGGCGGCGCGTAGTCGGGGGTCAGTGCCTCCAGCGTCACCGAGTGGCCGGGTTCGGCGCGGGGCAGGGTGGCCAGCCCGAAGTCCGACAGCAGCACCGAGCCGTACTGGTTCAGCAGCAGGTTCGCCGGTTTGATGTCCCGGTGCAGGATGCCCTGGGCATGGGCGGCCGCGAGCGCATCGGCGATGGCGGCGCCGACCTCGGCGACCTCCTGGGGTGGCCGCGGCCCGAGTCGGGAGCAGATCGACCAGTAGCTGCCGTCGGGGCAGTACTCCATCACCAGGTAGGGGCGGCCGTCGTCCGTGGTGCCGCAGTCGTACAGGGTGAGGATGTTGGGGTGGGACGAGAGCCGCCCGGCGGAGGTCGCCTCGCGGACGAATCGGCGACGGTCGCTCGGGTCGACCAGGCGGCGGTTGTCGATCTTCACGGCGACCAGCCGGTCGACCGAGTGCTGGTGAGCCCGGTACACGGTGGCGAACCCGCCGTGGCCGATCTCCTCCAACAGCGTGATCCCCGGGACGGGCCCCGATCCGTCCGTCATGGGCGGGAGTCTGCCAGAGCACGGACGACGCGGTGGGGCAGCCGTCCGGAATGACATCGGTCCTCCCCGTGGTCCCCCCGACACGCGGCGGCACTTGCCCCGATGAGTGCGGGAGGATCAGGATCCTGCCCGGGGGTGGCAACTGGTGATGTTCGACGCCTTTGTCTCGTACAGTCACGGACCCGACACGCCGTTGGCGCGTGACGTCGAGAACCAGGTGGCACGCATCGGTGGTCCGGTCTATCGGCGTGCGCAGCGTCGAGTGTTCCGCGACGACAGCCAGATGACGGCGTCGGACGATCTGAGTCGGGCCGTGCTCTCGGCCCTGAACGATTCGCGGTGGCTCGTGGTGCTGCTCACGGTCAGATCCCGCCAGAGCGAGTGGGTTCGCCGTGAGGTGGAGCACTGGCGAACCCACAGGTCGTCATCGACGATCGTGGTGCTGGACGTGGACGGAGCCCTGTCGGCCCCACCCACGCCGCTGGACGTCGTGTACCCGCTGCTCGGCGATGTGCCACCCGCCCAGGTGATTCCCCTTCGGTCGCTCTCGGCGACGACTCGCGCCGCCTTCCAGCAGTCGCTGCGCCGGGCTGCGACGGCCGTGGCGTCCCGCCTCGACGAGGTCGACGAGGACGGTCTGCAGCGCACGGTCGAGCGAGCCCATCGCCGACGCGTGTGGGCGGTGCGGCTGGCAGCGGTCGGCCTGGTGACGGCCCTGGCCATCTCCAGCGTCGCCGCCGTGCGGACGCGGGCCGATGCCGCGGCTGCCGCGCGGGACAGTCGAGCGGCTCGGGCACGCGAACTCGCTGTGACCTCGGAAGGACTCCAGTCGGTCGATCCCCGGGTGGGCGCCGTCCTGGCGGCGACCGCTTACCGGATGCACCCGTCCCAGATCACCGAACTGGCCTTGTCGACCGCGCTGATCACCGAACGTCGGCTGCCGCCGCAGGCGCTCGGCCGCACCGCCGAGGATCCCGTTCTCGCCCTTCTGGGAACACCGGACGGCGTCGTGGCCGGAACGGCTCGAGGCGAGGTGTACCTCTGGGACGGTACGTCGACCCGGGCCCCGCGGCGGGTGAGCCGGCTACCGGCTCCGATCGTCGCCGTCCTGCCCTGGGGCACGGGCGCCGTCGTGGTGGATCGAGACGGCGGGTACGGCGTCGTGGATCGCGGCGGGGAACACCTCCACGGACGGTTCGCCCTCCCGGCCGGGTGTCGGCTGACCGCCGGCTCATCGGCCGGCGGGTATGCACTGCTGGGGTGTGGCGACGGCGTGGTGGTCGAGCTGGCCTTGGACCGGGCGGCTCCGGTCACGGTGGTCGACACCGGCGGCGCGATCACGGCAATGGGTCAGGTCGCTGATCAGAGCCTGGTACTGACGGCCTCGGGATCGACGGTGCGCGCCTGGCACGTGCCGCGCGCGCGTCCCGGCTCCGTGGTGTCGACCCTGGCCTGGTCGACCGTGGTCGCCTACCCCGGCCAGATCCCGCTCGACGTCACCGCTCTCGTCGTCTCGCCGGACGGCAGCGCCGTCGCGGTCGGTTCCGGCGATGGCCTGGTTCGGATACTCGACACCCGGCACGGCGTCCTCCGACTGCCGCCGTATGCACTCCAGGGTCAGGGCCACGGGATGGGCGGTCCGGTGCTCCCGGTGTGGTTCAGGCAGGGGAAGTCGGGTCAATTGATCTCCGTCGGCCCAGATCAAGAGGTTCTGACCTGGAACCCCGCCAACGGGGCCTCGCCCGTTCCCGGCGGGCCGGTGGGTCTGTCCGGTGAACCCACCACCACCACGGTCACGTCGGGCGGTGACCTGGTGGTCGGTCATCACAACGGCGATCTGATCCGATTGCAGCTCGCTGCCGGGAAAGGCCTGCCGCCCCTGCCCGCGATCACGCGGCAGTTGGGGCGGGTCAGCACCGTCGGCGCGTCCCTGTGGGGGGCAACGGATCAAGATGGCCTGGTGCTGTGGACGCCTGACCGCGCCATCGCGATCTACGACCCTCGGACGAGCGCGCAGCGACGGCTCTTTCCCTCGGCGACCCGGCCCAGCCTCGCGGACGTCGCCGGCGCCGGCGTACTGGCCACGCAGCGAACGCTGTTGCTGGCCGACTCCGATGGCACTGTGCAGGGGTATTCGCTGGTCGACGGCCGGCGCGTCATTCCCGCGGTGCGGGTCGGACACCGGATCGTCGGTATGGCCGCCAACCAGACCGGACCGACATCCTGGGCAGCGGTCGTGCTCGATCAGCGCAGCCCCGAGTCGAGCCTGCTCACGTCCGGGTCGAGCGCACCGGTCCGGCTCTCGACCAGGCGGACCGCCGCCGTGGTGACTGCCGCCGTCCTGCCGTCGGGCACCGTCGTGTCGCAGGACGCCGCCGGGGTACTCGACAGTTTCTCGGGCCGAGAGCCGCACGCCCGCCAGGCCGAGTACACGCCCACACGCGGCGGGAGGCTGGAGTTCGTTGCCGGCTCGGATCTGGTGGCCCTGGTCGAGGACGGCGGCACCATCGACCTGCTCGACCCGGTCACCCTGGCTCGCCGCCACCAGGTGCACGCCCTCGGGGGAGATGTCCTGGCCCTGGCCCAGTTCGGCGAGCACCTCATCATCACCGAGTGGCAGCGAGGTGCGTCGATGGTCGACCTGAACGAGCACGATTTCATGACCCAGCCAGAGACCGTGCGAGTCGCCGAGGGCGTGGACGCCGTGACCAATCTGGTCGTCTGGCACGGCCTTCGGGTGGGAGTGTTCTCAGACGGTCGCGTCGTGGCCTTTGACGATGACCCCGAGGACTGGGTCAGGCAGGTGTGTCGGTGGGTGGATGGCGCCGTGCGCGAGCGGGACCTGGCGGCGTACCACCTCGACCAGGGGGACGTGCCATGCCTGGTCCGGTAGTGCGGGTGGTGCACGAGCCGGCCGACACCCGTGCGGCGGCGGAGATCGCCGGCGGCATCCGCCGGATCTGCCCCCGCCGCATCCGGCCCGTCGTTCGGTCCGACACCTATCCGAGCGACCTCGAGGTGCCGACCGTCGCGTTGCTCTCGTCGTGGCGTGGCCGCACGGCGGCTCAACAGAACGCCCTGGAACGGCAGCGATTTGCCGCTCCGCCCTTGCTTGCCCTGCTGGACGGCACCCTCACCCGGCCGCCAGGTGAGTCGGATGCGTTGCCTCCGGGATGGCTGGGGATGTTCCAGCAGGAACCCCGATGGGTCGATCTGCGGTGGGCACCGCTGCGGGAGACCGGCCGGTGGGCGCTGAGCGCCATTCTGCCCCGGCACCGACGAGATCCGCGGTGGACCGAGGCCATGGCTGATCTGGCCGCTCCGCTGGTGGGGATCAGTAAACAGGAACTGGTCCGTGCCGAGGCCCGCCGGCTGAGGCAGGTCCGGCTGGCGATCACTACGCTGATCGTGGCCGTCGTCGTCGCCTCGATGCTCACGGCCGGCCTGTCGCTCGAGGCACGCCGGCAGCGGCGAACGGCTATCGGGCAACGCGATTCCGCGCTGGCCGCCGTGGCGGCTCATCGGGCCGGGCAGCAGTTCGCCGTCAACCCCCAGCTGAGCTTCCTCTTGGCTCGCCAGGTGCTGCGGGACCAGCCGGATCAGCTGCTCGCGCGAACGGTCGTGCGACAGGCCCCGGCGGCGCTCGCCTCTGCCACCGTGCTCGCCTGGCCCGGCGAGACCGGTGCCAGCGACGTCTGGAGCGACGCCTCGGGCTCGTTCGCCCTCCTCGCATTGCACGACGGCACCCTGCGCAGAGTGTCGACCTCGGCGGATGCCTCGACCTCGCCCCTGCCGCCGCTGATCGCCGACGCCCAACTGCGAGCGCCGGCGTTGGTGTCCGTGGGCGGTGTCTCGGTAGTGGCGGTGAGCCGGGCCACCGGCCGGGTTGTGGTGGTCGAACCCGATGCCTCGCAAGCGAAACCGGCTGCGTGGAGCCTTCCGCCGGACACCACGGCACTGGCGCGCGCCACGGTCCGTGGCCCTCAGCGCGGGCAGGTTCTGGTGCGCGGCACGGCGTCCGGCGTTCTCGAGGGGCGGGATGTGATCGACGGCCGGCTCCTCTGGTCGACCGACCTGCACGCGGGAGGGGTGACGGCGCTCGCCGTATCCGGGGACGGCCGGATGGGTGCCGCAGCAACGCTCGACGGTCGGCTTCACCTGCTGGCGATCGACGGGTTGACCGTCCGGTCCCGGGCGGTGTCGAGGATCCGGGCGCTCGACGAGCCGGCAGGATCCGTCGTCCGGGCAACGGCTCTGGCCTTCGTCGCCCATGACACCCAGCTGGCGGTCGGCAGCAACGACGGGCGGGTGCGCTTCGTCACCGTTCCCGAGCTGGCCCCCCGATCCTCCGTCGTGACCACCGAGACCCAGCCCGGCTCGGTCACCGGCATCACCGAGGTGCAGACCCTGGTCGTGGCGACTGGATCCTTCGAGGCGATGGCCGTGTACGACCCCGCCTCGGCGCGACAGATCAACCAGTGGAGCACCTTCGGTGGAGGCGGTGTGGTGGAGGCGCTGCCGGGACGGCTCCTGGTGGCCACGGCCTCGGGCCTCACCTACCTGCGGCCCATGACCTCGGTCGGGGTCGGCCTGCAACCCGGGCGAGAGCTGGCGGATCACCTGGTGCTGCAACCCAACCCGACCTCTGCTCGGGTGCTCGCCATCGCCTCGGTGAGCGGTCGCCTGTCCCTCACCTCACGGAGCCTTCCCGGGCTGACGCGGTCGACCGCGGAACTGCCGATCCCTGACGTCCAGCCCTTGGTCCTGGCGGCCGCAGACCATGACCCCCGCCTCGTCTTCGTGATCCGCCGGCCGGGCCTGTTGACGACGTGGAACAGTGACACAGGGCAGATCAGCGAGGTGGCGTTGCCGGCCGGGCCGCGGCTGACCAGCCTGTCGCGGGCCGTGGATTCCGACCTGCTCGTCGGCGGCAGCGACGGGAAGCTGCTGACGTGGCGCATCTCGGGCGGCAGAGCCGTTCCCGGACAGGCGATCGCAGCCCGGGTCGCCCAGCGTCGTCCCGTATGGCTCGATGGCCACACTGCCGCCTACGTCAGCGCCGACCACTCGGCGGTGGTGCGGGTGGACTTCGCCGCCGGGACGGCGACCACGCTGGCGGCGATGCCCAACCTGACACAGTTGACCGGGGCGGGGGCGGGGGTCCTGATCGCGGGCTCGGGTGACGGGCGCCTGGCCCGCATCGACGCCGGCAGCGGGTCGATGGTCTGGCTGCCTCGAATGGCCGGCGCCGTCACAGCGCTGACGGTGCTCGACTCGGGTGAGCTCGTGGTGGGGCTCGGCAACGGATCGGTCATGGTCACGGCGGTCGACGGCGGTGGGTACGCAGCGCAGCTCGGCCTGCACGATCACGCCGTCATGGGCATCGTCCCGCTCGGGAACGGCACGGTCGCCACGTCTGATTCCTCGGGCGACGTGCGGCTGTGGTCGTTCGACCTCGACTCGATGATCCGCGAGGGCTGTCGGATCATGCACCGTGCCTTCACCGAGTCCGAGGCACACGACTTCGGCGTCGTGGCCGGTGAGGATCCCTGTCGGCCCTGATCCGGGGCACGACGGTTCACTCACCAGGTTCCGCGTGTGAGACTCGGTCATGGCCTACGACCCCGAGCTCGCCGACCGGCTGCGCAGGGTGCTGCCCGAGCTGGTGCCGGACGGCGTCCGGCTGACCGAGCAGCGCATGTTCGGCGGCCTGGGGTTCATGCTCGATGGGCACATGGCCGTGGCGGCCGCCAGCGACGGGGGACTGCTGCTGCGCATCGACCCTGCCCGGGCCGAGACCCTGACCGAGCGTCCGCACGCCCAACGGTTCACGATGCGGGGTCGGGCGATGAACGGCTGGCTGAGCATCGACCCGGCCGGCCTGGACGACGACGACACCCTGCGCGATTGGGTCGCCCAGGGTGTCGGGTACGTCGGGGGCCTGCCGCCGAAGGGATAGCTCTCAGCCCGTCGCGTAGCGCTGGGCGGCTCGCGCCCGCGCCTTCGTCGCCTCGACCTCGCGGTCCTTGGGTGCGCCGTGGGCGACCAGGCTGTCGAGCAGCTGCTGGGTCGCCGCCGCCACGGCGGCGATCGCCTCGTCGAAGGCGGCCTGGTTGTCGCGCGCCGGTTTGGTGGTGCCGGCCACCTTGCGCACGTACTGGGTGGCCGCCGCCAGCACCTCCTGGGAGGTCGCCGGAGGCTCGAAATTGTGCAGGGTCCGGATGTTGCGGCACATGCCTCGACGGTAACCGGCCGGGCCGGTCTTGACATTTCCATACCCGAGGAATTAACTATTCATCACACGGTGAATTACCCGTTCGTCCACCACGACGGAGGCACCCATGCCCCGCACCCTGTCCACCTCCACCCCCTCCTCCACCTCCACCCCCTCGGGCGCGCAGGCGTCCGCGGTCCTGACCCCTCGCCGGACCCGGCTCGTGCTCGTGGTCATGGCGCTCTCGCTGATGACCGTGGTCTCGGCGGTCAGCGGCCTCAACGTGGCCCTGCCCAGCCTGGCGCGGGACACCGCGGCCTCCCAGACCCAGCTCACCTGGATCGTCGACGCCTACACCGTCGTGTTCGCCGGCCTGCTGCTCTTCGCCGGCGCGCTCGGCGACCGCTTCGGACGGCGGGGCATCCTGGTCGCCGGCCTCGCCACCTTCGGCACCGCCGCCGGACTGGCCACGCTGACCAGCGACCCTACGCTGCTGATCGTCCTGCGGGCGCTGATGGGGGTGGGGGCCGCCGGCATCATGCCCACGACGCTGTCGGTGATCACCACCTCGTTCCCCGAACACGAACGCCCCCGAGCCATCGGCGTCTGGGTCGGCGTGGCGGGCGGGGGCGCCGTCCTGGGGCTCTTCGGGGCCGGTCTGCTGCTCGAGTACTTCAGCTGGAACTCGTTCTTCGCGCTCAACGTCGCGCTCGCCGTCCTGGGGCTGATCGGCACCCTGGCCGTGGTGCCCGCCACGCGGGACGAGCAGGCACCTCCGCTCGACCTGGTGGGTGCGGTGCTGTCGCTGCTGGCCGTGGGCGCGGTGGTGTTCGGGGTCATCGAAGGTCCCGATCAGGGCTGGGTCGACCCGGTCACGCTGACCGCCGTGATCACGGGCCTGCTCGCCGGCGTCGCCTTCGTGCTCTGGGAACGCCACCTCGACCGTCCGATGCTCGACCCGCGGCTGTTCGCCCTGCGGGGGTTCAGCGCCGGTTCGCTGTCGATCACGGTGCAGTTCTTCGCCGCGTTCGGATTCTTCTTCGCGGCGCTGCAGTACCTGCAGTTCGTCGTCGGGCTCTCACCGCTGCAGGCCGCGGTGCGGTTGCTGCCGTTGCCGCTCGTGATGGTGCCGCTGGCCCGCAACGCGCCGCGGCTCGCCCGGCGCATCGGGTTCCGTCGGGTGGGGCCGGTCGGCCTGCTGCTCATGGCGGCCGGATTCGTGGTGATCGCCACCCTGGATGTCGACCTGGACTACGCCCGGTTCGTCACCGGCCTGCTGCTCTTCGGCGCCGGCATGGGGCTGGCCGGGACCCCCGCCACCACCGCGATCACCGAGGCGCTCCCGCCGTCCGAGCAGGGCGTGGCCTCGGCCGTCAACGACACCGCCCGCGAACTCGGGTCCGCCCTGGGCATCGCCGTGCTGGGCAGCGCGATCACCAACACCTACCGCGACGGGGTGGCCGGCGTGCTGACCCAGCTGCCGCCCGAGGCGGCCGAGCGGGTGCACGGCTCGATCGCCTTCACCCAGTCGCCGATGATCGCCCGGCTCGGCGAGACCGGCCGCCAGGTCGCCGAGGTCGCCCGCCAGGCCTTCATGGACGGCGTGAGCACGGCGCTGCTCACCGCCGCCGCCGTGCTGGTGGTCGCCGCCGTCGTGGTCTTCCTCCGTTCACCCCGCCCACCGAGGGCGGGGTGAACGTCCTCCGGCCATCGGCCCTGCCTCGGCGTGCGGTCGGCGGACGATACTGACCCCATGACCGATCACCCCTCGCGCAGCCTGCTGATCGTGCACGTCGACGTCGCCGTCGTGGCCGACCAGGTGGCGGCCTTCCTGGCCGCCACCGAACTCAATGCCACCGCCAGTCGCGACGAGCCGGGCGTGGTGCGGTTCGACGTGCTGACCGACCGCGAAGACCCCGGTCACGTCGTCCTGGTCGAGATCTACCGCGACGAGCAGGCCGCCGCCGCCCACAAGCAGACCGCCCACTACGCGACTTGGCGCGACACCGTGGCCCCGATGATGGCCCGGCCCCGAACCAGCACCAAGCTGGTCAACCACTCCCCGGACGACGCGGGCTGGTGAGCCGGTGATCGGCACCTTCGACCTGGCCACGGTCGCCGACATCCGGTTCGGTCGGGGCCGCGCGGCGCAGGCGGCCCCCGCGCTGGCCGGGCTCGGCGTCCGGCACTCCCTGCTGGTCACCGGCCGCAGCACGCGGCGCGCCGACCCGGTCCGCACCGCATTGCTCGATGCCGGCGTGGCGGTGACCGGGTTCGCCGTGACCGAGGAGCCCTCGGTCGACCTCGTGCGCGAGGCCCTGAAGACGTTGCGCGCCAACGGGTGTGACGGCGTCCTGGGATTCGGGGGCGGCAGTGCGCTCGACGTCGCCAAGGCGGTCGCCATCCTGGCCGGCAACGACAGCGACCCAATGGATCACCTCGAGGTCGTCGGTCGCGCTGAACCCCTCACCCGGCCGGCGCTGCCCTGGATCGCCGTCCCCACCACGGCCGGAACGGGTTCGGAGGTCACCCGCAACGCCGTGCTCGCCGCCGGTGAGGTCAAGGTGAGCCTGCGCAGCCCCCTGATGCTCGCCCGGGTCGCCATCGTCGACCCGGACCTGCTGATCGGGTCACCGCCGGCCACCCTCGCGGCCAGCGGCCTCGACGCCCTCGCGCAGCTCATCGAGCCGTTCCTGTCGGTGCGGGCGAACCCGGTGACCGATGCCCTGGCCCGCGACGGGATCATCCGTTCGGCTCGTTCGCTGCGTCTGGCCGTCACCCGAGGCCTGGACGACGACCCCCGCCGCCGGGACGACCTCGCCCTGGCCAGCCTCACCGGCGGATTGTGCCTGGCCAACGCCGGTCTCGGGGCGGTGCACGGGCTGGCCGGGGTGCTCGGGGGCCGGTTACACGCCCCGCACGGTGCGTTGTGCGCCGCCCTGCTCGCCGCCGTCCTCGAGACGAATCGGGCGGCGCTGGCCGACCGGGCGCCCAACCACCCGGCGTCCGGCCGGTTCGACGAGCTCGCAGTGCTGCTCACCGGCCGGCCCGAGGCGCGCGCGGTCGAGGGCGAGAACTGGCTGCGCGACCTGATCTCGGCGCTCGATGTGCCGCCGCTGGCCGGTCTCGGGCTGACCGAGGCCGACCTGCCCGCCGTGGTCGCGGCGGCCCAGCAGGCCAGCAGCATGAAGGCCAACCCGATCCCGCTGTCGGACGCCGAGCTGACCGAGATCCTGCGCCGCAGTTGAGATCACGACACCAGGGGCGGCCCCAGTGAGCGCTCAGCCCGGGTCGGATTCGTGCCCCGAGCGCAGCAGCCCGCGGTAGGCCATGGCGGGGCGGATCTGCCCCGAGACCACCCGGTAGATCTCCTCGCTGATCGGCATCGCGACCTCGTGCCGGGCGGCCAACTCGTGCACCGTGACCGCGGTCTTCACGCCCTCGGCCACCATGTGCATCTCGTCCAGGATCTCGGCCAGTTCGCGACCCAGCCCCAATTGCTCACCGACGTAACGGTTTCGGCTCTGCGGGCTGACGCAGGTGGCGATCAGGTCGCCCATGCCGGCCAGCCCCGCGAAGGTGGCCGGTTCACCGCCCATGGCCACTCCGAGCCGGGTCAGCTCGGCCAGCCCGCGGGTGATCACCGCAGAGCGGGTGTTGTCGCCGGCGCTGAGCCCCTGCGCGATGCCGGTGGCGATGGCCACCACGTTCTTCAGTGCGCCGCCGACCTCGCAGCCGATCACGTCGTGGTTGGTGTAGACCCGGAACCGCGCCGACTGCAGGATCCGCTGCAGCTGCCGGGCCACGCCGAGGTCGGGGGTGGCGATCACGCTCGCCGCGGCCGCCCCCGACATGATCTCCTTGGCCAGGTTCGGCCCGGACAGCACCCCGGCGGGGTGGCCGGGCAGCAACTCGGTGATCACCTCGGTCATCCGCAGCAGGCTGCCCTGTTCGAACCCCTTGGACAGGCTGACCACCGGGATCCACGGCCGCACGTGCGGCACGGCTGCCTCGATGGCCGCGCGGAAACCGTGGGTGGGTACCCCGACGAACAGCACGTCCGCCTCGCCGACGGCCTGCGCCAGGTCGGGCGTGGCCCGCAGCGACTCGGGCAGCGGGTAGCCACTGAGGTAGCGGGTGTTGGTGTGCGCGGTGGTGATCTCGTGGGCCGCCTCGGCGCTGCGCGCCCACAGCGTGGTCTCGTTCTTCAGCGCCAGCAGCGACGCCACGGTGGTGCCCCACGACCCGGCACCCAGCACGGTGACCTTCATCGGCCCATCCAAGCGGTGCCGGACGCCGCGCGTCGAGTCCCGCGGCACGGCGTTCGTCAGCGAGCGGCGTCCAGGTAGACCCACCGGCCACCGCGCCGGACGAAGCGACTCACCTCGTGCTGCACGCCATCGCCCCCGGGCCGCCCTGGTCGGGCGTAGTGAGCCCGGAACTCGACCACGCCCTCGTCGTCCTCGGGGCCGCCGGCCTCGGTGCGCAGGATCTCCAGCCGGGTCCACGACCGCTCACCCGGGTCCACCTCGGCCGGGCGGGTGCGCGGGTGCCAGCTGCGCACCAGGTGGCCGATGTCGCCGCGGACGAAGGCGGTGTAGCGCGAGCGCATCAGCTCCTCGGCGGTGCGCGCCGGGCGGGCGCCGTCGAGCACCGGCCCGCAGCAGGCCCCGAACAGGGCGCCGCCGCCGCACGGGCACCCGTCGTCCAGCACGGCGCGGGCGCCCGGAACCTCACTCACCGAACCTCACTCATCGGGCCATACTCACCGAGCCATACTCGCGCCGCGAGTATGAACCACGCGGCCCGAGCCGCGGGTAGCCTCGATCACGTGAGCGAGATCCCTGCCCGGCTGCTCCAGGCCGAGCGCGAGGTGCTGTTGCCCTTGCTCGAACGCACCATCGACTCCGATTTCGACCGGACCACGGTCTGCACCGAGTGGTCGGTACGCGACATCGTCGCCCACTGCTCGGCCGTCCTGCTGGCGTTGGCCTCCGGTGAGCCGGGCCGCACCTTCACCCCCGAGCAGAACCAGCGCGAGGTCGACGAACGCCGCGGCTGGCCGCTGGATGCGTTGTTGGCCGAGCTGAAGCAAGCCCATGACCTGGCGGCCGGGTCGCCCGCGGTGGCGCCGGTCGTGCTGGGGGTGTGGATCCACGGCTGCGACATCCGGGACGCCCTGGGCATCCCGAACGCCTACGCCGCACCCGGGCTGCCCGACGCGCTGGCCCTGCTGGTCGAGCGCTCGATCGCCCGTGGCACCCCGCCGGTCGACGTGACCCTGACGGACGCCGCCGACCGGGGTCTGGACTCGGCGCAGGTCTGCCTGGGCGATCCGAACGCCGAGCCGGTGGGGTGGCTGCGGGTCGACAGTCCCGGGCTGTTCCGGATCGTGGCCGGGCGCCGGCCCGAGCTGGTCGAGCGCGACGTGGTGGGCATCGACCTGGACGATTTGCGCCTGTTCCGCTGAATCTCGTCCGGTCGCAGGAACCGATTTCGTGACCCGTGCCGGGCCCGTGTACCCTGGTCAACCGCTGACCGGTTCGCCGGCCGGCGACCTGCAGTAGGCCCCGATAGCTCAGTCGGCAGAGCGTCTCCATGGTAAGGAGAAGGTCTAGGGTTCGATTCCCTATCGGGGCTCTCCGGTCTACTCCGGCCCCCGGGCCGGTTCGTCGGCCAGAGGGCGGAGTAGCTCAGACGGTAGAGCAAGCGGCTCATAATCGCTGTGTCGTGGGTTCAAGTCCCGCCTCCGCTACCAGCCCCATCGTTTCGCCCGCACCGTTCCCAGAAGCTCGAGAGAAGGCAGTACACCGTGGCCAGCAAGTCGCAGGATGTCCGCCCCAAGATCACCCTGGCCTGCACGGAGTGCAAGGAGCGGAACTACATCACCAAGAAGAACCGCCGCAACGACCCCGACCGCATGGAGCTGGCGAAGTTCTGCCCCCGCTGCGGCAAGCACGTGGCGCACCGCGAGACCCGCTGAGCGCCGTTCACCGACTCATCCCACGGCCGTCCCCACCACTGGGGGCGGCCGTTGGCGCGTCTGGCGCAGGTCTCTGGTCACGGGCCGGTCTCGATGAGAAGGTCACTTCCGGACCCCGCCGATGACCGCGGGCGCACCGTTTCGACCAGGCGATCGAAGGAGATTCCATGGGACGACTCGACGACCGGGTGGCGATCGTGACCGGCGCGGGCCGGGGTATCGGCCGCGCCACCGCCTTGCGGCTGGCCCGTGACGGCGCCTCCGTGGCGGTCAACGACATCGACGGCCACGTGGCCGACGAGGTGGCCAAGGAGATCATCGCCGGCGGCCACCGGGCGATCGCGGTAGTGGGCAACTGCGCCGTCCGGGCCGACGCCGACGCGCTGGTCAACGCCTGCGTCGACGCCTTCGGCAAGCTCGACATCCTGGTGAACAACGCCGGCACCACCCGCGACAAGATCTTCCACCAGATGGACGAGGAGACCCTCGACGTCGTCATCAACGCCAACCTGCGCACCACCTTCAACGCGACCCAGGCGGCCATCCCGCACCTGCGCCACGTCGCGAAGGCCGAGATCGAGCAGCACGGCGCGCCGGCCTACAACCGCAAGATCGTCAACACCTCCTCCGTGGTCGCCTTCACCGGCAACCCGGGGCAGTGGAACTACACCGCGGCCAAGGGCGCGATCATGTCGGTCACCAAGACCCTGGCCCGAGAGCTCGGCCCGTTCCACATCAACGTCAACGCCGTCGCCCCGGGCTTCGTCGAGACCCGGCTGACCGCTGCCCACGGGTCCGACTCCCACGCCGAGACCGGCCTGGGCATCCCCGAGGCCGCCCGTCACGCGGCGCTCTCACTGGTGTCGATGGGCCGCCTCGGCCAGCCCGAGGACATCGCCAACGTGACCGCGTTCCTGGTCTCCGCGGACGCCGACTACGTCACCGGCGTGACCATCCCGGTCACCGGTGGTCAGATCGGCGGCATGGGCTGACGCGCCCCGCAGGGGCGACCGGCTGCCGACCCTGGACCCGGGCCACCGCCGGCTCACGGATGAGGTAGAAACGTCGGATGGCCCTGGACACCTCCTTCGCGAAGAAGGTCTATCCCCCCTCGCCCGTGTACGAGGTGGGCCGGGAGAAGATCGCCGAGTTCGCCGCGGCGATCGGCAGTGACGACCCGGCCCACCGCGACCCGGACGCTGCCCGAGCCCTGGGGCACCCGGACGTCGTGGCGCCGCCGACCTTCGCGGTGATCGTCGCCCAGCGCTGTGAGGCCCAGTACGTGGCCGACCCGGCGTCCGGCATCGACTTCAGCCGGGTGGTCCACGGCGAGGAGAAGTTCCGGCACCACCGGCCGATCGTGGCCGGCGACCGGCTGGTGCCGACGTTGCACGTCGACATGGTGCGCTCTGCCGGCGGCCACGGCATGGTGACCACCCGGGTCGAGATCGCCGACCAGGTCGGCGAGCCGGTGGCCACGGTCACCTCGATGCTGGTGGTGCGCGGTGAGTGAGCGGGCGCGGTTCGACTCGGTGCAGGTCGGCGACGTGTTGCCCGAACGCACCTTCCCGCTGCAGCGTGCCGACCTGGTGCGCTACGCCGGTGCCAGTGGTGACTTCAACCCGATCCACTGGAACCCGCGGGTGGCCACCGAGGTCGGACTGCCCGACGTGATCGCCCACGGCATGCTCACCATGGCGACCGCCGTCCGGCTGGTCAGCGACTGGTGCGGCGATCCGGGTGCGGTGCTCGACTACGGCACCCGGTTCACCAACCCGGTCGTGGTGCCGGACGACGGGGTGGGCGCCGAGGTCACGGTCGCGGGCACCGTGGCCGCCCGGGACGAGGTCGCCCGAACGGTGCGGGTCGACCTGGTCGTCACCTGCCTCGGCGAGCGGGTGCTCGGTAAGGCCCAGGCGGTCGTCCGGCTTCCGTGACAGCTCCTGGAATGGGTGCCGCCGGGTACCAGCGGTCGTCCGTCGTGGGCGTCACCGTGGTGTTCGTCGTCAGTGGCTTCCTGATGGCGAACTGGCTGGCCCGGCTACCCGCCGTCCGGGATGCGTTGCACGTGACGCCCGGTCGGCTCGGGGTGATCATGTTGTCGCTGTCGGTCGGCTCGGTCCTCGCCCTGCCGCTGTCCGGACCCGTGGTCCACCGGTGGAGTCCGGCGCCGACGGTGCTGGGGTGTGCCGTGCTGAGCACCGGCGCCATGGTGCTGGTCGGGGTGGCGGGCACCGGACGGCTGGGCGGGGTCAGCACCCTGGTGCCCGCGTTGTTCGCCTACGGCATGGGCGTGGGCATGTGGGACGTCGCGATGAACGTCGAGGGTGCCGAGGTCGAACGCCGGGTCGAGCGCGCGATCATGCCGTGGTTCCACGCCGGTTTCAGCTTGGGTACCGTGGCCGGCGCGCTCACCGGGGCCGCTGCGGCCGCCCTGCAGGTGGCCCTGTCGGTGCACCTCGCCGTGGCGGCGGGGATCTCACTGGTGGCCATCGTGATCGCGACCCGGTACTTCCTGCCGGTGCCCGAGGCCGAGGCCGGGCACGCCTCGGCCGGGTCGGGTGCCCTGGCCGCCTGGCGCGAGCCACGCACCGTGCTCGTCGGGCTGATGATGCTCGGCATGGCGCTGGCCGAGGGGTCGGCGAACGACTGGATCGCGCTCGGCCTGGTCGACGGGTACGGCGTGCCGCACGCCGCCGGCGCGGTGGGGCTGGGGCTGTTCCTCACGGCGATGACCGCCTCGCGGCTCGCCGGCCCGGTGGTCCTGGCGCGCTTCGGCCGGGTGCGGGTGCTGCGTTCGGGGGCGGCCCTGGTGTTGGTGGCCCTGGTGGTCTACGTGCTGGGGGCGCAGGGGGCGGACGCCGCGGCGGGCCTCGCCGCGCGCAACGCCCTGCCGCTGCTGCTCGCCGGACTGGCCGTCCTGGCGTGGGGGGCCGGTGCCGCGCTGGGGTTCCCGGTCGGGATCAGCGCGGCCTCCGACGACCCGGCGCGATCGGCCGCTCGGGTCAGCGTGGTCTCCTCGATCGGGTACGTGGCCTTTCTCGCCGGGCCGCCGCTCCTGGGCACCCTGGCCGACCGGGTGGGCATCGTCCGGGCGATGCTGGGGGTGAGTCTGGCCGCGATTCTCAGCCTGCTGTGTGCCGGCGCTGCGCGCGCCGTCGACATCGAAAGCTGACAACGGGGATAGGTTCTCCAGGTGACCGTCCGTTTGGCCGACCTGACCACCCTTCGAGTGGGTGGTCGCGCCGCGTCGTATGTGAGTGCACACACCACCGATGCGGTGATCGATGCGGTCAGTGCGGCCGATGCTGCCGGTCACGAGCTGTTGATTCTCGGTGGCGGCTCGAACGTGGTGGTCGGCGACCGCGACTTCCCCGGCACCGTGGTGCACATCCGTTCCCGGGGAATTGATCTCGAATCCCGGGACGCCTGTTCGGGTGCAACGGTACGGGTCGCTGCCGGTGAGAACTGGGACGACGTCGTGGCACTCGCCGTCCGATCGGGCTGGTCGGGCGTCGAGGCCTTGTCGGGGATTCCGGGCTCGACCGGTGCCACCCCGATCCAGAACGTGGGCGCCTACGGTCAGGACGTCTCCGAGACCATTGCGTCGGTGCGTACCTGGGACCGGCAGCAGAATCGGGTCCGCACCGTGGCGGCGGCGGATTGTGAATTTGCCTACCGGCATTCCCGGTTCAAGGAGGAACGGTTCCGGGGCGGGCCGCGCTATGTCGTGCTCGAGGTCACCTTCCAATGGCGGCTCGGGGAATTGTCGGCGCCGGTGCGCTATGCGGAACTGGCCCGCACCCTGGGGATCGACGTGGGCGCCCGCGCCCCCCTGGCCACGGTGCGCGAGGCCGTGCTGGGACTGCGCCGGGGCAAGGGCATGGTGCTCGACCCGGGCGATCACGACACCTGGAGCGCCGGCAGCTTCTTCACCAATCCGATCCTCGACCCGGCGGCGGCAGCGCACCTGCCGGATCAGGCCCCGCGCTGGCCGGCCGAGGGCGGGCAGGTCAAGGTGAGCGCGGCCTGGCTGATCGAACATGCCGGCTTCGGCAAGGGCTTCGGCCTGCCCGGATCGGCGTCGTTGTCGACCAAGCACACGCTGGCGCTGACCAACCGGGGCGAGGCGACCGCTGCCGACGTGCTGGCCCTGGCCCGCGGCGTGCGGGACGGCGTCCGGGAGGCGTTCGGGGTCACCCTGGTGCCCGAGCCGGTGCTGGTGGGCTGCGCGCTCTGAGCCGGGACGTCCCGAGCCCGGACGGTGCGAGTCAGGACGGCGCGCTGGCGCCGGCCGTTGCCGGGGCGCGGCCGGCCAGCCAGTCGTCGACCCCGTTCAGCAGGCGTTTGGCGACGTCGGGTGGCGCCGTGGACCCCTCGATGGAACACCGGGCGAGATGAGCCAGCGCCTCGTCGTCCAGGCCGTGCACCGTGCGGGCGGCGGCATACTGCTCGGCCAGTCGTGAGCCGAACAGCAGCGGATCGTCGGCGCCGAGGGCCACGCGGGCGCCGGCGTCCAGCAAGGAACGCAGCGGGACGTCGGTGTCGTCGTGATACACCCCCAGGGCCACGTTGCTGGCCGGGCAGACCTCGAGGGTGATGCCCGATTCGACCACCCGGGCGAGCACGGCGGCGTCCTCGGCCGAGCGAACCCCGTGCCCGAGCCGTCCGGGGCGCAGCGTGTCCAGGGTGGCCTGCACGTGATCGGGCCCGAGCAGTTCGCCGCTGTGGGGCACGCTGACCAGGCCGGCCCGGGTGGCGATGCGGAACGCGGCGGCGAACTCCGTGGTGTCGCCCCGGCGCTCGTCGTTGCTCAGCCCGAACCCGACCACCTCACCGGCACCCTCGCCGGCGTACCGGACGGCGAGGCGGGCCAGCGTGCGGGCGTCGAGCGGGTGGCGGATGCGGCTGGCGGCGACCACGATCGCGACCTGGCAGGACGTCGTTCGGCTGGCTTCGCGCGCAGCGTCGAGCACGATCTCGAGGGCGGGCGTCAGGCCACCGACGAACGGCGCGTAGGACGTGGGGTCGACCTGCATCTCCAGCCAGCCGGACCCCTCGGCGGCGTCGTCCTGGGCGGCCTCGATCACGATGCGGCGCATGTCGTCGGCATCGCGCACGCAGGCGCGGGCGGCGTCGTAGAGCCGCTGGAACCGGAACCACCCGCGTTCGTCGGCCGTCAGCCGCACCAGGTGATGTTCTCGCAGGGTTTCCGGCAGCCGGATGCCGTGCTTGTCCGCGAGCTCGGCCAGGGTCTGCGGGCGCATGCTGCCGGTGAAGTGCAGGTGCAGGTGAGCCTTCGGCAGGGACTCGACGGTTCGGTTCATCCCCTCCATGCACCGAGTCTGCCAGCCCGGCCGCTCGGCTTCGTGTCGGGACGCGTCCCGTGGCGGTGCGCCCCGCCGGGCCGAACCGGCCCGGCGGGACCCGACCACTGCCGGTGACCCCGGCCGATCAGCTCGGCGAGGACTGCCCCCCGATGACCGCCGCAATGATTCCCAGGGCGATGAGCAGCAGAATCGCTTGCAGCAGTGGAGATGTGGTGCTCTTGCGCGGCGTCGTCGCGGACTCCGTGGTGAGCGCGAAGACCAGCGGACGGTTCCGTCGGTACATCAGGTCGCTGAAGGTCCTGAAGGCCGCTGCTGCCACCATCAGCAGCACCAGCGCGAACATCGTGACCGTCAGCGCGACCGCGGTGTCGGCGACCAGGCCCAGGTCACGCAGCGGGACGACGAACAGCGTCGCCAGCGCGTGGGTGTGGAAGGGCCGGGGCGCGGGGGCTCCCAGGCCACCGGCCATCGGTGTCGGTGTCAGGTGGCGTTGGGGAGGGTGCCCGTCGTCAGCGGGTTCACCCGACGTCAGGTGAAAAGCACTGCGGATCGATGGATCTGCAGCTGTCTCAGGAGTAACATCACGCACTGTGATCCCCTCGTCTCTCCGGCGATGACTCACAGCTGAGCGGGCGTTGCAGCGCCCGCTCAGTGACGTTTGCGGCCTCGGTGAGGTCGGCGTCCGCTGAGCGCGTCAGCTGTGAATCGATGAGTGATGGCTGGGACCGCGGCGGCGATCCCGAAGGCTGTGGTCGGCCTCGGCCGACCGTCGCGAGAGGTCCGGCTACGACGGGCGAGGTGTGGCGTCGCGCGTCGTGCGACGGCAGGTGTCGTCAGCTGATCGGCAGGCCCCCCCTCCCGTGCGCGGCACCTCGACCCGTTGAATTGTCAACGTTGTCGTGCAGATCGTCGTCTGCTATTCGGTGTCGCGTTACACCGATATGGTCCCGCAGGCAAGAGATGGATGACAAGTGCAATAGGCTGGCAATTGCCAGACATCAGGCCCACTTTCGGGGACAAGGGTCCGGGGAATCGGCGAACGGAGCGGCGCATGAGCGAGATCAGTCCGACCGCCCAGCGCCGCGAAGTCGGCAGTCTGTTGCGCGCCCATCGCGAGCGGGTGGGGTTGACGGCGGTCGAGGTGGCCGGCCGGGTCGGTATCTCGGCGGCGAAGCTCTCACGGCTCGAGCGGGGGCTACGCGGCCTGCAGATCGCTGATGTCCGGTCGCTCTGTGCGGTGTACGAGCTGTCCGAGGACGAGACCCGCGAGCTGATCGCGGCGACCCGCGCCAGCCGAGAGCCGGGATGGTGGACCGAGTTCAGTGCGCTCGGCGCCGATGCACCACGCGTCTTCGGATTGGAGAGCGCCGCTGATTCCTCAGAGGAGTATGCGGCGATTCTGGTCCCTGGCCTCCTGCAAACAGCTGACTATGCGCGGGCGGTGATCTCGCAGGTGCGTCCCGATGCGGACTTCAGCGAAGCGGTGGTATCCGAGCGGGTGGAGGCTCGGATGATGCGCTCGTCCCTGCTCTTGCCGGTTCTGGATCGCCGGGTTCATTTCGTGATCGACGAGTCGGTCCTGCTGAGATGTGTCGGCTCAGCCGAGATCATGTCCGCGCAATTACGTGAGCTGGTCTTGGCGTCGGAACGGCCGAACGTCATCCTGCAGATTCTCCCTTTCGCTGTCGGAGCGCATGCCGGAGTGGAGGGCTCGTTCGTGGTCCACGGGTTCGGTGATGCCATTCAACGAGACGTGGTCTTCGTCGAGGGGTTGTCGGGCACGTTGCTCATCGACAATCACACGCAGGTCGAGGCCTATCGTCGAGCGTTCTCAGCTGTTGCGCAGCAGGCGCTCGATCCGGAGGCGAGCCGTCGACGATTGTGTACCGTCGAGCGGCAATGGCAAGCGTCTTGACGGTGCTCGCCCGCTACTCGACGTCGAATTCCCCTGATTTCACGCCGGCAACGAAATCGCGCCACTCCGACCGTGAGTACTGAAGTGACGGACCTGCGGCGTCCTTCGTGTCTCGTACCAGGACGAAATCGTCGGTGATGCCGACTTCCACACAGGTTTGGGAGGCGCACCACGAGGAGGTCTTCCACTGGATGGGACTCGACATCTTCGCCTGCGTGGGCACGTATGGCACCTTCACTCCACCGTCGGGTTCGCGCGAGCGCACATGCGTATGTCCGGGAAACAGCCCGAATTCCCGGTCTCGGATGGACCGTGAAAGTACACCCGATCGGGGTCGTTGGGCAAAGCCGAGACTGGATCATGAATTGCGAGGAGCGCCGGGCAGCCGTTCCCCAGACGACACTGCCCGGCGCTCCGATCGGGGGGAGGGGCCGGTGGGTCAGACCCCGCGATCCATGACCACCGCAATGGCCACCAGGAGTGCCAGCAAGAGGAACGGCAACACTGCCGCCCCCAGGTCACTCTCGGGGCGCTCCCGGGTCAGGACGATCCGGGGCCTGATCCGGCGAGAAGCCGCCTCGGCGTAGGCCGTGAGGACGAGTCCGAGCGCCAGGATCAGGAAGATGACGATGAACGCGCCGGCAACCTGGGGGAGGACGCCGGTCAGTGCGGAACGCAGAAGTGGTGCGGTGTGGATCGCCATGGTGATCATCGCGAAACCTCCCCGGTGAGGGCAGCGCGCTGGATGCGCGTCGCCGACGGTTGAAGGACGTCTAGCTGCCGGCAGCTGCCGACAGTGGGACGCCGATACCGCTGGGGCGGTGACCAATGCTTAACTCAAGTGCGTATCAGTGAGTTTGACTGAACTTCAGTAAAGCTCGCGGTCCTGCCTGATGCAAGAGCAGCCGACGGTAAATCTCGGCAGCCGCTGCGGGTGCGTGCCTGCGATGTGCGCGAAGCGGTATGGTCGTCTCATCAGTAACTTCAGTTCACGTCAGTCGACATGGGTGAACACCCAAGGGGCGCTGATCGAATCATGATCGACTCGGCTTCGGCCCGGACGCGCCTGGCGATCTCTGCGCGCGGGCGGCTCGCCGAGCGCCTGCGCACCCTGCGTACCTCGGCCTGGCCCGGGGTGACGGTCACCCAGCGACAGCTGGCCGACGCCCTCGGGGCGAGCGCGCCGCTGGTCTCCTCGTGGGAGAACACCGGCACGGACACCATCCCGCCCGAGGAGCGGCTGTATTCCTACGCCCAGTTCTTCGCCACCGCTCGCTCGCTCGATGGTCACCGC
>JAXLRT010000001.1:0-416454 GCA_046330955.1 Kineosporiaceae bacterium | reverse complement strand
GTGAGCCGGGTTCGCGGGGTCGGTGGCGGCCAGGGCGTCGACGTCCTGAGTGCGGGCGAGCAGCCGGGTGCCCTCGACGTCGACCGGCGACAGCTCGTTGCCCAGGTCGGCGAACCATTGCCGCAGCGTGGGTTTCGAGGTGGCGCCGCGCAGCAGCCAGGCGTCGAAGGCCGCCGGGTCGGCGGGGCCGAACGCGGCCAGGTACGCCGGGATGGCGTGGCGCGCAGCGTCGTCCACCGCCATCAACCCCGGCCAACCGGACGCCGCGTCCTGCGGCCGGGTGAAGGTGACCTTGCTGCCCTGGCTGGGTCCGTTGCACAGGATCCCTTGCCAGGCCAGGGGTTTGAGGGCGGACCCCCAGGACGAGGCGACCTGATCGGCCAGCTGTTCGCCGTCCGGGGTCTCGCGCAGGTGGGCGACCAGCTCGTCCCGGGTGCGCGGGACGCCGTCCGCCAGCAGTTCGGCGACCGCGGCCTCGAGCCGCTCGACCTGGTCGAGCGTCAGGTACGTCTTCTGCCACGACCCCTTGGCCCAGCTGCGCGGCGCGGCGGCCAGCGTCAGGAAGGCCGCGGCGTCCTCGGGGTGCAGTACGTGCAGGGTGCCGCGCATCGCCCAGGTGCGCAGCAGCTCGCCCCGCTGCAGCGCCGCCGCGAGCGTGTCGCCGGGGTCCGCGCCGGCCGCATCCAGCCGGACGGCGACCGCCAACTCGGCCGCCGAACTCACCTGAGCCTGCACCCCGCAGAGTCGTCGAGCGGCCTCCACCGCCGAGCTCACGTCGAACTGCCGCCCCAACCGCCAGGCATGCACCTGCCCCCAGCTCACCGACGGCACCACAGCCATCCCCGCACCCTGCCACACACCCCCACCAAACCCGCTCATGCTCCGCGGGTGACTGCCCGTGCTCCGCAGCGAACGCTTTGACAACGTTGGCAGGCCTCGGAGTGCGTCACCAGCGGAGCATGACCAGGTTGGGGCCGGGGTCCGAGCCGGCCGGGAATGACGACGGGCGAGGCGGGGTTGTCGCGAGTAGCCATCGAGGAGGCCAACCCGCTCGTGAGTCCCACGTTCCGCGCGCTGCAGCACCCGAACTATCGGCGCTGGGCGGTGGGGGCGATCATCTCCAACACCGGCACCTGGATGCAGCGGGTGGCGCAGGACTGGCTCGTGCTCACGGTGCTGACCGCGGATTCCGGCCTGGCGGTGGGCATCACGACCGGCCTGCAGTTCGCCCCGATGCTGGTGCTCGCTCCGGTGGCCGGAGTGCTCGCCGATCGGTTCGACCGCCGCCGCCTGCTCATGGCCACCCAGGCGACGTCGGCGCTGACCGCCCTGGTCCTCGGCGTCCTGGTCGTCACCGGCGTCGCCCAGCTCTGGCACGTCTACCTGCTGGCGGCGCTGCTCGGCACGGTGAGCGCGGTCGACGCGCCGGCCCGGCAGGCGTTCGTCTCGCAACTGGTGCCCGAGGGCGACCTGCCCAATGCGGTCGGGCTGAACAGCGCCTCGTTCCACGGCGGGCGGCTGATCGGCCCCGGAGTGGCCGGACTGCTGATCCACTGGCTCGGCACCGGGCCGGTGTTCCTGATCAACGCGGCGTCCTTCGGCGCCGTCCTGATCTCACTCACCCGCATGCACCGGCCCGATCTCATCGCCTCGCCCCGGCCGGCCGCCGGGAGAGGCGGGCTGCGGGCCGGGCTCGGCTACGTGCGACGCCGTCCGGAGATCATGGTGACCATGGCACTGGTCGGTGTGGTCGGCACCTTCGGGCTGAACTTCCAGCTCACCACCGCGTTGATGGCCCGGCTGGCGTTTCACAAGGGCGCGGGGGAGTACGGCCTGCTGGGTTCGGTGATGGCGATCGGGTCGCTGGCCGGATCACTGCTGGCGGCGCGGCGTGAGCGTCCGGCGTTGCCGCTGGTCGTGGGGGCCACGGTGGCGTTCGGCGTGAGCTGTGTGGTGGCGGCCCTGATGCCCAGCTACCTCACGTTCGCCCTGGCGCTGATCCCCGTCGGCCTGTGTGCTTTGACCCTGATGACCGCGGCCAACACCAGCGTGCAGTTGGCCACCGAACCCGCGATGCGCGGTCGCGTGATGGCGCTCTACATTGCGATCTTCATGGGCGGGACCCCGGTCGGCTCACCGATCGTGGGCTGGATCGGAGAGCAGTTCGGTGCCCGCTGGACCATCCTCGGCGGTGGCCTGGTGTCACTGGCCGCCGGCCTGGTCGCCCTCGCCTGGCTGATCCTCCGCCGCCAACCCGCTCATGCTCCGCAGCTGACAGCGCACGCGTCGAGATAACGATGTCAAACCGTCAGCCGCGGAGCATCGCCGGTCACCCGCGGAGCATGAGCGGGTTTGGTCAGGGGGTGGTGAGGAGGGTGTCGACCTCGGCCTCGGTGGGGATCGAGGGGACGGCGCCGGGTCGGGTGGTGGCCAGCGCGCCGGTGGCGCAGGCGCGGCGTAGGGCGGTGGCCACGGGGACGCCGCGGGCCAGGGCGGCCGCGAAACCACCACAGAACGCGTCGCCGGCGGCGGTGGTGTCGACCGGCGTCACGCGGAAGGCCGACAAGACATGCTCGACGCCGTCCGGGTCGATCGCGATCGCCCCGCGCGCGCCGAGGGTGATCACCACCGCCCGTGGGCCGTGCTCGCGCAGCCGGCGGGCGACGTCCAGGGCCGCCTCGGTGGTGGCCACGCTGACCGGCTCCCCGAGCACCAGCGAGGCCTCGAACTCGTTGGGGATCAACCAGTCCACCTCGGCCAACACCTCGGCCGGCAGGGTGGTGGCAGGGGCCGGGTTCAGCACGGTGACCGCCCCGGACCGCCGGCCGAGACGCAGTGCGGCGGCGACGCCGTCCAGCGGGGTCTCGAGTTGACACAGCACCACGGCGGGCGGTGAGGCGAGCGCGGCGAAGGCGATCTCGACCCGCTCGGCGGTCAGGGCCGCGTTCGCCCCCGCCACCACGATGATCCGGTTGGCGGCGGCATCGTCCACGCTGATCAGCGCGACCCCGCTCGCGCCGGGTTCGGTCGCCACGCCCGAGACGTCGACGCCGGCCGCGCTCGCCTGGTCGAGCAGGAAGGCACCCAGGTCGTCATCGCCCACGCAGCCCAGCATCACGGTGGGCGACCCGCCGCGGGCTGCGGCCACGGCTTGATTGAGTCCCTTGCCACCGGCGGCCCGCGCGAAGGCGTGCCCGTGCACCGTCTCGCCGTCGCCGGGCAGGCGCTCGGCGTAGGCGACCAGGTCGGCATTGAGGCTTCCCACGACCACGACACCCGTCATGCCCGCAATCTATCGGGGGTGTTCGGTCCACCCCGCGCCACGGTGAACGGATCGGATGATCACCGCGGTGTCGGCCAGACGAGGGGGAACAGCGGGTGGTCGAGCTCGGCGCCGTCGGCCAGCTCGGCGTCCAGGTGCTCGAACGGCGGCGAGGTACGCCAGCGCCGCGGTGCGTGCCGGCTCAGCGAGGACAGGTAGCGCAACGACAGCACCCGGCGGCGGCCGTCGAACGGGAAACCCGGGGCGCCGTGCACGGTCAGGAAGTCGAAGAAGATCGCATCGCCCGGAGCCATCGCGAATCGCCTGATGTCGAAGGACTCTCGAGCCGACTCGATGTCGGGCAGCTCGGCCAGCGACCCCTCGGGGAACCACCTGGCCTCGCCGGTCAGGAAGGTGCGTGGCATCAGCCACGGCCCGCGATGGGTGTCGGCGACCAACTCGAGACAACCCTCTTCGGGAACCGGGTCGACCGGGATCCACGCCGAGATGCCCAGGCCGTCGACGTTGTAGTACGGCTGGTCCTGGTGCCAGGGCGTGCGCTGCCGGGTTCGGCCCTCCTTGACCAGCACATGATCGTGGTAGAACCGCACCGGCCCGTCGGCGCCGGCCGCGGCGAGCAACTCGGCCGCGATCCGGCTCACCCGCGGCGACCTGGCCATGGCCTCGATCGCCGGCACGTCCTGCCAGCGCCGGAAGTCCTCGAAGAACCGCCCCGGGTCATCGCGCCGGCTGGCGATCTGGGCGAGCGGCCCCGGTGCGGCCATGACCTGCTCGATCGCCGTCCGCGCCTGCTCCACCTCCTCGGCGGTGAGCGCGCCCCGCACCAGGGTGACCCCGTCCCGGGCGTACTGCTCGCCCTGCTCGGGGCTGACCAGTCGTCCCATGACCGCGGATGCTACGGGGACGTTCCGGGGCACCGGTAGCGCTCGGCGCCCGTCGTGCGGTCGACGAGTCGGGTGCCGTCGTCCGCCAGCTGCCAGGTCAGGGTCCGCGACTCGGTCTCGCCCTCGCCGGTGAGGGCGACCATCAGGGTCAGGACGCCGTCCTGCTCGGCGGCGCGCATGACCGGCCCACCGGACTCGTAGAAGGTGACCCGACGGGCCGCCACCACCAGTTGGCCCTCGCTGCCGAGGCCACACCCGGCCCGGTCGAGGTTCCACGATCCCCGGTAACGCGCCGGGATCGTGGCCGGCAAAGCAGGTCGGGTGGACGGCGCGGGGTTCGTGGACGACGTGACATCGCTGGCTCGCGCGGAGTGCGCGGAGGTGGCCGGCAAGGAGGCCGTGACGTGCGCGGACGGCGTGACCGGCGAGGCCGATACCGCCGAGGTGGCGGGCGTGACCGGCGGTGCGGCGGAACAACCGCCGAGGGTCGCGACGGTCAGCCCGAGCATGGCGACGCGGTGACGCATCGGCTCCTCCGTCCGAGCTCCGTGGGTGGCCGGCGCCCACGGTACCGGCGGCGACGCGTGCGAGCGAAGGTCGGCCGAACAGGGGATCGGCGCGGGTGATCGGCCGAACGATCGAGGGCGAATCCGTCCGGTCGCCCCAACCGTGAATGGTGATCTTCCACCTAGCCTCGACCGCAGGGGGGTGCACCATGCGGACGACCGTTCGCGAGTCGGTCGAGGTGAGTCCGGGGGAGTCGCCGGTGATCGGCCGGACGCGCTCCGGCGCCTCGCTCGCGGTCCTCGCGCTGCTGCTGGCCCTGATCGGCGCACTGGTGCGCCAGGGGGCGACCGAACCCGCGGGCCGATGGCTGCTCGGGCTCGGCCTCGCGAGCTTCGCGGCCACCGTGGCGGCCACCGTGGCCAGGGCCGGGCGCGGTGACGGGAGGCCGTGGACGCTGCGGCCGCGCCGGCCGGGCGGTGCGGCCGCGACAACGGCCGTGGCCCTGGCGTTGGCGGGCTGGATGCTCCTGGTGGGCCGGCACCACGGCACGATCGCCGCGGCGGCGGCGCCGGTGGCGCTGCTCACGGCCCTGCTCGTGATCTGGCACGGCGTGGCCCGGCTCGCGACGACCGATCGGGCCGCGCTGCGCGAGGGGCTCGAACTGATCGGGGTGGTGATCGCCGGGCTGACCTGGGCGGGCTTCGTGCTGCGCCGGGCGCCGTGGGCGGCGACGGGCCGGGGCCTGTGGCGGGCCGACGGCCCGCTGACCTATGCCAACGCCACCGCTGCCGTCCTGGCGCTGACCGTCGCTTTGATGATCACTGCCGGGTCGGATACGGCGGGCCTGATGCCGCCTCGGCTGCGCCGTCCGGCCGGGGCCGTGGTGCTGGCGGCACTCGCGGCCACCCTCAGCCGCGGCGGCCTGCTGGCGCTGGCCGTCGTCGTGGTGGTCGTCGCCGCGCTCGCCGGACGCCGCCCGGTCGCCTCGGTCGCGGCGATGGCCGGCGGCGGTGCGGTGATCGAGCTCGGCCTGCTGCCCTCGGTGCGCGCCGACAGCCTCGCCCGGCCGGTGCCCGCGGTGGCGTCGCTGGTCCTCGGCGTGGGCCTGGCCATGCTGCTCGACGGCCGGACTGCCGACCCGGGGCACGATCGGCCCGGACGCCGGGCACACCTGCCGGTTGCTGCCGGGTGGCTGGCGGTGGTCGGGCTGCTCGTCGCTGCGGCCTCGCTGCTCGGCGCCCGGCTCACCCTGGACTCCTCACATCGCCGGGACGCCGCCGTGGCGGCCTGGCGGGCCGTGCTGCGGTCGCCGTGGTTCGGCACCGGCCCGTCCGCGCCGCAGGTCCACTGGCACAACGCCTCCGGCGCCTCGGTGACGTTGGCCCACGTGCACGACGAGTACCTGCAGGTGCTGCTGCAGTACGGCGTCCCTGCCGGGGTGCTGCTGCTGATCCTGCTGGTGGCCGTCGGCCGGCAGCTGTCGGCCGCGCGACCCGCACCGGCCGACCCACGCCGCCTCGGCTGGGCCGGGTGCGTGGCGGCGGGCTCGGCGTTCGCCGTCCACAGCGGCCTCGACTTCCTGTGGCACCTGCCGGCCGTCGCCTGCTACGCCGTGGCCGTCATGGCCCTCACACAACCCCCTTCGCCGACCGGCCCTGGGGGCGTTCAGGAAAGGACCGTTTCACCATGACCATCGCCCGTACCCGAACCGCCGCCCTGGCCATCGTCGCGGCCGGTGCCCTCGCCGCCCTCGGCCCGTTGCAGTCCGCCGTGGCCTTCATCTCGCCGCCGATGGTGCTGCTCGCCTCGGCGCAGAGCCCGGCCAAGCTGGTGGCCAAGGGCGCTGCCGTCGATGTGACGGTGAACTACACCTGTGCGGGCGTGACGCAGATGTCGCTCGGCGTCACCCTCACCGAGGCCGTCGGTCGCCGGACGGCGTCCGGTACCGCCTACGCCATGGTCCCCTGCACCGGACATTCGGAGACCAAGATCATGCATGTGACGGCCGACGCCACCGGGGCCTCGTTCGGCACCGGCACCGCGGGCAGCGTCACCCACGTCTACGGCGAGCGCTGGGCCAACGGCCGCTTCTACTGGGGTGAGGACACCTTCAGCCAGACCATCAAGATCGCCAAGTAGCCCGTGCCCCGGGGCCACCGTTCCGTCGCGGGACGGTGGCCTCGAGGTGGGTCAGGTCAGGCCCAACGCCCCGGCGAACAGCTGGTAGCCGACGAACGCCACCACATCGAGCAGGGTGTGGGCGATCACCAACGGCATCACCCGGCCGCGCCGGCGGAAGTACTCGGCGAACACCAGGCCCATCACGGCGTTCCCGACGAACGGCCCGAACCCCTGATAGAGGTGGTAGGCGCCGCGCAGCACCGCGCTGACCCCGAAACAGGCCCAGGTCGGCCACCCGATCCGGCGCAACCGGGTGAGCAGGTACCCGACCACGATCACCTCCTCGAGCAGGGCGTTCTTGATCGCCTGCGCCACGAGCACCGGCACCGTCCACCAGTAGTCGTTCAGCGCCGAGGCGACCACGCCCACGGTGATGCCCAGCTCGCGGCCCACCAGGTAGAGCCCCAGGCCGGGAAGCCCGATCACCGCGGCGAGCAGGACGCCGTGCAGCAGGTCGCGCACCGGCGCCGCGCCGTCCAGCCCGAGCCGCCGCGCCCCCGAGCGCACCAGGTCGCCGGCCGGTTCGGCGAGCAGCCAGAGCACCAGGACGACGGGCACCAGGGTGACCGCGATGCCCGCCAGTTGGTAGCTCAGGTCGAGATAGGGCCGCGGGCTGACCGAACGGTTGACGGTGGCGGTCTGCGCCGCCAGTGGCGGCCCCGCGGTGAGCTTGCCCGCCAGGTCGATCACCGCATAGAGCGCCGAGGCGGCCAGCGACAGCCCGAGCACGATCCAGATCTCGGCGATGATCCGCGCCCGGGCACCGGCCGGCGGTTCGTCTGGTTGCGCAGCGGCGCTCATGGGGTCATCATCCAACGTCCCGTATCACCGGCCGACCGAAGTGAGCCCGCATGGCGATCAGCGTGTTCGACCTGTTCTCGATCGGCATCGGGCCGTCGAGTTCGCACACCGTCGGCCCGATGCGCGCGGCCCGGATGTTCACCGAGCGGCTGGCCGCCGACGGCGTGCTGGACGGCGTGGCCGGGGTACGGGCCGAGCTGTTCGGCTCGCTCGGCGCCACCGGGCACGGCCACGGCAGCGTGGGTGCCGTCGTCCTGGGCCTGATGGGTGAACTGCCCGAGACCGTGGACGTCGATGCGGCGCCGGCCCTGGTCGGTGGGGTGCGGAGCGCGGGGCGGCTGCGGCTGAACGGTGGCCGCGAGGTGGGGTTCGACGTCGACGAGCACGTCGTGATGCACCGGCGCAAGACGCTTCCGTTGCACCCCAACGGAATGCGGTTCGCCGCCCTGGACGCCGCGGGCGCCGAGCTCGCCTCGCGGATCTACTACTCGGTCGGTGGCGGTTTCGTCGCGGGGGAGGACGGCGCCGAGCCGGTGGTGCCCGACGCCACGCCGCTGCCGATGCCGTTCAGCACCGGCGACCGGTTGCTCGAACTGGCGGCCGAGCACGGCATCTCGATCAGTGAGGTGATGCGCCGCAACGAGTTGGTGCGGCGCAGCGACGAGGAGATCCGGGACGGGCTGCTGAACATCTGGCACGTCATGCAGGCCTGCGTGCGGCGCGGCTGCCAGACCGACGGCGTGCTGCCGGGCGGGTTGAAGGTCGAGCGGCGGGCGCACGCGCTGTTCTGCCAGCTGACCGCCGAGGCCGGGCAGTGGCACGACCCGTTGCACGCCATGGACTGGGTGAACCTCTACGCCCTGGCGGTCAACGAGGAGAACGCCTCCGGCGGCCGGGTGGTGACCGCGCCGACCAACGGGGCCGCGGGGATCATCCCGGCGGTGCTGCACTATTACCGCAACTTCGTGCCCGGATCGACCGAGGACGGCGTGGTCCGGTTCCTGCTCACCGCCGGCGCGATCGGGGTGATCTACAAGACCACGGCCTCGATCTCGGGCGCGGAGGTGGGCTGCCAGGGCGAGGTGGGTTCGGCCTGTTCGATGGCCGCGGCGGGGCTGGCCGAGGCGATGGGCGGCACCCCGGGCCAGGTCGAGAACGCCGCCGAGATCGCCATGGAGCACAACCTCGGGCTGACCTGTGACCCGGTGGGCGGTCTGGTGCAGATCCCGTGCATCGAACGCAACGCGATGGCGGCCGTGAAGGCGATCAACGCCGTCCGGATGGCCTTGCGCGGCAACGGAACCCACGTGGTCAGCCTCGACAACGTGGTGAAGACCATGCGCGAGACCGGTGCCGACATGAAGGTCAAGTACAAGGAGACCTCGCGCGGCGGGCTCGCCGTGAACGTCATCGAGTGCTGACCGGCTCCGGCCGCCCCGCGGCGGCCCGCAGCTCACCGGTGAGGCTGACGGTCTGGTTCGGCGGCCCGCCGTCCGCGGACTGCGGGACGACGGTGAAGGCCACGCTCTGCCGGGGGCAGTAGCGATGGCCGACGACGACGTAGGGCATCAGCACCGAGACCCGGGCCGACCAGTGCGCGGCCGCCCAGTAGCCCGGGGTCAGCTCGCCCTGGGTCACGGTCACGGCGAAGGCCACGGTGTCGGTGACGGGTTTGTCGGCGCAGGTGCCCGCCCGGGTCGTCATGGTGCCGGTGTAGTGCGCGCCCTGCCGGGTGAGCTTCGTCCGGAACGGCAGGTCGACCAGGGTGCCCTCGACGGTGAGATCGCAGGCGCCGGCGTCGCAGGTCGGGGTGAAGGTCCAGGTCGCGGTGCTGCTCTCGCCGGTCTGCAACGGGGTGCCGTGGTTCTCGGTGACCTTGACGCTCACGTCCCAGGCGCCGTCCAGCCGGGCGTCGGCCACCAACCGATCGACGATGTGGAGCTCGAGCGGTGCCGAGGGGTCCGAGCGCATGCCGTCGCGCACCGCGACGACGTCGTAGTGCAGGTAGCGGCCGGAGGTCGCGGTGGTGTCGGTGTACGACGTCGTGCTGCCGTCGAGCGTGGCCAGATCGATGCCGTCGCGCTGCACCACGTACTGGTCCGGTGGGCCGTCGGGCGGTGGTTCCCAGCCCAGCCGCGCCGATCGGGACGTCGTGCCGGCGTCGTGCAGTTCGGTGGCGCCCCACGGTGGGGTGCGGACGACGATCTCGGCCGAGGCCGCCGTCGGCACGCCGTCCTGCACCCCGCGGACGGTGTAGTGATACGCGACTCGGGGTGACAGGTCGCTGTCCTCGTACCGCGTGGCGTCCTGCACCGTGGCCACGTCGCGGCCGTCGCGGCTGATCACGAAGACCTCGGCCGGCGGGCCGGGTGGTGGCGCCCAGGTCAGGTCGACGCCGTCCGATCTGACCGAGATCGCCGCGAGGTCTCGCGGCCCGGCATCCGCCCGCATCAGCGCCACCGTGAGCGCGGCCATGCCCGCGACCAGCAGGACGCCGACCAGGCCGGCGAGGGCGAGCAACCGCCACGGGAGTCGCCCGGTCGTGGGCGGCGCGTCCGGTAGCTGGTCGGCCACCGCCGGGGTCCAGGTGCGGCCGTCCCAATAGCGGTAGCGGTGAGCGCCCGAGGGGTCCGGGTACCAGCCCTGCCCCGCCGCCGGGGAATCCAGCACGCGCCTCGTCACCCTCTCTGACGTCGTCCGCAGGTACGTCGGCGTCGGAGCGGTCGAGATTGAGCCGCGGGGCTGGCTCGGTCAGGTGGTCGTGGTGGTCGTGGCGGTGGGAGCGCCGTCCGGGGTGACCGTGAAGACCGCACTCTGCTTGGGGCAGTAGTAGTTGCCGACCACGGTGTAGGGGATCGACATCGTCAGCGAGCCGGTCCAGTCCTGCGCCGACCACTGATCGCCGGCCAGCTCACCGGAGGTGACCGTGACCGTGAGCGAGAGTGTGTTCGCGACCTTCTTGCCGCGACAGGTGGCGACGTTGGCCTTGGTCGAGCCGCGGTAGACCGCGCCCTTGCGGGTCAGCGGCATGCTGATCCGGGTGTTGGCGAAGGTGCCGGTGAGTCGTGCCGGGCAGGCCCCGGACGCGCAGGCCGGGGTGAAGGTCCACGAGTCGCTGGTGCTGTCGCCGAGCTTCAGCGTGGTGCCGTGGTTCTTGGTCACCTCGGCGAGCACCTGCCAGCTGCCCGAGAGCCGCGCCAGGGCGACGGCGGGCAGGGGCGCGGTGACCGTCACGGTCACGGGCTCGGCGCGCCGGCCGTCCACGACGGCGATGACCGCGTAGGTGACCTCGCTGCCGGGGGTCGGGTGGGCGTCGGTGTACCGGACCTCGGTGCCGGCGACGGTGCCGAGTTCGACCTCGTCCCGGGTGATCACGTACTGATCGGGGGTGCCGGTCTGCGGCGCGGACCACCCCAGCTGCACCGCCGCGAAGGTGACCCGCGGGGCGGACAGGCCGCTGGCGCCCTCGGGCAGGGTCTGTACCTCGACCATGGACGTCGCGCGCGACGTCCGCCCCTCGGTCACCGCCCGCACCTCGTAGTGGTAGGTGTGGCCGGGCTGCAGCCCGTTGTCCAGGAACTCCGGCTCACGGACGTTCGGGCCGACCTCCCGACCGTCGCGGGTCACCCGGTAGTGGTCCGGTGAGGTGGCGGCATCCGGCGGGGCCGACCACGCCAGCCGCACCGACTCGCTGGTCACCTCGGTGCTGGCCAGCCCGGTCGGGGCCGGCCCGGACGACGCCCGGACGACGAACAGCGCGCCCGCGGCCAGCACGACCGTCGTGACGGCCGCGCCGAGGATCACCCCGAGCCGGCGGCGTCCGCGGGGGTTCGCTGCCGCACCCGGTAGCGGGTGTGTGGGCAGCGGCGGTGGTCCGGCGGGCAGGAATCCTCCGGCAGGCAGGGGAGGACCGGGTGGCTGGGCGGGACCGGGCGAGGCGGCACCGGGCGGCGCGCTCAGGTCCTGGTCGGAGACCCCCGGCGTCCAGGCCCGCCCGTCCCAGTAGCGGAACCGGTGCTCGCCCGACGGGTCGCGATACCACCCCGGTGGCGGCGCCTGCGGCACGGTCATGCCATCCCCTCCCAGCCTCACCGGCGTCCCGATGGCGGCCGATGGGGTCCCCCCATCTTGATGAGGGCAGGGAGGCTTGGGAAGCGGTGTCGCGTGATCTCCCTCGGTCGGACGCCACCTCGGGTCGCCGTGGGACCCGGCCGGCGGCGCTCACGTGGTCCTGGCGCCGTCCGGGGTGAGGCTGAAGACCGCATCCTGCTTCGGGCAGTAGTAGCTGCCACTCGCGGTGTACGGGTAGTACATGGTCAGCGAGCCCTTCCAGCTCGATGCCGTCCAGATGCCGGCCTCCGTCTGGCCCGCGGTGACGGTGATGGTGATGGCCAGGGTGTTCGTCATCGCCTTGCCCCGGCAGGTCGCCACCGGTGCCTTGGCGTTGCCGGTGTAGACCGCACCCTTGCGGGTCAGCGGCACGCTGAACGGCGTGCTCGCGAACTGGCCGGTGAGCCGGACGTCGCAGGCACCGCTCGCGCAGTCGGGGGTGAAGGTCCACGAGCCGCTCGTGCTGTCGCCGACCTTCAGCTTGGTGCCGTGGTTGCGGGTGACGTCGGCGACCACCTCCCAGCCACCCTCGAGCCGGGCCTCGGCCACCGAGGGGTTCGCGGTGGTGACCTCCAGGGTGACCGGTTCGGCGCGCTGGCCCCGGACCACGGCGATCACCGCGTAGGTGACCGTCGCGCCGGGGGGTGCCAGCTCGTCGGCGTAGGACAGTTCGGTGCCGGGCAGCGTGATCAGCACCTCGTCGTCCCGCTGGACGACGTACTCGTCCGGATTGCCACCGCGGGGTGCGTTCCAGCGCAGGTTCACCGAGCCCACGGAGATCTGTTCCAGGGTCAGGCCGACGGCGCTGTCCGGTCGTGTCATCACCTTGAACCCGGCGGTCGGGCGTGAGGTGCGGCCACCGGTCACGGCACGGACCTCGTAGGTGTAGACCCGCAGCGGTTCGAGCCCCTCGTCCCGAAACTCCTGCTGCCGCACGTCGGTTCCCACCTCGGCACCGTCGCGGCTGACCACGTAGTGGTCCGGCAGCCGGGTCGACTCCGGTGGGGTCGCCCACTTCAGGGTCACCGAGGTGCTGGTCACGTCGACGGAGGCCAGCCGCGTGGGGGCCGGGCCGCCCGGGGCCCGGACGACGTACACGACGCCGGCGATCAGGGCCAGCACGGCCACGGCGGCCGAGGCGATGACCAGCCGGGTGCGACCCGACGAGACGGCTGCCCGAGGCACCGGCGGCGGGACGGCGAACCCGGCGCCGGGTAACGGAGGAGGGACCGGCGCGACACCACTCGCGGTCGGGGTGGGGGCCGTCGGCAGGGTCGGGCCGCCGTCCGACACCTCGGCCGTCCAGGTCGTGCCGTCCCAGTAGCGATAGCGATGCCGACCTGCCGGGTCGCCGTACCAGCCGGGCGGATGCCCGTGCGCATCGACCATGGCGTCCTCCCCTGCCGCACCGGCGCCCCCGATGGGCGATATGGCCATTTTCGGTGGGATCGATGGGGCTTGGGAAGGTCCGTCCCGTACGCGGCGGTGTCAGGTGCCCGATGAAGCCGTGCGCGCCGTCCGGGTCGCGGGCACCGACCGCCCACAGGCCGAAACCCTGCTCGTCGAAACGGTTCTCGATGCGGTCGATCAGGGCGTCGCCGGCTGCGCGGTCGAGCGGTGCCGGTGCCGTTACAGGGAACTGGGGTCGGCGGGCACGTCCACGGCGTAGCGCTGCAGGGTGGCCAGCGGCACGATCTGCAGCACCGCCGCGTTGGTCGAGGCCAGGACGACGGGGGCTGCCACGCCGTCCGCGTGGGCCCGCGCCCAGTTGACCGCGGTGACGCACCAGCGGTCGCCGGGGGTCAGGCCGGGGAAATCGAACTGGGGCATGGGGGTGCCGAGGTCGTTGCCGATCTCGCGCTGATGGGCCAGGAACTCGCTGGTGACGACGGCGCAGATGGTGTGGCTGCCGCGGTCCTGCGGGCCGGTGGTGCAGCACCCGTCGCGGAAGAAGCCGGTCATCGGGTCGGTGCCGCAGGGCTCGAGTGGCCCGCCGAGCACGTTGCGCTGCGTCATGCGGTCATCCTCGCGTATCGGTTCCGTCGTGCACGCCCAGGCTCGGAGGGCTAACGTGAAACCTGATGGTTGTAGATTCTGGGACGACGGAGCGAGCCGACCGACTCTTCGCGGCACTCGCCGACGGCACGCGCCGCGAGATCGTGGCGCTGACCCTGATCGGTGATCACTCGGTGTCGCAGCTCGCACGGCGCTTCCCGATGAGCTTCGCAGCCGTCCAGAAACACGTTGCCGTCCTGGAAAGAGCGGGCTTGGTCGTCAAGCACCGGCAGGGTCGCGAACAGCGGGTTCGGGGTAACCCCGAGGCGCTGGGCGAGATCCGTGCCGCCCTCGACCGGCTCGAAACCCTGTGGCGGCACCGCCTCGACAGCATCGGCGACCTGCTCGCCGATCCCAGCCCTGGAGACCCCCGATGCCCGTGACCAGTGTCGACAAGAACCTCGACGCCCACACCATGACGATCACCGCGCACTACCCCGCCCCGATCGATCGGGTCTGGCAGGTCTGGGCCGACCCGCGCCTGCTCGAGCGGTGGTGGGGGCCACCCACGTACCCGGCGACGGTGGTCGACCACGAGCTGGCCCCCGGTGGCCGGGTCAGCTACTTCATGACCAGCCCCGAGGGCGAGAAGTACCACGGCTGGTGGCGGATCGTCACGGTCGAGCCCCCTGTCGTCCTGGAGTTCGAGGACGGTTTCGCCGACAACGAGGGTCACGAGAACCCCGACCTCCCGGTCACCCGCACCCGGGTTCGGCTCGAGTCCGACGGTGAGGGCACCCGCATGATCATCGAGAGCCGTTTCGCCGACGCCGACGCCATGCAGCAGCTGCTGACCATGGGCATGGAGGAGGGCATGGTCGCCGCGCTCGGCCAGATCGACGCCCTGGTGGCCGTCTGAGGCGGGGGCGCACCCCGGCTCGGCCCGCCGGGTGGCGATGCGGACGACAGGAGTCGACGAGGTCACGGGCCAACATGGCGCAGTCTGCTGGCCCGGTGCACCGCGGTTCGCGTACGCGGGACGTCAGAACGGTGGCGGCTGAGGCCAGGCACCGGGCAGGTCGCCTTCGGCCGCCAGTGGTGGTGGGGTGTCGGGTGGTTCGTTGACGAGGTGCCCGGACGGCGTGTGCCAGGTGATCTGTCCGGTCACCGGGTCCAGGGTCGGGGTGAACCCGGCGTGGGTCTTCAGTAGGTGGTGGAACCGGCACAGCGGTGCCAGGTTCTGCTCGCTGGTGGTGCCGCCCTTGCCGTACGCGGTGACGTGGTCGAGGTCCGCGTCGATCGCGGGCCGGCCGCATCCGGGGTGGGAACACCGCGGCCGATTGGCCTTGACGAGGGCCTTGACGAACGGGGACGGCGTGTACCCGGGGTCGGTGGCGGCGCGTCCGATGGCGATCAGGGTGCCGTAGGTCGGGGAGTCGGGTCGGTCGTCGAGGACCTGGCATCGCCAGATCGCGCGTTTGCCGTACTTGTCCAGGATCGCCGCCAGCGCCTCGGACGGGATCGGTCCGTGCCCGGCAGCCTCGACCCACCCACTGCCGGTGGGAGGTGGCGTGCCCGCCCAGAGTGCAGCGAGGACCTGGAACGGGATGGTCACGTTCAACGCCACCTTCGGTTCCACCCGGATCCCCGGGCAGGCCGGTGGTGGGGTGTTGATGGCGTTGCCGCCGAGCAGACTGCCGGTCGTCCCCTTCGGTGCGGAGGCGTCGTGGGTGGCGCAGGGTCCGTCGTGGTCGGTGCCGGTCGGGGTGGGGCAGTAGGGGGGTGATGGTGTCGGGGTCGGTGATCAGGTCGAACACGATCTGCGCCATCGACGCCGCCTGCCGCTCCCGCGCCGCCGCTGAGGCACCGGTCGATGCCGAGGCGGCGCCGGTGGCCGACCCCGTCGGGCAGGCCGCGGCCTGCACCCGGTGCAGCAACGCAGCATGCAGGTCCGCGATGCTCGTGATCGACCCGCGGTAGGTGAGTGAGGCTCGGCCGTAGCCCTGCTGGCTGACCTTCACCGAGTCCTTCTCCGCCGCCGCGTCGTCCAGGATCCGCCGATACGCCCCCGGATCAGCCTGAGCCACCAGCCGTTCGATCCGATTCCTCAGTCCCACCGTGCCGAGCTGCTCGGCCACCGGCAGGATCATCTTCTCCACCCAGTCCCGCGCCCGACCCGCCTCCAGCCGCTCGGTCTGCCGCGCGATGACCCGCGCCCGAGTCGTGGAGATCGTGCCGTCGAGCAGCGCCTGGTAGAGCCGGCCATGCTCCTCCGGCCAGGTCGCCAGCATCTCGACTCGGGCACGCAGTCCCGACGGGCTGGTCCGCGCCACGGCAGCGACCTCCTCGATCGCCGCGGTCAGGGCCCGCTCCTCGGGGTCACGGACCCATTCCGGCAGCTTCGTCTCGAGGCTGAGATCGAGTTCGTGCGGATGCCGTGCCTGATACCGCCACGCCAGCTCCCGCGTCAGCTGCGCCTGCGTCAACTCGATGTGAGTGATCGCCTGCCGACACGCCACCGCCGCCGAGACCACCTCCGCGTCACTGAGTCCGGATGGCTGCGACTGCGCCAACGTCACCGCGGCAACGGTTACCAGCGACGGCTCGACGTTCCCCGGCTTCAGGAACGTCCGACAGATCCTTCCCGCCACAGCGTCACGGTCGTCCTCATTCTCGGGTCCGCCGTCACCGAACCAGCTCCACACCGCATCCCGCGCCGACAACCGCGACTCGTGGCTCGCGGCCTGTTCGCGCAGCGCGCGGTTCTCGCTCAACAGGGACTCGACCCGCGCCCGCAGCGCGTCGTTCTCGACCCCGAGCCGAGCCACCTCGGCGTCGGTGTCGTGCAGCAGGTCGGGCGTGAACATGCCTCGATTCTACTAGAACAAACGTTCGAACGCGAGCGATTGCCTTGTTGAATTCCCCCACCCCACAACGGTTTTCACGCCCACCTACCGGGAGGCGAGGCGGGTGCAGAGGGTGGGGGCAGGTGGGGTTGGTGCGCGCGGCTGGCTGGGTCTGGCGGGAGCGCGCGAGCTTGCGAGTGCGCGGATGGATCGCCGCGCGCACCAACCCCACGTGCCCCCACCCGGAACCAGCCAGCCGCGCGCACCAACCCCACCTGCCCCCACCCGCCCATGCGAAGAACGCTCGGCACCACCGCCGTGCTCAGGTGATGCGGGCCGGCCGGGCGCCGGCGGAGCGACTCAGAAGAACAGGCCGCGCCGATGGGCCGACTGCTGCAACCAGCCGTCGAGTTCGCGTGCCCAGTCGGTGTGCTGGGCCGAGGTGTAGTCGACGGTGAACCGGCCGAAGGCGTCGTGCCCCTCGGTGAACAGGCCGCCGCGCTTGTCGATCTCCAGGATCACCTGCAGCGCGGCCGGGGTGGCGATGAACGTGAGCTCGAGTTCGTTGATCCCCCGGGCGTACTGCGGCGCGGGGTGGAACTCGATCTCCTGGTAGAACGGCAACGACTGCTGGGCGCCGTGGACCCGGCCGCGTTCGAGGTCGGCACGCTTGAAGCGAAACCCGAGTCGGGACAACCCATCCAGGATGCGTTCCTGCGCGGCCACCGGGTGGATCGCGACCGGGTCCAGGTCACCCTTGTCGAGGGCACGGGCGACCTCGAGGTCGGTGCGCAGTCCCATCACCATGCCGTGGAGCGGCTGGCCGTAGACGTGGGTGATGGGGGTCTCGATCGGGACGGCGAACCGGAACGGGACGTCCTTGCGCTCACCTGCACCGAGGGTGAATCGGCCGGTGATGGGCGTGCGGGCGATCTCCTGGTCGGTGGACCACTCGCTGTCGCCGCTCTCCACCTCGACCCGGGTGAGCAGTCCCAGGGCCAGGTAGTCGATGTCGGCCGGATGATCGCCCCCCACGAGGTGCACCACGCCGTCCAGGGTGCCGCCGGGGTAGGCGTTGGGGTTGGTGAGCACGGTGTCGACCGAGGGGCCACCCACTCCGAGTGCCCGCATCATGCGCTTGAAGACCACTGGTCACCTCTTCCCCGAACCCGCCCACGGCGGGTTCACCGATGCGTCGTGCACTCCCGGCGCCCCACTCGTCCCGAGGTGGGCGCCGTTCTGGTGACGAATCCAGGTGGTCGGGGGTTCCCGGCGCTCAGCTGCCGGCGATGCGCCGCATCTCCTGGCGGATGCTCTCCTCGTTGAGCTCGTCCCCGCGGTAGGCGGCCCAGGCGTGGGAGCCGAGGCCGATGCCCCAGCCGAACATCGGGTAGATGAACCAGGGATACCAGACGCCCACGCGCACCGCGTTGACCAGCCAGATCACCACGAGCAACAGGTTCACCAGCAGATAGACCACCAGGTGCGAGCGGAACGCGGCCCGCTTGCGCAGGTTCTTCACCGCCTGGGCGCGCAGGCGGTCCTCGACCGACCACTCGCCGTTGGGTTCGATGGGTCCAGGTGTGCCGTAGACGGGCTGATTCACGGCGGCCTCCAGGGATTCACGCTGCTCGCCGTTGCATCCTTTCGCCTCCGGTACGACCGAACAACCGCGCTCAGTCCCGGCTCCAGGCCGATCCCGAGGCGTAGCGCCGCAACCCGAGGGTGAACGCCGCCGAGGCGAGGCCTGCGAACCCGACGGTCGCGATGACCAGCAGGACGGCGTGCAACGACAGCGCCGCGGGTTCGCTGCGGTCGGTGAAGAGCCCCATCGACCCGGCGAGGTCAGGAACACCGTGGTGCCCGCCACCTCGTTGAGATGCACCAGGAGTTCGCGTAACCGCTGCTTGGCCGGACAAACACGCCGATCCGGCCGGCGAGCCGGCGGCGCTCGCGCGACGGCACCAGGCCCAGGACCCGCGCCGAGCCCGAGCTCGGCCGCAGGATCCTGGTGAGCATCTTGATCGAGGTCGACTTGCCGGCCCCGTTGGGTCCGATGAAGGGGAGCCGCTCGCCCTGCTGCGCCGTGACGCTGAGGTCAGCCACCGCTGCCACCGCGCCCGGTCCGGTGCCGAACCGCTTCACCAACTCGACCGCCTCGTTGGCCGGGCCGATCGACGCCGTGGGGGTGATCACGCCGTCCATGCTGCCCCACGCACTGTCCGAGAGCCACGGGATGTGCGGCACCGGCGATCGCCGGACTCGTGGGCATTTGCGCGGTTCACGTGGCAGGCTTGCGGAGTGATCGATCCGTGGCCGCACGACGGGGTGCTCACCTGGGCCACCGACTCCCTGGCGGATCGGGGGTGCCGGCTGGTCGCCGAGCCGGCCGTCGTCCGGGCATACCCGTGGGCCACGACCCTGGCGCTGCTCGTGGCCCCCGGCCTCGACGGGCCGGGTCCGCAGCGGGTGTGGGTCAAGTCGTCCGCCCCGCCGTTCGCCTACGAGATGCGGCTGCTGGCGGTGCTCTCGGCGCTGGCCCCGCAGGCGCTGCCGACGGTGATCGACCTCGCGCCCGAGCAGGGTTTCGCCCTGCTCGCCGATGGCGGGCCGACGATCGAGCACCACCCCACCGTCGAGACCTGGACCCAGATGCTGGTGCGCTACGGCGAGGTGCAGCGGGTGCTCGCCGACCACCCGGAAACCCTTCTCACCGCAGGGCTCCCGGATCTGCGGCCGACCCGGGCCGCCGAGGCGCTGGCCGAGCTCACCCGCTGGGGGGACGTGCTGGCCGTGGGGGAGCCCTACGGTCTGACCGAGCGGGAGGCGGACGACGTCCGGTTGCTGCTGCCCACCGTGCACGCGGTCGCCGCCCGGCTCGAGACGGCGGACATGCCGGCCACGGTGCAGCACGACGACCTGCAGCCGAGCAACGTCCTGGCCGACGGCCGGCTGATCGACTGGGGTGATGCGAGTCTGGCCCACCCGTTTGCCAGCCTGCGCACCGCGCTCGGCCCGGGGATGGAACGCCCCGGTACGCCGGTCGAGCGCGGCCGGATGCGCGATGCCTATCTGACCGCCTTCGCCGATCGATCGCTCAGCCCGGCTGATCTCGCCGACCTGCGGGAGCAGGCGCGGCTGGCCGGCCTGCTCGCTCCGGCCGGGCGCATCCTCGCCTGGCTACGGGTACCCGGGGCACTCGAGCTCTACCCCGATGCGGTGACCATCTGGTGGCGCCGGATACTGGCCTCGGACTGGCGCGTCGAGTGAGCCGCGCGGCGCCGATGCCGCGCAATGGGTCACGATGGGGTCGTGCCCGAACCCCTGGACGCCGCGCTTGCCGCGTTGCGCCCCTTGCTGTGTGACCTGGACACCCTGGTGCGCGCGGTCGCCGCCGGACGACGCCGCGCGATGCACCCGGAGCACCTGCGGGCCGAGCTGCGTCCGGTCGATCTGAAGGCCGGCCGTCACCTGCAGGTCACCACCACCGACGGCCGCACCCCGCTGACCCGCAACCACGGCCGCGGTGAACCCGCCGCAGCGGCGGTCGATGCCCTGCTGGCCCAACCGTTCGGCACCTGGTTCGTCGAGACGCTCGACCAGGTGATCCAGTTGCGGGTCACCAAGCGGGGCGAGGCGCAGGTGCACACCGCACGGACGTCGCGGCGCGACGTCGTCCCCGACCTCGCCCGGCACGATCGGGTCAAGCAGCGCCTGCTCGACCCGGGTGATCCAATGTTCGACGCCCTCGGGGCGGATGCCGACAAACGGCGCCAGGTCGAGGCCTTCCTGCGGCAGCTCGCGCCGATGGTCGATCGGGCGGTGCAGCCGGCCCGGGCGGCGGGCCGGGCGCTGCACGTGGTCGACCTCGGCTGCGGCAACGCCTATCTGACGTTTGCGGCCCACCGCTACCTCACCGATCGGTTGCGCGGGCCGGGTGACGGCACGGCCGTGCGCACCGTCGGCATCGACCTGCGCCCGGACATGGTGCAGCGCAATACCGCACTGGCGGAACGGATCGGCCTCGACGGACTCACCTTCGCCGTCGGGACGATCGCGGACGCCGACCCGGGGCTCGGCGCGGTCGACCTGGTGCTGGCGTTGCACGCCTGCGACACCGCGACGGACGACGCGCTGGCCCGCGCCGTCCGGTGGGGCGCGGCCGTCACCCTGGCCGCTCCGTGCTGCCACCACGACGTCCAGCGTCAGGTGCAGGCCAACCGCCGGGCCGGGATCGACGTCCCGGCGCCGTATCAGGCGGTGTACCGGCACCGGATCCTCGGGCAGCGGTTCGCCGACGTGCTCACCGATGCGCTGCGCGCGGATGTGTTGCGGCTGTACGGCTACGACGTCGATGTGGTCGAGTTCGTCGACTCCCGCCACACGCCCCGCAACGCGATGCTGCGGGTGACCCGCCGAGCCCGGCCCGAGCCCGACGATCCGGGGAGCCCGCTGCGGGTGGAGCTGGGCCAGCTCACCCAGGCCTGGTCGGTGACCCCGCACCTGGCCGGCCTGCTGGCCGCACGAGGCGATCGGTGAAGCGGTCTCACCCGATGCGGCACAACCGGTTACATGGTTGGGCGCTCGCGGCGGCGGTGGCCGGCCTGCCGCTGCTCACCGATCCGAGCCCGCCGCCGGTGGATCAGCCGCCACACCCCGTGCCGGCGGCGGTGGCCGACCGACCGCTGCCCTCGGCCGTCCCGGAGAGTTCCGGGCTGGCACTCTCGCCCTCGCATCCGGGAATCGTGTGGACGCACAACGACTCCGACAACCCAGCGGTGATCTTCGCGCTCGACCGGCGAGGGGCGGTCGCGGCCCGGGTGAGCGTGCGCGGGGTGCCCGCTCGGGACTGGGAGGCGATCGCGGCCTGGCGCGATGCCCGGGGGAAGGCCTTCCTGGCCCTCGCGGACACCGGTGACAACCGCGCCGAGCGTACGAGCGTCGAGATCGACGTGTTGACCGAGCCGGCGCTGCGCTCGGCGCCGGTGACCCCCCTGCGCCGGATCGAGCTGCGCTACCCCGACGGGCTGGCGGCGGACGCCGAGGCGCTGCTGGTCGACCCGCGGTCGTCGCGGATGTACCTGGTCACCAAGGGATTGCTGCGCTCGCGGATCTTCGCCGTCCCGGACACCGCCTGGCCCGGGGACGACGCGAACCCGGTGGCCTCCGCGGTGCTGCAGCCGGTGGGTGCCGTGGGCCTGCAGCTGGTGACCGACGGCACCGCGCTGGCCTCCGGGCACGCCCTGCTGCGCACCTACGGCAGCCTGATGCTGCTCGCCCCGCTCGACACCGGGGTACACCCGCTCGCCACGGTGGCCCTACCGATGCAGCCGCAGGGCGAGGGCCTGGCCGCCACGGACACGGCGATCTACCTGAGCAGCGAGGGCGCGGACGCCGACATCCTGCGGATGCCGATGCCGGACACCTTCCGGCGCGAGCTCGGCAGCGCAAGCCCGGCGCCGCCGAGTCCTCCGGCTGGGTCGGTCGGCGCGAACCCCGGCTCAGGCCCCGGCTCAGACCCCGGCGCCGGCCCCGATTCCCGCCTCGCTGTCGAGCTCGGACTCGGTGGACTGCTGCTCGTCGTCCTGGTCGGCGTCGCCGGCCTCGTCCGACGACGCGGACGACACGGACGCCCCAGCCGAGGGGACTGAGCCCGCAACCGGCTCGGCCGCTGGGTCCTCGTCCTCGACGAGGGTCTGCTCGATCGATCCCCCTTGGGCGGGCACCCGCGCGGCGATCGTCGGTGAGACCACCTCGTGCTCCGTTGCCTCGATCGGGGTCGCCTCGAGCTGGTGCGGGTCGATCGGCTCGCCGGGCCGGGTCGACGGTCGGGTCGAGCCGCGCAGCCCCAGCCAGAGCAGCCCGGCGCCGGTGGCCACCACGATGCCCGCGAGCATCAGGGCGGTGCCGAGCGGGAAGCCCGGTGCGTTCGGCGAGAGCACGTCGACGCGCCAGGCGTTGACGGTCGCCGCCGACTGCACCCGATCGGCGTCCCGGGAGGCATCGCCGGTGATCGGTCGCTCGCGCGGCAGCCACTGGGTGGTCAGGTCGAGGTGCGACGAGGGCTGCGGGGTCCCGGACTGGTCCAGCATCACCGTGCCGGAGGCCGGATCGACCACCCGGGCGCGGGTCCCGGCCGGGATGGCCGCCGCCCACCGGTTGCGGATGGCCTCCAGCGGGGTCTCGATGTGGATCACGCCGACGATCGCGCCGGCGGCCATCACCCGCGCCGAGGTCGAGGTGACCCAGCTGCGGCTGTCGGGTGAGACGTAGGCCGTGTGCCGATGGATGCTGCCGGCGGGCGTGGCCAGGGTCGGTGCGTACCAGGCGGCCTGGGACGGCGAGGTCGCCAGCGCCCCGCTGGTCAGCGGGCGGCGGCCGATCAGCCGGGCGCGCTCCAGGCCTCTGACGTCGAGCAGGCACAGCTCGCCGGCCAGCTCCGGGTCGAGTGCCCGGGCCTGGGCCAGGGCGCGCGTGGCCGCGGCCACCGACGCCGAACCCTTGCGTCGGGCCAGCACCTGCTGCACCGGGGCCTGCGCGGCGGCCAGGCGCAGCTGCGCCACGGGGATGTCGAGGATCCGGTTGAGTTCGCCGGCAAGGCGTTCCGCGACGACGCGGGTGTCGGCCAGGTCCTGCGAACGGGCCTCCTGCCGGGCATGGTCGAGCGCGATCCCGCTGACCACGAGCAACGGGGGCAGCGCCACGCCGAGCAGGGCGACGAGGCGAACGAGGCTGCGGCGGGGAGAGTGATCGTCGGGCACGCTGCCCTATCGGCGGCTGCTCGCGCCGGCTTGAACGGCGTGATCCACCTCCGGGCTCGACCCGCTGCCGCGGGTCAGCCCAGGCGCTCCACGACGTGGTCGACGCACCGGGTCAGCGCCTCGACGTCGTCCGGCTCGACGGCCGGGAACATGGCCACCCGCAGCTGGTTCTGCCCCAGCTTGCGATACGGCTCGACGTCGACGATACCGTTGGCGCGCAACACCTTTGCCACGGCGGCGGCATCCACCTGGGCGGCGTCCAGGTTGATCGTGCCGACCACCTGGCTGCGCGCCGCGGGCTCGGTGACGAACGGGGTGGCATACGGCGAGCGCTCGGCCCAGCCGTACAGCCGGCTCGAGGAATCAGCCGTTCTGCCGGTGGCCCACGCCATGCCGCCGTGAGCGTTCAACCACTCCACCTGATCGGCCAGCAGCGCCAGGGTCGCCACAGCGGGGGTGTTGTAGGTCTGGTCCTTGCGCGAGTTGTCGATCGCGGTGGGCAGGTCGAAGAAGTCCGGGATCCAGCGCCCGGACGCCGCGATCGAGGCCACCCGGTCGAGGGCCGCGGGGGAGAAGATCGCCAGCCACAGGCCGCCGTCGGCGGCGAACGACTTCTGCGGGGCGAAGTAGTAGACGTCGCTCTGGCCGACGTCCACCGGCAACCCACCCGCCCCGGAGGTGGCATCGATCAGCACCAGGGCGCCGTCCTCGCCGTCCGGCCGGGTGCCGGCGACCCGGGTGACCGGGGCCATCACGCCGGTCGAGGTCTCGTTGTGCGCCCACGCGTAGACGTCGATGCCCTCCTCGGCGACAGGTGCGGGCAGCGAACCGGGCGTGGCCGAGATCACGCTCGGCTCGCCCAGGAACGGCGCCCGCGCGGTGACCTTGGCGAACTTGCCGCTGAACTCACCGAACACCAGGTGCTGGCTGCGCTCGCGCACCAGACCGAACGCCGCGACGTCCCAGAAGCAGGTGGCACCACCGTTGCCGAGCACGACCTCGTAGCCCTCGGGCAGGCCGAAGAAGTCGGCCAGGCCCTCGCGAATCCGCCTGACCAGGTTCTTCACCGGTGCCTGGCGGTGCGAGGTGCCCATGACCGTGCGTCCCAGGGCGGCCAGGTTCTCGATCTGCTCGGGGCGCACCTTGCTCGGGCCGGACCCGAAGCGTCCGTCGGCGGGCAGCAGGTCGGCGGGAATGGTGATCGTGGCGGGATCGGTGCTCATCGTGGTCACCCGGTCATCTTCTCGCACCCGCCGGCGCTGCCACGAACCCGATGCCGGATTCACCGTGCGGGGTCGGTCTCACCTGATACGTTCCGCGAACCGGCTTTCTGGGACTTTCGGCCCTCGGGCGCGCGCCGGGAGGAGGAGCCGTGCAGCAGCCACTCGGCACCACCCGGGCATGAGCTCGCTGAGCCTGCTGCGGCTGCTGCGCCGGGTCGGCCGCATCGCCGAACCCGCCCCCGCCGCCCTGACCGAGCCGACGGGTCCGGCCGCACTGCGCGGCAGTGTCCAGGTGCGTCACGTCGACGCCGGCTCGTGCAACGGCTGCGAGATCGAGGTCGGTGCGGCCTTCGGCCCGGTCTACGACGCCGAGCGGTACGGCGCCCGGCTGGTCGCCTCGCCGCGGCACGCGGACGCCGTCCTGGTCACCGGGGTGGTGACCCGCAACATGGCCGAGCCGCTGGCCCGCACGGTCGAGGCGACACCGACCCCGCGGGTGGTGCTGGCGATCGGGGACTGCGCCGTCGACTGCGGCCTGTTCGCCCGGGCGCACGGCGTGGTCGGCCCGGCCGATGCGGTGGTCGACGTCGACCTGCGGGTGCCCGGCTGCCCTCCCGAGCCGAGTGAGATCGTGGCGGCCCTGCGCCGGGTCACCGGGCGGTGAGGACGCCGTGAGCGTCGTCGACGTCGGACTGCGGCTCCAGCTGGCGCTGGCCCTGGCCGGCATGGTGAGCGGTCTGGCCGCGCCGGCGGCACGGCGGTCGCGGCTGACCGGTGCCGTCAGCGCGGCGACCGCCGCTGCCGGGCTGGTCACCGGGATCTCGGCGATGGCCGGCGTCACCGGGTCGCTCACCCTGCCGTCGTCGCTGCCGCTGGGCGCGCTGACCTTCGCCCCGGACCGCCTCGGTGGGCTGTTCATGGCGGTCGCCGGTGGCGTCGGGGTGCTCGCGGCCGTCTTCGGCATCGGCTACGCCCACGGTGCGGCCGCCTCGGCGACGGCCTGGACGGCGTTCGCCGCCTTCCTGCCCGCCGTGCAGTTGGTGCCCGCCGCGGCCGACGTGCTGTCGTTCCTGCTGGTCTGGGAGGCGATGGCCATCGCCTCGACGGTGCTGTTGCTGGCCGACCACGGCCACCGCCCCGAGGTGGTCTCCGCCGTCCGCTGGTACGCGGTGATGACCCAGCTGGGATTCCTCGGCCTGCTGGGCGGCTTCGCCGTGCTGGCCACGGCCCGCGGCGGTACCTCGTTCGCGCTGATCGCCGGGGCCGATGCCGGCTCGACGGCGGGCCGGGTGGCGCTGGTGCTGCTGACCGCCGGCTTCGCGGCGAAGGCCGGTCTGGTGCCGGTGCACGTCTGGTTGCCGCGGGCGCACCCCGAGGCACCCAGCCACGTCTCGGCCGTGATGAGTGCCGCCATGGTGGCCACCGGTATCTACGGCCTGGTGATGATCGCCGTCCGGTGGTTGCCGGCGGCCCCGCAGTGGTGGGGGATCGTGCTGGTCGCGCTCGGCATCGCCTCGGCGGTGCACGGCATCCTGCAGGCCTCGGTCGCCACCGACCTGAAACGCCTGCTCGGCTACTCCACCACCGAGAACAGCGGCTTGATGACCATTGCCCTGGGTGCCTCGGTGCTGCTGCGGGCGGAGGGGGAGCGCGGCGTGGCGGACGTCGCGCTGGTCGCCTGCCTGCTGCTGGTGGTCAGCCACGCCGCGTTCAAGACCACGCTGTTCCTCGGCGCCGGATCCGTGGTGCACGCCACCGGCGAGCGCGACCTCGACCGGCTCGGCGGCCTGTGGCGATCGATGCCGTGGACCGGTTCGGCCATGGCGCTCGCCGGGCTGGGGGCGGCGGCGCTGCCGGTGACGGCCGGGTTCGTCAGCGAGTGGGTGCTGCTGCAGGCGATCATCCATGGCGGCCCACGGCTGGGGCAGCCGGGCGTGGACCCCTCCCGCGTGGTCGCGGTGATGCTGCCGCTGGCGTTGGCCGCGGTGGCACTCACCGCGGGTCTGGCCCTGCTCACCTTCGTCAAGGCGATCGGGGTGGCCTTCCTGGCCCGACCCCGCAGCGAGGCGGCCCGCGATGCCCGGGAGGGCACGCCGTCCATGATCGTGGCGATGGTCGGTGGGGCCGTGGTGCTGGTGGGGCTCGGCTTCCTCGCCGGCCCGCTCGCGATCGCCGTGGCCGCGAGCGTCGGCGCCCAGGGCATCGAGGCCACCTCGACGGCGGGCATCCTGCTCACCGGGGTCGGGGCCGGCATCGAGCCGGTGCGGCTGTCGGGCGCCGTCGTGGTGATCACCGGCGCGGTGGCCGGGCTGGCCTGGGTTCTCGAGCGGCGTCAGGCTCGCCGCCGGACGGCGCTGCAGTGGGGCTGCGGCGGGGTGCGGCTGAGCCCGCGGATGCAGTACACCGCGACGTCCTACGCCGAGCCGCTGGTGCGGGTGTTCGCCGAGGAGCTGCGGCCCAGCCGGGACGTCGCGATCACCCACACCGATCAGTCGCGGTTCGTCGTGGCGCGGGTGGAGTTCCGCCAGCAGCTGGGCGACCCGGTCGAGCCGCTGCTCTACCGCCCGGTGCAGCGAGGGCTGAACCGGCTGGCCGAGTGGGCCCGGGGGATTCAGAACGGCAGCATCCACCGCTACCTCAGCTACTCGTTCGTGGCCCTGGTCGCGGTGCTCGCGGCGGTGGCGCGATGACGGTGTTGTCGGGGTGGCTGAGTTCGGTGGCCTCGGTGGTGTTCCAGCTCGTGGTGACGATCGCCGTCACGCCGGTGGTCGTCGGCATCACGCGCCAGGCGCGGGCGCGGCTCGAGGGCCGGGCCGGTGCCGGCGTGCTGCAGCCCTGGCGCGATCTGCGCAAACTGCTTCTGAAGCAACCGGTTCAAGCCGATGGGACCAGCCTGCTGCAGGTCGTGGCGCCGGTGGTGCTGCTCTCGACCAGCCTCATGGTGTGCGCTCAGATCCCGTTGGTCGGCTCGGTCGCGCTGCCCGGGCTGCCGGGCGACCTGTTCGTGGTGGTCTCGGTGCTGCTGGTGGGCACCATCGCGCTGGCGGTGCTGGGGCTCGACTCGGGTACCGCGTTCGGCGGCATGGGGTCCAGCCGTCACATGATGATCGCGGCGCTGGTCGAGCCGACGGTGCTGGTGGCGGTGTTCGCGGTGTCGATCCCCGCGGGCAGCTCCGCGCTGTCCTCGATCATGAACCACCGGCTCGCGGCACCGTCGTCCATCGTGTCGCCGGCGAGCCTGATGGCGGTGGTGGCGCTGGCCATCGCGGTGCTGGCCGAGACCGGCCGGCTGCCGATCGACAACCCGGCCACCCACCTCGAGCTGACCATGGTGCACGAGGCGATGGTGCTCGAGTCCTCGGGGCGCGACCTGGCCTGGGTCGAACTCGGCTCGTGGCTGCGGCTGTCCGCGCTGCTCGGGCTGGTCGCGAACCTGCTGGTGCCGTGGGGGCTGGCCACCACGGCGTCCGTCGGCGCACTGCTGGTCGGCGCGTTCGCCTTGCTGGTCAAGCTGTTCCTGGCCGCTGCCGTGCTCGGCGGCGGCGAGGTGTTCGCCGCCAAGGTGCGGCTGTTCCGGGTGCCCGAACTGCTGGCCGGCTCGTTCGCCCTGGCCTTCCTGGCCGTGACCACCTCCTACCTGGTGGCCTCATGACGGCCGAGGTGTACTCCCAGCTGATCGGCGCCGCGGCCGGTGCGCTGCTGCTGTCGGCGGTGATGGTGGTCTGGCGCCGCTCGCTGGGTGCCGACCTGCGGCTGCTGGCCGTGCAGGGCGTGGCGCTGGCGGTGCTGGTGGCCGTGATGGCGCTGCACGAGGGTGATCCGTTGCTGTTGCTGGTCGCCGTCCTGGTGCTGGTGCTGAAGGCCGTCGTGCTGCCGGCGGCCCTGGCGCGCGGCATGGCCGGCACCCGCTCCGATCGCGAGCAGGCGCCGTTGCTCAATGCCACGGCGTCCCTGCTGGCCTGTGTCGGCCTGGCCGGACTGGCCTACGTGGTGAGTGCGCCGCTGGCCCGGTCGGGCAGTGACCCGGCGCTGCGGGCGGTGCCCATCGGGGTGACGCTGGTGCTGATCGGATTGCTGACGCTGACCACCCGGCGCCGGGCGATGTCGCAGCTGATCGGCTTCGTGATGATGGACAACGGCATCGCCACCGTGGCACTGCTCACCGCCGGGGGCGTGCCGCTCGTGGTCGAGTTGGGGGTCTCGCTCGACGTGCTGCTGGTCGTGTTGATCCTGCTGGTGCTCACCTCGCGCATGCAGGTGGCCTTCGGCGGCACCGATCTGGACGAGTTGAAGGAGCTGCGCGACTGATGGCCGCCGTGCTGCTCCTCGCCCTGCTGGTGCCGGCCGCCACGGCGGGCGCCGCCGCGCTCGGCCGGTGGCCGGTGCTCACCCGGTTCGCCGGGGTGATCGCCAGTGCCGGGGCGCTCGGGTGTGGCCTGGCCTTGATCGCCTGGACGGCGGGGGCCGCCACCGGCGCGCCGCCGTCGGGGTCGCCGGTCGCCGTCGTGACCGTGGGAGGCCTGCTGCGGGCCGATGCGTTGTCGGCCTACCTGCTGGCGGTGATCGGGGCGGTCGGGCTCACCGCCACCTGGGCCGGACCGATCGAGGACGACGACCCGCGGGGCCGGTCGTACTCGACCCTGATCGCGTTGTTCCTCGGCGCGATGTCGCTGGCCGTGCTGGCCGACAACCTCGGCGTGGTGTGGGTCGCGATCGAGTTCACCACCATCGCCACCGCGTTCCTCGTGGGCCACCATCGCACTCGCGGCGCGATCGAGGCCGCCTGGAAGTACGTCATGCTCGGCTCGGTCGGCATCGCCATCGCGTTCCTCGGCATCGTGCTGCTCTACGCCGCCACCCGGGCGAACGGCCACCCCACGCTGTCCTGGGTGGAATTGAGCGCCGGCCCGGCCGGCCTGGACGCCGACCTGGTGCGGGCGGCGACCGCGCTCGCCGTCCTCGGGTTCGCCACCAAGGCCGGGCTCGCGCCGATGCACAGCTGGTTGCCCGACGCGCACAGCCAGGCGCCGGCGCCGGTGTCCGGCCTGATGTCGGGGGTGCTGCTCGCCGTGGCGTTCTACGCCATCCTGCGGATCCGGGTGATCGCGGACGCCGTGATCGGCCCGGCGTTCATGCGCGGCCTGCTCACCGTGGGGGCGCTGGCCTCGCTGGCGGTGGCCGCGCTGCTGATCCTGCGGCAGCGGGACTACAAGCGGATGCTGGCCTATTCGAGCATCGAGCACATGGGGCTGCTGGCCCTCGGGGCAGCCGTGGGCGGGCCGCTGGCCACCGCGGCCGTGCTGCTGCACGTGCTGGGCCACGGGCTCACCAAGGCGGTGGTGTTCGTGCTCTCGGGCCGCATCCTGGCGGCGACCGGCTCGACCCGGATCGACGCGGTGCGAGGCCTGCTGCAGACCCGGCCGCAGATCGCCGTCCCGTTCCTGGCCGGGATGACGGCCTTGCTGGGCTTCCCGCCGTTCTCGTTGTTCTTCTCGGAGGTGGGCATCCTGCTCGCGGCCTGGCGGTCCGGCATGTCGCTGGTCACCGGGGCGGTGCTGGTGCTGCTGCTGGTGGTGTTCATCGGGTTGGCCCAGGCGGTGGTGGCGATGACCCTCGGGCCTGCCGCCCCTGCGCCGGAAGGCGATGCCACAGAAGGGCTCTCGGGGCACGGCGGGGTGAGCGGTCCGCGCGCCCCGATCGCGATCGCCCTGGGCGGCTGTGTCCTGGCGGGGGTCGTGTTCGATCCCGCCTCGGGTGCCATCGCTCGCGCCGTGACGGCCCTGGTGGGTGGCTGATGGGCACCGCCAGTACGCGTCCGGTGCTGCGCTCGGACCTTGCCGCGGCGGCGCAGGCCTTGCTGCAGAACGGGTATCGGCTGGCCGCGATCACCGGGTGCCACGACGAGGGCGGGCTGCGCGCGGTCTACACCTTCGCCGGTCCTGGCCGCGTCGACGAGCTGGTGGTCTCGATGCCGCTGGACGACGCCCGGGTGCCCTCGATGGCCGCGCTGTCCTACCCGGCCGGCCGGTTCGAGCGCGAGGTGCACGACATGTTCGGCATCGAGCCGGTCGGGCATCCGCTGCCGCAACGGCTGGTGCTGCACGGCCACTGGCCACAGGGGTGGCACCCGATGCGCCACGACGAGCCGGTGCCACCGCACGTCGCCGAGGACATCGGGTCGTTCCCGTTCCTCGAGGTCGAGGGCACCGGGGTCTACGAGATCCCCGTCGGCCCGGTGCACGCCGGACTGATCGAGCCCGGCCATTTCCGGTTCTCGGTGGTGGGCGAGACCATCCTGCGGATGAAGGCCCGGTTGTGGTTCGTGCACCGCGGCATCGAGAAGCTGTTCGAGGGCGAGCCGGTCGAGGCCGCGATCCCGCTGGCCGAGCGGGTCAGCGGGGACACCGCGGTCGGGCACACCCTGGCCCTGCTCACCGCGATCGAGGACGCCGCCGGCCTGGTGGTCGACGAGCGGGCGCGCCGGGTGCGCGCGGTGCTGCTCGAACTCGAGCGGATGTACAACCACGTCGCCGATCTGGGGGCGCTGGCCACCGATGTCGGATTCGGCATCGCCGGCGTGCACGCCCAGCGGCTGCGGGAACGGCTGCTGCGGCTCAACCGCACCGTGACCGGGCACCGGCTGCTGCGCGGCGGTCTGTTCCTGGGTGGGGCACGGCTGCTCGCCCTGCCCTCGGCCGCCGAGATCGCCTCGGTCGCCACCGAGATCGAGGAGCTCGCCGAGGTCACCCTGGGGCAGCCGGTGGTGCTCGACCGGTTCACCGGCACGGCGGTGCTGACCCGCGAGCAGGCCGAGCAGCTGGGAACCCTGGGGTACGTGGCGCGGGCCAGTGGCCTGGACGCCGACGCCCGGCGCGACCACCCCCTCACCGACCTCGGGCCCCGGTTCGAGGTGATCACCGAGTCCGGCGGGGATGTGCTGGCGCGCTACCGGGTGCGTCGGCGCGAGGCCGCGGTGAGTGCCGCGGTGATCACCGACCTGCTCGGCGAGCTCGCGTCGTCCGGGTGGGGGTCGAGCGCCGGCTCGCCCGTGACCGTGCCCGCCGTGGCCGAGCGGCTCGGCCCGCCCCGCTCGGGGGTGGCTCTGGTGGAGGGCTGGCGCGGCACGATCTGCCACCGGGTCGAGCTGAGGCCCGACGGTCGGCTCAGCCGGGTGCGGATCGTGGATCCCTCGTTCCTGAACTGGCCGGCGCTGCCGGTGGCCCTGGCCGACACGATCGTCCCCGACTTCCCGTTGGCCAACAAGAGCTTCAACCAGTCCTACGCCGGCAACGATCTCTGATCTCGGGGATGTTGGTCGCTGGGTGGCGGTGCGTCCCGAGACCAGACTTGGGGTGGGGCGAGGTTCGACGAAGGTGGCGAGAGTGTGAGTGATGCGGTGAACCGGTCCGAGCCGGACGGGACGATCGACTACGCCGCGCAGCGCGTCGACTATCGGGAACCGCAACTGCTCGAGGCGGACCTGTCGTCCACGCCGCTGGGCCAGTTCGAGCTCTGGTTCGCGCAGGCGCAGGCCTTCGGCGTGGTCGAGCCCAACGCGATGGTGCTGGCGACGGCGGGGCCCGGCGGGGCGGGGCCGATGACACGGACCGTGCTGCTCAAGCAGGCCGATCCGCGCGGCTTCGTCTTCTACACCAACTACGGCTCGCGCAAGGCCGCCGACCTGGAGGCCACCGGACGGGCGGCGATCACGTTCCCGTGGCACCCGATGGGCCGCCAGGTGAACGTCACCGGCGCGGTCGAGCGGGTCGCCGTCCAGGAGTCGCGCGCCTACTTCGCCGGCCGGCCATGGTCCTCGCGCATCGGCGCCTGGGCGAGCCGGCAGTCGGCGGCGACGTCCGGGCGGGACGAGCTCGACGCGCGCTGGGCCGAGTACGCCGCCCGCTGGCCCGACCACGGCACCCCGGACGACGTGCCCATGCCCGAGCACTGGGGCGGCTACCTGATCCGGCCGGTCGAGATCGAGTTCTGGCAGGGCCGCCCGTCCCGGTTGCACGACCGGCTGGCCTACCTGCCGGTCGCCGCGGGCTCGCTACCGGCCCTGGACGACGCGAGCGCCTGGCACGTGATCCGCCGCCAACCCTGACCAGGATCACCCTGGCCATGATCGTCTCGCTCATGATCGCCGTGGGATCGCACTCGGCTCCGGGTCGGCCGGTGCGCACTGCGCGCTCACGGTGATCATGAGCCGGGGGTGCAGAATGCCCGGGTGCGAACCCTGTTGGTGCTGCGGCACGCGCAGACCGAGGCGACCCGATCCGGGTCGACCGATCACCACCGCCGGCTGACCGTCACCGGTCTGGCCGAGGCGGCCGCGGTCGGCGAGCACCTGCGCGCTGCCGGCATCGGCGTCGAGCTGGCGCTGTGTTCCTCCGCCACCCGGGCGCAGCAGACCCTGGCCGGGTTGGGACTGCAGTGCCCGACGGCGATCAGCGGCGAGCTGTACAACGCCGGCAGCGACCGGATCCTGGCCGCGCTGCACGAGGTGCCGGACGACGTCCAGGGCGTGCTCGTGGTCGCTCACGCCCCCGGGTTGCCGGCGCTGGTACACGACCTGGCCGACCCGGCGACGTCCGACCCGCATGCCCTTGCCGTCCTGGAAAGGCAGTTCCCACCCGCCACCCTGGCCACGTTGCAGCCGGCCGATGGCTGGGCGAACCTGCACCGGGCCACCCTCACCGGCCTGCGCCTGCCCTGACCCGAGTGGCGCCTGCCCCGCCCGAGCTGCGCCAGCCCACCCCGGTGGGACCCACGATTGCAGCGATTCGGCAACTCGAAATCGTCCGGAACGTCATGATCGAGACTCGTTCTGGGCCAGAGTGGAGGGCATGAGGGTGACAGACGTCGAGGATCGCGAGGCCGAACCGGGCCAGACCCCACGGTCGGGCCGCGAGGCGCGCCGCAAGTACTGGGTCGATCTCGCCCTCTTCGCCGCGTGGATGGTCGCAGCCGTCCCGGGAGCGACCGGGGTGCCGCTGCACGAGTGGATCGCGCTGGGCCTCATCGCCGTGCTGCTCACCCACGTGGTCATGCACTGGACCTGGGTGGTGCGCCACCTCAGCCGGTTGCGGGTGCGCACCCAGAACCAGCTCAACCGGTTGGTCGACCTGGCGATGTGGACCCTGGCGACGTCGGTGATGCTGTCCGGGCTGGTGATCAGCGAGTCGGCGCTGCCGGCGCTGGGCATCCACGTGCAGCAGACGACGCTGTGGATGCGGGTGCACTCGCTGTCCTCGATGTTGCTGCTCGTGGTGCTCGCCGTCCACGTGCTCTCGCATCTGGACTGGGTGCTCGCCCAGACCCGCGCGCTGCTGCGGCGGGGGCGGTGATGCGCGCGCTCGGCCGGGCGGCGATGGTCCTGGCCGCCTCGACCGTTCTGGGCCTCGGGCTGTGGTTCGTGGCCGATCGGGTCGGTCAGCCGACGCCCCGGCCGACGATTCCCGGCATCGATCAGCCCGGCATCGTCGGGCTGCAGCACACGGTGCAGTTCCTGATCGCCGGCAGCGTGCTGTGGCTCATCCTCTGGGCCGTGTTGCGGGCGTTCGGCGTGAGCTTCGGGACGCGCAGCGCGCGTCGGCGCCGCGTCGCGCGCTGAGGATCGCGGCGCGGGCCGCACCGAGGTCCGAACAGGTGACAGCCCGTGGGCTACCCGGTGCCTGAGCACCGGGCGCGTCGCGCTGGACGATGCGCGACTCCCACGGGCTGCGGTGACTGCCTGGTCGTCGCCGGCCTCGGCCGACGGCGGCCCCTGCCGGGATACCCGGGTCTGGGGCAGTCCGTCCGGTAGTGCTGCGGCTAGCGGACAGCCACCTCACGCGTCCGTTGACCATCCAACTCCGGACCACCTCCTTTCCCGTGTACGGGGGAACCTACGACGCCATCGCGCGGTACGCAATGGGGTTGCCGCGACAAGCAACTCACTCGATCGGCCGCTGCGGCCGAGAGCGGCGATGGTCGATACCTCCGGGGTATCCCCGACCCCCGGAGGCCTTCGTGCGTCGTCCCATCCTGCTCGCCCTGCTCGCCGTGCCGGCCCTGACCCTGCTGGGCCAGATGCCGGCCCACGCGAGCGGCCACGGTTCCGAGAAGCCGGCCGCGACCTGCAACGGGCTGGTACCGACCATCACGGTCAGCTCGGCCACCGCCGGTCGGGTGATCACGGGCACCGACGGGGACGACGTCATCCTGATCACGGGCCGCGGTCGGGTGGTGAAGGCCGGTGCCGGCAACGACACCATCTGCGGTTCGGCGAAGGCCGACGTGATCTACGGCGAGGCGGGTGACGACACCGTCCTCGCCGGTGCCGGCAACGACCGGGTATTCGGCGGCGCGGGCGAGGACACCCTGGACGGTGGTAAGGGCAACGACCGGATCTCCGGCGACGACGGTGCCGACGTCCTGACCGGTGGCAAGGGCAACGACCGGCTCTACGGCGGTGCCGGCGACGACAAGCTGTTCGGCAACGACGGCCACGACAAGCTCTGGGGGCAGGCCGGCGCCGACGTCCTCGACGGTGGTCTGGGGCGCGACTGGCTCTGGGGTGAGAACGGGGTCGACACCCTGCTCGGCGGCCCGGACCGTGACCATCTGGACGGCGGCCGCGGCCGGGACCACGTCGTGGTCGAGAAGCACGACTCGCGGGTGAAGGATGCCTCCGACAAGGTGACCACCCCGCCGGGCGGCTCCAGCTCCGTCGCCTCCTGATCGAGCTCGGCCGATCCAGCTCAGCCGTTGAACATGTCCGGGTCGACCACGACCCAGACGTGAGCCGCCAGGGCGAGCAGCGCGCCGTCCGACCCGTACAGCGTGGTGCGGGTCGGCACGGTGCGGCCCGACCCCTCGCCGGCCGCGCCCCGGACGACGCACCGCTCACCGATCGCCGGACGCCTCAGCACCCGGGCGGCCATGGTGCCCAACACCATCGGCCGGCCGAGCATGTCCGTCGCCCACCCACCGGGACAGTCCAGCCCGGCCCAGGTGAGGGCCAGATCGACGTGCCCGGTGCCGTCGTCCATCGCGGGGTGCGGTACCCAGGCCGCGCTCACCGCGCCGTCCAGCGGATCACCCGGCCCCGGCGCCAGCCGCAGCCCGTCGCCGACCTCGCGTCCGGTGCCGCACACCAGGCAGCTGGGGAACGGGTGGTCGACGCGGCCCGGGTAGCGCGTCGCGGCGTCCCGGGCGATCGTGAACGCGACCTCGGGGTCGGGATGCGCCGGCGGCACGGCCGCCAGCACGTCCTCGGCGGCGGCGGTCCGGATCGCCTCGGCCACCAGCCGGTCACCGTGGTGCAGCCGGACGCCGCTGCCGGATTCCGGTGGGCTGAACCGGGTCAGGGTCATCGGGACGTCGAGCGGCGGCGGGGCCGACAGCCGCACCCGCACCGCGGCCGAGCCGTCACCCAGGACGGCGGCGAGCGCGCCACAGGTCCAGCCGCCGTTGCCGGAGGTGGCCGGCCCGCGGAACCGGTGTGGCACGACCAGGGTGTCGGTCATCGCGGGTCCTTCAGGGCAGCCAGCCGGGCCAAGGCCTCGGCGCGTTCGTCGGCCAGGTCGATCAGCCGGTCGGGGTAGCCGTGGGCGAGGCCCTCGGGATGACGCCACGGCTCGTGCGCCCGGGCGCCGTCCAGGTGGGCCAGTTCGGGCACGTACCGGCGCACGTACGCGCCGTCCGGATCGAACCGCAGGCCCTGGGTGACCGGGTTGAAGATGCGGAAGTAGGGCGCGGCGTCGGTGCCCGAGCCGGCGGTCCACTGCCACCCGTGGCTGTTGCTGGCCAGATCGCCGTCCCGCAGGTGGCGCATGAAATGCCGTGCGCCGTACTGCCATTCGAGGTGCAGGTGCTTGACCAGGAAGCTCGCCACCACCATCCGCACCCGGTTGTGCATCCAGCCCTCGGCGAGCAGCTGGCGCATCCCGGCGTCCACGAACGGGAACCCGGTGCGGCCTTCACGCCAGGCCTCGAGCCGCTCGGCCGGCTCGCCGGTGGTGGGGTCGTCATACTGCATCCGCGCATACGCCGGGCGCAGGTAGTCGCGGGCCGAGTCCGGGTGGTGCCAGAGCACATCGGCATAGAACTCGCGCCAGCACAGCTCGCTGCGGAACACCTCGGCCCCCGCGCCGGGGCGCCCGGCCAGATCGGCCAGCAGCGTGCGGGGATGGATCTCGCCGTACTTCAGGTGGGCCGACAGCGTGGAGGTTCCGGGTACCCCCGGCAGGTCACGACGGTCCGCGTAGTCGCGTAACCCGTTCTGGAGGAACGATTCCCACACCCGGTGGGCGGCCTGCTCGCCGGCCTCCGGCAGCACGGTGCCGGCCAGGTCGGGCTCGGGTGGCAGCTGCTCGCCGTCGAGCCGGTGCCAGGTCACCTCCGTGACCCGGGGGGCGGGGCCGGGCCAGCCGTGGTTCAGCCAGGCGGTCCGGAACGGGGTGAACACCTGGAACGGGGTGCCCCCGCCGGTGAGCAGGGTGCCCGGGCCGATCGCGTACGGCGTCCCGGTCGCCACCAGCCGGACGCCGTCCGCGCGCAGTGTCTCGGCCACCGCGGCGTCCCGGCGGCGTCCGTAGGGGCCGGCGTCCGCGGTGACGTGCACGCTGGTGGCGCCGGCCTCGCGCGCCACCGCCGGCACGACCTCGACCGGATCGCCGTGGCGGATCACCAGCGCCCCGCCCGTGGCCGCTGCCAGGGCACGCAGCGAGCGCACCAGCCAGGCCTGCCGCGCCGGGCCGGCGGGATTCCACAGCGCCGGGTCGATGACGAACAGCAGGACGACGCGATCCCGGTCGCCGTCCGACCCGGCCGCGGCCAGCAACGCCGGATGATCGCTCAGCCGCAGGTCGCGCCGCAGCCACAACACCGTGGTCGTCACCGGAGAGTCCTCACCGGGCGAGCCTAACCATGGGCGCCCGACCCCACCGTCCGGGAAGGCCCGGGGCGAGGTGTGAACACCCGGTGAGGCGGTGCGGTGTCGGCAGGTGCCGGCATCCGGGAGAATCCCTCGGGTGAGCGATCTGATCGACACCACGGAGATGTACCTGCGCACCATCTTCGAGCTGGAGGAGGAGGGCGTCGTCCCCATGCGTGCGCGGATCGCCGAGCGCATCGGGCACTCCGGCCCCACGGTGTCGCAGACGGTGGCGCGCATGGAGCGCGACGGCCTGTTGCACGTCTCGGGCGACCGCCACCTGGAGCTGACGGCCGCCGGGCGCCTCAAGGCGACACGTGTGATGCGCAAGCACCGGTTGGCCGAGCGGCTGCTGCTCGACGTGATCGGCCTGGACTGGGAGCTGGTGCACGACGAGGCGTGCCGCTGGGAGCACGTGATGAGCGAGCAGGTCGAACGCAAGCTGCTGGGACTGCTCGCCGCCCCCTACGAGTCGCCCTACGGCAACCCGATCCCCGGTCTGGACGAACTCGGTGGCGAGGCCACGACGGCGCGACCGGTGCGGCCGCTGCCCGAGGCGCTCGCCGATGGCCGTGCCGATCCTGCCGATCCTGCCGACTCTGCTGACTCTGCTGATCCTGCCGCGAAGGGTGACGGCACGGCGTTCCCGCTCATGGTGCGCCGACTGGGCGAGCCGTTGCAGGGGGATCACGAGCTGCTGGCGGCGCTGTTCGAGGTCGATTGCCGACCCGGTCGGCGTGTCGCTGCGCAGTTCTCGGGATCATCGATCCGTGTTCGAACGGCGAGCGGTGAAGTCGATCTGACCCCCGCGGATGCACAGTACGTGTTCGTCGAGACCACCAGCTGAAGCCCTATTACACCCCGTGACGACATTGCGCCGTGTCATCTACGACACGCCGTGTCGTGGTTATCGATATGTGACATTGCCCAGGCCCCTCGGGTAGCGTGCGACTCGCCTTCCCCTCCCGGGGACAGGCCTCCGGGCGGACGCCGAGCTCTGCCACCGACCGGAGTGGTCGACAACCGCTGGCAGAGGCGGGGGACCCACTTCCGGGGTCTCGGGATCGAGCCGTGAGGTGAGATCGCACGCCGAGACTCCTCGGGGTGAAGCCGCGGGCAGCTGGACCACACGCCGTCAAAGGTGGTGTGGCGCAGCGATCCGCGGCCGGGTGACTTCTCCCACCCGAACCCGACAGCTCACTTCGTAGGCGTCCGGAGAGGTATCCCGTGACCGATCGTGCCACGGCGCGCCATCGCGCGTCCTCGAGGGCGACGACGCCCTGGACCACGCTCAGCACCGGCATCACCCAGATCGTGGGTGAGCGCGCCGAGAATCTCACCCGGGGCGGTGCGGCGATCGCCGTGTCCTCGGGCCTGATGGCGACGATGGCCCTGCCGGCCCACGCCATCCAGGCGCAGGTGCTCGAGGCTCCCCGCGCCGGGGGGCTGGCCGCGCTGGCCGCCAACCTCAGTGGGGCACTCGAGTCGGCCCATCTCTCGGCGAACCTTGCAGGCAACACGACGGCCGTCGGCGTCGGGGGGCGGCTGCAGACCTCGCCGCTGACCGCACCGGCCACCGGCAAGGTGTCCTTCGACGACGGCGAGCTCACCGGCACGGCGCCGGCGTCGAGCCGCGCCGAGGTCAAGGCCCGGCGCGCGGCGCTCAACCAGAAGGTCGCCCGTGAGGGCGCCGCCGTGACCGCGCCCCGCCCCGCTCCCGCAGCTGGTTCCGACAGCCCCACCCCGGTGCGTCCGTCGGCCACGGAGCCCGCCACGCCCCCAGCGGACCCCAAGCCGGAACCGAAGCCCGCCGCCACACCCGACCCGAAGCCCGCGACCAAGCCGGCGACCAAGCCCACCACCGTGGTGCAGGGAGCCCGGGGTTCGGCCATCGTCTCGCTGGCCTCGCGCTACATCGGCGTGATGTACCGGATGGGTGGCACCTCGCCGTCCGGCTTCGACTGCTCCGGCCTGGTGCAGTACGTCTACCAGCACGCCGGCATCAGCCTGCCGCGCACCGCGCAGGCTCAGATGAACGCCACCACGCCCATCGCGCCGTCCCAGGCCAAGGCCGGTGACCTGGTCTTCTTCGTCAGCGGCGGGTACGCCTACCACGTGGGCATCGTCACCTCGGGCGGCCGGATGATCGACTCGCCGCGTACCGGGAAGTCGATCTCCGAGCGGGCGATCTTCGCCGGAACCAAGGTCTACCGCCGCGTCACCGGCTGAGCCGTTCGAGTGCTCGGCGACCGTGAGTCGCCGAGCGCGTCGCTGTGTGCCGGACGGCGTGCTGCCCCGTCGCCGCTGATCGCCGCACCCCTTCCGCCCGGCAACAAAGGTCTGGGCCGATCGAGGATCGTTCCCTACGCTGTCCCTCGATGGCGCGCAGGCGCTGCCCAGGGAGGTCTCGGTGCACGACGCGGTACGCAGTGTGGCCGCCGCACTCTCCAGTGCGGTGCCACCGAGTACGCGCGTGCATCACGTCGAGGCGTCGTCCCCCGGGGGGACGGCGCCTCTCGTCGTCCGGGGCAGTCGGTTGCGCACCGTCGGACACGCAGGCACCCCTGCGTGCATCGGACCCGTGCCCGCGGGTCGTCGACGTGACGCCACCAGCCAGGTCGGTGTCCCGAGGTAGAGGGGGTGAGCGGCATGCGGACCCTGGTGCTCAATGCGGGGTACGAGCCACTCGCTGTGGTGTCGTTCCGCCGGGCCATCGTGCTGGTGTTGGCCGGTAAGGCAACGGTTCTCGCGCAGGGTGCCCACCCGGTCGTCGGCGGCACCGTCACCCTGCCTCGACCCTCGGTGATCCTGCTGGCCCGGTACGTGCGCTCGCCGCACGGCCGTTCCGTGCCGGTGAGCCGTCGTGGCGTGCTGCGCCGGGATGCTCACCGGTGCGCGTACTGCGGCGGGCACGCGACCACGGTCGATCACGTGCAACCCCGCAGCCGGGGCGGCAAGGACACCTGGGAGAACCTGGTGGCCTGCTGCGTGGCGTGCAACAACGCCAAGGGCAACCGCACCCCGGAGGAGAAGGGGTGGGCGCTGCAGGTGCGCGCCTACGCCCCTCGGGGTGCCGCCTGGCTGGTGCGGGCCGTCGACCACCGCGACCCCGCCTGGGACGAGTTCCTGCAAGAGGTCGCCTGACCCCGCGTCGTCCCCGACACCCCCCACCAACCCGCTCATGCTCCGCCCGTGACCGCTCATGCTCCGCAGGTGGCCGACAAATCGGACGTTTCAGTCCGTTGAGTCAACCCCTGCGGAGCATGAGCGGGTTGGGGTCAGCTGTCGATCAGGGACGGCGGGATCACCACGACGGGGCAGTGGCTCTGCTTGAGCAGGGTCTGAGCCACCGAGCCGAACAGGAAGGTGCGCACCGGTCCGCGGCCGTGGGTGCCCACGACCACCAGGTCGGCGTCCTTCGATGCGGCCACCAGGGCGTCGGCAGCGCTGGCCTGGACGACGACGTGGGCCACCTCGGGACGCTGAGCGAGCCCGGCGAAGGCCTTCTCGAGCGCCGCGTCCTGCATCTCCCGCGCGTGCTGTTCGAGGCTCTGGCCCTCCTTCAGGCCCGAGTGCGCCGGCCCGAGGGTGGAGTGCTCCAACCCCCAGGTGGTGATCAATTCGAGCGTCGAGGTGCGTCGCATCGCTTCCTGAGCGGCCCAGGTCAACGCCTGCAGGCTGCTCTCGCTGTCGTCGACCCCGACGGCGATCACCGAACGAGTCATGAAGGCCTTCCTTTCATGGCAGGGAGGCAAACGGTGCGAAACCGGCGGCCGCCACGTGGTTTTGTCATCACCGTGAGGCCTGTCAGGCCTGGGATGAAGAGGACCAAAGACCCTCGCGTGCAGCGTTATCGCCTAGATAAGACCAAGGACTTCTCACGTTCATCTACCGACGAGTAACCTGCTCCCCATGGCGAGTGTGAGTGCAGAGATCGAGATTGCGGCGGCCCCCGAGAAGGTCTGGTCGGTGATGATGGACCCGGCGCAGTTCAGCGCCTGGATCGACAATCATCAGGGGTTCATCGGCGAGCCCCCGACCGCGCTGGCGCCCGGGATGTCCTTCGGCCAGCGGATGCGGGTCATGGGAATGCCCGCCGAGCTGCGCTGGACCGTGGACGGCTTGGAGGAACCGCGCCGATTGGTGCTGCAGGGCGTCGGTCCGATGGGGATCAACCTCACCGCCACTCAACAGTTGGACGCGGCCGAGGCCGGCACGGCGGTGTCCGTGACGTACGACTTCAAGGGCGCGGCCGTGTTCGCCGTGGCCGGCCAGTTGCAGCGCGAGGTGGGCGACAGCCTGCGCACCAGCCTGGGCAAGCTCAAGGCGCTGGTCGAGGGCTGACCTCTCGCCCGGTCCCTGATCTGGTCGGCGGCATCGCGGCCAGCGCCGGCAGCGTCTCGGCGAGCAACGTCACCAGGGTGCGGCTGAGCACGACGTGCGTCTGCTCGCGCGTGAGTGACCCGCGCACGAGCCACTCCACCGCGCCCCGGCGGCCGAAGGCGACGTAGGCCCGCAGGACGGCGCGTCGGTGCAGGTCGGTGGCCGCCTCGTCACCGCCGGGGGCGTCGGGGGGTGAGCCTGCGAGCCGCAGGATCACGTCGATGGTGGCCTCGTCGCCCTCGGCGATCACGGCGGCGACGTCCGGGGTGTGCCCGGGGCCGCCCGCGCCGATCGCGGCCAGCCAGGCCTGGCTGTGCCGCGCCACGGCGTCCAGGAACCAGGTGACCGCGCCGTCGACGCGCACGGCCAGGTCGGGCTCGCCGGACGCCGCGACGGCGGCATCGGGCAGGGTGACCATCAGCCGGACGACCTCGAGGTAGAGATCCTTCTTGGTGCCGAAGTAGTGGTTGACCAGGCCGCGGGCCACTCCTGCCGCCCCGGCGATGTCGGCCGTCGAGACATCGTCGTAGCCGCGCTCACCGAACAGCCGGACGGCGCAGCCGAGGATCTGCCGCCGGCGCGCGTCCGGCTCCCACCGCTCGCGCCGGCGCTCGACCGCCGAACTCATGGCTGCTGCCGGCCCTCGAACCGTGGCACCCGCAGCGCCGCCGGGGCGTGCGCCGGGACCGCCGGACGGCGCGGTGCCACCGGATCGAGCCGACGATAGGGCTCACCCAGCGCAGGCCGGGGGTCCGGCTCACCCCGGTTGGGCCACAACGACATTGCCCGCTCGGCCTGTGCGGTGATGGTCAGCGCCGGGTTCACGCCGAGGTTCGCCGAGATCGCCGAGCCGTCGGCGACGTGCAGCCCGGGATGCCCGTAGAGCCGCTGGTACCCGTCCACCACGCCCTCGGTCGGAGTGGCCCCGATCGGGCAGCCGCCGATGAAGTGCGCCGTCATCGGCCGGTTGATCAGGGTGGTGATCGAGCCGCCCGGGACGCCGTCCAGGATCCGGGCGGCGGCCCGGGTCGCCGTGTGCGCCACCGGGATCCAGGTCGGGTTCGGTTCGCCCACGCCCTGCCGGGTGACCAGCCGCCGACGAGGGGCACCGGGCAGCAGCCGAGCCCACAGGGCCGCGAACCGCCGCGGACGGGTGTACGTGGTGAGGGAGTTGTCCAGGCTCTGCATGCTCAGCAGCACCACGATCTGTTCCGACCATCGCCGGGGGAGCACGACCCGCACCAGCTCCCGGGGTCGGCGCAGCATGGCGGCGATCTCGGGCAGGCGCACCTGCCGGCCGTCGGCCGGGTCCACCAGCCCGCTGGTGATCAGGGCGAGCAGGTTGCTGCCGTGGCCGTGGCGTACCGGCTCGATGTGGGTCACCTCGTCCGGGTGGATCGAGGAGGTGATCGCCACTCCGCGGGAGTAGTCCTGCTCGCGATCGCGCCGCGAGGCATGGACGGCGCGTGCCCCCGTCAGCGCCTCGGAGTTGCTGCGGGTGAGCTCGCCCAGGCGCGGTGAGAGCCGGGGCAGGTGCCCCTCGTCGCGCAGCCGGTGCAGCAGGCGCTGGGTGCCCAGGGCCGAGGCGGCGAAGATGACCTGCCGGGCGGTGATGACGCGCTCCCGGCGTCCACCCGGACGGCCTGCCAGGCCTGAGAGCCGCTCTCGCAGTGGGGCATCGGAGGCGAGGGTGGTCACCTCGTAGCCGGCGTCCGGGTCGTCGGGGTCGCGGGGCCGGACGCCGCGCACGGTCGTCATGGGGTGCACCCGGGCGCCGGCGGCCTCGGCCAGGTGGAGGTAGTTCTTCACCGTGGTGTTCTTCGCACCGTGCCGGCACCCGGTCATGCACTCGCCGCAGTGCCGGCAGGTGCGCCGGGTCGGTCCGGCACCGCCGAAGTACGGGTCGGCGACCTCGCGGCCGCCGGCGGCCTCGTGGGCGGCCAGGTCGTCACCGGCGTCCGGCAGGTCGGCGAACAGCACCCCGACGGGGGTGCGCCGGTAGGTGTCGGCCACCCCGAGCTCGGCGGCGACCTGCTGCATCACCCGGTCGGCCGGGGTGGTGACGGGGTTGTCGGCCACCCCCAGCATGCGGGCGGCCTGGTCGTAGTGCGGTGCGAGTTCGGCCCGCCAATCGGTGAGGTGGGCCCACTGCCGGTCGCGATAGAAGGCCTCCGGCGGGCGGTAGAGCGTGTTGGCGTAGTTCAGCGAGCCGCCCCCGACACCGGCGCCACTGAGCACGAAGATGTCGCTGAGCAGCGTCATGCGCAGCACGCCGTGGCACCCCAGAGCGGGTGCCCAGAGGTAGTCGCGCACCCGCCAGGAGGTGCGGGCGTGTTCGTGATCGGCGAACCGCCGTCCGGCCTCGAGGACCCCGACCCGGTAGCCCTTCTCGGTCAGCCGCAGGGCCGCGACGCTGCCGCCGAAGCCCGAGCCGATGACCACGACGTCGTAGTCGACGTCGTCCCGCTCGTCCGCCATGGGGCCGACGGTGCCACTGCTGTTGGCGGTGCGTCAACAAAGCCGGGGGTCGGTGGTGGACAGGATCTCGTGTCCTATTGACACGGCGCCAACAACGGCCACCATGGTGGCATGGCTGCCCCCCTCGCGTACCGCTCGCCCTGGCGCACCCAGGAGCACGACGACCTCGCCGATCTGGCCCGCACGTTCTTCACCAAGGAGGTCGTGCCCACCCATCCCGTCGCCGAGAAGCAGGGCCACCCCGACCCGCAGCTGTACCTCCGGGCCGGTGAGCTGGGCCTGCTGGGCCTGGCCGTGCCCGAGGCCTACGGCGGTGGTGGTGGCACCTTCGCCCACGAGGCGGTGCTGTTCGAGCAGCAGACCCGTTGCCTGGACGGCTCGCTCGGCCTGGGCGTGCACACCGGCATCGTGATGGGCTACCTGGCCGACTACGGCACCGAGGAGCAGAAGCAGCGCTGGCTGCCCCGGCTGTGCAGCGGCGAACTCATCGGGTCGATCGCGATGACCGAACCCGGCGGTGGTTCGGATCTGCAGTCGATCCGTACCCATGCCGTGCGGGCCGACGACGGCACCGGTGACTACCTGGTGAACGGGTCGAAGACGTTCATCACCAACGGATTCCTCGCAGGTCTGGTGGTACTCGCGGTCAAGACCGACACCAGCCAGCGGGCCTCGGGCATCTCGCTGCTGGTCTGCGAGGTCGGCACCAACGGACACGAGGTACCCGGGTTCCGACGGGGCCGGGTGCTGGACAAGATCGGCCTGCACAGCAACGACACCGCCGAGCTCTTCTTCGACGACATGCGGGTACCGGCCACCAACCTGCTCGGCCCGACCGAGGGTCTCGGCTTCGTGCAGATGATGCAGCAGTTGCCGCAGGAGCGACTGGTGGTCTCGGTCGCGGCGGTGGCTGCGATGGAGATCGCGCTCGACCTGACCGTCGCCTACGCCAAGGAGCGCACCGCCTTCGGCAAGACGCTCATGGAGCAGCAGAACACCCGGTTCGTGCTGGCCGAGTGTGCCGCCACCACGCGGGCGGCGCGCACCATGATCGACGACTGCATCGCCAAACACGTTGCCGGCGAGCTCGATGTGGCGACCGCGGCCATGGCCAAGTTCTGGCTCACCGATGCCCAGTGCCGGGTGGTCGACGCCTGTCTGCAGATCTTCGGCGGCTACGGCTACACCACCGAGTACCCGATCGCCCGACTCTACGCCGACGCGCGGGTGCAGAAGATCTACGCCGGCACCAACGAGATCATGAAGGAGCTGGTCGCGCGTGCGCTCTGAGGCCTTCATCTACGACACCCTGAGGACGCCGCGTGGTCGCGGCCGGGCCGGCGGCGCGCTGTACGGCGTCAAACCGATCACGTTGCTGGTCGACCTGCTGCACGAGCTGCAGCGCCGCAACCCGGGCCTGGACCCCGCCCGGATCGAGGACGTCATCCTCGGGGTGGTCTCGCCGGTCGGTGATCAGGGCGGGGTGATCTCGCGGGCCGCCGCCGTGGCGGCCGGTCTGCCCGACAGCGTGGCCGGGCTGCAACTGGATCGCTTCTGCGCCAGCGGGTTGGAGGCGGTCAACGTGGCCGCCCAGAAGGTGCGCTCGGGCTGGGAGCAGCTGATCGTCGCCGGCGGCGTCGAGAGCATGTCCCGGGTGCCGATGGGCTCGGACGGCGGTGCCTGGGTGCTCGACCCGGAGACCAACTACGACACCTACTTCGTGCCGCAGGGCATCAGTGCCGACCTCATCGCCACCACCGAGGGCTTCACCCGGGCCGACTGCGACGCCTATGCCCTGCAATCCCAGGAGCGGGCCGCGAAGGCCTGGGCCGGAGGGTATTTCGCCCGTTCGGTGGTGCCGGTGCGAGACCGCAACGGCGTCGTCCTGCTCGATCGGGACGAGCACCTGCGCCCCGAGACGACCCTGGACTCGTTGGCGGCCCTGAAGCCGGCCTTCGCCGGCATGGGGCAGGCCGGTGGCTTCGATGCCGTGGCGCTGCAGAAGTACCACTGGTTGGAGCGCATCGACCACGTGCACACCCCGGGCAACTCCTCGGGCATCGTGGACGGCGCGGCGTTGGTATTGGTCGGCAGCGAGCAGGTCGGAGCCGAGCTCGGCCTGCGGCCGCGGGCGCGGATCGTGGCCGCTGCGGTGACCGCCACCGAACCCACGATCATGCTCACCGGGCCGACTCCGGCCGCCCGAAAGGTGTTGGGGCTGGCCGGTTTACAGGTGAGTGACATCGACCTGTTCGAGTTGAACGAGGCCTTCTCGGCCGTCGTCCTGAAGTTCGCCAAGGACCTGTCGATCCCGATGGACGTGCTCAACGTGAACGGCGGCGCCATCGCCATGGGCCACCCGTTGGGGGCCACCGGGGCGATGATCCTCGGCACGGCGGTCGACGAGCTCGAGCGCCGGGATGCCCGCCGCGCGTTGGTGACCCTGTGCATCGGTGGCGGGATGGGCGTGGCGACGATCGTGGAGCGTGTGTGATGACGGCCAACCCCGACCAGACCGGTCAGATCGGCGCAGTGCGCTACGCCGTCGGCGAGGACGGCATCGCCGTGCTCACCCTGGACGATCCGGCCTCCTCGGCGAACACCATGAACCAGGCCTACGAGGCCGGCATGGCCGCAGCCCTCGACCGGTTGACGGCGGGCATCGCGGCCGACGAGGTGACCGGCGTCATCGTCACCAGCGCCAAGCAGACCTTCTTCGCCGGCGGCGACATCCCGGCGATGATGGCCGCCCGGCCCGAGCACGCCGCGGCGATGACCGCGCAGCTCGGCCGGTTGAAGGCGCAGCTGCGCCACCTCGAGACCTGTGGCCGCCCGGTGGTCGCGGCGATCAACGGCACGGCCCTGGGGGGTGGGTTCGAGATCGCCCTGGCCTGCCACCACCGGATCGCGCTCGACCACCCGGCGACCCGGATCGGCCTGCCCGAGGTGACCCTGGGGCTGCTGCCCGGCGCCGGCGGCGTCACCCGCACGGTGCGGATGCTCGGCATCACCGATGCGCTGATGTCGGTGCTGCTCGAGGGCCGCCAGTTCCGGGTGCGGCAGGCCGCCGAACTCGGGCTGGTGGACGACGTCGTCGCGACGCCCGAGGCCATGCTGGACGCCGCGCGGGCCTGGATCGCGGCGAACCCGAACGCGGCCCAGCCCTGGGACACCAAGGGCTACCGGATCCCCGGCGGCACGCCGTCCACCCCGGCCCTGGCGGCGAACCTGCCCGCCTACCCGGCCACCCTGCGCAAGCGCCTGGCCGGGGCACCGATGCCCGCGCCGAAGGCGATCATGGCGGCGGCCGTCGAGGGCGCCCAGGTGGACGTCGACACCGCGCTGGCCATCGAGACCCGCTACTTCGTCTCGCTGGCGACCGGGCAGATCTCCACCAACATGATGAAGGCGTTCTTCGTCGACATGCAGACCATCACCAAGGGAGCCGCGCGACCGGTGGGGTTCGAGCGGTGGCGGCCGCAGCGGGCGGCCGTGCTCGGCGCGGGCATGATGGGCGCCGGGATCGCCTACGCCCTCGCCGCGGTCGGGGTGGACGTCGTGCTGAAGGACGTCAGCGTCGAGAACGCCGCCCGGGGCAAGGGGTACAGCGAGAAGCTGGTGGCCAAGGCCGTCGACCGCGGCCGGATGGACGTCGAGGCGGCGCAGGCGCTGCTGGCCCGGATCACCCCCACCGCCCAGGTGGCCGACCTGGCAGGGTGCGACCTGGTGATCGAGGCGGTGTTCGAGGATCCCGACCTCAAACGGCGGGTGTTCGCCGAGGTCGTGGGGGTGCTCGCCCCGGATGCGCTGCTGGCCTCGAACACCTCGACGCTGCCCATCACCGACCTGGCCCGCGGCGTGGACCGCCCCGAGGACTTCATCGGCCTGCACTTCTTCTCGCCGGTCGACAAGATGCCCCTGGTCGAGATCGTGGTCGGGGAACGCACCGCGGACGCCGCGCTGGCCCGGGCGTTCGACGTCGTCCAGCTGATCCGCAAGACGCCCATCGTGGTGAACGACTCCCGCGGGTTCTTCACCAGCCGGGTGATCGGCGCCTTCATGGACGAGGCCGTGGGCATGCTCGCCGAAGGGGTGCACCCGCAGACCATCGAGCAGGCGGCGCTGCAGGCCGGCTACCCGACCGGTCCGCTGGCGCTCACCGACGAGGTCAGCCTGACCCTCACCCGGCACATCCGGGCCGCCTTCGCCTCGGCGGCCGCCGCCGCGGGTGGCGAGTTCTCGGTGCGGCCCTCGCATGCCGTGATCGATCGGCTGGTCGAGGAGTTCGACCGCCCGGGCCGGGCCGGTGGCGCCGGGTTCTACGAGTACGACGAGGGCGGACGCCGGGTGGGCCTGTGGCCCGGGCTGGTCGAGCACTTCCCGCCGCGCCGGCCGGTGCTGGCCGGGCACGAGGACGCCGACGACATTCCCTTCGTCGACCTGCAGGAACGCATGCTGTTCGCCGAGGCCATCGACTCGGTGAACTGCCTGGACGAGGGCGTGCTGCGCTCGGTGGCCGAGGGCAACGTCGGATCCCTGCTCGGGATCGGCTTCCCGCCGTGGACGGGGGGCGTGCTGCAGTACGTCGAGGGTTACCCCGGCGGCGTCGCCGGGTTCGTCGCCCGGGCTCGTGAGCTGGCCGCCCGATACGGCGATCGCTTCCTGCCCCCGGAATCGCTCGTGGCCCGTGCGGCGCCATCGGCTTCAGCCGGGTGATGCATCGCCCGATAGCAACCGCGTGGCCTCACACCTGACCGAACACACCGCTGGCCTGCCCGGCCCGCGGCGAGGCTCGTCCGCGAACGAGCCCCAGACCCCACCGGGGCGGCGGCGGTGCGCCGCCTCAGGTGGCGCCGGCCATTCCTCGGTGCTCGCCCGGGCCTGGCAGCATGCCGCCGAGACGGGCGCCCCGGCCATGACGCTGAGCTGCGCTGATTGCGGTTCGACGGTGCTGTGGGTCAACCGTGCCCTGGTCGACCTGCTCGGCAGCACGTCGTCCATGCTCGTGGGGCGCTCGCTCGACCAACTCGGCGACGTGGGGGCCGAATCGTTGTCGCAATCCGCCTGGCACGTGGTGGCGGGGGAGCTGATCGCCGGTCGGGGAGGCCAGCGCGAGGCGGGCGTGCAGCGTCCGGACGGCTCCGACGTCCGGGTTCAGATCGATGCCACCAGCCTGGCCGGGGGCCCGGGCACCGAGGACGGGTGGTTGATCGCGATCCATCCGCTGACCGACGCCCAGGCCGACCAGGCCGCGGCGCTGCGTGAGGCGGAGCATCGTTTCCGGGCGCTGGCCGAGTCGACGCCGGTCGGCATCTTCGTCTCCGAGGCGGGGCTACGGCTCGGCTACGTCAACGAGCGGTTCTGTGAACTGGCGGCCCGGGCGCCCCACCAGGTGCTGGGTACCGAGTGGCTGGACACCCTGGTCGCGGAGGACCTGCCCACGCTGTACACCGCGGTCGAGTCGGTGCTGACGGGCACTCCGCAGGAGCTCAACCTGCGGATGATCGGCAGCGGCGAGACCCCCCGCTGGATCCACCTGCGCCTGGCACCCACCACCACCCCGGCGCGGGCCGCGGGCTTCATCGGCACGGCCGAGGACGTCACCGAGCGCCGCGCCTGGGAGGAGGCGATCACCTACCAGGCACAGCACGACCCGCTGACCGGGTTGGTGAACCGCCGCCGACTGATCGAACTGTTGGTCGAGACCCTCGAGAGCCGGCGCTCCTTCGACCGGCACTTCGCCGTGGTGTTCCTGGATCTGGACGGCTTCAAGCAGATCAACGACACCCACGGCCACGAGGCCGGCGACCGCGTGCTGGTGGAGGTTGCCCGGCGGATGCGTGGCGTGGCTCGCGAATACGACATCGTGGCTCGCATCTCGGGGGATGAGTTCGTCCTGGTGCTGCGCAACGTTCCCGGCCCGATGGACGCCGAGGCGGCGGCGCGGCGCCAACTCGAGGCGCTGCAGGCACCGATCCGCATCGGATCGGCCGAGGTCTGCCTGTCGGCCAGCATCGGGGTGGTGCTGCCCTCGGGTGAGGACACGCCCGAGACCCTGTTGAAGGCCGCGGATGCTTTGATGTACCAAGCGAAGGCCTCAGGGGGCAGTCGCTTCGTGATGACCCGGTTGGGTGCCGACCCGGACGACGATCAGGGACCCGGCACGGGATCGGTCGAGGGTGAGGTGACCCGATGACGACGGCACTGGAGCGGTTGCGGGCACATCAGGACGTGTCCGGCCGCGCGGGGGCGGCGGTGCGGGTGCTGCAGTTGGTCGACGATCCGGACGCCGCGGCCAGCGACCTGGCCCGGGCGATCGGCACCGACCCGTTGCTCGCGGCGCGGGTGCTGCGCACCGCCAACTCGACCTACTACGGCCTGAGCGGCCGGGTCTCCACCCTGGCCTTCGCGGTCTCGGTGTTGGGCTTTCAGGGCGTGCGCAGCATTGCCGTGATGGCGGCGGCGGGGATCGACGATGCCCAGAGTGCGCCCGAGGGGTTCTGGCAGGCCGCCGCGCTGTGCGCGACGGGTGGCGAGATCATCGCCCCGATGCTCGGAGCCGACCCCGGCGACGCGTTCAGCGTCGGACTGCTGCACCTGATCGGGTCGGCCATGCTGCACCAGGTGCGCGGTCCGGACGACGGACCGATCAGTGTCTGCCTGCCGTCGCGGCACGACTCCGATGCCGTGCTGAGCGCCGAGCGAGAGGCCTTCGGACTGGGCCACGACGAGATCGGAGCCGAGGTTCTCGCCGGCTGGCACGTGCCGCCGCGGCTCTGCACCCTGGTCGAGCGGCACCATCGGGCGGCCATGCCCGATGCACCCGCGCTGGAACGGGTGTTGCAGATCGCCCGCACCCTGGCCGACTCGATCCTGCGCGAGGAGAGCGACCTCAGCCGGGCCGTCGACACCTGCGCCTGGCTCAGCGGGGGAATCCTGGGTCCCATGGTCGCCGAGTCGGTGGCCGAACGGATGCGGTCGCGCGCCGACGCCCTGCTCGAGGGGCTGCGCCCGGGCGGGTGAGTGATGTCGTCCGGATCTGGCCACCTGCCGGGTGCCGATCCCGGATGATCGGCTAGCCTGCTGAGCCGCACACGCTTTCGGCGGGTGGAGCTCAGGAGGCGTGAGGTGTCGGCAGCGGGGTCGTCGTCCGGGCGTTCCGCTGCGCTCTCGGCTCGGGGCCTGGGTGCCCTGCTGGGCCTGTTCGCACTCGTCGCCGTGGCGATCTGGTTGCTCAACCGGCCGGACGGCGCCGTGACGCCGGCCGCCACCACTGCCACCACTGCCACCTCGGCCACCACTGTTACCACTGCCACCTCGGCCACGTCGGTCTCGACCCGCACGCCGCCGTCGTCCTCGGCCTCGGCACGCACCAAGGCGCTCTATGTGCTGGCCGTGGTCGACGCCACCGGCGATGCCCCGTCCGGGTATGTCGGCGGGCGGCAGTTCATGAACGACGAGCGGGGCGGCACCACGGCCCTGCCCCGCCGCGACGGCGGCGGGCGCGCGGTGACCTATCACGAGTACGACGTCAATCCACGCCGCCCGGGGGTCAACCGAGGCCCTCAGCGACTGGTCGTGGGCAGCGACGGATCGGCCTATCTGACGGCCGACCACTACGTCACCTGGGAGCGGTTGCGATGAGGGGATTGGGCCTGACGGCCTCGCCCGAGGCGCTGGCGGCACAGATCGATGCGGTGTTCGAGGTGGCCGGGGCGGTCCGGCGCCTGGACGGTTCCCGGATGCTCACCGAGCCGGAGTTGTTCGCCGAGTTCGCCCGCCGGCTCGACTTTCCCGGCTACTTCGGGCACAACTGGGCCGCGCTGGAGGACTGCCTGGCCAACCTGGAATGGTTGTCGGCTCCGGCCTACCTGCTGGTCATCGACGGCGCCGAACATGTTCTGGACGAAGCGGACCCGGCCGAGCTGGCGGTGTTCGGCGCGTTGCTGCAGCGGGTGGCCCAGACCTGGTCGGAGCCGATCGAGAAGGGCGAGTGGTGGGACCGGCCCGGCATGGACTTCGGGGTCCTGCTGCACTCGAGCACCGAGACAGGCGCCGAGGCGGTCAGGTCACGCTGGGCCGCGGTCGGTATCGAGCTGAGCCCACCCACCGAGAACACCGACTCCACCGAGGACACCGCACCCACCGAGCCCTGACGAGTCCGGACCAGGCCGGACCAGGCCGGACCGACTCAGTCGTCGAGTGCCTTCAGGATCGCGATCGACAGCCCGACGGTCGGCGCGTCCCCCTCCCGAGCCGCCCAGAACGCGCCGAGGGTGGCGTGCACGATCGTCCAGGCCCGGGCCTGATCGCGATCCAGATCCGCGGTGTCACAGACGATCTCGAACCGCCGCCGGACGCCGCGGCGCAGCGATCCGGCCTCGGCGTGGTCCTGCGAGCGGTTCAGCAGCACCGGGTGCACCTCGTAGCCGGGGTGGCCCGCCATCGGCTTGGGGTCGATGGCCAGCCAGGGTTCGCGGCCCCCGGCGAGCACGTTCTCGAAGTGCAGGTCGGTGTGGATCAGGGTTGCCGTGCTCGCCGGGTCGGCCGACAGCTCCCGGACCAGTCCCCGGGACTGCTCGACGTAGCGCCGGGGCAGGGCATCGGGATGCTCGGTGAGCCCGGCCAGCCCGGTGGACACGTACTCCGTCAGCCGCAGCAGCTGGGGCAGCGCCGGCACGTGCAGCCGGCGCAACAGCCCACCGATCACCGCGCAGGCATCGTCGATGGGCAGCGCCCGCAGGTCGCGGTCGGCGTCCAGCCGTTCCAGCAGCAAGGCGCCGTGACCCGGATCGGCGGCGATCAGTCGCACCGCGCCGGCGCCGGCCCAGCGGCGTAGGGCGAGGTGCTCGCCGAGCGATTCGCGATGGGGCCACACGAGTTTCAGCATCGCCGGGTCGCCCTCGCGGCGCACCGGTACGGCGACGGCGGTCCAGCCGGTGCGCACCGGCTCGCCGGTCGGTTCGAGCTGCCAGGTGGCCAGCATCTGGTCGAGCAGCCGGCGCAGCCCCGCTGCCCAGGTGGCGCCGTCCGGGCCGCCGTCGGCAGGCAGCCGAGAGATCCAGTCGAGCCAGTCCGGCGGCAGCTCGACCGCACTCACGGGCCCTGATCCAGCGAGGCGAGCACGTCGTCCAGCAACGGCACGGACGGCGCGCGACCGACCTCGACGAACCACTCCCGGCCGAGCACGAGGCGGGCCAGCGGGCCGGGAAGGCGACCCAACGCGGCCACGGTGCGCCGCCCGCCGGAGGGCTCCTCGCCCGTGGTCTGGCTGGCGTGCGCGAGCAGCGCGGCCTGCTTGGCCCGCAGCTGCCGCCGGACGTCGATGCGGTGGGTCAGCTCGTGGCGGGGCGTGTAGGCCGTCGCCAGGGACGCCGCGAGCTCGCCGGGCAGCAGCCGCAGCCGCGCCGCCAGGCGCACCCCGCGGGCGAACAGGTCGCGATCGACGGTGGCCTCGAGCAGCACCGGGGTGGCTGCCAGCTCGGCGGCGCGGCGTCCGACGTGGTGGGTTCGGACGTGGTCGGGGTGGCCGTAGCCGCCGCTGACCTCGTAGCTGGTCAGGACGGCGGCCGACTCCTCGCGCAGGATCGCTGCCAGGCGTTCGGCGGCGTCCTCGATCGCGGCGTGCACGAAGGTGGGACGCGTCAGCGTGCCGGTCGGATCGGCGGGATCGGGTTCGACCCGGTCGGCCTCGGTGCCGTGCAGGCCCGAGTCGGCGTACCCGAGCCAGTGCACCCGCGCGGCCCCGATGGCCCGGGCGGACGCCTCCAGCTCGGCCAGCCGGCGCGTGCCGAGCTCGACCCCCTGGCCGAATCGATCGGCTGCCAGGCCGGCGCCACCATCGGTGGCCGTGACCAGGACGACGCGGTGGCCGGCGGCGGCGAGGGTGGCCAGGGTGCCCGCGGTGAGCAGTGCCTCGTCGTCCGGGTGGGCGTGGAACGAGACGACGGTCACGGGCATGTCGAGCACGCTAGCGCCCCACCCGTAGGGTCGGCGGTCATGAGGGTGCTGCACGTTTCGGACTGCTACCTGCCGCGTCTCGGCGGGATCGAGACCCAGGTGCACCACCTCGCCCGGCGCCAGCTGGCGGCCGGGTACGCGGTCGAGGTGCTCACCGCGACGCCGCGGGCTCGTCACGATCGGACGGCGTTCGAGGTGATCGACGGGGTGGGGGTGCACCGCGCCGTCGCCGATCTGCCGTACGAGGTGCCGGTGCACCCGCGCGCCGGCACCGAGGTGTCGCGGGCGCTGAGCCGGGCCCGCGAGGCGGGGCAGGCGTACGACGTCGCGCACGTGCACACCGGGGTGGTCTCCCAGTTCGCCTACGCCGCGATGCCGGCCCTGCTGGACGCCGCGATGCCGGTGGTGGTGACGGTGCACTCGATGTGGGGCCCGGCCGCGGTGCTGTTGCGCCCGCTCGATCGGCTGGTGGGTTGGTCGCGTCGCCCGATCGTGATCAGCGCGGTGAGTGCGGTCGCGGCGGCGCCCCTTCGCCGGGCGGGGGCTGCGGTGCGGGTGATCCCCAACGGCGTCGACCCGTCGGACTGGCGGCCGGATCCGTTGCCGCGCAACGATTCCGAGGTGGTGATCGCCGCGGTGATGCGGCTCGCACCCCGCAAACGCGGGATCGCGTTGCTGCGGGCGCTGCACGCCGTCCGGGGCCGGCTGGCGAGCGAGGTCCGGCTGCGCGCGCTGATCGTGGGGGAGGGGCCGGACCGGCGCCGGCTGGAGCGCTACCTCGACGGGCCGGGCGCCGCGGTCGGTATGCGCGACTGGGTGGAGCTACCCGGTCGATGGGACGCCACCGCGATCCGCGAGCTGTACCGGCGGGCAGACCTGTTCGTCTCGGCGGCCGAGCTGGAGTCATTCGGCATCGCCGCGCTGGAGGCGCGCACCGCCGGAATCCCTGTGGTGGCACGGGATTCCACCGGGGTGGGCGAGTTCGTCCGGCACGACGTGCACGGCCTGCTGGTGCCGGACGACGCGCAGCTGGCGGACGCCGTCCTGGCTCTGGCGCGGGACCCGGCCCGGCGCGCCCGGATGGCCGAGGCGGCCCGCACCGAGCCGCCCCCGACGACCTGGGACGTCGTGCTCCAGCAGTGCGACACCGTCTACCGCGACGCCATCGCCCTGCGCCACCCCACCCCGGGGTGAGCCGTCAGAGGGTGTCGAGGGTGGACAGGATCAGACCCTCGCGCGGCGCCCAGGGGCAGATCTCGAGCTCGTCGATCTCGAACAGGTCCATCACCGCGTCGGCCACCAGGGCACCGGCGATCATCTGGTGTGCCCGATTCGCCGAGACGCCAGGCAGTTTGGCGAGTTCGGCGGACGACATGGTCACCAGCTCGGGCAGTTTGGCACCGAGGGTCGTCCGGTCGAGCACCCGGCGGGCCTGCGGCCCCTCGCTGGACGGTGCGGCACCGCAGATCCGGGCGAGCGAGCGGAAGGTCTTGCTGGTGGCCACGCTGGTGTCGATGGCTCCCAGCCGCAGCACCGCCCCGGCCTCGCGGGCGATCTCGGTGCGGACGTGGCTGCGCAACTCGGCCACGGCCGAGGCCTTCGGCGGCGAGGCGTGCAACCAGTCACGGGTGAGCCGGGCGGCGCCCAGGGCGAGGCTCTGCGCGACGTCCGGCTCCTCGTCCGGCCCGGCGGCGATCTCGAGCGAACCGCCGCCGATGTCGAAGACCTGCAACTTGCCCGCGTGCCAGCCCAGCCAACGGCGCACGGCCAGGAAGGTCAGCCGGGCCTCGTCGGCACCCGAGAGCACCTTCAGGTCGAGCTCGGTCTTGCGCCGGACGGCGGCCAGCGTCTTCTCCCCGTTGGCGGCCTCACGCAGGGCGGAGGTGGCGAAGGCGAGCACCGACTCGCACCCCTTGTCGGCTGCGGCCTGCTTGGCTTCGGCGACGAAGTCGAGCAGCGAGGCGACGCCGACATCGTCGACGCGTCCGGCGGAATCGATGTGCTCGGACAGGTGGAGCGGGCGCTTGATCGAGTACGCCGCGAGCGGCGCGGCGCCGCGATGGGCGTCCACGACGAGCAGGTGACCGGTATTGGAACCGATGTCGAGAACGGCCAAGCGCACCCCACCAACCTAACCGGTTGGCGCTCGATGACGACTGCGATCACCCAGAGTGTCCGACCATGACGGTGCGCTCGAGGTCTGGTCCGATCAGGTGCCACCTGTCGGGTCACGCTGGGCTGCGGAGATGTCGGCCGGTCCGCCAGGCGGGTACCGTTTCGCGGGACGCGGCGTAGGCGTGTCGTGGCGCAGTGACCAGAACCTCAGCATTCGCCTACGCAAAGTCACGAAGCCGGCGCAACATGGGGCGGAGAGGGGGCGGAATGACTCCCGGGGCGACGTATTCGCCGGGCGAGTGGATCGCCTTGGTGTCACGGACCGCGGCGGTGCTGATCGACCCGGAGGTGCCCGGCCCCGCTCTGGACACCCTGTGGCGCGCCGTGGAATCCGGCCAGGGTGTGGACGCCGCCCTCGATGTCCTCGCGGAGCACGTGAGCAATCACACCCTCGATTTCGCCCTGGCCGTACGGGAGACCGAGTCGGTGCGCCTGGTGATCGGCGGCGCCCTGGAGCTGACCGTTCAGCAGCCCTCCGGCAACGAACGCCTGGTGCGCGGCGGTACCGGGCGGCGCGAGGAGCGCGCCGCCCTCGACGATGTGGTGTGGTTCACCCGCCCGGGAGGCCGCACCGACGGCCTCGCGCTGCCCATCGCGATCGGGGCCGTGCTGGCCGACATGCTCTCCTGGCAGAGTGCCGAACCGGCACCGGCCCCCGGACGCATGGGCCTGGTGCCCGGTCGCTATGCCCCCGCCGGGATGGGCACGTCCCGCCCGGTGGCCTCGGCACGACTCGATGCCCGCGCAGTCCTGGACGCCCCCGCCCACGGGAACCTGTTCACCGCCCCCGCAGCGGTTGCCGGCGGCCGGCCCGATGACCGCAACGGAGACCAACGCCTGCGCCGCTCACCGGGGTTGGGCTCGCACCCGCGCCGCCGCTACGGGCCGGCCGACTGGTCGCTGACGCCCCACGACGTTCCCGAAGAGGTGCCGAGCCACGGGATCGGGATCGACACCGCCGTCCCCGAGATCCGCGCCGGACTGTCGCTGGACCCGGTCGCCGAACGGGTCGCCGCAGCGCCCCGGGGACGCCGCGCAGCCCGGCACTCCTCCGCCCCGGCCGACCTGCCGTCCGTCGAGCAGGCGCCGGTGGAGCAGGCGCCGGTGGAGCAGGCGCCGGTCGCCCCGGTGGCGGCCGAGCCCATCGAGCCGCCGGTGGCGACGGCACCGCCCACGGCGGCCATCCCGGTTCCCGTGCCGCCGTCCGAGGGTCGGCCCGAGGCATCCTGGGCCGAGCTGGTCGAGCCCCGGGTGTCCGAAGCCGAGCTGCCCGAGACCGAGTTGGCCGAGGCCGAGTTGCCCGAGGCCGAGTTGGCCGAGCCCACACGGGTGGAGCCCATCACGGCCGAGCCGAAGGTGGCCGAGCCCGAGGTGGTCGAGCCCGTTCTGGCCAGGCCGGCGGCGCCCTTCGTCGATCCCTTCGCCGATCCGGTCCCCGCCGAATCGGCCGGCTCGGACGACTTCTCCTGGATGTCCCCGGCTCAGCGCGCGGACGCCGAATGGACGGTGGCGCAGCCGCCGTGGGAGGCAGATCGGGTCGAGGCCGAGCAGTTCTGGGCGCCCGAGGAGCAACCCGAGCCGGTCCCGGCCCCGCCCGTGGCGCCGGTCGCCCAGCCTGCGGCGCAGATCGCGCCCGAGCCGCCGATCGCCACACCGGCGCCACCCGCTGCACCGCCCGCTCCGGTGGTACCGCCGCCGGTGGCCCCGGCCGCACCGGCGCCACCCGCGGTCCCGGCAGAACCCGAGGTGACCTCCACGCCGGCCATCGGTGGCGCATCGTCGTCCCTGATCGGGGTCCTGGTGTTCAGCGACGGAACCGAGGTCGTCGTGGACGGCCCGGTGATCATCGGACGGGCGCCGTCCCAGACCGACCGTGACCGGCCCGCCCGGCTGGTGACGGTGCGTGGTGAGGGGCGTGGGGTGTCGCGGAATCACCTGCGCATCGACGTCGGCACCACCGGGCCGTTCGCCATCGACCTGGGCTCACGCAACGGCTCGACGCTCACCGCGCCGGGCGGCGACCAGGTGGCGATGGACTCGTGGATGCCCTACCCGCTGCAGCCGGGATCGCAACTGACCGTGGCCGACCTGGTGTGCTACTACCGCGCCTGAGCACGGACGGGTTGGCGAGACGGCCGGGCTGCACGGCCGATCAGCCCTGACGGATGAGGCCGGTCAGCCCTGGCGGGTGAAGGTCAGCACGCGCTCGCCGATCAGCACTCGCGCGCCCGGGGGCACCGGCGTCCGCTGATTGGCCGGCACGGGCCGCAGCGCGCCCCGTCCCTCGTCGATCCAGGTGCCGTTGGTCGAGTTGCGGTCGACGACCCACAGTCCGGCGCCGTCGGACTCGATGAGCAGGTGCGTCTTCGAGACCGACAGGCTCGGGTCGTTGACCGTCAACAGCCCGGCATCGGGGTCGAGCTGCTGGCGGCTGGGGGCCCGACCCACGATCAGGACGCGCTCGATCGTCGACACCTCGCCGGTGTCCACCGTGACCGTGATGCGTTGCAGGCCAGGGCCTCCCGGCTGTGCCGGCGGCATGCCCATGCTGGGACCCACGCGGGTCGGCGGCGGCTGGAACAGGTCGTTCGGTGGCATGTTCGGGGCGGCCGGCACCGGCGGCCACCCGGGTGGGGCGGACGGCACGGGGCCGGGTGCCGAGACCGGTGCGGGCGGGGCGGACGGCGGCTGCACCAGGTTGGCCGGCTGGGCGTCGTCCCGGGGGGAACGGAAGGCGCTCGGCAGGCGACCGCCGCCGTTGCCGCCACCGTTGGCCCCGTTGCCGCCGTCGTAGGGCGCGGGCTCGTGCGGCATGAAGGACGGCGCGGGACCCGCCGGTGGTTGCGGCGCCCCCGGGGGCAGCAGTGGCGGGGGGATGAGGTCGGCGAACTCGTCCCGGCGGGAGCGGGCCGCGGCCGCGGGGTCGATCGGGCGGGCGGCATCGCGCAGGTCCACCACGTCGGGCCGCGGCTGGTAGCCCTGGACGGGTGCCGGCGGGGCCGGGGGAGCGGGGTGGGGCGAGAACGCCTGCGGCACCGGGCGCGGGCCGAGCGTGGCGACCCGGGCGGCCTCGGGCACCCGGCCGAGCTGCACCAGCCTGGCGTGCAGCTCGGGGTCGATGGCCCCCTCGAGCAGCAGTTCGGCGCCGACGCGGGCCTCGATGACCGCCACCCGGCAGACCTCGGTGTTGCGCACGAACAGTGGCGCGATCAGGAAGCCGGTCACCGAGGCCCAGGTCGGTCGGTACTTGCGCACCAGCCGGAAGGTCATCGGCCCGGCCGCCTCGGCCTGGGAGTCGCGGGAGCTGGCGACCAGCTCCAGTACCAGTCGCCCGGCTTCGGGCACGCTGGCAGGAATCGGAATGCGTTCCCGAACGAACTGCCCGGCGGATGCCATGGTCCTCCTTCCCGGATCCCCTGGTGAGCTGGGGGGCGGGAATCTGTGCGGCGGATGGCGCGCGTCAGCGGCCCCCGTGAAGCGGTACTGGCTCATTGTCGCGCATGGCGGGGACTTCGGGGTGCCAGAGCTGGACGGATGAACCCGGTCGGCCCCCTGACCTGCCGGTTCAGGTCGTCCAGACCGATGGTGTGGGGCCTCCTGAGCGGCCGATCAGGGGCTCGGGAGTATGGCTGATAGCTGCGGGTGAGTATGTCGTAACGAAGAGTTCAGGTCCAGAGTGTGCCTCATGAGATCTGGCCAGCCGGGTACGGCTGATGTGAGGTCGAGCGCAGCGGCACTGTTGCCGCCGGCGAGCGCCCACCTGGTGCTCCACGCGCGCGGCACGCGAGGCGAGGGTGCGGTGGGTGGCCTGGCCACGTCCGTGCCGACCCCGCGGTGGGTGCCGCGCCAGAGTGAGCTGCGGACCTACCTGCGAGAACTGGCGGACGCCGCGCGCTGAGAGGCGCACCCCGCTCGGCCCTCGAACGGGCTCGGGTGGGCGGTTCAGGCGTCGGTTTCGGTGACGCGCCCGGCATCGACGACGAGGCGTCGCGTGACCTGGACGGCGTCCAGCAGTCGCCGGTCGTGGCTGACCAGCAGCAGGGTGCCCGGGTAGCTGTCGAGGGCCTGTTCGAGCTGCTCGATCGAGGGCAGGTCGAGATGGTTCGTCGGTTCGTCGAGCACCAGCAGGTTGACGCCGCGGGCCTGCAACAGGGCCAAGGCGGCCCGGGTGCGCTCGCCGGGTGAGAGCGAGGACGCCGGCCGGTGCACGTGGGCGGCCGCGAGCGCGTACTTGGCCAGCAGGGTGCGCACGTCGGCCTCGGGCCAGGCCGGCACCTGGTCGGCGAAGGCCCGCAGCAGGGGCTGGTCACCGTCGAACCGCGACCGGGCCTGATCGATCTCGCCGACCACGACCGAGGGGCCGAGGTGCGCCGCGCCCTCGTCGGGCGTCAGCCGCCCGAGCAGGACGGCGAGCAGCGTCGACTTGCCCGAGCCGTTGGCGCCGGTGATGGCGATCCGGTCGGCCCAGTCCACCTGCAGGTCGACCGGGCCGAGGGTGAACGAGCCCCGCCGGACGACGACGCCGCGGGCGGTGGCGACGACGGCGCCCGCGCGGGGCGCCACCGCGATCTCCATCCGCAGCTGCCATTCCTTGCGGGGCTCCTCGACCGGCTCCAGCCGTTCGATCAGGCGCTCGGTCTGGCGGGCCTTGGCGGCCTGCTTCTCGGTCTGCTCGCTGCGGAACTTGCGCCCGATCTTGTCGTTGTCCGTGGCCTTGCGGCGGGCGTTCTTGACGCCCTTCTCCATCCAGGCCCGTTGCGTGCGAGCCCGTTCGGTGAGCTCGCCGACCTTGCGGGCGTGCTCGTCGTAGCTCTCGCGGGCGTGCCGGCGGGCGCGTTCGCGCTCGTCGAGATAGGCCGCATAGCTGCCGCCGTAGACGCCGATCTGCTGTTGCGCCAGGTCGATCTCGACGACGCGATTCACGGTGCGGGACAAGAACTCCCGATCGTGGCTGACCACCATCACGCCGGCCCGCAACTGCGTGACGAACCGTTCGAGCCGGTCCAGGCCGTCCAGGTCGAGGTCGTTGGTGGGTTCGTCGAGCAGGAAGATGTCGTAGCGCGACAGCATCGGGGAGGCCAGGCTCGCCCGGGCGGCCTGCCCGCCGGACAGCGAGGTCATCTCGGCATCGAGCCGGACGCCGAGGCCCAGGTCGGTGGCAATCGCCTCGGCTCGCTCGTCGAGGTCGGCGCCGCCCAGGTGCAGCCAGCGGTCGAGGGCCTCGCTGTAGGCGTCCTCGGCGGAGGGGGCCGCGGCCGCTGCCGAACCCGCGGACGCCGCGCCGTCCGCGAGCGCCGCGGTGGCGGCGTCCAGGGTGGCCTGGGCCTCGGTGACGCCGGTGCGTCGTCCGAGGAAGGCCAGCACCGTCTCGCCGGGGCGCCGGTCGGGTTCCTGGGGCAGGTACCCGACCGCTGCCGAGCTGGGCGAGCGGGTGATCACGCCGTCCTCGGGGCGGGCCAACCCCGCCAGCAAGCGCAGCAAGGTCGACTTGCCGGCACCGTTCGCGCCGACGAGTCCGACCACGTCCCCGGGGGCGAGCACCAGGTCGAGACCGGAGAACAGGGTGCGATCGCCGTGGGCGGCGGCCAGTCCGCGGGCGAGGAGGGTGGCACTCATGAGGGGGACGACGCTACCGGGCCTCGTGCTCTCGTCGCGGCAGTGGTCGAGGTGCTCACGGTTGCCAGCCGGGGTGATCTAGGGTCCCGGCATGCCCCATGGTGCCCTGGACGACGAGGCCTTGTTGCGTGCGTACGAGCCGGTGCTCCGGTTCACCCGCGGGGAGTATTTCTATCCGGTCTCGGTCGAGCGGTACGTGGCCCAGGCGGCGTTGTGGAACACCCCGCAGGACGGCGAGCCGCAACTGATCGCCCGGCCCGGAACGCTCGACCTGTCCGGGCTCGTCGCGCGCAGTGCGGTCACCCAGGGGCTGGGCGAGTCGCTGTCCGGGATCGCGACCGGGGTGAAGCCGGACCGGCTGACCATCCCGATCAAGGACCGCCCGCCGCGGCTCGAGGGCGGCAGCCGGCTGGCCGCGGTGGGCATGCTGGCGCGGGTGGTCGATGCCCTCAGCCGGGTGTCGCTGGTGTTCCGCGGCAGCGTGCCGGGCGGGAGCGCGGCGCGCTCGTTCCTGCTGCAGCAGCGCGAGCTGGCACCGGATCGGCCGACCTATTACGGGCGCGTGGTGCGCGACGGGCATTGGATCGTGTGCCAGTACTGGTTCTTCTACGCGTTCAACAACTGGCGCTCGGCGTTCGGCGGGGTCAACGAACACGAGGCGGACTGGGAACAGGTCACGATCTACCTGGACGGCGCGGGTGAGCCGGGCGCCGAGGGTTTGCCGGCGCCGCGCTGGGTGGTGTTCTCGGCGCACGACGAGACCGGCGATGATCTGCGGCGCCGATGGGACGACCCGGACCTCACGCTGATCGACGGCCGGCATCCGGTGGTGTTCGCGGGGGCGGGATCGCATTCGGGGGCCTACCTCGCCGGCGACTACCTGATCACCGTCGCGACGCCGACCCTGGGCGGGTTGGTGCGGGTGATGCGCCAACTCGGGCGCCTGGTGGCGCCGTGGCCGGGTAGCGAGGCGAGCGAGGGGCTCGGCATTCCCTATGTCGACTACGCCCGGGGCGACGGTCGCGTGATCGGGGCCGGCGGGGACGCCTGGCACCCGGTGGTGATCGACGAGTCGACCGGGTGGGTGCGCGACTATCGCGGGCTGTGGGGGCACGACACCCGCGACCGGCTGGGCGGTGAGCGCGGTCCGGCCGGGCCGCGCTACGAGCGCGACGGCACGGTGCGCCAGTCGTGGGCCGATCCGGTGGGGTGGGCGGGCCTGGCCAAGGTGGCCCCGAACCCGGACGTCGAGTCGGCGCTGGTCGCCGCGCGGCTCGCCGAACTGGGGGAACGGTTGGGCCAGTTGGAGGCCGAGGTCGGGCCGGCGCGGGCGGCGCTCGAGCGCTCTGCCGCAGGGTTGGCGCCCGCCTCGCCCGAGGTGCGCGGCCTCGTGCCCGAGGAGAAGCGGATCCTCGGGCTGACCATGGAGATCACGCTGCTGCGCGACGAGCGAGCGCGGATGGAGGCCTCGCTCGGGCAGGCCCCGCCGGTGGCCGATCCGCATGCGCACCTCCGGCACCGCCGGACGCCGCTGGAGTCGGTCAGGGGGCTGCGCAGCCGGCTGCTCGCCGGGTGGGCGGTCGTCAGTACCCCGGTGTTGTTGTACGGGATCAGCGCGATCATCCTGCCCACCATCGCGGTGAGCGCGAGCATCACGGCGCTGGTCTGGGTGGTGCTGTTGCTGTCGGTCGAAGGGCTGGTGCGGGGCCGGTTCCTGTCGGTGATGGGGCGCCTGTTCCTGGCCGCGGCGTTGCTGGTGGGCCTGTACTACCTGGTTGTCGACTGGCGCATCGTGCTCGCCTGGACGTTCGCCGGCGCGGCGGCGCTGTTGCTGGTGGTGAACCTGAGGGATGCCCTCAAACGTTGAGGGCGCAGGTCGTCCCACCCGGCGGGAGCGCCTCGACGGTGTCCGGCACGTCGGCGGCCCGTGGACGCGTGGCCGTGTATCACGCGGCCCGTTTCGGCCCTCCCCAGGGGAAACGGCCACCCGGCTGGCGGGCGGCCGAGTCAGGAGCCCCGTCGTGAGTCGATCCCTCCCCTTGCCCGGCCCGCCGGTGCCGGCCGGCGCGACGTTCCGCGTCCAGGACTGTGCGGTCTGGTTCCCCACCTCGGCCGGGGTGGTGGCCTCGGTCGGCCTGACCGATGGTCGGGCCCGCACCTGGTCCGGCGGACACCCGGGTGCGGTGGCCGTTCTCCCGGCCCCGGACGGCCTGCGCCTGCACGTGATCACCGCCGCGGGCGCGGTCGTCGAGTTGCCCCGGCGTGAGGCGGCGGACGACGCGGGCCGTATCGTCGCCGACCTCGCCCGTCCGGTGGTCGCCGCGCACGCCGATGACGACGGCACTCTCCTGGTGCTGACCGGCGGCCCGGACGGCGCGCTGCTGCGCGTCGATCCGGCCGACGGATCGATCGCCCTGCTGGCCGGTCCGTTCGAGGATCCGTGGGCGCTCGCCGTCCAGGACTCGGGTGACCTCACCGTGCTCACCGGGGCAGGCGTGGATCCGGCGGCGGTGACCGTCGACCCGGCCGGAAACGTTGTGGCGCAGGCGATCCTGGCCGGTGAGGTGAGCGCGGTGACCGCGGCCCCGGGCGGCGGCCTGATCCTCGCCGACCCCGTGGGGGCGCTGAGCGAGGTGGACGCCACCGGCGTGGTGAGCGGCGTGACCGGGTCGGTCGGCGCGCCCGTGGTGGCCCTGACCCGATGGGGTTCGCTGGTGCTGGCCCTCACGGATGCGGCACTGGTCTGCCTGGAGTGGGGCATGGACGAGGACCCGCCGGCGGGCGCCGTCATCGTCACCCCGCTCGCGCCGGTGGTGCCGGGTGGCTGGGCGCCGCTCGAGGTCGACATCTCGCGCACCGGGCTGACCTGGGCGGACGTGGCGGTCGAGGCGATCGGCATGCCGGACGCCGGGCTGGTCTCCACCGGGATCCAGGCCGGGGCCGGAGCCACCACGCGCACGTTCCGGTTCGTCGCCGCGGCCCTGGCGGGCGAGCACGAGATCGTCGTGGCACGGCGCTCGGACGGCGTGAGCCTGGGCCGGGCGCGGGTGCGGGTCTCGCCGTTCTGGCCCGAGCGCCGCCAGGGGCCGCCGATCGCGGTCACCGGCCCGGTGCACACCCTGATGGCCTGGGGCGGTGGCCCTCCCGGCCAGGGCAACTACCGAAAGCACCCGGCGCCGGAGGCCTGGCGGGTCGCGGTGGTCTTCGTCGAGACCCGGGACAAGGGCTTCCAGCAGCCCGTGGCCGCCGCTCGCGCCGACTGGACGACGCGCCTGATCGGGCCGGGTGCCAGTGCCAAGCAGTACTACGAGGAGGTCTCGTACCTGAAACCCGCGGTCGGCTCCCCGCTGACCGGCACGACGATCGAGGTCGCCGAAAGCGGCATGCCGGGCGTCGTCCGGATCGATGCGGGCTGGGGTGACCTGTTCGAGAATCGGGACACGGCCAAGGTGACCCCCGCGCCGTTCGGTGGCTGGTGGACGACGGACGACCAGCGCGCCACGATCGCCGGCGCGTACAGCGACGCGCTGATCGACGCCGGCATCGACGAGCTGATCCTCAACCGGATCGACGCGGTGGTGTTCGTGATCCAGAACGCGTCGGAGGACGTGGTGAAGGTCGGCAAGGACACCGTGCTGCGCACCAAGTTCTGCTGGCCGCAGGCCTGGCAGGGCGTCCGGTTCCACACCAAGGACGAGTTCTCCACGACGATCAAACCGAAGCCGGCGATCTTCCTGCCGACGGCCTGGCCGACCGCGATGCCGCCCGACCCGGGCGGGCTGGTGAAGAGCTGGACGAACATCCTGTGCCACGAACTCGGCCACACCCTCGGCTGCGACGATCTGTACGCCAAGCCGGAGGACTACGCCGACTCGGTGAACAACCGCGTGATCGGCCCGCTCGACCTGATGGACAACGACTGGTGGGCCCCGCATTTCTCGCTGGCCCACCGGATGCGGCTCGGCTGGTTGCCGCCGACGTGGCTGGAGGACGTCGACTTCGCCGCCGACCCCCGCTCGCGCACCGTGCGTTTGCAGGCGATCGAGACGCTGGCGCGCACGGGGCCGTCCGGTGGTCGCAAGGCGGGCATCGAGGTGCACGTGCGCCCGGGGCGCAGCTACTACGTGGAGTACAGACGGTCCCAGCCGGGCCAGATGGGCGACAACGGGCTGAACCGCTACTTCCCCTCGACCCGGCTGGTGGTGGGTACCGATGTGGTCACCGACGGCTCGACGCCATATGCGCGCCCGGACATCCTGGCGCTGCCCGTGGACGCGGACGGCGACGGCCCGGTTCTGACCACGCCCGGCACCGACTACGCCGAGACCGACGTGACCGACCCGAACCGCCAGCACGACTTCCGGCTGGTGCTCGATCCGCTGCCGGCCGACCCCGACTCGGCGGAGGTGCGGGTGGAGTACATCGCGGCGCACCGGGCCGACCTGCAGATCCAACCCGCGCCCGGACGCCGCCCGAACGGTCCGCCGGACTGGAAGAGCCCCGACATCTGGCTGGAGGGCCCGGCCGGGACGAACGTGATCTCCAAGGGGGCGCGGCATACCATCGTCGCCCGGGTCTACAACGCTGGCTCCGCCGGGGCCGACACCGTGCGGGTCAAGATCTTCACGATGCCGTTCACGGTGACCGCCGGCACGCGCACCGAGGTGCTGCCCGCTGCCGCGCCGCAGAGGATCCCGAGCCGGCAGTCGCGCACCTTCCGCATCCCGTGGGACGTGCCGAAGAACGAGAAGGTCGCCGATCTCGAGGTCGAGCACTACTGCGTGCGGGTCGAGATCGACCGCTACATCGATCCGGTCGACCCCAACCGCAACGAGATCGTGCTGGTGAACAACAACGCCCAGTCGAACTTCGACACCACCACGGTCGGGCACGGTTCGCCGTCCGACCGGCGGGTCACCGGCGTCGTCGTCGGCAACGACCTGAGCCGGACGGCGACCTATCAGCTGGCGCCGGACCAGACCAGCCCGTGGTTCCGCACCTACCTGGGCCACTCCTGGGTGCGGCTGGCCGCGGGGGAGGAGCGGATGGTCGAGGTGGCCTACGAGTCGCTGGCCGGGGATCCGGTGCGGGGCGACGGGTTCGAGCGCGAGGTGCGCGGCGATCGTCCCCTGGAACCGAACCGCCTGGCGCTGTCCAGCCTGGTGGAGCCGTCCGGTGACGGGCAGGGTGATTCCGGCCGGATCGTGTTCGGAGCGGGGCTCACCGTGCACGCCGGTCTGCGCACCGCGGTGCGCGACCTGGAGCTGAGGGGCGAGGCAGTCACCGGCACCGTGTCGGGGGATCGTGACGGCCGGGTCGAACCGGTGACCTCGGGTTGGGTGAACGTAGCGGTGTGGCCGGCTGAGGCGCCCGAGAGGGGGGTCATCATCGGCGGCGCAGTGCGTCCGGACGGCACGTTCACCGCCCTGGTGCCGGGTGACCTGCTCGTTCTGGTCGGCCAGGTGGAGATCGTGGGGGAGGGGTTCTTCCTCGGTTCGTGGCCGTGGGGTCCGTGTAGGTCCGGTGAGCAGCGCCTGGCATGAGGTGGGGGCCGGCCCGGTTCGGCGTGATCCGGCCTGGCGACGCCCGCATCCACACAGACGCCGGGTCGGCCGACTGCGTCGTCACGAGGAGGTCATGGTCACCAGAGGTTTGCCGCCTATCTTCCTTGTATGGCTCTCAACATCAAGGATGAGCTGACGGATCGCCTGGCGCGGGAGTTGGCTCGTGAGACCGGCGAATCGATCACGAGCGCCACGCGGACGGCGATCCAGGAACGACTCGCGCGGATCCGCCGGCGGCAGCAGCGGCCAGCTGTCGTGGAGGAGCTGAGGGCCATCGCCCGGCGCGGGCGTGCACGCTCGACGCTCGACCCGCGGTCGCTGGACGAGATCCTCGGCTACAACGATGGACTGTCCAGCTGATGGGGACTCCTCCGTGCGAGTGGCGATCTTTCTGGGCGAGCCGGAATCCTCTCGGGTCCGCGCAGGGTGCATCGAGTTGCGGAGCCTGCTGTACCGAGGCGATGGGATCGGCTGTGGATATCCCCTGGATGTCGGTCCCGTGAGGCACACTGGCGACATGGCAGAGTCGATGCCCCTGGCGGCCGTGGGCGCCCCGTTGCAGGCTCTGGTTCGACGCGCGGCACGGCAGCGCGAGCGGATCACGATCATCGACCAGGACGAGCCGTCGGTAGTGGTCATCTTGGCCGACGAGCTCGAGGACCTCGAGGACGCTCTTGCCGTGGCCCAGTCGCGGTTGCGCGAGACGGCTGGCGAGACCAGCTGGGTTCCTCACGAGGACGTCAAGCGCCGTCTCGGCTTCGATCGGTGACCTTCACGATCGCTTGGGAACCTGGGGGTCGCGCCGGGACCGCTCGACCTGCAGCCAGGTGCTGCAGTGAGCCGGGCTCGAGAAGACCCTCTGGCCATCACTGGATGTCTGCACCCGCCACGACCTGCCGCTCGACAGAGGAGCAGACGCGGCGTCCGTCGATCCACCCGGTCTGCTCCACGAGCCCCTGCGCGTTTCGTTGCACGCCGTGACCGGCCGCTAGGATCGCCGCAGGCCAGCCCTCGTAGCTCAGGGGATAGAGCAACGGTTTCCTAAACCGTGTGTCGGAGGTTCGAATCCTCTCGGGGGCACCAATGTAATCATCGTTACAATGTAATCTTTGTAACAAACATCAACCGCCCCATATCTGGAGGCGGTTGATGCGTTGCAGGCCAGTGGCAAACAAGTAGTAAACCAACCTGATAGGAATCGAACCTTCAGCAATCTGGAAAATGGCTGTCATGGCACCAAATTTGTAACCCACCACCAATAATCGAACCCCCACCTCACGAGGTGGCAATCGAACCTCTTTCTTGTAAGACCAACCATATGCCCGCCGTCCGAATCGCCGTATGCTAAGGCGGTAACTTCACGAGTAACCAGGTGACACAACGCCAACCACCCTTAAGTCAAGAACTCAGAGACCGTGATTGGCTACATAAGCTCTGTATCACCCATCAAGAGTGCTTCGCGGCCCTAAGTCCATTCCCAGAGCAACGAGCCCTACATGACTACTACAAAGCCCATCGCCAAGACTGGTCCAAAGAACAAGCTCGTGACCACATCGCCGGTGCCCCGGCTGACTTAGCAGAACAAGCTCACATTGCACTCCTGACCCTCAAAGGGGTGCTTCGCTGGTGTGAACGTACCCAAGGACGCAGCAAGGTCAGGTACCGCCTGCCGCCGTCTCCCTCCAGCTCCACACACCAAACTGCATCAGGCCGAACCATCCGGGTGAGTGCACTCGCTAAGCCTGAGCTTGATGTTGATCTGTTTGTAAAAGCCCTCATCGACCTCGCCCGTAAGATACAAAACGAGGAAGACCCCACTGCGTCCTAAGCCATACATGACACTTGCAAATGCGTAAGTAATGACGTATAAAGTAAGTACAATTGTTTATTGGAGTCAATAAATATGGAAATGGTCGTTTCAGTTCGGCAAGCGGCAACACAGCTCGGCGTGACACCGCACTATGTCAGACAATTGCTTAGAGAGGGTCGGTTAGAGGGAAGCCAAGATCCTGCTAACAACAGATGGGTCGTAAGTCAGTCCGCTGTAGAAGCAGTTCAAAAATCAGATCTGGTAAAACAAGATGTCCAAAGTATGGCCAAAGAGCTAAGGATCAATATCAGAGATGCGGTTGAAGACGTTGAGGAAAACTTCGACTGCACCCTTATATCCTACGTCGCGAACATCGGTGCGCCAGAATCAAGCATAGTTCACAACGACGCTATACTCTTGGACGACCTCCTATATAATCTGCCTGCCGATGATCAAGGCAAAAAGAAATTTCGGCGAGTTGGTCTCTTTCTGCATAGTGGTGGCGGAATCATGGAGTCCGCCATCAAGTTCGTTGATGTAATTCGCCAGTATGCTGATGAATACATAGTGATCGTGCCTCTGATGGCCAAGAGCGCGGCAACATTAATGGTACTATCGGCGGATCGCCAGTATTTTACGACTGTTTCTGAATTGGGGCCGGTTGACCCAGTTGTTCAAAGTCCAATGAATCCCCAAGTTCAGGTGCCTGCAACAGCAATTGAGAACTTCATCAAATGGGCTGCTAAATCGCCAGAAGCAACACAGTCTGGCAAGGAGGCGTACGCAGTTATGAAGGACATACCTGCAGACCTGAGAAACTTGGTCGATCCCTACCTTCTCGGAGCGTATCAAACTTCAATTAAGTTCTCTCAGGATGAATTGAAACGGATCTTACCACTCTATGCCATGAAGGGTAGGTCCGAGCGGGAAATTGCTGATGCGGTAGAGGAGTTCACGACAGTTCACAAGTCTCACGGTTATCCGATCACACTGACCAAATTGGAGCAATTCGGCATAGGTGAGCGAATTAAGGACGAAGATAAGCTAGGGTCAGTTAAGATGCTACTCATTGTCTTTCAACAGTTCATGGCAAACTCGAACATAGTCAAGCTTATAGGCAACAGATTCGAAAACAAGAACATTACTATCACTGCCAGGCAAGGGATGGCAACACAACAGTCGCCTACAAAAACGAGCATATAGAATATCTTCAGTGAACCCCCGAGAACTCATAAGTCGATCAACACGACGTGCCTTCCGAGAGCTAGCCGCGAGCACAGTTCTTCGTGAGATTGATGGCATGTGGCAGGACGAGGGTTTCTTGCCTGCCGAACGGTCACCTAGTGAAGTAGGGGAACGCCGCTCGTTGTATCAGGGATACATGGATGCAGTGAACTGGTCGGACTCAGTGCAGGTGGCACGTGCAGTGCGCGTTTTCGAACAGACGGCCAAGGGCATCGAACGCGAAGACAGCCAAGCAGCCTACGATCTCATCGAGAGTGACGGCTATAAGGTCGACGACGGTGGGCGTATCACGGGTGGTCCCGCGCAGTACATCCGTGACGGCGCTCTCGCAAACCTCACCGACCCTACGGTCATACGCGAGCACCTTGATCGCATTACGCGGGCAATCCAGTCTGACGATCCGGCTCAAGCCATCGGCTCCGCCAAAGAACTAATCGAGAGCACGCCAAGGTCGTCCTTCATGAGGTTGGGTGTCCCGTCGATGACAACTGGGACGTACCGAGGCTTGTGCTGGAGGCCCAGATCGCGCTCAAGGTACATCCGACAACCGTGCAACCGGGACCCGATGGCACTGAAGCCGTCAAGAAAGTGCTAGGAGCCACTACGAGTATCGCCATCGGCGTCGCTGAGCTACGGAATCGCGGATACGGTACCGGTCACGGGGCTGGCCGACGTAGAGTCGGGCTCGGCTCCCGTCACGCGCATCTGACTGTCGGCGCCGCCCGGCTGTGGTGCGAGTTCATGCTCGATACCCTGGGCGACCCAGCAGCGCCCTGGCGTAAAGTCGTATGAAACCATCCCCAGCAGCAGCGGCCTATTACCCCAGTGAGATGTATTTGCTCTAAGTGAAAGTACGGAGATGCCTCCCTACATACCTCTCAGCACTTAGCCATCGGTTGTAGTGGCTCTGACTCACGAACTTTCGCCCGCGCTGAACCGGCGAGCCGCAGCCGCACTCACACAGTGACCGTTCGTTGCGTACTGTCGCTGCAACGGCATGATCAATGGCTAGTACGTCCACAAATGCCCGATATGCCCGTTCGAAAGCCCTCCGATCAGGCGCACGCAACGAGCAGCGCGAAGCGTCGCTCGTGCGGGCCACCCGAGAGAGATCCGCCGGAGGCAACAGCGCCGCAGGAGCAGACGCCGACGGTTCTCGGAGCACGTCGCTCAGGGGTGAGGTTTGCAAATCGAGCTGGCAGAATCTGCCGCACCGAGCGGATGGGCGCGGCTGTGGACAGCCCTTCGGCTGTCGGTTCCGTGAGGCAGACTGACGACACGGTCGCCTGGATGCCCTTGGCTGCCGCGGGCACCGCGTTGGTCCCTGGCTCGACGCGTGGCACAGCAGCGCGAGCGGATCGCGATCATCGACCAGAACGAGCCGTTGGCCATCGTCATCTCAGCCGACGAACTCGAGGACCTCGAGGACGCTCTTGCCGTGGCCCAGTCGCGGTTGCGCGAGGCGGCGGGCGAGACGGTCTGGGTGCCTCACGAGGATGTCCATCGTCGTCTTGGCTTCGATCGGTGACCTACACGATCGTTTGGGAGCCAACTGCGGTCGACCTTGCGGCGAGGTTGCTGGCCAACGATGCCGAGGGGTTGAGGCAGGTGTTCACGGTCGTTGATTCACTGGTGACGGAACCTCGGCGACCTGGCGTCTTCCCCCTCGGAGGCTCAGGGCTTCAACGACTGCACATCACGAGGTACCGAGTCGTGTACGAGATCGATGAAGCCGCCCGCCTGGTCCGGACCCCGCCCGGGGCCGTCGGACCTGAACCATCGCCTCGGCGCAGGTTGCACCCGCGATGCTACTCGACCTGGAGTTGGATGCTGTGGCGGCTTGGTTCAGCCCGGAGGGTGTTCACAGGCCCAGGTAGGTGCGGACGGCGGTTTCGAGATGCTGGAGTTCGGCGGGGTGTAACCGTCCTCGACGTCGTCTGAGGCGGCTCTGGTCCACGGTGTGCAGGTCGGTGGCGTTGACGTAGCTGGTGTCGTAGCGGGTCAGCCCGGCCTCGGCCCCCAGCGGGACGTGCGTCGGTGCGGGTCCTGGGGTGCCGGTGATGACCGCGATCGTCACGGAGCTGAGCCGGGGGATCAGCGGGTTGATCGTCAGGACGACGCCGGGGTGAACGCCGACGACGGGGATGCGGACGTCCCAGACCTCTCCTCGCAGAGGCTCCACGTCACTGCCGGTGGTCGTCCGGTGCCACGCCGCTGGGCAACGGCGCCCGATCATCTGAGTAGTACTCGTCGTACGCAGCGATCATCGCCGCCTCACGGGCGCGCTCGTGCACGAGCCGCAGGCCTTCTCGTACGAGGGCCGAGGGGCCGTCGAGGCCCAGGATCGCGGCGTCCTGTTCGATCAGTTCTCGGGCAAGGTCGGCGTCCACGCGAGCCTGCATGATCACGCTCTTCGATGCGGCCTGCGTTGGCAGGGCGGGCTGGGCGGCGCTCTTCCCCCGTGCGGATATCATGTATGCACATTGTCATACATGCCGTGGGTCGACAAGAGGCGCCGGCTCGGCGGGCGCCCGGGTGAGCGGGCTGCGCTGATGAATCTTCATCTCGGCCGAGAATCTCGAAGATGCCCCAGGAGGGCCGGTGAGCATCTGGTGGCTGAGCGCCCCGTGGCCAGGCGTGAACTGTGCGACGTCCGCCGAACGGTTCGCACCCAAGGTGGCGGGTTTGTGCACGCAGACGGTGCCAAACTCTCCACCGAGTGAGCGTCTCGTCCACCTGAACGACCTGCCGAGCATCGGCAGGTCCACCCCGTGACGCTCCAGGCCGACCGGAAGCCGGGTGTCCTCGACCTCGACCTCGTGCAGGACAGTGGCGACGCCTGCATTTGTGACCGCCAGCGCATCATCGAGGCGGGAGGCGGACCTCTCGTGCTGGGAGCCATGAACGGCTCGACGACTCGTGGTGCTGTCCGAGCGAGATACGGTGGAGCATGGGTGAAGCAGCCGCCGAAGAACCTGCTGTCGAGGATTTCAGGCTCTTCATACCTGCGGTGGGTGCCGCCTAGTTGATCATGGGGTTTGGGGGTTGAGGCCGCCGCCGATGAGGAGCATGCGTAGGCGGTAGTTGTCGCGGTTGCGGAAGCCGCGGGCGATGCGGCGGTGGAGTTCGATGAGGCCGTTGACGGCTTCGGCGCCGCCGTTGCTGGCGCCGGCGGTGGTGAAGTAGGCCAGGAACGCGGTCTTCCAGCGCTTCAGGGTCCGTCCGAGGCGGGCGATCTCGGGGATCGGGCACGACGGGAACGTCGCGATGATCTGTTCGGCGACCTTGCGGCCTGCGGCGGGGGTGTCGGCGTGGTAGACCGAGCGGAGCTGTTGGGCGGCCTGCCAGGCGATGTGGACCTCGTCGTGACGTTCGTCGGCGGCGATCGCTTGCGTCAGGCGGTGGTGCTGCTTGTCGGTCAGGCGTTCGGCGGCGCAACGCAGGATGGTCCGGATCCCGTACAGCGGGTCGTTCTTGCGGCCCCGGTGACCGTGGATGGCCTGCTGGACGCGGCGGCGGACCTCATCGACGGCCTCGGTTCCCAACTTGACCACATGGAACGCATCCAGCACCGCGACCGCGTCGGCGAGGTGGTCGTCGATGGCGTTCTTGTAACCCCCGAACGCGTCCAGGGTCGCCACCTCGACCCGGGCGCAGAACCCCGACCCACGGGCGGTGAGCCAGTCGCCGTAGACGGCCCCGGACCGTCCGGGGACCAGATCCAGCAGCCGTGCCCTGACCCGGCCTTTCCCGTCGCGGGACAGGTCGACCATCCCGGTCAACTCCTTCGGACCCCGCTTGACCGGTGAGACGTGGTGCCAGACGTGCTCGTCGACCCCGAGGGTGGTGACACCCTCGAAGCGGGACTCATCGGCCGCCATGGTCGTCAGCAGCGGCTCGATCGAGCGCCACACCGTGCGCCAGGTCGTGCCCAGTTGACGGGCCAACCCGAGCACGGAGGCGTGTTCGCGGCGCAGTTGGCCGATCGCCCACCAACACCCGCGACGGGTCAGCAACGCCCGCGGCTTGGCGATCTGCTCGTCCTGCTCGGTGAACGACCCGGTCGTGCACCGCCCTTCGGTGCACCGCCAGGTCCGCTTACGCCACCGGATCCGTACCGGCCGCCCGAACGCCGGGACGTCCACCAACTCCACCGTGCGCCGCCCCCGACTGGCCGCGATCACACCGCAGCCCGGGCACCCCATCACGGCCGGCGCCGACTCCACCGTCACCACCAGCCCAGGGCGCCGCTCACCCTCATCGACGCGTTCGACATCGATCACGTGCAGGCCGGGCAGACCGACCAGCACATCGCAGCGACAGCAGTACACAGCGGGCTCCTGGCGCCCATCGAGGCCAGGACACCCCGTAGGCTCGGACACGTCGAGGTCCTCACGGGCTCAGTTGGCTTGGTCGCTGCTGATCCTCGAGGACCTCGACCCCTCCCTCGACGAACCACCGATCCTGGGCGTGTCACACCAAGATCAACGACTCAGCACCCACCGCAGGTATGAAGAGCCGGATTTCATCGCCTCACTCGACGACGAGCAAGCCGTGAATGATTGTCTGGTGTTGGTCGACCTGATGCGCCGGGTGAGTGGGCACGAGCCACGGATGTGGAACGTCGGCACCATCGGTTTCGGTGCCTACCACTACACGTACGACAGCGGACGCGAGGGCGATTGCCAGACCATCGGGTTCTATCCGCGAAAAGGCAAGACGACCATCTATCTGATGGACGGTACGGCCCGCCACTCGGAGTTGCTCGCGCGCTTGGGTAAACACACCACGAGCCGGGTCTGTGTCTATGTCAAGCGGCTCGCCGATATCGACCTGAAGATCCTCGAACAGATCCTGCGGCAGTCGTACGAGTACATCACCTTGCAGGATGGGCGCATGGGCCGAGTTGTGTCATAGAGGGAGCCGAAGCCATGTTGATCTTTTCGATGGGCGTCTCGGTGGACGGCTTCATCGCCGACCGCGAGGGCCAGTTCGCCTGGACGGTGCCCAGCGATGAGCAGTTCCGGTTCCACACCGAGCAGGTCCGCGAGCTCGGCGGCTACCTGTGCGGCCGCAGGCTGTACGAGACCATGCTGGTGTGGGATACGGACCCATCGCTGCGTGACAACGAGCTCGGGGCCGCGTTCGCCGAGGTGTGGTGCGCCCTGCCGAAGGTCGTCTTCAGCCGCACGCTCGACAGCGTCCAGGGCAATGCCCGGCTCGCGCGGGCGTCGGTGGCCGAGGAGATCGCCGCGATGCGCGACACCACCGACAAGGACATCGCGATCGGAGGCGCCGGCCTGGCGGCGACCGCGATCGAACTCGGACTCGTCGACGAACTGCGGATTCTGCGCCATCCGGTCGTCGTGGGTGGCGGTACGCCCTTGCTGCCGCCGGTCACCCGCGACATTCAGCTGGATCTGATCGAGACCAACACCTTCGGGTCACGCGTGATCTACGAGCGCTATCGCCGCACCCGCTGAGTATCCACCGTGCCGAGACCGGGGGCTGACCAGCCAGATCCCGTCGTCCCGGTCACTGGTCCGGCGGGACGGGTCTTTGTCGTGATGTCGGGGCTGCCGGGCAGTGGCAAGACGACGCTGGGGCGCGGCATCGCCGCCGCACTGGGCGTGCCGCTGCTCGACAAGGACGAGATCCTCGAACCGCTGCTCGAAACCCTTGCCACAGCCGACCCGGACAGCCGTCAACGGCTGAGCCGCGCCAGCGACGCCGTCCTGCAGTCCATCGCGATGAACACCCCAGCAGCCGTGCTGTGCTCGTTCTGGCGCCGGGAGCGGCTCTCCACCACCTCGGGCACCCCGACCGACTGGCTGCGTGATCTGCAGGATGCCCGCCTCGTCGAGGTGTACTGCGCCTGCTCGGTACCCCTTGCCGTCCAACGGTTCCAGGCTCGGCGGCGCCACCCGGGGCACCACGACGGACGCCACACCACCGAGGATCTGATCGATCAGTTCACGCGCCTGGACGCCGAGGGGCCGCTGGGCATCGGCGTCCTGATCCGAGCCGACACCGGCGGGGACGCCGACCCCGCAGCCATCGCCGCTGTCGTCGTCCGCCACCTCGGTAAGAGAGTCAAGGGCTGATCGCCGTCCGGACACGTGGCGCGGCGCCAGCCCGTGGCGCTCGCACGCGACCAGGCGCACACTGAATTCGTGAGCGGGTGAGCCCTCGGGCGGAGGGGAGCGTCGATGGACCATCGGACGGCGGCCGGATCGTTGCTCACCCTGGACGAGGTCCGGCACCGACTGGCCACGGTCGGGGCCGAGTTGGTTCGCCTCGAGCGTGATGCGACCGTGTTCGCGCGCGCATTCCACATCCGGGTCGCACAGGCGGTGTACGAGACCCTCCTCGAGGAGGAGGCACACCTCGCCGCACTGCCCACGTTGAACCTGGACGACGCCTTGGAGATCGCTGTCGTGACGACCACCTTCGAGGGACAGCCTTGGTCGGCGGGTGGCCCGACCCGCCGGCGCGAGATCCTCGAAGGCCCATGACGCAAGCAGGGTGGGGACGACGACCGGTGGTGAGAGGGTTGCGGCATGCCGGTGCTGCGGGAGGTGTGGGTGTGGCCGCCGTCGGGATTTCGGGACCGGCCCTGGGTGGAGCACGCGGACGCCGACGCCTTCGCGAAGGTCGCGCGCGCGGTCTGCGACCGATACAGCGAAGCGCTGCCCGAGTTGGCGATCGCCCACCGGACCTCCCACTTACGGATTGTCGCGTGCTGGCCCGGGGAGCTGGGGACACCGGTTCACGCCGACGCGCCGTGGTGGGACTACCGCACAGGAACGTCAACGCGCGGGTTCGAGCTGGCCGCGGCCGGGATGCCGAGCGGGTTCGCCGGCTGGGAGTTGGCCCGGCAGCAGCGGGCGGTGCTGGACGTCGTCCATGGGGCGACCGTCGAGATGGTGTCGCACCGGACGCCGGACCAGGCCGAGCGTCTCGAGCAGGCTCGTGAGCATGTCGTTCGGCACGGCTACGGCTACAGCTGGACCAGCGGGTGGCGCCCTGCTCCGCGCCCTCGGGGCAGCCGACGCGGCGCCGCCAGGCTTGCTGCGCGCGGGCACTACCGGCTCGAGCCGGACGGATTCGGCGTGGTGCGCGAAGAGATCGCCCTGCTCGGCGATGACGGAACGCCGCTCGGGCCGGGGGGATCGGTGGTCAGCGCCGAGTGGCCGACCTGGACGACGGCACGGTCCTTCCGTCGGTCGGACCGGACCGCGGCCTGGGTGAGCCCCGAGGAGTTCACCCTCGTGCCCTATGTCGATCCGGTCCATCTCGGGCTGACAGGGCATCTGTTGGTCAGCGGGGCCGGAACTCCAGAGGATCCGTTGTGCCTGACCGAATGGACCTCGTCGCTGCCCGTGCCGTCCAAACCGACCGTGGTCGAGCGCGCTGTGGACATCCCGGTCCCGACCGAACCGCAGCTGCAAGCTGCCCTTCGGGCCTCGAAACGGGTCGCCGACCGTGTCGCGTTGGCCCTGGACGGACGCACTGCACCCTCCGTGGTGGCGGAACTCGTCGACGACCCCTCCGTGAACGTTCGCCGCACTCTGTCGCGTCGCACGGACCTGCCCCCACACCTGCTCACCATCCTCGCGGGCGATCGCGATCGGCAGATCCGTGAGGCCGTGGCCACCCACCCGTCCACCCCGCCCGAGACACTGATCCGCCTTGCCGGCGATGGGGCCTGGCAGATCGGCTTCGCCGTGGCGCTTCGCCCCGACGTCGACCAGGCGATCGTCGATGCCCTGTGTCACTCGCCGGTGGAATCCGTACGCGTCCTGCTCGCTCACCGGACCGACCTTCCGGCGCACCCACTCGCCCGTGACCTGCTCGCCGTCGACCCGTCGAGGCGAGTGCGTCGGGCTGCCACGGGTCGATAGCCCTGCATCCGAAGGCCACCGACTGCGGCTTCACGTATGACCCGCCCGGACTCGTCGCGGGATGACCGCAGTGATTGACTGCCCCCGTGCTCGAGTTCGCCGAAGGTCTCACCCCCGCCGCCCTGGACGCCATCGCGGAGCTGGAGCGGCGGGTCGTCGCCGCTGACGGTGGCCGCCTGAAGTTGGAGTGGGGGGTGCTGCGCGGCCGTTCCGGCCGGCGGGTCGAGGATCTGCTCTGGTGGGACGGCGAGCACCTGCTCGGCTTCCTGGGCCTGTACGGCTTCGGCGCACCTACGGTCGAGCTGGCGGGCATGGTCGACCCCGGCGCCCGGCGGCGCGGCATCGCCACCGCCCTGCTGGACGCGGCGTTACCGCTGTGCCGCGACCAGGGATACACCCAGCTGCTGCTGGTGACTCCGAGAAGCTCGACGGCGGCCCGTGAGTTGGCGCTCGCGCGGGGGGCGGTGCTGGATCATTCCGAACACGCGTTGCAGCTGCACGGGGCGCCTTCCGACGGGCCGTCCGATCCGCGAATCTCCCTGCGGCCCATGACCTCTCACGACACGGCGGCCGTCGACGCCCTGCTCGAGGCCGGGTTCGGCTGGCACCCACCGCAGCCGACGGACGAGGCGAGTGCCGACGTGGCCCGCCGCGACCTCGCCGACACCTGGGTCGTGATGCTGGACGACGCGATCGTCGGCAGCCTGCGGCTGTCCCGCGACCAGGACACCGCCGGGGTCTACGGCTTCGTCATCCACCCTGATCACCAGGGCCGCGGGATCGGCCGCGACGTCCTGCGCCGGGTCTGCCTGCACGCCCGAGCGGACGGCGCGACCCGAGTGAACCTGGAGGTCGCCGTCGACAACGACCGGGCACTCACCCTGTACACCTCGCTCGGCTTCGCGCTCGTCACCACCGAGGACTACTACGCCCTGCCATCCTGAGCGGTGGCACCCACTCACAGGCCGAGCAGTTCCTCGACCACCTTCACCATCGGCCAGGCGCCATTCGACCAGTTCGAGATCACGGTGTAGGTGATCCCCGACGAGGGTTGGTGCAGGCTGGCGAGGGATACGCCGGCGTCGTATCCCTCCAGCCAGACCGCGTCGCCCGTGGCGTGACAGTGGAACCCCAAGCCGTAACGCCGACCCTCCTGCGGCCACTCGCTACGAGGCCGCACCATGTCGGCGACCAGCTCCGGCGCGACGATGCGGCCGGCGAACAGGGCCTCCCAGAAGGCGCTGAGGTCGGCGACCGTCGAGTAGGCCCCGCCGTCCCCGCTGCCACGCACCGGCAGGTGCAACACGTTGGTGCGCAACCCGTCAACGGACAGGTAACCCAGCGCGGCGCGCCCGGGGAGTTCGTCCGAGCGCAGGAACGAGGTGTCGGTCATGCCTGCCGGCTCGCAGACCAGGGTGCGGACCAGGTCGGGGAACTCCACACCGCTCGCCCGTTCGGCCAGCAGCGCGAGCAGCACGTAACCGCTGTTGTTGTAAGCGAACTGGTCATCAGGATCGAACACGGTGGCACGAATGTCCAACAGCGGCAGGTAGCGTGCGGTCGCGTCGAGCCGGTGAACCGGAACGGTCAGGACGTAGTCGTCGATGGCGCTGACCCCGTCCTCGTCGAGATAATCACCGATCCCGGACCGATGCGCCAGCAGGTGTTCGATCGTCACGCCGTCGCCGATCAACGGCAGGTCGTCGCCGAGCAGTGAGCGGGCCGTCGTGCCGAGTTCGAGCGTCCCGCGTTCGATGAGGCTCATCACCGCCAGGGCCGTGAGTCCCTTCGTGCCGCTTGCGGTCGCGAACAGGGTCTCGGGCGTGTTCGGGACGCCGTGGGCCCGATCGGCGAAACCGTAGGCCGAGCAGAACTCGGTCTCGCCGTGGCGGTCGATCCGGACCACGCCACAGAACCCGGTGCCGTCCGCCGCGGCGTCGACAACAGACCGATACGTCGCCCCATCGGATGCGATCACGACGTCACCTCCCATGGCCCGAGACCGGTATCGGCCGGTGGCACCCGTCCGCCCGAGCGGCTTGCTCGCGGACGAGCCAGCCTAGTCACGCGTCCGCCGAGCCAGCGCGATAACCTGCCGACCTTCGACCGCGCTCGCGTGGGCACCACCGAAGGAGAGGTGAGACCAGCCATGGCAGGACACCGGATCTTCGGCGTCAGCTTCGCCAGCATCTACCCGCACTACGTGCAGAAGGCCGAGCGCAAGAACCGCACCAAGGACGACGTGGACCGGGTGATCTGCTGGCTCACGGGCTACGACGCGGCGGGTCTGGAGCGGGTTCTCGCCTCCGAGGTCAGCTTGGAGACCTTCTTCGCCGGGGCGCCCGCGATGAATCCGAACGCCACGCTCATCACAGGCGTGATCTGCGGCCATCGCGTGGAGGAGATCGAGGATCCGCTGATGCGCAAGATCCGCCAACTCGACAAACTGGTTGACGAGTTGGCCAAGGGCAAGAAGCTGACGGCCATCCTGCGCGGCAGCGCCGGAGTGCCGTAGCCCGGGCGCCTCGGACGACCATGTCGAAGCCGGCGACCAAGCGAGGGCGGTTTCACGCCTGGACCACGATCGCCTCCAGCTCTGCCGCCAGGTGGTTCCGCAGAGCGGCGACCTCGGGGAAGTGATCCGGGTCGACGACAGCGGTAACGGTGATCTCGCCGGCGTAGGACAGCACCTCGACATGCACCGTGACGTTGCCGCCCTCACCGACCCCGATCGGGATCGCCGTGTGCACCAGGTGCCCACCGAACGTCACGTGATGATCGGGGCCGCGCACGTGGCTCACCAAGGTGTGGAATCGGTGCTGGTGGTTCATGTACCAGCGGAAGCCGCCGACTCGGGCCACGGGCCGAAATGCCCAGCCCAGCAACGCGATCGGGGGCGGCCCGGTGGCCGCGGCCTTGCCTGTCCGCACCGCCTCGCCCACGCGGGCCAGGCGTTCGCCGATCGGACCATCGGTGGTCACCTCGACCAGCAGTGGACTGACCATGTTGCCCAGGGCAGGCCCCTGACCACCCCGACCGGCGTCCTTGTCCGCTCGACGGCCGGATACGGGAACAGTGACGGTGATCGTGCCGATCGACTCACCGCGCATCCGCAGCACCCGGGCGAGAGCGGCCGCCACGGCGACCAGCACGGCGTCGTTGGTGGTCGCACCGTGGCGGTGCGCCGCCATCCGAAGGGCGGTGCGGTCGACCGTGACGGCCTGAGCCGCTCGGCGAGGCCCGGTTCTCCTCAGTAGCGAGCAGGCAGCGGCTCGAGACGGGCTGACGCCACCTGCTGCGCTCATCGACCGCCTCACCTGCTGCCAGGTTCGTGGCGCGTCCCGGAGCGCCCGGAGACGCACCTGCCAGGCATCCCGGGCCAGGGCCGTCCACGCGGGACCGACTCGCGGGAAGCCCACCTCGACCGGTTCCGCGCCCGGATCGACCAGGGCGCCGAGCACGGCCAGCCCGCCCACGCCGTCCGCCAGCACGTGGTGCACCACCAGCAGCAGGGCGGCGTCGCCGTCCGCCAACTCGGTGATCAGGGTTGCCGACCACAGGGGTGACGATCGGGGGAGGCGGACCAGTGCACGGGCCATGGCGGTGTCGAGCAGGGCCTGACGATCGCCGGGCGCCGGACAGCGCATCGCCGTGACATGGCGGGCCAGGTCGAAGACCGGATCGTCCCGCCAGATCGGTCCGCCGCCGCCGAGGGCGACCCGGGTCAATCGCTGCCGCAACCGCGGAACGCCGAGAATGCGCCGGCCGATCAGCCGTCGCACCTGATCGAGTTCGAGATCGCCCCCATGGCGGAGCATCAGGATCACCGCGAACTGTTCCGGAATCCGGCCGGTGTCCATGGACAGGAAGGCGCGGTCCGTCGCGTTGGCCCGCTCGACGACGGGTCGGTGGAGTTCATCGCCGCGGCGCGGATCGTTGGTCGTCGGTGCCATGTCTCCACTGGATGCGCGGCGCGAGCCGGGCAGAAGTGCCCTAACGTCATGAGCGACCCGGTCCGTGGCGACGATGCCGTGAGCCGACGAGTGGTCGGCAACACGAGAGAACGGTGACGACGATGGGCTGGAACGACGCGGTGATCGAGCAGTTCCTGCGTGGCGAGCCACGCATCGCGGACACCTTCGATCGTGACCCGGTGGTGGCACTGCAGCCGCAGCGCAACACCTGATCTCTCGACGCCGGGGACGACGTCCCCTCGGCGCGACCTGACCGTACGTCGTCTCCGTTTCGCCGGCGTGGTTCGGGGTAGACCCTCGGCAACCGCCGGATCGCCGTACCGGCGCGCCTGGCCAGCACCTCGAGCGGTTCAGGAAGGAAGCGCCATGAGTACCAGCCATGAAGCCACCCCGGACGCCGGCTTCGACCCTCGACGGGACGTCCCGCCCCGCGTGGTCGATCGTGACCCTCGGGATCCGGCGATCGAGCGAGCGGTCCTGGGCCGACGGGCAGTGGTGCACGCAGAGCAGCAGCAGTTCGGTGGGATCAAGATCGGATCGGCGTTCTTCGGCTGGCTCGCCGCCACGGGCACGGCCGTCCTGCTGACCGCGCTGGTCGTCGCGGCCGGCGGTGACGTCGGTCTGACCATGGGCACCGAGGGTGCCGCCGCGGGCCGGGTGAGCGCGGATGTCGGCACGGTCACCCTGGCCGGAGGCGTCGCGTTGCTCGTCGTGCTGTTCGTCGCGTACTACTGCGGCGGCTACGTGGCCGGACGCATGGCTCGGTTCAACGGGGCCAGACAGGGCCTGGCCGTGTGGGTTTGGGCGTTGGTCATCGCTGCCGTCGTCGCGGTCATCGGGGCGTCCGCGGGCAGCAAGTTCAACCTGCTCGCCACCCTGAACAGCTTCCCGCGCATCCCGATCGGTGAGGGCGAGTTGTCCAACGCCGGAATCCTCGCGGCAGCCGGGGTCGCGGTGACCAGTCTGATCGGCGCCGTCGCCGGTGGCCTGGCCGGAATGCGGTTCCACCGCAAGGTCGACCGCGCCGGCCTCGGCGACTGATGGGTGCTGCCGGGCGAGCCGAGCCGTCGAGATCGGGTCGGCCGCCCGTGTTCCGGACGCCTCAGCGCTTGTACGCCAGCGTGCTCATCATGCCCGACTCGGCGTGATACAGGTTGTGGCAGTGGTTCATCCACAATCCCGGGTTGTCGGCCTGCAGCTCCAGATACATCACCTGCATCGGGCGCAGGATGACGGTGTCCTTGCGCAGTCCGCTCTCGGCGAGCGCGAAGGTGTGCCCGTGAATGTGCCACGGATGGAACATGGGTGACCGGTTCATGATCTTGAATCGAACCCGCTCACCCGCCTCGACCGGGAACGGCTCGACGTGGGGATGCCGTTGCCCGTTGATGGTCCAGCGATACGGGTTCATGCTGCCCTCGAGCACCATCTTGAGCAGCCGGTTCGGGCCGCGACGGGGCAGCATCGACGACTCCGCCGGCAGGATCGCCGGGCCGAGCAGGACGTAGCCCTTCAGCTCGGCCGGACGGACCGCGGCGTCGGGCGCCTCCCCGGCGGCGGTTCGGACCAGCGCTCGGGCGTGACCCGGTTTGCCTTCGGGCACCACCGCGAGCGGGAAGACGCCGTCCTTCAGGGTGACCAGGACGTCGTACCGCTCGCCCATGCCCATCACCAGGGCATCGGCTTCGACCGGTGTCACGGCGAAGCCGTCGGTGTGTGTCACGGTCATCCGGTGCCCACCGAGCGCCACCCGGAAGGCGGTGTCGGCACCGGCGTTGATGAGCCGGATCCGCGCGCGCTGACCGGGTTTGGCGCTGAAGGTGACCGGTGCCGTGGGGAGGCGGCCATTGACCAGGTAATAGGGATACATGATGCTGCCGCCGCCCATGCCCATGCCACCCATGCCCCCCATGCCTGTGGGGCTGGGGCCGGCGGCGGAACCAGCGCTGGGGCTGAGCGTCGGGCTGGGCGCGCTGCTCGGCGTCCCGGCGCCGCCGCTCATGCCCCCCATGCCGTTCATCCCGCCCATGCCACCCGCGCCGTCGTTCGTGGCGTCGGCCCCGCCGCTGGCCCGCAGCCTGGCCAGGATCTCGTCCGGGGTGCGCCCTGTGCCGTCGACCCAGTCGTCCATCAGGACGACCCACTCGACGTCGTAGTCACCCGGTTCGGCCGGGTCGTCGATGATCAATGCACCGTGCAGCGCGCGGTCCACCTGCACCCCGGAATGCGGGTGGTACCAGTAGGTTCCCGGGTCCGGAGCGGTGAACGAGTACGTGAAGGACGCCCCGACCCCGATCGGCGACTGCGTCAGCCCCGGCACGCCGTCCATGTCGTTGCGCAGCCGGATGCCGTGCCAGTGCACGCTGGTGCCCGTCGGCAGATTGTTGGTCACCTGCACCGTGACCAGGTCACCCGCTGTCGCCCGGATGATCGGCCCGGGGACGTCGTCCCCGTAGGCCCAGGTCTGCACCGTCACCCCGCCCAGATCGAGGCCGACCTGGCGCGCGTTCAGCTGCGCCGTCACCGTGCGCTGACCCGGACGACGCCGCGTCGCCTCGAGATCGGTGACCCTCGGGTCCGTCGGCTCGACGAACCCGTTCGCCGCGGTCAACTCCGTCGGCCCCGAGGACCGCGAGCAGGCCCCCAGCGCGGCCAGGGTCAGGGCTCCGCCGGCCCCGCGGATCAGCCGGCGGCGGGTCAGGTCGGTCACCAGGTGCGCTCCTTCGTCGCAGATAGCCCGAGTGTGACCCAACCCGCCGCGGCTGGTGGCGGGACCCTGCCGAGTTTCGCGCGAGATGCATGTCACGTCAGCCCATGATCGCGCAGGTCAGACGCCCTCGTGCACCTCGAAGATGGCGTCGGCGACCAGGCCGTGGGCGGTGCGGTGGACGGCCTCGGCGGCCTCGGCGCTGGGCGCCTCGACCAGGCAGAAGATCTGTCCCTTCTCCTCGTCCACCCAGTAGCGCTGGTAGTCGACGCCGTACTCGCCCTGAGCGGCGACGTCGGCCGCGTGGGCCTTGGCGACGTCGTCGAGAGTGACGCCGTCGGAGAGGGTGTGAACGTCCATGAACAGTGGCATCGAAGCCTCCTGGAGTGGTGCACCCGCCGACTGCGGATGCGGTGTGACCCCAGTTCTACGTGCGACGGCGGGGCGCCCACATGGGGGACGACCACCCAACTGTGGTCGCGCGGCCCCCCAGTTCTCGGTTAGGCACGAGTTCTCGGTCAGACCAGACCCAGATCGTCCGCCCGGACGACGACCGCGCGCCGGTTGGGCAGGCCGAGTTTGGTCAGCAGGGCCGAGACGTGGTGATCGGCGGTCTTGGGGGCGATGTAGAGCCGGGCGGCGATCTCGGCATTGGTCAGGCCCTGCACCACCAGCTTGGCCACGTCCAGCTGGCGATTGGTCAGCCCCGCCGGATTGGCCCGAGTACTGGCCCGGGGGCGCTGCGGCACCTGGGCCACGCCGTCGCGGCGCAGGTCGATCCGCAGCCGATCCGCGGTCGCCAGGGCACCCAGCCCGTCCAGCAGCGTGACCCCCCGCGCCCGGTGCGCCGGGTCGGGTGAATCGCTGAGCGTCATCGCCTCGGTGAACACCTCACCCGCCTGGTGCCAGCGGGCCGCGGCCTGCTCGAACTCGCCGCGCCGGGCCAGCCGGAACGGTTCGGCGACGTCGGTCTCGTCGAGCGCCGGCGTCAACCCCAACCGGTCGAGCCAAGCCGCGAGGTCGCCGATCGCCCAGCCCGAACCGGGCGTCCCGGCGAGCCGGGCGACCTCCTGCACGGCGTGACCGGTGACCTGCTCATCGGTCACGCCCGTCAGCCACATGGTCTCGGCCAGCGCGGCGAGCACCGGCAGCCGGCGCAACGGCTCGTCGATCTGCTCGGCCAACTGCCACGCGGCGTCCAGGTGCTCGTCGACCCGGGCGCCGGCCGTCACCTCACCGCGGCGCAACTGCACCAGGGCCGCGACCACGCGAGGCCACACCAGGGCCAACGGCATGCCCTGCTCGTCGAGCACCTGGTCGGCGTCCTCGACCGCGGCGTTCCATCGTCCCTGGGCGAAGCGCAGCCGGGCACGGATCGCGGTCTGCCAGTGCCGGCAGATCGGAATGTCGCGCTGGGTGGCGAACGGTAGCGACTCCTCCAGCGCGCGCTCGGCGGCCCGGAACCGGCGGTGCTCGACGTCGAAGGCGACCAGGTGGGAATACCCGGTGGACGCCAACTCGTCCAGGCCGAGGCCACGCGTGGTGTCGATGTGCACCCTGAGCCGCTCGCGGGCACCGGGGCGCTCGCCCGCCAGTCCCGCCAGGATGCCGATCAGTTCGCTGCGCAGCGCCAGCGTCTCGTGTCGGTGCTCCGCGCCGAGCCCCTCGGCGATCCGCCGGGCGTCCGCCCCCCAGTGCTCCGCCGGCTCGAGCTCCTGGCGCATGTAGGCCAGGAAGCCGCGGGTGGCCCGGGCGGCACCCAGTGCTCGGTCGGACCCACCCTCCAGGGCGATGGTCGCGGCCCGGTCGGCGTGCGCCTCGGCCTCACGTCGCCGGGCGTTGTAGTACTCGTACACGGCGCAGGTCTCGTGAGCCTTGGACAGCCCGTCGGCATCACCGGCCAGCCGCCACAACGGGAACGTCGAGCGCACCGTCGCGATCGCCTCGGCGAGGTGGCTCGTCATGTACTGCTCGAAGCTGAGCCGTTGCAGCAGAGCGGCTCTCACGTGGGCAGCGGGGTTGTCGAGGTGATCCAGCGCAGTCTGGAAGAAGGCCGCCGCCTCGGTGTGGGAGCCGGCGCGGATCGCCTCCTCGGCGGCCGCCTGCGCGTAGCCGGCGGCGCGTCCGGCATCGCGCGCGGCGACGGCGTGGTGGGTCAGCACCGCGGGCTCGCGCGGCTCGAGGCGTTCGAGGGAGTCGAGCAACCGGGCGTGCAGCCGAGAACTGCCACCGGGCGGGATCGTGCTCTCGACGGCCTGGCGGGCCAGCTCGTGCCGGAACACCAGGCCACCCGCGGGGCGGGTGAGCAGTCCGGTCGCATCGAGCCGGTGCAGCGTGGCGAGCTCGACCCCGAGCAAGGGCAGCAACCGGTCGTCGAGCCGATCCGGCGCCGCCGCCACGAGTTGCAGCACCTCGAGGTCCTCGGCGGCCAGATCGGCCACCCGGGCCAGGACGGCGTCGCGCACCGACGCCGGCAGCGGCCGCTCGGCGTCCTTGACCACCTCGGTCACGAAGAACGGGTTGCCACCGGTGAGTGCGTGCACCTGCCGTGGATTCAGCCGGGTGCCATCCACGAGACGTTCGACGGCGGCCACCGACAGCGGCGGCAGTTCGAGGGTGTGCAGCCCGTCGAGCCGGGCGAAGTCACCCAGCAGGGGTCGCAGCGAGTGCCGTGGCCCGATCTCGTGGTCGCGGTAACTCACCAGCAGCGCCAACGGCATCGAGCCCAGGCGCCGGGCCAGGAAGCGCAGCACGTCGACCGATGCGGCGTCCACCCAGTGCAGGTCCTCGACCACCAGAACCGTTGCCTCGCAACGCAAGGCGTCGTAGATCTGCTCGCAGACCTGCGAGAGCAACAGGTCGTCCCCGCGTAGCAACGGATCGAGCCCGGCCGCTGCCGCGATGTCCCGAAACGGTCCCAGCGGGCGCGGCGTCCGCAACGGGTCGCAGCTGCCCCGTAATCGGCGCAGCGGTCCGGGACTCAGCGCGTCGAGCAGCGTGGACTTGCCGACACCCGCATCCCCGGTGACGGCCACGGCGCAGCCCTGACCTGCCGCCGCCCCGGCGAGCGCCTCGCGGAGGACGGCGATCTCGTGATCCCGTTCCAGGAGCTCCACCCGGTCAGGGTAGGTGCGGCCGGGCGTCGTGCCGAGCGCAGAGGGCCGTGCGAGCATGCGGGATGCCTTCCGGCGCCCGACCCCACGCCGACCTGCGGCTGAGCGAGCCCGCCGGACGCTGGGTGCTGCTGGCGACCGTGCTCGGATCGGGCCTGGCCCTGCTGGACGCCACCGTGGTCAACGTGGCCCTGGGCCGGATCGGCGCCGACCTGGACGCCGACCTCGGTGGTCTGCAGTGGACCCTCAACGGGTACACCCTCGCCCTGGCGGCGCTGATCCTGCTCGGCGGGTCGCTGTCGGACCGGCTCGGCCGGCGCCGGATCTTCGTGATCGGGACCGCCTGGTTCGCGCTCGCCTCGGCACTGTGTGCCCTCGCCCCGAGCATCGAGGTGCTGGTGGCCGCCCGCGCGCTGCAGGGTGTCGGGGGAGCGCTGCTCACCCCCGGCAGCCTGGCGATCCTGGCCGCCTCCTTCGCCCCCGAGGAGCGATCCCGGGCGATCGGCGCCTGGTCGGGACTGGGCGGGGTCGCGGCGGCCGTCGGCCCGTTCCTGGGCGGCTGGCTGATCGACCTCTGGTCGTGGCGGCTGGTGTTCCTGATCAACCTCCCGGTGGCCGCCGTGGTGATCGGCGTATCCCTCCGGCACGTGCCCGAGAGCCGTGACCCGGGTGCCTCGGGCAGCCTGGACGTGAGCGGCACGGTGCTCGGCGCGCTCGCCCTGGGTGGGCTGACGTACGCCTCGATCGCGGCCGGCGGCCAGGGCTGGACGCCGCTCGTCACCGGGTGCGCGGTGGCCGGCGGTCTCGCGGTGGTGCTGTTCGTCGTCCACCTGCGCCGGGCGGTCGATCCGCTGGTGCCGCCCGCCTTGTTCGGCTCCCGGCCGTTCACGGCCGCCAACCTGGTGACCTTCTGCGTCTACGCGGCGCTGGGCGCGATGTTCTTCCTGCTGGTGTTGAAGTTGCAGGTGGTGGCCGGGTTCAGCCCGCTGCTGGCCGGGGCCGCCCTGTTGCCGCTGACGGTGCTCATGCTGCTGTTCTCGTCGGCCTCGGTAGCCCTGGCCGATCGGATCGGTCCGCGCGTCCAACTCGTGCTCGGCCCGCTGCTCGCCGCCGCTGGGCTGCTGGCGACGCTGCGGATCGACGGGACGTCGTCCTACTGGGTCGACGTGATCCCTGCGACCGCGCTGTTCGGGCTGGGGATGACCACCCTGGTGGCCCCGCTCACCTCGGCGGTGCTGGCGGCGGCTCCGGTGCAGCACGCCGGGGTCGCCTCCGGGGTGAACAACGCGGTGGCTCGTGCGGCGAGCCTGCTGGCGGTCGCGGTGATCCCGGCTGCGGCCGGACTCGGCGGGGACGACTATCGCTCGGTGGTGGACTTCGCCGCCGGGTACCGCTCGGCGATGCTGCTGTGCGCGGGCCTGCTGGTGCTGGGCTCGCTGATGGCCATCGGCGTCGGGCCGGCTCAGCCGCGTTCGAGCACCTCGAACAGGTCCTCGTAGTGGCCCACCACGTAGGCGACATCACCGACGTCCAGGCGGGCGTCGCGTCCCGGAGGGAATTCCAGCGTCCCGGTCGCGGCCCGTTGGATGGCGGCGACCCGGGTGCGCACCCGGAAGTCGTCGACGCTGATCCCCTCGAACCCGCTGCCCTCGCGAATGCGCAGCCGAGCGGCCATGTAGGGCGCCGAGCCGACGTAGAAGGTGCCCACGACCTCCATGCCGAGCGCGGCACCGATGAACCACGGGGCGGCCAGTTCGGCGATGGAGCGCGGCTTCCACGCCTCTGACATGGTGCCCACCACGCGAGCCAGGTTGCGGCCGAAGAGGCGCAGCGCGATGGGGAAGTCGCGCTCGCCGATGAGGCCGCGCACCGACAGCCCGATCTCGATGTTGGCCAGGTCGTCGTTGGTCAGGACGGCGAGGCTCGCGGCGCGGGGCAGGCCGGCGGCGAGCTGGGTCTCACGCATCGTCGGGTCGCCGATCAGCACCGGGACGCCGGCCGCCGCCATCTGGGGCATGAACCGTTCCCCCCGGCCGTTGTCGATCACGGCGACCTCGAACCCGGCCGCGCGCAGCCGCAGGGCCACCCGGCTGCCGACCCGCCCCAGGCCGATCAGCACGATGTGACGGCGCATCCCGGTCAGGCGTTGCCGGCCGAGGGAATGGGTGAGGCTTCGGGTGACCATCGCATTGGTGAGCAACGCCGTGGCGACGGCGATGAGCGTGGCGCCCATCAGCATGATCACGATGGACCAGACCCGCAGCAACGGCGCCTGCTCCCTGAAGGAGAAGTCGCCGAATCCCACGGTGGCGATGGTCTCGGCCGTGAAGTAGACCGCGTCCAGCAGCGACATCGGCCGCCCGTCGGGTTCGCGGTAGAAGTTCAGCAGCACCGCGGTCGAGATCCCGGCCAGGGTGAGCAGCACGGCGAAGGCGATGCGAAACGGCTTGTCCAGGCTGTCGTTCAGGGCGGCCAGCGTCTCGCGCACCCGATGCTGCAGGGGCCGGCGGGTCACGGTGGCCCGGATGCGCGTCGGGTTGATCCCGATGGCGGCGAACTCCTGCTCAGTGCCCAGCAGGGTGACCAGATCCTGGACCCGCACCGGCGAGTCCCGGCTGGGGCAGGACACGGTCGGGCCGCCGTCCGCCGGGGTGAGGGCGATCGGGGTCATGTCGCCCCAGATCGAGCGGAAGGTGCCGGTTCGTGGGCTGAGGAACGAGGTCACCAGGAACTCCGTACCGCCCAGGCTGAGCTCGTGCGTGGTGCGGCCGAGCACCGCCTCGACGAACGAGTCGGTGGCCAGCTCGGCGACATCGAACACCCCGCCGGGTTGGGCGATCGGGCCGAGGGCCTGGGCCACCGACGAATTGCCCATCTGGACGACGACCCGCACCGTCGAGGACATCTCTCGCACCAGCAGGGCGATCTCGATGTTGGTCAGTTCCACGTTCGTCGCGCAGACCACCGCCAGCGCGCGGGGGATGCGAGCCCCGCGCAGGATGTCCAGGCTCTGCCCGGAGCCGGCCAGGTACTCCACGTCCCAGCGCTCGAGTTCGTCCCGTTCCTCTTGCGTGGCAACGGGATCCACGACGATGATCCGCCGGCCGGTGGTCGACAGCTGCCGGACCACGCGCCGGGCGACGCCCCGGATGCCGAACACGACGATGTGGTCCACCGGATCGCCGTCGAGCATCGCCCCTCCTCGTCGCCCTGTGCCCCTGTGGTGTGACGTTCAGGCGCAACCTATCCGGGCGGGGCGGCGCGGGGGGCGGATCACCGCATGTCGGTGCCTCGACTCGGCAGAACGTTGGAGATCAGCACCTTGGTGGCGGCGTCGGCATCGAGTGCCGTGGTGACCGCTCGGGCAGTGTCGGCGATCGCGAAGACGTGAGAGACCATCTCGGCCAGCGGGATCGCGGCCTGGTGGCGAGCCAGCAACGACAGCGTGCCCGCGTAGGCCTGGGCGTCCTCACCGCCGACTCCCATGATGGTCAGGCTGCGACCGCAGATCTGTGCCGGGTTGAACGCCTCGGGCCCCATGTCGACGAAGGCGCCCACCTCGAGGATCGATCCACCGTCGCGCACCAGCGTGGTCGCCAGGGCGAACGAACCCGGAAAGCCGGTCGCGTTCACGACCAGGTCCGCTCCCTCCCCCCGGGTCAGGTCGAGAACCCGAGCCCGGACGGCGGCGTCCTCGCCGGTGACGGCCCGGTCGACGTGCACCGTCTCGGCGTTCACCAGGCGCCGGGCCAGGGCCAGCCGCCGGGCCGACTTGTCGACGGCGATCAGGGTGCCCGCACCCATCAACGCCGCCTTCACCAGGTGGGCCATGCCGAGCGAACCGACCCCGACGACGGCCACGCTGTCGCCGGGCCGGAAGCCACCGGGGCGGCGGATCGCGGCGATGCGTTCCAGGGAGTGGGTGACGGCGAAGATCTCGGTCAGCACCGCGACGTCGTCCGGCAGCGCGTCCGGTACCCGGAAGATCGGCGTCCCGGGCTTCAGGTAGAGGTATTCCGCCCAGCCGCCGAACAGGTGCGGTGGCTGCGCGCTGGTGAGCGAGTTGCCGTAGTTCTCCAGCCGGCGGCACAGGTAATAGGGGTCGTGTCGCCGGCAGCTGGGACACGTGCCGCAGGCTCGGTTGGGGGCGGGGACGACCCGATCGCCGGGCAGCACCGGGCGACCGTCGTGAGCCGGCGCGCCACCGGGTCCGACCGCCTCGACCACGCCGAGGTTCTCGTGCCCCTGGATGATCGGGAACGGCGTGGTGCGTTCGAGCTCGGTGCCCGCGTACTGCACGGTCTCACCGCGAAAGGTGTGCTTGTCGGTACCGCAGATGCCGGAGGCGGTCATCCGCAGCAGGACGGCGCCCGGCTCGAGCTCGGTCGGGTACGGGTGGTCGCGGATCTCGTACGTCCGCGGCGCCACCAGCGTGGCCGCCTGAACCGTGCGCATGGGTTCCCTCCTGGCAGCTGCTCGGTCACTGACCGATCACACCTCGATCACTGCCCGGTGCGGCCGTCGATGCACTCGCGCAGCAGGTCGGCATGACCGGCGTGACGGGCGTACTCCTCGATGACGTGCACCAGGATGTCGCGAGGGTAGAAGCTGTCCTCGTCGCGCGTGACCAGCAGGCCCAGCTCCTCCTCCTTCAGCGTGTCCAGCCAGGCATCGGCCCGGGCCATCTCGATCCGCCAGGTGGCCAGGGCATCGGCGACCACGTCGTCGTCCGGTTCGGCTCCGGTGAAGTCCTCGTCGGGGTCCTCCTCGGTCTTGTAGAGCCGCGGCCCGTCGACCCGCCCCTGCAGAACCCGCTGGAACCAATGGTTCTCGACCGAGGCGAGGTGACGGATCAACCCGAGCAGGCTGAGCGTGCTCGGCGGCACCGAGCGGCGGGCGAGTTGCTCGGCGTCCAGGTCCTGGCACTTCAGGGCGATGGTCAGCCGATAGTTGCCCAGATACTCGCGGTAGGTCGCGAGTTCGCCGTCCGGGTTGCCGTAGGTGCGCGGGTCGTCCTCGGGCGCGGTCCACATGTCGCTCACGGCGACACTCAATCAGAGATCGAGCCGGCGCAGCACCGGACGTTCCCAGAGCTCGGGGTCGTTCCAGTCGACGCCGGGGACGTCGATGTAGACCTCGATCTCGTTGCCGTCGGGATCGGCGATGTAGAGGCTGTGGGTGAACCCGTGGTCGGTGGCCCCCAGGATCGGGGTGCCCGCGTCGAGCAGCCGCTGCCGCATCTCGCGCAGCTCGTCGTCGCTGTCACCCACCTTGACGCCGAAGTGGTACAGGCCGGTGCGGCGTCCCGGCGGCAACGGCGCGGCGTCCGGCCCGACCTCGATCAGCAGCAGCTCGTGATGCGTCCGGCCGCCGGGGGAGTTGAACGCCGCTGCCGGGAAGCGCAGCGGTACCCCCTCGGGTCCCATCGGGATCGGCGCCCACCCGAGCACGTCCCGGTAGAAGGCGACGGATCGCTGCAGATCGCGCACATAGAGGACGATATGTCCCAGTTCCTTGACGCCCATGCTCGCGCTCCTCTCGCCACCGGCCCGTCAGAAGCTGTAGGGGCCGAATCGGCCCCAGGCCACCACCGCGGCCAGGATCAGCAGCACCGCGTTGACCACGATGCCCTGGGTCTCGCCGCGCCGCGCGTGGACGACGGCCGCGCCGATCATCGTCAGCACCAGGCCGACCGCCGCCAAGGGGGCGAGTACCGGGGCGATGCCCGTCAGCGGCGGCCCGATCAGGCCGATGGCGGCGAGCACCTCGAGCGCGCCGATGGTCTTGACCTGGCCAGCGCTGAAGTCGTCCACCCAGGGCATGCCCGAGGCGGACAGCTTCGCTTTCGGCTGTGACAGCTTCATCGCGCCGGCGCCCAGGAAGGCCACGGCGAGCAGGCCCGCCACGATCCACAAGAACACGTTCACGGTGCCTCACTCCTTCGACGATGACTTCACGGGTGAAGTGACCATAGAGGGTTGTCACTTCACAGTGCAAGTGAAACCCTGAGGTCGCGGCGGGCGCCGCCGCGGTGGAGTTCGGTTCAGGCGTGAAGTTATGGTGAGGGCATGGCGTCCGATCGGGAGGGTGGGCAGTGGCCCGCCGACGAGCCGCGCTGGCTCACCGAGCAGGAGAAGGACGCCTGGATCGCCCTCGCCGGGATGATCACCCGCCTGCCGGGTGCGTTGGATCGTCAGTTGCAGCGGGACGCCGGCATCAGCCACTTCGAGTACCAGGTGCTCGCCGGCCTGTCGATGTCACCGGATCGCACGCTGCGGATGAGCGTGCTGGCCGACTTCGCCGAGGGCCAGCTGCCGCGGCTGTCGCAGGTGGTCGGCCGGCTGGAGAAGCGCGGCTGGGTGACCCGCTCGACCGACCCCACCGACGGCCGCTACACGCTCGCGCACCTGACCGATGCCGGCTGGGACAAGGTGGTCGCGACGGCGCCCGGGCACGTGGCCTGGGTGCGCACGCTGGTCTTCGACTCGATCACCCACGCCCAGGTGCGCCAGTTGGGCGACATCGGACGGCGCGTGCTGGGGGCCATCTCGCCCAAGGGTGACTGCCCGCCGCGTTCCTGAACTCTCGAACGCTCGATGCGCGGCGGGTTCCTCACCGCGGGTGGGGAGGGGGCCAGGCCCCCCGGGCGGCGGCCAGGTCGGCGAAGGTGTCGCGCAGGGTCGGGTAGATCTGGCGATGGATCGGGGCCAGGCGGGCGTAGTGGGCTGCGAACTCGGCCCGCGGGATGAAGGTCTCGCCCAGCTCGGCGTGACACCGGGCGGCAGCGGACGGCGTCGCCAGCGTTCGCCAGGCCAGCACTGCGGCGCCGCGGGCCGAGAGTTGCTCGTCGAGGCAGACCTGGATCGGGCGATCGGTGACGTCGGCGACGATCTGCGTCCACAACCGGCTGCGACTGCCACCACCCATCGCGCGGATCACCGAGATCCGTTGTCCGGTGGCCGCTTCCAGGCCCTCGAGGTGCAGCCGCAACTCGAACGCGACCCCCTCGAGCAGCGCCCGGTACACGTGGGCCCGGGTGTGGGCGCCGTGCAGCCCGACGAGCACGCCCCGGGCGTCGGCGTCCCAGTACGGGGTCTGCGCGGCATTCCAGTACGGGACGGCGAGCAGGCCCTCGGCGCCGGGCGGCACGGCGTCCGCGGCCTGGTCCAACGCGGGATCGACGGTACCGCCGAGCGCCGGATCGCCGAGTTCGCGGCGGAACCAGTCGGCCAGGTAGGCGGCCGCATTGAGCACCGTCTCGAACACGAAGCTGCCGTGTGGTGTGCCGGCCAGGGTGCGGAAGGCCCGGCTGGTCAGGTAGGTCGGTGACGGGGTGCCGAGCACCATGGACGTGCCCAGGTTCAGGTAGGCGGTGCCCGGGTCGACGGCGCCGGCGCCGAGCCCGGCGGCCTGCCCGTCACCCAGCCCGGCGATCAGCGGCACCGGCGCGGGCAGTCCCAGGGCCAGGGTCGTCTCAGCGGTCAGCGGGCCGATCACCTCGCCGGGAGGCACCAGGTCGGGCACCTGGTCGGCCCGGACGCCGGCGAGGGCGAGCAGCTCCGGCGCCCAGGTTCCGGTCGCCAGGTCGAGCAGCCCGAGCGAATCGGCCGAGGCGATGCTGCTCGCCCAACGCCCGGTCAGGTGATGGGCCAGCACGGCGTGGACGTCGACCACGCGCGCCGCGCGCGCCAGGGTCTGCGGTTCGTGGCGCGAGAGCCAGGCCAGCTTGTAGAGGGCCGGGGTGGTGTCGGGCGGCTTGCCCGAGAGCTGGTGCACCCGATCGGTTCCCAGCTCGGCGATCTCGGCCCCGGCCCGCGAGTCCAGCCACAGCACCGCCGGTCGCAGCGGCGTGCCCCGATCGTCGGTGCAGACGAACGACTCTCGTTGGTGGGTCAGGCAGATCCCCTGTACCGCAGCCGGATCCGGCAGCGCGGCGATGGTCTCGGCGAGTGCGTCCCGGGTGGCTCGCCACCAGTGCTCGGCATCCTGTTCGTGGAACCCGGGGCGAGGTCGGCTCAGCGTCAGGGGACGCGAGGCCGAGGCCGGCTCCGCACCGTCGAGGTCGATCGCCACCGCCTTGGCCGCGGTGGTGGAACAGTCCACCGCCAGCACCACCGGCGGGTGTGTGCTCACGAGGTCGCTGAATTCGGCGTGGCGGGAGCGGTCGGCGTCACGATCACCTTGAGGCCTGACCGGGTGTGGGCCGTGGTCAAGGCTGTCTTCACCTCGGGCAGCCCGAATTGATGGGTGACCAGGCTGCGCACGTCCACCGCTCCGCGCTCGACCAGGGCGGCGGCTCGGGGGTAGGCCTCCTTCATCCGTCGCACCAGCAGCAGGCTCAACCCCTTGCGCCGGGCGACCGAGGCGCTGAACGTCGTCCGGTCGTCGTCCGGGATGCCGGCCAGGACGGCGCGGGCTCCGGGGGCTGCGGCCTCCAGCGCCAGGGCGATCGCCGCGTCCGAACCGCTGGCCTCGTACACCACGTCGACCCCCTCGCCGCCGGTGAGTTCGCCGATCGCCGCGGCGAAGTCGGCCGGCTCGACCGGCAGCGTGACGTCGGCGCCCAGGGCGAGCGCCGCCCCGGCCCGGTGAGCCAGCGGGTCGACGGCGTAGATGCGGGACGCCCCGGCGGCGCGGGCCACCTGCAACAGGCACAGCCCGATCGGCCCGCAGCCCACGATCACCACCGAGGCGCCGATGCGCGGATGGCCCAGGTCGTGGGCGTGGATGGCCACCCCGAGTGGCTCGAGCATGGCGATGTCGGCGTCGGACAGGCTGTCCCCCATCGGGTGCAGCAGGTGCTCGGGCCAGGTGAGGTACTGCCGCAGGGCACCGTCCGTCGCGCCATGGCCGAGGAAACCGACTGTGGGGCAGAGGTTCCGGTGGCCGGCCAGGCACGGCGTACACCGCTCGCAGGGCACCGCCGGATCGATGGCGACCCGTTGCCCCGCGCGAGGCCCGCTGACGATGACACCCGCTGCCTCGTGCCCGATCACCAGCGGCCGGGCGAGGCGGGCATCGCCGATCCCGCCGTCGGCGTACCAGTGCAGGTCGGACCCGCAGATGCCGACCGCCGTCACCTGCACCAGGCACTCACCGGGTGCCGGGTCGGGCACCGGCTCGGTGACCAGGCGCAGGTCCTGCCTGCCGTGCAGCCGGGCGACGAGCATCTCGGAGGCAGCCATGCTGCTATCCCACCAGGACGACGTCGAGCGTACGAGGCCCGTGCACCCCTTCCACCCGGCTGAGCTCTATGTCACTGGTCGCCGACGGCCCGCTGATCCAGGTGAGCGGACGACGCGGGTCGAGTCGGGTGAGCGCCTCCGGCACGGTCTGCACCACCTGATCGGCCCGGACCACCACCAGGTGGTAGTCGGGCACCAGGGTGATGGCGCGTCGTCCCTGGTCGGGGGAGGCATCGAGCACGATGGTGCCGGTCTCGGCGATGGCGACCGCGCACCCGGTCAGCACGCCGTCCACCCCGTCGAGGGCGGCCACGTCCAGCGGCGCCTCGGGGCGGTCGATCACCGCCTCGCCGGCCCACGCGGTGAGGTCGACGACGGCTCGGGCCGGGACGACGAGCCGGCGCAGTCCGCGGGCGTCGAGCATCGCGGTCACGGTGTCGGTGACCTCGGTGGCGGCGCACTGCCGCACCGTGGCCTTGTAGTCGACGAGCCGATCGATCAGCAGCTCGAGCAGCTCCGGCTCACCAGGGGCGTGCTCGCCGGCCTGCCGGTAGTCGCGGGGCACCGGCGCCGACCCCGACACCGAGCCGGACGCCGGTGCAGCCGCCGATCCGATGGCGGTCCGGATGCGATCGAGGATCTCCTCGCGCGCGGTCATCGACGGCTCCCTCGGGTGCGGGACCACCACTGGCGGAAGGTCTCCGGCGGCGGAGTGGGGGTGTCCCGCGCCGCCGACCAGGCGTTGAACGGTGGCGGCAACGCGCGGATCCGTGAGGCATCACCCTGCAGCCGCCCGAGCAGGCGCCCGGCGCCCAACCCCTTCTCGGCCGCGGCGAATCGCCGGCCGTCGGACATCACCCAGGCCGCGGCGGCCATCGCCGCCTGCTCGGCGGTGGGCAGCCGGTGCGCCGTCCGAGCCGTCTCGACGTGACGTGCCCGTAGATGCACCAGCATCGAGGGGATGTCGATCTTCACCGGGCAGGCGTCGTAGCAGGCGCCGCACAGGCTGGAGGCATAGGGCAGCGAGTCGGCGTGACCCGAGCCGTGCATGCCGGCCAGTTGCGGGGTGAGCACGGCCCCGATCGGGCCGGGGTAGACCGACCCGTAGGCGTGCCCACCCGCCCGCTCGTAGACCGGGCAGACGTTGAGGCAGGCCGAGCAGCGGATGCAGTGCAGCGCAGCGCGTCCCACCTCGTCGGCCAGCGCCTCGGTGCGACCGTTGTCGAGCAGCACCAGGTGCACGGCCTGCGGTCCGTCGCCGGGGGTGACGCCGGTCCACATCGAGGTGTAGGGGTTCATCCGCTCGCCGGTCGACGAGCGCGGCAGCAACTGCAGGAACACCTCGAGGTCGCGCCAGGTCGGCACCAGCTTCTCGATGCCCATCACCGTGATCAGGGTGTCGGGCAGGGTCAGGCACATCCGGCCGTTGCCCTCGGACTCGACCACCGCCAGCGTGCCGGTCTCGGCGACGGCGAAGTTGGCCCCGCTGATCGCCACCCGGGCGGCCAGGAAGGTGCGCCGCAGGTGGGCGCGGGCGGCCATGGCCAGCACCCGGGGTTCGTCGGTGAGCTCGGGGTCGACGTCCGGCATGTGATCGAGGAAGATCTGGTGGATCTCGGCCCGGTTCCGGTGGATCGCGGGTACCAGGATGTGCGACGGCTTGTCGTCGGCGAGTTGCACGATGAGCTCGGCGAGGTCGGTCTCGAGAGCGGCGATGCCCGCCTCGGCGAGCGCCTCGTTGAGCGCGATCTCCTGCGTGGCCATGGATTTCACCTTGACCACCTGGTCGACGGGTGCCCGCCCGGCCGCCACCTCCTGCGCGCTCTTGTCCCGGATCAGGCCGAGCACGATGCGGTTGGCCTCCTCGGCGTCCCGCGCCCAGTGCACCACCCCGCCGTGGGCGGTCACCCGCTCCTCGAGCTGTGCCAGCAGCTCGGGCAGGCGCGCCATGACGTCGGTCTTGATCGCCGAACCGGCGCTGCGCAACGCCTCCCAATCGGGCACCTCGCCCACCACCGCGGCCCGCTTGGCGCGGATGGTCGCGGTGGCGTGGCCGAGGTTGCGCCGCAGCTGGGCGTTGCGCAGCCCGTCGTGCGCCCCCTGCGGGAAGGTCTGCTCGCTGCGCAGGAAGCCGTGCGCCCCGGCGTAGTGGTGACTCACAGCGCAGCCTCCCAGCCCTCGCCGGCCAAGATCTCGGCCAGGTGCACGGTGCGGGTGCCGACGCGCAGCCGCGACAGGCCGCCGCCGATGTGCATAAGGCACGAGGAGTCGCCGGCGGTCAGCACATCGGCGCCGGTCGAGGTGACGTGGCGCATCTTGTCGGCCAGCATCGCGGTGGAGGTCTCGCCGTTCTTCACCGCGAAGGTGCCGCCGAAGCCGCAACACTGTTCGGCCGCAGGCAGTTCCACCAGATCGATACCCCGGACGGCGCGCAGCAGCCGCAGCGGTTTGTCACCCACCCGCAGCATGCGCAGCGAGTGGCAGGTCGGGTGGTAGGTGACCCGGTGCGGGAAGTGCGCTCCGACGTCCTCGACGCCCAGGACGTCGATCAGCAGTTCGCTCAGCTCGTAGGTGCGGGCGGCGACGTCCTCGGCTCGGCCGGCCAGCGCGTCGTCCCCGGCGGTGCGGGCGACCATCGCGTGCTGGTGGCGCACCGAGCCGACACACGACCCGGACGGCGCGACCACGGCGTCCACCCCGTCACCCCCGCGGCCCCGGGGCAGCAGCGACCGCTCGAACACCCCGACGTGATGCCGGACGACGGGCACCACCTCGCGCTGGTAGCCGGTGTTGATGTGCATCTGCCCGCAGCAGGTCTGATCCGGCGGGAAGACCACCTCGTGGCCCAACCGTTCGAGCAGGATCACCGTCGCCTGGACGGCTCGGGGGAACATCGCGTCCCCCAGGCAGGTGGCCATCACCGCGATCCGCATGGTGCCTCCTAGGCGAGCGACGTGCTCGATGACCTGGTCATCCATGGTCTCCGTTTCGTGGGCTGGAGGCGAGTGATCCGGGCGATGGATCTCGGCCGGGTGGTGTCGCACGCGGGCTGCCACCGCTGTCGTGCAGGCTGGGCGCATGACCGAACCGGGAGACCGTCCACCGCGCCCCCGGCCCGCGGTGCACGTCACGGCACGCACTGGCTGGCTCAACGATCCGCTCGGCATCACCTTCCGCGATGGTCGCTATCACCTGTTTCACCAGGCCGTTCCGGACTCGATCGGGTGGCAGCCGTGGTGCAGCTGGGGACACTCGACCAGCACGGACCTGGTCAGCTGGACGGCACACCCGGCCGCGCTGTCCCCGGGCGACGGTGATCACGGGTGCTGGTCGGGCAGCGTGGTGGCCGAGACCGCCACGACCCCGGCGACGATGTTCTACAGCTCGGTCAACCCGCCGAACCTGCAGCACGCCGCGATCCGCGTCGCCCACCCGCTGGACGAGCAGTGGCAGACCTGGCGCAAGGGCGAGGTGGTCATCGCCCGGCCGCCGGAAGGGGTGCACGTCTTTCGCGACCCGTTCGTGATGCGGGACGGCGAAGGCTGGCGGATGCTCGTCGGCGCCGGTTACGAGGACGGTCGGCCCGCCGTCCTGACCTACGTCTCGAACGATCTGGCGAGCTGGGGCTTCGACGGTGCCCTGCTGACGGGGGAGCGGGTCGCGGGCTTCGAGCTGTCTGCGTGGGAGTGCCCGAACCTCATCGCGGTGGACGGCCGGGACGTACTGATCGTCTCGACCTGGGGGGACGACCAGACCCTGCAGGTGGCCGCGGCGGTCGGCGATCGGGTCGGCGGACGGTTCGAGCTCGAGACCTGGCAGGAGCTGAGCCAGGGGCCGGGCCACTATGCCGCCTCGGTGTTCACCGACGCCGAGGGCCGACCGTGCCTGATGTTCTGGATCCGTGAGGTCGCCGACGCGACGGCGGGGTGGGCGGGCGCGCTGAGCGTGCCCTATCGGCTCACGGTCGCCGGCGGTGCGCTGCGGCTCGAGCCGCACCCGGCCGTCCTGGACGCCGCGGGCAGCCTGCCGGGGGTGGCGGTGTACGCCCTGCCGGACGCCGGTTCGACCATCACCGTCATCGTCGACGGACCGGTGGTGGAGGTCTGCACCGGCTCGACCGTCCTGGGGATCGCGCGCACCCCGTGATCGTGACCAGTTCGTCCGTGATGCGCGGACGAACTCGTCACGATCATGATGTGCGGCGCGCCTCGACCTCTGCGCGCCGTTGGACGGCGGCCGGGACGCCCCCGATCGCCCAGTCCTCGGGGTCGACCAGCCAGATGCCGCCACGCACCAGGGCGCGGTCGGCACCCAGCACCTCGACCAGCAGGTCGGTGAAACCCGCGAGCAGCCGTTGCCGATGGTCGAGCGGACGGCCGGCGAGCAGAGCGAACTGGAAGAACGGTGCCTCGGGTGCGCCGTCCGCGACCATGCGACCGCCGACGCAGGCCAGTTCGGGCTCGTGCAGGGTGGCGAACGCCCGCACCCGGTCGATCGGGGAGTCGAGCACGTCGGCGAACAGCGCGCACGAACGGCGCAGCAACTCACCCACGGCGTCCGGGTCGTGGCGTCCGGCGACGAGGTGGAAGGTCACCACGGGCATGTTCGTCTCCTCGACGGGGCCGCAGCCGTTTGAGGCCGGCCATCGCTGACGGGGCCGGCCGGACAGTCCTGGGGCAGCGTAGACGCCGCTGCTGGTCAGGTGCAGACGGTCGGGAACGACTCGTCGACCTCGTGCGAGGGTCACTACCCTCGGCGCATGCCCGACGCGCCCTCCGCTGCTGCCGCCCCGTCCAACGTGCCTGCGGTGGCCGTCGTCACCGGGGCAACCGGCACACTCGGCTCGGCGTTGGTGGCCCGATTCGCGGCGGCCGGCCTGGCCGTGCTGGCGGTGAGTCGTTCGGGCGGCGCGGTGGGTGCCGGCGAGGCCGCCTGTCTGGCTACTGACCTGGGTTCGGACGACGCCGTGGCCGCCATCCGGGCCGCCCTGCCTCCGGGTGCGCTGGCGATCGCCGTGCACGCCATCGGTCTGCCCTCGGCCCCCGGGGTGCTGGCCGTCGAGCCGACGATGCTGGCCCGGGCGGTCGACCTCAAGGCGGGTGGCCTGCTGCGCCTGCTGCACGCCGTCCAGGACCGGATCGTCCCCGGCAGCCGCCTGGTCGCCGTGGGCGGACACCTCGGTATCGAGCCGACCGAACACGCCCCGCTGGCCGGGGTGGCCAACGCGGCCCTGGCGAACCTGGTGCGCCAGCTCACCGGACCGCTCGGACGCCGCGGCGCGAGCGTGCACCTGGTGGCGCCCGGGCCGTTCGAGAGTCCCCGGGTCGAGGCCTTGGTGGCGGCCAAGGCGACGGGCAGAGGCGTTGCGCTGGAACAGGTTCGGGCCGAGGTGGCCGCCGAGTACCCGAGCGGCCGGCTGCCGTCGCCGGACGACGTCGCGCAGGTGATCGCCCTGCTGCTCGACCCCGCGGCGTCCGTCTTGAACGGTTCGACCCTGTTCGCGGACGCCGGTGTGCGGCGAGGCATCTTCTGACGCCTCCACCTCGAGATCACCGCCTTGCAGGGCCATTCCCCCTCGGCAGGGGGGAAATCCCCTGCCAGATCGTGATCTCAGGAGCGACGGGCCGCGGTCTCGCGGTCGTTCGCCTTCTGCAGCGCGTCCACCAGCTCGGCCTTGGTCATCCGGGAACGACGCCGGATGTGGAGCCGTCGGGCGAGGTCCATGAGGTGCTCCTTCGATGCGTTCGCATCGACGCCGCCCGCGGTGGGCGCTGAACTGCCCCTGCCCTCCTCGGCATGGGCGTCGGAGGGGCCGCGGTGCTCCTTGGGCTCCCAGTGATCGCCGACCTTCTCGTAGCTGTGCTTCAGCGCCGCGAAGGCGGTCTGGTGGGCGCGGCGTCCGTCGCCGTACTGCTCCGCTGCGGAGTCGTGGGTCTTGGCGAACGTGCGCTGGGCCTTGGCATCCGAGCGCTGCAGGGTGCTGGGCAGTTCCTCCTGCTTCGGCGTGCCGCGCTTGGTGGTCTTGGGCATGGTCCCTCCCCGGCTCGTGGGGTCTGGTCGGTCTCGAGCGCCGAGGTGTACCCGACCGGACGCGGGGCAAACGGCCCGGGTCACGTGATTCGAGGTACGTCTCGCACTCGGGCAGGCCGATCCTGATCATCGGGGGCCAGTGCCACGTGATAGTGCGCCACGGTGTGCTCGCGCTCGATGAGGAACTCGTCGTCCCGCGGGTAGAACACCGCACGGTCGATGTCGTCCCCGGCGAAGTTGTGCACCTCGTCCAGGGAGTTCCACCAGCTGACGGTCACCACCTCGGTGCGGCCGTCGTGCAGGTCACGGGTGAACAGCTGGGCACCCAGGTTCCCCGGGCTCGCGCAGTACTCCTCGAGGCCCGTCTCGCTGATGTAGTCGACGTACTCGGCGGCCCGGTCGGTCTGTACCCAGCCGCGCCACGTCCGGGCGATCATCGCGGTCCTCCCGTCGTCGCTGCCGTTCCTTCGCGCCATTGCAGCACCGCGCGCTGCGGGCGGCAGGTCGGGGTGCCACCGCTGTGGCGGACGACAACCGCGACGCTCGGCGTGCGGCCCTCGAAGATTCGGCGCCGCTGATCTCTGGACCTGTGCCGCCGAGGACCGCACAGTGGAGATCATCAACCGCTCGGGGGACGTACTACAGGGGGAGCCATGGGCGACGATCTCGAGCCCGGAGACATGGTCCACTTCAAGAAGGACCTGGACGGCGCGTCATTCGGCGAAGAGGGGCTGGTAGTCGGCGTCAAGAAGGAGACCTTCTTCGTCAAGGCGCGACTGAAAGTCAAGACCAAGAAGGGCAAGACCCTCGAGGTGGCGCCGGACGACGTCCTCGAGAAGCCCTGACGCCGAACACCTGGGGACGACGCGGGCGGGGCGCCGAGGCGCGCGATCGAGTGGGGACGAACGCACCATTTGATCGACGGAAACGGTGCGTTCGTCCCCACTCGTGAGGGTCAGAGCCGCGGGTCGACCGGCTCGGACTCCAACGCGAGGACGGCGAAGACGCACTCGTGGACGCGCCAGAGTGGCTCGCCGCGCACCAGGCGATCGAGGGCTTCGAGGCCGAGGGCATACTCGCGCAACGCCAGAGATCGCTTGTGGCCCAACGATCGTCGGCGCAACCGCTCCAGGTGGGCGGGCTCGGTGTAGTCGGGGCCGTAGATGATGCGCAGGTACTCGCGTCCGCGCACCTTCACCCCGGGCTGCACCAGACCCTTGGCCCCGCGGGTCAGGTTCGCCGCGGGCTTGACCACCATGCCTTCACCGCCGCCCACGGTCAGCGCGGTCCACCAATCGATGCCCGCATCGACCGAGGACAGATCGGTGGTGTCGACCAGCAACCGCTCGGTGGTGATGACCAACTCGGGGTCGGCCGCCACCAATCGATCGATCAGCCCCAGGTGCCAGGTGTGCGGCCGGTCCTGGAACGCCGCGGACTCGGCTGCGAGCACTTGGAACGGCGCCAGCCGGACGCCGTCCAGACCGGTGGTCGGCCAGCAGTATCGGCGATAGGCGGCGGTGAAGGCCTCGGCGTTCGCCTGCCGTGACCGGGTACGAGCCAGCGGGTCCGCGACGTCCAGACCGATGCCGGCGGCCTGCTGCAACAGTTCGGCAGCCACCGGCAACGCGGCCCCGGCCGCCGCCCCGACCGCGGCGTACTGCTGGCGCAACAACTCCTCGGCCTTCAGGCTCCACGGCAACAGTTCGGCGTCCAGCAACACCCAGGGCGAACCCAGCTCGTCGAACAGCCCGGCCGCCTCCGCCGCCGCCCGCAGCCGGTCGAGCAACGCCCCGGTCAACTCGTGCCCGAGGAACGCCCGCCCGGTGCGGGTCCACACCGCTCCCGCCAGGTCCCAGCCCTCGAATCCGAACCGGGACGCCGCGACCTGGGGATCGCGCAGCAGCAACACCACGGCGCGCGAGCCCATGTGCTTGGCTTGGCAGATCACCTCGCTGACGCCGTCGGCGCGGAACGCCGAGAACGCCTGCTCGGGGTGCTCCAGCAGCTCGCCGGACGTCGGCGTGGCCACCGGACTCATCGTCGGCGGCAGGTACACCAGCAGCCGGGGGTCGACCGCGAACCGGCTCATCACCTCGAGCGCCGCCGCAGCGTTCTCCTCCCGCACCGAGATCCGGCCGTGGTGGGTGGTCTGCACCACGCGCCGTCCGATCACGTCGGTCAGGTCGAGCACGTCGCTCTCGCGCCGTCCGGCGACGTGGCCCTCACCGGCCCCAGGTCCAGAGCTGTCGAGGCCGTCGCTGTCGGCCAGATTCTCGTTGACCGGGAACGGTTTGGATGGCGCGTAGTGGGTGCGCACCGCCGGCACCGACACCACCTCGCGCTCGGGGTAGCGCAACGCGGTCAGGCGGCCGCCGAACACGCACCCGGTGTCGAGGCAGAGCGTGTTGTTCACCCACTCCACGGCCGGCACCGGAGTGTGGCCGTAGAGCACCATGGCCCGGCCGCGATAGTCCTGTGCCCACGCGTAGCGCACCGGCAGCCCGTACTCGTCGGTTTCACCGGTGGTCTGCCCGTACAGGCAGAACTCGCGTACCCGCCCGGACGCCCGGCCCTGGTAGCGCTCGATCAGCCCGGCGTGCGCGACCACCAGGGCGCCGCCGTCCAGCACGTAGTGCGAGATCAACCCGTCGAGGAAGGCCTGCACCCGGGTGCGGAACTCCTCCGGCTCGGCGGCCAGCTGGGCGAGCGACTCGGCCAGCCCGTGACTCACCTGCACCTGCCGGCCGCGCAGCGCACGGAGCAGCTTGTTCTCGTGATTCCCGCTGACGCAGAACGCATCTGCGTTCTCGACCATGCCCATGGCCAGCCGCAGCACGCCCGGGGTGTCCGGCCCACGGTCGATCAGGTCGCCGACGAACAGCGCCCGGCGCCGTTCCGGGTGGCGGGCGCCGATCGCGCGTCCGGCGTCGTCCCGGGTGATGGTGTAGCCGAGTTCGGCCAGCAGGCTCTCGAGTTCCTCGCGGCAGCCGTGGACGTCCCCGATGACGTCGAACGGCCCGGGCTCGTGCCGCAGATCGTTGAACAGCCGGGTGCGCACGATCCGGGCGGCGGTTACCTGGTCCTCACCCCGCAGCACGTGGACGCCGCGAAACCCCTCGCGCTGCAGGTTCTTCAGGCCTCGACGCAGCTGGTCGCGCTGCCGCCGGATCACCTGGGCGCCGAAGGGTCGCTCGGCGCGTGCCTCGTTGCGCTCGACGCACACCCGTTCGGGCACGTCGAGCACGATCGCCACCGGCAGCACGTCGTGTTCGCGGGCCAGGCGCACCAGCATGGCGCGCGCATTCGGCTGCACGTTGGTCGCGTCGATGACGGTCAACCGCCCTGCGGCCAAGCGCTTTCCGGCGATGTAGTGCAGCACGTCGAAGGCATCGGCGCTGGCGGCCTGGTCGTTCTCATCATCGGCCACCAGGCCGCGGCAGGCATCGCTCGAGATGACCTCGGTGGGCAGGAAGTGCCGGCTTGTGAATGTCGACTTGCCGGACCCGCTGACCCCGACCAGCACCACCAGGCTCAGCTGCGGCAGCTCGATCACCCGCTCTGCGGGCTCGGTCCGTTCCTCGAGCTCGGTCCGTTCCTCCGACTCACTCATCGCGTGAACACCGCCAGCTGCGTGGGTGGGCCCACCTCGGGGTCGTCGTCACCGACCGGCAGGTACCGGACGGCGTACCCGCGCCGTGCGGCCACCCCGCCGGCCCAGGCCGCGAACTCGGCCCGGGTCCACTCGAAGCGGTGGTCCCGGTGCCGAAGCGCCCCGGTCGCCAGACCCTCGTAGCGCACGTTGTGCTCGACGTTGGGGGTGGTCACCACGACCACGCGCGGGGCGGCGTCCGCGAACACCGCACGTTCGAGAGCAGGTAGTCGCGGTGGGTCGAGGTGCTCGATCACCTCCATCAGCACGATGGCGTCCAGCCCGGCCAGCCGGGTGTCGCGGTAGGTCAGTGAGGTCTGCAGCAGCTGCAGCCGCTCGCGCTGGTGATCGGGCATGCGGTCGAGCCGCAGCCGTCGTTCGGCCAGGGTGAGCGCCCGCGCGGAGACGTCCGCCGCCACCACCGTCGTGAACTGGCGATCGGCCAGCAGCACCTGGGTGAGCGCGCCCGAGCCGCAGCCGAGGTCGCCGACCCGGTGCACGTCCTCGGCGTGCAGCACGGCCAGGACGGCGCCCCGACGCTGCTCGGCCAGCGGCGTCGGACGATCAGCCGGCTCCTCGTCGATCTCGACGGCGGAATCGGTGTCGGAGACGGCGTCGTCCGCCTCGGCCAGCCGATCGAGCGCGGTGCGGGTCAGGGCGCGCCGATGGGACAGGTACCGCCGGGTGATCAGCTCGCGCAGCGGGTGCCCGGCCAGCCAGTCGCCCCCGGCCCGGATGAGCTTGTCGACTTCCTCGGGGCTGACCCAGTAGTGCTTGGCGTCGTCCAGCACCGGCAACAGGACGTACAGGTGGTTCAGGGCGTCGGCCAGCCGCAGCCGGCCGGTCAGCCGCAGGTCGACGAAACGGGAATCACCCCACTGGGGCATGGTGTCGTCCAGGGCGATGGCGCTCGCCTCGACCCGCCACCCCAAGGGCTCGAACAGGTTTCGCGCCAGCTCGGCCCCACCACGGCAGGGCAGCACCGGCACGTGAACCTGCAGCGGCAGCTCGGCGGCGGCCAGCTCGGGCTTGGCGGCGCACCGCCCGGACAGCGCCGTCCGGAACACCGACCCGAGCGCCACTGCCAGCAGGCTGGACGCCGCGTACGGCCGATCGTTGACGTACTGCCCGAGCGAGAACGACTCCGGCGGGGCGTCGCGGCGGCCTCGGCCGCCGTCGGTTCGGCCACGGACCAGCGCGATGGGATCGACCTCGACCAGCAGCGCGGCGGTGCAGCGCGCGTCGTCCGCCCGAGGGTAGAAGACGTGCGCGCTGCCCGCCGCCACCTCGAAGGTCTGCACCTTGGCGGGGTGCTTGTGCAGCAGGTACCCCAGATCGGTGGCCGGCTGGTAGGTGGTGCTCAACGTGAGGATCATGCCCACCCCCAGTGGCGCCGGTGGGCCTGCACCGACCAGGCGGTGACCGCAGCGACGTCGGCGTCCTCGGCCAGTGGCGACGTGCCGTCGGCCAGCACGGCCTCGACCTGCGCCTGCACCGCGGCGATGTCGTCGAGCACGGTGGCCAGCTCGCCCCGCTCGCCGCGCTTGACCGCGCGCACGTGCTCGCGCTCGGCGTCCGGCATCGGCAAGGTCAGCCGGCCGTGCCGGGCGACCTCGAGCCCCTGGTAGGCCAGCCGCAGGGCGTGCGAGGCGTACTTGACGTCGTACCCGTACCGAGCGACCAACTCGGGCCGGTTCGGGACGCCGTGTCGCGGGCCGTCACCGCGCAGCCGAGCGCGCTGGGATTCCATGTAGCCCAGGAACCGCCGGACGGCGCGCTGAGAGAGGATCTTCGGCGCCAGAGCACGCAGCTCCTCACCCAGTTCGCTGGTCACCAGGACGTCGGCCGCGGGCGCGTACAGCGGCAACAGGGCGGTGGGGTTGCCCTTGACCGCCAGCCGCAGGTACTTGCGCACCGAGTACATCACCAGGTCGGTGTCACCCGGCCCCGAGCGGGCGCCCTCCGGCTGAGTGCGCCAGACATAGTGTTCACTCGGCCGAGTGAACCCGAGCGCCGAGGTGGCCGGCTCGACGTAGATGCCCAGCTCGTCGTGGTCGTCGGTGCCCTCGATCGCGATGCCGTGGACGCCGGAACCCACGACGGTGCGCAGGATCTCGCCGCCGCGTGCCGCGTCGCGGTCGCCGTGTTCGGTGTGCCGGGACTCCGGCACCTGCTGGGTCATGAGTGATCCCTCCTGTCGCCCATGATCGTGTCAGCATCGGCGCCGAAGGTCGACGAGGTTATGGCCGACCCGCAGCCGGGACGTCCTGCCCTCGTCGGGCAGGCCCCGACGTGCCACGGTCGAGGTATCGGCCAGGCCCGGCCGAACCTCGCTGAGAGGTGTGTCATGGCCTCGTCCCATGGACCCGTCGTTCACCTGCCGCACCTGGCCCCGATGCACGGCCCGCGGCGCCACCGGGCCGCCACCCCGGCCTCGACGCCGTTCTCGTCGGCCATCGCCCGCGGGGACTTGCGGGGTGCGCGGATCCTGCGCCGGGTGACCCTCGGCATGACCGCCGTGTTCAGCCTGGTCGCGGTGACCGTCCTGGTCGCCGAGGCGATGGCCGACCCGGGCGGCTGGACCGGTGTCGGGCTGTCGGCGTCGTGGCTGGCGCCGAGTGTCGTCCTGGCGTTGCTGGCCTGGCGGCACCCGGACGCCGAGGCGCCGGTGCTCACCGCCGCCACCGCTGGGCTGGTGGTGCTGGCCGCGTGGGCCGTCGTGCCGTCCGGAGGCTGGGCCGAGGCCGAGGACACCTACGGACCGGTGCGCGTCGCATGCATCGTCGCGGCCACCGGTGTGCTCGCCTTCTACGGCTGGCGGCGTCCCCGACTGGCAGGCGAACTGTTGTTGCTCGTCGCGGTGACCCCGGTGGTCGGGCTGGTGCTCGGAGCGGTGATCGCTGCGCTGCTCGGCGTCGGCGACATCACCTGGCGGGTGCCGGTCTCGCTGGCCGCGGTGACCATGCCGGCCGCCGTCCTCGGGTTGATGCACCTGGCCACCGCAGCGTTGACCGGACCGCGTCCGGAGCAGCGATCCGCTCAGTGAGCGCGGGCCAACTGCCAGTAACCCACCGACAGGCTGGTGGCGATGCTCATCCACAGCGCATACGGGATCAGGACGGCGCCCGCCCACGGCAGCGCCCGCCAGGTCACGATCACCAGCACCCAGGTGATCACCGCCGCGGAGGCTAGGGCCACGGTGGCCGGCCCGAGTGCGTGCGGCACGTAGAACAGGTAGGCCCATGCGAGGGCGAAGACGACCGAGACCGCGAACACGCCCAGCGCCGTCCAGGCCCGATTCGACGGTGAGTTGACCGAGACCGCGATGCCGGCGACCGACAGCGCCAGGAAGTTCAACGGCCACATCACGCCGAAGACCACCGGGGGCGGTTGCCAGGCGGGCTTGGCCAGCGCGTCGTACCAGCCGGGGTCGGTACTGGTCCACACCGTGGACAGGCCCGCGTAGAGCGCCACGACCACCAGGAACCCGGCCGCGGTGAGCAGTTCACCGCGGGTCATCGCGCATCAGCCGCGCAGGCGTCGATCCACATGGGCCAATTAGAACACTGCGGTGTTGCGTAAATGCAAGACTCTGGCTAGCCTCGACCCCGAGGGGAGTACTTCCCAACTCCGTGTCCGGTCATCACGAGCATCCCGCGATGCTCCCGGTGCGGGGCCGGACGCCGCCCGGTGCACCCACCGAGCTCGCCCGGCGAAGGAGACCTCAGCCGTGACGTGCTGAGGAGTTCCCGTGATCGATGCCCCCGTGGGCACCCCACTGCTGTGGGCACTGACCATCGGTGCCGTCGTCCTGCTGTTGGCCGTCGACTTCCTGATCACGCGTCGTCCGCACGAGGTCTCCATGCGCGAGGCGCTCGGCTGGTCGGCGTTCTACATCGCGATCCCGTTGGCCTTCGGTGGCTGGATCTGGTCGTCCTACGGCGACCAGCGCGGCCTCGAGTACTACACCGGCTACCTGGTCGAGAAGTCGCTGTCGATCGACAACCTGTTCATCTTCATCCTGCTGCTGAGCTCCTTCGCCGTGCCGCGGCAGCTGCAGCAACGCGTGTTGCTGATCGGGGTGGCCGGTGCCCTGGTGCTGCGCGGCATCTTCATCGCCCTGGGCGCGCAACTGATCTCGACGTTCGCCTGGGCCTTCCTGCTGTTCGGTGCCGTTCTGCTGGTCACCGCGGTCAAGGTGCTGCGGGACGCGATGAGCCACACCACCGCCACGCTGGACGTCAGCTCGCTGCGCAGCGTCCGGCTGATCCGCCGGGTCATGCCGGTGACCGACGGCTATCGGGGCACCCGCATGACGGTCCGGTCGAGCGAGCATGCCGGACGCCGCGCGCTCACCCCGCTGGCGCTGGCGACGGTGGCGATCCTGGCCACCGACGTGGTGTTCGCGATCGACTCGGTGCCCGCGGTGTACGGCATCACCGGCGACGCCTACCTGGTCTTCGCCACGAACGCCTTCGCCCTGCTCGGCCTGCGCGCCCTCTACTTCGTGCTCGAGGGCGCGTTGAGCAAGCTGACCCATCTGGGCTACGGCCTGGCGCTGATCTTGGCGTTCATCGGCGCCAAACTGGTGATGCACTGGGCGCACGGCGTCTGGGCCTGGGTGCCTGAGGTGCCGACCCTGCTCTCGCTGGGCGTCATCGTGGCGATCCTGGCCGTGGTGACCGTGACGTCGCTGACGTTCGGCGCTCGCGAACCCCAGCCCGACGAGCCCGCCCCGGCGGCCGTCCGCTGAGCGCGCAGGCTCCGGATCAAGATCAAGTCCCTGGATCGGCTGTCACGAGGCCTGATTGGCCGCCGATTCGGGGACTTGATCATGCGATGGTGGCGTCGTCCGGCCCTGGCGGGGGAGGGCCAGGGTCGCCAGGACGCCGAGCAGCAGCACCAGGGCGGCGACGCCGGTCGTGGTCCGGCTGGCGGTGATCATCGCCTCGGCTGCGGCCGAGGCAACGGCCTCGCCGCCGGCTCGCGCCTGCAGCCCGGCGATCGCGATGCCGGCGCTGTCCTTGACCGCGGACGCCACGCCGTCCACGGCCTGGGCCGGTAGCCCGAGCGCGGTCAGGTTGTCGCGCGTGGTCGCCGCGAGCCGGGCGACCAGCAGGCCGCCGAGCAGCGCCACCCCGAGCGCCGAGCCGACCTGGCGTACCGAACTCTGCAGCCCGGACGCCTGGCCGCTCTCCTGGATCGGCACGTCGGCCAGCAGCAACGAGGTGAGCTGCGCGGTGGCCATGCCGACCCCGGCGCCATAGAGGAACAGCCAGCCGCACAGCGTCCCGGTGGCCACCGAGGTCGACAGCGTCAGGGCCAGCCCGCCGACGGCAACGGCCTCGAGCAGCAGCCCGATCTGCACGATGGTCCGCTGGCTGACCCGGCCCGACAGCTGCGGCAGCGCGCCCGAGGCGAAGAAGGTACCCAGGGCCAGTACCAGGATCACGCCGCCGGTGCCGAGTGCCGAGTAGCCCAACGTGCCCTGCATCAGCAGCGGCAGCGTGAACAGCAACCCGAACTCGCCGAAGGCGACCACCAGGGCGGCGATCACACCCCAGCGAAAACCCCTCAGCCGGAACAGGTCCAGGTCGACCAGGGCATGGACGCCGCGCCGCGCGCGAGAGCGTTCGACCACCACGAACCCGACCATCAGCATCAGCCCGGCGGCGAGCGCGAACGGTACCGGCGACAGCCCGCCGTCCTCGCCGCGCCACCAGCCGAACCACGACGACTCGATCAGGGCGAACACCAGCGCGCCCATGCCGACGGCCGAGAGCAGCACGCCGAGCGGGTCCGAGCCGGGTGTCGCGCCGGCGTCACGGGTCTCGGGGACGGCGCGCACGATGCCGACCATGACCAGCAGGCCGACCGGGATGTTGAGCCAGAACGCCCAGCGCCACGACACGTCCGTGGTCAGCCAGCCACCGATCAGCGGGCCGATCGCCGCCATGCCACCGATCGCCGAGCCCCAGACCGCGAACGCGATGGTGCGGGCGCGGCCGGTGAAGGTGGCGTTGAGGGTCGACAGCGTGCTCGGCACGATCATGGCGGCGCCGATGCCCTGCACCAGCCGCGCGGCGATCAACATGACGCCGTTGGTGCTCGAGCCGGCCACCACCGAGGAGGCCATGAACACGATCATGCCGGCGGCGAAGACCTTGCGCCGTCCGTGCAGGTCACCGAAGCGGCCCACGGTCAACAGCAGTGCGGCGAACATCAGGGCGTAGGAGGCGTTGAGCCACTGGGCATCCGAGCCGTCCAGCCCGAGATCGGCCATCACCACCGGCAACGACACGTTCACGATCGTGGCGTCCATGATGACCAGCGAGACGCCGAAGCCGAGCGAGAGCAGGGCTGCCCAGCCGGCTCGGTCGAGCGCGGGGGTCCGGCCGGGTTCGGCGCCGGTCGCGCTGTTGTCGACACTCATGTCGGCATCGTACGAGCTGTGGTCGGTGGTGTCAGCGGTCGGGGCGTTGGTGTCGTCGCAAGACCATTCGAGGTCCTCGGGTGACAATGGGCGGATGCCGAGAATCGAGGCCCCCACCGTGGCCGAACACCACGTCCTGCGCCGGACGGCGATCGTTGATGCCGCCGCAGGTCTGCTGGGGTCCGACGGCCCGGCGGCGGTGACCCCGGCGGCGGTGGCGTCGTCCGCGGGATTGGCCCGCAGCAGCGTCTACCAGTACTTCGCCTCCAGCGGGGCGCTCCTCGCGGTCGCGGTCGAGGAGCTGTTCGCGCGCAGCACCGCCCTGGTCGGCGCGGCGGTCGCGCAGGCCAGGACGCCTGCCGCTCAGATCGAGGCCTTCGTGGACGCCGCCCTCGGCGCTGCGCTCGACGGACACCTACCGGTCGCCCAGTACAGCGGCCCGGAGTTGCCCGAACCCTGCCGGGTGCGGGTGGTCGAACTGCACGCCGAGTTGGTCCGCCCGCTGGTCGAGGCCTTGCGGGCCACCGGCGCCGAGGACGTCGTCGGGGTGGCCGGCCTGGTGATGGGCGTGATGGTCGCCGCGGCCGGCCAGGTGCGGCGCGGTGAACCCGCGGAGCTGGTGCGCGCCCGGGCCCGGAGGTTCGTCGCGGGGGCGATCGGCTGAGGCCGGCCGGTCAGTGCCGGGGCAACGACGACACCGGGCACGAGGTGCAGCCCGTGGGCGCGCACCCGGCACCGGTCAGGCAGCCGGAGGCCGGCAGGGCCTGGGCCAGCGCCGCGGTCAGCGCGGTGCGCACTGCCGCGCCCTCGCGCCGCCAGCTGAGCGCCGGTGCCAGGTGCAGCTCGACGCCGTCGGCGCGCACGTCCACCCCCGTGAGCGTGCCGTCGTCCAGCAGGGCGCGCAACGGCCTGCTGCGGTGCAGCTGATCGGCGAGGGCGGCCAGCGGGTACCCGGGCACCACCCAGCGCACCACCTCGCAGCGTTCGGTCGCGACCGGGTGCATCGGCTGCGTCATGCCGTCCACCGCCTCACGTGAGCCACACCGTGACCTCGTGGGCCAGGAAGGCCATGCCGTAGGCGATCACGAACAGGTAGCCGAAGGCGAGCGCGGGCCATCGCCACGACCCGGTCTCGCGGCGCATGACCGCCACCGTCGACATGCACTGCAGGGCGTAGACGAACCAGGCCAGCAGCGCCACCACCGTGGGGGCCGAGAACAGCGGCTCACCACGGTGCGGCCCGTCGAGGTAGGTCGCCTGGCGCAACGAGGTCGCCGGGTGCTCGGGATCGGCGGCGGCGGCGACCTGGCCCAGCGTCGCGACGAACACCTCGCGCGCCGACATCGCCCCGACCAGCCCCAGGTCGATGCGCCAGTCGAACCCGAGCGGTGCGAAGACCGGCTCGATCGCCGACCCGATCCCGGCGGCGTAGGAGTGCTCCAGGACGTAGGCGCTCGCCGGAGCCGGCGGCATCCCGGCGGTCTCGGCGTCCCGAGTGGGGAAGGCCAGCAGCATCCAGAGCACGACCGCGGTGCCGAAGATGATGGTGCCGGCCTTGCGCAGGAACATCGCCACGGAGCCCCACATGATGACCAGTACCGAGCGCAGCCCGGGCAGCCGGTACGGCGGCATCTCCAGGTAGAACGGCACCAGTTCGCCGCGCAACACCGTCGAGCGCAGCAGCCGGGCCGAGACCATGGCCGACAGGCCGCCCACCAGGTACAGCGCGAACATCGCCACACCCTGTTGCTGCACCGGTCCCCAGCGGTGGCCGGCCGGCACCAGCAGGCCGATCAGCAGCACGTACACCGGTAGCCGCGCCGAACAGGGCACCAGCGGAGCGCTGAGGATGGTCGCGATCCGGGTCTTGGACGACGGGATGGTGCGGGTCGCCATGATGCCCGGCACGGCGCAGGCGAACGACGACAGCATCGCCACGAACGCCCGCCCGTCCAGCCCGGTCAGGGCCATGATCCGGTCCATCAGGTAGGCCGCGCGAGCCATGTAGCCGACGCTCTCCAGCGCCGCGATGATCAGGAACAGCAAGGCGATCTGCGGCACGAACACCAGCACCGATCCGACGCCACCGATCACCGCCTCGGACAGGAACGCCCCGATCACGTTGTGCCCGAGGGTCGAGGCGGTCCAGCCGGCGAGCACCCCGAGCAGCCATTCCAGACCGTCCTGCAGCGGGGCAGCCACGGTGAAGATGAGCTGGAAGAACACGAACATCACGGCGAGGAACACCAGCCCGCCCCAGACCGGGTGCAGCAGCAGGCGGTCGATGGCCGCCGTGCGCCGGTCGGCCGCGGGCGCCCGATAGCCGGACGCCGCCAGCACCGAGGCGGCCCACGCGGCCAGCTCGTCGTCGTCCACGGGGGGCAGCACCGGGGGAGCGGGCCAGGTCGACGGCCGGCCCAACTCGGCGGCCAGTCCGGCGATCCCGACGCCCTTGTGCGCGGTCAGACCCACCACCCGGACGCCGACCGCCCGGCCCAGCGCCCCGACGTCCAGCTCGCCGCCCCGTGCCTCGAGCTCGTCGAGCATGGTCACCGCGACGATCACCGGGCGGTCGAGCTGCAACGCCTGCGCCGCCAGGGTCAGGCTGCGGCGCAGGGTGGTGGCATCGAGCACGACCACCAGGGCGTCCGGCGCCGGGCAACCGTCCAGGGTGCCCTCGAGCAGATCGACCACGACCTGCTCGTCCGGGCTCATGGCCGTGAGGCTGTAGGTGCCGGGAACGTCCTCGATCGCGACCGGGCCGAGCGGGGTCTGGGCCAGCCCCTCGGTGCGGGTGACGGTGACGCCGGGGTAGTTGGCGGTGCGAGCGCGCAGCCCCGTGAGGTGGTTGAAGATCGTCGTCTTGCCGGCGTTCGGGCTGCCGAGCAGGGCGATCCGGGTGGGGCTCGCGACGGGGCTCATCCCGCCGCCTCGCCGAGCAGGACGTGCCGGGCGTGCTCGCGTCGCAGGCACAGGTCGTAGTCGCTCAACCGGTACACGGACGGCCCGCCGAACGGTGCCCGGCGGATCACCTCGACCCGGGTACCGGGGCGAAATCCCAAATGCCGCAGGCGCAATCGCAACAACTCCGGGATCGCCGGGTCGATCTGCGCGATGTGAGCCTGTTGCCCGCTGCGCAGCTCGGCGAGTGTTCCGGAGGTGACCATCGCGATCCGTTCTGAGGTATGCCTACCCTTAGCTCGCTCAGTCTAGGACGGCGCCCCACGGGGGAATTGGGCCGTTCTTCGTGCGTGTGCGCGCGAGCAGGTGATGTTGCTCGCTTGATGTTGCTCGCTCAGGAGTCGGCGAGGGCTCGCAGCGCCGGCGGCAGTTCGATCAGCCGTTGCTCGGGGTTCAGGCAGGCGACATCGACCGTGGCCTCGACGATCAGCTCGCCGTCCCGCTCGATCCGTTGCGCGAAGCGACCGCGAAACGGTGACTTCACCGTGAAGCTCGTGACCACGTCGAGCATCTCGCCCAGGCGGGCGCTGCGGCGGAAGTTGGCGGTCACCGAATGGACCACGACCAGCACGCCGCTGGCGTTGAGGGTGGCGACGTCCTGGCCGTGAGCGGCCAGGTACTCGGTGCGCCCCCGCTCGATGAACTTGAAGTAGTTGGCGTAGTAGACGACGCCGAGGCTGTCGGTGTCCTCGTAGTACACCCGGTACGAGACGGTGTGCGGCACGTCCCCCACGCTATCGAGCCGCTCGCGCCGATTCGTCGGCCCGATCGCCAGTCGGGCCGTCAGTCGACCCGAACGGTCACCGGCACCCCGGCCTCGATGGTCCGCGAGACCGTGCAGGTGCGGTCGTGCGAGGTCTGGACGGCGCGGGGCAGCGCGGCCCGCGCCGCGTCGCCGTCCGCCCCCTCGGGGAAGCGCACCCGGAAGGTGAGCTCGATGTCGCGCAGGATGTTGCCGCCTTCGTCGCGCACCGCCTGGGCGTCGACCCGGGCGCTGAACGAGGTGGCCGCGCTGCGGCGTCCGGTCACCACGTCGACGTCGACGGCCGAGCACCCGGCGATCGCCGCCAGCAACAGTTCGACCGGTGTGAAGCCCTCGGGGTCCTTGCTGCCGAAGCGCAGTTCGAGGCCCCGGCGGTTGCGCGCCAGGTAGACGCCCTCGTCGAGGCGGTCGATGGTGATCCAGCGGTGGGAGTCGTCGGCCATCGCACGATCCTGACAGAGACCCAGGGCGATACCGCATCCGAGGGCATGCGCGACGATACGGGCTGATCCGTGCTCGGGAGAGGTCTTGATCATGCAGGTACAGCAGATGACCGGGCGGCGGTCCGGGCTGCGTCTGGTGGCCGCGGCCGTGGTCGGTGGTGCAGCGGGAACCGCCTGGTACGCCGTGGCGGGCCACGGCGACTACGCGCTGGCGATGGGATGGTCGGTCGGGGCGCTGGCCTATCTGGCCCGCACCTGGTCGGTGATCGGCCCCATGGACGCCACGCAGACGGCCGCCCATGCCGATCTGGAGGAGGCCAGCGGCATGGTCGGCACCGAGTTCGCCGTCCTGATCGCCTGCGTCGCCAGCCTGGTCTCGGTCGGCCACCTGCTGCTCGGCGGCGGGTCGGGTGACCGGCTGGTTCGGGGCCTGCTCGGCGTGCTCGTGGTGGTGCTGTCGTGGGTGGTGGTGCACACCGTCTACACGCTGCGCTACGCCCGGCTGTACTACTCCGGCCCGGACGGCGGCATCGACTTCGCGGGCACCGAGCCGGCCCGCTACAGCGACTTCGCCTACGTGGCCTTCACCTTGGGCATGACCTATCAGGTCTCGGACACCAACCTCTCCTCGGGTGAGATCCGGCGCACGGCCCTGGTGCACTGCCTGCTGTCGTACGTCTTCGGCACGGTGGTGCTGGCCACGACGGTGAACGTGGTGATCGGCCTGGCCTCGGCCGGCTGAGCGGGTTCACGGCGGGCGCATTTCACAGCTGGCTCTCAGGCCTGTCGCAGGCCCGGCTCGAGCTGACCGGCGATGGTTGAGGTCATGAGCGATCAGTCCCCCGACACCCCATCCTGGGCGGTTCCGCCCCCGAGCACGGCGGGGGCGGATCAGGGGCCGGTCGGCTCGACGAGTGCGTCGTCCTCGCCGGATTCCATCCCCTCGGGGCCGGCGGGGGCGGCGCCCTCCCTCGACGCACCGCCGGACGCCGACCCGCCCGGCGGGCAGTTGCCGCGGCCGCGCTTGTCGCGCTCGCGGGTCATCGCCGGCGGCGTCGCCCTCGTGGCAGCGCTCGGGCTCGGCGGGTTCCTGGCCGGCACCGCGCTGGCCGACGGGCGGGGTGACGGGCAGACCGGGCGCACGGCGTCCGGGCCGCGTGGTGGCGCGCGGGGCGATGGGCATGGCGGCGACCCGAATCAGCCAGGCCGGGGTGAGGGTCTGCTACCCGGCGGTGCGCCGGGTGGCGGACGCGGGCAGGGTCCGGGCCGGTTCGACGACAGTCGGATGACCGCCGGGGTGATCACGTCCGTGGCCGATGGGAGGCTGGTGCTGCGTGCCCGCAACGGCGCCTCGGTCACCGTCGTCACCACCGCGAAGACCGTGGTGCGGGGCCCGAGCGCCACGACCGTCAGTGCACTGAAGGTCGGGGAGGTGGTGTTCGTGCAGGGCGCGCGCGCCGCCGACGGCAGCTATACGGCTGAGCAGATCCTGGCGGGGATACCCCGCGGTGGTCATGGTGACGGCGACGGGGACGGCCCAGGGTTCGATGATCACGACGGCGGGGTCCCGGGTTCCGGTTCGGGTTCCGCGCCCGGTTCCGGCTCGGGCACGGCTCCCGGTGGTGGGACGACGACCTCGGGCGCGACGACCTGACCGACCGCGACGATGAGCCTCGAGTCGAACAATAATCGTGCGCGAGGTGACTCAGAGTAATTTGTCCTCTTTATCACCGGGCGTCGCCGGTGAGCCCTCGCGAGGGGTCGCCGATCGCAGGAGGCGGGCTCCCGGCGCGCTCCCGGCGTCGTTCCGGTGCGCTCACCCCGGGCCGGCGCCCGGGGGGCCGTGGCCGGCCGGTCGGCGCTGTAAACGATTCCGGTACAACGGCATTCGCGCGGCAATTGCCAACAGTGTCGGGGGCGCCTCGCGCGGTGGTGCGCGCCACCCGAATCGGCGCTTGATGCCGAGGGCGAGGTCGCGCAACCATGACCTTGGACCCGGGTGTCACCTCCATCACACCGGGCACTATGGGTAACACGCGGGCATCAAGGATAGATGTCTGCTGTGTTACGAAATGTAACCAATGGTGACCGAAGGGTCACCGCCTCCCGACTGGCCCGTCCACCGGTGCCTCCTCGCTGCGCCAGGCATGACCCGGATCCCTCAGCCTTCCGACATGCTCGCCCAGCTCTACGGGGCAGTAGGGCACCGAAAGGACGTGTTCCGCATGACGGCCATCGACCATTCCCAGATGCACGCGCTCTCGGTGAGCGGGTTGGAGCCCGATTTCGCTCGCCGTGACACCTCGCATCCCGAGCACGCCGAGCTCCACCTCATCCGGCTCGCCCTCGACCTGCAGGTCGACGCCCTGTTGCTCGCCCTGGGGGCCTCGGTTCGTGATCACAGCAGCCAGGTGCCGTGGCAACGCTGGCTGACCGAGGACCTGGAACTCGCCCAGGTGCTCACCAGCGCCCTGGTGGAGTCCGAGGTCGGGCCCTCACCGACCATCGGCTCGGCCGTCAGCGGCCCGACCGGCAACGTGCTCGACCATCTCCTGGCGCGGTACTCCTCGATGGAGGAGTTGCTCAACGGAGCACTGCACCGGCCGCACACCGGCCAGAGCTGGCGCATGGCGGCATCGCATGCCCTGATCCGGTGCCGCACGCGGATGGAGGAGATCCACGTCCACCAGCGGGCGCAGCACGCCCGCGTGGCCGCCGAGCGCGCGGCGTCGGCCGAGGTGACCGCCCACGCGCGCCAGCGCGAGGCCTTCCTGCCGGGTGAGTGGCTGGGCTGAGCGGGTTCGGCGACGGCCACCGGCCGCCGCCCCACAGCACGTGGTGGCCGTCAACGGCGACGCGCCATCCGCTGTCGGCCTGTGGGCCGACCGGGTGAGGCTGTTCACATCGAACGGCCTCACCCGCTGTGTTCTCGTGCCCAGGACGCCGTCACCTCGGTGTCGCGACGGCCGATTGGCACTCGGCACCCCTTGTGTGCCAACGCCATCAGCCCGCACCCTGCACGCACAGGGAGGCGTTGCGCCGCAGCGCTCCGACCCAATCGGGAGGTCGCCATGCCGCCCGTCGAAGTCTCCCCGTTCGCCGGGGGTGACCGGCAGCTGTCCGGGTTCGTCGTGTCCGGCCGCTGGCCGGCCTCGACCCGGGAGTGGGCGCAGTTCCTCGCGCTCGCCGTCCGGCTGGCCGCCGTGCCCGGCCTGGTTCCCACGACCGCGGTCTACCGCGCGGTGGACGACGTGCCCGACGATCCGCAGCCCGGCACCGTCGGTCTGGTCACGCTGGCCGGACCCGTGCTCGGCGAGGGGGCACCCCGCCCCGGACAGTTCAGCCACCAGGCCCCGCCCGCGCTGATCCTGCTGCACCCGCCCGCCGAGTCCCGTCCCTCGACTCCCGAGGCCGCAGGGTCGGCGTCCGGCTGCGTCTTGCTGCCCGGGCTGCCGCACCTGGGCCTGGAACACCGTGCCGCCTGGGTCGAGGCCGAGGTCGACGGCACCGTCACCCGCCTGGTCAGCCAGGTCGGGGTGGACCCGTTGTGTGATCCCGACACGGCTGTCCTGGCGATGTTGTTGGCCGCCTGAGCCGGACCGTCTCGAGGTGGGCGGCGACGCGCCGCCCTGGCTCACCCGGCGGGCGGCAACGGGCGGTTAGCGTGGATTCGTGGTTCACGAAGCGCTGCCCGACCGTGTCGCGACGCGACACCCCCGGGCGCGCCACCACGCCGGACCCGCGACCTCCGTCGAGTCCACCGAGCCCGTCGAGCTCGGTGAACCCGTGGCGTCCGGTGGGTCCGTGCCCTCCGCCGGCACCCCGGAGACCGCCAGCGTCGAGCCGACGGTAGTCGTTGTGCCCGAGAACGTTCAGCCGGACGCGCCGATACCCGCCACCGAGGACGCCACCGAGGACGACGCCGAACCGCCGCTCGCGGCGGTCGACCGCTGGCGCGCCACCCTCGCCGCGGCCCGGCTGCCCGACACCCTGATCGGGGACGTCGAGAACGACGTCCTGGATCTCACGCACGCCCACCCCTCGGGCCTGGCCACCCTGATGGCCGGTCGCTCGACCCGGTTGTCCAGCCTGGTCCGCGAGCCCGCGGCCCACGCGGTGGCCCGTCGGCGGGCGCGAGCGATCGCCGCCAGCGCCGAGGCCCTGGCCGCCGAGCGGGGCGTGCGGTCGTGCTACCTCGCCGCCGGGTTGGTCTCGTGGCGGGGCGGGCCGAGCGGCGCGCCGGTGCTGCTGCGCAGTTGCACCCTGCACCCGCGCGGCGCGGGGCAGGACGACTACGAGCTCGACCTGGACGACACCGCGATCGTCAACCCCGAGGTGGTCCGCCGGCTCGGCACCGCGCACGGCGTCGAGCTGGACGCCTCCGCCCTGGGCGGATTGTCGTTCGGTGTCGACGGCTTCGACCCCCGGCCGGTCTACGCCCTGCTCGAGGACCTGTGCCAGGCCGTCGCGGGGTTCGCCATCGACCGGCGCCTGGTGGTGGGCAGCTTCACCGCCGGGTCCGATGCGCTCATCGCCGATCTGGACGCCGCGCGGCTGGCTCTCGAGATCCACCCGCTGCTCGGCCGGCTGGCCAACGCCACGCCGTCGATGGACCTCACGGCGCTGCGGCCGTCGTCCGAACCGTCGCCCGACGAGGCCGAGCGGCTGCGCGCGACGGCGCCGTTCGTCGTCCTGGACCCCGAGCCCGAGAGCGACGACGTCGCCTTCGACCTCGACTGCGCCCAGCGGGCCGCGGTGGACGCCGCGCTCGGCGGCTCGCACGTGGTCATCGAGGGGCCGCCCGGCACCGGGCTGACGCACACCCTCGCCGCCACGGTCGCCACCCTGGTCGCCCGCGGACGCCGCGCCGTCGTGGTGACGCCCCACCGCGGCACCGCCGACGCCCTGATCCGCCGGTTCGGCGAGGCCGGACTGGGTGAGCTGGTGCTCGACCTGCACGACGGGGTGGGCGACCGACCCAAGATCCTTGCCACGTTGGGTGCCGGACTGCAGGCGGCGATCGCCGATGCCGGTGCCCCCGCTGCGCCCGCGGGCGAGTCCTCGGGCGCCGCCGCGGTCGCCGGACGGCGCGCTGCCCAGGCCGAGGCAGTGGCCGCCGCGCAGGTGCGGCGGGCGGCGGAGGCCCTGGCCGGTGCCTCCCAGGCGTTGCACACCCGGCGTGACCCGTGGGGGGTCTCGGCCTACGACGCCATGGTGGCGCTGGCCGAACTCATGGCCTCGGACAACCCGCCGCGCACCCGGGTCCGGTTGCCGATGGACACCTGCCGCCAGCTGGACACCGCGCGCCGCGACAGCCTGCGGGTCGACCTGCGCCAGGTCGCCGAGCTGGGCGCGTTCCACCAGACCCGGGTCGACACCCGATGGCTGGACGCCAAGGTCGCCACCGACGCCGAGGCAGCCGAGGCACTGGCCGCAGCCCGGGCCGCTCGGGAGGTGCTGCCGCAGGCCATCGAGGCGATGACCGAACTCGCGCTCGCCGCAGGCCTCGAGCCGGCCCACACCGTGGCCGGCTGGCGGCCTCAGCTCGAGTTGCTGATCGCCGTCCGCGAGACCCTCGACGTGCTGACCCCGGCCGTGTTCGAGCAGCCGATCGCCGACCTGGTGGCGGCCCTGTCGCCGGAGGCCGACCACGAGCAGTCGGGGTGGTTGGCGCGCCGGGCGATGCGACGTCGGGCGGCCGCGCTGGTGCGCCCGGGGACCCACCTGCCCGATCTGCACGACCGGTTGCAGTTGGCCGCCGAGCAGCGGCGGCAGTGGCTGGAGCTGTCGCCTGGCGGCGGCTGGCCCCGGGTGCCGACGGGACTGGACGCCGCCGACGGCTCCGTGCACCGCCTCGAGCTGGCCCTGCAGGTGCTGGCGCGCGTGCTGGACGGCACCGGGACGCCCGAGCTCAGCTCGCTGGAGCCCGACCGGCTGCGGCAGCGGCTCGCCGACCTGTGCGCGGACGCCGACGGCCTGCTCGCCCAGCCGCAACGGCGGGTGCGCATGAAGCGGCTGCACGACGCGGGCCTGACCCCGTTGCTCGCCGACCTGTCCGAGCGGCGTCCGGAGCCCGAGGACGTGGACGGCGAACTGGATCTGGCCTGGTGGACCTCGGTGCTCGAGACCATCATCCGGTCCGATCCGCGCCTGGCCCGGCACGACCCGATCGAGTTGCGCCGGCACGTCGACACGCTGCGCGACGGTTACGCCCGGCTGCTCGCCGCCCGGGCGGCTCAGACGGTGGCCGGGGTCGCGTTGCGGGTGGTGGACGTCGTCCGCAACCGTCCCGATCAGGTGCGCTGGTTGCTGGCCGAGGTGCATCGTGGGCACCGGTCGAGCTGGCCGATGGACAGCCTGTCGCGGGCCGGTGAGCTGGTGGGGGCGTTGCGCCCGATCTGGGTGATGAGCCCGGACGCCGTGGCCCGCAACCTGTCGCCGGCCCGGCCCGGGGTGCCGATGCTCGACCTGGTCGCGGTGGACGACGCCAGCCAGGTGGGCATGCCCGAGTGCGCCGCGGCACTGGCGCGGGCGCAGCAGGTGGTGGTCGCGGGGGACCGGCGCCGGTTGCCGCCCGCGACCGGCGGACCGTCGGTCATCGACGCCCTCGCCGAGCTGGCGCCGTCCCCGACGTTGTCGTCGGTGCTGCGCACCGTGCGGGCGCACCCGTTGCTGTCGTTGCACCGCCTCGATCGCGATCACCGCACCCGCGACGGTCGGTTGCTGTACCCGTTGCGGTCGGGGTACCCGCAGCCGTGGGGCCTCACCGCCGGGGCCGCGCCGACCTCGCCGCTGCACCTCGAACACGTCCGCGAGGGCACCGGGGTGCCGGCGCCCGGCGAGCACATGGCGGTCAGCGCCGCCGCCGAGGTGGCCCGGGTGGTCGATCTGGTCAGCGAGCACGCGGCGCGGCGTCCGGGTGAGTCACTGCTGGTGGTGACCCTGGGCGCGCGCCATGCCGAGCGGATCGAGGAGGCGTTGCGGCTCGAGGTGGCCGACCGGCCCGAGCTCGCCCGCTGGCTGGACGTGCACTGGGGCGGCGACATCTCCGAGCCGTTCATGGTGCGCCCGATCCACCGCATCCCCGGCGCCGAACGGGACGCGGTGATCGTCTCGATCGGCCTGGCCCGGACCCCGCACGGTCGGGTGCTGCACCGGTTCGGCGTGCTGGACGGCCGTTTCGGCCGGGCCTGCCTGACCACGGCGCTGTCGCGCGCCCGGCGTCGGACCACCGTGGTGTGTTGCTTCACCGCCGAGGACCTCGACCCCGAGCGGCTGCGCAGTGACGGCTCCCGGATGCTGCGCGACGTGCTGGCCATGGCCGCCGACCCGGACCGGCGAGGTGACCACCCGCCATTGCCGACCGGTTCGGACGCCGCGCCGCCGCTGGATGCGCTGGTGCGCGATCTGCGGGAGCGGCTGGAGTCGGTGGGGCTACCCGTGGTGGCCGGCCCGGCGTGTGCCGACTGGCCGGTGGAGCTCGCCCTGGCCGACCCCGACCAGCCCGGACGGCGGCTGCTGGCCATCGAGGTCGACGGGCCGGGGTACGCCGCGTGTGCCAGCGTGAACACCCGCGATCGTCAGCGCCGGGAGGCGTTGGAGCGGGCCGGGTGGACCTACCTGCGGGTGGCGGCGATGGACCTGTTCTGCGATCCGGGCACCGAGGTCGAGCGGATCCGGGGGCAGTGGCGTGACCTGGTCGGCGCCGCCCAGGCCACCAAGGAGACCTTGATCATCGTGGGTCGGCCGAGGGTGCGTCAGGCGTTCCCGCAGGTGGCCCCGGGGCGTCCGGTCGCGCTGTACACCGCCGCCGAGCTCGAGTCGGTGGCGTACTGGGTGCTCTCGGACGGCGTGCAGCGCAGTGCCGAGGAACTCGCGGCCCTGGTGCGGGAGGCCCTGCACCTGCCGCGGCGCGGCATGCACGTGGAGGCCGCCGTCGGGGGCGCGGCACGGCGGGTGCTCGATGGAGGCGGCCATGTCGGCGGCGTCTGAACGCGGTCGCGAGCCGAGGCCCGGATCCGAGCGGTCCGACGACCCGGTGCTGCCCGAGCAGACCCGCGACGATCGCGACGAGTCCGGTGGTGACTGGCGCGAGCGAGAGCGTGAGGATGATCGGGAGGACTGGCTGCAGAACGAACGGCCGCCTCACTGGGAGTGAGACGGCCGTTCGGTGATGCCCGGTGTTGAGGTGCAGGTTCTGCGCTGTCGGTGCTCTCTCGCTGATCAGCGGTTGGTGCGCAGCAGGTCGCGGATCTCGGTGAGCAGGGCCACGTCGGCCGGGGTCTCGGCGGCGGCCTCCTCCTTGTTGCGGTTGACGCGCGCCATGACCCGCTGCATCGGGGTGACGACGAAGAAGTAGATGGCGCCGGCGATGATCACGAAGTTGATCAGGGCGGTGAGCAGGACGCCGATCGAGAAGTGGGCGCCGTTCAGGTCGAAGGTGCCGACGTTGTCGAGGTTCGGCGAGCCGAACACCGCGGCGATCAACGGGTTGATCAACCCGTTGAGCAGGCCCTCCACGACCTTGGCGAACGCGCCGCCGATGACCACGGCGACCGCGAGGTCAACCACGTTGCCTCGCATCAGGAACTCTCTGAAACCCTTGATCATCTCTGTTCGCCTCCGGGGGCGGATCGTCTGTGTCGTGGCTCGCGCGGCCACGGGCAGGCACCCTAGTGGGTGATCGCCTCGTTCGTCACGCCGCGTGGTGTTCTCGCGTGTCGAAATCAGCCCGAACCACGCAGAACAACGCTCAGTGATGCCGATCCGCCCGCCGCGGCCAACCGCAGCGCCGTGGCCTGGTCCACCGCGACCACCAGGGACTGCGCCATCGATCCGGCGTCGCCGGAGGTGGCCGCCAACGGCCCGGCGAGGTCGAATCCGGACGCCGTCCCGCTCGGTTCCGAGCCGCTGCTCGGCGGCGCGGCGAGTACCAGAACATCGTCGGCGATGACACTGGCTGATGTCGAAGTCGTTGCGACCGAGGCGGTCCCGGAAGCGGCCAGCACATCGACCCGATCGCCGGTGCGCACCAGTCCGCCGGTGGGTGAGCCGAGCCTGACGATGGCGGCCCGAATGGTTCCCGGTTGGCTCAGCAGCAATCCCGGCCCGAGCAGCCGGGCATCGGTGATCGGCTCGCCGCGGCGGGCCGGCGAGGCCAGCACCCGGCCGATCGGGTTGTCCACGGCACCCGACGGCACGGCCTCAACGGGCCACCGCGCCGGAACGATGTCGCTCTGAGTAACGGTGTGGCCGGCGGCGAGATCGCGCCCGGCGGTCATCACGGCGGCGGTCGGCGGCGGAGCGGGGGACAGCGACCGCAGCCCGAACGCCATTGACCCGGCCAGCAGCACGGCAACGACCAGCCGGCGGTGTCGGGCCAGTCGGTGCCGCCAGAGCCGCCACCGCCGGCGCTGCCGCAGCCGGCGTTCGGGCCAGGCGCCGGGATCGGCCCAGCGCGCGAACAGCCCTGATCGCATGTCAGTCGACCGTGAACGGAACGGCGAGGCCGTCGAGGGCGCGCCGGCAGGGACACTCGCGGTCGGCGCCCAGGCCTGCCACGGCCAGGGACAGCACCGACTGAAGTCGGGTCACGGAGCGGGCGAAGGTGGCCATCACCTCCGCGTGGGTGACGCCGTCACCGTGCTCGACGCCGGCGTCCAGGTCGGTGACCACGGCGACGGAGGTGTAGCACAAGGCCAGCTCGCGCGCGATCGAGGCCTCGGGCAGCCCGGTCATGCCGACCAGGTCGCCGCCGGTGGCCGCATGCCAGCGCGACTCGGCCCGGCTCGAGAACCGCGGCCCGTTGACCACGACCAGGGTGGCGCCGTCCACCGGAAGCCAGCCCGCCTCGGTCGCGGCTGCCAGCACGGCTCGCCGGCCACGGTGGCAATAGGGATCGGCGAACGCGACGTGGGCCAGCGACGAACCCCAGCCGCGGGAACCGTCGGGTTCGAGGGTGCCGTCGGCGTCGTAGATCGTGTGCGCCCGGCCCCAGGTGCGGTCGATCACCTGGTCGGGCACCACCAGGGTGCCCGGCCCGAGGTCGGCACGCAGCGAGCCGACCGCGCAAGGGCCGATCACCTGTCGCACGCCCAGTTCGCGCAGCGCCCACAGGTTGGCGCGGTAGTTCACCCGATGGGGTGCGAAGCGGTGGTCGCGGCCGTGGCGGGGGATGAAGGCCACGGCACGTTCGCCGACGTGCCCCACGACGGGGGTCTCGCTCGGCTCGCCGAACGGGGTGCGCACCGGAACCGGGGTGGCGTCGTCCAGCCAGGAGTAGAAGCCGGAGCCACCGATCACGCCGATCTCGGCCCGTGGGGCGGGGGTGCTCGAGGAGTCAGTCACCCGAGCGACGCTACCCGGCCCGGTCGGCTCCGGTCAGGGTGCCGGCGCAGCCTGTGGACGATGGGACGACCGACCCGCGCTGTGGAGGAATCGGCGTCGTCGTTGCGAGGCCTCGGACGCGGTGGCGTCGGTCATTGCCGCTGATCAGCACGGATGCGGCGTGAGGCCGCCCCGCCTCAGGCGGCGCTGGTGGACGATCCGCCCGACGACCCGGCGCTCGACGACGAGGACGACGCCCCGGACGATCCCGACGAACCGTTGCCGCTCGACGAACTCGAGCTGGTCGACCCCGACGAGCTGGTCGACCCCGACGACCCGGACGACTCGGATGAGCCCGAGCCGGACGACCCGTTGCCGGACGACTCGGCGGACTTGCCGTTCGAGCCGGTCGACCCGGGGGAGCTGGAGGTCGAGGAGCCCCGGGAGTCGGTGCGGTAGAAGCCCGACCCCTTGAACACGATGCCGACCGCGTTGAACAGCTTGCGCAGCCGCCCCTGGCACTCGGGGCAGTCGGTCAGGGCGTCGTCGGTGAACGCCTGCTGGGCCTCGAAACGGTGGTCGCACGCGGTGCACGCGTAGGCGTACGTCGGCACGAGGATCCTCCTGGGGGCACGGGAGCTCGGTCGGACTGGTGGGACTCTGATTGGCACTCTAACGCCTCGAGTGCCAACAGTATGCCCTATCGCTCCGGCACCACCCGGCTGCCGGCTGCTCGCCCCCGACCGCGCGGGGCACTGCGCAACCACCCGGCGAGCTTGCCGTCCCGGCTGACCTCCAGCAGCCGGTGCACCGCGGCCTCGCGCACCTCGGCCGCCGAGACCACGATCAGGTCGTCGCCATGGCGCAGCGAGGTGGTCGGTCCCGGCACGAAGGGCTGCCCGTCGCGCACCACCAGGGTCACGTTCGCCCGCGGCGGCAGCCGCAGTTCGAACAGCTCCACGCCGTGCAGCCGTGAGGTCTGGCCGACGTGCACCTGGATCACGTCGGCGTCCAGGGTGCCGAGCGGGCTCGACTCGACGTCCAGGTCGGTGGCCTCGAGTTCGGCGGTCAGTCCCAGCCGGCGAGCCACCCAGGGCAGCGCTGGCCCCTGCACCAGGGTGAACACCACGACCAGCACGAACACCGTGTCGAACATCTCGACGCTGCCCGGCAGCCCGCGACTCCAGGGCACGGTGGCCAGCACGACCGGCACCGCGCCCCGCAACCCGGCCCACGACAGGAAGACCTGCTCGCGCAGCGGAATCCCGAACCAGGTCACGCTCGCCAGCACCGACAGCGGCCGGGCGAGCAGCAGCAGGGCCAACCCGACACCGACCGCCGGCAGCACGGCCAGCGGCAGCCGGGACGGCGAGGCCAGCAGGCCCAGCAACACGAACAGGCCGATCTGCGCGACCCAGCCCAGTCCTTCCGCGAATCCCCGGACGGCGGCCCGGTGCGGCAGCCGGACGGTCCCGAGCACCAGCGCGGACAGGTACACCGCCAGGAACCCGGACCCGTGCGCGACCACCGCCGTGCCGTAGGCGAACACGACCAGGGCCAGGACGGCGATCGGGTAGAGACCCGAGGCCGGCAACGCCACCCGGCGCAGCCCCTCGGCGCCGAGCCGGCCGACCGCCAGGCCGATCGCCGCTCCCACGACGAGTTCGATCAGCGCCTCGCCGATCAGCCACCACCAGCCGTGGAACGGCTCGCCCAGGGCGCGCGAGGTCAGCGCCACCACCGCGATCACGACCGGGGCGTCGTTGAACCCGGACTCGGCCTCGAGCATGCCGACCAGTCGCGAGGGCAGCGGCACGGTGCGCAGCACGGAGAACACCGCCGCGGCGTCCGTGGACGAGACCACGGCCCCCAGCAGCAGCGCCGTCTGCCAGGTGAAGCCGAACAGCAGCCAGGCGGCGGCCGCGGTGACCGTGATCGAGACCACCGTGCCCAGGGTGGCCAGCAGGCTGGCCGGGGCGATCGAGGCGCGGATCGTCGTCCATCGCGTGGTCAGGCCGCCCTCGGCGAGGATCAACACCAGGGCCGAGTACCCCAGGACGCCGGCCAGCTGCGCGTTCTCGAACGTCAGCCCGAGGCCGGACTCCCCGATCCCCAATCCCAGGCCCAGGTAGACCAGCAGCGACGGCAATCCCAGTCGCAGACTGAGCCGCACCGCGGCGATCGCCACCAGCAGTACCGCCGAGGCGAAGAGCAGGACGCCCCCGAGGTCGTCGACGCTCACCGGGGTGTCGTGCGCCGGCTCATCGCAGGCGCAGACACCGACGGGGGGTGGCGACTGCTTCGACCAGGCGGTCGTGGGGTTCCACCGGGACGGGCTCGACGGCGGCGTCGAGCACCTCGTGGTCGTGGACCAGGGCGATCACCGGCACCCCGGGGTGGGCCAGGTCGAGCGCACGGTCGTAGTAGCCGGCGCCCTGACCGAGTCGTCGGCCGAGGGTGTCGACCGCCAGCGCGGGGATCAGCAACACGTCGGCCTCCTGGACGGCGGTCTCACCCAGCCGTGGGCCGGTCGGCTCGGGGCCGCCCAGCCCGGCGGGGGGAGCGAACTCGCCGTCGTCCTCGGCCCACTCCAGCCGGCGGTCGGGCAGCACGATCGGCAACAGCACCCGCACCCCGGCCGCGGCCAGCGCCGTGCGCAGGGGTTCGGTGTCGGGCTCGCCGGACATCGAGGCGTAGAGGGTGACGCACCGCGCCTTGGCGACCTCGGGCAGTTCCAGGACGACTGCCGCCAGGGCCAGCGCGTCCGCCTCGCGCTCAGCAACCGGCCGGCGCCGACGTTCGGCGCGGATCCGGGTGCGCAACGCGGCCTTGGCCGTGACGGGGTCCGGTTCCTCCTCGACGGTGCCGGGCTGAACGGCGGTCGTGGCGATGACGGCCTCCCTCGGATCGAGCCCCAACCGATCAGTGCCCATCCTGCTCCAGTCGGGCACCACAACCAACTCGACAGGGCCGCACGCCGGGGTCGAACGAAGATCTTCGGGAGGGAATCGAAGGATTCGCCTCACCCTCGAGGCACATGCCCGGTTGGATGTCGTTGGTTACTACGTGCCACCATTCGACTACAGAGAAGTGCACGGGTTGGCGGGTGTCCGGTGAGCGAGCCGGCGCCGGAAGGGCGGGGTGCGTGACCCTTCGGGCACGCCTGGGCATGGTGCTTGCCGGGGTGATGATCGGACCGGTGCTGGCGGCCGCGCTCGTGCTGACCGTGTTGGTACCGCGATCGACGGCACGCACCCAGGACGCCGCGCTCACCCGCGCGCAGGCCGCCGTTGCCGCGGTGCTCGCGCAGCAGTGCCGGATCCTCGATCACGATGCCCGGGCACTCGCCGAGCAGCTCTCGCACCGGGCGGGACTGGACGCCCAGCAGGCCCGGACGGCGCTGGCCGGCTCGAGCTCACGCGCCACGAGCGGCCCGACGCCGCAGGCTCCCGGCGTCCGGCTGGCGGTCTGGGCGGGGGACACCCTGATCGCCGGGGCGATGCCCGAGCCCCTGCTCGCCCCGCTGCCGCCGGGCGCCTCGTGCGCCGATCCGCCCGGGGACTCGCTGACCGGCCCGCCCGCCCTACTGTCCCGTGCCGTCGCGATCACCGACGCCGGTGGCACCCAGGTGGGGGTGGTGAACGCGGTCACGGTGCTCACCGATGCCACCCTGGCCGAGCTGCGCCGTGGGCTGCTGATCGACGACTCGCTCGTCCTGCTCGCGCGGGGGGCCAACCCCTCGGCCCGGACGGCGGCCGGTGGCTGGTGGGTGATCGCGCTGGCCCCGGCCGAGGGGGCCGCCGAGCCCGATCTGGGGGCCGTGGTCGCGGCCGCGGCGAGCCGGGCGCAGGGCACCGTCGCCGGCCAGCGCTATCAGCGGCGCGAGATCACTCCGGAGCTGCCCTACGCCGTCCTGGTGCTGGCGCCGGACGCCGCCGGCCGCCCCGGGATGGCGCGGCTCGTCGTCCTGCTGGTGTTCACCGGGGCGCTCGCCGCCGCGCTGGTCGTGCTCGCGGGGCGGCTGACCCGCCCGCTCGAGGTGCTGACCGACACCGCCCGCCGGCTCGGTGCCGGTGACCTGCGAGCGCGCTCGCGGGTGAGTGGATCGCACGAGATCGGTCAGCTGGGTGCGGCGGTGGATGCCATGGCCGACCGGCTCGAGGCGAGCATCGTCGAGCTGCACCAGCACCGGGACGCGCTGGCGGACTCGTTCACCACCGTCGGCGAGGCCCTGGCCAACACCCACGATCTCGACGCCCTGCTGCGCACGGTGGCCGAGTCGGCCCGTCGCGCCGGGGACGCCGCGGTGGCGACGGTACTGCTCGGCGACTCCGCCGGCCTGGCCGAGCGGGTCAGCGTGGCCGGGGACGGCGAGCGCCCGGCGTGGCTGGCCGAGGTGCTGGAACAGCTCGGCGAGCTGGCGCTGCAGGCCGCGGCGACCGGCACCGAGTGCCCGGCCGATCTGGCACCGCTGGCCGGTGGCGCGCTCGCCGTCCCGATGCGTCGTGGCACCCAAGTGCAGGGCGTGGTCGCGATCGCCCGCCGCTCGGGGGTGTTGGAGCCGGCGGCTGTCGCCGCCGTGACCACCATCGGCAGCCACGCCGGCATCGCCGTGGCCAACGTGCACGAGCACGCCGACGCCCAGCGGATGTCGATCACCGACGCGCTCACCGGCGCGGCGAACGTGCGTCATCTGACCGCGACCCTGGCCCACGAGGTCGAGCGGGCACACCGGTTCGGCCGCACCCTGTCGGTGTTGATGCTCGACCTCGACCACTTCAAGCAGGTCAACGACACCATGGGCCACGCGTTCGGGGACGCCGTGCTGCGCGAGTTCGCGGTGCGGCTGCGCCGGTGCCTGCGAGAGGTCGACCTGGTGGCTCGACGGGGTGGTGAGGAGTTCGCGGTCGTCCTGCCCGAGACCGGTGCGGTGGGTGCCGAGGCGGTCGCCCGCCGGGTGCTGCAACGGGTCAGGGCCGAACCGTTCACCGAGGGCGCCGGCACGGGTCTGAACACCGGCCGGAGCATGCCGGTGACGGTGTCGATCGGCATCGCCACCTACCCCGAGCATGCCGGCAGCGCCAGCGACGTCCTGCACGCCGCCGACGTGGCGCTCTACGCCGCCAAGAGCGCGGGCCGCAACTGCTGGCGCGTGGCGGAGGTCGCCCCGGACGGGCTCTCCGGTACGGCACCCGGCGCCGGGGGTGCGCACCCGGTAGCGCCCTCCGCGCCGCCGGTGCCGACCGACCCGGCACCCTCCCCGGATCTGGCCCCGGGACACGCCGGACGCTCCAGCTCGCGGCCCCGGGTGCCGAAAGCGAGATCGTGAGCGGCGCCATCACGCCGATCACCGGACACAACCGGCACACATCAGCGGTTCACGGTAAGAATGGGGCCACGCCCGCGTCGAACGACGAGAACTCGGGCCGAGCCCTGCGAGCCGGTGCGCCGCTGGGTGAAAACCGACCGCAGGCCGGGGGCTGAACGGAACGGCTCGGCCGTTCCCGTCGAGGGGCACATGCCAGGGGAGTGGGACATGACAGATCTGATCAGCAGCGTGGTGGCCGCCGGCGCCACCGCCGCAGCGGCCGGGCTCGGTCCGGCCGTCACCAAGGCCGTGATCCCGGCGGCGGGTCTGGGTACCCGCTTCCTGCCGGCCACCAAGGCCACCCCCAAGGAGATGCTGCCGGTCGTCGACAAGCCGGCCATCCAGTACGTCGTCGAGGAGGCCGTCGCGGCCGGCCTGTCCGACGTCCTGATGATCACCGGGCGGAACAAGAGCTCGCTCGAGAACCACTTCGACCGCGCCTGGGAGCTCGAGGAGGCGTTGCAGGCCAAGGGCGACCTGAATCGCCTGGCCCGGGTGCGCAAGTCCAACGTGCTCGCCGACGTGCACTACGTGCGCCAGGGTGACCCGCGCGGCCTCGGGCACGCGGTGATGTGCGCCGCCAATCACGTGGGCAACAGCCCGTTCGCGGTGCTGCTGGGCGACGACTTGATCGACGTCCGCGACCCGCTGCTCTCGCGCATGATCGAGACCCAGCGGCGGACCCGTGCCTCGGTGGTGGCCCTGATGGAGGTGCCCCGCGAGCAGATCCACCTGTACGGGTGCGCCGCGGTCGAGACCACCGACCAGGACGACGTGGTGCGGGTCACCGGCATGGTCGAGAAGCCGGATGCGGCCGATGCCCCCAGCAACCTGGCCGTCATCGGCCGGTACGTGCTGCACCCGCGGATCTTCGAGGTGCTGGCCACCACCGCCCCGGGTCGCGGCGGCGAGATCCAGCTGACCGACGCGTTGCAGACCCTGACCCACGCCGAGGGCGAGGGCGGCGGGGTGTACGGCGTGATCTTCCGTGGCCGGCGGTACGACACCGGCGACCGGCTCGACTACCTGAAGGCCGTCGTCCGGATCGCCTGTGACCACCCGGATCTGGGCACCGACCTGCGCGCCTGGCTCAAGGGCTACGTGGCCGAGCTCGACTGACCGCCGCTGCCCCGCTCACCTCCTGCCCATGATCACCGTCTGATCGCGGTTTCCTCCGGCTGAACCGGGGGAGACTGCGATCCCACGGTGATCATGGGCAGATTGCGATCATGAGGCGTCGCCGTACGCTGTGGCGATGATTCCCGTCGAGGAGCACCTGGCCAGGTGCCTGGGCCTGGTGGAGCTGCTCCCCCCGCGGGAGGTCGACCTGCTCGATGCCCGTGGTCTGCTGCTCGCCCGTGACGTCACGTCCGGACTCGACCTGCCGGCCTTCGCCAACTCGGCGATGGACGGGTACGCGGTCCACTGCGAGGACGTCGCGGGCGCCACCGAGCAGGCACCCGTCACGTTGCCGGTGGCCGCCGACGTCCCGGCCGGGCCGAACACCCCGCTGACCATGGCCCCCGGAACGGTGGTGCGCGTGATGACGGGCGCACCGGTGCCGGCCGGTACCGAGGCGATCGTGCCGGTGGAATGGACCGACGCCGGCACCACCACGGTCACCATTCGCCGCTCGCCCGAGCCCGGCCAGTTCGTGCGCCACCCCGGCGAGGACGTCACGCGGGGCGAACTGCTGCTGACCGCCGGCACCCGGCTGACGGCACGCCACATCGGGCTGCTGGCCGCGGTCGGACTCGACCGGGTGCCGGTGCACCCCGCGCCCCGGGTGGTGGTGGTCTCGACCGGCAGCGAACTGGTGCCCCCCGGCGGCCGACTCGGCTACGGCCAGATCTACGACTCCAACGGGTACGCGCTGGTCGCCGCGGCCACCGACCTGGGCGCCCGGGCGCGGTACGCAGGCTTCGTGGGGGACGACGAGCGCGACGTGCGCGCCGCCCTGGACGCCGCGTGTGCCGAGGCCGATCTCGTCATCACCAGCGGTGGGGTGTCGGCCGGGGCCTACGATCCGGTCAAGGCCGTACTGGCGAGCAGCGCGTCGATGTGGTTCGGCGCGGTGGCGATGCAACCGGGCATGCCGCAGGGGGCCGGGCGGTACGGGCCGGGCACCGCGGTGCTGACGCTGCCGGGCAACCCGGTGAGTTCGATGGTCTCGTTCGAGGTCTTCGGCCGGCCGATGCTGCGCACCATGCTGGGCGAGCCCGAGGTGCACCGGCCGCGGCGGACGGCGCGGGCGGCGGTCGGGTGGTCATCGCCCGGTGGCAAACGGCAGTTCGTGCGTGCGGTGCTGTCGGACGGCGACGGCTCGGGTGGGGGCGCCGAGGCGGCGACGGTGCGTCCGGTGGGGGCGCAGGGCTCGCACCTGGTGGCCGACCTGGCCGAGGCCACCTGCTTGGCGGTCGTGCCCGAGCAGGTCACCCGCGTCGAGCCCGGTGATCTCGTGGAATGCCTTGTGCTGGAAAGGGTTCGACGATGACCGTGACACCGCAGGAGGGCTCCGGCGATCCGGTGGCCGCGGCCGAGCCTGCGCTGACCGGCACCCCGGCCGGCCTGACCCACGTCGACGCGCGCGGCCAGGCCCGCATGGTCGACGTGTCGGCCAAACCGGTCACCGCCCGCGAGGCCAGCGCCGCCGGCCGGGTGCTCTGCTCGCCCGCGGTGGTCGCGTTGCTGCGCGGTGAGGGCATGCCCAAGGGGGACGCGCTGGCGGTGGCCCGGATCGCCGGGCTACAGGCGGCCAAGCGCACCCCCGAGCTGGTTCCGCTGGCACATCCGGTTGCGGTGCACGGGGTTTCGGTCGAGCTCGCGGTGACCGACGAAGGGGTCGACATCGTCGCCACGGTGCGCACCGCCGACCGTACCGGGGTCGAGATGGAGGCCCTGACCAGCGTCGTGGTGGCTGCCCTCGCCCTGGTCGACATGGTCAAGGCGGTCGACAAGCGGGCGCGGATCACCGACGTCCGGGTGATCGCCAAGAGCGGTGGCCGTTCCGGCGACTGGCGGGCCGAGTGACCACCCCGGACGACGCCGCCGGCCCGGGCGATGCCGCCTCGGCCGAGGCTGCCGCTCCCCGCGCGCTGGTGATCACGGCGTCCAATCGGGCGGCGGCCGGGGTCTATGCCGACCGCGGCGGCCCGATCCTGGTCGAGGGCCTGCGGGAGTTGGGGTTTGCGGTCGACGGCCCGCAGGTGGTGCCGGACGGCGAGCCGGTGGCGCAGGCGTTGCGAGCGGCGGTCGCGGCCGGTTACGCGGTGGTGCTCACCACCGGGGGTACCGGGTTGTCGCCCACCGACGGCACGCCCGAGGCGACCCGGTCGGTGATCGATCGCGAGGTGCCCGGGATCGCGGAAGCCATTCGGGCGCAGGGGATTTCGGCCGGCATCGCGACGGCAGCGCTGTCGCGCGGGCTGGCCGGGCTGGCGTCGTCCACGCTGATCGTCAACCTGCCCGGCTCGCCGGGAGGCTGCCGCGACGGGATCGCGGTGCTGCGCGCCGTCCTGCCCCATGCCGTCGATCAGGTGCGCGGCGGCGATCACCCCGCCACGTCCTGATCCACTGGACACCCCTCGGGCGACCCACCCGAGGGGTTGTCCGAGAGGTGACCGGTTCGGGTGGGGTGGGCCGCACACGGCACTGCCCGGCGCGCTCAGGGTCGGCGCGCCGGGCAGTCTCCTTCCCCCCGGAACAGGGGGCCTGTCGGACCACCCGGGCGGGTGGGCCGACCACAGGTGAAGGCTAGGGAGCCATCACCTGAGCCGTGGTGGCACTGGTGTTGCCGGCCTTGTCGGTGGCTCGCACCGCGTAGGCCGCACCGGCCACGGCCGGCAGGGTCGCCTTCCAGCTGGTGCCGCTCCAGACCACCTGGTCACCGCGGTAGAGCTGGAACCGCAGGCCGGTCTCGGCGGCCGACCAGGCCACGGTCACGGTGCCGTCACCGTTGTCGGTCACCGTCGGGGTGGCCGGGGTGGCCGGGGCGACGGTGTCGACCCGCGGGAAGCGTGAGAAGCCACCGGAGGTCTGCCACGTGGTGGCGGCCACCTTGGTGCGGGTGGTGTCGCCACCGGCCCAGAGCACGCCGTTGGAGTCGACCGTCATCGCCCACGGTCCGCGCACGGCCCGGGTCTCCATCTGGGGCTGGAAGGTGCCGATCATGTGGCCGGTGGTGGCGTCGTAGGCGCCGATGTAGCGCAGCCCCTCGACGTCGTCGAAGTTGGTCGGTACCGGCCAGGTGGTCGCGCCGCCGTAGTTGTGCGACAGGATGCAGTGACACGAGCCGTACACCACGTCGCCGTCCGCGGCCGAGGACTGGAAGTCGCCGCCACCACCGTTGTCATTCTGGGTGATGTTGCCCCGCAGCAGCGCGAAGGTCGGCCGGTTGTACATGAAGAACGCGTGCTCCGAGCCGCCCAGCCAGAACCGGTCACCAACCTCGATCCCGGTCTGCTGGTAGGGGTTTCCGGTCGCGGTGCTGGGCACGAACTTCGCCAGCCCCGGCACCGGGACGGCGCTCGCGCCGGTGGAGACGACGGTGAACCGGTAGGCCGGGGTCACGCCGTCGTTCATGGTCGCCATGAAGCCGCCGTAGTAGGCACGGTCCCCGGCGGCGCTGAGCCGCACGAAGATCGGCGTGCCGTCGAACGCCGGGTTCCACGCGGCGTCCGGCCGCCCGGTGGTGGCGTCGATGCGCGCCGCCCGCTTGAGGTAGCTGAAGCCCGCCCCGCCGCCGGCGAGGTGGCTGAAGCTGCCGCCGAGGTAGAGCGTGGTGCCGCTCAGGCCCATCGCGGTCACGGTGCCGGGGGAGACCACGCCGTTGGCCCGCAACTCGACGGCGCTGGTGAAGCCGGGGTCGGCCTGCCCGGTGACCGGGTCGAGTGCCACCAGTCCGGCGCGCGCGGCGCCGTTGACCGTGGTGAACTCGCCGCCGACGGCCAACTGCCCGCCCGGCAGCGCCACGAGGGCGTTGACCTTGCCGTTCAGCACCGGCCGGAACCCGGGGATCCAGGCGCCGGTGTTCACGTCGAAGGCGGCCAGGTACTTCTGCGGGGTCGACTTCTTGGCCACGTAGTCGTCCACCTGGGCGAAGTTGCCGCCGACGAACATCGTCGAGCCGATCTGGGCCAGGGCACGCACCTCGGTGTCGCGCTCGGTGGTGAAGCCGTTGGCCAGCCCGCTCACGCCGGCCGGCTGGGCGGCGGCCAGGTTCGAGGCGGTGGAGCGCACCGTCGTCGACGGCAGCCCGGCGGCCACCGAGGGCCAGGTGAGGTCGTCCCAGCGCACGTGCGGGCGCAGGTAGAGCTGGGCGAACGGGATCGCCCAGCCGGCGTTGGTGGCCGACCACATGTAGGTGGTGGCCGAGTTGGTGCCGATGATCTGCGAGCCGTAGCCGAACCCGGGCAGGAAGGTGTTCGAGATCCGCTTGCTGGTGCGCATGGTGTTGCCGCGGGCGGTGTCTGCACCGTTCGAGACGGTCCAGCCGCCGGCGACGGCCACCCCGTTGTAGGTCGCCTTGGTCAGCGGGTAGGTGGCACCGAGCGCCCAGCGCCAGTCACCGAAGCGGCTCGGGTAGAGCCGCACCTCCTGCCAGAGACTGCCGGTGGCCGTGGCGGCCCGACGCACCCGCAGGCCATCGGGCAGGCTCTGGACGGCGCCGCCGTTGAGCAGGCCGCGCACGGTGGTGCCGTTGAGGTGCTTGGGGGCGAAGGCGGCGGTACCGGTGATCGTGGCGGCCACCTCGGCGCTGCTGCCCTGACCGTCCTCCAGGAACGACCAGCCCTCGCGGCCGCGGCCGATGAGCACCCAGCCGCCGCCGTCCGTGGTCATGTCGCAGTAGAACTGGTCCGGCGCGGCCATGCTCGGGGTGTAGAGCCAGTACAGGCCGCTGGGGGAGTTGGGGTAGGACATCTTGACGTCCCAGCAGGAGGCGAGGGCCTTGTCGGCGCTGCTGGCGTCCCGGCCGTCGGTACGGGGCTGTACGACCCCGTTGACGACCGGTTGGCCTCCCTGAGGTGCCGCGCCGACCGCGCCGCCACCGAGGATGTCGGCCGAGGCGGGGGGCATGAGCGACAGCGGAGCGATCACGAGCGCCGTCGCGACCGCCAGTCGTACGGCGGTGGTGGGGGAAGGCAGGCGGTACATCGTCACCCTTCGTCCAGCTTCGGGAGGTAGATCCGGGTACAGCTGATCGATTACTCAGAGTGAAATCGTAGAAAGGGTTGCGCCCTGTGACCAGGGGGTTCTCCACGGTTCCCCCACGTGTAGTAATCAGCGGCCCTTCCGGCCCCTCGATCGCCTGTTCGGTTCAGGCGCGGGGCCGGGGCGCCCTGGGCCGAGGGGGTGACACACTGCTACGTATGGACGACGATCGCCGTGGAGCGGGACGAGGCCGTGGTTGACGCATTTCCGGCCGGCCGGCGTCCCTGGCCGGTCGAGCTCAGTGAGGGGCCGGTGACCCTGCGGCCGCTGCGCCGCCGGGACGCCAAGCGCTGGCGCGCCGTCCGGTCGACCAACATCGCCTGGCTGGCGCCGTGGGAGGCGACCCATCCGGACGCCGGCGAGGTCTCGCCGAGCTTCGTGCAGATGGTGCGGGCCTTCACCCGCGAGGCCAAGGCGGGGCGCATGTTGCCGTTCGCCGTGGTGCTCGACGGCGAGCTGGTCGGGCAGCTCACCGTCGCCGGAATCACTTGGGGCTCACTGCGTTCGGCGCACATCGGGTACTGGATCGACCGGGCGGTCGCGGGTCGCGGGGTGATCCCGACCGCGGTGGCGCTGGCTGCGGATCACTGCTTCTTCACCGTCGGGCTGCACCGGGTCGAGGTCAACATCCGGCCCGAGAACCAGGCCAGTCTCCGGGTGGCTCAGAAGCTCGGATTCCGGCCCGAGGGCGTTCGCCGGCGCTTCCTGCACATCGACGGCGACTGGCGCGATCACGCCACCTTCGCCCTCACTCGCGAAGAGGTGCCGGACGGCCTGATGCCCCGGTGGCGAACCCTGATGGAGGACCGGCAGGCCGAGGGCCTGATCGGCGGGGTGGTCATCGATCCGGCGCCGTCGTCCGTCCTGTCACGCCAGTCACAGCAGTTACCACCAGACTCTGCAGCGACACACCGCTGACGGTGCGTGAGGTCACCTTCACAGCAGCTTACGTTTGCCTATCGTGCAGCCCAGCTCCCTCGTCTTCGTCGCGATCATCGCGGTGTGGGCTGTCATTCTCCTGCCACTGTGGGTATCGAGCCGCGAGGCCCTGGGGCACTCCCGTGGGGTGGATCGTGACTCTGAGCACATGAGGATGCTCCCGAGGCGGGAGTCCCGGCCGGCCTCGACCGGTACGCCCTCCACCGCCCCGTTACTGAACGCCACATCCCGTGGTCGAGGGGACGCTGCGGTGATCACCACGGGTCGTGGGCCGGGGCTGTCGGAGCCGCACGCGGCGTCCGGGCTCGCGCGTGCCGCGCGTACGGCTGCCTCGCCCCGGGCCGGCGCCGCGGCGCGGCGTGCTCGGGTGCTGGCCACGCTGACCGTGTTCGCGCTGACCTCCTGGGCCGTGGTGGCGCTGCCGCAGGTGCCCGCCTGGGTGGCGATCCCGGCGACCGGGCTGCTGATCGTCGACGTCGTGGTGTTGGTGGCGACCGGACGGCGCCGCGTGAGCCGGCGTCGGGTGCAGGCTCGCCGAGCGGCCATGAACGTGGTCGCCGCGCAGCAACGGACGACGGCTCGTCGTCCCCGGTCGGCGGGGGTGGTGCCTCGTCAGGAGCGTTCGACCGTCGCATCCGGGTCGTCGGCCGCTGCAACCCCCTCGGCGGCTCCCGCGCCGGTGCGCGCGTCGGCGGAGGCCTCCACCGATCGGCTCGACCTGGATGCCATCGCCGCGGCGGCTGCCACCGTGGACGACACCTGGACGCCGGTGCCGGTGCCCCGGCCGACCTACATGCTCAAGCCGGTGGTGCACCGGGCCGACCCACCGCCTCTGGTCGACCCCGCGGACGGCGAGTCGCTGATCACGTCCTCCACGCAGTCCACGACGCCCCGGGCTGTCGAGCGGCACGAGCCGGTGGCCGAGACGCCCGAGCCGCGCGCCGCGGCGTCCGGTGAGTTGCGGCCCTGGGAGGTCGAGCACACCTGGGCCGACGACCTGGACGTCTTCCTGGCTCGTCGTCGCGCCGCCAACGGCTGAGTCTGATCACGGCCGGGACGGGCCGCGATGCCCCGGAGGGGTAGGGGGCGCCGCGGCGTCCGTCAGTCGTCCGGGAACTTCTCCGCGTGGACGACGGCCCGGCGCACCTTGGGACGCAGGGTGGCCTCGAAGGTCTCGGCGCGCAGGGACTTCAGCAGCGACAGGCACAGGGCGATCAGGATCAGCAGGAACGGCCCGGCGACGATGATCACCAGGGTCTGCAATGCCTGCAGGCCACCGGCCACGAGCAGGACGCCGGCGACGGCCCCGGTGGCCACGCCCCAGAACACCGTCAGGGTGCGGTTGGGGTGTTCGGTGCCGCGCTGGCTCAGCATGCCCATCACGATCGAGGCGCTGTCGGCGCCGGTGACGAAGAAGATCGCGATGAGGAAGATCGCCAGGACGACGGTGAGCCCGGACGCGGGGTACTCGCGCAGGGTGAAGAACAGGGCGTTCTCGATGCCGGTCTTCAGTTCACCGGCCATGTCGACCTTCTGGTTGAGTTGCAGGTCGAAGGCTGCCCCGCCCAGGATGGCGAACCAGGCGAACGAGACCAGGCTCGGCACCAGGATCACGAAGATGACGAACTGGCGGATGGTGCGGCCCTTGGAGATGCGGGCGATGAACATGCCCACGAAGGGGGTCCACGAGATCCACCAGGCCCAGTAGAAGATGGTCCAGCCGCTGATCCAGTCGCCGCCGCCGAATGCCCCGGTACGGAAGCTCATGGTCGGCAGCGAGGTGAGGTAGGCGCCCATCGACTCGGTGAAGGTGCCGAGGATGAAGACGGTCGGGCCGACCACGAACAGGAAGAAGACGAGCAGGGCGGCGGCCACGGCGTTGGCGTTGGAGAGCCACTTGATGCCCTTGTCGATGCCGCTGATCGCCGAGAGCACGAAGCAGACGGTCAGGACGGCGATCACCCCCACCGCTGCCCAGGTGTTCTTGGTGCTGGTGCCGAACACCTCGCCGAGGCCGCCGGTGATCTGCAGGGCGCCCAGGCCGAGGGAGGTGGCCGAGCCGAACAGCGTGGCGAAGATGGCGACGATGTCGATCGCCTTGCCCGCCGGCCCGTCGGCGCGGCTGCCGATGAGGGGGTGGAAGGTCGCCGAGATCAGGTTGCCGCGGTCCTTGCGGTAGGCGAAGTAGGCGATCGACAGGCCGATGACGGCATACATCGCCCAGGGGTGGAAGCCCCAGTGGAAGTAGGTGTACTCCATCGCCAGGCGGGCACCCTCGCCGCTGGCGGCGTCGGCCAGGCCGAGCGGGGGAGTGTTGAGGTGGGTGAGCGGTTCGGCGACGCCGTAGAACATCAGGCCGATGCCCATGCCGGTGGCGAACATCATCGAGACCCAGGAGAAGGTCGAGAACTCGGGCTGGTCGTCGTCCTTGCCGAGCTTGATGTTGCCGTAGCGGGTGAGGGCCAGGTAGGCGGAGAAGATGACGAAGAAGGCGCTGGACAGGACGAAGAGCCAGCCGAACGAGCCGGTGATCCAGTTCAGGATGCCGCTGGTCGCGTCGGCCAGGCCGTCCGGGTCGAGGGCGCCGGAGACGAGGAACAGCAGCGAGATGGCGGCGGCGATGCCGAAGACGTAGCGATCGACGCTCGGCCGCGTCGGGGGGTCGTTGCTCGGTGGTGGCGACTGCGCGGTGGCGGTGGATTCCTCGGCGGTGCTGGACATCTTCGTCCCCCTTGTCAGAGTTGACCGGACCAGGACGGCGTGGGCAGAACGCTGTGCAGAGAACGGCTTTCGCGTCGACGAGGTACCTCTGCCCTGTCACGAGCGTGACCTGGGTCACTGTCACTGTCAAGGCGTTTGTCCCTTTATGCGAACTATGTTGCGCGCTGCGCAACACGTGACGGTTTATGGTGCAGCGGGACGTCGACCCGGCGCGCGGCGGCGGGCGAGGCGCTCCGGCTGTGGATGTGATTCGGAACGGCGGGCAATCGAGTGCTAGCCTGTCCGGGCCTTGGGGCTGTGGCGCAGTCTGGTAGCGCACCTCGTTCGCATCGAGGGGGTCAGGGGTTCGAGTCCCCTCAGCTCCACCCAATGCACGACCTGAATGAGTAGGTCAGGGGCACTGCTCGAAGTGACCACCGCCATCTTCGATGAAGCAGGCCGGCTGGACCCGAGGTTGCTGCGCAGCCTGGACGCCGTCCACCTGGCCGCTGCCCTGGCCTTGGGCGACGATCTCGAAGGGTTCGTCACCTACGACGAACAGCTGGCGGACGCTGCGACGTTGAACGGTCTCATGACCCTTGCGCCGAGGGCGTGAGTCAGCTCGCCAGGCGCTCGGCCACCGAGACAATGAGCCCTTCCGGGCCCCGGACGTAGGCCATGCGCCACATGCCCTCGTACTCGCCGATGCCGCCGACCAGCTCGTAGCCCTCACGCGCCGCCCAGTCGACGACCGCCCGCAGGTCCTCGACCTCGAACGCCACGTTGCGCAGACCCAGCTCGTTGGCCATGGCGGTCGGTGAACCCGGTGTGGAGTCGGGTCGGACGAAACGTGCCAGCTCCAGGCGAGTGCCGTCGTCCGGGGGCTTCAGCATCACGATCTCGGTGCGGGAGCCGGGGATGCCGCACACCGTGTCCAGGAACTCACCCTCGACGAAGGTGCGGCCCTCGACCTCCAGCCCCAGCGCCACGAAGAAATCGGTCACCAGGTCGAGATCGGCGACCGTGATGCCCACGTGATCGAACCGTCGTAGGTGTGCCATGTCCTGCCCTCCATCGTCAGATGCCACTCGGTACCTCTCGTAGGTGTATCCCCGCCGCGTGCTGCCGGCGAACGCCGATGGCACCCAGCTCGGCACCGGTCTCCAGTCGGGACGTGGTCCGGTGCAGGAACGGCCCCTCGACGTGCGCGTACGACTCGTACGTCACCGGGTCTGGTTGTCGGCGTCCTCCGTCACGGCCGCCCGCCCCTCGCCTCATCGGCACCGAAGAACCTCCACTGTCCTTCCGACACAACCTCGACCGTGCCGTCGACCACCGTGATGGCCGTCTCGTCGTCCATCGCATACGCCGGGCCGGAGATACCGGCCGCCCACTGTTCCGCCTCGGCCATCGAGTTGCCAGGCATCCCGTCCGGGGCCAGGTGCGGACAGATCGAGAAGTCGACAACGCCCAACGTGGAGTCATCTCCGGACGGCGGCCGCCACTGGACGAAGTCCTCCCCGATCCGGGGAGTCATCACCATGCTCCCGGCGCTGAGCCCCACCCAGACCGTCTCGCGCAGCGACGGAATCAGATCGGCCAGCCCGGACTGCCGCATCCAGTGGCCCAGGTAGAGGGCATCACCGCCGGCCACGAGCAGGACGTCCGTCTGCCGGACCAGGGGAACCCAATACTGCTCCTCGATGCTCGGCAGGGCGGTGAGCTCGAGCACGCCGATGGACTTCCAGCCCAGGTCGACCATGGGCAACTCGGACATGCCACTGATGAACCTCCAGGGCGAGACACCCGGGCCGACCATGGGGTGCCCGTACTGCGCCGTGGGGATGCACAGCGCGGTCGCCTCGGCGATCGGTTTGCCCAGGAGGGCGACCAGCGCAGCGTGGATGCTGGCGTTCTTCACGCCTGCGGACGTGAGGAGAAGCTTCACGACACCTCCAGCAGCTGTCTCGTCGGGCGCGCAGCGGCGCGACTCCCCCGGCGCGTTCTAGTCCTCGATGACATCGAGACCTTGCTCGCGCAGCAGCGCGAGCGAGTCGAGCATCCCTTTCACGGCCGCGTCGTCGTGGCCCTGCCAATCGACCACCTCCCGGACGACGCGCAGCGGGTGACGGGTCTGGTACGACCTGGTGGGGTTACCCGGGAAGCGCTTGTTCGTCACATTCGGGTCGTCCTCGAACGGGCCGATGGGCTCCACCTCGTAGACGTGCCCTCGGTCCGCACTCCCTGCGAGCGCCGAGGCCAGTTGCGCTCCCCAGGCAGCCGTTGACTCGAGCGTCGTGAAGTAGACGTGGTTCGACACCCGGCCGTCCTGGTAGTTGGAGCCGTAGCCCGGCACCAGTTCGTCGCCCGCCGCCAGCACGGACTTGGTCCCGTGCAGGAACGGGCCCTCGACGTGCGCGTACGACTCGTACGTCACGGGGACGTGCTCGCTTCCGTTCTCGGTCAACACCCCACCCCTCGCGCCTCGGTCGGCTGTCACCGCTGGAGTGACGTTCGAGCCCAGGCTGCTCTGCATACGGTCCAGCGCCCGCCGTAGTCATCGAACCAGGTTGAACGGCATTGGCGAACTCGGTGTCGAGCAGGAAGATGCTCGGCGTCCGTGACCTGGTCCGTTGTCTCCCGCCACGTCCAGTCGAGAACTCCGTCCGGACGCCGCACGCACTCGGACCTCGCGGCTGGCGTGGTCTCAGACCCAGATCGCGGCCTCGTGCTCGCCCTCGAAGAATTCGGGGACGTCGGGATGGGACACCGCTCGACCGTCACGGAAGCGGCGTGCCGTCCACATCACAGCGGCCGCGTCGAGCACGTCGGCCTGACGCGGCCCGGAGCGGGGCAGCCCAATGGGGATGTCGATCGCGACCACCGCCGGTGCATCATCGCCCGCGGCTCCTGCCACGAGCTCGCGGATGGTGCGTGCGAAGTAGGCGCTCAGGTCGTCAGCCATCGCAACCCACCCCTTCGGGCGGCCGTCCACGCCCAGAACGCGCGGTGGGTGGCCCTGGGACGGACGGCTCTGATCAGTCACGGGAGGACCGTCTCATCTCCGCGCCCCAGGGCATCCGCGTTCGTTGCAACCTGCCCGGAACTGCGTGTGCCGGATGGCTTCCGGCAGGTGAGGGGAGCGACGTCGTCGGGGCGCGCCGGTTGGAAGTTTTCTTCAATGACGGCACTGTGGACCTTGGAGTGCGTCGCTCAGTCGGATTGGCGCGCTGGAGGGGATGGGATGTCGCGTGGTCAGCGATTCGTCGTACACCGTGGCGCCTCTCAGCCCCGAGACCTGGGCTGCCTTCGATGCCATGGTGCAGCGGCACAACGGAATCTTCGGGGGCTGCTGGTGCATCTGGTTTCACCCCGACGGGCCCGAGCGCGGTCAGGGCGCGCAGGCCAACCGAGCGCTGAAGAAGGCCTACGTCGAGCAGGGCAAGGCGCACGCGGCCTTGGTGATGCACGGCGACGAGGTGATCGCGTGGGCTGAGTACGGCACCCCGGCCGAGTTGCCCACCATCCATCACCGCAAGGAGTACGACGCCACCAAGACCGCGGATCCCGACTACCGGATCACCTGCGTCTTCGTCGACAAACGCCATCGGAGACAGGGCGTGACGGAGTTGGCGATCAGCGGTGCGCTGGAGCTGATTGCCCAGGCAGGCGGCGGCCAGGTCGAGAGCTACCCCCACGATCTGACCGACCAGACCAAGAAGATGTCGTCGTCGTTCCTCTACAACGGCACCCGTCGACTCTACGAACGGCTCGGCTTCACCTACGACCGGCCCAAAGGGTTGAAGAACTGCGTCATGGTCACGATCGTCGATCCTGCCGGCTGACGCAGATACGAGGATGACACCATGCAGGACCGGGCCAGCCTCCACCACTTCAGTGAGGACCCCTCGATCGAGCGGTTCGTTCCGCACGTGCCCCGGAGCAACCCCACGCAGCCCGCCGCCGTGTGGGCGATCGACGCCGTCCATGCCCCGTTGTACTTGTTTCCCCGGGACTGCCCTCGGGTGACCGCCTGGCCCCGAAACCCCGCCCAGGTGGCCGACTTCCGGGCCACCTGGCACACCAGCGCCGATCGAGTCCACGCCATCGAATCCGGCTGGCTGGACCGGATTCGCACCGTCACGCTCTACCGCTACGACCTGGCGGCCGCACCGTTCATTCCCTGGGCCGAAGCCGAGGGCCAGTGGATCACTCACGTCCCGGTCGTGCCCGAAGCGGTGCACCGCCTCATCTGAACTGCGCAGTCAGCGCCATGCCTGGGACGTCGCCGCGTCCAGCTGTTCGCGCTCAGTGCAGGCGTGCGAGGTCCCTTCGGATGTAACGCAGGTGCGCCCATTCCTCCTCGAGGATGACGCGGAGGCAGTCACCGACGGTGGGGTGCCAGTCTTGGCCCCACGGGTCCTCGCGTTCTTCGGCGAGCAGTTCCGGGGTGGCCGTGTCCAGGAAGTCGGTGACCAGCTGCTGCCGATCGGCGCGCACGTCGAGGATCTCCTGATACGACGGCGGGTCCAGGCGGAAGATCGAGGTGTCGAAGCCCATCTCGTCAGCACCGGTGAAGATCTGGCCGATCTCGTGGAACGGTTGCGGCACGCGCAGGATCCCGCCGCGCAACCAGGCATCGGTCGCCAGGACCAGGTGCCGCAGCGTCTGGGCCAGCGACCACTCGTCGGGGACGTGGGCGTCCACCAGGTCCGCCGGAGTGGTCGCCACCGTGGTCTGCCAGGCCGCCCGGACGGCGTCCCAGGCTTCGCGCAGGCCTTCGGGAGTCTGCGCGTTCCGCAGTCCGCGGCCCGGGAACTGTCGGTCGAGTTCCGCTTCCACCAGAGGCACCACGTCGACCCCGTTGACGATCAGGCTGCCGAAGGCCAGGTCGTGGCTGTCGATGTCGAGTCCGTTCACGTCGACGCTGCGCATCGTCACATCGCTGAGGTCGCAGTACCGCAGCGTGGCGCCCTTGAAGGTGGCCCTGACCAGGGTCGCGTCCTCGAAGTCACTCGGACCGGAGTAGATCGACATCTGTGCATCATCACCGCTCTCGGAGGCAGTGTCACCCCGACAGATCACGTCGGTGGTCTGCGGTGCGTCGGCGGGACCAGGTGCCGGCGAGACACTGGCGCAGTGGTTCGGGTTCGCCGATGCCGAGCGGGGTCGCGTATGCGGTGGGTCTCGTCTGGTGGCAGTCGACCTTGCTGATGCCGGAGGTGCCGGGGTGGCAGCCCTGTCCTGCTCCGGCCTTGGCGATGGCGGCGACCATGGCTCCGGACTTGCGTGGGGGCACCTGTCGGCTGCCAGCGCTCACTCGGGACACGAGTAGTGAGCGATCCGCTGCTGGCCCCAGCCGAAGCTGGTCTCGCTGATCCAGTCTGCGAGCTGATCGGCCAGGCGCGCCGCCAGTTCCGCGACCCCGGCGCGTTGGTCTCCTTCCCAGGCCGAGCTACTGAGCAACTGCACGAAGGTCTCCCCGCGGACGACGAGCCGCACCCACACGTCACCCGGGAGCCCGGCGTCGCCCCAGTGCACCGACAGTTCGTCCAGTTCACCGTGCTCCAGCAGACCGGCGACCACCGGCTCCACGGCTCGCCGCCGCAGCTCACGCAGGGTCGCATCCGTGGCGTCGGTGACCTCACCGGGATGCGGCCACCCAGGTCCCGGTGCGTTGGGAGGGCCGTCCATCGTGATCCGGATGAAGCTGGTGTATGCCTCCGACGCATCGCTCATGGCCACCAGCATCCCCGTCGGCGCCCGGACCGAGGAATGAGTTTCGGCACTCGGCCGATGAGCAGCAGGCCCGCCCCGCGGCATGGTCGGACGTTCAATGTCCAGCTCGTCAAGAGCTATCGGCCGTGATCGGGGGCGAGTAATCACCAACCATTCGGAGGACCTTGAGTGGGATACCGGCCAGTTGGTCAAGCTCGCGGCGGTGTGTCGCAGGGCTTGCAGGCCGTTCCAGCGCAGAGTCACGCCGCCGTTGCCTCCGGCAGCACCAGCCCGGGTAGGTCGGTCGGACGGTCAGCGACCCGCGTTCAGATCGGCGACGAGACGATCAACCCACTCGAGCAGGTACTTCTCATCGGGGGCGGCCATCGCGGTGAAGAGCGCGACCATGCCACCCACCGCCAGGTCGAACAGGAGCAACAGCCCCAGGAATGACAGAGGGCCAAGCGTCTGTCGATCTCCTGTCACCACCGTGCCGATCACCGCAACAACCGCGATCACATGGAATAGGCCCAAGATGACCGCCCACGCCCCCATGAATCCCTTCACGACGGGCGCCAACCGCAGCTCTCCCCGAATCACCGACCCGGTCCCCGCGGGCTGGACCTCGGCGTAGAGGAGCCGCCGCCAGGAGTTCCCGCGACCGCGGCGGCCCGCGTACAGCCGCAGACGATGACCCTTCACGGCTCCCTTCACCACGCGAGAGCTCCACACGCCGTACGGAGTGGCTCTCCAGTCGCTCGGGGCCACCTGCTGGGACAGGCGCCGCAGGACCTCGGGAGCGCTGCCCACGCAGGCCACCTCGACCGTCTCGGGACGGTTCAGGGCGCGAAGTCGCTGGATCCAACGCCCATGCAACACGTCAGCTCCCCTGTCGAGAACCGGAATTCGACGAACCTGACCAGCCTGTCGGCTGAGAAGCTCCTCTTGTGAGCCGTCTTGCCAGGTGAAACCAACCGCGGCAGGAGCAGACATCGGCTCCAGCCCGCAGCGCAGCCTTCGGCCTCCCTCGCGGCGGTGGCTGAGGGTTCATCACTGTCGATGACAAGCGCCCAGCGGGATGAGATCGGGCATGATCGGCCCATGACGGTGCTGCTCGACGGGATCGTGCATGTGCACTACGGGTTCATCAGCTTGGCCCCGGATGGTGAAACGCCCGACCTCATGCAAGCCCGCACCGGTCAGGTGAACGGACTCTGCGGCGGCGAGGTGCCGAGGATGCTCTCGATGATCACAGGTCTCCACACGGGCGCTATCCCCTTTCGAATTGAGCTGCACCAGCAGAAGCCGGCCGTGGCTGATGGCTGGGAGGAGGTCGTTGAGGCGTCGATCGACATTCCCGACGTCGATATGACCTGGTGGGCCTTCGACGAAGGTGGTCCCGTCCGGTTCGAGCAGACGGGTTGGCACCGCGCGCGCTACCACGCCTCCGGCATGGATGCCGCACATCGGGCTGATCACCGAGGCGACGACGAGCCAGAAATCGACAGGTATCTCCTGCAACTCTGGCCTGCACCCATGGCGCCCGATGCCATCCTTCGGCAGACCAGCGAACACGCCGCTTACTGGCATCGAGTCGCCAAGGGCGAAATGGCCTGACACCTCTCCCGACGCTGTCGTTCCAGGCGAACCCCGCTACGCGGCATGTGCGGTCGTTGGCAGATGACGCCTGGGGCCACGACGATCACCGCGTGGGAGCATGGCGCCGTGGACGTCGCGCGGCTTCTCGAGAACCTCTGCGTACGGTTGGGCTACTGCCTTCCCCCGGAGGCCCAGCAATCACTCGTGGCGGCCCCACCGCAATCGATCGATGCGTTCACGAACGCAGTCATCAGGGCCGAGGGCCGAGACCCCATCCTGGTGGACAACCACAGCTGGCGCCAAGTGCGCGCGATTGTCGCTGAAGCGTTCGGACAACCGCAACAACGGCCACGCCGACGCCGACCAGGCCGCGGCGGATGACACGAGGCCGACTCGCGGCAGAAGCGGATGACTACAAGGGGTTCCTCTATCAGCCAGGTCATGGCACGCCGCGACGACATCAAGCGCAGAAACAAGGTACGAATCGAGAAGTTGCCTACCGTGCAGACCGACGATGGACGGCGCGTCAAGTATCGCGCGACGACCTCGAGTCATTCGGTTGAGAGAGCAAGACCTTTCATCCAGTGCAGCCCACTCGTGACGAGGCCCGAACGCGTCGCACGTGGCCCGCACGTCTCCGGTGCCGGGGCTGTACTCTTCGCCCATTCGCATTCCTCGACCGCCTGGGGTGAAAGATGACCAGTGTTCCGATATCTCTGAGGAAAGTCGTCGACATCATTCGTCGAGAAACCGATATCAGCCGCCACTACGGGTACGGAAGCGAGTACGACGGATGCGATCGCATCCCTGTGGACGAGATCGAGTTCTTCATCCTCTCGGCTCTCGCCGGATATCCCTTGTGTACCGAACGCAACGGGTTCCGAGGGGAGGGCGCTCGGTGTGTGCATGGCCATCGCCACATGGAGATCGGTGAACTGGGGCATGTCTTCCCGAGCATGACGGATCGCTCGGTCGCGCTTCAACGCCGAGATGTGTTGGGGCTGGAGCCAGATGATGCTCTGATCCAGAGAGTGGCCGATGCGATCATTGATGTCGTCCAACGATCGGACATGTCGACACAGGGTCCTACTCCAGAGTTTCGCCGAGCACTTGCTCTCGCGGCGCTCGGCGCCATCGATCCAGGCCCGTGAGTGCACCTGGCCTTACGGTGCGGCAGTCCGAGGCCGCGCGACCGCCGGCATCGACATCGGGCATCACACGGGACGGTTCGGATTCGGTGAGAACGGCGGCCTTCTGCTCAACTCGCAGCGGCGGAGCACGCCTCTAGCCAGTGCGCTGTCTGCCCGATCGGCGGATAACGGTGAAAGGCACGTTCAGGCCTGGAGCAACTTGTCCCGGCGGGCGCGCAGCGCGACAACCCGGTGGGCATTGCCGTGCAGGCCGAGGTACCGCTCGTCGAAGGTGGCCAGCAGCGCGTCGTCCAGCCGCCGCACTGCGCCCGGTGGGTAGCGGTAGGCCATGCGAGCCGGCAGGTCCAGCTGGTTGACCGCACGCAGCGTCTCGCTCAACTCGGGCAGCGAGGTGATACCCAGCTCAAGCAGCAGCCCCGAGATCCAGTCGTAGTGATCGGTGCGTGACCACCCGGCGTCGGGGTATTGCCCAGCCAGGAAGGCCGCGAGTTCACGGGCCTCGATCCGCGGGTCGACGGAGATGTCGGGCTCGGCGGTCACGGCGGTCACGAGGCCGCCGTGCAGCCGGTCGTGGATGGCCGTGAACTCCCGGTCGGCGAGCTCGAGCAGGCCTGCCGCCAGGGTGAACCGGCGGTCGAACTCGCGGGCGTGCTCGTCGGGAACCGTTCCCTTGTAGCGGATGTCGTGTTCGAACTCGGCCCACGCATGCTGCAGCACGGTGCGGATCTGCACCGCAGCCACTCGCCCCCGCAACGCGTCGAGTGCCGGATCGGACTCCTGGGTGCCGTTCAGCGCAACCAGGAGGTGCCGGCTCGAATACCCGAACCGGCCCTCGCTGGCGGTCTCGTGGCCCAGGTCGCGATCGTCGGTGACGACGACCTGGTCGGCGAGCAGGTCGGCCACGGCGGCGACATCGCTCGTCACGTAGGTGATCACGCGGACGCCGATCTGATCCGTGATGTCCCGCAACGGATCCGGGAACTGTGGCACGCCGTCCAGCCGCCGAGCGGCCTTGCCCGCGAACGACGCCACACTCTTGGCGCGGCCGGTCACGCTCAGGTAGTTGATCCCCGCCTCGTCCAGGATCGCCTGCACCAAGGTGGTGAAACCTGTTGCTGCACGAGCGGTGTCGTCGTGCCGAACCGCGTAATCACGTACCGCCGCCCTGATGGCCTCGTCTTCGTCGGTCATGATCGGATCGGCGGTGGCGGCGACGCGGCCGGCCAACCCGGCCGGCTCCAGGCCGGCCGGTAGGGTCGGAGTGACGATGCAGCCGTTGTCGTCGTCGCCGTAGATCGTCAGCCGCTCCGGGCACCGGGCGGCCAGCAAGGCGACGTAGGCGCAGATCACGGCATCGACCTGGTCCTCCACCCGGCGTAGTTCGCTCTTGCGGCCGGCGGCCTCGACCGCCTTCACCACGTCGGGCCAGGGTGAGTCCGGCTCGTCGAGCAGCAGCGGGGGTGTGGCCTCCGCGAGGCCCTCCAGCAGCCGCATCAGGGTGAGCAGCTCGGTGCGCAACGTCGCCAGACTGCGACCGGGCTTGCTCTTGTACTTCAGCGTGCGGCCGAGCCGGAACAGGGCAATGGTCGCGGCGTGCGGATAGACCTCGATGGCCCGGCGCGGGCGCTGAGAGCGAGGGTCCAGGTCCAGCCCGAGCACCGTGCACAACCGGGCGCCACGAGGCACACCGGCAAACTCCGGCTTGCCGGTGTTGACCGGGTGGGCACCGGCCTCGAATCGTGAGAAATCCCGGTTGAGCGCGGCCTCGGCCGGCCGATTCCCGACGGGGTTGCGCACGATCAGCGGGGCGTCGAGCGCCACCACCAGGTCTGGGGGAGTCCCGTCGGGGCCGGAGGTGAACGCCGTGAGCGAGGCCAGGAGTTGCTCGTCGGTGCGGACGGCGTCGAGGTGCAGCAGCCGTCCGGCCTCGTCCAGGACGGCCAGCCCGGTGGGGCTCTTCTCGCCCCAGGCCAAGTCCACGCCGATGACGTACACGCCGCCGACCTACCCGATTCCTGGAACCCGCCGTCCTAGAAGTAGCGCCGCTCCAGCCAGACCACCGGGCCGAACAGCAGGTACCCGATGCCCAGCGCGGGAATGATCAGGTTCGGTGCCAGCACGCCCAGCAGTCCCAGCACCAATGCCACCCCGATGAGCCAGCCCGGCGCACGGGGAGCGGCAGCCAGCTTGGGGTAGGGCAGCTCCGTCACCATCAGCACCGCCAGCAGGCACATCAGCAGCGTGGTGGTCAGCTGCCCCGCCTCGGGGAAGCACAGCAGCCAGCCGCACAACAGCACGGCCGTCGCCGTGGTCGGCATACCGGCGAAGAAGTTCGACTTCTTGGGCGAGATCACGAAGCGGGCCAACCGGATCGCGGCGGCCACCGCCATGGCGATGACGCCGGCCACCATGCCGTGCAGCAGGGTGTCCAGGCCGCCGTGGGCCTGCACCACGATCAGCGGGCAGACCACGCCGAACGTGGCCATGTCGCACAACGAGTCGAGCTGGCCGCCGAACGGGGTGGCGACGCCCCAGGCGCGCGCCAGCAGGCCGTCCGCGCCGTCCCCGGCCGCGACCAGGATCATCACCAGCGCAGCGGTCGAGGTGCGCCCGTCCAGCGCCAGGCTCAGCGCGAGGATGCTCAGCGCCAGGCCCGACAGGGTCAGCATGTTGACCAACCCGAACCGGATCAGCCGTCCCCGGGTGCGGGGGCCGGGCAGGAGCGGTGGGACGGCGGCCAGCGGCGCCTCGGCGAGCGCGTCGTCCAGCGTGGTGGTGAGATGGGGGGTCAACGGGGCGGATCTGCCACCCGTCGCGGATTCGGGCGTCATCGTCTCGCTGTCCTCCTAGGCCGGTACGTGCCTCGTGCCCGGGACGTGCGTGGTCGCACGAACCGGCCCCCAGCGGCATTCGGGCCGACCAGCGCCAGCGGAAACTGTGGCTCATCGGTGTGGGTTGGCGAGCCATGGATGGTCAGGGGCGCGTAAAGCACACCACACCAAGGGTGATCGGAACAACGACCGGCGCCCGCCGCTCGTCGTCGGTTTCGATCGCAGCAACCGCCGCCGACCCCGACGTCGGGATCATTCCTGCAGGTCGGAGGGCGTGAACCGGGCCAACGGCGTCCGCCCCCCGATCACGCGCGCGCCCACGGAAACTTCTGCGCGCGCCGTCCCTGCCGGCAGGTACACATCGGTGCGCGAGCCGAACCGGATGAGTCCGAATCGTTGACCGGCGCGCAGTCGGTCGCCCACTCGGGTGCGCACCACGATCCGTCGGGCGATGAGCCCGGTGCGTTGCGCCACGATCACCGGCCCGTGGTCGGTGGCCAGGGTCAGGTAGGCCGCGACGTTGTGCTCGGCGCCCTCGGTCTGCGCCATCGCGTACCCGCCGCCATACCGCCGGACGGCGACCACCTCGCCGCTGATCGGCGCCCGGTTGACGTGGACGTCGAGCACCGACAGGAAGGTGGCGATGCGCAACCAGCGGCCCGGCCCGATCCGGGGGTCCTCGACCTCCTCGACCGAGAGCACCCGCCCGTCGGAGGCCGCCAGCACCTCGTCCGGGTCCGGCGTCCAGCTCGGGTCGTCGCTGGGGGAACGGTTCGGGTCACGGAAGAACAAGGTCAGGGCCACGCCCGCCACGGCGGCGGCCAGGCGGGCCGTGCGGGAGGCTCCTCGGACGCCGAGCGCGCCGGTCAGGACCGCGAAGGCCGCCGCGGTCACCAGCCCGTCGCGATCGACGCCGAACCGGCCCACGCCGAGCCGGTGGGTATCGGGACCGCGCGTACCGGAGGTGACCACCCCGCGTTTATAGCCCACCGGAGCCGGTCCGTGTCCTCCGGTCCGGGTCATCGGATCATCCCTGCGGGGCGCCGTCCTGCAACAGGTAGCCGTTGCCGCGGTTCGCCCACATCCAGGGCTGCACCTCGAAGCTCTCGTAGCCGTGGGCCACGAAGGCGTCGGAGCGGGCGAACGCCTCCGCCTCGTCCTGGGAGTCGAAGTGGGCCAGCACCAGCCCGCCGGTGCCGTCGGCCAGGGGTCCGGCCGCGATCAGGCGCCCCTGCTCGTCCAGGTGCCGCAGGCCCGCGACGTGGGCACTGACCACCTCGTGGGTCAGCGGCCGGTCGTCGATGCGCTGCAGGAAGATGGCGAACTCCATGGCCGGGACCGTACCGGCCGGGTCGGTGATCTGGCATCGGCGTCGCCGATCCGATTCGTCGACTGTCTGCTTGACCCCGGTTTGGGTAGCAGACCACCTAGGGTGCGACATCGAGGAGGGCAGCCATCGACGACCACGACGATCGCGCCGGGGCGCTGCACGCCGACGTCACCGCACGGTTGCGCGCGGCCGGCTGCGTGTTCGCCGAGGACGAGGCCAGCCTGCTGCTCGAGGCTGTGACGGCGGCCGGTGCCATCGACCGGAGCAGGCTCGACGACCTGATCCGCCGCCGCGAGCAGGGCCACCCGATCGAGCATCTCGTGGGCTGGGCCGGGTTCGGCGGGCTGCGGGTGCGGGTGGGCGAGGGAGTCTTCGTGCCCCGCCGGCGCAGCGAGCTGCTGGTGGAGCTCGCCGTCGAGGCCCTGACGCACCCCGGCGGCCCGCGGCGTCCGGTCGTGGTGGACCTGTGTTGCGGGTCCGGGGCGATCGCGGCGGCCGTGGCCCGGCGGGTCGGGCCGATCGAGATCCACGCGGTGGACGTCGACCCGGTCGCCGTGGCCTGGGCGCACGACAACCTCGCCGATGTGCCGGGGCGGACCGAGGGCGAGTCCACGGTCGAGGCGCTGGTCGGGGATCTCTACGGGCCGCTGGCAGCCGCCCTGCACGGTCGGGTCGATGTGATCGTCTGCTCGCCGCCCTACGTGCCGACCGATGCGGTGGCCACGATGCCCACCGAGGCCCGGGTGCACGAGCCGCTCACCGCCCTGGACGGCGGGGACGACGGTTTGGTGATCGCGCGCCGGGTGATCCGCGGTGCCGACCGATGGCTGGCGCGCGACGGCGTCCTGCTGGTCGAGGGCGCGCGTTCGCAAGCGCCCGCCCTGACGCGGGCGGCGACCCGGGCGGGGCTGACGGCGCAGGTGCGTCACGACGCCGAGCGGGAGGCCACGGTTCTCGTGGGCCGTCTCGGTGCGGATCGAAGCTGACGCCGGGCGGTGAATCGAGGCCGAGGCGACGTCGCGGGCGACTGCGCTTGCGGGACCACCGCCTCGATGGCTCGCTGGGAGCGCAGAACCAACCAACGGTCGCGGCCCTGGGAGGGCGAGATGAGCTTCGGAGTCATCATCGATGTCGACGCGCCGATCGAGATGTACGACGCCCTGCACGGTGAACTCGTCCGCCGGACGGGGGGCGTCGTGGACGGCTTGATCATCCACGTCGGCCGGGCCACGGAGCGGGGGTTCCAGGTGATGGAGGTGTGGCAGTCCCGCGAGCACTTCGACCGCGCCACCGCTGAGGTGATCAATCCTCTGGTGCGCGAACTGGCCGGCGTCCCCGACGGCGCCCCGATCCAGTTACCGCCGCAACACCAGCTGGAGTTCGACCCGTGAGGACTGGTGGTGTCCGCCGCCGACGCGCTGGTGGTGTGAGCGCTCCGGGCCGACGTTCGGGGTGAGCGTCAGGAGCGGCGGTCGGGCAGCGCCGGGTACCAGCCCTGCTGCGGGCGGGCGTGCTCGGCGCGGGCGTCGCTGGTGTCCTGCCCCAGCCAGGGGGCCGTGAGGCAGGTCACCAGCAACGCCAGGAGCAATGTGGTGAGCATGACTGTCGCCTCTCGAGAGATGGCTGTTTCGTCCGGTATCGATCGATGCGTCAGTGGGGGGTGGGCAGCGCGGGGTACCAACCCTGCGCCGGGTGGGAGCCCTCGGTGTGGCCGTCGCTGGTGTCCTGGCCGAGCCAGGGCGCCAGGAGACAGATCGCCAGCAGGATCAGGAGCAGTACCAACATGACCGTTCGCCTTCTCAGTGGTGCGTCGCCCGCCGGAATCTCCGTCGGTATGCCTCTATCATCGGCTGTTTATCGTTTGGAATCCAGCGAGAGTTATTGAAAGACACTTCAGTTCTGTTGAACAATCGACAGGTGCTCACCACCCGGTTGCTCGCCGTCCATCGCACCGTGATCGCCGAGGGCACGCTCACCGCCGCGGCGGCATCCCTCGGCTACACCGTCTCGGCGGTCAGCCAGCAACTCGATCAGCTCGAGCGCGAGGCCGGCTCTCCGCTGTACGAGAAGGCGGGTCGTGGCGTCCGGCCGACCGCGGCCGGGCTGCTGCTGGCCGAGCACGCCGAACGCATCCTGCGGGCCGTGACCGATGCCGAGGCCGAGCTGGCCGACCTGCGCGCCGGGCGCACCGGCCGGTTGCGGGTGGTCTCCTTCCACTCCGCCGGCGAGTCGCTGCTGCCGCCGGCGATCGCCGAGCTGCGTCGGGTGATGCCGGGCCTGCACGTGCGGCCGTTGGTCGATGAGACGGACGGCGCCCTGCGCCGGTTGCGGGCCGGTGAGGTCGAGCTGGTGATCGTGGTCGAGCCGTTCGCCCGGGGGGCCGAGCCGCAGGACGATCTGGTGCGTACCCACCTGCTGGACGACGAGTACCGGCTGTTGCTGCAGCACGACCATCCGCTGGCGAACCGGCGCGCGATCGACCTGTCCACCCTGTCCGACGCCGACTGGGTGGTCACCACGGGCGCGGCCGACTATGTGCGTGAGGCGACCGTGATCGCGTGCCGGCGCGCAGGGTTCACCCCGCGGGTGAGTGCCGAGGGGGACGAGTTCGCGGTCACCCAGGGCTATGTCGCCGCAGGACTCGGGGTGGCGCTGGCGCCGCTGCTCGCCCTCGGCGCCGTACGGGAGCAGGTGGTGGTGCGTCGGCTGCAGCAATCACCGCCGCCGCGCCACATCTGGCTGGTCACCCGACGGTCGTTGACCGATCAGCCCGCCGTGCGGCGCATGATCCGGGCACTGCGTACGGCGGCCCAGGCGGCCGCCCCGTCGAACCGGCCCCGCTGAGGATCCGCCCCGGCCGAGGACCCGCCTCCTGGACGACCCACCCCCGGCGGTTGCTCCGATCGGGAACGCGCTGGCCCGGTCGGGTCACGCCGCTCACCCGGTCGAGTGCGTAGCCGTCCGTGAGCTGTTCATGACATCGCGTAATTCATAACTTGGAGCGGTCAGAACAGCACTTTCGGTAATCGGGCCTCGGTCCGGTGGTGAGGAGCAGTGACCATGAGCCAAGAGCCCAGGGGTTCCGGTGGCCGTACGGCGATGCGTGCAGGCGTCGTGGCCGGCTTGCTGACAGCCCTGTTGGTCACCGGCGCAGCCGCCGCCCCGGCCGCCAGCGCTGCGACGGCACAGAAGTGTCTGATCTCGTCCTCGACGTCCACTCTGCGGGTCGAATCCTGCGGTATGGAGACCTTGGGAGTGCGCTGGCAGTGACGAGACGACGCATTCTCCAGACGGCCTGCGTGAGCGCCCTGGGCGCTGCGCTGGCCCTGCCGGCGGCGGCCGCGCCCGCCTCGGCACAACTGCTGGGGGCGGACCCGGGTCCCCAGGCCGTGGTGGTGATGGCGGCGGCGGGTCAGGAGGCGGCCGTGCAACGGCGTGCCGAGGACCTGGGCTTGCGGATCACCCGCCGCCTGGACCTCGTGCACGGCTTCGCGGCGCAGGGCTCGGCCCAGGCGGTGGCCCGGCTCGGCGCGGCGCCTGCCGTGGTCTCGGTGACCCCCGACCGCGCGTTACACCCGACGTCGATCGACCCCCTCCTCGGTTACGACGTGGCGGCCGCCGGGTCGTCGTCGTCCATCACCCAGATCGTGGGTGCCCAGGCCGCGTGGGCCAAGGGGTGGACCGGCGCCGGCGTGGACGTCGCGGTGATCGACACCGGGGTCAGCCCGGTCCAGGGCCTGAACGCTGCGGGCAAGGTGATCGTGGGTCCGGACCTGTCCTTCGACTCCCAGAGCGCCGCCTCGGGTATCGACGGATTCGGGCACGGCACGTTCATGGCGAGCCTGATCGCGGGACATGACCCGCTGCTCACCACGAACCCCAAGTGCGCCACCTGCCTGGTGGAGAGCCCGCTCAGCGACACCCGGATCTTCACCGGCGTGGCGCCCGACTCGCGCATCGTGAACGTCAAGGTCGGGGCCCGGGACGGCGCGGCCGACGTCTCCCAGGTGATCGCGGCCATCGACTGGACCGTGCAGCACGCACACGACCCCGGGCTGAACATCCGGGTGCTCAACCTCAGCTTCGGCGCCGACAGCACCCAGTCATACCTGGTCGACCCGCTGGCCTTCGCCGCCGAGCAGGCCTGGAAGCGGGGCCTGATCGTCGTGGCCGCGGCCGGCAACGAGGGCAAGAACCAGAACAAGCTGGCCTCGCCGGCGTACGACCCGTACCTGCTTGCTGTCGGTGGGCTGGACAGCAAGGGCACGGTGGTGACGTCGGACGACGTGGTGGCCGACTTCGCGCAGAACGGCACCTTGGCGCGGCCGGTCGACGTGGTCGCGCCGGCGGTCAGCACGATCGGGCTGCGGGTTCCGGGCTCGTTCATCGACACCATGGCCGACAACCAGGGCAAGGTGGGCACCCGGTTCCAGCGGGGCTCCGGTACCTCGGAGGCCACGGCGATCGTCTCGGGACTGGCCGCCCTCGTGGCGCAGAAGTACCCCGCTGCGACGCCGGACCAGGTCAAGGCACTGATCACCTCGACGGCGACCTCGTTGCGTCCCGTGGAGATCACCGAGGAACTGAAGGCGGAGGCCAAGCGGCTGGGGATGAAGCCGGAGGACTACGCGGCTCTGCTCAGCTGGCGCAACCGCACCTACGGCGGCTACGGCATCCCGTCGGCGATCGCCGCGCTGTCCCAGTCGCCGTCGAGCTCGGCTCGCCAGGTCTACCTGCCGAGCCAGGGTGGCGGCTCGCTGGAGGCGGCCCGGGGCGGCGTCCACGTGGTGAACAACGGAGTCGAACTGACCGGCGAGAAGGACACCTTCGGGCATGCGGTCTCGACCCCGACCCTGGCCGCGTCGGAGGCCCGCGGTGCTGCCTGGACCGGAGGGACCTGGAACGGCAGCCGCTGGTCCGGCGACACCTGGTCCGGCAGCCGGTGGAGCAGCACCGTCTGGACCGGCACCGACTGGTCGGGCAGCCGGTGGTCGGGCAGCCGCTGGTCGGCGTCCAGCTGGTCGGGTAGTCGCTGGTCCAGCGCCGGCTGGAGCTGATCGGCGCTGCCGAGACACCCCCGCCGGGTGAGGCGGGCCGATCCGACCGGGGCGAATCCGGTCAGGTCGGCCCGCCTGGGTCAACTCCGGGTGTCGGCGGTTCGATGACATCCAGGTGAGCACAGCGCCCGACGGGTCGCCGCGTGCCCCGGAGCTGTTGCCCGGGGTCGGCGATGTGCGGCCTCGGCCGCTGCCGGCACACCGGACGCTGCTGCTCTGTCTGGCCCTGCTGGTCATCGGGGTGGCTCTCGAGCCCCAGTGGCGATCGCCGGCGACCACGGCAGCAGCGGTCGGCCTCGACTGGTGGCAGCTCGCGGTGGTCTTCGCCCTCGCCGGGGTGTTCGTCTTCCACGTCGAGATCGACAGCGAGGCGCACACCTTCTCGCTCAGCGAGGTGCCGTTCGTCCTCGGCCTGCTGTTCGCCTCGCCGGCCGAACTGCTCATCGCCCGGCTGGTGGGTGAGGCCGTCGTCCTGATCGCCTGGGAGCGGCAGAGCCCGACCAAGCTCGCCTTCAACCTCAGCCTGTTCTTCGCCGAGATCTCCACCGCTCTGGCGGTGTTCGGGTCGATCCACACCGGCGCCTCCCCGCTGCACTGGACCAGCTGGTTGGCGGCGCTGGTGGCGGTCAGCTGCAGCGCCGTGCTGGGTGCGGCAGCCGTCTGGACCGTGATCCGGTTGCACCACGGCGAGGTGAGCCCTCGGACGTTGATCATGACGGCCGCCGTGACAGCGCTCGGCAACACCGGGCTGGCGGTGGTGGCCGCCGTGCTGCTCATGGCGGCGCCGTTGGCGCTGATCCCGCTGTCGCTGGTGGCCGGTGTCGTGGTCTCGGCCTACCGCGGCTACACCCGGTTGACCCGTCGCTATGCCGGCCTGGAGCTGCTCTATCAGTTCACCCGGATCACGGGCGGTTCGCAGCGACCGGAGGAGACCCTGCAGCGGGTGCTCCACGAGGCGAGCCGGCTGCTGCGCACCGACCGGGCGATGATCGCACTCTACGAGCCCGGCCAGGAGCTGCCGTGGATGTTCCTGGACACCGGTGGCAGCACCCCGTCGGACGACGCGCCCCTGCTGGTGAACCTGCCCGCCGACCTGCGCCGACGCGTGCTGGACGGCGGCCCGGTGCTGATCCCCCGGACGGTGACCGATGCCGGGCGACAGGCGGTGCTGCGGGCGCTGCACGCCCGGGACTGCATGGCCGCCCCGCTGATCAGCGGCGGTGAGGTGACCGGCGTGATGGTGGTGTGCGATCGGCTCGGCGAGGTGAGCACCTTCGACGCCGAGGACGGGCGGTTGTTCGCCACCCTGGCCTCGCAGGCCGCGGTGGCGCTGGAGAACGGCCGCCTGATCGATCGCTTGCACACTCAGATCCAGGCGCGCGAACACGAGGCCCTGCACGACGCGCTCACCGGGTTGCCGAACCGGACATTGTTCTACCAGCGGCTACGGCGCGCGCTGGAGGACTCGGCCTCGGGGGGCGAGGTCGCCATCCTGGTGCTCGACCTGGACGGGTTCAAGGACGTCAACGACACCCTCGGCCACCATTCCGGTGACCACCTGCTGTGCGAGGTCTCCGGTCGGCTGGCGGCCGTGGTGGAGGATCAGGGCACCGTGGCCCGACTCGGTGGGGACGAGTTCGCGGTGCTGCTGCCGACCGCCGGCTCGGAATCCGGCGAGGCGGTGGCCCACCGGATCATCGAGGCGATTCGTCGTCCGGTGACGCTGTCGTCGATGACGCTGACCGTCGGGGCCAGCATCGGCATGGCACTCGCCCCGCGGCACGGCACCGATCCCGACGGCCTGCTGCAGCGGGCCGACGTCGCGATGTACCAGGCCAAGCGCGCCCAGAGCGGGGTCGAGGTCTACGACCCCGACACCGACTGGAACAGCCAGTACCGATTGCGCCTGGCCGGAGAGCTGCGCGCCGCGGTGACCCGCGGCGAGATCGAGGTCTGGTACCAGCCGATCGCCCGCACCGCGGACGTCGAGGTGACCGGGGTCGAGGCCCTGGCGCGCTGGCACCACGCCGAGTTGGGACCGATCTCGCCGGGGGAGTTCATCCCGGTGGCCGAGCGCACCGGCCTGATCCACGAACTCACGCTGTACGTGCTCGACCGGGCGTTGGCCCAGGTGCGGGCCTGGCACGACGTGGGTCTGAGCCTGGGCGTCAGCGTCAACCTGCCACCGCAGGTGCTGCGGGACGTCGAGTGGCCGGTCAAGGTGGTCGAGATGCTGCATCGCCACGACGTCCAGCCCCGCTGGCTCACGTTGGAGATCACCGAGTCCGGCATCATGACCGACCCCGAGCGCATGATCAGCATCCTGCGGGAGCTGACCAGTACCGGGGTCTCGCTGTCGATCGACGACTTCGGCACCGGGTACTCCTCGCTGGCCTACCTGCAGCAGCTGCCGGTCTCGACGGTCAAGATCGACCAGTCGTTCGTCACCCCGTTGCTGATCGACCCGGCGGCGGCGGCCATCGTCGGCTCGGTGATCGACCTGGCCCGGAGCCTGGGTCTGGCGGTGGTCGCCGAGGGAGTCGAGGACCAGCGGACGCTGGAGCACCTGGCGGCGATCGACTGTCACTTCGTGCAGGGGTTCCTGCTGTCCCGGCCGACCCCGGGCGGCGAGCTGACCTCGTGGCTCACGATGCGGCGCCACCGACGGCAGCGGCTGGGCGGGGTGGCGGGCTGAGGGGCCGGGTCAGATCCAGCTCGGCAACCACATCCGGTCGACCCAGGATGAGTGTTTGATCATCACGTCGGACAGCACGGGGTAGAAGAACGCGAACGACAGGACGGCGAGCAGCACGATGCCCCCGGCGAGCCCGCCGCCCACCACCCGACGATCGGGCGAGGCATCGGGGGGCCCGAGCAACAACCCGAGACAGAACGTCAGCGCGAGCACCACGAACGGCACGAACGCCACCGCGTAGAACGTGTAGATGGTGCGCTCGGCCCAGATGAACCACGGCAGCCAGCCACCGGCCAACCCCGCCAGGATGGCCCCGGCGCGCCAGTCTCGGCCGAGCAGCCAGACCACCAGCAGGACGACGATGGCGATCGTGCCGCCCCACCAGATCACCGGGTTGCCCAGGTCGGTGATCGCCCGGGCGCACTCGGTGTACCTACAGCCCCGTTCGCCCAGCTTGTAGCCCCGGTAGTCGAACGAGGTCGGCCGGCCGAGGACGATCCAGGACCAGGGGTGGGACTGGTAGGGGTGGGTGGCCCGCAGCGTGGTGTTGAACTGCCACATCTGCTGGTGGTAGTTCCACAGCCCCCGGACGGCGTCCGGCACGTGGGTCGCCCAGCCCTTCGCCGGGTGCTCGGCGCCCCACTGCCGGTTGTAGGCGTCGGTGCTGTGGAACCAGCCGGCCCACGACGAGACGTACACGACGAGGATCACCGGGACGATGTGCACGAAGCCGCTGGGGCCGTCGCGCAGCAGGCCGGTGATCAGCCAGTGGCGGGTGCCGGTGGCGCGCCGGGCCGCGACGTCCCACAGCACCGAGGCGATCGAGAAGGCGGCGGCGAAGAACAGCCCTGACCACTTGGTCGAGGCACACAGCCCCAGGCACACCGCCGCCGCGATCCGCCACGGCCGAATCCCCAGCCCCGGTCCGAATCCCGAGGCACCGCGGGTGGCCACCCGAGCGGCCAGCCGTGCCCGCGCGTGATCGCGGTCGATCAGGATGCAGCCGAAACCGGCCAGCGCCCAGAACATCACGAAGACGTCGAGCAGCCCGGTACGGCTGTGGACGAAGTGCTGACCGTCGACCGCCAGCAGCAGCGCGGCGGTGGTGCCCAGCACGGTCGAACGGAACAGCCTGCGGCCGATCCGGCCGATCATCAGGATCGAGAGGGTGCCGACCAGGGCCGAGGCGAACCGCCAGCCGAAGGGATTGGACACCCCGAACAGCCACTCGCCGGCGCCGATCATCCACTTGCCCACCGGCGGGTGCACGACGAAGTCCGGATTGGGGCCCCAGACGTCGGTGGTGCCGGAGTTCCACAGCGCGTCGGGCTTCTTCAGCTCCGACTTGATGGCGCGCTCGTAGCCGTATTTCAGCATCGAGGCACCCTGCTTGACGTAGTACGTCTCGTCGAACACGATCCACGGCGGTCGGTTCAGGTGCCAGAACCGCAGGAAGCCGCCGATCGCCGCGACGGCGAGCGGCCCGAGCCACCCCCACACCCGGTCATCGAGCGGGCGCCCCAGCAGCGAACGCTGCAGAGCCCGCAGCCGGCCCGCGTCCTGTGCTCGGGCGCCGACGGCGGGTGAGGCCAGGGTGGTCGTCACCCGGTCATCCTAGGTGGCGACACCGACAACCCGGCCAGGCCCGTCCCACCCCGAGATGCGCCGTCCGACTGCCGATCTCGGGGTCGGCGCGACATGATGCCGAACGTGACACTCGACGGCGACGCACCGAGGCCGGGCCGGCTGATCCTCGCGGCGACGCCCATCGGCGATCCGGACGACGCCCCGCCCCGGCTGCGCAGCCTGCTGGCCTCCGCCGACGTGATCGCCGCCGAGGACACCCGACGGTTGCGGCGCCTGGCGGCGGCCCTGGGCATCACGCCGTCCGGGCGGGTGGTCAGTTACCACGAGCACAACGAGGCCGAGCGGTCGGCCGAGCTGGTCGAGGCCGCCCGCCACGGGGCCACGGTCGTGGTGGTCACCGACGCCGGCATGCCGAGCGTGTCCGACCCGGGGCTGCGTGCGGTGCGCGCGGCGGCCGAGGCGGGCGTGGCGGTGACCGCCGTACCGGGGCCATCCGCGGTGCTGACCGCCCTGGCGCTGTCGGGGCTGGCGACCGACCGCTTCTGTTTCGAGGGGTTCCTGCCCCGCAAGGCCGGCCCCCGGATGCGCGCGTTGCAGGCGCTGGCCGCCGAACCCCGGACCATGATCTTCTTCGAGGCACCGCATCGCGCCGCCCCCACCCTCGCCGCGATGGCCACGGCCTTCGGCGACGACCGGCCGGCGGCGGCCTGCCGCGAGATGACCAAGACCTATGAGGAGGTGCGCCGCCAGCCCCTGGCGGCGTTGGCCGAGTGGGCGGCGTCCCGCCCGGTGCTGGGGGAGCTGACCATCGTGGTCGGCGGCCACGCGGTGGCCGCGGCGCAGGCGGCGGACGTCGAGGCCCTCGCCGAGAAGGTGCGTTCGCGGGTGGCGGCCGGTGAACGGCTCAAGGCGGCCGTGGCCGCGGTGGCCGAACGCGCCGGCATCGGCAAGCGCGACCTGTACAACGAGGTCACCCGAACCCCGCAGTGACCCCAGTTCCCGCCATGATCACGGGGTGGGGCGCCTCGGCTCGAGGTGACCGCGCGCAGTCCCTAGACTCACCTGCATGACCCACGTGCTCTCCGCGGTGGCCTGGCCGTACGCCAACGGCCCCCGCCACATCGGCCATGTCGCCGGATTCGGCGTTCCCTCCGACGTGTTCAGCCGGTACATGCGCATGGCGGGTCACGACGTCCTGATGGTCTCGGGCACCGATGAACACGGCACCCCGATCCAGGTGCAGGCCGAGAAGGAGGGGGTGACCCCCAAGCAGCTCGCCGACCGGTACAACCGCATGATCGTCGAGGACCTGCACGGTCTGGGGCTGGCCTACGACCTGTTCACGCGTACCACCACCGGCAATCACTACGCGGTGGCGCAGGAACTGTTCCGGGTGTGCCATCGCAACGGGTACATGGTCGAGCAGACCACCACCGGCGCGATCTCGCCGTCCACCGGGCGCACCCTGCCCGACCGCTACATCGAGGGCACCTGCCCGATCTGCGGGTACGACGGCGCGCGCGGCGACCAGTGCGACAACTGCGGCAACCAGCTGGACGCCGCCGAGTTGCGCAATCCGCGCAGCCGGATCAACGGTGAGACCCCGAAGTTCGTCGAGACCCAGCACTTCTTCCTCGACCTGCCGGCCCTGGCCGAGACGCTGGGGGCGTGGTTGTCGGCGCGTACCGACTGGCGCCCGAACGTGCTCAAGTTCAGCCTCAACCTGTTGGACGACATCCGGCCACGGGCGATGACGCGGGACATCGACTGGGGCATCCCGGTGCCGCTGGACGGGTGGATCGACAACCCCAACAAGCGGTTGTACGTCTGGTTCGACGCGGTCATCGGCTACCTGTCGGCCTCGATCGAGTGGGCGCGCCGCAGCGGGGACGACGATGCGTGGCGGGCGTGGTGGAACGACCCGGCCGCGCTGGGCTACTACTTCATGGGCAAGGACAACATCACCTTCCACTCCCAGATCTGGCCCGCGGAGCTGCTCGGCTACGCCGGCAAGGGATCTCGCGGCGGCGAACCCGGGGTCTTCGGCGAACTGAACCTGCCGACCGAGGTGGTCAGCAGCGAGTTCCTGACGATGGAGGGCAAGAAGTTCTCGTCCTCGCGCAACATCGTCATCTACGTGCGCGACATGCTCGCGCGCTACCAGCCGGACGCCTTCCGCTACTTCGTGGCCGTCGCCGGCCCCGAGAACCAGGACACCGACTTCACCTGGGCCGAGTTCGTCCGCCGGACCAACGACGAGCTGGTGGCCGGGTGGGGAAACCTGGTGAACCGCACCGCGTCGATGATTCACAAGAACCTGGGTGAGATCCCGCAGCCGGGGGAGCTGACGGACGCCGACCACGCGCTGCTGGCCACCACCGCGGCGGGATTCGACGGTGTGGGAGCACTGTTGGCCGACAACCGGCAGAAGCAGGCCGTCGGCGAGGCGATGCGGATCGTCGGTGAGGCGAACAAGTACCTGTCCGACCAGGCGCCGTGGAAGTTGAAGAACGAGGATCCCGAGCGCATGAAGACGGTGCTTCACGTTGCGGCGCAGGCGATCTCGGACTGCCGGACGCAGCTGTCACCGTTCCTGCCGTTCAGCGCCCAGCAGGTGCACGAGATCTTCGGCGGTACCGGAACCGTCTCGCCGATGCCCGAGATCCGTGAGGTCACCGACCTGGACGGCGCGTGGGACGGTGCCGAGTACCCGGTGCTGATGGGGGACTATCGCCGGGGCGAGACCCTGAGCGCCTGGGCGTCGATCCCCGTCATCCCGGGTACTCCCGTCGCGGCGCCGTCCCCGGTCTTCCGCAAACTCGACGACTCGATCGTCGAGGAGGAGATCGCCCGCCTGACCGCCCCCTGAAACCCGCTCATGCTCCGCGGGTGACGCTCCGTACTCCGCGATATCTGGACAAAACGCCCAATCGGCGGGCACCTGCGGAGCATGAGGAGTCACCCGCGGAGCATGAGCAGGTTGGGGTGTGGGTTGTCGGGGGTCGGTAGGATTGGGCGATGGTCACCCCTGGAGTCGTGGAACCCGCTGCGCCCCAGCCGTTGCCGGGTCCGGTGGTGGACAATCACACTCACCTCGATCATGTCCGCCGCGGGGATGTGCCGTTGACCCTGGACGACGCGATCGCCGCCGCCGAGGCGGTCAACGTCACCCGGCTGGTGCAGATCGGGTGCGACCTGGATTCGGCGCGGTGGAGCGTGGACGTCGCGGCGCGGCGTCCGCAGGTTCTGGCGGGGGTGTCGTTGCACCCGACGCAGGCCTCGAAAATCGTTGCCGATCAGGGGGAATCGGCACTGCGGGAGGCCTTCGCCGAGATCGAGTCGTTGGCCGCGAACCCCCGGGTGCGGGTGATCGGCGAGACTGGTTTGGATCACTACTGGGTACCCGCCGACGACGTCAGGGGACGTGCCGCCCAGGAGGACTCGTTCCGGTTTCACATCGACCTGGCCAAGCGCACCGGCAAGGTGTTGCAGATCCACGACCGCGACGCGCACGACGACGTGCTGCGGGTGCTGGCCGAGGAGGGCGCCCCCGAACACACGGTGTTCCACTGCTTCTCGGGCTCGGTCGAGATGGCGCGGGCGTGCGCCGAGGCCGGGTGGTACCTCTCGTTCGCCGGGCCGCTCACCTTCGCCAACGCCGAGCCGCTGCGGGCTGCGCTGCGGGCGGTGAGCCCGGAACGCGTTCTGGTCGAGACGGATGCGCCCTATCTGACGCCGCATCCGCACCGGGGCAAGCGCAACGCCAGTTACCTGATGCCGTGGACGGTGCGGCGCATGGCGGCCGAGTGGCAGTTGGACGAGACGGCGATGTGTGCCCGGTTGAATGCCACCTGTGAGGCTTTGTACGGCCCCTGGTGAGGCGCAGTCGAGCCCGGACGGGTGGCGAAATGCCCGGGATGGTGGCCTGTTTGTAACACTTTTCTGTGACGTGAGTTACACCCGCCAGGCGCCGCTGACCTGCAACGACTACAGGCAGTGGTCTGAAATGCCGAAGGGATGTCCGATCTGCCCGTTGGAGCAAAGTTGCAGAACCGTTACGGTGTTCCGCGGAACAGCCGGGGTCGGCCGATCCCAGGACAGCGCAGCCGAAACGGAACACCTCACGCCACAGGTCGTGCGGTGATCCCGTGGAGGCCGCGGGGCAAGGACGTCCCGCTCGGGGGTAAGCCGTCGTCCCGTGATCGCCCGTGCCCGGACCGCTCGAGGTCTGGAGTGACGTGCTCGATTTCCTCAGCCATCGCTCGGGTCGTCTGGTGGCGCAAGGCGTCGTCCTCACCGGCGTCGTCGCCGCGACCCTGGCGTTCGCCAACGCCGGCTCCCTGATCGGTTCGCTCGACCAGGGAACGACGCAGGTTCAGCTGAACGACGCCGCCCGATCCGCCGTCGTGGCCGATCTGTCCCGCCTGCCCGCAGCGGCCGGCGCCCAGGTCACGCTCACCGTCGACGGTACGACCCGCAGCATCACCACCCAGGCCGTCACAGTGGCCGCCCTGCTCGCCGATCAGCACGTGGCCCTGGGCCGTGCCGACCAGTTGAGCGTTCCCGCCACCGCCACGGTCACCCCGGGCATGACCATCGGCATCGTCCGGGTCAGCACCCGCCGGGTGGTGGCCACCGAGCCGCTGCCCTTCCGCACCACCAGGACCAAGACCTCCGCGCTGAAGCTGGGTACCACCAAGGTGCTCACCGAGGGCGTCCCCGGCGAGCAGCGGGTGACCTATCTGCTCACCTACGCCGACGGCAAGCAGGTCGGACGCACCCGGCTCTCGGCCGAGGTCAGCAAGCAGCCGGTGGCCGCCAAGATCCAGGTGGGCTCGGCGCCCAAGCTCGCCGTCCCCAGCAGCGGCGGCAGTTCGGGCTCGTCGGGCTCGGGCAGCTCCGACAGCTCCGGCTCGGGCAGTTCGACCGGCACCAAGGCCGACGGTCTCAACTGGGCCGCCCTGGCCAAGTGCGAGTCCGGTGGCAACCCGCGGGCCGTGAACCCGGCCGGCTACTACGGGCTCTACCAGTTCAGCCTGTCCACGTGGCGTTCGGTGGGTGGCTCCGGCAACCCGATCGACGCCTCACCGGCCGAGCAGCTGAAGCGGGCCAAGATCCTCTACAACAAGGCCGGCGCCGGCCAGTGGGGATGCGGCCGGCACCTGTTCGACTGACACCCCGACCGGCTCGCACCGCACGCGACCCGCGAAACACGGCGTTCGACCCCAGGACCTGGGGGGTAGGAGACGAGAGCCCCGGTTCGACGACCCATCGAACCGGGGCCCTCGCCCGTGTCAGGGGCGAGCTCAGGGCACGGACTCAGGACACGGTGTTGCCGCTGATGGTCTGAACCACCCCGGGGAGTCCGGAGACTCACTGGTGTGAGACCTCCACCGGCGGTGTGAGGTTGTTCTGAGCGTAGTAGGCGGCTTCCAGTTCGGCGGGTGGGATGTCGCCGCAGTACTCGTACAGCCGGCGATGGTTGAACCAGTCCACGTACTCGGCGGTGGCGTACTCGACGTCGTCGACGGTCTTCCACGGCCCGCGGGGTTTGATCAATTCGGTCTTGTACAAGCCGTTGATCGTTTCGGCGAGGGCGTTGTCGAACGAGTCACCGACCGAGCCGACCGAGGCAGCGATCCCGGCCTCCGCGAGCCGTTCCCCGTACTTGATCGCCGTGTACTGCGAGCCGCGGTCGCTGTGTGCCACGACAGATCCCAGTGTCCCGTCACCGTCGGCCCCGGTGCGTTGCCGGGTCCAGATCGCCTGCTCGAGGGCGTCCAGGACGAGCTGGGTGGTCATCGTCGTGCCGCACCGCCAGCCCAGGATCCGGCGGGCGTAGGCGTCGGTCACGAACGCCGTGTAGACCCACCCGGACCAGGTTGAGACGTAGGTGATGTCCATCACCCACAACCGGTCCGGGGCGTTGGGCGCGAACCGGCGGGAGACCAGGTCGCCGGCCCGGGCGTGGTCGGGGTCGGCGATGGTGGTCTTCTTGACCTTCCCGCGGCGGGCGCCGACCAGGCCGAGATCTCGCATCAGCCGCTCCACCGTGCACCGGGCGACGTACCCGATCGGGCGCATCGAGGCCCGACCCCGGGCGAGGTCGCGGTTCAGCTCGAGCCACACCTTGCGGGCCCCGTAGACCGAGTAGTTGGCCTTGTGGACCCGGGCGATCTCGACCTTGACCAGCTCATCCCGCTGCTCGCGCACGGTCGGAACCCGGTGCAGGTGCTCGTAGTACGTCGACGGGGCGATCGTGATCCCGTGCTCGGTGAGCACGCGACAGATCGGCTGGACCCCCCAGCGCAGACCGCCCTCAGCCTTCGGCTGAGAGCGGTCTGCGTGCTCGCGGATGAACTCCACGACTATCGGGACGGCCGGTCCAGCTCGGCCGCGAAGAAACTCGACGCCGCTTTCAAGATCGCGTTGGCGCGCTTGAGTTCGGCGTTCTCCCGCCGCAACCGGCGGATCTCCTCCGACTCCTGGCTCGTCGTGCCAGCCCGCGACCCAGCATCGATCTCGTTCTGGCGCAACCATTTCCGCACCGTCTCACCCGACCCGATACCCAGCAGCTCGGCGACCTTGTTCATCGCCGCCCACTCGGACTCATGATCAGCGCGGATCTCGCCGACCATCCGGACCGCCCGCTCCCGCAACTCCGGCGGGTACCTCCTAGACGCATGTGCTGGCATGACCCGATTCCAACCCTTCCCAAGGACTGGAGTATCCGGACACGCCGGGGCGATTCAGTCGACCGGCTGGTGGAGGTGAAGATGGCCGTGCCGGCGTTGCCCTTCAGGATGTTGCCGGTGACCACGGTGCCGATGTCGTCGTACAGCGCGATCCCGGCGCCGGACTCGCCGTACCGACCGGCCTTCAGGGTTCCGGTGACGGTATTGCCGCGCACCGCGGTGCTCTTGGCCCCCGAGGTCACGTAGATCCCCACGCCGTGGCTGCGGGTCACGCTGTTGTTCTCGACCGTCACGCCGGTGGCGTCGCTGACCAGGATGCCCTCGCGCTGCACCGACGGGCCGGCGTCCAGACCGTTGTTGTCGACGGTGTTGCCGCGCAGCACCACGGCGTTGATGGTCGAGGTCGCCCGGAAGGCATCGTTCATGCCGATCGAGATACCGTCGATGGTGTTGTTCGAAACGGTGTTGTTCAGTACCTGGACGTTGCGGACGTGCTGGTTGCCGTTGGGCTCGAGGTCGATCCCCGAGCCTGCTCCGCCCGGCTCGGACTGGGTGTCGGTGAACTCCGAGTCGCGGATCACCATGCCGTCGACGTCCGTGACCGACAGCCCCTGGCGCCGGTTGTGATCGGCGCGCACCCGGCACAGCGTGATGTCGCTCGCCGAGGTACCCCCGACGTAGAACCCATCGCCCCAGGCCTTGGTCGCGGTCACCGAGTCGATGGTGACCGCGTGGGCGTCGGTGATCGAGATGCCGTGGCCCCACTGCCCGTCGGTGCCCGGGTGGCGGCCGAGATCGCCCTCGACCGTGCCCCCGACGACGGTGACGTTCGAGACGTCCTGGATGCGGATCAGGTTGTAGTTGCCGCTGCTGGTGGCGATGGCCCGCAACACCGCGCCGGACGACAGCCGCAGCGTCGTCGAACTCCTCGGCCGCACCCCTCGGGTCGCGTTGATCAGGTAGACCCCGTCGGGCACCACCACGGTGCCGCCGCTGGGCACCGCGTCGAGCGCCGCCTGGATGGCCGCGGTGTCGTCCCCGCTGTCGCCGGCCTTGGCGCCCGTGCCGGTCACGTTCACGACCGCCGACGACCCCGGGGACGGCGCGCAGGCCCCGCCGCTGGGCGGCGCCGCGGGCGCGGTGGTCGTGGGAGGGGTCGACACCGTCGGCTTCGCAGCGGTCGGCTTCGGGGCGGTCGGCGCCGGGCTGCCCGGCGGACCGGACGGCGCGCTGCCGGACGGCGCCACGCTGGGCGCCCCGGCGGTGGGGGACGGCGACGTGATGGGCTGCGCCGGATGCCGCCGTGGCCCTCGGCCGCGCCGGTCGTCGTGCGGGCGTGACGTCGACCGGCCTGCCGCGCGCTTCCGGTCGGCCGCGGACCGGTCGGCCGAGGACCGATCGGATGAGGAGTGGCGGGCCAGCACGGTGGTGAGCTCACCGCCGTCGACCTGAGCCGAGACGGCCACGAGGGTTGCCCCCACGGCACCGGCAGCGATGACACCAGAGGTCCAACGACGAGTGCGCATGATGGTGACAGGTGCCTCCGAGACGGGGGCGGCGGCCCCCCGAGAGCCGCCGCTGGCCCACATCCTGCGCCGTCGTCCGTCATGACAGGCTCAACCCGACGACAAGATCCCGACGGCCTCGGACAACACTCCTGACCTGCGATGTTCTGTCAGGCTGTCACCATGCACGACGCCCCCGGCACCCCTGCCGACAGCCCCACCGGTCCGGCTGCTGCCGACTCTGACGGCAGTTCCGCCGGGGCGTTGCTGGGTGCCGGGGACATCCGAGCCCTGGCCCACGAGTTCGGCGTCCGGCCCACCAAGGTGCTCGGCCAGAACTTCGTCGTCGACGCCAACACGGTGCGCCGGATCGTGCGGCGCAGCGGCGTGCAGCCCGACGACGTGGTGCTCGAGGTCGGTCCGGGTCTGGGCTCGCTCACCCTGGCGCTGCTCGACGCGGCGGCCCGGGTCATCGCCGTCGAGATCGATCCGGTGCTCGCCGGCGCGCTGCCACGCACCGTGGCCACGCGCCGTCCGGAGGCCGCGGCCCGCCTGGACGTGCTGACCGCCGACGCGCTGCGGCTGGTGGCGACCGACCTCCCGCTGCCGCCGACGGCGCTGGTGGCCAACCTGCCCTACAACGTCGCGGTGCCGGTGCTGCTGACCGCGCTGGAGCGGTTGCCCAGCCTGCGTCACGGTCTGGTCATGGTGCAGGCCGAGGTGGCCGACCGGCTGGCGGCCGGCCCGGGCGACAAGGTCTACGGGGCACCGTCGGCCAAGGCCGCCTGGTATGCCGACGTCCACCGGGCCGGGCCGGTGCCACGCAGCGTGTTCTGGCCGGTGCCCAATGTCGACTCCGCGCTGGTCGCCTTCACCCGCCGGGCGCACCCGGTCACCCCGGCCTCACGCGAGCAGGTGTTCGCCTGCGTGGACGCCGCCTTCGCCCAGCGGCGCAAGACGTTGCGTGCGGCGCTGGCGGGCTGGGCCGGATCGGCCCCGGCGGCCGAGCGGGCGCTGCGGGAGGCCGGCATCGACCCCACGAGCCGGGGGGAACAGCTGGCCATCGCCGACTTCGCCGCGGTGACGGCGGCGGCCCACGGCTAGGGTGGGCACGTGGCCTCGATGCGTGCAGTGACCGTTCGGGCGCCCGCGAAGATCAATCTCGAGCTGCGGGTGGGCGCCCCCCGCGAGGACGGCTTCCACGAACTGGCGACGGTGTTCCAGGCCGTCTCGCTGGCCGACGACGTCACCCTGCGGGCCACCGGTGGCCGGCTGGACGACGGCATCGAGGTGACCCTGGACGACGGGGCCGGGGGCGCCGACGCGCCCGCCGGCGCCGTCCCACTGGACGAACGCAACCTGGCGGTGCGCGCCGTCCGGCTGCTGGCCGAGCACACCGGGGTGGACGACGGGGTGGCGATCCACATCCGCAAGCGGATCCCGGTGGCGGGCGGCATGGCGGGCGGCTCGGCGGACGGCGCGGCCGCGCTGCTGGCCGCGGACGTGCTCTGGCACGCCGGCGCCAGCCGTGATCTGTTGCGCACGATCGCTGCCGAGCTGGGCTCGGACGTGCCGTTCCCGCTGCTGGGCGGCACCGCGATCGGCACCGGCCGGGGGGAGCAGCTCACCGCGGCGATGGCCCGGGGCAGCTACACCTGGGTGGTGGCCACCAGCGGGGCGGGCCTGTCGACGCCGGCGGTGTTCGCCGAGATCGACCGGCTGCGGGCCGGGCGGGTGCTGCCCGAGCCCCGGGTGAGCGATGACCTGATGGCGGCGCTGCGCTCGGGCAACGCCCGGGCGCTGGGCAACCTGCTGGCCAACGATCTGCAGCCGGCCGCCTGTTCGCTGCGCCCCGACCTGGAACAGACCCTCGAAGCCGGGCGTGAGGTGGGCGCTCTGGGTGCCCTGGTCTCGGGCAGCGGGCCGACGGTGGTCTTCCTGGTCAACGACGGTGAGCACGCGCTCGACGTCTGCGCGGGTGTGCTGGCGGCCGAGGTGGCCGAGCAGGTGTTCACCGTGAGCGGGCCGGTGCACGGCGCCCGCGTGATCGAGGAACGTCCGTGACCGAGGAGCCTGCGTGATCGAGGAGCGTCCGTGGCGCACCTGCTGAACGTCGAGGGGGTCGGCGTCGTCCACGGCTCCCGCGCGGTGCTGGACGGGGTCTCGCTGGGCCTGGACGACGGCATGCGCATCGGCGTCGTCGGGCGCAACGGTGACGGCAAGTCGACCCTGCTGCGCGTCATGGCCCGCGAGCAGGAGCCCGATGCCGGCCGGGTCACCCACACCCGCGACATCCGGCTGGGGCTGCTGCACCAGAGCGACGAGGTGGGCGAGACCACGGTGCGCCACGCCGTCCTGGGCGATGCCCCCGACCACGTCTGGGCCGCCGACGCACTGGCGCGCGACGTGGTCGCCGGGCTGCTCGGTGGGCTGGACGCCGCCGAGGTCGGCGGTCTGGACGCCACCCTGGCGCGGCTGTCCGGCGGCCAGCGCCGCCGGGTGGCGCTCGCGGCGCTGCTCGCCCGGCAGCACGACGTGCTGCTGCTCGACGAACCGACCAACCACCTGGACGTCGAGGGCGTGGCCTGGCTCGCCGCGCACCTGCGCACGCGCTGGCCCGCCGGCCGGGGCGCGCTCGCGGTGGTGACCCACGACCGGTGGTTCCTGGACGCCGTGTGCGAGCGCACCTGGGAGGTGCACGACGGGGTCGTCGACTCCTTCGAGGGCGGGTACGCGGCCTATGTGCTGGCCCGCGCCGAACGCGCCCGGATCGCGGCCACCACCGAGGAGCGGCGGCAGAACCTGCTGCGCAAGGAGCTGGCCTGGCTGCGGCGCGGCCCGCCGGCCCGCACCAGCAAGCCGCGATTCCGGATCGACGCCGCCACGGCCCTGATCGCCGACGAGCCGCCGGCGCGCGACAGCCTCGAGCTGACCCGCATGGCCACCGCCCGCTTGGGCAAGGACGTCATCGACATCGAGGACGTCACGGTCTCGGTGGGCTCGGGCGACACCGCACGGGTACTGCTGGACGGCGTCACCTGGCGGCTGGCGCCGGGCGAACGGGTCGGCCTGGTGGGGGTCAACGGGGCCGGCAAGACCACGTTGCTGCGCCTGTTGCTGGGGCAGGTGCGTCCGGTGGCGGGGCGGGTCAAGCGGGGCAAGACCGTGGTGACCGCGATGCTCTCGCAGGACGTGCGCGAGCTGGACGACGTCGCCGACCTGCGGGTGGGCGAGGCCGTGGAGAAGGTGCGCGGCACGGTGCGGATCGGCGATCGCGACGTCACCGCCGGGCAGATGCTGGAGCGGCTGGGCTTCGCCAAGGAACGGATCTGGACGCCGGTCGCCGAGCTGTCCGGTGGCGAGCGGCGCCGGCTGCAGTTGTTGCGGTTGCTCATGGGCGAGCCCAACGTGCTGATGCTCGACGAGCCGACCAACGACCTGGACACCGACACCCTGGCCGCGATCGAGGACACCCTGGACTCCTGGCCCGGCACCCTGGTGGTGGTCTCGCACGACCGGTACCTGCTGGAACGGGTGACCGACCACCAGCTGGCGCTGCTGGGGGACGGCGCGCTGCGCGACCTGCCCGGTGGGGTCGAGCAGTATCTCGAACTGCGTTCTGCGGCAACGGCTCCGCCGAGTCGAGCCGAGCGGGCGGCGACCGTGGCCGCCGCGACGGCCACCCGCGGGACGTCGTCCGGCGCGCCCGCTGTCGACCCGGCGGCACAACGGGCGGCGCGCAAGGACATGGCCCGGATCGAGCGGCAGCTCTCGCGGCTGTCCGGCCAGGAGGAGAAGCTGCACGCCCAGATGGCCGAGCAGGCCGGTGACCACACCGCCCTGATGTCGCTGGACGCGACGTTGCGCGCGTTGCACGCCGAACGTGCTGCCCTCGAGGAGGAATGGCTCACCGCCGCCGAACTCGCGGGGTGAGCCGGGCGGCGGTGCGAACCTCGGTCTCGCGGCAGGAGGGGTCACACCCGGCCGCGCACCACCAGGGCGTACGGTTGCGGACCCTGCGGCACGTTCGAGCCAACCACCTCGATGGTCCAGGTGCCGGCCGCGGGGGCGTCGATGTGCACCACCTCGACGTTGTTGGCGGTGTCGAAACTCGGCGCGGCGGCAGTGTTCTGATTGCCGACCCGGCGGGTGCCGTCCGGCGCGGTGACGATCAGGTTGAGGTTGTTGACCAGCTGCTCGCCGGGAAAGTCGCTGTAGGCCAACACGATCCGCAACGGCTCGGCGCCCGAGGCGACCGTGACCGTGCTGGTGCGCGACTGCCCGGTCTGCACCGAACGGGTCTGGTCCACCACCACCCGGACGCCGGTCGGCGGGTTCGTGATCGCGGCCAGGTCGACCCTGCCGAACCCCTGGTGTGGGTCCAGCACCGCGCCCGCCGCGCCGACGCCCGGCAGCCGGTGAGCCCCGGCGATCAGGGCGGCCTTGAGCAGTGCCGCGGTGGGCCGGGCCACCCCCAGCGAGGCGCGGACGTACTGGCGCAGCCCGGCCACCGCGCCCGCGGTGAGCGGTGTCGCCATCGAGGTGCCGCCCATGTAGAAGTAGCGCTTCGAGGGCGGGAACGGGCTCCACGCCGTGGCGGTGGGGCTGAGCATGGTCGACTTGGTCGACAGGATCCAGGTACCCGGCGCCACGACGTCCGGCTTGATGCGCCCGTCGGTGGTCGGGCCCCGGCTCGAGAACGCCACCACCTGCTCGGGGTCGTCCGCCATCGGCGCCGCCTTGTAGGGCGGTGCCGGGTAGTCCTGCGGCCACCAGTCGCCGTAGTGCTCGGCGTCGAAGCCGTGGCGCAGGTTCTCACTCGCCCCCACCGTGATGCAGTTCTTCGCGGTGCCCGGGCTGGTCACCGACCCGAGGTTGATCTGCCCGTCGCCGTCCGCGTCGCTGCCGTCGTTGCCGGCCGCGACCAGCACGGTGAGTTGCGGGTGCGCCCAGACGAACGCGTCGAGTTGGCGGCTCTGGGTGTCGTAGGCCCCGGCGTCGCCCCCGCCCCACGAGTTCGAGTGCACCCGGACGCCGCGTGCGTAGGCGTCGGCGAACAGCGTCGAGATGTCGGCCGGGATGCCCGCGAGCAGGTAGCGGCCGTACTGCTGCAGATCCGCCGGGTCCTTCCAGTCGATCGCCTGCTCGACGGCCTGGAACACCAGTTTCGCCTTGTGTCCCACGCCCCTGATCGGGGTCTGCCCGGCGATGGCGGTGCTCGCCGTCCCGTCGCCGACGGCCGAACCGGCCACGTGCGTGCCGTGACCGGAGTCGAGATCGGCGGCGCCGTCGTCCGCGCCGGGGTTCTTCACGTAGGGCGTGAAGTCCGGCGAGATCGGATAGCTGAGAACGGCTTTGACCCGGCCGGCGAAGTCGGGGTGCACCGGGCTGGTGGTGCCGACGTCCAGGCCGGTGTCGCAGATGCCCACCACCTCGCCGCTGCCGTCCAACCCGGGCGCGGCCAACCCGGCGGACGGGACGGCGCGCATGATGGACGTCGCCACGTCGTTGCTGATCCGGTTCACCGCGCGGCGGCGCACCGTCCGCACCCCGTGCACCGCCGACAGGGCATCGACGAAGCGGCGTTGCTGGGCCGCGGTGCCCTCGGGCTGCTCGATCACCACGATGCCGCTCGCCGACTCGTCGGCGGTCACCTTGGCGCCCAGCCCGCGCAGGGCGGTACGCCCGCGGCGGGCCTCCCGGGGGGTGAAGAACTCCACCACCAGCGAGTTGGGCAGCAGCCGGGTGCGCGGTGGGGCGTTCTCGGCGGCAGCAGGATCGGCGGCCAGCTCGACGCGTGACGCCGGTGGCAGGTGCCCGGTCCAGCGGACGCACTCCAGGCCCGCGATGGCCGCGATCGCCGACTCGTCGGCGCGCACCACGACCGTGAACGCTGCCCGGGTGTCGACGACCTCACCGCCGGCGGCGGCGACCTGGTCCAACCACTCGGACTTGATCGGGCCGATGAACTGCACCAGGTAGTGGTGCGGGCCGGGGGCCAGGCGCCGGGCACCGGCGTAGGCGGGGTGGGTGCGGGTGCGCCCGGCGGCGGTGATCCGCGGCGCCGAGGTGTCGATCGTGGTGGCCAGTTGACCGCCCAAGGGAATCGCGTACTGGTCGGTGATGTCCTCGACCAGGAACTGTCCGCTGAGGTCGGCTGCCGCGCCGTCCTCGGCCTCGACGACGGTGAACGCCGGGTAGCGCGAGATGTCGCTGACCCCGGCTCGGGAGGCCACGTCGTCCTGCTGCGCGCCGGTGACGAAAACTTTGAGCATGCGGCTCATGGCGGGTGCGCCTCCGATCCGAGAGGGGTGTTGTTGCCCAGGAGCCTCACACCGTCTCGGTGATACCGCTCGCCGACGAGATCACGCGGCGCGAGATCACGGCGAGGTGGCGTGAGATCACGTCGCGGTGGTGGTTCCCAGGCCGAGGGCCAGTGCACGCAGCAGCGCGGCGAGGTGGTGCCGGTCGTCGTCGTCCAGGGTCGTCAACAGTGCCCACTCGTGCTCGAGCAGCGAGGCCAGGGCGTCGTCCACGGTGCGGCGGCCGGTCGCGGTGAGCGAGACCAGGACGCCGCGGCCGTCGGCCGGGTCGGGCTCGCGGGACACCATCGAGCGAGCCTGCAGCCGGTCGATCCGGTTGGTCATGGTGCCGCTGGCCACCAGGGTCTCGGTGGCCAGCTGCCCGGGGGAGAGGCGGTAGGGCGGCCCCGCCCGGCGCAGCGCCGCCAGGACGTCGAACTCCCACGTCTCGAGATCGTGCTCGGCGAAGGCGGTGCGGCGGAACCGGTCGAGGTGGCGTGCCAGCCGGCTCACCCGGGAGAGCACCTCGAGCGGTGCCAGGTCGAGGTCGGGCCGCTCGCGCTGCCAGGCCGCGACGATCCGGTCGACCTCGTCGGCCTCGGCCGCCTCGCTGGCACTGCGTGGCGCGCTGCCCGGCAGGCCCGCGGCGCCGGCGAACCCGGTCACGATCGCCGGGTCCCGACGCCGAGGGTGGGCTTCTTCTCCAACCCGGACAGTCCGTTCCACGCCAGGTTCACCAGGTGCGCCGCGACGTCCGCCTTCTTGGCCTTGCGGTGGTCGAGCCAGTACTGGCCGGTCAGCGCCACCATGCCCACCAGCATCTGGGCGTACAGCGGCGAGGTCTTGGCCTCGAGCCCGCGCCGAGAGAACTCGTCGGCGAGCAGGTACTCGACCTGCCCGGCGACGTCGCTCAGCAGGCTCGCGAAGGTTCCGGTCGACTGGGTCACGGGCGAGTCGCGCACCAGGATGCGAAACCCGTCTGAGGAGGTCTCGATGTAGCCGAGCAGGGCCAGCGCGGCGTTCTCGAGCAGGATGCGGGGGTGTTGGTGGCCCGACAGCGACTCGGTGATCGCGGCCAGCAGGGCCTGGATCTCCCGGTCGACGACGACGGCGTACAGGCCTTCCTTGCCGCCGAAGTGCTCGTAGACCACCGGCTTGGACACCTGCGCGGTGGCCGCGATCTCCTCGACGCTGGTGCCCTCGTAGCCCTTCTTGGCGAAGAGCTTGCGCCCCACGTCGAGCAGTTGCTCGCGGCGCTCCTTGCCGGTCATCCGGGCGCGACCGGACGACGACGACCGGGTGGTCGTGCGGCGGGTGGGTCGCGCGGCGGGCTGACCTGCGTCGTCGCGGGTGGGTGAGGTCACGCCCCCATCATGCCCGGCCTCAGGACCGGCCGGGCTGAACGCGTCGGGCCGCCAGCCGCTCGGCCTTGGGCCAGCGGACGTCCCAGGCCCACCCGGCCTTCTCGAACAGCCAGATCAGTCGGGCGCTGGAGTCGAGCTGCCCCCGCAGCACGCCGTGACGGGCACTGGTCGGGTCGGCATGGTGCAGGTTGTGCCAGGACTCGCCGAAGGAGGGGATCGCGAGCCACCACACGTTGACCGACCGGTCGCGGCTGACGAACGGGGCGTTGCCGACGGCGTGGCAGATCGAGTTGATCGACCAGGTGACGTGGTGCAACAGGCTGATCCGCACCAGGCTGCCCCAGACGAACGCGGTGGCCGCGCCCTGCCACGACCAGCTGATCAGGCCTCCGAGCACCGGCGGCAGCAGCAGCGAGGTCGCCACGATGGCCGGGAAGGCCTTCGAGATGCGCACCACGTCGGCGTCCGCGAGCAGGTCACGGGAGTAGCGGCGAGGGTTGGTCTGCTCGACGTCGAACAGCCAGCCCATGTGGGCGTAGAAGATCCCCTTGAGCAGGGCCGGCAGGTCGTTGCCGTAGCGCCACGGCGAGTGCGGGTCGCCCTCGCGATCGCTGAAGGCGTGGTGACGACGGTGATCGGACACCCACCGGATCACCGGACCCTCGATGGCGAACGACCCTGCCAGGGCGAGCAGGATCTTGATCGTCCGGTTGGTCTTGAACGAGCCGTGGGTGAACAGCCGGTGGAACCCGACCGTGATCCCCAGGCCGCCGATGGTGTAGGTCACCGCCAGGATCGCCAGATCGAGCCAGCTGACCAGGTGCCACCGGAACGCCATCGGGACGGCGGCGATCACGGCGAGGAACGGCACCACGATGAACAGCAGGGTCATCGACCGATCGAGGACGCTGCGTCCGACCGGGTCGAGGTGCGGTTGCGGTGCGGCCGCGGTGGCGGGGGCCGGGGAGCCGATCGACGGGTCGTGGGGTGCCGCGGCGGCGGTGGTGGGGGAGGTCATCGGCGCGTGGTCCTCGCTGTCGGGGGCAGTTGACCGGATGAGACGGCTACGTAACCGTAACCTACGACTCCGTAGGTAGGCCAGTCACCGCGCCCCGCCGGGCGGTGGTCGCGCCGCCCCGCCGGGTGGCCGCGGCGACATCATGTGCGCCGCATCGGGCACACTGGTCGATGCCCGGTTCGCTCGTCGGCCGGTCCGCCCTGGTGTAACGGCAGCACACAGGCCTTTGGAGCCTTGAAGTCCCTGTTCGAATCAGGGGGGCGGAGCCAGGTGCCGGTCACCGACGTCCCGTCCCAGTAGGGCGGGCGTCACGGATCACGCCGGACCGCGACGCACGCCCCGTGCGGCCGGTTAGGATCGCGGTGCCGATCCCCGGGTGCCGAGGAGGCAGCAACCCCGTGAGCCAGTCCGAGAGCCAGTCCACCCCTCCGGCCACCGCTCCACCGACCGCCGTCGTCGTCCTCGCTGCAGGTGAGGGCACCCGGATGCGGTCGAGTACACCGAAGGTGCTGCACCGTATCGGGGGTCGTTCCCTGGTGGGGCACGCCATGGCGGCTGCCCGCAGCCTGCACCCCGAGCACCTGGTGATCGTGGTCCGGCACGAGCGCGACCGGGTGGCCGCACACGTCGCCGAACTCGACCCGGACGCCGTGATCGCCGATCAGGACGAGATCAAGGGCACCGGACGCGCCGTGGCCTGCGGCCTCGAGGCTCTCGCCGGTTCGCTCGCCGGCCCCCTGACGGGAACCGTGGTGGTGACCTACGGCGACGTCCCGCTGCTCACCGGCGCGACCCTGACCGATCTGCTGGCGCGCCATGTGGCGTCCGGTAACGCGGTGACCGTGCTGACCGCTGAGGTCCCCGACCCCACCGGGTACGGCCGGGTGCTGCGGGACGCCGACGGCTCGGTCGCCGGGATCGTCGAGCACAAGGACGCCGACGCGGCGCAGCGCGCCGTCCGAGAGATCAACTCCGGGATCTACGCCTTCGACGCCGAGGTGCTCACCGATGCGCTCGGGCGGATCGGCACCGACAACTCCCAGGGCGAGATGTACCTGACCGACGTGCTGGCGATCGCCCGGGCCGACGGCCGCGGCGTGGGGGCCGTGCTCACGGACGACGTGTGGCAGGTCGAGGGGGTCAACGACCGGGTGCAGCTGGCGACCTTGGGTCGGGTGCTCAACGAGCGCATCCTCACGCACTGGATGCGTGCGGGCGTCACGGTGATCGACCCGGCCACCACCTGGGTTGACGTCACGGTGGGTCTCGACCAGGACGTGACCCTGCTGCCCGGCGTCCAGCTGCACGGCAGCACCGAGATCGCGGGCGGCGCCACGATCGGTCCGGACACCACGCTGACCGACTCCGTCGTGGCCACCGGCGCCCAGGTGGTCCGCAGCCACGGCACCGGGGCGCTGATCGAGGCCGGTGCGATCGTGGGGCCGTTCAGCTACCTGCGGCCGGGCACCCGGCTCGGCCCGAAGGGCAAGATCGGCGCCTTCGTCGAGACCAAGAACGCTCACGTGGGCGCCGGCTCGAAGGTGCCGCACCTGTCCTACGTGGGGGACGCGACCATCGGCGAGGGCACGAACATCGGCGCCGCCACGGTCTTCGTCAACTACGACGGGATCGCCAAGCACCGCACGATGGTGGGCGACCACGTTCGGGTGGGCAGCGACACCATGCTGGTCGCCCCGCTCAGCATCGGGGACGGCGCCTACACGGCCGCCGGCTCGGTGATCACCGAGGATGTGCCACCCGGGGCCATGGCCGTGGCCCGGGGGCGGCAGCGGAACATCCCCGAATGGGTGACCCGCCGCCGGGCGGGCACCGCCTCGGCGCAGGCCGCCGAGGCAGCCATGGCCGCTCAGGCCGCCGAAGGGACCGAGTGAGCATGAGCACCGCCGTCACCGCCGCCAACGAGAAGCGTCTGGTGATCGCCAGCGGACGGGCGCACCCGGCACTCGCCGAGGAGGTCGCCAGCGCTCTCGAGGTCGAGCTGCTGCCCACCAGTGCCTACGACTTCGCCAGCGGCGAGATCTATGTCCGGTTCGGCGAGAGCGTTCGCGGCAGTGACGCGTTCGTGATCCAGAGCCACTGTCACCCGATCAACAAGTGGCTGGTCGAGCAGCTGCTCATGGTGGACGCCATGAAGCGGGCCTCGGCCAAGCGGATCACCGTGATCGCCCCGTTCTTCCCGTATGCCCGCCAGGACAAGAAGCACCGCGGCCGCGAGCCGATCTCGGCTCGGCTGATGGCCGACCTGTTCAAGACCGCCGGTGCCGACCGGATCATCTCGGTCGACCTGCACACCGCCCAGATCCAGGGCTTCTTCGACGGTCCGGTCGATCACCTCTGGGCGCTGCCGCTGCTCGCCGACTACGTGCGCGGGCGGGTGGATCGCAGCAAGCTGACGATCGTCTCCCCGGACGCCGGCCGGGTGCGGGTCGCCGACGTGTGGTCCGACCGGCTGGCGGCACCGTTGGCGATCATCCACAAGCGACGTGACCCGAGCGTGCCCAACACCGTCAAGGTGCACGAGGTGGTCGGTGACGTGGCCGGGCGCACCTGCCTGCTGGTCGACGACATGATCGACACCGCGGGCACCATCGTGCAGGCGGCCGAGGCGCTCAAGGAGAACGGCGCCAGCCAGGTGATCGTCGCCGCGACGCACCCGATCATGTCCGGCCCGGCCGTCGACCGGTTGAAGAACAGCATCATCAGCGAGGTCATCGTGACCAACACGCTGCCCATCGCCGAGGAGGCGATGTTCCCCAAGCTGACCGTGCTGTCGATCGCCCCCATGATCGCCCGAGCGATTCGTGAGGTCTTCGACGACGGCTCGGTGACGTCGCTGTTCGACGGCAACGTCTGAGGCCACTGCCAGTTCCTCTAACGATTTCTGCCCCAGGCCATCTCGCGGCTACGATGGCGCGGTTGCCTCGGCGAGGGCTTCCGCGGAACGTCTCGTGACGCGGAGCCGTGATCGACGTGGGCGCTTGCGCTCAACGTCTTCGCGGCCTTCGCCCCCGGTCGGGGCAGCACCCGCGACAGTGCACCCGCCCGGTCGCAACCGCCAGGTTCGCCAACCGTAACGAAGACGCCCGAGGCCGTTGCGCCTCACCGATGAGGAGTGAACGTGTCCGAGGTCAAGCTCACCGCCGAGAAGCGCACCGAGTTCGGCAAGGGGGCGGCCCGCCGGCTGCGCCGCGCGCACAAGGTGCCCGCGGTGCTCTACGGCCACGGCACCGACCCGGTGCACCTCGCCCTGCCGGGCCACGACACGATGATGGCCCTCAAGCACTCCAACACCCTGCTGACCCTCGACCTGGGCGGTTCGACCGAGCTGGCGCTGCCGAAGGACGTGCAGCGTCACGCCGTCAAGGGCGTCATCGAGCACGTCGACCTGCTGCTGGTGCGTCGCGGCGAGAAGGTCACCGTCGACGTCCCGCTGCACCTGGTCGGCGAGCCGCAGAGCGGCACCCTGGTGACCTCCGAGCTCACCACGCTCTCGATCGAGGTCGAGGCCACCCACATCCCGAGCGCCATCGAGGTCAGCGTCGAGGGCCTCGAGGCCGGTGCCCGCATCCTGGCCGGCGAGATCGCGCTGCCCGCCGGCAGCACGCTCGAGACCGACCCCGAGGCGCTGGTGCTGCAGGTCACCACGCCGACCGACACCGCCGATGAGGCCGAGGCCGAGGCCGTCGCCGAGGGCGAAGCGGCTCCCGAGAGCGAGTGAGCCCGGAGCGGCCCACGCCGGGGCGTCCCGAACCGGCCGATGCCACCTGGCTGGTGGTCGGTCTGGGCAACCCCGGCTCGCAGTACGCCGGCAACCGGCACAACGCCGGGGCGATGGCCGTGGCCCGGCTCGCCGACGAGCTCGGCGTCCGGCTGGGCAAGCACAAGTCCCGCGCCCAGGTCGCCGAGGTGCGCCTGGCTCCGGTGGCGACGCCGTCCGGCATGCGGCCCGGCCCTCGGCTGGTGCTGGTCGTCCCCACGAGCTACATGAACCTGTCCGGTGGGCAGGTGAACGCGGCTGCTGGTTTCTACGGGGTGGCCCCCGAGCGGCTGCTGGTGCTGCACGACGAGCTCGATCTGCCGTTCGGCCAGTTGCGCCTCAAACGGGACGGCGGCGAGGGGGGCCACAACGGACTGCGCTCGATCTCGCAGTCCCTGGGCACGCGCGACTACTGCCGGCTGCGCCTCGGCATCGGCCGCCCGCCCGGGCGGATGGACCCGGCCGACTTCGTGTTGCGTGACTTCGCCGCCGCCGAACGCGAGGACGCCGCGGTGATGGTCGGGCAGGCCGCCGACGTCGTCCGCGATGTGGCGCTGCTCGGCTGGGAGCGCGCCCAGGGTGAGGTCAACACCCGCGCCCACACCCCCTGAGCCCTGGGTGGAGGAGCGCGGCGGAGCGCATCATCCGTTCGGATCATCAGGTCGTCCGGCAACTCGGTGGACCCTCTCGGCTGTTCGGCCGGTTTGGGTCCCAGCTCTGCCGGACGCGCCGGGTCGGAGTGGCGCCGGGGGGCGAATCGCCTGATAGTCCTGCACTTCACGACGCACGGACCAGGCACCCGGGGAGCAGCCGAACCATGTCGATCGACCTACGTCGGGCGGATCCCGCCCTGCACGATATTCACGACATTCACGACGTCCACACTGTCTCGGCTGTCGAGCCTGCGCACCACCGCCTGATCCTGCTGCCCCGCCCCGATCTGATCACCGTTGCCGAAGCGCGTGGGTCGGCGCCGGTCTGTGGCCACCACCGAGCCGTCCTGCTCGGGGACGCGCTGGCCGCCCTGCTCACCGCGGTGGGCCTGGCCGCCGTCATGGCACACCACCGCGGGCTCGACCTGGTCGTGGCCGGCCCGGCGATGCTGTTGCCCGCCGTGTGGCTGGTGCTGCTCGCCTGGCGCGGCGCCTACCGGGCCGAACCGGGCTGTCATCGCCACCGGGACGCCTCCCGCGAGGTGCTCCCGGCGGGGGCCGCGCTGGTGATCGGGGCGGCCGGGCTGGCTTTTCTGATGGACGCCGACCTGCCCCGGCTGATGCCTCCGCTGGCCGGCCTGGGGTTGGTGGCCGGATCGGGGGCGCTGCGCTGTCTGACCCGGGGTCGGCTGCAGGCCGAGCGGCGGCGCGGCCGAGGCCTGTCGCGCCTGCTGGTGATCGGCCACCCCGAACCCACCACCCGGCTGATCGAGACGCTGGACGCCGCGCCCGACCGTGGTCTGGTGGTGGTCGGTGCGGCGCTGCCGTTCGACGGGTACCCGCAGACGCCGTCCTTCGGGGTGCCCGTGGTGCTGGACGACGCCGAGGTCGACGCGTTGGCCACCATGGCCGTCGAGTTGGGGGTGGACGGCGTGGCGTTGAGCAGCGATCCCGACGTCTCGGGCCTGGGCGGCCGGCGGTTGCACCAGCTGCTCTCCGACCGGGGCATCGACCTGCTGGCGGTTCGGGACACCGGCAGCGCGCAATGGAGCCCGTGGGTGCGCGAGGTCACCGGGACGCCGCTGGTGCAGGTCGGTGCTCGTCGGGTCCCGTAGGGCGCCGCTGCTCCATCAGGGTCTGACACGGCGCCGTGCGACGTAGCGCTCACACCGTGTTCGGATGGCTGCGGTACCGTCGACGTGCGCAGCCGTGCGCCGGAGCATCGTCGCTCCGCACAGCGCGCCATGTGTACGACAATCTGTTCGATCAGAAATAAGGATGTTCCGTGTCCCGAACCCGGGCGACCACCACCGGCACCTCAGACACATCAGCTCCCTCGCGCACCGGCGCCCACCCGGACGCCGCCGGCCGGCTGAGGGACGGCGACCTGGCGCGCAGCCTGGCCGTCGAGGCCGGTGAGGTCCTCATGCAGATCCGTCGCGGGGGTTTCACCGGCGACGGCCTCAAAGCCGCCGGGGACGCCGGAGCGCAGGCCGTGCTCGCCCGCCGGCTGGACGACGACCGCCCGGGTGACGCGGTGCTGTCCGAGGAGGCGCCCGACGACCCGGCTCGGCTCGCGGCGTCCCGGGTGTGGATCATCGACCCGCTGGACGGCACCCGGGAGTTCTCCGAACCCGGCCGGATCGACTGGGCGGTCCACGTGGCGTTGTGGGCCGAGGGTGACCTGGTCGCGGGGGCGGTGGCCATGCCCGCCGACGGCATCTGTTACTGCACGGCCTCGCCACCGGAACCCCCGGTCCGCGAGCCCGGTCCGCTGCGGCTGGCCGTCAGCCGCACCCGCCCCCCGGCCTTCGTGGCCGAACTGGCCGCGCGGCTGGGCGCCGTCCTGGTGCCGATGGGTTCGGCCGGGGTCAAGTGTGCCTCGGTCTGGCGCGGCGAGACCGATGCCTACGTGCACGCCGGCGGTCAGTTCGAGTGGGACTCCGCGGCGCCGGTCGCCGTGGCCCGCGCCGCCGGGCTGCACACCAGCCGGATCGACGGATCGCCCTTGATCTACAACCAGCCCGATCCGAGATTGCCCGATCTGGTGGTGTGTCGTCCCGAATTGGCCGACACGATTGTGAGCGCCACTGCGGCACTGGCTCAGGGCTGAGCCGTGTCGCGCCGACGACTACCCCATGAGGTGCGCCGTGACCGCACGCCCTGGACGAGGTGAGTGAGCTGAGCAGCAGCCAGCACGAGTACCGGCTCTCCGAGCTGTCGACACTCGAGGCAGAGTCGATCCACATCTTCCGCGAGGTTGCGGCCGAGTTGGAGCGCCCGGTGCTGCTCTTCTCCGGCGGCAAGGACTCGATCGTGATGTTGCGCCTGGCCGAGAAGGCCTTCTGGCCGGCGCGGATCCCGTTCCCGGTGTTGCACGTCGACACCGGGCACAACTTCGACGAGGTGCTGGCCTACCGCGACCGGCGGGCGGCCGAGCTCGGCGTCCAGCTGATCGTCGGCAGCGTGCCGGAGGCGATCGCCGCGGGCACGGTGCACGAGCTGCCCGACGGCACCCGCAACCGGCTGCAGACCCCGGTGCTGCTCGAGACCCTCGAGAAGCACGGGTTCACCGCCGCGTTCGGTGGTGCCCGCCGCGACGAGGACAAGGCCCGCGCCAAGGAGCGGGTGTTCTCGTTCCGTGACGAGTTCGGCCAGTGGGACCCGAAGAACCAGCGCCCCGAGCTGTGGTCGATCTACAACGGCCGGATCCACCTGGGGGAGTCGATCCGGGTGTTCCCGCTGTCGAACTGGACCGAGCTGGACATCTGGCAGTACGTCCAGCGCGAGCAGATCGACCTGCCGAGCATCTACTTCGCGCACGAGCGTGAGGTGTTCGACCGTGGCGGCATGCTCTACGCCAACCACGAGTACTGCCGGCCCCGGGACGGCGAGGAGTTGTTCACCGCGCGGGTGCGCTACCGCACGGTGGGTGATGCCTCGTTGACGGCGGCGGTGCTCAGCGAGGCCGACACCGTCGAGAAGATCATCGAGGAGGTCGCCGCCACCCGGATCACCGAGCGTGGGGCGACCCGGGGCGATGACAAGTTCAGTGAGGCCGCCATGGAGGATCGCAAGCGGGAGGGGTACTTCTGATGGGCGATTCGACCAGCGCCTGGAACCCGGCGGACGGCGAGCGTCGCCGCCGGCCGCGCGGCATGGACCTGCTGCGGTTCGCCACGGCCGGTTCGGTGGACGACGGCAAGTCGACCCTGATCGGACGGTTGCTGTTCGACTCCAAGTCGATCTTCGCCGACCAGCTGGACGCCGTGGAGCAGGCCAGCGCGCGGATGGGTGACGAGTACGTCAACCTGGCATTGCTGACCGACGGCCTGCGCGCCGAGCGCGAGCAGGGCATCACGATCGACGTGGCGTACCGCTACTTCGCCACGCCGCGGCGCAAGTTCATCATCGCCGACACCCCGGGCCACATTCAGTACACCCGCAACATGGTCACCGGCGCCTCGACCGCCGACCTGGCGATCATCCTGGTCGACGCCCGCAAGGGTCTGGTCGAGCAGAGCCGCCGGCACGCGTTCATCGCGACCCTGCTGCGGGTGCCGCACCTGGTGCTCGCAGTGAACAAGATGGACCTGGTCGACTACTCCCAGAGCGTGTTCGACGACATCCACGACGAGTTCGTGAACTTCGCCGCCAAGCTCGACGTGCCCGATCTGACCGTGATCCCGATCTCGGCGCTGGTCGGCGACAACATCGTCACCCGGTCGCAGAACATGGACTGGTACGACGGTCCCTCGCTGCTGCACCACCTCGAGAACGTGCACGTGTCCAGCGACCGCAACCTGATCGATGCCCGGTTCCCGGTGCAGTACGTGATCCGGCCGCAGTCGGCGAACATCCACGACTACCGCGGCTATGCCGGCACCGTGGCGTCCGGCGTGTTCAAGCCGGGCGACGAGATCGTGGTGCTGCCCTCGGGGTTCAGCAGCACCATCGCCTCGATCGAGACCATGGATGGGCCGGTCGACGAGGCCTTCCCGCCCATGGCCGTGACGATCCGGTTGACCGACGAGATCGACATCAGCCGCGGCGACATGATCTGCCGGCCGCACAACGCCCCGATGGTCACCCAGGACGTCGACGCGATGGTGTGCTGGATGAGCGACAAACCGTTGCAGCCGGGGCAGAAGCTGGCCCTCAAGCACACCACCAAGTCGGTGCGCGCCATGGTCAAGCAGTTGCGCTACACCCTGGACATCAACACGCTGCACCGCCACGAGGGCACGCCGTCCCTGGGGCTCAACGAGATCGGCCGCGTCGTGCTGCGCACCACCGGCCCGCTGTTCGCCGACCCCTACCGGCGCAACCGGCACACCGGCGGCTTCGTGCTGATCGACGAGGCCACCAACGTCACCGTCGCGGCGGGGATGATCCTGGACAACTGAGCAGCGGCTCCATCGCGGCCGGCTGAGTGCTCGGCTGCGGACAGTGATCCGGAGAAGGTCGCTCGCGGGGGCGGGCGTGGTCGTGGCCTGCGCCCGGAACGACGGGGCCGGCCCGGCCGGCCCATGTCCTGAATCTCACCTCCGGGACCGGAACCGACGGCATCTGGACGGCGCAGCTCGCCGTGCCGTCGACGTGGGCCGGCACCTGGCGGGTCTCGTCGGTCGTCGCCGGCAGCCTGGACGACGTCACCTCCGACAGCGTCGACCCGGACACCGTGGGGCACGGCCCGGCCAGAGCGGGGCGCTGGGTGTTCCGGGCGCGCCATCCGGCACCCGGATGGGCTAAGGCTGCGCCAGGTTTCGGCCGATCACCCCTGCAGGGACCACCACCGGGCGGTCACCGTGACGAACCCGCCGACGTGACGAGCGTGGGGCGAAGGGGTGTGACGTGGGAAGGCAGTTGGACGTGCTGCTGGTCTGTTCGAGCGGTGGCCACCTGGCTCAGCTCACCGCGCTGGACCCGTGGAGCCGCGCGCACCGGCGGCGCTGGGTGTGTTTCGACACCCCGGACGCCGTGAGCATCCTGCGGAACGAGGACGTGGTCTGGGCCTACCACCCGACCACGCGCAACCTCGTGAACCTGATGCGCAACGTCGCCCTCGCCTGGCGTGAACTGCGCGGGCGCCGTCCGGACGTGGTGATCTCGACCGGGGCGGGGGTCGCGGTGCCGTTCTTCCTGGTGGCCAAGCTGTTGCGAGTGCCCACCGTGTACCTGGAGGTGTACGACCGGATGGACTCTCCCACCCTGACCGGGCGGCTCTGCCGGCCGTTCACCGACGCGATGCTCGTGCAGTGGGAAGAGCAGCGCGAGCTCTACCGGGATGCCGACGTCGTGGGGTGTGTGCTGTGACCCGGCGGATGTTCGTCACGGTCGGCACCGATCACCACCCGTTCGAGCGGCTGATCACCTGGGCCGAGAACTGGGCCGCTCGGGTGGAGGACTGGGAGGTGCAGGTGCAGCACGGTCGCACCCGCGCGCCGCGCCACGGGATCGGCTTCGACTTCTGCGACCACGACCGGCTGCAGGAGCTGTTCGAGACCAGCGACGTGATCGTGACCCATGGTGGGCCGGCAACCATCACCGAGGCCCGTCGGCTCGGACACCGGCCGATCGTGGTGCCCCGAGACCCCACGCTGGGCGAACACGTCGACAACCACCAGCAGCTGTTCAGCCGGCGGCTCGGGGCTGCCGGGGTGGTCGAGCTGGTCGAGAACGAGGAGGACTTCCTGGCCGCCGTGGTCGCGATGTCCTACCTGCCCCGGCAGCGTCAGGTCAGCGAGGAGATCCCGCCCGGTGTGTTCCGGGTCGGGGCCGTGGTGGAGCGCCTCGCCCACCGACAGCGCCGCCACTGAGTCGCCACTGAGAGCAATCAGATGAACACGAAGAGTTGATTCTTCCTGTAAGTTCGTGACGTGCGGCGGCAGTCTCCACGGCTCGGTGAACGGTTCAACCTGGCGGTCGACACCGACCCCATCGACCTGCGCGACATCCGGCGGGCAGCGCCGCCGCGGCCGCCCGCCGTCCATGAGCCGTTCGCCGCGGGACGCCGTCCCGAGCCGCCGGTTCCCCCGGCGCAGGTGACGGTGCTGGGGGCGCCGATCCCGGAGCCACACGTGGCCGACCCCGAGCCCGTGATCGATCCGTCGGTGCTGCTCGTCCGAGTGCCCTGGGCGCGGGTCGCCGGGTGGACGCCGCGACGCCGACGCCAGGTGCGGGTCGCCGTCCTGGTGGCGGGCTGCGCGTCGTCCGCAGCGCTCGTGGTGATGGCTGCGGTGAGCATCCTGGGCGGCTCCTGACGCGCGTCACGCAGCCCCCGGGAAACGCGCACGCGGTGCGGTTGCCCGATCGCGATGAGCGACGAGAATCACGCTCTCCCGCTCTGACGTCCTGCCGCAGAAGGCGTTTCAATGGTTGGCACGGCCGTTGAACATCTGACCACTGCTCGGGCGAGGGAGTTCGTCATGGGGTGGAAGTGGAAATCGGCACGCGCGGTGGACGACGTCCTGCACCTGCTGAACGGTGAGACCAGGTACGACCGTCCCGTTCCGGACGCCCGCATCTGTATGGCGTGGCGTGGTGAGCACCCGTACTTCTGGGTGTTCGCGACCAAGGCCGCCAGGTCCCGGGTGCCACACGAGGGCCTGGGCGGTTGGGCGGTGCGCTCCGTGAGGCGGCCCGAGGAGGTGGTCGCGTTCCTCGATGGTGAGGAGGCCCGCTCGGGGCGGGTCGACCACCTGCAGGTGTGTGTCGCCTGGGTCGGTGACCATCACGAGTTCTGGATCTTCCACCGCATCGCCTCCGGCGAGGCCGATCCCACGGTGGTGTTCGGCGGCTGGAGTTGGCAGCTGTGCACCCGCGCGGTGGCGGCCCTCGACTTCCTCAACGGCACCGCATCGCAGGCCGGTCCGGTGTCGGCGGCCCGGATCGCGACCGCCCACCGGGACCGTCACGACGAGTACTTCATCTTCTACCAGCAGAACCTGCGGGGGCCGCACGGCGTCTGGTCCTGGCAGGCTGCCACCTCGCCGGACGCCGTCCGCGGGACGGTCGAGGTGAAGGACGCCGCGACCAGGGACTTCCAGATCGCGGCCCCGTCGGCCGACCTGGGCAGCTTCCAGGTCTTCACCCACCCGCTGCCCAGGCCCACTCCGAGAGTGGTGGACCTGACCCGACCCGCGGCGGTCGATCACCGCTAGGTCGCGGTGGTCACTGGCCGAGGCTGACGTCCGGTACCCCCGGGACGCCGCTGACCACCACGCCGCCGTTGCCGTCGACGGTGACGCCGCCGGCATCGCCGGTGACGGTGACGCCGTTGTCGTTCACCGTCACCTGGCCGTCCTCACCGGTCACCGTGACCTCGCTGCCGTTGCCGTTCACGCTCACGCCACCGGCGCCGGACGCGGCGCCGGTGGGGGCGACCGTGGCCCCGCCGCCGGCACCCCCCGGGGAGGACGTGCCGAAGGTGACGCTCTTCGTGTCGTCCTTGCAGCCGGTCAGGCCCAGCGGCAGGGTCAGCGCGAGGGCGGACACGGCGATCAGGCGGGCGGTGCGGTTCATCGAGAACTCCCCGAATCGGTGGTGGGCCAGGTGGTGGCTGACGGTCATGTCAGCTGAGAGCGGCCGGACACCGAATCGGTTCACGGCGATCATCGCCGGGCTTCACGGTGAGACCTGCAGCGAGGCCAGGATCGTCGTGAGATCGGGATCGCCATCGCGTGAGCGCACCTCGAGCCAGACGGTCCACTCGGTGGCCCCGGGGTTGGCCAGCACCACTTCGTCGAGGGTGACGTCACCAGCGCAGTTCTCGAACCGCCAGTTCTGCCCCTGCCAGGGACCGACGGCGACCGGACGCAGCACGGCGGCGCCACAGCCGGACACCCCGAGCCGGTCGTACACCTCGTTCGGTTCGTGATCGCTGTCGTCGAACGCGACCGTCACGGTGCGGCCGCCCGCCCCCGCGCGGGCGCCGCTGGTGGCGTCGTCGGTGCCGGGAAAGGCCGCTCCGGCGGTGCCCTGCCAACCGCGCGGTACCCGCACCGACACCTTGTCGTCCGCGGCGCTCAGCGGGCGGGTGGTGGCCAGCGCCCAGGCCGGGCGAGCACCCGCGGCCAGCGCCAGGGCGATCACCGCGGCCGCCGCGCGGCGCCGCCACCGGTGCCGGGGCCGCGGGCTCGGCGCGCCCCGCCCGGTGAGCTCCGGCCGAGAGGCGGGTGCCGGCGGAGCGGGTGGCATGGGCGGGGTCGCAGCCACGGGTGGGGCCGGCGCGGTGGCCGCGGCGTGGAGCCACGGCGTCAGGGCGGCGCGCAACGTCCGCGCGAACTCGGCGGCGGTCGCCGTCCGCTCACTCGGATCGGGGTGGGTCGCCGCCGACAGCACCTGGCCGAGCGGGGTGGCCGGCCACGGCGGGGTCAGGGCGAGCAGCCGCCCGGCGGTCATGGCCAGGGCGTAGACGTCGCTGGCCGGGCCGATGTCGGCCGAGTAGGTGCGCTGCTCCGGGGGCATGTAGCCGTCGGACCCGACCGGCATCGTCAGTCCCGAGGCCCACTGCAGGTCCTTGGCGATGCCCAGATCGCCGAGCAGTGCCCGGTCGAGCGCCCGGCCGTCGCCGGGCCGGCCACCCCGGACGGCGGCCCCCGGCGCGCTGCGCAGCAGGATGTTGCGGGGTTTCACGTCGCGGTGCACGATCCCGTGCCGGTGCAGCACCGTCAGGCCGTCGGACACCGCGTCGATCAGCTCGACCACCACCTCGGCCGGCCACGGCGCCGGGTGCTGGTCGAGCCGCTCGGCCAGCGTGCCGCCGTCCGCGTAGGTCATCACGAACCACGGCCGCCCGTCCGGCAGCTCACCGATGTCGTACACCCGCACCAGGTGGTCGCTGTCGACCCGCCGCAGCAGGCGGGCCTCGTCGACGAAGCGGCGGCGGATGTCCGCCTCGCCCGCCCAGTTGTCGGCCAGCACCTTGACCGCCACCAGCGAGTCGAGTTCGTCGTCCCGGGCCAGCCACACCGTGGCGAACCCGCCGGCACCCAGACGCCGCTCGAGCCGGAAGCGCCCGATGGCGGCCGGTGCGTTCACGAAGGTCATGATGCCTCACCATGGGGACATGACGGACGTGGATGCACTGGCTGCTGCCGCTGCCGCGGGGGACCGCGCGGCCCTGGAGATGCTGTTGCACGCCGTCCGGCCCGAGGTGCTGCGCCGGTGCCAACGCATCCTGCCGTTCCACGGTGACGCCGAGGATGCCTGCCAGGAGGCGCTGATCGCGGTCGCGAAGGGCATCCACACCTTCGCCGGCCGCAGCCGGTTCACCACCTGGCTCTACCCGGTGGTGGCCAACAGCGCGTTCGCGACCTACCGCCGGATGCGCCGGGCCGCCCACGACGCCGGCCTCGACCAGGTGAGCGAGCCGGTCGACCCGGCCCGGGTCAGCGTGGTGGCCGGCACCCGGGTCGACCTGGTCGAGGCGCTGGAGCGGCTGCGTGCCGACCAGCCCCACGTGGTCGACGCGGTGGTGCTGCGTGACCTGATGGGCCTGGACTACCGCGAGATCGCCGAACGGCTCGACGTCCCGGTCGGCACCGTCAAGTCCCGCATCAACCATGCCCGGACGGCGCTGCGCGGCTACCTGACCGAGGCCGGCTGAGTGTCGTCCGGTTCGCCGGAGGCACCCTCGTAGACTCACCGGGTGACCTCCTCGACCGACGTTGACGCGAGCGAGGCGCTCCGGACGCTGCGCACGGTGTTCGGGTACGACAGCTTCCGGGGCCACCAGCAGGAGGTCGTCGAGCACGTCTGCGCCGGTGGCGATGCCCTGGTGCTGATGCCGACCGGCGGCGGCAAGTCGCTGTGCTACCAGATCCCGGCGCTGGTGCGGCCGGGCGTCGGGGTGGTGATCTCGCCGCTGATCGCGCTGATGCAGGACCAGGTCGATGCCCTCACCGCGGTGGGGGTGCGGGCAGGCTTCCTCAACTCGACGCAAGACCTGCCGACCCGTCGCCGGGTCGAGGCGGCGTTCGTCGCCGGCGAGCTCGACCTGCTCTACCTCGCCCCCGAGGGGTTGCGGGCCGAGACGACGCTGCGGTTGCTCGACCGGGGGCGGATCGCGCTGTTCGCGATCGACGAGGCGCACTGCGTGGCCCAGTGGGGGCACGACTTCCGCCCGGACTACCTGGCGTTGTCGGTGCTGCACGAGCGCTGGCCGCAGGTGCCGCGGATCGCGCTGACCGCCACCGCGACCGACGCCACCCGGCAGGAGATCGCCGCCCGGCTCGACCTGACCCGGGCGCGCCAGGTGGTGTCGAGCTTCGACCGCCCGAACATCACCTATCGCATCGTGCCCAAGCACGAACCGCGCAAGCAGCTGCTCGACCTGCTGCGCACCGAGCACGCCGGGGACGCCGGGATCGTCTACTGCCTGTCGCGGGCCTCGGTCGAGACCATCGCAGACTTCTTGTGTACCAACGGGATCGCAGCCCTGCCCTATCACGCCGGGCTGGACGCGCAGACCCGGGCGGCGAATCAGGCCCGCTTCCTGCGCGAGGACGGGCTGGTCATGGTCGCCACGATCGCGTTCGGCATGGGCATCGACAAGCCGGACGTGCGGTTCGTGGCCCACCTCGACCTGCCCAAGTCGATCGAGGGGTACTACCAGGAGACCGGCCGGGCGGGGCGCGACGGACTGCCCTCGACCGCCTGGCTCGCCTACGGCCTGCAGGACGTCGTCCAGCAACGCAAGATGATCGACGGGTCGGCCGGCGACCTGGCCCATCGCCGGTCCCTGTCGGCGCATCTGGACGCCATGCTCGCGCTGTGCGAGACGGTCGAGTGCCGCCGGGTGAACCTGCTGGCCTACTTCGGCCAGTCCTCCGAACCCTGTGGCAACTGCGACACCTGCCTGAACCCGCCGCAGTCCTGGGACGGCACCGTGGCGGCGCAGAAGTTGCTCTCGACGGTGTGGCGGCTGCAGCGCGAACGGGGCCAGTCCTTCGGCGCCGGCCAGTCGATCGACATCCTGCTCGGCAAGCGCACCGACAAGGTGGTGGCCTCGCGCCACGACGAGCTGTCGGTCTTCGGCGTGGGAACCGATCTGCGCGAGGCGGAGTGGCGTGCCGTGGTGCGCCAGCTGCTCGCGCAGGGGCTGCTCGCCGTTCAAGGGGAGTACGGCACGCTCGCGCTCACCGAGGCGAGTGCCGACGTCCTGGGCGGACGGCGCGTGGTGATGATGCGTCGCGAACCCGAGCGGACGGCGTCCGCCAAGGCCCGCAAGGCCTCGACCGCCCGGTCCGGTGGCGCGGCGGTCGTCGAGTTGCCGGCCGAGGCCCAGCCGGTGTTCGAGCGGCTGCGCGCCTGGCGGGCGGCGACGGCCAAGGAGGCCGGGGTGCCCGCTTACGTGATCTTCCACGACGCGACGTTGCGCCAGATCGCGGCCCTGCACCCCGCCTCGCTGGACGAGCTGGCCACGGTGAGCGGGGTCGGCGAGGCCAAGCTGGCCCGCTACGGCCCGCAGATCCTCGACCAGCTGGCCGGCTAGCGACTCTGCAGCGCGTCCAGGGCCACGGCCATCGCGGCACCGACCCGCCAGTCCAGGCGCCAGCCGTTCGGTGCGGCGGGCAACTCGACCTCGTAGGTGTCGCGGATCCCGCGCCGCCGGAGGCTGCTCATCACGAGGGTGCCGTCGGGGGCGGCGAAGTCGAAGTGGAACAACCACGGCACCGGGATGTCGCCCAGGATCGGCACGAGTTCCCAGAACCGGCGCAGCAGCGCGATGGTGTGGTTGCGCTCCTGGCCCATGCCCTGGAAGCCGTCGGGGGTGCCGATGTGCCAGGTCGAGCGCAGCAACGACTTGCCGAAGTCCTTGCGGAACCAGCCGATCGGGGTGCCGTTGGCGTCGGTGACGTCGTAGGTCGCGCCGAGGTCCATGCGGCTGCGGGCCTTGAACGAGAACACCGGCCGGGTGCGGGACTCGTCGGTGTAGAAGGTGACCTGCTCCTTGAAGGCCATCCGCTTCTGCTGCGCCAGGCAGAGCAGCCCGGTCTCCTGCCCGGCGTCGTTCACCGCGATGATCTCGTAGCGGTTGACCATCATGGTGAGCCGCTGCCGCATGACGAAGCGCGTCAGAGGGGCGCCGGCCGGTGGTTGCCCCGACGGGGTGGCGGGCGGCTCGTATCCGTACGTCATGGCGATCGATTCCCCTCGTCGTGGTGGCCACCAGGGTGCCGTACCGTACCGCGGGCCGCGCGATGGCACACGGGATGGCAGCCGGACATTTCGGAAGGCATTGGCGGCCGCCGGTGGTGTCAGGGTTGACTGTCGGCCATGAGCACGAGCCCCGACCAGGTCAATCGGCACGCCGAACGCGCCCGGAGCGCGCGCGACGATCTCGACGCCGTCCTGGACGCCGGCGCCGTCGGGACGCTGTCGACGGTGGTCGACGGGCGCCCCTGGGTGGTGCCGATGCTCTACGCGCGCGACGGCGACCGGCTGGTGCTGCACGGTTCGACCGGGGCGGGAGCGCTGCGGCACGTCGCCGCCGGCGCCCCGGCAGCGCTGTCGGTGGTCCACCTGGACGGCGTGGTGGTCGCCCAGACCACCTTCGAGTCCTCGGCCAACTACCGCTCGGCCGTGGTGCACGGCGAACTCGTCCCGCTGGCGGGCGAGGACAAGGCGGCCGCGCTCGACCTGCTGTCGGACGCCGTCATCCCCGGCCGCACGGCCGAGGTTCGGCCCATGATCGGCAAGGAGCTCGCGGCGACCCTGGCCATGGCCCTGCCGATCACCGAGGGCCGCTGGACCGTCAAGATCCGTACCGGTCCGCCGGCCCCCATGGACGACGACGCGACGGACGTCGAGCGCGCCGCCTGGACCGGCGTCGTCCCGCTGAGCCTGACCGCCGGCACCCCCATCCCCTCCGACTGGTGCCCGCCGGACGCCCCGCTCCCCGACTCCGTCACCCGCCTCATCGCCCGCCACCCCCACCCCTGACAACCCACCCCTGACAAACCCGCTCATGCTCCGCAGCTGACCGCTGATGCTCCGCGGGTGACGCAAAAAGTGGCCTTTCAGCCGCCGTTCGGCGTCACCTGCGGAGCATCAGCAGGTTGGGTGGATGACTGGATGGGTGGATGGCTGGATGGGTGGATCGGAGCGGCTCAGCCCCAGGGGAGCTCGCGGCCCAACAGCGTCGCCAGTGCGGCGTTGTGCGGGGCGTAGAACTCCCGGAGCTCGGCCTTGATCGCGGGGTCCATCGGGTCGTAGGGCCGGTAGTTGTGCTGGGTGGTGTCCGGGATCGGGGTCGGCTCGATGCCCAGGAAGGTGGCGATCTCACCCATCGCCGCCTGCTCGTCGGTGTACATGTCCTCGCTGATCATGACCAGGACGCGCTCGCGGCCGACGGCCTCGAACCAGCGCTCGAGCTGCGGAGCGTAGATGCCGCGCTCGCGATAGGTGTACCAGTCGTGCGCCCGGCTGTAGTAGTACGGGTCGCTGGCCATCTTCGCCAGCTCACCGGCGACCCGGGCCTCCTCGGCCGCCAGCGCCTGGCCGAAGGTGAGCGGCTCGACGTCGTTGTCCACCCGCTCCCAGTAGTGGCTGTAGGCCCGCTTGACCGGGTCGCGCAGCAGGACGACGAAGCGCGCCTCGGGCAGGTCGCGGGCCACGCGCGCGGGAACGCGCGGGTCGAACAGGTAATACGGGCTCGACTCCCCGGTGATCACCCGCTTGCCCAGCTTGCGCGACAACGCATGGCGCGCGCTCACCGTCGGGAAGTGGCCGCGGTACCACTCCTCGCCCTTGTCGTAGTGCCAGTAGAAGTAGTGCGGCGACTTCCAGTTCTCCCACTTGGCGACCATCGGCATCACCTGCGGGTGCTGGATCAGGTAGCGCCACGCGGACGTCGACCCGCCCCGTTTGGTGCCCAGTACCAGGAAGTCCGGCATCGGGCGCCAGGTGGCCGTTGCCGTGCCGTAGCCCCGGATCGCGCCCTTGGCGGCCTGTTTGGCCTGGACCGGGATCAGGTTCTTGAGGGTCTGCTCCAGCGTGGTCATGCCGACCTTCCTTCGGTGGGGCGTTGGACGGGGATCGCGGGCCGCGCCGAGGCGGCGGGACGGCGGCGCAGCGCGCCCACCAGCTCGTCGAGACCGAGCTGAACTCGTTGGGCGACAAGGGCTGCCAGGTAGCACCCGGTGGCGACGAGGCCGCCGACCAGCAGGACGACGACCGCCGGCGTGGTGGTGCCGCCGACCTGGAACGCCGTCCGGATCGCGAACGCGGGCACCCCGAACGCGAGCAGCACCGTGAGCCCGGTGCGCAGCGCCGCGCCGTCCATGCTGTGCAGCCCGAGGCCTCGCCGGATCTCGATCGTGCCGGCGAGGGCATCGGTGAGCATGGCTGCCGACCAACCGATCCCGGCGCCGAGGATGCCGAGCCGGGGCACCAGCAGCAGGTCGAGCGAGAGCATGACCACGATCGCGGCACCGGTGTTCATCGCCGCCCACGTGCTGTGCCGGGCCATGTTGAGCACGGTGTTGGCGTTGCCGGTGGTCACCACGGCCAGCATCGCGATGGACAGCAGCGCGAGAGTGGTTGCCGCCGAGGCGAAGTGGGGCCCGAGAATGCTCAGCACCCCGGGGGCGAAGATGGCCAGGGCCAGGTAGACCGGCCAGGTCGACAACACGGCCCAGCGCACACTGAGCCGGTGCACGCTCTCGGCCTCGACGTGGTCGTTCCGGGCGAACGCGGCGGCCAGCAGCGGGCCGACCGAGAGCCGAACCGCCTGCAGCGCAAAGGTTCCGCTGGTGACGAAGCGGCTGGCGGCGGCGTAGACCGCCGCGGGTGCGGCGCCGAGCAACGCGGTGACCAGCACGACGTCCGCCCAGACGATGAGCACCTCGAAGGTGGCCGCCACGCCCCGCGGTGCGGTGTGGCGCCAGAACGCCCGCACCCCGTGCTCGGCCGGGAGCTGATCGGCTCCTTCCGGTGAGCCGGCTGGTGACTCAGCCGGTGAGCCGGTGGCAGCGGTGCCGTCGCCGGCCGTCCGAAGGCGCACCAGCCGCCGCACCTCGCGTACCGCCAGCAGGGCGGCGACCAGCAGCGGCAGCGCCCAGGCCGCGACCGCCAGGGTGGCCGTGCTCGGTAGCTCGACGTCGCGGTCGACGAGCAGGCCCCCGGCCAGCACGGTCGCCGCCAGCAGCAGCGGCCGCGAGACCGGCAGGAACACCTGTTGCACCGTGGTGAACGTGCGCAGCGACCCCAGCCCGCGCGCCGCACCGTTGAGCAAGACCATCGAGGTGGTCGAGAGCACCAGGAACGGCGCCAGCAGCCGCAGCACCCCGGCCATGCGATCGGCCGTCTCGGCGGGGAACAGCAACTGCGCCAACGGCTGCGCCCCGAGCGCCACCGCGAGGGCGACCGCCACCGACACCACGATCACCGGTCGCAGCGCTCCCGCCAGGACGGGCCGGATCAGCTCCGGACGCCGCGCCGCGCGCAGCCCGGACAGCGCCCGCACCAACCCGGTGTCGGCCCCCAACATGAGAACCGAGGTGGCGATGGTGAACAGCGCCACGGCGGTGAAGTAGATGCCGGCGTCGCGCGCGGGCAGCAGCCGGCTGACGGTCACCGTCAACACCAGGCCCCCGGCACCCGCGGAGATCGCCCCGATCAGCCCGAGGGCACCCTGCCGGGCCGCGGTGGCGGCCACCGCCGGGCTCGGCGAGCCACCGGGTGCTCCGGGCGTGCCGGTGGCACCCGCCTCCGGCGCGATCCCGATCGGTGGGCCGCTGGCGCTCACAACCCTCTGCCGCGCCGGTGCAGGAAGCGCTGGATGCCCTCGACGCTCAGCACGCCGCTGGCCACCACGGCGGCCACGTAGGCCCGCGGTTCTCGGCGGTGCAGCCGCACGGTGTCGAATGCGGTGCTCAGGGCCTCGCGGCGCCGTCCCATGGCGGCCAGGGCGATGGCCTGCTGGCCCCGGATCCGGGCCTCGCCGCGGGGGATCGAGGCGAACTGGGGATGCTTGTCCAGCAGCACCTCCAGGCTGTCGTGGATCATCTGCCACTTGGAGAAGTAGTACGACGACCCGTGCCAGTGCACCCGCACCAACGGTCGCGGCACCGAGAGCACCGGCCCGACCGCGGCCGCCCGCAACAGCAGGTCGTAGTCCTCGGCGTAGCCGCCGGGCAGGTCCTCGTCGACCAGCCCGATCGCGCCGGTCAGGTCATCGCGGCGGATCAGGAACGTCGACGGGTGCAGCTCCATGATCCGGCGGGTGACCAGATCCTCGAGCGTGGTCGGGCGCAGCGGCCCGGGCCGGTGGGTGGCGATGCCGTGGGTCACCACCGACACCCCGGTGGCGATCATCGAGGCCGACGGGGTGCGCACCAGCAGCGGCACCTGGGCGGACAGCTTGTCCGGCAGCCATTCGTCGTCGTCGTCGCAGAAGGCCACGAAGTCCGTCGAGGCGGCCAGGATGCCGCTGTTGCGGGCGCCGGGCAGTCCCTTGGAACGGGTGTTGGGCACCTGGCGCAGGCTCACGCCGGCGCGCAGCTCCGCGGCCATGGTCTGTTCCAGCTCGGCGGTGGCATCGGCGGACGGGGACCCGTCGCGCACCACGATGATCTCGATCGGGCCGAGGTAGTCCTGACCGGCGACGCTGCGCACCGCTCGCAGCAGCAACTTCTCCCGATCGACGGTCGGGATGATCACGCTGACGGCGGGCGCGTCGTCCCCGGCCTGGCGCGGGGACGGCACCTCGGCCGGCGTGGTGCCGGATCGGTTGCGGGCGGGAGTCGTGGCCATGGGTGGCGAATCGACACCGCCCGGGGCGGCCTTGAGCACCGCTCCCGGGGACCGCCCGTCCGGACGACCTGCCGACCGGACGACGGGCCGAGGCCTCAGGGACGCCGCTGTGCCGGCGGGATGTGCGGCCCCTCGAGGGAGCGCATCACCTCGACGGCATCCGGGTCCAGGCCGTCCGGCAGTCCCCGCCCGGAGGCCAGCAGCCCCAGTGCCGTCGCCATGGTCTCGATCACGTGGAACCTGACCAGGGTGGTGGTCAACGTCGTGGGCACGCCCAGCGGCGCCAGCACGTGTGGCGCGGCGGCGGTCATGGCGGCCACCGCCTCGGTGAACGTCGCGCCGCCGGTGACGTGCTGCACCTGGAAGGTCCAGCGCAGGGCGTCCAGACCGAGTGGTCCCTGCGGGCTGCCGTACTCCAGGTCCCAGGCCCAGATGACACCGTTGCTGATGCCCATGTTCCACGGGGTCCAGTCGCCGTGATAGCGCCCCACGGGCACCGCCACGGCGGCGTCCAGGCGCAGCGCGGTGGCCGTCAACCGGTCGAGACCGGCGACCAGGTCGGGTCGGGCCGCGCGGGCGGGTTGGGCGGCGGTGGCGCGGGCCATCACGTCGTCCCACAGCGCGGTCTGGGCCAGCGGCATGGTGCGCACGGCCGAGCGGCCACCACCGAAGGCGGCCAGGGCGCGCAGCACCAGCGCCTCGTCGTCCGGCTTCACCCGCCGCGCGTCGTCCGGCAGCGGCTCGACCACGGAGTAGGCGAACGGGCCGCAGCGGCCGGTGTCCAGCACCGTGGGCAGCCGGATCGGCGAGATCGCGGGGTCGAGGCCGGCGCCGAGCTGGTCCATCAGGTCGGCCTCGGTGAGCACCCGCTCGCCGGTGGTCGGATCGGAGGCGACCTTGGCGAAGGCGACGACCCGGCCGTCGTCGTCGACCAGTTGCACCGTGGGCTTGGCCCGAGGGTGGAAGTCGCGCAGGCTGATCGCGGTGCTGGTGGCCTGGGGCAGCCGCCGCCGCAGGTGTCGCGTGATCACCGCCTGCTCGATGTCGGCGTCGTCGATCCGGTCCGGCGCCGAGAGTCGCAATACCGTGCGGTCACCGGTGACGGCCGCCAGCGGGCGCATCGCCAGCGCGGCCAGGCGGCGGGTCGCGGCCACTTTGCGGGTACGTAATCCATTGTGCGACAACACGGTTCGCGCAGCGGCGGTCGGCTCAACCGGCACCAGGAAGCGGGGCGCATCGCGGCGGGGGATCACCCGCCACGCCTCGATCTCGCGCCAGCCCTCGGGGACGGCGCCGAAGGCCAGGCGCATCGGGAACCGGGCCGGCGGGAACAGGTGCTCGAGCTGGGCGCGGACGACGCGCATCCGCTCGTCCTCGGGTCTCGAGGTCTGGTGGCCGTGGCCGAGATCGATCTCGACCGGGACGGCGGCCTGGCCATCGACGGTGCTCATCGCGGTCACCTTCCTCGTTCCGGGCGCGGCCCGGGCAGGGTGGCGGCGGGGCCGGCGGGCACCGCGCCGGGGGGACGTGCCGTGCGGGGGGTGGCCTCGCGCAGTTCCGGCCGCAGCACCAGGACGGCGCTGCCCAGGGCCAGTACCAGGTGGGTACCGTCCACGCCGTAGAACAGCAGCGTCACGCTGATGACGATCACGACGGTGTGCAGCAGCAGGGTCTCGGTGTCGGTGACCCGGCGCGTGGTCACCGCCAGACCCCAGACGGTGGCCAGGAACAAGGCCAGGCCGACGAACCCGTGGGAGAACATCAGGTACCAGAAGTGCCCCTGGGTGCCGACCGAGACGTCCAGGGTGGCGCTGGGCCGGGGGGCGCCCCAGCCCAGCCAGGGGGACTCCAGGGTGCGCTCGAACGACTCGCGGTACAGACTCGCCCGGTCCTGGGTGGTCGAGGACGTGCTGGTGCGTTCGGTGACCCGATCCAGGGCGCCGCTGGCCACCAGGCCACCAGCCAGGACGACGAGCGCCGTCCCGAGCTGCAGCACCCGGATCAGGTTGACGCGCCGGATGGTCCGCACCGTCAGGTAGCCGGCGGCGACGGCCACGCCGACGAAGATGCCGCGGTTCAGGGTGGCCAGGGCCGGCGGGATCGCCACGGCCACAGCGGCTGCCAGCAGCCACCGGGTGCGGCGGGAGGCGCGTACGGCGAGGGCGGCCACGATCGGCAGCAGCAGCACGAAGGTGTGTCCCCAGGCATTGGTGTAGGGGAACGGCGCCGACGGACGGATGAAGTCCGAGCTGGCTCCGTAGGGGTGTTGCACCTCGGCGAAGCGCGGGCTGAGCAGCTCGATCACGTAGTCGTTGGTGGCCAGCGAGGCCGGCGCGAGGGCGAGCATCGGGGTGCGCAACCGGAAGTTGGGGAAGGCCATGCCCAGGTAGCCGCCGATGATCAGCCAGACCCCGAAGACCGACATCGCCGCCACCGCCCGGCGGCGGGGCAGCCGTTCGCGGGCGTTGTAGAGATAGACCACCAGCAGCGAGGCGCCGAGCATCGCGGCCAGGCGTTGGGCGAACCCGACCAGGCGCCCGGGGGTGTCGACCATGACGGACGACGCGCTCGCCCAGATCAGGAAGCTGACCCAGACGAACCACAGCGGGGGCAGCCGGATCGATCCCCGCAACACCATCAGGAACAGGCACGTCGCGCCCAGCAGCACCAGGATCACCGGGGTCAGCCCGAGCACCCACCACAGCGGGTACAGCACGAACAGGCCGGCGAACGGCCAGGCGGGCAGCGCCCTGGCCCGCAACAAGGGGGCCGCGAACGTCGGGCCCGGCAGGGGCGGGACGCTCTGTCGGCCCGGCTCGGCGACGGGGTGCGGCACCTGGGCAGTGTGCCATTCAGTTACTCAGAGATATAGTACAAACACCCGTTGTCACCAATTCTCTTCAGTTCGGTCGGGGTCCGGCCGAGCGTCACTGCGTGGACGCGCGCATCGACACCTCGCCAACCCCTGATTCTCCGCTGCCCTCGGGGGACACCCTGAGTTGGCCCACGACGTTCGCCCCCGCCACGTCGTTCGGCTTCAGCGCGACCCAGACGCTGACCGTGTCGGACATCCTGGCCCGGGTACGCGAGCGCTGGCTGCTCGCCGCGACCTGTGTCGGGCTCGGGGTCGTCGGGTCGGTCGGCTACACGCTGACCGCGCCGACGGTCTACGTCGCCAGCGCCAGCGTGGTGGTGCAGCCGGTGATCGCCGAGCAGTTCGGCAGTGTCAACCTGTCGAGCGTGATCAACATGCTCACCGAGTCGCAGGTGGCCAAGTCCTCGGCCGTCGCGACCGCGGCGGGGGAGAAGCTGAACCTGTCGCCGGACGTCGTCCGCGATGCGCTCACCGTGGACGCCCCGCAGGACACCCAGGTACTCAACCTCCACTTCGCCGCGGGGACGCCGGACGGCGCGGCGGCCGGGGCGCAGACCGTCGCCGAGAGCTACCTCGCCTACCGGGAAGGGTCGGCCCAGGCCGATGCCGACCGGCGGCTGGCCTCGATCACCGCACAGATCGACACCGTGACCCAGCGGATCGGGCAGGGCGGCGGTCAGAGCTCGGCCTACCAGGAGACGCTGCGCTCGCTGCTCACCGATCAGCGCGAACTCACCTCGATCAAGGCCACCTCGGGTGGCCGGGTGATCACCCGGGCGGTGCCGCCGACGACGAAGAGTTCGCCCCGGCCGGTGGTGGACGTCGCCATCGGGTTGGCCGGTGGGTTGATCGCCGCGTTGGTGTTCTCGGTCATGCTGCCCCGGCGTCGCTCGCGTGACAGTGCCGTGGTCCTCGACCGGCGGGCACCCGTGAACCCCCCGGCGCCGTTGCCCGTGGCCTGGGCGCCGATGCCCGAATCCGAGCTGGAGTCCACGCCGAATCCCGAGCCGAAGTCCGAGTCGAAGTCTGAGCCTGCCGAGCCCGGCGCGGCTCGGGACGGCGAGGAATCCGCCGCGGCTGCCGAGCCGACGGGCCAGGAGTCGTCGGACGTCGACACCGATGCCGACACCGACGACGACGCCGATGCGAACTCCGATGCCGATTTCGATGACGACGCCGACATCGACGCCGACATCGCCGCCGACATCGACGCCGAGTCGGACGACGCGCCGTCCGCGCCGTCCGACTCGACCGATCCCTCCGACCCTCCTCCGACACCGGCTCCGACGCTCCCTCGGAGCCGGCGTCCGGTGCCTCGCCCTCGCCCGGGCCGGCGCCGACCCGGCCGGCTCCGCCCCCCACCGAGCGCCCGGCCGGCCCGGCGCAGGTGCCGGGCTCGCGGGAGCCGATGAAGGGCATCCCGACCGCTCCCGTGCCATCCCCGCCGTCCCAGGGCTTCGGTGTCTCGGCCAACGGCAGCACCCGCAACCCGGCGACGGCGGCGCCCGTGCCGCCGAGCGGGACCTCGCCCTACCCCTCGCGCCGCTCGATCCGGCCGCAGGTGAACCCGGCCCGGCCGGCACCGGCCAAGCCCTGGTACGAGTCCTGAGGCCGGCTCGACCCGACGGCGTGGAGCACGACTCGACGGCGTTCGGCCCGCTACCCGATACCCGCTGATTGGGCCAGTGTCGGTACCGCGGGTTAGAACTACTGCATGACGCTCACCGGCCTGCTCGACGCCGTCCGCCCCGACCCGGGGCTCGGCCAGGTACTGGAGGCCGCACGGGCGGGTGGCGTCGGTCAGCTCGACATCGTCGCCCCACCCGGCGCACGTGCCCTGGTGCTGGCCGCCCTCGCCGAACGCGGTGGCGGCGACCGGCCGGTGCTCGTGGTCACCGCGACCGGGCGTGAGGCCGAGGACGTCGCTGCCGCGGTGCGCTGCTACCTGCCGCCGGACGCCGTCGCCGAGCTCCCCGCGTGGGAGACGCTGCCCCACGAGCGGCTCAGCCCGCGCTCGGACACCGTGGGCCGCCGGCTCGCCGTGTTCCGCCGGCTGGCCCATCCGGCCCCGATGCCCGACGGCGAGGTCGGCCCGGCCGGTCCGATCCAGGTGCTGGTGGCTCCGATCCGGGCCGTGCTGCAGCCGGTGATCGCGGGGCTCGGCGACCTGGAGCCGATCGCGATGCGTCCGGGCGACGAACGATCCCTGGACGACGTGGTCGAGGCCCTCGCTGCCGCCGCGTACACGCGCACCGACATGGTCGAGCGGCGCGGGGAGTTCGCCGTCCGGGGCGGCATCCTCGACGTCTTCCCGCCCACCGAGGATCACCCGCTGCGGGTGGAGTTCTGGGGCGACACCGTCGAGGAGGTGCGCTGGTTCTCGGTGGCCGATCAGCGCTCGCTCGAGGTCGCGCCGTCCGGGGTGTGGGCGCCGCCGTGCCGCGAGATCCTGCTCACCGAGGCGGTGCGGGCGCGGGCCGCTGCCGCCGCCGAACGGCTGCCCGGCGTCGCCGACCTGCTGGCCAAGCTCGCCGAGGGCATCGCCGCCGAGGGCATGGAGTCGTTGGCGCCGGTGCTGGTCGAGCGGATGGAGCCGCTGCTCGACCTGCTGCCGAAGCACACCCACGTCGTCCTGATCGACCCCGAGAAGGTGCGCCGTCGCGCGCACGACCTGGTGGCGACCAGCGAGGAGTTCCTGGCCGCCTCGTGGGCCAACGCCTCGGCAGGCAACGCCATCCCGGTCGATCTGCGTGCTGCCGGGGATCTGGGTGGGGCGGACGACGGCGCTCTGGACCTGGCGGCCGGCAGTTACGCGACGCTGGCGCAGGTGCGGGGCCACGCCCTCGAGGCCGGCATCCCGTGGTGGTCGCTGACCTCGCTGGCGCGTGACGCCGAGCTGGCCGAGATCGCCGAGCTCGCCCAGCCCGGCGAGCCGAATGAGTTCGAGGACGTCGCCGAGGTCGTCACCATCGGAGCGCGCGAGGTCGTGGGCTACCGCGGCGAGGTCGAGCGGGCGCTGGCCGATCTGCGCGCCCTGGTGCGTGACGGCTGGTCGGTGGTGGCCACGACCGAGGGGGCGGGGCCGGCCAAGCGGCTGGTCGAGGTGCTCTCGGGGGCCGACGTCCCGGCCCGGTTGGTGGCCTCGCTGGACGACGCCCCGCAGGCGTCCGTGGTGCAGGTGACCACGGCGGCGATCGAGCACGGATTCGTCGCCGACGGGCTGAAGCTGGCCCTGCTCACCGAGGCCGACATCTCCGGAACCCGTTCTGGCACCAAGGACATGCGGCGGCTGCCGAGCCGGCGCCGGGCGATCGTCGACCCGCTGCAGCTGCGTCCGGGCGACTTCGTGGTGCACGAGCAGCACGGCGTGGGCAAGTACGTCGAGATGATCCAACGCAGCATCGGCGGGGCGACCCGCGAGTACCTGGTGATCGAGTACGCACCCAGCAAGCGGGGTCAGCCCGGTGACCGGTTGTTCGTGCCGAGCGATTCCCTCGACCAGGTGACGCGGTACGTCGGTGGCGAGGCGCCGCAGCTGAACAAGATGGGCGGCGGCGACTGGGCCAAGACCAAGGGCCGCGCGCGCAAGGCGGTGCGTCAGATCGCCGGTGAACTGATCCAGCTGTACTCGGCGCGGATGGCCTCCACCGGGCACGCGTTCGCCCCGGACACCCCCTGGCAGCGTGAACTCGAGGACGCGTTCGCCTACGTCGAGACCGCCGACCAGCTGTCCTCGATCGACGAGGTGAAGTCCGACATGGAGAAGCCGATCCCGATGGACCGGCTGATCTGTGGCGACGTCGGGTACGGCAAGACCGAGATCGCGGTGCGGGCGGCGTTCAAGGCGGTGCAGGACGGCAAGCAGGTGGCCGTGCTGGTGCCGACCACCCTGCTGGTGCAACAGCACTACGAGACGTTCACCGAGCGGTACGCCAACTTCCCGGTGCGGTTGCGCGCGTTGTCGCGATTCCAGTCCGAGTCACACTCCAAGGTCACGCTCGACGGGCTGGCCGACGGGTCGGTCGACATCGTGATCGGTACCCACCGGCTGCTCTCGACCGGGGTGAAGTTCGCCGACCTCGGCCTGGTGATCGTCGACGAGGAGCAGCGCTTCGGCGTCGAGCACAAGGAGAAGCTGAAGCAGCTGCGCACCAATGTCGACGTGCTGGCGATGTCGGCGACGCCGATCCCGCGCACGCTCGAGATGGCGGTCACCGGGATTCGCGAGATGTCCACGCTGGCAACGCCTCCCGAGGAGCGGCACCCGGTGCTGACCTTTGTCGGCCCCTACGAGGAGAAGCAGATCGCGGCGGCGATCCGGCGGGAGCTGCTGCGCGAGGGCCAGGTCTTCTACGTGCACAACAAGGTCGAGTCGATCGAGCGGGCGGCCGCGCGGTTGCGCGAGCTGGTGCCCGAGGCCCGGATCGCCACGGCCCACGGCAAGATGGGTGAGCACCGGCTCGAAGAGGTGATCGTCGACTTCTGGGAGAAGCGGTTCGACGTGCTGGTGTGTACCACCATCGTCGAGACCGGGTTGGACATCTCCAATGCCAACACGCTGATCCTGGAGCGGGCAGATGTGTTGGGGCTCAGCCAGTTGCACCAGCTGCGCGGGCGCGTCGGGCGTGGCCGCGAGCGGGCGTACGCCTACTTCCTGTACCCGCCCGAGCGGCCGCTGACCGAGACCGCGCACGACCGGTTGTCGACCATCGCGGCGCACACCGATCTGGGCGCCGGCATGCAGGTGGCCATGAAGGACCTCGAGATCCGTGGCGCGGGCAACCTGTTGGGTGGGGAGCAGTCCGGGCACATCGCCGGGGTCGGCTTCGACCTGTACGTGCGCATGGTGGGCGAGGCGGTTGCGGAGTTCCGGGGCGAGGGTGAGGGCGAGCAGGCGGCCGAGATGAAGGTCGAGCTGCCGGTCGACGCTCACCTGCCGCACGAGTACGTCCCGGGGGAGCGGCTGCGGCTCGAGGCGTACCGCAAGATCGCCGAGGTGGTCACCGAGCAGGCCCTGGACGCCGTCCGCGCCGAACTCGTCGACCGTTACGGGGCGTTGCCGCCACCGGCCGAGCGGCTGCTGGACGTCGCGCGGTTCCGGCTGCTGGCGCGCCGTGCCGGTCTGACGGACGTGGCGTTGCAGGGCAACCAGGTGCGCTTCGGCCCCGTCGAGTTGCCCGATTCGGGGCAGCTGCGGTTGAAGCGGCTCTACCCCGGATCGCTGATCAAGCCGGCCACCTCGACCATCCTGGTGCCGCGTCCGATGACCGCCCGGGTCGGCGGACAGGGGTTGCGCGATGTCCCGCTGCTGGACTGGGCGGCCGACCTGATTCGTGCCGTGCTGCTCGACTCGGTCGCGGCTGCCGCCTCGGTGGCTGCGGCCGCCTCGGTGGCGGCTGCCGCCCGCTGAGCCGGAACCGTTCGCGATCGGCGGCGGCGAGGCTACAGGTCGAGGACGGCGACGGCGGGTTCGTGCAGGCTGCCGAACCAGACCCGGCCGTCGTGTTCGCGTACCCCGGTCGCCATGTGGAACTGAGCTGTTGCCGCCGGATCGTCGACCCGGACGTCGCGCACCAGGCGGCCTTCGTTGTCGTAGGCCTGCACCCGGATGGTCCGCTTCGGTGCCGGCTGCAGGCGCTCGGGGATCCGGGTCGCCGCACGGCGCAGCCACAACGGTCCGCGTTGCAGTCCCTCGACCAGTCCGTCGACCGGACTGGCGATCGTCACCCAGATGAGGCCGTCGCTGCCGCGGGCGATGTTGTCGGGGTAGCCGGGTAGATCGGCGACCAGCACGTCGTCCGTGCCTGCCCGCGATCCGGTGAGCCAGTAGCGGGACACCTGCCGGGTCGCGGTCTGGGCGACCGCCACGAACGATTCGTCGGGGGCGAGCGCCACCCCGTTGGCGAAGGCCAGCCCACCGAGCAGCACCTCGACCTCGCCGTCCGGACGGCGGCGCAGCAGCCGACCGGTGCGGGTGAGCTCGAGGATCTCGGCCTTCCAGTGGTCGATGCCGTGCACGGTCGAGGAGTCCGAGACGTAGGCGGTGCCGTCCGTGGCGACCGCGGCGTTGTTGCAGAACACCATCGGCCGGCCGTCGACGGCGTCCGTCACGGTCTCGACCCCACCCGTGTCCGGGTCGACCACCAGCAGGCCGCGGCGGGCGTCGCAGATCAGCAGCCGTCCCTCGGGCAGGTACTCGATTCCCAGTGGTCGCCCGCCGGTGTGGGCCACCGTGTCCACCCGATGCCCATCGTGCGCGATCCGGTGGATGGCTCCGTCCTCGGTACCGGTGTACACCGCCCCCTCGTACCGCCCGGCAGGCACGACCACCACGTCTTCGGCCCCGAAGCCGGGCACCGGGATCACGCGAAACGTCATGGCCCATGGTCACCCTTGCGGTGCGGTTCGGTCGATGGACTCGCGCGACGAACGGGGCGGTCACGGATCGTCCAGCGGTGTAGGTGGCTCGGGGGTCTGGGGTGACTCGGGGGTCTGTGGTGAGTCGGGAGCCTGGGGTGGCTCGGAAGGCGCGGGTGATCTCGGCCTCTCCGACAACTCCCTCTCAGACCGCCTCTCCGACGGCTGCCTGTCGACAGCGAGGTCGAGTTCGAGTTGGTCGCCGAGGTGCGCGGCGAGACGGCGGGCTGTGGTGTCGTCGTCGTGGATGGTGTTGCGGACGGGTCGTTGGAGTGGGTCGATCCAGGGTGGTGGGATCACCCAGGGCACGCCGTTGATCATGGTGATGGTCCAGATCCCGGCGTGGATGGCGGTGTGGTCGCGTCCGCAGGCGGCGACCATCGTGTCGACGTCGGTCAGCCCGCCCTCGGCCCAGGGCACTGCGTGGTGGACGTCGCACCAGTCCACCGGTGCGGTGCACCCGGGGATCACACAGCCGCGATCTCGGGCGAACACCGCCCGCCGCTGCGCGGGGGTGGCCAGGCGTTGGGCTCGTCCGTGGGCCAGGACGGCGCCGTGGCCGTCGAGGATGGTCGGGGAGATCAGGGAGGTGCAGAGCATCTGGGCCAGGACGTGGCGGGGTAGGGGTCCGCCGCCGGGTCCCAGGTCACTGCCGAGCCCGGCGCCGGGGGTGGGTGTGGGGTGGAGGGCGGCGGTGAGTTGGTCGAGGGTGGCGATCAGCGAGATGTGGATCCCTTGGGACGGTGGCGGGGCCGGCGAGCGTCGGGTGGTCGAAGTGGTGGTCTTCGCGGTGCTGGATGCTGCGCCGTCGCTGCCCTGGGCGCCGGTGGTGTCTCCTTCGGTACCGCTGGGGGTGAGGTCGCTGGTGGCGTGGTTGGCACTGGGGCTGTCCGAGCGGAGGCAGGGGTCGCTGTCTGCCATGGTCGGGGTGTTGGAGCCAGCTGTGGGCGAAGGCCGTCGCTGGTGCAGGTCCCGCAGGCGGTGCCGGGGTCCTCGGTGTCGGTGTCGGTGGTGCCAGCGTTGCCGCGTAGGGCGAGGCGGGCGAGGTGGGCCAGGGCATCGGCGCGGCGTTGGGCCGCGGTGCGGGGGTCGCGCAGCGGGAGTTCACCCTGAGCCTGCCCGTCCCCATCGGCATCCTGACCCGCGGGGTGGGTTTGATGGGTTTGCTCAAGGCGTGCAGGACGTTGCGGACGATCAACCCGTCGGCCGGGGACAACGCGAACCGTCCGACCAGCATCCCGGTGGCGTCGGTGCCCAGATGCAGGTACCGCTTCTCGTGGACCTTGGGGTCGAAGCCCTGGTCGGGGTTGAGGGCTTCTTCGAGTTGGGTGCACAGTCGCCGGAACACGTGCGGGGCGTGCTTGCGGGCCTGCTCGGCCAGGAACTCATCCACCCGCTGGATCCCCGCGATCCCCTCCGGATCGACATGCGCCAACACATCACCATCGATGCGGCCCAGGCAGCCGACAGCATGGTCGACGTGGCGGCGGGAGATGTCCCCGGCGGCCAACGCGGCGCCGACCTCGGGCAGCCCCATCCCGGCGGCGTCCAGGCCACCGGCGGGGTCGGTGCTGCCGGTGTCGACACCGACGCCGGCGCCGTCCGGGTCGAGCCGTCGGGCGGCGGCGACGTCGCGGGCGGCGGTGCCCGGGTCGACCCTGAGGGCGTGCACCAGGAAGGTGGCGGCGACCTTGCCCGCCGGGCAGGTCGGCATCGCCTCGGGTCGATCATCCAACGCGCGGACCAGGTGCAAGGTGGCGGCCTCCAGCTGATTGGTCAGCCGGTGCGCCGCGATCAGCGCGGTCCGTAGCTCGCCGTCCGACAGGGTCAGCGTCGGTGCGGTCTGCAGTGCACGAACCTGCGCCGAGATGGTGTCCAACACCGCGGATACGGGCGAGGCAGTGTGGCCGACGGTATGGGGGGCGGCTCCGTTCGGGGTGCCGGCTATAGCGCCGTTGCCGACCGTGGCTACGCCACCCGAGGTGGCGGAGACACCATTATCACCGGCCGCGGCGGCGCCGTCCGGAGCGCCGGTGCTAGCACCGCCATCGGTCCCGGACGCGCCGTCCGGGGTGGCGCGCAGGCCACCGTCACCGGCGGCGGGGTCGCCGTCCGAGTGAGGTGTCTGCTCCGGTTCCATGTCTCAGACAGTAGAGGCGACCACCGACAACCAAGACGCCGCTGAGACCCATGAAAGCCATTGCAGCAGAACGACTTTTGTGGAACAGATCACTTTGCGCCGCGTCCGCCGAACGGGAATACCGACCGCCACGGAGCCTCGCAACGACGGGCCACCTTCCGAGGCGCCTTCACGCTGGCGCCCGCGACGCAAGCGCCCTCGACCCGCCACCCGGGCAGTGACCTGATGGAGAGTGACCTGATAGAGAAGGCGCATGAGCGAGACGAGACCACGGCTGCGCGACCTCGGCTTCACCCTGGGCACCTTGCCGCCCGGGCCGTGGAACGCGATCACCGATGTTCCCGGCGTCGGCGTCGGCCACACCACCGTGATCGCCGACGCGCCGGCCACCGTGCGGACCGGCGTCACCGTGATCATGCCGCGCCCGGTCGCCGAGCTCGACGACCTCTCCTACGGCGGGCTGTTCTCGTTCAACGGCAACGGCGAGCTCACCGGATCGCACTGGCTGGCCGAGTCGGGGCTGGTCAGTGGTCCGATCGCGATCACCAACACCGACCAGGTCGGCCTGGTGCGCGACGAGCTGGTGGCCTACGAAGCCGCCCGCAATCCAGCGCTCGGGTGGTGCCTGCCGCTGGTCGGCGAGACCTGGGACGGCGCGCTGAACGACATCCGCGCCCGCGGCTTGCAGGTCGAGCACGTGCACCAGGCCCTGGACGCCGCAGCCTCACCATCTGGTCGTGGCCCGGTCGCCGAGGGCAACGTCGGCGGTGGCACCGGCATGATCTGCCACGGGTTCAAGGGCGGCATCGGCACCTCGTCCCGCGTGGTGGCCACCGGCGGCGAGCAGTACACCGTCGGCGTCCTGGTGCAGGCGAACTACGGCCACCGCGAACTCTTGAGCCTGGGTGGTCGCGCCGTCGGCAGCGCGATCGACCACACGGTGGTTCCGCTGCCTCCCGACGACACCCCGGCGGCGTCCGGCGACACCGGGTCGATCATCGTCGTGGTGGCCACCGACGCCCCGCTGCTCGCCGATCAGTGCGTCCGCCTCGCCCGTCGGGCCACCGTGGGGCTGTCGCGGGTGGGCGGTTTCGGCAGCGACTCGAGCGGGGACATCTTCTTGGCGTTCGCCAACGGCAACCGGCTGCCGGCCGCCGCGACCGGGCCGGTCGACGTCCGGACCCTGCCGCACGAGGCCCTGACGCCGCTGTTCCGCGGGGTCGCCGAGGCGACCGAGGAGGCCATCTGGAACGCGCTGTGTGCCGCCCGGACCATGACCGGGCTCAACGGCGCGACGGTGCATGCGATCCCGCTGGATCGACTGGTCGCGCTGCGGTGACCTCGCCCCCTTCGTGCCAGCTGCGCAGGCAAGCGCCACCGCAGCGAAGCGCGGACCGCACCGCGTGCCCACCGGTCCACCGCACCCGGTCCCGGCGGCGCTAGCATGCCGGGTGAGCTGCGCGCGCAGCGGCTGACGCACGAAGGGACCGTCGTGATCTCCACTCGTTCTTCCCGGATCGCCCGCCGGATCGCCCTGGCCGCTCTCGCGGTGGGCCTGACGGTGACCGGTACCGGGTGTTCGTCCCAGGCGGGGGCGGCAGCGGTGATCGACGGACGGCGCATCCCGGTCAGCGACGTGCAGCAGGCCACGACCCAGATCGCCGCCTTCACCGGCCAGGAGGTGGCGCCGTCCCAGGTGCTGTTCTTCCTGCTGCTCGGCCCTCGGCTGGTCAACGCCGCCGCCGCCAACGGGGTCGGTGTCTCCGACGCCCAGGCTCGCCAGGAACTCGCCACCAAGGTCGCCGACCCGAGCGATGCGGCGGTGGCCGCGATCCGGGCCAACGACTCGTTGCAGGCGCTCAACACCCTCGGCGAGGACAAGAGCAAGCCCGCGCTCGACGCCATCGTGGCCGACCTGAAGAAGGCCGACATCGAGGTCAGCCCGCGGTACGGCCAGTTCGACCGGGAGAAGGTCGCGATCGTCCCGGCCACCCAGAACTGGTTGGTGGTCGACAAGACGAAGCAGGCGGCGTCCTGACCAACGAGGTGAGCGGCTCGGGCCGCATCGTCCTGATCGTCGTCAGCCCGCGCAGCGCCCCCGGGTTGCTGGCCTGGCCGGCCTGGCAGGCACTGCACGCGGCGGACGCCGTGTTCGCCGCCAACCCCGATCCGGTATGGCTGGACGCCTTGACCGAGGCGGGGATCGACGTCATCGACCTGGCCGGCGTCGAGGTGGGCGAGCGGGCTGCCCGGCTGCTGTCGGCGGCCTCGCCCGGGACCAGCGCGGCCACCGGTCTCGTGACATCGGCCACTCCCGGCGATGCTGCGCCCCGCCAGGCGGTCTGGTTCGGCTCGGCCGACGGTGACCCGGGGCTGACCGATGCGCTGGCGGTTCACCTGTCACAGCTGGCGGTGGCCGCCCAGCCCCCCGAGCTCGAGGTGATCGTCGGCTCGCACGACGTGCCCGGCGCCCGGGTGCTCGACCTGGTCGCCGTGATGGACCGGTTGCGCTCGCCGGGCGGGTGTCCCTGGGACGCCGAGCAGACCCACGCCTCGCTGCTGCCCTATCTGCTGGAAGAGGCGCACGAGGTGATCGAGGCCGTCGAACGCCCGGACGACGACCCGCAGCGACGCGCCCACCTGGTCGAGGAACTCGGAGACCTGTTGCTGCAGGTCATGTTTCACGCCCGCGTCGGTGAAGAGCGGCCCGAGGATCCGTTCGACATCGACGAGGTCGCGGCCGGCATCGTCGAGAAGCTGGTGCGCCGTCACCCCCACGTCTTCGCCGACGTGGACGTCGCGGACGCCGAGCAGGTGTCGGCCAACTGGGAGCAGATCAAGGCGGCGGAGAAGCAGCGCGAGGGCGTGTTCGACGGCATTCCGGCCAGCCTGCCGGCCCTCGCCCGCGCGCAGAAGATGCTCGGCCGGCTCGATGAACCCGACGCGGTGCTCGCCGACACGGTGACCGATCCGCTCGCGCGGGCGCTGCTGGACGCCGTCCAGCTGGCTCGTCGAACCGGCCGGGACGCCGAGGCGAGCCTGCGTACGGCACTGAACCAGCTCTCCTGATCGAGCCTGATCTCGAGACGAACCTGGGACTGTCGTCGGAAGGAGGCCGAGGCCTGCGTCGATAGGGTGAACACGTCGCGCAGCATCACCCTTTGCGCCATCCGTACGCCCGACAGCCCAAGGAGACCATCCGTGGCAAGCATCGAAGCCGTAGGCGCCCGCGAGATCCTCGACTCGCGCGGCAACCCCACCGTCGAGGTCGAGGTCGCTCTGGACGACGGCACCATCGCGCGTGCCGCGGTTCCCTCGGGTGCCTCGACCGGAGCCTTCGAGGCCGTCGAACGTCGTGACGGCGACAAGAACCGCTACGGCGGCAAGGGTGTCGAGCAGGCCGTCACGGCGGTGATGGACCAGTTGGCCCCCGAGCTGCTCGGGTTCGATGCCGCCGACCAGCGCATGATCGACCAGGCGATGATCGACCTGGACGCCACCGACAACAAGGGCTCGATCGGCGCCAACGCGATTCTCGGGGTCTCGCTCGCGGTGGCCAAGGCCGCGGCGGACTCGGCCAACCTGCCGCTGTTCCGCTACCTCGGTGGCCCGAACGCGCACATCCTGCCGGTGCCGATGATGAACATCCTCAATGGTGGCGCGCACGCCGACGGTGGCGTCGACATCCAGGAGTTCATGGTCGCCCCGATCGGTGCCGCCAGCTTCCGCGAGGCGCTGCGCTGGGGTGCCGAGGTCTACCACTCGCTGAAGTCGGTGCTCAAGGGCAAGGGTTACGCGACCGGCCTGGGCGACGAGGGTGGCTTCGCGCCGTCCCTGCCGACCAACCGTGAGGCGCTCGACCTGATCGCCGTTGCCATCGAGGCGGCCGGGTTCTCGCTCGGCACGGACGTCGCGCTCGCCCTCGACGTCGCCTCGACCGAGTTCTTCAAGGACGGCTCGTACTCCTTCGAAGGGGCGCAGAAGTCGGCTGCCGAGATGACGGCCTACTACACCTCGCTGGTCGACGCGTTCCCGATCGTCTCGATCGAGGACCCGCTGGCCGAGGACGACTGGGACGGCTGGGTGGCGATCACCGCCGCCCTCGGCTCGCGCACCCAGCTGGTCGGTGACGACCTGTTCGTGACCAACCCGGCCCGGCTGCGCAAGGGCATCGAGCTCGGCGCCGCCAACTCGATGCTGGTCAAGGTGAACCAGATCGGGTCGCTCACCGAGACCCTGGACGCCGTCGCCCTGGCCCACCGCAGCGGCTACAGCTGCATGATGAGCCACCGCAGCGGCGAGACCGAGGACACCACCATCGCCGACCTGGCCGTCGCCACCGACTGTGGCCAGATCAAGACCGGTGCCCCGGCCCGCAGCGAGCGCGTCGCCAAGTACAACCAGCTGCTGCGCATCGAGGAGGAGCTGGACGACGCCGCGGTGTACGCCGGCGCCGGCGCCTTCCCGCGGTACGCCGCGAAGTAAGGCCTGCCGAGGCGCGCTGGTCGACCGTTCGAGTCGCTCGGCTGGTCGACCCGCTCGGCTCGACGTCCGCAGGGCGCCGTCATTCCCCGGGGTGGCGGCGCCCTGCGGCGTCCGACGCCAACCTCATGATCACCAATCCATGATCACCGTCAGATCGCAGTTCGCTCCGGCTGACCCGGAGCAGACTGCGATCCAACGGTGATCTTCGTCGTGGGGTGCGATCACAAGTCGACCGAAATCACCCCACACGTAACATCTGAAACACCAGCCTCATGCGACACGCCTGCATCGGGCGGCTCCCTCCGTGATTCGCGGGTCCTGACATGCGATGGTCGAATCACGCCTGCCGCCTGCGACTCGCCGTGATCGAGCGCACGCTCCAGGTGATCGACCTGTGCCACGGAGGGGAGGCTGCGATGACCACGCGTCGTCCCGCCGCACCCCGTGGCCGCACCGCCGCTCCGGCGCCGCGCGCGCCGTCCACGCCTGCCACCGGGACGCCGCAACCCGCCCGGCGTCGTCCCCCGGCGGCGCGCTCGGGGGCATCCGTCCGGTCGAGCCGCCCGGCCAGCAGCCCGTCCGGCAAGGCCTCCGCCCGCCCCGCCTCCCGTCCTGCCTCGCGCCCGACGACCGGGGCCGCCCGGACGGCGCGCGTGGGCCGGCCGGCCAACAACCGTCCCCCGGTGATCCGCCCGATGACCGCCCTCGCCGGCGTCGTGGTGGTGCTGATCCTGCTGATCGCGCCGTACGTGCGGCCGTGGGTGAGTCAGCGCTCGCAGATCTCCGCCGCGCAGGACGAGATGGCCACCCTGCAACGCGACGTCCAGCAGCTCACCGCGGAGCGCGCGCGCTGGAACGACCCCGCCTACGTGGCGACCCAGGCCCGGGCGCGGCTGAACTACGTCAAGCCGGGGGAGATCGCCTACTCGCTGGTGGACGACACCGCGACCGATGCGTCCGCCGACCCACGCCTGGCCGCGGTGGCGGTCCCGCATCACGATGCGGCACGGGCCTGGTACGACACCTTGTGGGGCTCGGTGACCTCGGCCGGCGATCCGACCACCCGCCAACCCGCGCGGCCCTGACGACCCGGTACTCCCGTAGTCTCGCCGGTGTGAATCCGCCCAGCGACGAGGACCTGCGCGCCGTCGAGGCCCAGCTCGGCCGCACCCCGCGCGGGGTGGTCGAGGTGGCTCATCGCTGCGAGTGCGGGCTGCCGGACGTCGTCCGCACGGCACCTCGGCTGGACGACGGCACCCCCTTCCCGACGTCGTTCTACCTGACCTGTCCCCGGGCGGCCTCGGCGGTCGGCACCCTGGAGGCCGGTGGCCTGATGCGCCGGATGTCGCAGCGTCTGGCCGAGGACGACGACCTGGCCGCCGCCTACCTGGGCGCGCACCGTGACTACCTGGCCCGTCGCGCCGAACTCGGCGAGGTGCCCGAGATCGCGGGGGTCTCGGCCGGGGGGATGCCCGACCGGGTCAAGTGCCTGCACGTGCTGCTCGCGCATGCGCTGGCGGCCGGCCCCGGGGTCAACCCGCTCGGCGATGAGACCTTCGCCGGCCTGGAGCCGTGGTGGGCTGACGGCCCGTGCGTCGCGACCGGGCCGGTGGACCGATGAGCGAGCCGATGAGTGGACAGATGGGTGGACCGATGAGCGGCGAGAGCACCCGCCGAGTGGCGGCGATCGACTGCGGTACCAACTCGTTGCGCCTGCTCATCGCCGATGTCGACCCGGCCGCGCAGCGACTGGTGGACGTGCAGCGCCGGATGGAGATCGTGCGCCTCGGGCAGGGGGTGGACGCCACCGGTCGCTTCGACCCGGCCGCGCTGCAGCGGGCACTGAGCCTGACCGCCGAGTACGCGAGTTCGTGTCGCGAGGCGGGGGTCGGCGCGATCCGGTTCGTCGCGACCTCGGCCAGCCGGGACGCCGAAGACGCCCAGGACTTCATCGACGGCGTCCGCGACCTGCTCGGCGTCGAGCCCGAGGTGATCAGCGGGGACGAGGAGGCGGCGCTGTCGTTCCTCGGCGCCACGCGGGGGTTGCAGGCGATCCCGGTGCCGGACGGTGAGCGGCTGCCCGTGCTCGTGGTGGACATCGGCGGCGGCTCGACCGAGGTGGTGCTGGGCGAACTCGGCGGCGGTGCAACCGGGCAGAACCCGGCCCAGGACACGGCTCAGGACACGGCCCGGATCACGGCGTCCCGCTCGGTCGACATCGGGTGCGTGCGTCTGTTCGAGCGCCATGGTGGCGACCTCGCCGCCATCCGCGCCGATCTCGAGGCCGGCCTGGACGACGTCGCGCGCGTCGTCCCGCTGCACCGGGCGCGCGCCCTGGTGGGCCTGGCGGGATCGATCACCACGCTGACCGCGCACGCTCTGCGGCTGCCGCGATACCAACCCGAGCGGATTCACGGTGCGGTGCTACCCATCGCCACGGTGGCCGCGGCGTGCGACGACATGGCCGCGCTGACCGGGGATCAGCGGCGCGCGCTGCCCTACCTGCACCCGGGCCGGGTGGACGTGATCGTGGCCGGGGCGCTGATCTGGCGTGGCGTCCTCGACCGGGTCGCGGCGGCGTCCGGGGTGCAGCAGGTGGTGACCAGCGAGCACGACATCCTCGACGGGATCGCCTGGTCGGTGGCCGAGACCGGGTGAATCGAGGGCGCCCGACGCTGCGGTAGCGTGCACGGGTCCGCATCGCCACGGGCATCCGCACACGCATCGGCACGTGCATCGGCACAGGCATCGTCATCGGGAGGGCAGACGTGGTGTCACTCGGGCCAACCCGTCGGCTCTGGACGACGCTGCTGCCGGTGGCGGTCATCGTGCCCGCGCTCTCGGGGTGCTTCGCCGCCCAACAGGAGTCCGGCCCGGCGCTGTCGGTGCCCTCGGTCGGGGTGTCGGTGATCGCGATCCCGTCGAGCACGGGTACCCGGGGCACGGCGCGGGTCACGCCCACCGGGGCCGCGATGGCCACGCCGGCCTCGCCCACCCCGCTGGCGGCGGTCTCGCCGCAACCGGGGGTGTCGCCGTCCGGCGCCGTGTTGCGCCCGCCGACCCTGCCGACGCTGAAGGGGTACCGCTACGCCAAGGCCCCGGCCTCGGTCGTGGCGGCCTTCCTGGCGGCCCGCCCACAACCGGCCGGCGTCCTCGGGCCACCCACGGTGGTGTCGGTCTCCCAGGGTGAGGACCCGCTCGGCTCGATCGCCGCTCGAGCGCTCGATGCGACCCACGCCGGGGACGTCACGGTCGAGAACTCCCTGGTCGCGAGCCTCGTCGCGGGTCTGCCGAAGAGCGGCTACACGGTGCGGACGCAGAAGCTGACCGGGGGGCGGGTGACGGTGGCGACCCGTAAGGGCTCGACCATCCTGACCTGGTATGACCGTGGCGTGGTGGTGCAGCTGGTCAGCTCCGGCCCGGCCGAGGGACCGCTCGGCTACGCGAAGGCCTACCTCGCCCGCTGAGCGCGTCGGGGCTACCGTCGTCCGGCGGTGAGTGCGACGCTGGGGCCATGGCCGAGCTGCAAGGTGACGGTGGACACACATCGCGCGTGACGCGTGGCAGAACAGTCGGTATCACAGAGTTGGCGCTGCGCGACGCGCACCAGTCTCTGATGGCGACCCGGATGGCCCTCGAGGACATGGTCGGCGCCTGTGCCGACATCGACGCCGCGGGCTACTGGAGCGTGGAGTGCTGGGGCGGGGCGACGTTCGACGCCTGCATCCGCTACCTCAACGAGGACCCGTGGCAGCGGTTGCGCACCTTCCGCGAGCTGCTGCCGAACAGCCGCCTGCAGATGCTGCTGCGCGGCCAGAACCTGCTCGGCTACCGGCACTACGGCGACGACGTGGTCGACCGGTTCGTCGAGAAGGCCGCCGAGAACGGCATGGACGTGTTCCGGGTGTTCGACGCCCTCAACGACGTCCGCAACGTCGAGCGGTCGATCGCCGCGGTGAAGCGGGCGGGCAAGCACGCGCAGGGCACGATCTGTTACACGGTCTCGCCGCTGCACACCGTCGAGGGGTACGTCGAGCTGGCCCGCAACCTGGCAGATCTGGGCTGTGACTCGTTGGCGCTCAAGGACATGGCGGCCCTGCTCAAGCCCCAGCCGGCCTACGACATCGTGACGGCGATCAAGCAGGCGTTGCCCGACATGCAGGTCAACGTGCACTGTCACGCCACCACCGGGGTGACCCAGGTGTCGCTGATGAAGGCGATCGAGGCCGGCGCCGACGTGGTGGACACGGCGATCTCCTCGCTCAGCCTCGGCCCGGGCCACAACCCGACCGAGTCGGTGGTCGAGATGCTCGAGGGCACCGGGTTCGTGGCCGACCTCGACAAGGACCTGCTGCGCCGGGTGAAGGACCACTTCGCCGCGATCAAGCCGCGCTATGCGCAGTTCATGAGCTCGTTCTCGGTCGAGACCGACATCTTCGACAGTCAGATCCCCGGCGGCATGATCTCGAACATGGAGTCCCAGCTGAAGCAGCAGGGCGCCGGTGACAAGCTGGCCGAGGTGCTCGCCGAGGTGCCGCGGGTGCGCAAGGCGGCGGGCTACCCACCGCTGGTGACGCCGTCCAGCCAGATCGTGGGCACGCAGGCGGTGTTCAACGTGCTGATGGGGCGCTATCACGTGCTGACGGCCGAGTTCGCCGATCTGGTACTGGGCTACTACGGCTACACCCTGGGCGACATGGACCCCGAGGTGGTGGCCAAGGCGCGGGCACAGACCGGCAAGGAACCGATCACGGTGCGTCCGGGCGACCTGATCGAGCCGGAGTGGGCTGCGTTGCGCGATCAGGCCGCCGGGCTGGACGGGTTCGACGGCAGCGACGAGGACGTGCTCACCTACGCCATGTTCCCCAAGGTCGCCCCCGGTTTCTTCACCACCCGCGCCGAGGGACCGAAGAACGTCGGACGCGACCCCGCCGAGGTCGAGGCCGAGCGGGTGGCTGCGGCGGGCGACACCGGCAGCGGCCCGGTGCGGATGCCGATCAGCTATGACATCACCGTCGACGGCCGTACCCACACGGTCTCGGTGCGGCCGGCATGACCACCGGCCAGAGCAGCACCTCAGAGTCGTCGTCGAACCCGACGATCGCGCCGATCGGCATGGCCGAGCGCATGGACCGGCTACGGGCCGAGCGCGCCACGGTCGAGGCCGGAGGCGGCGCCGAGCGTCACGCCAAGCAGCACGAACAGGGCAAACTCACGGCGCGAGAACGGATCACGGCGCTGCTCGACCCCGGCTCGTTCGAGGAGATCGGGCTGTTCGCGCAACACCGGACGACGCACTTCGGCATGGACACGGCGGTGCTGCCGGCGGACGGCGTGGTGACCGGTAGTGGCACCGTGATGGGTCGTCCGGTGCACCTGGCCAGTCAGGACTTCTCGGTCGCCGGGGGGTCGGCGGGGGAGATGCACTCGGTCAAGGTCGCGCACATGCTCGACGCGGCCCTGGCCAACGGCACCCCGTTCGTGTTCTTCAACGACTCCGGTGGTGCCCGGGTGCAAGAGGGCATCGACTCGTTGTCGGGCTACGGCAAGGTGTTCTACGCCAACGTGGCGCTGTCCGGCGTCGTCCCGCAGATCTCGATCATCGCCGGGCCGTGCGCGGGTGGGGCGGCCTACTCACCGGCGTTGACCGACTTCATCATCCAGACCCGGGCCTCGCGGATGTTCATCACCGGGCCGGACGTGATCCGCCAGGTCACCGGTGAAGAGGTCACCGCGGAGGCCCTCGGCGGGCCCGACGCGCACCTGACCCGTTCGGGCGTCAGTCATTTCATCGCCGAGGACGACGCCCACGCGGTCGCGATCTGCAAGAAGCTGCTGAGCTACCTGCCGGCGAACAACACCGAGGAACCGCCCTACGTCGAGGGATTCGAGGCGGTGCCACGCAACCTGCGGTTGAACTCGGTGATCCCGGACGATCCCAAGAAGGGCTACGACGTCCGCGAGGTGATCGCCGGGGTCGTGGATGCCGGTGACTTCCTCGAGGTGCAGGCCACGTTCGCTCCGAACCTGGTGGTCGGATTCGCTCGGGTGGCAGGCAATTCCGTGGGCGTGGTGGCCAACCAGTCGGCCGTGATGTCGGGGGTGCTGAACATCGACGCCTCCGACAAGGGCGCGCGATTCGTGCGGTTCTGCAACGCGTTCAACATCCCGTTGCTCACCCTGGTGGACGTGCCGGGCTTCCTGCCCGGGGTGGCGCAGGAGCACGGTGGCATCATCCGGCACGGGGCGAAGATGCTGTTCGCCTACTCGTCGGCCACGGTGCCCAAGGTGACCGTGGTGCTGCGCAAGGCCTACGGCGGTGCGTATCTGGCCATGTGCGGCAAGGACCTCGGCGCCGACCGGGTCTACGCCTGGCCGAGTGCGGAGATCGCCGTGATGGGTGCCGAAGGGGCAGCCGGGGTGGTGTTCCGGCGCGAGATCGCCGAGGCCGACGACCCGGCGTCCAAGCGGGACGAACTGGTCACCCTTTATCGCGAGACGTTCTCGACGCCGTACGTGGCGGCGTCCCGCGGGTTGGTCGACGACATCATCGAGCCGGCCGACACCCGGCGGATGGTGGCGCGCGCGTTGGCGACGCTGTCGGGCAAGCGCGAGTCGCGTCCGCCCAAGAAGCACGGGCTGATCCCGCTGTGACGAGTCGAATCGGGAGCTGTTGATGAGCGAGACGGCCAGGATCGCCGAGCTCGAGGCCACCGTTGCCGCGCTGACCGAGCGGGTCGATGCCCTCGAGGCGCGATTGCACAGCTTTCACCCGGAGGGTGAGATCCCCGAGGACGTGCTGCTCACGATCTCGGCGGCGGTGGCCGCGTACCTGGGAACGCGGGCCACGGTGAAGCAGGTACGGCTGCGCCGCCAGGGCGTGTGGGGTGCCCATGGCCGCGCCGGGCAGCATCATTCGCATTCGTCCGTCTACACAGTGCGCTGACGGCGCAGACGACACAGTGCGCTGACGGCGCAGAGGAGCAGGACATGAAGCTGAAGGTCACCGTCAACGGCACGGTCTACGACGTGGACGTCGAGGTCGCCGAGGAGGCGCAGCCGACGTTCGCCCAACTCGCCATGGCCAGCCCAACGGCGTACGGGGTGACCCCGACCGCAGCCAAGGCGCCGGCCACCGCGTCGTCCAGCCTGACCGCTCCGATCGCCGGCACCGTGGTCAAGGTGCTGGTCGAGGGCGGCGCGCAGGTGACCGCCGGGCAGACCTTGTTGGTGCTCGAGGCCATGAAGATGGAGACCGAGATCACCGCTCCGCACGACGGCACCGTCGCCACGGTCGAGGTCGCCGTCGGCGCGGCCGTCACCGGCGGCCAGCCCCTGCTCACCTGGGCCTGATCAACTCACCCGCCACAACCTGCTCATGCTCCGCAGGTGACGCGCCACGACAGCTGACAACGCTGTCAAACGCGTGCCTGTGGAGCATGACGCGTTCCCTGCGGAGCATGAGCGGGTTGGGTGGGGTGGATTTCGGGGTGTTGTGTGCGCGGTAGTGTGCAGTGTGCAGTAGTGTGGGTGTCGTAACAGCGGAGCGGGAGGTGGGCGTGTGGATACGACGCAGTTGCTCAAGGGGGTGCTCGATCTGGCCGTCCTGGCGGTGGTGTCCACCGAGGACGGCTACGGCTACGACGTCGTGCGCCGGCTGAGATCGGCCGGGCTGGACGACGTCGGGGACGCCTCGGTGTACGGCACCTTGCGCCGGCTGTACTCGGCCGGCGCGCTGACCTCGTACGTGGTGCCCTCGGACGAGGGGCCGCACCGCAAGTACTACGGCATCAACCCGCACGGCCGGACCTTGCTGGCCGAGCAGTCCCACATCTGGGCGGGGTTCGCCGAGACCATGAACGGGCTGCTCGCCGACGCCGGCCACGACGTCCGCGACACCCGGCCCCTGACCACCACCCCGATCATCACGAGCAGCAGGGAGCCGGTGCGATGAACACCTCCATCACCCACCCCGAGGTCGCCGCCTTCGTCGCCGCGGTGCGCCGCGCGCTCGACGATCTGACCCCGGACGAGATCGACGACCTGACAGGCGGTTTGGAGGCCGACCTGGACGACGCGCTGACCGATGGCGGCGCGGCATCAGGCATCGAGCGGTTCGGTTCGCCGGCCGACTATGCCGCCGAGCTGCGCTCGGCTGCTGGGTTGCCGCCACGCGCCGCCGCAGGGGGACGGCGCGCGGCGGGCCTGGTGGACCTGCTCGGCGCACAGCGCGCGATCGTGCTCGCGCGGCTGGAACGTCAGGCGTGGTGGCCGCCGGTCCGCGACTTCCTGCTCGTGCTGCGCCCGGCGTGGTGGCTGATGCGGGCGGGTTTGTTCTCCACGGTGTTCTTCGGCGTCGGCTACGGGGGGCTGTCCTGGGGCCTGATCATGCTGTTCGGCGTGCTGTTGGTGCTCAGCGTGCAGGCCGGACGCCGCGGCTGGGCACGGCGCAATATCTGGCTGCGCGTCGGTTTCGTGGCGATCAACGCGGTGGCGATCCTGTTGGTGCCCGGCGGGCTGCGACTCCTCCCCACGTCCACCACGATCTACGACACCGTGCCCGAACCGCCGCGGAACGGGTTGTGGCTCAACGGCACCGAGGTACGCAATGTGCTGGTGTACGACGCTCAGGGCCGGCCGTTGACTGACGTCCAGTTGTTCGACGAGAACGGCAAGCCGCTGTCGGTGGGGGAGTCGGCCCGCACGCCGTTGTGGCAGGGCGACACCTCCATGGTCTACTCCGGGCAGCCTCCGGTCGCCGGTACGACGCAGATCCCAGCGGTGACCGATCAGGGCCGCGTGGTGTGGAACGTGTTCCCACTGCGTCAGCAGAAGCTCGAGTTCCGCGGTGAGACGGACAGCAACGGCATGCCGATGGGAGCCCCGGCAGGCCCCCCGGCGGTGGCCCCGGCGCCCCAAGGGCTGGTGCCGCGCGTGGTCGGGATCGACGGGTCGACCTATCCCGCGGCCACTCCTGATCCCGTGGCCACCCCCACGCCGGCCCCATCATCGGTCGGCCGACCGTCCGAACCGGGTCCCGTCGCGAGTCCCGGTCGCGCGCCGTTGCCCACCGTGAGTCCGTCCCCGTGAGCCCCTCCCGCTAGCCTGCCCGCATGACCCCTCGCCGAATCGCGGTGTGGCGCCTGCACTCCCAGCACCTGGCTGGGTGGCGCCCGCCCGATCCGGCAGCCACGGTGCGCTCGCTGCTCGCCGTGCAGGCCGAGAACCCCGCGCAATCGGCCTGGGCGGTGGCGACCCGCACCGCGCCGTCCGAGAGCGGTGATCCGTTGCGCGAGAGCGACATCGGCCGCGCCCTGGACGCCGGTGAGTTCTTGCGCACGCACGTGTTGCGGCCGACCTGGCACTACGTTCACGCCGACGACATCCGGTGGCTGGTCGAGCTCACCGCGCCCGCCGTCCGCCGGTTGTTCCAGCAGCAGCAACGCACGGTCGGCCTGGACGACGCGACCGCCCACCGCGCCGTCGACGTCGTGGTCGAGGCGCTGGCCGAGGGCCACCTCACCCGGCCCGAGCTGGGTGAGCGCCTGGCCGCCCATCACCTACCGGCTGCCGGCCAGGCCCTGATGCTCATCGTCGGGCTGGCCGAACAGGAGGCCCTGGTCTGCAGCGGCGTCCAGCGGGGTCAGGGCCCGTCGGCGAAACAGACCTACGCCCTGCTCGACGAGCGCGCCCCGAACGCCCGCCGGCTCGGCCGCGACGAGGCCCTCGCCGAACTCGCGCTGCGCTACCTGACCAGCCATGGCCCGGCCACCGAACGCGATCTGGCGTACTGGGCCACGTTGTCGCTGACGGACGTGCGCGCCGGGATCGCCGCGGCGTCCTCGCAGTTGGACTCCTTCGAGTACGAGGGCCGCACGCTCTGGTTCGCCGCCGCCGACCCCGCGCTCGAGCGCAGTTCGCCCCGGGCGCACCTGCTGCAGCTGCTCGACGAGTATTACCGCGGCTACCAGGACTCCCGGGCGATGCTGGACGCCGCCGGGCTGCTCACGCCGGGACGCGAACCGGCCGTGGGCATGCTGGTCGTCGACGGGCAGGTGCTCGGCCGGATGCGCCGTAGCGTGCAGCCCCGACAGGTGCGTTTCGACGTCGAGCCGTTGCGGCCGTTGACGGACGACGAGCTCGCCGCGACCGAGCAGGCGGCCGCCCGCTACGGCGCCTTTCTCGGCCGGACGCCCCGGCTGCGGTTCGTCGATCCCACCTGAGGCGCAACCGGCCCGAGGCACTCGTGACGAGCAGTTCTGATGTGTCAAGGTGACCCGCATGACCGATGGCAGCGGCGCGATGGTGACCTTTCCCAGCAACGGCGGCACGGCGGAGGGCTATCTGGCCATCCCGCCGGGCGGCAGCGGACCCGGGGTGATCGTCATCCAGGAATGGTGGGGTCTGGTCGGCCACATCAAGAACCTGGCCGACCGGTTCGCCCAGGCCGGATACGTGGCGCTGGCCCCGGACTTCTACCACGGTGTCGCCACCGACGAGCCGGACGAGGCGATGCGGTTGCTGATGGGCCTGGCGATGGACCGCGCCGCCCAGGACATCGCGGGCGCCTCGGCGTACCTGACCGGGCTGGAGGCCGTCACCGGGCAGGCGATCGGCGCGATCGGGTTCTGCATGGGGGGATCGCTGGCGTTGTGGAGCGCCACCGTCGCCGAGCCCGTGGTGGCGGCGGTCGGCTTCTACCCGGCGGTGCCGTGGGAGCGGATGGACCCGGCCTGGCCGAACTACGCCGGCAAGTCGGCGATGATCCACTGCTCCGAGGGGGACGGCACGTCGGCCGCGCCCGGCATCCAGACCGCCGTGGCGGCGATCACGGCCGGCGGCGGATCGGTGCACTGCCACGACTATCCGGGCGCCCAGCACGCCTTCTTCAACGACGACCGCCCCGAGGTCTACGACGCCGACGCGGCAGGCCTGGCGATGCAGCGCACCCTGGACTTCTTCGCCGAGCACCTGGGCTGAGTGTGTCGCGGCTGCCCCATCCGGCGGCCGGCGGGGCGTTCACCTCGCCGGTGACGCCGGCCACGGGGTGGCCGGGTGAGGTCGCCGACGCCGGCACGCCGGTGGCCCACACCCCGGACGACGTGCGCCGCCTCGCCGGGGTGGGACGCGAGGGATGGGGCGAGCTGGATGCCCGGGTGAGCGTTTGCCGGGCCTGCCCCCGGTTGGTCGCCTGGCGCGAGGAGGTGGCGGTCACCAAGCGTAAATCCCTTGCTCAAGAACCGTATTGGGGTCGTCCGGTGCCTGGTTGGGGCGACCCCCGGGCGCGCCTGCTGGTGGTCGGCCTGGCTCCGGCGGCGCACGGTGGCAACCGCACCGGCCGGGTGTTCACCGGCGACCGCTCCGGTGACTGGATCTTCGCCGCGCTGTACCGGGCAGGTCTGGCCGCCCAGCCCGACAGCCTGCATGCGGCCGACGGGCAGCGGCTGCGCGGCGTCCGGATTGCGGCGGCGGTGCGCTGCGCTCCGCCGGACAACCAGCCCACGCCCGCCGAGCGCGACACCTGTGCTCCGTGGCTGGACGCCGAGGTGCACCTGCTCGACCCGACACTGGTCTCGATGCTGGCCCTGGGCGGGTTCGCCTGGCAGGCGGCACTGGCGTGCGCCGCCCGGCTCAGCTGGCGGGTGCCTCGGCCACGGCCGCGGTTCGGTCACGGTGCGCAGGTGCTGCTCGATCGGCCGGACGGCGCCCCGGTCCGCCTGGTCGGCAGCTATCACGTGAGTCAGCAGAACACCTTCACGGGCCGGCTCACCGAGGCCATGCTGGACGCCGCTATAGCTCTGACCTGCGGTGATGCACCCAACACCCGGACGGGTGACTGACCTGTGGGTGTCCTGTCGTGTCCCACTCTGTCCAGCCGTCGATCACGAGTCTTGGGTCAATCGTGGGCCAGGGATGCCGACTGGGGCCCATGGAACTCCCCAGCAGTGACACCCCCCCACCTCGTGCACCATACCGGGCAGACGGTACTAGTGGTGCGCCACAGCGGTTCCTTTAGTCTTCGCTGATTTGATCTTCTTCAGGATCTCGTCGGCGGGTTTGGTCCAGATGAACGGGTGAGCGTGCTCGTTCCAGCCGTCGATGTAGGCCTCGATCGTGGCGATGAGGTCGGCGACCGAGGCGAAGGCGCCGCGGCGGATGGCCTGGCGCGTGATGATCGAGAAGAAGCACTCCACGAGGTTCAGCCAGGAGCCGCTGGTCGGGGTGAAATGCAGGTGGACGCGGGGGTTCCTCGCCAGCCAGGCCTTGACTTTCGCGTGCTTGTGGGTGGAGTAGTACGACAGCGACACTTGGGATGATCATGGTTCTGGCTCCGGGAGGATCATGGGTGTTGGGTCGCGACTGTTCGTCGTTGATGGCAGGCCTGGGCAGTGGCTTGGTGGTTTCGCCGCCAGATGGACCAAGCGATCAGGTGTAGGGGTGGGTGCAGGGTCCTGGTGAGCTCGACCAGCAGGCGGCGGATCTCGTGGCGGGTCAGCCTGGCCAGGCCGGGCGCCGGTGGGTCTTGGCGGGTGGTCAGGACGGCGAGGATGGCGTGGGCGATCATGGCGAGCAGGGACCAGCGGTGCCAGGCGGTCCAGGCGCGGACCTGGTGCTGGTCCAGGGCGGCGAGTTCCTTGGCTCCGGCGAAGGAATCCTCGATCCGCCAACGGGTTCCGGCCACGGCGACCAGGGTCTTCAACGCCACGGGACCGGGGGCGTGGGCACGGTAGAACGCCAGGTCTCCGCTGGTGGGGTGACGGCGGATGAGCAACCAGTTGTGCCCCGTGATGCTCTCGTCGGTGTCGGTGTCGGTGTCGGTGTCGGTGTCGGTGTCGGTGTTGGTGAGGGCGGGGTCGGTGGTCTCGATCCAGGCCCACTGGTAGGTACGGGGTCCGCGGACGCCGGGCCCGGCGCTGTAGGTGTGCCAGCGCAGGTCCGGCCGCACGGCGTAGTCGACGGCATGCCGGGTGCCGATGCCGGTGGTGATCGGGTGGGTCTTGGCGATCGCCAGGACGTAGCCGAGGTGCTGCTCGGCCAGGTGGCGGCGCAGGGTGGCGGTGTTGCCGTAGACCTCGTCAGCGGCCACCCAGCCGGCCTGAACGCCCGCGGCGATGGCCCGGGTGAGCATCTGGGCGGCCAGGGCGGGTTTGGTCGCGAACTCGGTGCCGGCGGGTACGCCGGCCTCGGCCATCCGGTCGGCGTCGCCGGTCCAGACCTTGGGCAGGTACAGGGCGTGGTCGATCAGCGTGTAGCCGGTCGCGGTGGCGTAGCCGAGGTAGACCGCGACCTGGCAGTTCTCCACCCGTCCCGCGGTCCCGGAGTACTGCCGTTGCACGCCAACGGTTTTCCGGCCCTTCTTCAGATCACCGGTCTCATCGATGACCAGCACCGGTCCCAGCCCATCGAGGCTGTACAGGTTCTCGACCACATAGTCCCGCAAGTCATCCCGGGCGCCGTCGTGGTTCCACACCGCGTTCGCCAACAGGCGCTGCATCCCCCGGGGCTGGTCCTCCCCGGCGTGTTCGGCGATCGACCACCCGTTCGCCCGTGGCAGCCCCGCGAGGATCCCCCGCACGAAGGACCCGGCGCGCGCCCGGGGCTCGGACCGGGCGAACCGTGGCCCGATCCGGGCCATGAACGCGTCCAGTTCAGCCTGCCAGCCGTTCAGGTCTACGCTGGTGGCCGCAGCCATCGCCAGCCGATCTCGAGTCTTCACAAACCTTGATCATTTGGTGGTGGCTGCACCCTTGTCACGCATCGACACGACCGTGTTCCACCTGGTCAAAGCTTGATCAACAGCCAAGTGTCGCTGTCGTAGTAGTTGTCGCATACCACGTGCAACTGGCGGCGCGGGTAGGCCTTGGCGACCTGCTGCAGGAACGCCAGGAACTCCTGGTGGCGGTGGCGGGGCTTGCAGGACTGGATCACCTTGCCGGTGGCGATCTCCAACGCCGCGAACAGTGTCGTGGTGCCGTTGCGCTTGTAGTCCCAGGACTGCTCGGCGATCTGGCCCGGGCGCATCGGCGGCATCGGCTGGGTCCGGTCCAACGCCTGGATCTGGCTCTTCTCGTCCAGACAGAGCACGACCGCGCCGTGTGGCGGGTCGAGGTAGAGCCCGATCACGTCACGGATCTTGGTCTCCAGCTCGGGGTCGGTGGAGAACTTGAACCCTTCAACGCGATGCGGCTCGAGGCTGAACCGTTTCCACACTTGCCCGACCCGGTCGTGGGAGACCTGGATCCCCCGGTGGCGGGCCAGCCAGTCCGCCAGCGTGCGCGTCGACCAGTGCGTCACCCTTCGACCCGACAACGCTTCCGGCGGCGGGGTGAGGGTGTCGGCCAGGATCTGCTCGACCACCTCCCGGGTCAACACTGTCACCGGTCCACCGGAACGGGCTAGGTCCTCCAACCCGGCGATCCCATGTTCGGCATACCGGCTGCGCCACAACACCACCGTCGGCTCGCTGCACCCGAGCCGCTCGGCGATCGCCGGCCCAGTCAACCCCCGAGCGGACTCCAACACGATCCGCGCCCGCTGCACCACCCGGGCCGGCTCGGACTTGCTCCGCGACCGACGTTCCAGCTCGGCCCGGTCCTGGTCACGAACAGCAAGAACACGCACCCGATTCGGCATGCGCCATTGTCCCGCACCCCCACGAACACTAAAGGAAGACACGCGTCACACCACTATGGGTCGACGGTCCCGGGAATGTTGCATACGGAGGAATACGCAGCAGGGAATCCGCCTCGCTCAAGACGTCTCATGCTCTTTTTGGGCTACACGCCAGCCCTCGCGTGGCCGTGTGAGACGTGGTGGCCTGTTTCCATCCGAGAGACCTTGGCGGTCGAGCACGACAGCTCCGTTGCGACGTGCTCCAGCGTGCGAACGCTGGACCTCTCTCCATGCGCGACACCTTCGCGGCAGCACACACAAGCTGCGCGGCGACAGCAGCCATCGTGCGCCCGCAGTCACATCGTCCGTCAGGCTGACTCAACGTGCGGCAGTAGTCGTCTGTCTGCAACATGCCGGGGATGGTGTCTGGTACGTCATTGCTAGTTCGAGCTGGTCAGAAGCACGGCAAAGGTGCGCACTGTCAACGCATCCCGGTTCGTTACCAACTCTCGCCCGTGAAGGTTGCGCAGTAGATCCGGTGAGGGTCTATGGTTCGGCAACACCCCCCTCTGGAGGCTCAATGAGCACGGTCCTGGACCTGGTCGCGGAAGAGGCTCTCAAGGAGTTCACGACGGTCGTGGTGGGCGCTGCGACGGTCTACGCGGGCGTCAAAGCACGCCAGGCCCTGGCGAGAGTCAGCGTGTTGCGACGCTGGATGTTGCGTAGAGATGCGCTGAAGAAGATGCCTCGTCCTCGTAAAGGACTCCAAAGTTCCAAGGGGTCCCGCTCTAACGTTCCCCGTCAGCGAGTGGCGCGCATTCTTCGCCAACGTAAAGGCAAGAGAATTCGATAGCCCTTCCCTGGCCGCGGCGTGGTGCTGCGGTTCAGGTGCCGCGAGTGGGCAGCGCTCGTCGCTGGCGTCAAGGCAGGCGAGTTCGACCATGTGACGCCCACAGGAGCGAGGTTGACCCGCTGCTATAGGGACGTTTGTTGCCGATGTCAATTGACTGCATCGCGACGACTAACGTAGTCACCTGGGTGGGCACGTTGACGCCGTGCTCACCATCGCAGCAGCCGCCGCCCTTGTAGCCGTCTACGGCGCCGCGATCGATGACGCCGACCTCACCATGCACGCGGCCGTCATCTGCGCCGTCACCCTCCCGCTGGGCATCTTGGGGCGTGCGGTCACCTGGTGGCGTGAGCGCTCTAGGCTGACTGCTCAGGCCCCCGTAGCCCAATGGCAGAGGCAGGCGCCTTAAAAGCGCTCCAGTGCGGGTTCGAGTCCCGCCGGGGGTACCGAGCCAAGGCTGCGCGCAGCGTTGCCTTGGCCGGGACCCGGGCGGTGACGAAGGGAGCGGGAACCGGCAGGACGTCGTCCTGACGGTGACCGCGGCTCCCGCCGGGGGGACCGAGCCGACACCTTCCGGTGATCACGTCGAGGGGTCGCAAAAGTACCTTTGTGCCCACGGAAACGGTGCTCTGGTGACCTCTCGATGTGATCACGAGCGCGACGTGCACCTCAGCCCTCGTCGTCCGGACGCACCGTGCTGGCGGCCAACAGCACCTGAACCACCTGGCCCAGGGAGCGATCGAGGTCGTATCTCTCGGGGTCGAGGGTCGAGTGCACCACCAAGCCATCGCCCGCGGCGACCAGGAGCGCTGCGATCGCCTCGGGGTCGACCCAGTCCGCCACCAGGCCGGTCCCGGCGAGTTCTCGGATCTGCACCGCGAGGTCGTCGCGCACCTCGCGCAGCATCGTGACGATCTCGCGGCGCACGTCCTCGTTGCGCGTGGCCGTCGCCAGCGCCTCGACGTAGGCGGGCACGTAGGCGCGCGCCTGATCGAGTGAGTGCTGCAACGCGAACACCGCGGCGACAAGGCCGCCGATCGGATCGGCGGAGACCGATGCCAGCGCCTCGCGGGCCGGGGCGAGCCAGTGCCGGACGGCGTGCACCAGCGCCTGGGCGACCAAGGCGTCCTTGGACCCGAAGTGATACGTGATCGCCTGCAGGTTGACTCCGGCCGCGCCGGCGATCTGGCGGGACGTCGCGCCGGCCACCCCTTGTGACCCGAGCACCTCGAGAGTGGCGTCGAGGAGTCGGGTACGCGTAGCATCGATCTCAGTCATACGTTTGTATGTCAATCGACAGGGCGCTGATCCCGGTGCCACGGCGGTGGCGGCCAGGGCGCTCGAGGCGCGGGACGAGGGTGAGGATCATGACCGGGATCGACCTGGTGACGGGGGCGTTCGGATACTCGGGAACCTACCTCAGGCGTGCCCTGCACGATCGAGGACGGCAGGTGCGCACCCTGACGAATCACCCACCGGCCGTCGGCGGGAAGCTCTCCGACGGCTCGGCGATCGAGATCTTCCCGTACACCTTCGACGACCCGCAGGCCCTGCGCCGGGCGTTCGAGGGCGTCGAGACCTTCTACAACACCTACTGGGTGCGCTACGCCCCCGGCGGCACCAGCTACGCCCAGGCAGTGGCCAACACCAAGGTCCTGTTCGAGGCGGCCCGCGAGGCCGGCGTCCGGCGCATCGTGCACGTCAGCATCACCAACCCAGACCCCGACTCGTTCTACGAGTACTACCGCGGCAAGGCGGCCCTCGAACGGCACCTGGTCGGCCTCGGCGTCCCGTATGCGATCGTGCGACCGAGCGTGATCTTCGGCGGTGAGGACATCTTCATCAACAACATCGCCTGGTTGGTGCGCCGCTTCCACGTGTTCGCCATTCCCGGCGACGGCCGGTACCGGCTGCGTCCGGTGTACGTGGCCGACCTGGCGGCGCTGTGCGTCGAGCTGGGGTCGCGGCCGGACGGCGACCCCGACGTGACGATCGACGCCGTCGGGCCACAGGACTTCACCTTCGAGGACCTGGTGGGCACGGTCGCCGAGGCCGTCGGCACCCACTGGTGGCCGGTTCACCTGCCGCCCGCGGTGGTGGCGGTGATCCTTCGCGGCCTGTCCGTGCTCACCCGTGACGTCGTGCTCACCCGTGACGAGATCGACGGGCTAATGGCCTCTCTGGTGACCACGGACGGCGAGGCCACCTGCCCCACCCGGCTCACCGACTACCTGCGGGAGCACGCCGCGCAGGTCGGGGCGAGCTATCACAGCGAACTGGACCGCCGTCGTCCGGCACAGGTGCCGCCGGCGGTTTCGGGAACCTTTCCGGGACGATCGGCATTACGTTGAGTACCGGCCGGACCTATCACCCGGCAGAGCATCACAATCTCGACCCTGGAGAGAGACCGATGGAGAGCCGCAACCCCGTCTTCAACCGCAACCCCGAGTTCACCCGCGGTGGGTACGCGACCTTCAACCCGCCCACCCCCTCGGCCACCACGATCGAGGACATGTACCGCGCGCCGTCCGCCACCTCGGTGGACACCAACCGCATGACCCTGGACGACGTGGTGGTGCGTACCGCCGCGCTGTTCGGCGGCCTGCTGGTCACCGCGGCGCCGACCTACTGGTTCATCCGGCCCGAGCAGTTCATGCTCGTGATCGGCGCCGGCCTGGTGGGCTTCGTGCTCGCCATGGTCGCCCAGCTCAAGAAGGTGCCCAGCCCGCCGCTGATGTTCGCCTACGCCCTGGTCCAGGGTGTCTTCGTCGGTGGCATCAGCGCCGTCTACGCCCGGTTCGCCGGTGGCAGCGACATCGTGGTCCACGCCATCGTCGGCACGCTCTGTGCCTTCGGCGCCATGCTCGCCCTCTACAAGACCGGCGTGATCCGCAACAGCCCGAAGTTCCAGAAGACCCTGATGATCGCCGGGGTCGGCTACCTGGTCTTCGGCCTGGTGCACTTCCTCGGCGTCATGTTCGGCGCCTGGAGCAGCATCTACTCTGGCGGCGGCCTGCTGCCGGTCGCCCTGAGCGCGTTCGGCGTCCTGCTGGCCTCGTTCTTCCTGGTGCTCGACTTCGACTTCGTCGAGCAGGGCATCCGCAACGGCATCCCGAAGGTCTACGCCTGGACCGCCGCGTTCGGCCTGGTCGTCACGCTGGTCTGGCTCTACCTCGAGATCCTGCGGCTGCTGGCCATCCTGCGCGGCAACGACTGATCCGTTCGCCACGACGGCCCCTCGTCACGGTCACGCCGTGGTGAGGGGCTGTCGCCGTTTGTGACACGATCCCGCCATGGTGGTCGCTCCCGTCCTGCCCGGCTGGCATCCGTCGCACGCCACGCTCGAACTCGTCGAGCTCGTGGTCACCGGAGTGCTCGACCGGCTGCCGGACGGCGCCCTGGCCGAGCTGCCCGAGGCGGCCCATGCCGGGGTGCTGGTCGAGGACGCCGAGGGAACCCCGGTCGCCGAGCTGACCTTCACCCCGGACGGCGCCACGCACGTGCGGGGGTTGCGGCCGTTCGCGCACGGCCCACTGCGCAGCCACCGCCGCACCCCGGCGCAGGTGAGCGACCTGCTGGCCGGGCGGCCGATGATCGCGGTGAGCCTGACCGGTCCCGCCCTGGTCTGGCAGGTCGACGCCGCGCGGGCCGTCGCCGCCGACCGGGGGGCGGTGCTGCTGTGGTTGGTGCTGGTCGGGGACGGCTGGGGCCAGGCGTCCGGCCTCACCGGTGAGGCCCTGTGGCGCGCCACCCGGCGACTGGCCGAGCCGGGTGAGCTCGTGGTGCCGTTGGGACTACCCGCCGACCAGGTCGAACTGACCGGGCCGGCCCTCGCCGCCTACGGCGCCATCGAGATCCTGGACCTCGAGACTCTGGACCTCGAGACTCTGGACGCTGGCGCGAGCGTTGCCGAGGTCGACGTCCACGAGCTTCACCCAGCCTTCGCTGCCGAGCTGGCGCGCGCCGTCCGGCCCGCCGCGCAGCGCGGCCTGGTGCTGTTCTTCACGGGCCTGTCCGGGTCGGGCAAGTCGACCGTGGCCAAGGCCCTGGCCGAGGCCCTGATCGAGGACGGCCGGCGCACGCTGTCGGTGCTGGACGGCGACGAGGTGCGCCGGTTGCTGTCGGCCGGTCTGGGCTTCTCGGTGGCCGACCGGGAGGCGAACATCCGCCGGATCGGCTTCGTGGCCGCCGAGGTGGCCCGGCATGGCGGCACGGCGATCTGCGCCCCGATCGCCCCCTTCGCGGCCGGACGGGCCGAGGTGCGCACCATGGTCGAGCGGGCCGGGGGAGACCTGCTGCTGGTGCACGTGGCCACCCCGCTGGCCGAGTGCGAACGACGCGACCGCAAGGGCATGTACGCCAAGGCCCGGCGCGGCGAGATCGCCGACTTCACCGGCATCAGCTCACCGTACGAACCGCCCACCGATGCCGATATCGTGCTCGACACCTCGGACATATCGGTCCAGGAATGCGTGAATCGCCTCTGGTGGTTGCTTCAGGAACGCGGCTACCTGGTCGATGACGTCCCGTAGCGCGATGCAGAGCGATGTGGTGAGGGGTGGCTCGTGGACGTCCTGGTGGTCCTGGCCGGGTTGATCGTCGGCTTCGTCGTCGGCCTGACCGGCATGGGCGGCGGCGCCTTGATGACCCCGGTGCTGGTGTTGCTGTTCGGGGTCACCCCGCTGGCGGCGGTGTCGAGCGACCTGGTCGCCGCGGCCGTGATGAAGCCGGTCGGCAGCTGGGTGCACATGCGGCGCGGCACCATCCAGTGGCCGCTGGTGCGCTGGCTGATGGTCGGGTCGGTGCCGAGCGCCTTCGCCGGCGTCCTGGTGCTGCGCGCGCTGGGCAATTCCGGTGATGTGCAGTCGGTGGTGAAGACCTCGCTCGGGGTGGCCCTGCTGGTCGCCGCCGCGGCCATGATCTACAAGGCCTACACCGGCATGGTCGCCCGGGTGCGCCGCGAGGCCGCTGCCCGCCGGGGCGAGACGGTGGTCGATCCGGCGGACGTGCCGATCGTCGTCCGGCCGCTGCCCACGGTGCTGATCGGTGCCGCCGGTGGCCTGATCGTGGGGATGACCTCGGTGGGGTCCGGCTCGCTGATCATCATCGCGTTGATCGCGCTGTACCCCAGCCTGACCGCCAACAAGCTGGTGGGTACCGACCTGGTGCAGGCGGTGCCCCTGGTGGCCAGCGCTGCCCTGGGTCACGTGTTCTTCGGTGACTTCAAGCTCGACCTGACCGCCTCGTTGCTGCTCGGGTCGATCCCCGGGGTCTATCTGGGCGCCCAGCTGTCCTCCCGTGCGCCGGGGTGGCTGATCCGGCGGGCGCTGGCCGTGGTGCTGGTCGCCTCGGGCCTGAAGCTGCTGAACCTGCCCACGCTGCAGCTGGGCATCGTGATCGCGCTGGCTGCGGTGCTCGGCCCGCTGGCCTGGGCCGCGGTGCGGCGTCGTGAGGGCGAGCGGGCCGATCTGGACGACGCACGCGCCGTCCCGCCACCACAGCCCGTGGCCTGAGCGCGGGGATCCTGCTGCGGCGGCGTCCGGCTGCATGAGATTTGCCGGATCACCGGGCTGATTGCGAGACGGCAGCGCCTCGCATGGTGGAGCATGTCGCTCGCCACTCACGTGTCCACCACGTGCCGCCCGGGGGGGTCGAGGAGGAGAGTTCCCATGGCCGCCGAGAGCGCCCCTGCGTCCCACGTGCCCATGACGGTCGACAAACTGAAGGAGGCCGTCGCCTCAGGGCACGTGGACACCGTGTTGGTGGTGTTCACCGACGTGCAGGGTCGGCTCGCGGGCAAACGGATCCACGGCCGCTACTTCGTCGACGAGGTGTTGGCGCACGGCACCGAGGGCTGCAACTACCTGCTCGCCGTCGACGTGGACATGAACACCGTCGGCGGGTACGCGATGAGTTCGTGGGAGACCGGCTACGGCGACTTCGTGTTGCGACCGGATCTGTCCACGTTGCGCCCGGTCACCTGGCTGCCGGCGACCGCGATGGTGCAGTGCGACGTGCTGTGGCTGGACGGCCGGCCGGTGGCGCAGTCGCCGCGCCAGATCCTGATGGCCCAGGCCGACCGGGCGGCCGACATGGGCTTCGTGTCCTATGCCGGCACCGAGCTCGAGTTCATCGTCTTCGACGACACCTACGAGAAGGCGTGGGACTCCGGCTACCGCGGGCTCACGCCGTCCAACCGGTACAACGTGGACTACTCGATCATCGGGACGACGCGGGTCGAGCCGCTGCTGCGCGACATCCGCAATCACATGGACCGGGCCGGGCTGGTCGTCGAGTCGGCCAAGGGGGAGTGCAACTTCGGCCAGCACGAGATCGCCTTCAAGTTCGCCGACTCGATCACCACCTGCGACCAGCACGTGGTCTACAAGACCGCGGCCAAGGAGATCGCCGCCCAGCACGACAAGGCGCTCACCTTCATGGCCAAGTACAACGAGCGCGAGGGCAACTCCTGCCACATCCACCTGAGCTTGCGGGGCCTGGGCGGCGAAACGGTCTTCGCGCGCGAACCCGACGGGTCGCCGTCCCCGGGTGGGCGCAGCGCCATCTTCAACTCCTTCGTCGCCGGCATCCTGGCGACGCTGCGCGAGTTCACGCTGCTGTACGCGCCGAACATCAACTCCTACAAGCGGTTCCAGCCCGGCACCTTCGCGCCGACGGCGGTCGCCTGGGGCGAGGACAACCGCACCTGTGCGATCCGGGTGGTCGGCAAGGGGTCGGCGCTGCGGCTGGAGAACCGGGTGCCGGGCGGCGACGTGAACCCCTATCTCGCCGTGGCGGCCATGCTGGCCGGCGGGTTGTGGGGGATCGAGACCGAGCTGTCGCTCGAGGCGCCGCTGCAGGGCAACGCCTATGTCGCCGAGCGACCGCGGGTGCCGACGACGTTGCGCGAGGCGCGCGATCTGTTCGCCACCTCGGTGCTGGCGCGCAACGCCTTCGGCGACGAGGTGGTCGACCACTACGTCAACACCGCGGACGTCGAGCTGGCCGCCTTCGAGGCCGCCGTCACCGACTGGGAGCGGGTTCGGTGCTTCGAGCGGTTCTGAGCCGGACACTCTCACCCGGGCTACCGCCGGCCAACCCGCTCATGCTCCGCAGGGGACGCGGCATGCGGTCGAAATGCCCCGATTCGGGGGTCGGCTGCGGAGCATGGACGGTCACCCGCGGAGCATGAGCAGGTTTCGGACGCTGTGGTTTCGGATGCTGTGAGGAGAGTTTCACCGATGAGTAGCTACCGGGTGATCAATCCGGCCACCGAAGAGGTGGCGGCGACCGTCACCCAGTTGGACGCCGAGGCGACGGACGCGGCCATCGTGCGGGCGCACGCAGCCTGGCCGGCGTGGCGGGCGGTCGCCCCGGCCGACCGGGGGCGGTTGTTGCGGCGGTTCGCCGACATCGTCGACGCGCACCTCGACGAGCTGGCGGCCCTCGAGGTCGCCGGTGCGGGTCACACCCTGGGCAATGCCCGCTGGGAGGCGGGCAACGTCCGGGACGTGCTGACCTACTACTCGGCGGCCCCCGAGCGGCTGTTCGGCAAGCAGATCCCGGTGGCCGGCGGGCTCGACGTCACCTTCAGCGAACCGATCGGTGTCGTCGGCGTGATCGTGCCGTGGAACTTCCCGATGCCGATCGCCGGCTGGGGCTTCGCGCCGGCCCTGGCCGCGGGCTGCACCGTGGTGCTCAAGCCGGCCGAACTCACCCCGCTGACCGCCATTCGGCTCGGCGAGCTCGCCCTCGAGGCAGGCATCCCGGCGGATGTGTTCCAGGTGCTGCCCGGCAAGGGCAGCGTGGTGGGACAGCGCTTCGTCGACCACCCGCTGGTGCGCAAGATCGTGTTCACCGGGTCGACCCAGGTCGGCACCCGGCTGGCGGCGCAGGCGATGTCGCAGGTCAAGCGGGTCACCCTCGAGCTGGGCGGCAAGAGCGCGAACATCGTCTTCGCCGACAGCGACCTCGAGAAGGCCGCCGCCACCGCGCCGTACGGGGTGTTCGACAACGCCGGTCAGGACTGCTGCGCCCGCTCGCGCATCCTGGTCGAGGCGAGCGTGTACGAGAAGTTCCTCGCGCTGCTCGAACCCGCCGTCGCCGGGGTCAAGGTCACCGCTCCCGACCAGGCGGACGCCGAGATGGGGCCGCTGATCTCGGCGGCCCACCGCGAGACGGTGCGCTCCTACGTCGAGAACGCCACCGAGCCGGTCGACGTCGCCTTCCGGGGCTCGGCGCCCGAGGGGGCCGGGTTCTGGTACCCGCCGACCGTCGTCCTGCCCCGCTCGGCGCAGGACAAGGTGTGGCGCGAGGAGGTGTTCGGCCCGGTGGTGGCCGTGATGCCGTTCCGCGACGAGGCCGAGGCGATCGAGCTGGCCAACGACACCGAGTACGGCCTGAGCGGCTCGATCTGGACCCGCGACGTGGGCCGGGCGCTGCGGGTGGCGCGCGGCGTCGAGTCGGGCAACCTGTCGGTGAACTCGCACTCCTCGGTGCGGTACTCGACGCCGTTCGGTGGCTTCAAGCAGTCGGGTCTGGGCCGTGAGCTCGGCCCGGACGCGCTGGCCGCGTTCACCGAGACCAAGAACGTCTTCATCGCCCACGACTGAGACAGAACGAAGGAGAACCGTGAACCGCTTCGAGAACCGCGTCGCGCTGATCACCGGGGGTGCCAGCGGCATCGGTGCCGCCAGCGCGCGCCGGCTGGCCTCCGAGGGTGCCACCGTCGTCATCGCCGACGTCAACCCCGAGGCCGGAGAGGCGCTGGCCAAGGAACTGGACGGCCTGTTCATCCAGGTCGACGTCACCAGCCCCGAGGACAACGAGCGGATGTACGCCGAGACCGTCAAGGCCTACGGCCAGGTCGACGTGGCGTTCCACAACGCGGGCATCTCACCCCCGGACGACGACTCGATCCTGACCACCGGGATCGACGCCTGGCGCCGGGTGCAGGAGGTCAACCTGACCTCGGTCTACCTGGGCTGCAAGGCCGTACTGCCGTACATGCTCGAGCGGAAGAAGGGCTCGATCATCAACACCGCCTCGTTCGTGGCGACCCTGGCGGCGGCGACCTCGCAGATCAGCTACACCGCCAGCAAGGGCGGCGTGCTGGCGATGACCCGCGAGCTCGGCGTCCAGTTCGCCCGCGAGGGGGTGCGGGTCAACGCGCTCTCGCCCGGCCCCGTGGCCACCCCGCTGCTGATGGAGCTGTTCGCCAAGGACGCCGAGCGCGCCCAGCGCCGGCTGGTGCACGTGCCGATGGGCCGGTTCGGCCAGCCGGAGGAGATGGCCGCCGCGGTGGCCTTCCTGGCCAGCGACGACGCCAGCTTCATCACGGCGAGCAACTTCCTGGTGGACGGCGGGATCACGGGTGCGTATGTCACGCCTCTCTGACGGGTCGGCGCGAGCCCCCGTCATCGGGCTGAGTGCCTATGCGGTGCCGGCCCGATGGGGGGTGTGGGACACCGACGCCGTGCTGGTGCCGCGCGCCTACGTCGATGCGATCGCGGGGGCGGGCGGCGTCCCGGTGCTGTTGCCACCGCTGGTCGGGCTGATCGAGCCGGTGCTCGACCGGCTCGACGCGCTGGTGCTGATCGGGGGGCCGGACGTCGACCCCGCCCGCTACGGTGCCGAGCGCGACGCCAACACCCAACCGGCGCAACCCGATCGGGACGCCGCCGAGCTGGCGCTGCTGGCCGTGGCCACCGCCGGTGAGCTGCCGGTGCTGGCCATCTGCCGGGGTCTGCAGGTGCTGAACATCGCGCGCGGTGGCACGCTGCACCAGCACTTGCCCGACGTGCTCGGTGACCACGACGGCTCACCCGGGCCGGGGGTCTACGGCACCCATCCGATCAAGGTCGCCGATGGCAGCCGGTTGGCGCAGGCCCTGGGACGCACTGCGCTGGACGGGGTTCCGGCCTATCACCATCAGGGCATCGACCGGCTCGCCGAGGGCCTGGTCGCCAGCGCCTGGACCCCGGACGGTCTGATCGAGGCGGTCGAGGACCCGGCCCTGCCGTTCTGTGTCGGGGTGCAGTGGCACCCCGAGGTGGGGCAGGACATGAGCCTGTTCCGGGCACTGGTCACGGCGGCCACGGGCCATCTCCGGGCACGCGGCAGCCGAGGCGAGTGACCGTGATCGACGAGCTGCTGCGCCGCGCCGAGAGCGTGGCGGACCGGCTCGGGGTGGTCGGTCCTCGGCTGGCCGCTCGGGACTCCGAGTCGGCGACCACGGCGCTGAACGACATCCGTGGCGTGCTGCAGCAGCTCGCCGATCTGGGGGCGGACGCCGAGGGACGCGAGCGCCGTCCGGTGCCGGTACTCGGCGCCCACGCTCTCGGTGACCAGCTCAGGGTGCTGGTCCAGGACGTCGCCGCGGCTGAGCAGTCGAGACAGATCGCCGCCGCCCTCGCAGCGCTGCAGGCTCTGGCTGCTCGGATCTGAGCCCGCAAACACGTCGCACCCTGCCCCGGCGAACCGGAGCAGGGTGCGACCTGGTGCCAGATCAGATCGGACGATCAGAGCGGACGATCAGTGACGCCGGGAGTGCGCCGAACTCTGGTTGGCGTCGGCATTGGTCGGGTTGCGCGGTGAGGTGTCCACCGCGGCAGCGCCGGCCAGTGCGGTCAGCCCGGTCGAGGCGGCCATGAACTGGTTGAACACCGTCCCGCTGTTGGCGGTGGCCGTGGTGAACACCGGGATCGGGGTGCCGTTCACGAACGAGGTCGAGATGTAGTCACCCACCATCCGGCCCTGGGAGGTGTTCGGCAGCCACGACAACGACATCGGCCCCGCGAGCTGCTGCGGCGCCGTCCAGGTGGTGCCGCCGTTGCCGGAGCTGATGTAGCCGACCCTGAGCTGGCAGGTGGCCGCGGTGCACGAGGCCGCCGGGTAGGAGTAGTACGCCAGCGCCAGCTTGGCCGTGGCGCCCGAGGTCGCCGGGTTGACGGCCAGGCCCGGGATGAAGTGGTCGACCCCGCTGTTGGTGGCATCGATCGGCACCCGCTGAATGGTCGACCACGTGGTGCCGTTGGTGCTGGTCACGAACACGATGTCGTTCGCGGTGCACCGCTTGCGGAACCGGCAGTCCTGCCAGGCCACGTAGACCTTGCCGGAGGCGTCGATCTCGGCCGAGGGCAACGGGCCGGTGCGCAGGCTGCCCGCCACCGTGTGGTGCTGGATCCGGGTGATCGAGGCGGTCGAGCTCCAGGTCGCCCCACCGTCGGTGGAGCGGAAGCTCAGCAGCGCGGTCTCGTTGGCGTTGTCGATCGGCACGATGACGGTGCCGTTCGGTTGCACCAGGGGCTGGCCGCCGATGCCGGTGCCGTTGTTGGCGGTGCGCTTGGCGGCGCCCCAGGTCAGCCCACCATCGGTCGAGGTGGACATGTAGATCCGGTTGCTGTCGGCGTTGTCGTCCCACTCGGTGTAGCAGTTGCCGTAGAACGGGCTGGTCGCGGTGTTGTCGCAGACGACCCAGTTCTTGTCCGGGCTGCCGGAGTTCGAGCCGGTGACCAGGATCGGGTTGCCCCAGGCCAGGCCGCCGTTGGTGCTGCGGCTGGTGTAGACGCCGGCAGCGGCCGGGCCGGTGGTGCTGGAGCGCCCGATCAGCGGCAGGGTCGAGACCAGCCAGACGTTGTGCTTGGCGTCGTAGGCCACGACCGGGTCGCTGACCCGGTCGAAGCTGCCGCCGCCGACGGGGGCGTTGTTGGTCAGGTTGGGCAGGCCCTGGCTGGTCCAGGTGGCGCCGCCGTCGGTCGAGGTCGACACGTTGATGTTCGACGCGCCACCGTTGAAGAAGCGGCCCGTCTGCACCGCCGTGACGACGGTGTTGCCCCAGGCGAAGGAATCGGGCTCCACCTGCGTGGCGTGCTGGCTATCGGTGTTGGTGTACTGATCCGAGCTGATCGAGATCACGGCCGAGGACGCCGTGCTGGCGGTCGCGAGCACGGCGGCTGCCGCGATCGTGACGATGGACGGCGTGCGCAGACGCCTGGACACATGTCGCATGGATGACTCCCGGTGTTCGATCAGAGAACTGGGACGTGCCGGGCCATGCCGCCCCCGATACGGCGCAGCTGCACCCTAGGGAACGCGCTGGCTTTCAGTAGGCGAATCACTACTGATGGCGATGAAATACCGAGGGTTTAGGCTGGATTTTGGTTCTTGGCGGCATTTCAGCCGCGGGCAGGGGCGACGTACCGGCTCAGCCTCGACGCGCCAAATAGGCCGCGATGATCTCGGGGCGCAATCGCCCGCGGTCCGCCACAGGCAGGCCCTGCTCCCGCGCCCAGGCCCGCACGGCGGCGGTGTCGGGGCCGATCGCGGCGTCGCGGACGGCGCGGCTCACCCGGGCGCGCAGGGCCGGCCCGGGGTCGAGCGGCCCGGCGGCCACCAGGTGCTCCAGTCGCGCCTCGACCAGGCTCTCGGCGGCGGCTTCCTCGCGGCAGGCCACCAGGAACCGGTAGGTCCACTGCTGGGCCAGCTTGCGGGTCTCGGCGAAGATGACCGGCACCGACGGGAATCGGGCCTGGCACTCGGCCAGGCCGTCGGCCACCACCGCCGGGCGGACCCGATCGAGGGTGAACACCTGCGAGTAGCGATCCTCGACCACCACCGCGGCCCGGGGGAGGGCCGCCAGATCGGCCAGCAGGTAGCGCATCCTGCCGCTGGTCAGGGTGGCGACCAGATCGGCGAGGGACTTGCGCTCCACCGCGGCGACCACCACGCCGTCCCGCTCGATGGCGTAATCCCCGGCGGTCAGCGGGCGTTTGGCGGTCGTCGCCTGGGTCTCGGAGAACGTCCAGGCATAGCGCTCGTGGACGTCGACCAGGATCTCGACGTCGGCCTGCCCGGCGGCGCGGGCGCTCGGGGTGCGGACGGCAGGGCGAGCCTGCTTGGCGGTTCGCGCGCTCTGCCAGAAGATCGCCTCACGGCCCCGGGCCATGGTCATCACCAGCTGAGAGCGGTTCTCGCGACCCCGGTCGAGCACGAGGTCGATCGCGGCGCCCCGGCGCACGCAGGATCGCGTCGGTACCCGCTCGATGATCTCGGCGTCCTCGGGCCAGCCCTCCGCGCGATGGCAGTAGACCTTGCTCACCCGCGGCCACGTCTCGCGGGCCTTCAGCACGATGCCGTCCGCACCCAGCGGGATCCGGATCAGGTAGGGCAGCCGCGAACTCGCTTCCGGGTTGTGGGCCACCAGGAAGTCGTCCGGCATGGTTCGAGCCTAGGCCAGGGCGTCCGTGCTCGGCTCGTGCGCCTGCTCCGCCGGGTCGTGCCGTCGCTCGTCGTGCGGTTCGTCCTGGGGCTCATCCGCTGACTCGTCGGGTGTGTCCGGCCCGCCCTGGGTCTCGGGGACCTCCTGGCGGCGCCGGCGCAGCACCACGGCCCACCGGCCCCGCGGGCCTCGGGTGGCGCCACCGATCTCGGTACCCGACACCTCGGTGCCCGGCGAGGCCGCGGCCCGGACGGCGGCGTGCGCCACGTCGTCCACGCCCTCACCCCGGCGGACGTCGGGACGTTGCGGCCCGCTGTCCGGCATCAGGCCCATGGCGGCGCAGACGCTGGGCAACAGCACCGCGGCCATGCGGGCGTAGCCCGCCTCGGAGGGGTGGAACCGATCGGCCGCGAACATCTCGTGCGGGCGGGTACTGAAGTCGTCGGCGAGCAGGTCGCCGAGCGACACCGAGCGGCCACCGGCCTCCACCACCACGATGGTCTGGGCCGCGGCCAGCCGCCGGCTCCAGCGTTGGGCGATGAAGCGCAACGGCTGCGCCAGCGGTTTGATGGTGCCCAGATCGGGACACGTGCCGACCACCACCTCGGTACCCAGCGCGCGCAACCGGCGCACCGCGCCGTCCAGGTGGCGCACCGACACCGCCGGGGCCAGCCGGTGGGTCACGTCGTTGGCGCCGACCGAGATCACGGCCACGTGCGGGACCGGCATCCGCTCCAGCAGGGCGTCGATCTGGGCGTCGAGGTGGCCTGACTCGGCGCCGACCACCCCGGCCACGGTGAGCCGGACCGGCCGGCCGGACAGCGCCGCCAGGCCGGTGGCGATCACCGCGCCCGGAGTGGCCCGGGGGTCGGCGGCGCCCAGGCCGACGGAACTGGAGTCGCCGAGCATGGCCACGTCGATCGGGTCGCCGGACCCCGCGCCATACAGCCCGTCGGCTTCGGGGCCCACCGTCCCGTACGGGGTGCCGATCTGGCGCCGGGCGAGTTTGGCCTCGGCCACCAGGACGCCGAACCCCGCCGCGCCGAGCCCGGCGAGGCCACCGCCACCGAAGGCCGCCGCTGCGGCGATCCGGCGCGCTGCCCGAATCCGGCTCATGCATCCCCCTCTCGGCTCGCTCGAGTGGTCGTCGTGATCTCGGTCGACGCAGTGGTCGTCGTGCTGACCTCGACACCGTAACGCCGCGGTCGGCCCGGTTCGTACCGACCATCCTCGACTTCACTCTGGCGCGCTGTCGTCCTGGCGCGATGTCAGGATGCTGGTATGCCGACGATGCGCTTTGCCGAGACGGTGCTCGACCTGATGGGGAACACCCCGCTGGTCCGGCTGAACCGGGTGATCACCGACCCTGCCGATCAACGCGGCGATCAGCAGGCGTCGGGCCTGCTGCTGGCCAAGGTGGAGTACCTCAACCCCGGCGGCTCGGTGAAGGACCGGATCGCGCTGCGCATGATCGAGGCCGCCGAGGCGGACGGCCGGCTGCGGCCGGGCGGCACCATCGTGGAACCGACCTCGGGCAACACCGGGGTGGGCCTGGCCCTGGTCGCTCAGCAGCGGGGGTACCGGTGCGTGTTCGTCTGCCCCGACAAGGTCAGTGAGGACAAGCGCAACGTTCTGAAGGCCTACGGCGCCGAGGTGGTGGTCTGCCCGACCGCCGTGGCGCCGGATCATCCCGATTCGTACTATTCCGTCTCCGACCGGCTGACGCGCGAGATCGAGGGTGCCTGGAAGCCGGACCAGTACTCCAACCCCGAGGGTCCGGCCAGCCACTACGCCACCACCGGACCCGAGATCTGGCGCGACACCGCCGGCCGGGTGACGCACGTGGTGATGGGGGTCGGCACCGGCGGCACCATTACCGGCACCGGGCGCTACCTCAAGGAGGTCTCCGCCGACCGACCGGCGGCGGACGGCGGGCCGGTGCAGGTGATCGGCGTCGATCCGGAGGGCTCGGTGTACTCCGGCGGCACCGGTCGGCCGTACCTGGTCGAGGGGGTCGGCGAGGACTTCTGGCCCAGTGCCTACGACCCGGCCGTGCCGGACCGGATCATCGCGGTCTCGGACGCCGACTCCTTCGCCATGACCCGGCGCCTGGCCCGCGAGGAGGGGCTGCTGGTGGGTGGCTCCTGCGGCATGGCCGTGGTCGCCGCGGTGCAGGTGGCTGCCGAGGCCGGGCCGGACGCCGTGGTCGTCGTCCTGCTGCCGGACGGCGGTCGCGGCTACCTGTCGAAGATCTTCAACGACGAGTGGATGGCCTCCTACGGCTTCCTGCACCGCAACGGCACGGTGACCGTGGCGGATGTGCTGCGCGCCAAGGTGGGTGATCTGCCGGCGCTGGTGCACACCCACCCCACCGAGACCATTCGCGATGCCATCTCGATCCTGCGCGAGTACCACGTCTCGCAGATGCCCGTGGTCAAGGCCGAGCCGCCGATCACCGCCGGCGAGGTGGCCGGGGCGGTGAACGAACGGGACCTGCTCGAGGCCGTGTTCACCGGCAAGGCTGCGCTGGCCGACCCGGTCGAGCGGCACATGGGTGGGCCGCTGCCGCTGGTGGGTACCGGCGAGAGCGTGGACGCCGCCCGCGAGGCACTGCGCACCGCCGACGCCCTGATGGTCGTGGACGACGGCAAACCGATCGGTGTGCTCACCCGGCACGATCTGCTGGGTTTCGTGGCGAACTCATGACCGTCGTCCCGATTCGTGCAGTGATCTTCGACGTCGGCACGGTGCTGGTGCACGAGGAGCCGGTCGAACGGCTGCTCGATCGGTGGCACGCTCGCAGCGGCGTCCCCCTCCAGGACCTGGCCGACGCCATCGCCGCGAACGACCCGGTGGACTTCGCGGTGGGGCGGGTCACCGAGCGACACATGGCCGCCGAGTTGGCGACCCGGTTCGGCCTCACCCCGAGCAGGTCACGGCCTGGATGACCGACTTCTGGGACTGGTACTGCGGCACCTCGAACGAGATGGTGCGCAGCTACGCCGCTCGCTGCGACCGAAGTACCGCACGGCGATCCTGACCAACTCCTTCGACGGCGCCCGCCGGGAGGAGGCGCGACGGCTGGGCTTTCACGAGGACTTCGACCCGCTCGTCTACTCCCACGAGGTGGGCATGGCCAAGCCCGATCCGCGGGTGTTCGAGTACACCCTGAAGGCGTTGGGCTGCAGCGCGCGCGAGGTGGCCTTCATCGACGACCGCAGTGAGAACGTCGAGGCCGCGTCGGCGCTGGGGATCCGCGCCATGCAACACATCGACACGGTCAGCACCCTGGCCTGGTTCGATCGGTTGCTCGACCGCGCGTGATCAAGGAGGGCCCGGAACCTGCCGAGGCTCTTGCAGTGACTCCAGCACGCGAGCCCGAAGCCCGAGGGGCCGGCAGCGACTTCACGGTGACCGGCCGGCTGCTCGGTCCGTTGTGGTTGGCCTGCGGGGCGACCTTCCTGCTCGGTGGGTTGCTGCTCGCCACCCAGGGTCGTGCGCTCTGGATCGCCGGGGGCCTGATCGCGATGATCTTCGGTGCGTCGGTGTGGCGGATCGACTGGGCCGTCGTCCCGCCGGTGTTGCCTCGCAGCATGCCCTACCTGGCCTCGGCCATCCTCACCCCGCTGGCGCTGGCCAGCCACGGCGTCGAGATGACCGTCTGCATCACCGCCACCCTGCTGTTCGTGTGGACCGGGCTGGCGGCCGACTGGGTCGACATTCTCGCGGTCAGCGTGCTGGGGTCGCTGGTGATCACGTCGGCGATGGTCAATGCCGCGGGCTGGCGCATCGGCTGCCTCACGGCGCTGGCGGCACTGCCGCTGCTCGCCGGACTGGCCTCGCTGATGCACACCCTGCGGGCGCGGCTCGATCAGGCGGTCCGCGACACCGCCCTGCATCAGCGTGAGACGGCTCGCCTCGAGCAACGTGCCGCTCGTGAGCGCGAGCGCGTCGAGCACGAGCAGGCCGAGCAGGCGCAGGCCGCGCTGGTGGCGCGCGAGCGGCGCCAGGTCGAGTTGGCCGAGCACTCGGCCGACCTCAGCGAGTCGGCCGGCGGGGTCAGCGACCAGACCCGCACCCTCGCGGCAGCGGTGGAGCAGATGGCCGCCAGCCTCGCCGAGTTGTCCCAGACGGCGCAGCGTACGGACGGCATCACCACCCACGTCGCCGCCCTGGCCCAGGCGGCCACGCAGGTGATGGGTCGGCTGGCCAGTGCCAGCGGCCAGATCATGGCGGCGTCCGAGGTGATCCAGGGGATCGCCGAACAGACGAACCTGTTGGCGCTCAACGCGACCATCGAGTCGGCCCGGGCCGGCGAGATGGGCAAGGGCTTCGCCGTGGTGGCTCACGAGGTCAAGGGCCTGGCCCAGGCCTCCGGCAAGAACGCCCAGGCGATCGGCGCCACCCTGGCCGAGATCCGGCGCGAGGTGGACGAGGCCGTCGCCCGGGTCGGTGAGATCTCGGCCAGCATGGGCGAACTGCAGGAACAGAACAGCACCCTGGCCTCGACCGTCAGCGAACAGAACGAGACCATCGGCGAGATCGCCCGCAGCATCCACGACGCCGCCGCGGCGGCCGACCGGATGGCGGACGGCGTGCGCGGGCTCGAGGCCCTGTCCCGCAGCTGACCCGGCCCGTAGCGATCCGGCGGTCGAGGCAGCGATCAGACCCGAGTGGCCAGCAGCACCGGGATCTGCCGGTCGGTCCGGGTCTGGTACTGCGCATACGTCGGGAACACCGCGACCGCGCGCTGCCACCAGATCTCACGCTCGGCGCCGTCCAGCTCGCGTACCCGGACGTCGAACGGCTGCGGGCCGTCCTGGATCATCACCTCGTCCGGGGCGGCCAGCAGGTTGTGATACCAGACCGGGTTGTCCGGCGCCCCGCCCTTGGAGGCCACCAGGGCGTACTCGCCGTCGTGCTCCACCCGCATCAGGGCGAAGGTGCGGAGCTTGCCGCTCTTGCGACCCCGGCAGGTGATGAGGATGATCGGGATCCCGGTGTCGCGCAACGTGTTCGCCTCGGTGCCCCCCGAGGCCTGGTAGCGCTCGACCTGCTCGCGCACCCAGGCGACGGGGTTCGGCTCGTACTCTCCGGTCAATGGCATGAGGCGAGCCTAGGTGACGTCCGAGGGTGCGTCCGCTCGGGGTCTCAGCAGCCGAGCAGCCCGGCCAATCGGCTCAGCGTGGGGGACAGCGCGGCGTCCAGCCGGTGGGTGGCCTCGCCGTCCCCGCGGCTCGGGCCTCGGGTGATGATGACGATCGGGACGCCGCGCGCCGCGGCCCGCCGCACGAACCGGTAACCCGACATCACCGCCAGGGACGAGCCCAGCACGACCAGGGCGGCGGCAGCCTCGGTCAGGGCGAAGCAGTACTCGACCCGCCCGCGAGGCACCGAGTCGCCGAAGAACACCACGTCCGGCTTGAGGGTGTCGTGCCCGCACCCGGTGCACAGCGGCACCACGAACCGCTCGACGTCGAGCTCGTCCAGCCGGACGTCGCCGTCCGGGCGGATCTCGTCGCCTCGGACCACGAACCCCGGGTTGTCGGCGCGCATCCGCGCATCGAGCGCGGTGCGCGAGGAGCGTTCGCCGCAGGTCAGGCAGAGGACGTCGCGCAGCGCGCCGTGCAGTTCGATCACCTCGGGGCTGCCGGCCGCCTGGTGCAGCCCGTCCACGTTCTGGGTGATCAGGGCACCCAGGTGGCCGGCGGCCTGCAACCGGGCCACGGCGTGGTGGGCCGGGTTCGGCCGGACGGCGACCATGCGCTGCCAGCCCACGAACGACCGCGCCCAGTAGCGCCGCCGGGCCGCGGAGGAGGCGACGAACTCGCTGTACTGCATCGGCTCGACCCGACGGGTGCCGTCCGGGCCGCGGTAGTCGGGGATGCCGCTGTCGGTGCTCATCCCGGCGCCGGTGAGCACCAGCGCCGCCGAGTCGCGCAGGACGTCGGCCACCTCGGCGAGCCGGACGTCGTCCGTCGCCGTGCTGCTCGCGGCGGCCTGGGTCATGGTCGCGATGCTACGTCGGCAACCGCCGACTCGGCTCAGGAGGGCGTGACGGAGTTCGACGCCGCGGATGCCGGGCCGACTCCGGTGCCGTTGGTGGCGGTGACCGTGACCGTGTAGGGGGTGCCGTTGGTCAGGCCGGTGATGGTGCAGCCGGTGGCCGGCGCCGTGGCGGTGCAGGTGTGGCCACCGGGGGAGGCGGTGGCGGTGTAGCCGGTGACGGCCGACCCGCCGTCCCAGGTGGGTGCGGTCCAGGTGACGGCGGCCTGGGTGGTGCCGGCGGTGGCGGTGGGGGTGCCGGGGGCGGCCGGGGTGATGGTGAAGGACCACTTGCGGGCCAGGTACTCCTCGACCTGGCGGCGTTCGGCGGTACTGACGGCCCGGTTCATGATGATGATCTCGCCGATGTCGCCGTCGAGGGGGTTGGTGTACGACGTGAAGGTGTCGAACATTGCACCGATGCGCAGGACGTCGCCGTAGGTCCACCAGGGTGCGCTGCTGGTGGTGCTCTGGGGGGCGCGGGCATCGACGGAGAGGTCCTGGGTGACGCTGCCTCCCGAGGTCGCCGCGACGGCCGAGGCGATGAGGGGCGCGGTGGTGATGCTCTCGATGCTGCTGAATCCGCCGGGGCCGGCGTAGGACCCGGCGATCAGGTCGGTGACCGTGGGGTGGCCCGTGTACATCAGTCCGGCGTGTGAGCCGGGCCAGCCCACGACGTTGCCCCACAGGTTGGTTCCGGCGTCCAGGGTGGTGCGGCCGGCGGCGACGGCAAAGAGGGACCGGTCGTTCGACCCGACGGCGCCGATGCCGGCATCGGTGATGGCGTAGCGGTCGGGGTGGGTGCGGTCGAAGCGGATGGCGTTGTGGCCGTTGATGACCGAGGCGGTCAGGACGGCCTGGGTGGATCCGGCGATGGCGTTCCAGGCGGTGGGAGCGCGGTTCTTCCAGCACCCGATACCGGTGCCCATGGCGGCGTCGGATCCGGAGCAGTCGGTGGTGGCGGACAGGGTGTTCGGTGCCAGGGCGTCGAGCCAGACCTTGACGGTCGAGCTGGTCATGACGGCCGCCGGGTAGGTGATGACGGTGGTGGCGGCGGAGGGCGCGCTGGTGCCCAGGGCATTGGTTGCGGTGACGGAGACCGAGTAGGTGACGCCGTCGACGAGGCCGGTGAGCGCACAGGGGCTGGACGCCGCGGTGCAGGTGACGGTGCCCTGTCCGCTCGCGGTGGCGGTCGCGGTGTAGGAGGTGATCGCCGACCCGCCGTCGTTCGCGGGCGCCGTCCAGGTGACGTCGGCCTGGCCGGACGTCGAGGTGGACGCGGTGGCGGTGATCGCGGTGGGCGCGCCCGGTGAGCCGGTGGGGGTGATCGCGGTGGAGGCCGGGGAGGCGGGTCCGGTGCCGACGTCATTGGTGGCGGTGACGGTGACGGTGTAGCTGGTGCCGTTCGTCAGCCCGGTGATGGTGCAGGAGGTGGTGGCGGTGGTGCAGGAGGCCCCGCCGGGGGAGGCGGTGGCGAGGTAGGACGTGATCGCGTTGCCGCCGTCCCAGGACGGCGCGGTCCACGACACGCTGGCTTGGGCGGTGCCGGCGGTGGCGGTGGGGGTGCCCGGAGCCGCGGGGGTGATGGTGAGGGCCCATTTGCGGGCGAGGTAGTCCTGCAGGGTGCGTAGGTCGGTCGAGGACGGCGTCTGGTTCAAGACGATGATCTCTTGGATCGGTCCGGTCCAGGTGAGGCCCGGGAAGCTCACCTCGAAGTAGGTTCCCGTGGTGTTGTAGGCGTAGGTCTGCCAGGTGCGGGGTCGGCCGTTGAAGTGGGTGCCGTAGCTGCTGCCGGAGACGAAGTCGGAGACCACGACGAACGGCGCCCCGGACGTGATCGGTCCGTCCGCGGCGGGGGTGGTGTAGGCGGCCGCGCTGGTGACCTGGTCTGACAGGTCGGGCTTGTAGACGTAGCGCGCTGTTCCGGGGACGGAGTCCGAGCCGAACCAGGTGAGTTCCTGCTCACCGGCCTTGTCCGGGACGGTGGAGGTGTTGGTGGCGACGATGAGGCTGGTCGTCGAGCTGGTTCCGGTGGGGATGGTGGTGGTGTTGCGGGACAGGGTGTCGTCGTACCCGTCGAAGTCGGGCACCAGGCGTGCGCCGATCGTGGTCACGGTCGGGCGTTGCTGGGCGGTGGACTGGGTGATGTGGTTGGCGTTGGCGGTCTTGTCCTTCCAGCAGGCGACGGCGGTGCCGTGGGTGGCGGGGGTGGTGCAGGCGGTGTCGCTGTAGAGGGCGGCGGGGTCGGCGGCGTCCAGCCACAGTTCGGTGGCAGCCCCGGTCATGATCGTGGCGGGGTAGGTGATCACCGTGGTCGAGGATGACGCGGCGCTGGTGCCGAGGGCGTTGGTGGCAGTGGCGGTGGCGGTGTAGGTGATGCCGTCGACGAGTCCGGTGAGGGTGCAGGGGCTGGATGCCGCGGTGCAGGTGACGTCCGGTTGGCCGCTGGCGGTGGCGGTGGCGGTGTAGGAGGAGATCGCGGACCCGCCGTTGTTGGCCGGTGGGGTCCAGGTGATGCCGGCCTGTCCGGAGGTCGAGGTGGAGGCGGTGGCAGCCACGGCTGTCGGTGCGTCGGGTGGTCCGGTGGGGGTGAGCCCTGCTGAGGCCGGGGAGGCGGGTCCGGTGCCGACGCTGTTGGTGGCGGTGACGGTGAACGTGTAGCTGGTGCCGTTGGTCAGTCCGGTGATGGTGCAGGAGGTGGCGGCGGTGGTGCAGGAGGCCCCGCCGGGGAGGCGGTGACGGTGTAGGAGGTGATCGCGGCGCCGCCGTCCCAGGTCGGTGCGGTCCAGGACAGGGTGGCTTGAGCGGTGCCGGTGGTGCCGGTGGGGGTTCCGGGTGGGGCGGGGGCGAGGGTGGTGGCCCATTTGCGGGCGAGGTATTCCTCGATGGTGCGGCGCTGGCTGGTGGTCAGGGTGGTGTCCAGGACGATGACCTCGGCGATGGGGCCTTGCCAGATCCGGGTGCCGGTCAGGTCGTGGCCGAGGGCGGCGGTGGTGGTGCCGGTGGTGAAGGACGTCGCGGTGGGGGTGGAGCCGGTGCGGCCGTTGAGCCAGCCGGTCAGGGTCGCGGTGGCGTGTTCGGCCAGGACGATGTCGGGGGTGGCGGTCCAGTTTGCCGGGGCTGGTGGTGGGGTTGCCCCAGGCGCCGATGGCGATGGTTGCGGCGGTGGTGTTCTTGCCGATCTCGCGGGCGGCGCCGTTGCTGGCGGTGCCCCAGCCGAACGCGATTCGGGCGCCGCTGGTGGCGGGCGTGGGGTCGGTGAGTTGGGTGACCAGGGGCGGTGGTGGAGGCGGTGGTGGCGGTGGGCAGGGTGGCGGCGGTCAGGGTCAGGCTGTCGCCGCCGAAGGAGGGCACGGGGTGGGTGTTGATCGTGGCCAGTGAGGGCCGGTTGATCGAGACGGTCTGGGTGGCGTGGTTGAGCTGGGTGGATTTGTCCTTCCAGCAGCCGACCGCGGTGGTGGCGGTGGCGCCGGAGCACGCCGACGTCGCGTACATCGTCGCCGGGTCGGCGCCGTCCAGCCAGAGTTTCAGGTTGGCCCCGGTCATGATCGAGCTGGGGTAGGGGATGGTGGTGGTGGTGCCGGGGGTGGAGGTGCCGTTGGCGTTGGTGGCGGTGACGCTGATCGTGTAGGTCAGGCCGTTGGTCAGTCCGGTGAAGGTGCAGGTGCGGGCGGCGGGGACGGTGACGGTGCAGGTCTGGGACGCGGGGCTGGTGGTCGCGGTGTAGGAGGTGATGGGGGAGCCCTGGTCGGTCGGGACGGTCCAGGTGGCGGTCACCTGGGTGTCATCGGGCGTGGCGGTGACCCCGGTGGGGGCGTCGGGGACGCCGGTGCAGGGGGTGGTGGCGGTGGTGGCGGCGGTCGAGACCCAGCTGCCGTACCGGATGAGGACCTGCGGGGTGAGGGCGGTCGTGGGGACGGTGATGGTGGTTGTCGTGCCGGTTTGGGCCGTGGCGTAGGTGGTGACCCCGTCGGTGATGTCGTAGGTGGCGCCGGCGTGGATCCCGGCTGCAGGGGTCCAGCTGACCTGGCAGGTGGTGGGCGTCGTCCGGGTGGTGGTGACCGTGGTCGGCACCCAGGCGTCCAGTTGAGCCGCGCTCAGCGTCGTCCCGCCGTTGGAGGTCTGCGCCGTGAACGCACCCTGCGCCCGGGAGGAGAACAGTGCGGACAAACCGACGAACACCAGCCCACTGCCGAGCGTCAGGAGGCGTCGCCGGCGTCGCCACGCTTGCACTCGACCATCGCGTTGCCGCGCATGCCGAATGAGCGGTGGTCCTGCCACATTCTTCTGTCGACGTCCCGGCAGCGGCAGTGGACCACCCGTCACCCGATCGGCTCAACGCCGATCAGCTCAACGCCGTCCCCGCTGCCCGCGCCGGGCTCGCAGGTAGTCGTTGACCACGTAGCTGCCCAGGTGATCGGCCGATGGGCTGAACACCCGGCCCCCGTTGCGCCGGGCGAGGGCGTCGACGAACCGGGCCAATCCGGGGTCCTCGCCGAGCATGAACACGTTGATCGCCGCGCCGTAGCGGGTCAGCGCGTCGACCTCGGCCACGGTGGCCCGGATCGTGGCCCGCGCGGGCGGGTAGGTGAACAGCGCCTGACCGCCCTCGGCCAGGTGCGCCGTGGGCTCGCCGTCGGTCACCACCAGGACGACGCTCTCGCCGTCCGGGTGACGGCGCAGGTGCCGTCCGGCCAGGTGCAGCGCGTGGTGCAGGTTCGTCCCCTGCACGTAATCGGGTTCGATCCCGGCCAGCTCGAGGGTGGACAACGGCGCCGCGTACCGGCCGAACCCGATGATCTGCAGCGCGTCCTGGGGGAAGCGGGTCGCCACCAGGTGCGCCAGCGCCAGCGCGGTCTGCTTCATCGGACCCCACCGGCCCTCGACCGCCATCGAGAACGACAGGTCGACGCACAGGGCCACGGTGGCGCTGGCCCGGCGCTCGGTCTCGATCACCTCGAAGTCGTCCACCTGCAGCCGGACGCGGCCGGGCAGCGACGGCGTCGACGGTGGGCGCCCCGGGGTGTGCCCCGACGGCGTGCGCGGGGTGGGCAGCCCGCTGCGGCGCAGCGCGTTGCCGACGGTGCGCACCACGTCGAGCGGCTGGCTGTCGCCGAACTCCCAGGGCCGCGAGGCGCCGGTGGCCTCACCGGCGGCGCCGGCGTCCTGCTGATCGTGGTCACCGCGACCTCCGGCGTCCAGGTGGGCGAACACCTGGCGCAGCGCGGTCTGGCCGAGCCGTCGCAGGGCCTTGGGGGTCAGCCGCATCCCGTCGGCGCCACCGGTCAGCCAGCCCTGGTCGAGCAGTTCGCGTTCGAGCTGCTGCAGCGCCCGGACGTCCTGTGCCGCAGTCGATCCGAGGGCACGCTCGACCTGTTCGACGTCGATGTCGTCGAGCGTTGCACCCGGGCGGTCCTGGCCGAGGGCGTCGATCAGGTCGTCCAGGTCGGCCAATTCGGCCAGCGCCTCGGTGGCCTCGCCGTAGCCGAGCGGGTTGCGCCCGCGGGAGGGCTCGGAGCCGTTCCAGCCCAGATCGGGTCGCAAACCCCGCAACGCATCGGTGAGGGCGGCCAGCTGTGCGGCCAGCTCGCCGTCCCCGAGGGCCTGGGCCATCAGGCCGGCCAGCTCCTCACGCTGCTGCGGCGACATCGAGTTCAGCAGCCGCTGGCCGGCGGCTGCCTGCCGGGCCAGCGCGTCGATCAGCTCCTCGATGGTCTGCGGGTTCTCCGGGAACATCTCGCCGTGCCGGTTCATGAACTCGGCGAAGTCCTCGGCGGTGTCCTCACCGCGAGAGTGCTTGTCCAGCAACGCGTTCAGGTCGCGCAGCATCTCGGTCACCCGGGCCATCGAGGCCGTGCCCTGGGGTGAGCCCAGGTTCTGCAGGGCATCCCGCAGGCCGCGGAACTGGGAGTCGATGACCTCGCCGCGCAGCTCGTCGAGGATCTCGCGATAGAGCTGCTCGGCGCGCGGTGAGCTCCAGCGGTAGTCGCTCAGTTCGCGGACGGCGGCCGCGGTCGATCGGGGCAGCGCATCGAGCCGCGACTGGGCGAAGGCCGCCTCCATCGCCTGGGCCTCGTCCGTGGCACTGATCGCCCGGTTCTCGAGCTCCTCGCGTTCGGCGGCCAGGGCCTGGTCGAGCAGGGCCGCGGCCCGGGTGAGCGCGCCGTCCCAGCGGCCCCGGCGCGAGGTCTCCCGCCGCTGCCGCTGCGCTCGGGCGCGCAGGTCGTCCAGGCCCTGGCGGCGTCCGGCCTCGTCCGGTACCCCGCGGCGCAGCAGGTCACGCAACGCCTCGCGCAGGCCCTCACCGGCCAGTACCCGTTCGCCGAGGGCGTCCAGCGCGTGCCGGACGTCGAACGGCGGCGCCAGCGGGTCGGGGCCGCCCCGCCAGGGGCCGTACCGATGTCGGCGGGGCATGGTCAGTCGTGCCCGTCGGTGCCGTGGGTGGACCCGCCGTAGACCACCCGGCCGTCGTCCAGGGTGTCCTTGGCCAGCCGCCGGGTCAGGTGCAGCCCCTCGAGGGCGAACTCCAGGGCGCTGGCGGCCCGGGCGGGGGTGGGTTCGGCGTCCATACCGAGGCGGGTGAGCAGCGCGCCCAGGGCCGGCACCCGCTCGAACTGGCCGAGCAGTTCGGTCGAGCGGACGCCGTCCCCGGCCAGGACGGCGTTCTCGGCGGCGACGGCGACCAGCTCGGTCAGGTCCAACCCGCCGAGGCGGCGCCGCCAGACCTCGGCCGTGGCGCGGCGTAACAGGTGGTCGAGCAGCTCCAGCTCGCGGCCCTCGCCGTCCGCCTCGAACTCGACCTTGCCGCGCAGCGTGGCGGTGATCGTCTCGGTGTCGCCGACCCGGGCCACCGGCGGGTCCGGCTCGCCCAGCAGGGCAGAGCGGCGCAGCGCGGCCGCGGCGACCGTCTCGGCGCCCGCGATCGCGAACCGGGCCGACACCCCGGAGCGACCGTCGACCGAGGGCGATTCGCGCACCGCCCGGGTGAAGACGGCCAGCACCTCGAGCAGGTGTTCGGGCACCTCGGCAGCCAGGGCTGCCTCCTGGCGCACCAGGGTGACCTCGCCGTCGAGGTCGAGCGGGTAATGGGTGCGCACCTCGGCCCCGAAGCGGTCCTTGAGGGGGGTGATGATGCGGCCGCGGTTGGTGTAGTCCTCGGGGTTGGCGCTGGCGACCAGCAGCAGATCGAGCGGCAATCGCACCACGTAGCCGCGCACCTGGACGTCGCGTTCCTCGAGCACGTTGAGCAGGCCGACCTGGATCCGCTCGGCCAGATCGGGTAACTCGTTGACGGCGAAGATGCCGCGGTGCATGCGGGGCACCAGGCCGAAGTGGATCGTGTCCGGGTCACCCAGGGTGCGTCCCTCGGCCACCTTGATCGGGTCGACGTCACCGATCAGGTCGCCGATGCTGGTGTCCGGCGTGGCGAGCTTCTCGGCGTAGCGGTCGCTGCGGTGCACCCACGCGACCGGCAGGTCGTCGCCGAGGTCGGCGACGCGGGCCCGCGAGGCGGGGGTGATCGGGTCGTAGGGGTGCTCGTGCAGTTCGGCGCCGGCGATCACCGGGGTCCACTCGTCCAGCAGGCCGACCAGGGTGCGGATCAGCCGGGTCTTGCCCTGGCCGCGCTCACCCAGCAGGACGACGTCGTGGCCGGCCAAGAGCGCGCGTTCGAGGTCCGGCAGCACGGTGTCGTCGAAGCCGACCACGCCGGGGAAGCGCACCGAGCCCGCCCGCATCGCGTGCAACAGGTTCTGCCGGATCTCGTCCTTGACGCTGCGGTGCACGTGGCCGGAGGCGCGCAACGCGCCGACGGTGGTGGGCAGTCCCGCTGGTGGTTGGGTGGGCGGCTGGGGTGTCGTCACCACCTGACCGTACGTCGCCGTGATGACGGATGCACCCCCCGGAATCTCGCAACCCCGCGGCTCAGCCGTCGACCGCGAGCGGGAACGGCAACACCTCGGGGGCGCCCGCCTCGCGCAGCGCCGCGGCGGCGACGGTCAGGGTCCACCGGGACGACGCGAGGTCGTCGACCAGCAGCACCGGCCCGTCGAGGACGGCCAGGGCCTCGGCCATCGCCGGGCCGACCTGGAACCGCCCCCACACCCCGGCCAGCCGGAAGGCACTGTTGCCGCCGGGCTCACCCGTCGGGCCGCCGTCCACCGGGTCGAGGGTGCCCACGTAGGCCAGCCGGCCCACCTCGGCCAGCCCCCGGGCCACCCCGGTGACCAGCTGCGGGCGGCGTCGCGATGGGACGGCAGCCACCGCGACCGGTCGGGCCTGCCAGTCCCAGCTCTTGAGCACCTCGATGGTGGCCTCGGCCAGCCAGGGTGGGGGAGCGGCGTCCGGCTCGTCGAGCAACCGGCGCACCCGCTGCCCCCAGCCCAGATCGGTCAACCGAGCGAGCGTCCGGCCGGTGGCCATCGCCGACGCCGCGGGGATCTTGCCCCGCACCGGAACCCCGAGCCGGTCCATACCGGTCGGCCACATCGCCCGAGGTTCCAGCTCGACCCCGACCCGATCGAGCCGCCGCTGCGCGATCTGCGTTGCCGCCGTGGGGATCTGGGCGTCGTACCAGGGCCTGGTGCAGACGTCGCAGCGGCCGCAGTCGGCGGCGGTCTCGTCGTCCAGGGCCTGCTGTAGGAAGCGCATCCGGCAGCCGGCGCCGGCCTGGTAGTCGAGCATCAGCTGCTGTTCGCGCTCTCGGGCCGCGGTCAGCCGCGCGTAGCGGTCCTCGTCGTAGGTCCACTCGGCGCCGGTGGCGACCCAGCCGCCACTGACCCGCTGCACGGCCCCGTCGACGTCGAGCACCTTGAGCAGCAGCTCGAGCCGGGTGCGCCGGATGTCGACGGCGCTCTCCAGGGCGGCGGTCGACAGCGCCGCGGGCGAGCCGGCCAGGGTCTCGATCACGGCCGCCGCCTGGTGCCGGCGCGGCATGGACGCCGAGGCGAAGTAGGACCAGATGTCGCGGTCCTCGCTGCCCGGCAGCAGCAGCACGTCGGCCCGTTCGGTGGCGCGCCCGGCGCGGCCCACCTGCTGGTAGTACGCCACGGGTGAGGAGGGCGCCCCCAGGTGGAGCACGAACCCGAGATCGGGCTTGTCGAAGCCCATGCCCAGTGCGCTGGTGGCGACCAGGGCCTTGACCTCGTTGCGCAGCAACGACTGTTCGAGCTGTTCGCGTTGCTGGGGGTCGGTGCGGCCGGTGTAGGCCTGCACGGCATGGCCGGCCTCACGCAGCGCCGCGGCGACGTCCTCGGCCGCGCTCACCGTGAGGGTGTAGACGATGCCGCTGCCCGGCAGTTCGCCGAGGTGGGCCAGCAACCAGGCCAGCCGCTGGTGCGGCGTGGTGATCGGCAGGACGCCGAGCCGCAGGCTGTCGCGGGCCAGCCCGCCGCGCAGCGTGGTCACCTGGCGACCCCCGGCGCCCAGCTGCTCGGCCACGTCGGTCACCACGCGAGCGTTCGCCGTGGCCGTGGTGGCCAACACCGGAGTGCCGTCGGGCAGGGTGGTCAGCAGGTCGCGAATGCGCCGGTAGTCCGGGCGGAAGTCGTGGCCCCAGTCGCTGATGCAGTGCGCCTCGTCGACGACGAGCAGGCCGCAGCGCCGGGCCAGATCGGGCAGTTGCTCCTCCCGGAATCGGGGGTTGTTCAGCCGTTCCGGGCTCACCAGCAGGACGTCGACGGCGTCGGCGGCCAGCGCCTCACGCACCGCGCCCCACTCCTCGGCATTGGCCGAGTTCATCGACATCGCGCGCACCCCGGCCCGGCCGGCGGCCGCGATCTGGTCGCGCATCAGGGCCAGCAGCGGCGAGACGATCAGCGTCGGCCCCGCCCCGGCGTCCCGCAGCAGTCGGGTGGCGACGAAGTACACGGCCGACTTGCCCCACCCGGTGCGCTGCACCACGAGCACCCGCCGGCGGTCCTGCACCAGGGCGGTGATGGCCTCGAGCTGCCCGTCTCGGAAGTCGACCGACGTCGTTCCGGTCGCCGGTCCGGCCGCGCCGCCGACCAGCGTTCGCAGGGCGTGCCGGGCGTCGTCCGCGAGTTGGCGGGTCGGGGTGGTCATGGCCTCAGGCTAGGTGAGGCCACCGACAACGGCCCGGCGGCCGAGGGTTCGGTTACCTCAGGGCAGGGCGATGATGTTGATCAGCTCGCGCGCGGTGCGGGCGGTGCGCGGATCGGAGGCCCGTTGGGCCATCGTGAGGTGATGGGTGAGCGTGGCGCGAGCGGCGGCGTCGGTGGCGTACTCGGCGGCGGCGCCCTCGATGGCGGCGCGGGTGTCGGCGCCGGCGTTCTGGAGCCCGCCGAGCAGGAACATCACCCCGAGCGGGTCGTCGCGGTGCAGCAGCGCCAGCGCGGTCTCACCCGCCGTGGCGGGGTCGATCAGCAGCCGCAGGGTGGCCACGGCCGCCCGGTCGTTCTCCAGCTGATCGACCACGCCGTCCACGTCACTCATCTCGGTGTCCCTTGTCTCGGCGTTCCGCGATGAGGTTTCTCGTCCCGGTGATGGAATCGGTGTGATCGGTGCGATCGGAGTCGGCCAGGCGCAGGCGCTCCGTGGGCTGTTGGGTGACCTCGGCGATCAACTCGAAGTCCGTGTCCACGTGCAGCACCGTCAGCCCCGTGGTCTCGGCAATCGCTGCGATCATCAGGTCGGGCACGGACGGCGCTCGGTGATGCCCTCGCTGGACCAGTAACTCCTGCACCTCCAGGGCGCGTCGCTCGCTGGCCGGCGTGGCGCCCTGCCAGGGCATCAACGAGACCGGTCTGCCCCAGATGTTGGCCCGCCAGTCCTCGGCGTTGCGTGCCGAGAAGCCAACCTCCAGCAGCGTTTGTGGCGCGATCCGAACGACCCCGCGCTGCACCCGGTCCGCCCACTCGGGCAGATCAGGACTGTCCACCAACCGGATCAACGCCGACGTGTCGATCAGCCAGTGTCGGCCGTTCCTCACGACCAGGCGCCCCTCATGACCGACTCGTCCAGCAGGTCGCGACTGCGCTCCGCGAACTTCTCGAAGTCGGCCGCCGTGAGCGGTCCGGTGTCGCGGCGGGCGGCCTGTTGCAGATGGCGCAGCAAGAACTCGTTGCGCGACAGGCCGGCGCGTGCGGCCAGTTCGTCGAGCCGGGCGAGGTCGTCCTCGTCGATGTTGCGGATGAGTACGTTGGCCATGGCCACCTCCCGACGAGTGATGATATCGGACGATAGCACCCTATGGTCCGGTCATGGGGACGGCGGAACTGCTGGTCGGGCCACTACTGCGCCACGTGGACGCCACCCGGGCGACGATCTGGGTCGAGACCGACCGGCCCTGCCGGGTCGAGGTCCACACCGAGGTGCCTGGTGAGGTGCCTGGCGACGATGCCGTCTCGGCGACCGAGCCGACCTGGTCGGTGCACGGCCACCACTACGCCCTGGTCCTGCTGCAGGGGTTGTCCCCCGGGTCGGTCACCGAGTACCGGGTCCTGCTCGACGGCGAGGCGGTCTGGCCCGATCCCGCGAACGGCTTTCCCGCCAGCGTGATCCGCACCCCGGGTGACGGCGACGTCGTCCGGCTGACGTTCGGCAGCTGCCGGCAGAGCGCACCCCTGGACGACGCCGGCGTGCGCCGGTTCGGCCCGGATGCGCTGGTCGCGCTCGCCGAACACCTGACCAGGACGCCGCACCCCGAGTGGCCCGACCTGCTGCTGCTGGACGGCGATCAGATCTACGCGGACGAACCCTCGGACGCCATCCGCGCCCGGCTGCGCGAGCGGGTGCGGCCCGACCCCGAGATGGCCGAGGAGATCGCCGATTTCGAGGAGTACACCTGGCTCTATCACGAGACCTGGAGCGAGCCCGCCGTGCGGTGGCTGCTCTCGACCGTGCCCACCGTGATGATGCTCGACGACCACGACCTGCGCGATGACTGGAACACCTCCCTCGCCTGGCGCGAGCAGGTCACGTCACAGATCTGGTGGCGGGATCGGGTGGTCGGGGGGCTGGGCTCCTACTGGGTCTACCAACACCTCGGCAACCTGTCGCCGGAGGAGCTGGACACCGAACCGCTGTACCACCTGGTGCGTACCGAGCCGGACGACGCGGTGCGTACGAATCGGTTGGACGAGTTCGCCTTCGAGGCCGATGCCGACCCGTCGAGCGCGCGGTGGAGCATGGTGCGTGACCTCGGGGACGCCGTCCGATTGGTGGTGGTCGACACCCGCTGCTCGCGCTCGCTCGACCCCGATCACCGCGCCATCGTGGACGACGTCGAGTGGGCCTGGTTCCGCGATCGGGTGCTGGAACGCCGCCTCGATCATCTGCTGATCGGCTCGACCCTGCCGGTGATGTTGCCGCCCGCGATTCACCATCTGGAAGGCTGGGACGAGGCGGTGGTCGGTGGCGCGTGGGGACGCCACGCCGTCCGGATCGCCGAAAAGCTGCGCCAGCTCATGGATCTCGAACACTGGGCGTCGTTCGGGGCCAGCCTGCACCGGCTGTGCGGCCTGCTCGACGAGGTGGCGGGCGTCGGCCGCGACCCGGCGGGCGAGCCGCCGGCGAGCGTGGTGTTCCTGTCGGGTGACATCCACAGCTCGTACGTGGCCAGGGCGAGCATTCCGGGGGTGGACCCGCGGCGAACGGCGGTGGTGCAGCTGACAATGTCGCCGTTGCGCAACCGGCTGGGCCGGGTGATGCAGCTGGCCACCAGGGCCCTGAGTGGCCGGCTCGCGGCCCTGACGACGCACCGGGTGGCGCGCACGGCCGCGGTGCAGGACGTGCCGATGCGGTGGCGCCTCGATCGGGGAGTCTGGTTCGCCAACGGGGTGATGACCGTGGTGCTCGAGGGGCGCCAGGCGAGGGTCGAGGTGCGCCACGCCGTCCTGGTCGAGGGGCGCCACGTGCTGCGTCCCACCTGGCAGGGCAGCCTCACGTCCGGACCTCGGCCGTAGGCTGACGCCATGGACTGGTCGGCCACGACGATCTGGTGGCACCTGTACCCGCTGCGTTTCGTCGGCGGCGAGTCGCGCCTGGAGGAGTTGTCCGACGGGCAGGTTCGGCATCGATTGGGCCGGATCGTCACCTGGCTCGACTACGTGGTCGAGCTGGGATGCAACGGCCTGATCCTGGGGCCGATGTTCGCCTCGGTCTCGCACGGTTACGACACCCTCGACCACCTCCGGATCGACCCACGGCTGGGCGACGACGCCGATCTCGACGACCTGGTGACGCAGGCAAGGTCGCGCGGTCTGCGGCTGGTGCTGGACGGCGTGTTCAACCACCTGGCGGCCGATCACGAGATCGTGCAGCGGGCCTGGGAGGCCGGGCCCGATACGGACGACGGCCGCTGGTTGCGCTGGGAGGGCGAGCACCCGCGGGTGTTCGAGGGCAACTTCGACCTGGTCGAGCTCGACCTCAGCCACCCGCCCGTGGCCGACTACGTCGTCGAGGTGATGTGCCACTGGCTGGCTCGCGGTATCGACGGCTGGCGGTTGGACGCCGCGTATTCGCCGGGGGCGAAGGCCTGGTCGGACATCACCCGTCGGGTGAAGCAGCGCTACCCCGACTGCTGGCTGCTCGGCGAGGTGATCCACGGTGACTACCCCGAGTTCGTGGCGACGTCCGGGGTCGACACCGTGACGCAATACGAACTGTGGCACGGCATCTGGCACTCGATGAACGACAAGAACCTGTTCGAGTTGCAGCATGCCCTCACCCGCCACGCGGGGTTCTGCGAGACGTTCCGGCCGCAGACGTTCATCGGCAATCACGACGTCACCCGCATCGCCACCAAGCTCTACGACATCCGCCACCTGCCGCTCGCCGTGGCCCTGCTGATGCTGCTGCCCGGCGTCCCGTCGATCTATGCCGGTGACGAGCAGGCCTTCGACGCCCGCAAGTTGAAGCGACCCCACGGGGACGACGCGGTGCGTCCGCCGTTCCCGGAGTCCCCGGACGACCTGCTGCCCTTCGGCGCCGAGGCCTACGAACTGCACCAGCGCCTGATCGGCCTGCGTCGCAACCATCCCTGGCTGGTGGACGCCACCCTCGCCGTCCGCGAGGTCACGAACACGACCATGGTGATCGACCTGACCGCCCCGGGCTCCGCTGCCGCCGCCACCGGTTCGCGCCTGACCCTCGCCCTGAACATCGGCGACGACCCCTTCACCGTCGATGGCCAGACCGTCGAGCCCCACTCCTGGGCCGTCCCCCCACCACCACGGTGATCACGTTGTCCGTGCACGTTGTCCGCGGCACGAGGTGGCCCGGACCTCAACGCTCGGCGGCCCCGAGTGCTGTGAGTCGGTAGCGATTGAGCAGTTCGATGACCTCCGTTGGAGACATGCCTCGCACGCTGAGGGGGATGACCAGTTCGGTCGGTTCGCCACCGTCACTCGCCGGACACTGGGCGCGCGCCGTGAGCCAGAAAGGTTGTGTCCACCGCAGGCCTGTGCCGGCCGAGGCGAAGGCGCTGGTATCACGCCACGGCACAGCGGGCAGGCCTGACCACTGTCCGGACGAGCGAACCTCGACCGAGGCGGCGGTGAGCAGGATTTGCCCGGACCACCGCCAACGCGCAACGCGGTAGAGCGCAGGGACCAGCCCCACCACGAACGTCAGAACGGCGAAGGCGGCCCAACCCGCCCAGTTGTTCAGGTGATACATGTACGTAGGCTCGGCGCCGAGAACCCGTCGCGCGGTGCCCAGGACAACGGCCATCCCGACGTCCATGAAGACAGCCTGGGACAAGAGGAACAGCGCCACGCCCGCCACCCACCGCACGGCATAGCGCCACTGCGCTATCTCGAGTACGCAGGTCGGCTCGGCACCCTGCCCCAGTGGTGCCGATCGAGGGCTATTCGCCACGTTTGGCACCCCTGGCCCTGATGGGGTGCTCACGGGTGACCCTGTCGTTCGGTGCCGGTGGCGAAGAAGGAACGCAGATACCGCCGACGTCGCAAGGGACTGTCTCGCAGAAGCGAGAAGACCTCGGCGCCGTCGCCTGGTTCGTCGACGAGCCGGTAGGCCTGGGCGAACTCCAGGTAGGCGACGTGCTCGAGCTCAGCGGCGTAGCTGTGCGCCTCGGCCTCCGCCCTGGCGAACACTTCCTGCCAGCTGGTGGCCCGCCACAGGGTGATGCGCTCCTCGTACGTCCGCATCCGGCGTCGGGCGCGTCGCTTCCACCGGAACACGCAGCGCACCGCGTACCAGCCGGGCTCGTCGTCCTGACCCATGCCGGTCATGATTCCGTCCTCCCGACCACGCCCGCTACGACAGCGAGCCGTTCATGATGCGGTGGGCTGCCTGCATCGTGCGTGATGCAGGCAAGAGGAAGGCCTGGCCTGAACCACCTCCGCAGCCTGCGGCGAGCCTCGACCCGTCAGGATCGGCGGGGTTCAGTGTCGCCAGAGCGCACGGAATCCCGCCATTGACGAACTACGCCCGGCAGCTCAACCCCGTCGAGTGGATCGGGCAGTACCCGGCCGGGTTCTTGTGCAGGTACTGCTGGTGGTAGTCCTCGGCGTAGTAGAACGGCCCGGCCTCGGCGGACGAGCGCGCATCGGTGGTGATCTCGCCGTACCCGGCCTTCGCCAGGGTGGCCCCGAACGCCGCGCGGGTGGCGGCATAGGCCGCGGCCTGGTCGGGCGTCGTCCAGAAGAACGCCGAGCGGTACTGGGTGCCGATGTCGTTGCCCTGGCGGTTCAGCTGGGTCGGGTCGTGCGACTCCCAGAACACCGCGAGCAGGTCCCGCACGCTGACGCGCTGCGGGTCGAAGGCGACCATCACCGTCTCGGTGTGCCCGGTCTTGCCGGAGCAGGTTTCCTCGTAGGTGGGGTTCGGCGTGAAGCCGCCCATGTAGCCGGCCGCCGTCGTCACCACCCCGGGGATCTGCCAATACTCCTTCTCGGCACCCCAGAAGCACCCCAGGCCGACGTACAGCACCTCGGTGCCCTCGGGCCACGGCCCCTCGAGCGGCGTCCCGAGGACGGCGTGTGTCGCCGGCACGGTGAACGGTCGGTGATCGCGACCCGGCAGAGCGTGCTGCTGGTCGACCATGCGTGAGCGTCCCAGTCCGAACATGCCGTCGATCGTCTCAAACCGCGGACCGGAACGCTCGTCGGACGGTGACTGGCCACCGGCTGTGGGACAGTTCGCCGGTGCCCCTGCCCACCCTCGACCGGCTGCCCCGACTCGATCGCCCCGTCCGCCGGCTGACCCAGCTCTACCTCGGCCTGTTCCTGTTCGGGGCATCGATGGCGTTCTTCGTCCGGGCGCGCCTCGGCGTGATGCCGTGGGACGTGCTGCACCAGGGCATCGTGCGGATGCTGGACAGGTTCGGCGTGCACACCACCCTCGGCCGGATGACCGTCGCGGTGGGCATCGCCGTACTGCTGCTGTGGATCCCGCTGCGGCAGCGCCCCGGGTTGGGCACGATCAGCAACGCCCTGGTGATCGGCGTGGTGGTCGACCTGGTGCTGCCCTGGGTCCCGCAACCGGACGTGCTGGCGATCCGCATCGGCTACGTGGTCTTCGCGTTGCTGCTCAACGCTGTCGCCTCGGGGGCCTACATCGGCGCCCGCCTCGGCCCCGGCCCGCGCGACGGCCTGATGACCGGCCTGTGCGCCCGCACCGGGTGGCCGGTGCGCTGGGTGCGGATGGCGATCGAGGTCACCGTGGTGGCCACCGGTTGGCTCATGGGCGGCAACTTCGGCCCGGGCACGATCCTCTACGCGCTCGGCATCGGGCCGCTGGTTCACCCACTGCTGCCGCGCCTCAGCGTCGCACCCGCCACGGCACCCACCCCGAGCGCCGAGGACGACACCGCCCGCACCAACTCGGCGTTCTCGGACAACAACGCCAGATGAGCGTTGGTCTGCTCGGCGCTGGTCAGGTTGCCCCAGTGCCCGAACAGCGCGCGGGCCTCGGCGTCCAGGCCCAACCGGCCGAACCCCTGATGAATCTCCAGGGTCGCCGAGGCGCGATCGCCGAGCGACTGCTCGACGGTGCGCAGGATCTCGGCCAGCCCGGCCGGCCCGAACAGTGGCTCCAGCGACCGGCGCCCGACGACCTCGAACGGCACCGGTAGCCGCCCCAGGAACCCGAAGTGATCGGCCAGGCCGTCCACCAGCGGGTGCCCGTCGTGCACGTGCAGGTGCACCCGGGTGCCGTCGGTGGCCACCGACCGGATCAGCCGGGTCACGGCGGCCGTCGCCTGCGCCGTGGCCGCGCGGACGTCGTCCAGCAGGTCGGGCAGGCGCGCGTCGGCGCCGGTGAGCGCGATCAGGTCCACCTCCAGCTCCGGACGCCGCGCGGCGAAGGCCCAGCGGGCCGCTCGCACCCCGACGTGCCCGGTGTCGATGCACACCCCGACCCGGCCGCTGCTCGCCAGCCGCCGCGCCAGGGTGGTGAACTCGTCGAACCGGTTGCCGGCGGCGTACTCCAGGAACAGCCAGGCATCGCCGAACCGGGCCAGCTCGGCCGAGATCGCCTCGCCCGCGCGCGCCAGCTCGGGCAGCCGGGACGGCATATGGCGCCGATCATGGACGACGAACCCCGCCACGCGGTCGCCGGCGTGACGCACCATGGTGCGCACCATCCGCAGGGCACCCTCGTCGAGCAGGTCGAGGTGGCGGGGCAGGTGAACCAGCGGGCGCCGATCGAGCGAGGACGGGGTGGGCACGAAGGCCAACTCGTGATCCATGCCACTCGGCGAATCGCCGTAGATCTCGGCGGCCAGCCCGCTCTGGGCGAAACGCAGCCGGCACAGCTCGAGCAGCGCGTCGTCCCCGGGAACGCGACGCTGGAACAGGCCGTGCAGCGTCCTCACGGCAGCCGGAACACGTGCAGCGATTGGTCCTTCGCCCGAATGCGTTGTGGTTGTTCGCGTTTCGCTCGATCCGAGGCGATCGCCACCGTGTTGGCGCTGAGCCATGAAACCCCCTCGGCCGTCCCGTAGACGACGCGACCCCGATCATCAAGGGGCAACCGATAGGTCACTCCCTGATCCATGATGTCCCAGCTGTCCGATGACAGGTACCCCGTCCAGAGCACGCCCGAACACTGTGAGAGCACCGCGATCCGCTCGTCGCGCACGCTGATGCCGCTGTAGTCCACGGCGGCCAGACTCGGGGGCAGCTCGATGGTGGCGACGTGCCGCCAGCTGTCGGCGTCCTGCGGGGTGAACACGTGAACCCGGCCGGCGCCGACCTGGCGGCCGACCGCCCCGTCGGCGCCGTGATTGCCCTCGGTGAGGGCCAGCAGGTACTCCGTCCCACCGCGGCGCAGGTGACTGATGCCCTCGATGCCCTTGTTCTGGCTGGGCAGGTCGAGATCCAGCCACCGGGTGCGCACCGGGCGGACGTCGGCGTCGAACTCCCAGACCCGGGCCATCCACACCCCGGGGTAGCGTTCCTGCGCCTCGATGACGGTGAAGAACCGGCCGGTGGCGGCATCGAGCGCCAGGTCCTCGAAGCCGAGCGACTCGCTCGGGTGAAGCACCACCGTGGCGTCGGGGTCGGGCACCGGCAGCTCGGCGTCGACGCGCACCAGGTGGGGCACGTTGTCGAAGACCACCCACAGGCCGTGTGCCGTGGCCAGCACGCCACTGGCCTCGAGCCGGTCGGTGCCGAGGCGGTCGAGCAGCCGCGGGCCGAGCACGTCGGCCAGTTTGGCCTCGCGCAGCAGCACGAGAACGTCGTGAGCTCCAGGCCCGGTGGTGGGCCTGATGATGGGCATGGCCACGAGTCTGCCCGAGTTCAGAGGGTCTTCAGCTGATCCCGCGCCCGGTCGTGGCGCATCAGCACGTAGTGCCGGATGCCGTTGACGAACCGGTCCGGGCGAGCGATCTCCCACTGCAGGAACGCATGGCGGTAGACCTCGTCATTGCTGAACAGCCGGCCCGTGAACGGTGCGCCGTGCGGGGTGTCCGACTCGGCGTAGGCCGACGTGGACACCAGTGGCCAGAGTCGGGCGAGTTCGGCGTCGATGCCGGCCGGCGCGAGGGTGGTGTCTAGCAGGTGCTCGACCTGATCGAGGTAGTAGCGACGGAAGTCCCCGTGGCGCAACAGGTTGGTCACCATGGGGATCTTGCTGCGCTTGGCGTGGCCGGAACGGCTCGAGTTGAACCGCCAGTACGCCTCGGTGTTGGCCGGCCAGTCGAGCAGATCGGTGTCCTGCCAACGCGTCCCGAAGTAGTCGATCCCGAAGGAGTTGTCGTAGTCCCACGGGATGAACCGGAAGAACGGCTCCCCGATCACGTCGCGCGAGCCGGGCGTCCGGGTGGCGTTGTACAGGTAGTAGTTGCCCGGCGTGGCGAAGTAGTTGTCCCAGGCGCCGAGCAGCACGTTGACCGCCGCCCACCGCAGGAAGGGCTCGACGTCGAAGATCGCCCGGACGCGGTCGGCGAAGGCGTCGGTGGCGAACCGCTCCTCGCCCCCCGGTAGGCCGATCCCGTTCACGGTGCGCGCCAGGGCGGCCAGGTCGTCGAAGCTCTCGGCATCGGGCGCCTTGGAGAAGGACCGCAGCCGGTAGGTGGCCTCGGATTCCAGGCTCGACCCGGCCGCTCCGGCGGCCTCGGGTGGGGTCTGGTACTGCCGGCCGCTGTCGTCGCCGTCGCTGCCGACGCGGTACTGGAGGGTGCCGCAGCCGATGGCCCCGCAGCCGACCTTGAACAGGTTGCCCCGCACCTTGCCCTCGACGTGACGGGCCAGCATCGCCTTGTCGACCTGCTCGATCACCGAGAACAGGCCCAGGTAGCGGCCGTTGATGCCGAACCGGGTGTAGGTGTGCTGCGAGGCCGTCACCCCCGCCGAGGCGAACAGCTGCCAGGCGAGCGCCTCGCGCAGCTGCGACGGGTCGTTGACCATCGACTTCATGTTCAGGCAGGTCATGCCGGCGATCTCGCCGTCCGGGCCGGGGCCCTGATCGAGCTCGGCCTTCCACGATCGCTTGGGGGCGTTCAGGGTCCGGTTACCGCTGTTGCGCAGCGAGAAGTCCCCGGTGCGCAACAGCATCGTGGCCGGGTCGAGGGGTGGCAGCGGCCGGGCGTCGTCCGGGGCGATCGGTGCCACCGTCAGCTCGGCCCCGGGTGGGGCGAGGGCGGGTTCCTCGTACGCCTGCGGCGGATAGATCTTGTCCGTCGGCCAGTTGCGCACCTCGACGGCGTACATCGGCCGGTCGAAGAAGGTGCCCTGGGGATCGTCGGGCGCAGGGCTCATCGGAACTCCAAAGTTTCGTGGATCGACGTGTTCGTGATCGACGGGACCAGAGAGCTCGACGCTGAGCACCTGTCAGCTTGGTTCCTGCAGAGGCCGTGAGCAACCCTCGACGGCCTCCGCAGGGGTTCGTGGGTGGTGCACATCTTCCCCGGGGAACTGGTCTGGGCGACACCGAGCCGGAGCCCGGTCTCGCCCTCCCCTCCGGCAGAGCAGAACCCCGGGGAAGAACGGGCGGACCTGCCGTCGCTCCTGCCTGCGAAGGAACGGCGACAACCGGTGAGAGGTCGTCGGGGGGCCGGTTGATACGTCGCCGGGCGAAGTCGGATGGCTCGTTCGGTGAGGCGCGATGCATCGGCAGGCCCCGAACGGGTGGGAGGCCTTCGTACACTGACGCCCGTGAGCGCAGCGCCGGGGTGGTACCCCGACCCACAGGGCGGATACGGGCAGCTGAGGTACTGGGACGGTGCGTCCTGGACGTCGCACACCACCATGGCCCTCGCCGCGCAACCTCCCGCTGCGCAACCGGCTCAACCAGCCCAACCAGCCCCAACGGCCCCACCGACACCGGTGCCGCCGCAGCCCTGGAGCCCCGGTCAGGCCTCCACCCTGCCGTTGGACCCCTCGGACGCCGCCGGTCCACCCGTACCGCCGCTGCCGCCTCACGGCGCCTGGTCGCCGGGGGCGACCGGCTTCGACCCGCACGCCCTGGTGTCGCCGAAGCGGCGGGTCGGACCGATCGTCGCCGGGGTGGCCGGCCTGCTGGCCCTGGTCCTGGGCGTGGCGTGGATCTTCAGCACCAAGGGCGCAGGCACCACCGCCGAGCAACCCTCGTCGGCGCCGTCCGCGGTCGGGCAGCCCGGCGGCGCGCCGTCCGGACAACCGACCCCGGGCGGGGGTACCCCGGCCAAGCCCGCCCCGACCATCCGAGGCATCTCGTGCGAGGCCCTCGCGCCCACCACCGCGGCTCCGCAGACCACCGCCGGTCGGGTGAGCGCGGGGGGTCTGTCCTACCCGCAGCCGGGCGGCCCGTGGCCGGCGCCGGTCACCAGTGACTTCGCCTTCCCGCTGGCGGCCTCGGGCGCGGTGCAGATGGTGCAGGTGGCCGACTACGGCACCTCCGGCTGGGCCGCCGGCCTGGTGATCGCCGAGCTGCGCCAGGACCCGAAGATCACCTCGGTGCAGTCGGCTGCCCGCGCGGCAGCGGACTGCCTGGTGGCCACCCAGTACACGGTGGCCGAGTACAGCGAGAAACGCACTCGCGACGAGGCCACGACCGTCGACGGAGCCTCGGCCTGGACCATCGAGTCGACCATCTCGCTGTCCGACCCCGATCTGGCCGTGACCAGCGAGCACATGACCCTGGTGATGGTCGAGACCAAGCCCGGCCGCTATGCCATGTTCTGGAGCTCGATCCCTCGGGTCACGCCGGACTTCACCACCGTGGCCGACGCCTGCCGCACGGGTCTGAAGGTCGACTGACCGCATCGCGGGCGTCGTCCGTTACCGGGTCGCGCCCGGCAGCGACAGGTGCGTTGGTACCGACGCGACGACCCGTCGTTGTGACTACAGACACATAGGCCCTTCTCACGCTAGCCTCCGGTCGGGAGAGTCGCCTGTCGAGGAGGTCACCCGCATGACCGACGTGTTGAGCAGCACTCCGGTCGATCAACTGCGTGCTCGGCTGGACGATCCCGAGGTGGCCGCATCCTTGAATGCCCTGCTCGACAACGTGGGAACTCTGGCCCTGCTCGCCACGATGGTCAACGGGTTCCTGGAGCGGGGCGACACCATCACCGAGAACGTGGTGAGCGCGGTGCACGAGATGCGCGGCGCTGCGGGTCACGGCCCGGGGTACCTGGTCGAGCCGGCCCGCAAACTGGTCGAGGAGGCCCCGGCCATCGCCGACGCGGCGACCGCGTTGATCGAGTCGGGCATGTTCAGCCGGCAGGTCGTCGATCTGCTGGGGCGGTTCGCGAACGCCGCCGTCGAGGGTGTGCGAGTCGCCGAGACGCAGCGGACCACCGTGAGCGGCCTGCGGCCCGCCTTCCGCGCGCTACACGACCCGGACGTCGCCCGGGGCCTGGGCATGTTGGTCGAGGTCGCCCGCGCCATCGGCAAGACCCTCTGACCCGGCCGCAGCCCGTGCACGAACTGTCGATCGCCGCCTCCGTGGTCCGCACCGTCGCGGACGCGTTGGCCCAGCGAGCCCCGGGCCGGGCCGTGCGGTCGGTGCAGTTGCGGGTCGGCGTGCTCTCGGGGGTGGTGCCGCAGGCCCTCGGATTCGCCTGGGACGTCGCGGCGTCCGGGACCGCCGTGGCCGGCGCCCGGCTGGACGTCGAGCCGGTACCGGTGCGGACGTCCTGCCGCGCCTGCGGTGTGGAGGCCGACCTGCCCGAGCCGATGCCGGTGCGTTGCCCCGGCTGCACCGGGCGCGAGGTGGACGTGATCGGCGGGCGTGAGCTCGAGATCGCCACCATCGAGGTGGACGACGAGGACGCCGTGGCGGTGACCGCCTTATGGCCGGCACCAGCCTGATCGACCTGCGCACCGCCGTCCTGGCCAAGAACGACGACCTGGCGGGGGCGCTGCGCGCGGATCTGGCGGCGGCCGGCGCGGTGGCGGTCAACCTGCTGTCCAGCCCCGGCAGCGGCAAGACGGCGCTGCTCGAGCTGCTGCTCACCCGCTGCGTCGAGCGGGGCATCCCGGTGGCGGCGCTCACCGGTGACCTGGCCACCGAGAACGACGCCAAGCGGCTGGCCCGCTCCGGCGCCCCGGTACGGCAGGTGGTCACGGACGGTCTGTGTCACCTCGAGGCCGACCTGGTGCGCGATCACCTCGCGGGTTGGTTGCCCGAGGGCACCCGGCTGCTGCTGATCGAGAACGTCGGCAACCTGGTCTGCCCGGCGTCCTACGACCTCGGGGAGTCGGCCCGCATCGTGCTCGCCAGCGTCACCGAGGGCGAGGACAAGCCGGTGAAGTACCCCACGGCCTATCGCTGGGCCGATCTGGCCGTGCTGACCAAGATCGACCTGATCGAACCCTGCGGCTTCGACGAAGCAGTCTTCGCCGAGGCCGTGCGTGATGTGAACCCCGATCTGCCGGTGCTGCGTACCAGCGCTCGCACCGGTGCGGGCGTCGAGGAGCTGCTGACGAGGCTGCTCGCGCTGACGCCCGAGTACACCGCACCAGCCCACACCACCCGGAGGACCTGATGGCCACACTGCTCTGGCTCGAGGGCGGCGCCTGCAGCGGCAACACGATGTCGTTCCTGAACGCCGAGGAGCCGACCGCGGTCGACCTCGTGACCGACTTCGGGATCGACGTGATCTGGCATCCCTCGCTCGGTATGGAGCTGGGCGATCAGGTGCAGCAGATCCTGCGTGAGTGCGCCTCCGGCGAGCGCCAGGTCGACATCTTCGTCTACGAGGGTTCGGTGCTCATGGGGCCGAACGGCTCCGGACGCTACGACATGTTCGCCGAGCGCCCGATGAAGGACTGGGTGGCCGAGATCGCGCCGAAGGCCGGGGTCGTGGTCGCGGTGGGCGACTGCTCGGCGTGGGGTGGCATTCCGGCGACGCCGCCCAACCCGACCGACGCGATCGGCCTGCAGTACCTCAAGGGCGATCGGGGTGGGTTCCTGGGCAAGGACTTCGTCTCGGCAATGGGCCTGCCCGTGGTGAACATCCCGGGTTGCCCGGCCCACCCGGACTGGATCACCCAGGTGGTGGTGGCGCTGGCCGCCGGTCGCACCGCCGACATCGCGCTGGACGACCTGCAGCGTCCCAAGACGTTCTTCAGCTCGTTCACCCAGACCGGGTGCACCCGGGTGCAGTTCTTCGAGTACAAGCAGTCGACGATCGACTTCGGCCAGGGCACCCGCACCGGCTGCCTGTTCTACGAGTTCGGCTGCCGTGGCCCGATGACCCACAGCCCGTGCAACCGCATCCTGTGGAACCGGCAGTCGTCCAAGACCCGCGCCGGCCACCCGTGCACCGGCTGCACCGAGCCCGGCTACCCGCACGGGGACCTGATGCCCGGCACCATCTTCAAGACCGCCAAGGTCTCGGGCACCGTGCCCAAGGAGGTGCCGACCGGCACCGATCACCTGACGTACATGGCCCACGCCGCCGCCGCCAAGATCGCGGCCCCGCAGTGGTCCAAGGAAGACATGTTCGTGGTCTAGTCCGTACCCCTCTGCGACACCCGTCCGACGTCCACCCGTTCACGCACAGGAGCAACCGTGACCAGCACCATGGACCTTCACGTCAGCCCGCTCGGGCGGGTCGAGGGCGACCTCGACGTCCGGGTCACCCTCACCGACGGCGTCGTCACCGACGCCTGGACGACGGCCGGCATGTTCCGCGGCTTCGAGATGATCCTCAAGGGCAAGGACCCGCAGGCCGGCCTGATCGTCACCCCGCGCATCTGCGGGATCTGCGGCGGCAGCCACCTGTACAAGGCGGTCTACGCCCTGGACACCGCGTGGAAGACGCACGTGCCGCCGAACGGCACCCGGATCCGCAACATCGCGCAGATCTGCGAGACGCTGCAGTCGATCCCGCGGTACTTCTACGCGATCTTCGCGATCGACCTGACCAACAAGCGGTACGCCAAGACCCCGTCCTACGACGAGGCGGTGCGCCGGTTCGCCCCGTTCGTCGGCACCGCCTACGAGAAAGGCGTGACGCTGTCGAACAAGCCGGTCGAGGTCTACGCGATCTTCGGCGGGCAGTGGCCGCACTCCTCGTTCATGATCCCGGGCGGGGTGATGAGCGCGCCGACGCTGTCGGACGTCACGCGCTCGATCTCGATCCTCGAGTACTGGAAGAACGAGTGGCTCGAGAAGGAGTGGCTGGGCGGCTCGGTCGAGCGCTGGATGGAGAACAAGACCTGGGAGGACATCCTCGCCTGGATGAACGAGAACGAGGGTCACTACAACAGTGACTGCGGTTTCTTCATCCGCTACGCGCTCGAGGTCGGCCTGGACACGTACGGTCAGGGCCACGGCAACTTCCTGTCCACCGGCACCTACCTCGACCCCGAGCTCTACCAGAACCCGACCATCGAGGGCCGCAACGCGGCGCTGATCTCGCGCTCGGGCATCTACGCCGGCGGCGGGTTCCACGAGTTCGACCAGGCCCGGGTGCGCGAGGACCACACCCACTCCTTCTACAAGGGCACCGGTGCGCACCACCCGTTCGACGGCGTCACCGACCCGATCGACCCGGCGCAGGGCAAGGCGCAGGACAAGTACTCCTGGGCCAAGTCGCCGCGCTACGACGTCCCGGGCCTGGGCTACGTGCCGCTCGAGGTGGGGCCGCTGGCCCGCCAGGTCATGGCCGCCCAGCCCGACCCGGCCGCCCACCAGGACGCGGACCCGTTGTTCCTCAACGTGATCAACAGCGAGGGACCCTCGGTGCTGACCCGGGTGCTCGCCCGCACCCACGAGCTGGCCAAGTACTACACGATGGCCCGCAGGTGGCTCGACGAGCTCGACCTGCACGACAAGTTCTACGCCAAGCCCGTCGAGCGCGAATCGGGCAAGGGCTTCGGCTCCACCGAGGCCGCCCGCGGTGCGCTGTCGGACTGGATCGTGTTGGAGAACGGCAAGATCGAGAACTACCAGGTGATCACCCCGACCGCCTGGAACGTCGGCCCGCGGGACGCCGACCAGGTGGTCGGCCCGATCGAGAAGGCGTTCCTGGGCACCCCGGTGGCCAACACCGCCGACCCGGTCGAGCTCGGTCACGTCGCCCGGTCGTTCGACTCCTGCCTGGTCTGCACCGTGCACGCCTACGACGGCAAGACCGGCAAGCAGCTGTCGAAGTTCGTCGTCGGCGGCATGTGAGCGGCGCATCGCCGGCCGACCCGGGCAGCGCGGAACACACGGAACCGCCGTCCCCGCCGGTGGTTCCGCACCTGGTGATCGGGTGCGGCAACTTGTTGCGCGGGGACGACGCGGTCGGCCCGACGCTGATCCGGCACCTGTGGGACCAGGGAGTGCCGGACGATGTCGAGCTGGTCGACGGCGGGACCGCCGGCATGGACGTGGCGTTCAAGATGCGCGGCCGGCGCAAGGTCGTGATCGTGGACGCCGCGCGGACCGGTGCCGAACCCGGCACCGTGTTCCGCGTGCCCGGTGAGGAACTCGAGCAGCTGCCACCGGTGGACGGCTTGAACCAGCACGCCTTTCGCTGGGATCACGCGCTGGCGGTCGGGCGGTGGCTGCTCAAGGACGCCTACCCGAGGGACGTCGTGGTGTTCCTGATCGAGGCGGCCTCGACCGAGCCGGGGGCGGAGCTGACCGACCCGGTGCGGGCGGGCATGGAGCGGGTGCTCGATCTCGTGCTGGCCGAGGTCGGGGCCGAGGTGGCCGGGTGATCGGGTGGCGACCGAAACCCCTGACGAGCCACCGGAGACACCTCCGGCCGGCCCGGTCGACGACTCGGGTGCGGTGCTCGGCTGCGAGGTCACCGCGGATCACGCCGGGTGGTGGGTCGAACTCGTCGTCGGCTTCGCCGAGGATGTGGTGCGTCGCCGGATCGGGCCGTATCTCACCGAGAAGCATGCGAAGGTGGCTGCCCACCACATCCGGCGCGCCGCCGATCGAGACGTTCCACCACCGACCGGCTGGTGAGGTCACGATCGAGGCGAACCGCCACCCGCAGAAGGGATCACCGCGATGCCGCTGAGCCGGCCCCAGCCGATCGGCGTGCTGCCGCTGCCCGCGGGCTGGCTGGCCGTCCCGCCCCAGCCACCGGGATCGGCGGAGGCCGCCGAGTGCGCCGAGGCGGTGCGGCGGCTGCTCAGCGGGCACCTGCCCGATCCGTGGCCGGAGCCGTTGGCCGCGTTCGCCCTGGCTGCGAACGGCGCGGTGGACGACGCGGCGAAGCTGATCGACCCGGACGCCGGCGGCGTGAACGCCTACAACCACTTCGTGCTCACCGGTGACCAGACCTCGTTGCAGGCGGCCCGCGCGGCCGCAGCGGCCGAGGGTGACGCCGAGCTCTCGGCGCTGATCGAGGTGGCTGCCTACAGCCTGGGCTGTCCCGCCGAGCTGCCGGAGGCCTCGGTGATCGAGTCCGGGGCGCTGACCGGTGAGATCGCCGCCCACGTGCTGGCGGCGCGCGCCGCCGCGGCGCTGGAACGTGGTGATCCGCAGGGGGCATTGGACGCGCTGGTCTCGGCCGAGGCCGCGGCCCGCCCGGTGAGCGCCGTGCTGGGGGCGCTGCTGCTCGGCCAGCAGGCCTCCCTGCTGCAAGAGGTCAACGGCGCCGATAGCGACGTGGTCGAGGCCTATCGCGAGGCGGTCGACGCGCTGCGCGGCCTGGACGCCGTCGAACCGGCGATGGCCGAACTGGCCCTCGGCCAGGCGACCGCCTACCAGGAGCTGGCCTCGCACTCCGGCAACGCGACCCATCTGTTGCTCGAGGCGATCCGGATGTATCACCTCGCGCTTCGCCTGCTGCGCAAGGAGTCCCAGCCGCAGCGCTATGCCTTCGCGCACTCCAACCTGGCGCTGGCCTACCTGGCGATGCCGGTGGGGGAGGCCCGCGACAAGCTGCGCCGCGGGGTCGCCGTCCAGTCGCTGCGCGAGGCGCTGACCTACTACACCCGTGAGGACCACCCGCGCGAGTGGGCCATGGTGACCCTCAACCTGGCCAACGCTTTGCAGCACCTGCCGACCACGCATCCGGTCGAGAACCTGGTCGAGGCGGTGGACATGTACGAGGAGGTGCTCGCCGTTCGCTCGGAGGACGCCGACCCGCTCGGGTACGCCCGGGTGCTGGCCAACCAGGGGACGGCGCTGGCCCACCTGGGCATCCACGACCAGGCCACGGTCAAGCTCACCCAGGCCCGCGAGCTGTTCGATCGCGGTGGTGACGCCGGCTCGGTGGCCACCGTGGACGCCGCGCTGGCCGATGTGCTGGCCCACACCCGGACGAGTCCCTGATGGCGGTGGCGGTCTGATGGAGTTGCACGAGCGCGCGCAGTTCGACTTCCTGGTCAACACCGCCGCGGAACGGTTCGTCGAACGGTTGGTGCAGCGCACCGGTGGGCTCGAGCCGGCCCTGGCGGCGTTGCGTGCCGACCCGCAGGGCGAGGGTGTCTGGCTGGACGAGTTCGTCCGCGCCGTGTTGCGGGACTTCCTGCTGGACAATGCCGCCGGAGCGATGTTCGTCCTGGGCGCCTGCGAGAAGCGCCGCGTCGAGGGGGTTCATTCGGGCACCGTGGCCGAGGTGCTGCAGGACCTCGCGGTCCGCGCCTTCGCCGACGTGCTCACGGTCAAGGTCGACCAGGGCATCGAACTGGCCCTGTCGGGGCACCTCTAGGAGAACTGATGACGACCGAGACCTCACCGAACTCGCCTACTTCAGCGACGTCACCGAGCGATCTGGACGCCGCGGCGCGCCGGGTCGACACCGCGGTGGAGCGTGCCGAGCTGCTCGACGCGCCCTCGCGCCGGGTGGCGATGGACCTGAAGGCCGCCGTCGAGGGATTCCATCGCGAGGGCCTGCTCCGCGTCGTCCGGCGGCTCAAGGAGGACCCGCGCGGCAAGGAGTTGCTCTTCGAACTCGTCGATGACCCGGTGGTCTACGCCCTGCTGGTGATGCACGGCATCGTCCGGGCCGACCCGATGACGCTGGCCCAGCAGGCGCTGGACGAGGTGCGGCCCTACCTCGAATCCCACGGTGGCGGAGTCGAACTGGTCGCGGTGGAGCCGCCGGTGGCCACGGTGCGCCTGTCCGGGACGTGCAGCGGCTGTTCGCAGTCGGCCACCACGTTGCGCGAGCTGGTCGAGACCGCGCTGATCACCCGGGCGGGGCTGGAGCGGGTCGAGGTGGCTCCCGACGAACCGGCGCCGGTGACCATCTCGCTGGGTTCGATCAGCGTGCGCACCCAGTGGACCAGGGGTCCGGCGTTGGCCGACGTGCCCGACGGCCGGGTCACGCTCTGGCATCCGCCGGGCGTCACCGCGACCGGCGCGCCGTCCGATCCGGGTGCGGTGGCGCTGGTGCGCATCGGCGAGTCGGTGTCCGCCTATCGCAACGCCTGTGCCCACGCCGGGTTCTCGTTGGAACGGGCCATGGTGGACGGCGAGGGCGCCGTCCTCACCTGCCCCTGGCACGGGTACAAGTACCAGGCCCTCACGGGGGAGTGCCTGTCGGCGGGGGACAAGCGCCTGCAGGCCTACCCGACGCGGGTGGACGGTGACCGGGTATGGGTGCGGCTGGGGGACTGACGGGGGGCTGGCAGCCGCTGCGGGTGCTCGGTGCTGCCTCCGAGCTGAGCTTGGCGTTGCCCGACGCCGACCCGACGCCGTCGCAGCTCTACGGTCCGCGCGGGGTGCTGCTGGACGCCAGGGAACCGACGGTTCGGGTCATCGCCGCCGACACCGGCAACCACCGGCTGCTGGTGTGGCCGGACGTGCCCGCCACGGACGGCGCGGACTCAGCGGTGGTGATCGGCCAGGCCGATGCGTATTCGGAGGGACCGCAAGCGGGCGGCCGTGGCCCCGAACGTGGGTTGTTCCTGCCCACCGGGTTGGCGATGGCCGACGGGCTGCTGCTGGTCGCCGACGGCTGGAATCACCGAGTGCTGGCCTATGACGGTGCCCTCGACCGGAACGATCCCGAGCCGGTGTGGTGGCTGGGGCAGCCCGACCTGTCGAGCATCGAACCCAATCGCGGCGGGGACGCCGGCGCCGCCTCGCTGTACTGGCCGTTCGGGGTCACCTGGCACGACGGGTGGCTGTGGGTCTGTGACACCGGAAATCGTCGGGTTCTCGGCTGGAATGTCTCGCCCGCAACGGGTTTCGATCCCACTCGGCCCGCAGATGTGATCGTCGGCCAAGCCGCTCCGGGCGACCGGGACGAGAATCGCGGTGCCGAGGTCGCGGCCGACTCCTTCCGGTGGCCGCACGCCATCGCGGTGGTGCCGGACGCCGCCGGCGAGGTGCTGTGGGTGGCCGACGCGGGCAATCACCGGCTGCTCGGCTGGCGGCTGCCCGTGGACGGCGACCGCCCCGCCGACCTGGTTCTCGGCCAACCGGGCTTCACGTCCGCCGCCGAGATGCCCCATGTTCCCCAGGGGCCGTCGAGACTCCGGTTCCCCTACGCGGCAACGGCTCTCGGGGGCGAGCTGCTGGTCGGCGACACAGCGAACAACCGGGTGCTCGGCTGGCGAGAGCCCGCAGCGCAGCAGATCGCCACCCCGGCGGACGCCGTCCTGGGGCAGCACGGGTTCGACCCTGCGGGTGAGAACCGTTGGACGGCGGTGACTTCGGACGGATTCTGCTGGCCCTACGGCCTGTCCGCGGTGCGCGACGCACGGCCCGACGGTCACGGCGACCTGTTGGCCGTGGCCGATTCCGGCAACAACCGGGTGGTCCTGTGGAATCGCCCCTGAGTGCCACCTCGACGCCGCGGCGGGCGCTGATCCGGCGCCAGGTGCGGGTGCGGGGCGTCGTCCAGGGGGTGGGGTTCCGGCCCTTCGTCTACGCCCTGGCGGCTCGGCTCGCACTCACCGGTGAGGTGAGCAACGACATCGACGGGGTGCTGGCCCAGGTGCAGGGCGCCCCGGCGGACGTCGAGGCGTTCTGCCGTGCGGTCGAGAGCGAGGCGCCTCCGCTGTCGGTGGTCGAATCGGTGAGCTGGCAGGACGTCCCGACGCGTCCGGAGAGCGGCTTCACCATCGCGGCGTCCGACCCCACGGCCTCCGGGTCACCCGGACGACGCACCCTGGTGCCGGCCGACGTGGCCACCTGCGCCGACTGTCTCGCCGAGCTCACCGATCCGGCCGATCGGCGCTACCGCCACCCGTTCATCACCTGCACCAACTGTGGGCCGCGGTTCACCATCATCACCGGGTTGCCCTACGACCGGCCGATGACCACCATGGCCGGCTTCGCCCTGTGCACTGACTGCGCCCGCGAGTATGCCGACCCCGCCGATCGGCGGTTCCACGCCCAGCCGGTCGCCTGCCATGCGTGCGGCCCGGAGCTGGAGTTCGTCGAACCCGGCCACGACCCTTGCCATCGTGAGGCGGCGTTGGCCCGGGCCCGCCAGGTGCTGGCGGCCGGCGGCATCGTCGCGGTGAAGGGCATCGGTGGCTACCACCTCGCCTGCGACGCCACCGATCCGCAGGCCGTGGCTCGGCTTCGGCGGCGAAAGCAGCGAGGTGACAAGCCGTTCGCGGTCCTCGTGCCGGATCTCGAGACAGCTCGCCGGATCGTCGAGGTCGACGACGTGGCAGCTGGTCTGCTGAGTTCGCCGCGTCGTCCGATCGTGTTGCTGCCGGTCGCTCAGTGGGCTGCGCAGCTGCCGTATGCGCCGGTGGTCGCCGACGAGGTGGCGCCCCGGGTGGGCCGGCTCGGCGTGATGCTGCCGCCCTCGGCGCTGCATCGGCTGTTGTTCGGCCTGCACGACGATCCGCCGGGGCCGCAGGTGCTGGTGCTGACCAGCGGCAACCTGGCGGGCGAACCGATCGTCACCGACGATGCCGCGGCGCTGGAGCGGCTGGCCGGCATCGCCGATGCCTGGTTGCGTCACGACCGGGCGATCCACGTGCCGTGTGACGACTCGGTGGTCACCGTCGCGGACGGCGCCGAGCTGCCGATTCGGCGGTCGCGGGGCCATGCGCCGATGCCGGTTGGGCTGCCGTTCGAGGTGGCCGAGACCCTGGCCGTCGGGGGAGACCTGAAGAACACCTTCTGCCTGGCGCAGGGTCGATCCGCCTGGATGTCAGGGCACCTGGGTGACATGGATGACCTGGCCACGCAGACCGCGTTCGAGTGTGCCCTCGCCCAGTTGCAGGCGTTGGTCGAGGTGACCCCCTGCGCGGTGGTCAGCGACGCCCACCCCGGGTATCGCAGTGCCGCCTGGGCGCGTCGTCGCGCGGCGGCCGACGGGCTGGAGCCGCCGGTCGTCGTCCAGCATCACCACGCGCATCTCGCTGCGGTGATGGCCGAGAATCAGGTCGAGCCGGATGCGACGGTGCTCGGGTTCGCCTTCGACGGAACGGGTTTCGGCCCCGACGGGGCGATCTGGGGCGGCGAGGCGCTGCTCGCCCGCTATGACAGCTTCGTGCGGCTGGCGCAGCTCGACTACGTGCCGCTGCCGGGCGGGGACGCCACCGTGCAGCGGACCTATCGCATGGCGTTGAGCCAACTCTGGCACGCCGGGATCGATTGGGACGCAGCGAATCAGCCTCCGCTGCCACCGGTGGTTGCCTGCCCGGACGACGAGCGCCGGGTGGTGGCGCACCAGCTCGCGACGGGCCTGGGCTGCGTGCCGACGTCCAGCATGGGCCGGCTGTTCGACGCCGTTGCCTCGCTGCTCGGGGTGTGCCACCGCGCCGGGTACGAGGCTCAGGCCGCGATGGAACTCCAGGCGCTCGCCGAGCAGGCCGTGCGCGCCGGGAAGGAGCCGGGGGAGTACACCCTGCCGTTGCTCGGGCCGCCGGCAGCTGACGTGGTCGGTGCCGCGCCGGCCGCTGCTCCGCCGTGGCGCTGGGACGTCGCCGCCCTGGTGGGCGGGCTCGTGGACGACGTTCGCGCGGGGCGCGAGCCGGCGTCCATGGCCCTGGGCTTCCATCGCGCAGTCGCCGTGGCCGTGGCGGACCTGGCAGACCGAGCCGCAGACCTGGTGGACGACCGTCGCGTGGCACTGTCCGGCGGGGTGTTCTGCAACGGGTTGTTGCTCACGCTGACCCGTCGGGCGCTGTCCGAGCGGGGCTTCACGGTCCTGACCCATCGCCTCGTGCCCCCGAACGACGGCGGCCTCGCCCTGGGACAGATCGCCGTGGGCGCCCGGCGGCGAGGCGCCTCCCGCGCGGTTTGGGTGAGCTGAGCGCAGAGTCTTCCCACTGGATAAAGTGCCCTGGAGTCTCACTCTGTGACAGTGAGTTCCTTCACAGAAAATCATTCTGCTGCAATGGCTTTCATTGGGCTCTGAGGCGGCTTGGTTGTCGGTGGTCGCCCGTAGTGTCCGCTTCATGGAACCGGAGCAGACACCCATCCCGGACGGCGACCCGTCCGGTGACGGTGCTGCCTCCGGCACTCCGGACGGCGCCGCCTCCGACACCATCGGCCATGCGGTCTCGCCGGTCACCGCGGTGTTGGACGCCGTGTCGGCGCAGGTTCGTGCACTGCAGACCACACCGACGCTGACCCTGTCGGACGACGAACTACGGACCGCGCTGATCGCGGCGCACCAGCTGACCAACCAGGTCGAGGCCGCCACCTTGCACCTGGTCCGCGCCCTGGATGACCGACGCGAGGCGATGCCGACCTGCCCCGCGGGCAAGGTCGCCGCCACCTTCCTGGTCCACGCCCTACGCCTCGATCCCGGCACCGCCGCCCGGGATGTCGCCGCGGCGCGGCGGCTCGACCCGGACGGCGCCGGCGTCGGCATCGACACCGGCGGCACCGACCCGGCCGGTGGCCTGGATGCCACGGGGATGGGGTTGCCGGAGGTGGGTGCTGCGTTGGCGGCCGGGGACATCTCCCGCCGCCACGTCGACCACGCCGTGGGCTGCGTGGGCCGCATCGACAGCGATGTGTTGGCGCATGTCGATCCGGAGGGGATCGCGGGGATCCAGCGGGTGGATGAGTTCCTGGCCGAGCAGGCCCGCAAGCACGCCCCGCACGTGTTCCGGCGACTGTGCACCCAACTCGAAGAAGCGTTGAACCCCGACAAGGGCTTCGACCCGAAGGCTCACCAGAAGCGGTACCTGCACCTGGGCACCGACAGCAACGGCATGCTGGTCGGGCGGTTCGCGTTGTCCCCGGCCGACGGACTGATCGTCCGCAACGTCCTGCACGCCTTGAGCAAACCCATCAAACCCACCCCCGCGGGTCAGGATGCCGGTGGGGACGGGCAGGTTCAGGGTGAACTCCCGCTGCGGGATCCGCGGACCGCGGCGCAACGCCGCGCCGATGCCCTGGCCCACCTCGCCCGCATGGCCCTGCGCGGCAACACCACCGCAGATGGCGACTCCGGCGAGGTCGAGGACGTCGACGCCGGTAGTCCCACCGACGCCAGCAGCGCCACCAGCAACCGAGACAAGGCCGCAGCGGACACGAGCACCACCGACGGCACCGACGGCACCTCATCCAGCACCGCGAGGACGGCGAAAGCGTCCACCCGACGAACTTCGACGCCGAAACCCTCGGGCGGCGTCCACATCTCCCTGATCGCCACCCTCGACCAACTCACCGCCGCCCTCCACCCCCAACCCACCCCCGGTGCCGGGCTCGGCAGTGACCTCGGACCGGGCGGCGGACCCCTACCCCGCCACGTCCTGGCCCAGATGCTGTGCACCTCCCTGATCTCCCCGACCATCCTCGACGGTCACGGAGCGGTCCTGGCCCAGGGACGAGCCCAACGCCTGGCCACCCCGGCTCAACGGCGGGCGGTGTTCGCCCGAGATCGCGGCTGCATCATCCCCGAGTGCACCGCGCCGGTGGACTGGTGCGACGTCCACCATGCAGTGCCCTGGGCCGAGGGCGGACTCACCGACGTCGACAAACTGGTCGCCGCGTGCGGCCGCGACCACACCGCCATCCATGCCGGGATCTGGACCATAAAGATGATCAACGGTGTGCCGTGGGTGATCCCACCACCCTGGATCGACCCGCTGCAACGACCGGTCCGCAACACCGTTCACGACGACGAGCACACCGCCCACCACCTCGCCGCGCACCTCGGTGACCAACTCGCACTCGACCTCGACGCCGTCGCGCAGCCGCCGCCACGGGCGAGTCGAGAATTCGGAGAGCACGGCAATGAGGGCGGCGCCGGCTCTGAATCGTCACCGGGCGAACCGCCATGATGTCGGCGCGACGATCCGAGAGTCGGCCTGCGCCGAGATGGCGTCTGTGCGGAGCTGGGGCGCCATGGCGGAGAGGCAGTCTCACCATGGCAAGCGGACCTCGCGGCGCGTCAGGTGTACGCGACGAAGACCTTCACGGCGACCGGGTCTGCGGCAGCGAGAACAGTCCACTCGGGTCGAGCGCGCATCGCGGACAGCCACTCCGACAGGGGCGGCGATGGATCGTCGAACCACCACCACTCGTGAAACGCGCCCAGAAGCTCGTGGGCGTTCGTCGGTTCGTACGGCAGCGTGCAGTGGAACTGAAGGAACTCGTCGTCACCCCGAACCGCGAACTGTCGGGTCAGATCCAGGTCGAACCAGGGACCGTCCCCGACGTCGCGGATTCCGTACTGGTACACCAACCCGTCCGCTCCAGGTATCCGCGGCACCCGGAACGCTTCTCGGGAGAAGCGAGAGAACACCTCCCACGCCTGGACGGGCGTGGCTCGAGAGAGATCGACTCCAGTGTCCACCGCCAGGCGCTTGAACACCTGCCCAGAGCGTGTCGGTGCCGGTCGTCCTCGCCACGGTGTCACTCGGACATCACCACGATCTCGCCACGGTCGCCCTGGCCCACGCCAGGTCGCCCTCAGCCCCCGGCCATCGCGCCGACGACCAGCAACGGTTCCTCGCCCCGGGCGACGGCCGCGGGCAGGGGAGCGTCCACGGGCTCGTGCGACCAGTCGTCCTGGCAGGCGAAGAACCGCACGAACGGACGGCGCGGCCCCCCACCGTGCGCTCGGATCGCGCCGCACAGCACCGGGTACCGCGCCTCGACGGCGTCCAACACGCCGGCGATGCACACCGGCGGGACGACGTCCAGGCTCACCTCGCCGTCCACCCTGGCCAGCTCGCGCAGGTGGGCGGGCAGCACCACGCGCACCGGCACGGTGCTCTCGGTGAGCTCGGCGTTCTCGGCGGTCATGGCAAGGTCTGGACCTCGACCGACAGCACGGCCGGCAGGTCCCGCACGATCGGCGCCCAGCTCTCCCCGGAGTCGGCGGAGGCATAGACCTGCCCGCCGGTGGTGCCGAAATAGACCCCGGCCGATTCCAGCGAGTCGACCGCCATCGCATCCCGCAGCACGTTGACGTAGCAGTTCTCCTGCGGCAACCCCGCGGTCAGCGCCTCCCAGGTACCGCCGCCGGTGCGCGAGCGGTAGACCCGCAGCTTGCCGTCCGGCGGAACGTGGTGGGAATCGCTGGTGATCGGCACGACGTACACCGTCTCCGGCTCGTGAGGGTGCACCGCGATCGGGAAGCCGAAGTCGGTGGGCAGGTCGCCGCTGACCTCGGTCCAGTTCTCGCCGCCGTCGTCGGTGCGCATGACGTCCCAGTGCTTCTGCATGAACACCGTGTCCGGCGCCGAGGGGTGAGCCGCCAGCTTGTGCACGCAGTGCCCCACGGTCGCGGTCTCGTTCGGGATCTCCCCCGAGCGCAGCCCCTTGGTGACCGGACGCCACGTCTTGCCACCGTCATCGGTGCGGAAGCAGCCGGCCGCCGAGATCGCCACCGTCATCCGGTCGGGATCGGTCGGGTGCTGCAGGATGGTGTGCAGGCACAGGCCGCCGGCGCCGGGCGCCCAGGCCGACCCGGACACGTCCCGCAGCGCCGGCACCTCCTGCCAGCTGGCCCCCGCATCCGCAGAGCGGAACAGCCCGGCGTCCTCGACCCCCGCGAACACCACGTCGGGATCGTGCACGGACGGCGCCAGGTGCCAGACCCGGGCGAACTCCCATGGGTGCGGCGTGCCGTCGTACCACTGGTGCGTGCCCGGGTCGGTGGCGTAGGCGAACTCGTTGCCCACCGGCGCCCAGGTCGCCCCGCCGTCGTCGGAGCGGTGTACCTGCTGGCCGAACCAACCCATCGAGGGCGCCGCCCAGATCCGGTCCGGGTTCAGCGGGGAGCCGGCCACGTGGTAGGCCTCCCAGCCCAGGAAGTGCGGACCTGCGACCTGCCACTCGCGTCGGGCCTCGTCCGAGGTGAGGACGAACGCGCCCTTGCGGGTGCCCACCAGAACCCTGACTCCTGCCATGCCGCCTCCTTCGCCGGTACGTGTGGCGGCCAGCCTGCTACGGCGGCCCCGTCGTGTCACTTTCGGGTGTGCGCCGCACCACACCGACGACGCGGACAGGTACGGTGCTCGAACACCGGATCGCCCCCAGCAGCGCGAGGAGTCCACCATGTGCCTGGCCGTTCCCGGCAAGATCATCGAGGTGGAGCAGCGGGACGGCACCCGCATGGCCAAGGTCGACTTCGGCGGCGTGGTCAAGGACGTCTGCCTGGCCTACCTGCCGGACATCGACGTCGGCGACTACACCATCGTCCACGTCGGGTTCGCCATCCAGAAGCTCGACGAGGCCTCCGCGCTCGAGACCTTGGCGCTGTTCGAGAGCCTCGGCATCATGGACGAGGAGTTCGGTGACTCCTGGGGCCGGGCTGCCGCCGAGGCAGGCACCGCGCCGCCCGCACCGCCGGAGGTGCAGGCGCAGGTCCCGCGGGCCGCGTCCGCATGAAGTACGTCGAGGAGTTCAACGACCCCGAGCTCGCCCAGCGGTTGCTCGACGACATCCGCGCCACTGTCACCCGGCCCTGGGCGATCATGGAGGTCTGCGGCGGGCAGACCCACTCGATCATCCGGCACGGCATCGACCAGGTGCTGCCCGAACAGCTCGAGCTGATCCACGGCCCGGGGTGCCCGGTGTGTGTCACGCCGCTCGAGATCATCGACAAGGCGCTGGCCATCGCCGCCCGGCCCGAGGTGATCTTCTGCTCCTTCGGCGACATGCTGCGGGTGCCCGGCAGCGAGGTCGACCTGTTCCGGGTCAAGAGTGCCGGCGGCGATGTCCGGGTGGTCTACTCGCCGCTGGACGCCCTCGAGCTGGCCAAGGCCAACCCCGATCGTCAGGTGGTGTTCTTCGGCATCGGTTTCGAGACCACCGCCCCACCGAACGCGATGACGGTGCACCAGGCGAAGCGGCTGGGCATCACCAACTTCAGCCTGCTGGTCTCGCATGTGCGCGTCCCTCCGGCCATCACTGCGATCATGGAGTCACCGAGCTGCCGGGTGCAGGCGTTCCTGGCCGCCGGTCACGTCTGCAGCGTGATGGGCACGGCCGAGTACCCCCCGTTGGCCGAGCGCTACGGCGTCCCGATCGTGGTCACCGGGTTCGAGCCACTCGACATCCTCGAGGGCATCCGCCGCACCGTTCACCAGCTCGAGGACGGGCGCGCCGAGGTCGAGAACGCCTACCCGAGAGCCGTTCCGGCCGAAGGGAACCCGGCTGCCCAGGCGATGCTCTCCGACGTCTTCGAGGTGACCGATCGGGCATGGCGCGGCATCGGGGTGATCCCCGGGTCCGGCTGGCGGCTCAGCGACCGCTACCGCGATTGGGACGCCGAGACCCGGTTCGACGTGACCGACATCCGCACCGTCGAGTCGCCCCAGTGTCGCAGCGGTGAGGTGTTGCAGGGCCTGATCAAACCCCGCGAGTGCGAGGCCTTCGGCACCACCTGCACCCCGCGCACCCCGCTGGGGGCCACCATGGTGTCCAGCGAGGGCGCCTGCGCCGCTTACTACCTCTACCGCCGGCTGGACGGCCCCGCCCGGCAGGAGACCCGCGTTGGGTGAGCGGCTGGACATCGAGGGCTGGAGCTGCCCGTTGCCGCTGCGCACCTCGCCCGTCGTCGTGCTCGGTCACGGCGGCGGCGGCGCGATGTCGGCGGAGCTGGTGCAGCACCTGTTCCTGCCGGCCCTGTCCCCTGATCCGTCCCCTGACCGGGGTATGACCGCGGACGCCGTGACCGCGAGTCCTGCGGGCACCTCCGACAGTGCGGTGGTGACCATCGGCGGCAGCCGGTTGGCCTTCTCGACCGATTCCCACGTGGTGCGCCCGCTGTTCTTCCCCGGGGGCTGCCTGGGTGATCTCGCCGTCCACGGCACGGTCAACGACCTGGCCATGAGTGGCGCGGTTCCGCTGCACCTGTCGGCGGCCTTCATCCTGGAGGAGGGCACCCCGCTGGACGTGGTCGGCCGGATCGCCGACGCCATGGGTCGGGCGGCCGCTGCGGCCGGGGTGAGCATCGTGACCGGCGACACCAAGGTGGTCGACATCGGCCACGGGGACGGCGTCTACGTCACCACGGCCGGTATCGGGGTGGTGCCGGACGGCGTCGACATCCGCCCGCAGCGGGCCAGGCCGGGTGACGTGGTGATCGTCAGCGGCGATCTCGGGGTGCACGGGATGGCCGTCATGAGCGTGCGCGAAGGCCTGCAATTCGGCACCGAGATCGTCTCGGACACCGCGCCGCTGCACGGCCTGGTGGCGGCCATGCTCGCCGTCTGCCCCGACGTCCACGTACTGCGCGACCCCACCCGGGGTGGTCTCGCGGCCAGTCTGAACGAGATCGCCGAGGCCGCCGGAGTCGGCATCGAGCTGGTCGAGCGTGCGCTGCCGGTGCCGGACGCCGTGGCCAACGCCTGCGCCGTCCTGGGGCTGGACCCGCTCTACGTCGCCAACGAGGGCAAGCTGGTCGCCTTCGTTCCGCCCGCACACGCCGAGCCGGTGCTGGCGGCGATGCGGGAACACGAGTACGGCCGCGGGGCGTCGATCATCGGCACGGTGGTCGAGGAACACCCCGGCATGGTGGTCGCCCGGACCGGGTTCGGTGGCACCCGGGTGGTCGACCTGCCCTTGGGTGAGGTGCTGCCACGAATCTGCTGACCCGTCGCCGGGCCGACCGCCGAGCGGTCGTCAGGGCGTGGGCGTGGCGGGTGGGCGCGGGCTGGGCGACGGCGGCCGGTTGCTCGGGGCGGGGGTCGGCGTCGGGTCCACCGTGGGGGCGTCGGTCGTGGTGGTCGGCGACGGCTCGCCGGTCGTCGGGGTCGGCGTCGGGACCGCATCGGTGGGCTTGGGCGTCGGGCTCGGCTTGCTGGCGCTGGAGGTCGGTGTGGGGGTCGGCTTCCTGGTGGTGGCGGCCGGCGTGGCGGCCGCGGTCTGCTGGCCCCGGCTCACCGCGCGCCGGCCGGCACCCGCATGCCCCATACCGTTCGGGGTCGGCGCCAGGGTCACCCCGGAGCCGGTCGAGGGGGCCGTGAGGCCGGCACCCGAGTCGGCGGTCTGGCCGGACCCGACGTCACCCGTGCTCAGCTGAGGGGCGATCCTGACCTGATCGTCCCCGCGGTGGGACACCTGCCAGCCGCCGACCAGGACGATCCCGGCGGCGAGGGCGATGCCCATCGTGCGGGCGGGGGCCAGGGCCAGGGCCTTGGTGATCAGACGGTTCGACCGCTCGATCTCCTCGGTGTGCGGAGTCGGTTGCGGTGACCAGGTCGTCGGACGCCATGCCGCCGAGGGCGGGGTGTTCGGCGGCCGACCCTGCAGCGGCACCCGCGACTCCTCCGGACCGAGCACCGTCACCCGGGACGGCACCGAGAACAGGGCGGGCGATCGCGGCACGGGCAGGGCGGGGGCGACCGGCTCGTCGAGCCCTGCCGCGCGGGACTTCAGATGACGCGCGACGGTGGCCGCGTCGGGCCGAACCTGCGGATCGGCAGCGGTCATCGCCGTCAGCAGGGCCACCCAGTCGGGGCCGAGAACTGCCGGCACCTGTGGCGGGCGGGACAGCCGGGCGACCGCGGATTCCACCGGCGCGCCGGGGAACTCGCGCATCCCGGTGAGGGCTTCGAGCAGCACCAGGCCCAACGCGTAGACGTCCACCGCCGGCGTGGCAGCGGCGCCCTGCACCTGCTCGGGCGACAGATACGCCGCCGTACCCAGCAAGGTGCCGGTGCTGGTCAGGCCGGTGGCGTCGATCAGCTGCGCGACGCCGAAGTCCGACAGGTAGGCATCGCCGGCCGCGTCGAGCAGCACGTTGCTCGGCTTGACGTCGCGATGGATGATCCCCCGCTCGTGAATGTAGGCCAGGCCATCGGCGATCTGCGCACCGATGGCGGCCACCCGCCGGGGGTCCACGCCCTGCCCGCGCTCGGCCTGCAGGATCAGATCCGCGAGGGTGCCGCCGTCCAGGTAGTGCATGGCACACCAGGGCTGGGCGTCGTCCTGGCCGCCGTCGAACAGTCGCACCAGGTGCGGGTGCGCCAGACCGGCCAGGGTGCGCACCTCGCCGAGGAAACGCAGCCGGTCGCTGTCGCCGTCGGTACCGGGCCGGAACGCCTTGATGGCGACGTGACGACCGAGAACCTCGTCCGTGGCGCGGTAGACATCGGCCATGCCGCCCCGGCCGATGACCTGGGTGAGGCGGTAGCGGCCACGCAACAGCGTGCCCAGCGCCAGAGCGGTGCGGGGGTGGACGCGGGGGATGGCGGCGGTGTCGACGTCGGGGCGCGTCTCTCCGAGGTGATGGCTCACGCGATCCCCCTCCTGCGCCCTCCGTGCCGACGGGCGGCCCTCCGGTGCCCAACCTACCGTCATCGCCACGAGCCTGTGACTCGAGACTGCATGCCGACGCTCACGATCGGATTACGTTCCGACTGCCCACGGTGTTGCATTGATGACCCTCCGCAGCCTTCAACGGGGGCTCATCCGCGACGAGCGGTCACCCTCGACACCAGGAGTGTTCCGGGGTGGCTTTCGTACACGCGGGTGTCAGGGCTCACGTCCGGCGGTTCTCCCGTACCGTGGCCGGGTGAGCAGCAGCGGCACCGGACCCCACCTCGACCTGACCTGGACGCACCGCGGTTTCGCCACTCGGGCGATTCACGTCGGCAGCGAGCCGGACCCGGGAACCGGCGCGGTGGTGACCCCCATCTATCAGGTGAGTACCTACAAGCAGGACGGCGTCGGCGGCCTGCGGACCCACCTCGGGGTGGGGTACGAGTACAGCCGCAGCGCCAATCCCACGCGCACCGCGCTCGAGGACTGCATCGCCTCGCTCGAGGCCCCCGGGGACGGGCGGCTGGTGCGCGGCTTCGCCTTCGCCTCGGGCCTGGCGGCCGAGGACACCCTGATCCGGGCCACCACGGCCCCGGGGGACCACATCCTGCTGGGCAACGATGCCTACGGCGGCAGCTACCGCCTGATCGCCCGGGTCGCCGGACCCTGGGGGGTTCAGCACACCCCGGTGCCGCTCGCCGATCCGGACGCCGTGGCCGCCGCGATCCGCCCCGGCCAGACCCGCCTGGTCTGGGTCGAGACACCGACCAACCCGCTGTTGTCGATCGCCGACATCGCCGCCCTGGCCCAGGTCGCCCATGCTGCCGGGGCGCTGCTCGTGGTGGACAACACCTTCGCCACGCCGTATCTGCAGAACCCGCTGTCGCTGGGCGCGGACGTCGTCGTGCACTCGACCACCAAGTACGCCGGTGGCCACAGCGACGTCGTGGGCGGCGCGCTGGTCGTGGGCCAGGCCCAGGCCCCCTGGATGGACGGCGTGGGCGACGTCGGTGCCGCCGTGGTCGAGCGCATCGCGTTCCACCAGAACGCGATGGGCGCGGTGGCCGGACCGTTCGACGCCTGGCTGGTGCAACGCGGCCTGAAGACGCTGGCGCTCCGTATGGAACGCCACTGTGACAATGCCGAACGGGTGGTCGAGTTCCTCACCACCCATCCCCGGGTGCGTCAGGTCTTCTACCCGGGCCTGGCCGAGCACCCCGGTCACGACATCGCCCAGAAGCAGATGCGCCGGTTCGGGGGCATGGTCAGCTTCCGGCTCGGCGGTGAGGAGGACGCGCTGAGCGTCTGCAAGCGCACCGAGGTGTTCACGCTGGGGGAGTCCCTGGGTGGCGTCGAGTCGCTCATCGAGCACCCCGGCCGGATGACCCATGCCTCGGTGGCGGGCTCGGCGCTGGAGGTGCCGGCGGACCTGGTGCGGCTCTCGGTCGGGCTGGAGGACGCCGAGGATCTGCTCGCCGACCTCGACCGCGCCCTGTCCTGAGGGTTTCGGCGTGAACGCTGCACCCGTCGAGGCAGTGCTCTGCATCGATGTCGGGTCGACGTACACCAAGGCGGTGCTGGTCTCACTGTCGGATTCGGCGCCGGGTTCGCGCCCGGGCTCGCCGTCGCGAGCCGGGGACCTGCTGGCCACCGCCTCGACGCCGACGACCCTGACCACCGACGTGCTGGACGGCGTCGCGGCCGTCCGACGCCAGGTGGCCTCCGCCGCCGGCCTGGACGAGCACGACCTGCGCGGCGATCGGCTGCTGGTCTGTTCCAGCGCCGGCGGTGGGCTGCGGCTCGCGGTGGTCGGGTACGAGTCCCTGGTCACCGCCGAGGCGGGCCACCGGGTGGCACTGTCCGCAGGGGGCACGGTGGTGCACGTGCACGCCGGTGAGCTGGACGGCGCCGGGCTGGCAGCGTTGCGAGCGGCCCGGCCCGACGTCGTCCTGCTGGTCGGCGGCACCGACGGCGGCAACGCGGAGGTGTTGCTGCACAACGCCTCTCGGATCGGGTCGGCGCGACTGCCGGTGCCGGTGGTGCTCGCCGGCAACGCTGAGGCGGCCGACGCGGCCCGCACCGCACTGCGCGATCGGACGGTGCGGGTGGCCCCGAACGTGTTGCCGCGCATCGGGGAACTGGCCCCGGCCGGCGCCCGCGCGGCGATCCGGGAGATGTTCCTGGCGCACGTGATCGGCGGGAAGGGCCTGTCCCGCACGAGGTTGGACGGCGTCCGGTTCTCCCGGCTGGTGCGAGCGGCCACCCCGGATGCGGTGCTCGACGGCGTCGGGGTGCTGGCCGACGTCGTCGGCGACGTGCTCCTCGTGGACGTCGGCGGCGCCACCACCGATGTCTACTCGGCGATCACCCCTCGCGAGGCGGACGCCGGCCGGCGCGAGGTGGTGGCGACGATGTGGCAGGCCAGGACCGTCGAGGGCGACCTCGGGATGCGGTGGGGCGCCGCCGGGGTCGTGGTCGCCGCGAGGGCCGAGCGACTGATCGACGAGGCCGGCGCCGCGGCCCTGGCCTCGTATGCCCGCCGGGCGGCCAACGACCCGGGCCTGCTGCCGGCGACCGCCGCCGACCGGGCTCACGAGCAGCAGCTGGCCGCGCTCGCCGTCCGGGTCGCGGTACGCCGGCACGCCCGGCCTGCGGCGCCCGGACACGCCGGCCGTGCGTTGCACGAGGTCGAGCTCGTGATCGGCAGCGGCGGGGTGCTGCGCCACGGCACACCGGCGCTGCGGCGCGCCGTCCTCGAGCCGGTGACCACCGATCACGCGGGCGGCTGGAAGGTCCCGCGCGCCGCACGGATCACGGTCGACGAGCGGTACGTGGTGTTCGCCGCCGGCCTGCTGGCCGCCGATCACCCGGACGCCGCGCGCGGCCTGCTGGCGCGGACCTTCTGAGGAGGCGGACCTTCTGCTGACGAGGCGGAGCTCGTCGCGGCGGGGGTGCCCGGGCGTCAGCCCGCGAACGGCGCGGCCGAGAGCACCTTCACCTCGAGCTGCTTGCCGTTCGGGGCGGTGAAGGCGGCGGTCTCGCCCACCTTGCGGCCGAGAATGGCGCTGCCCAGCGGGCTCTTCTCGCTGTAGACGTCCAGGTCGGTGTCGCCACCCACCTCGCGGTGGCCGAGCAGGAACGTCATCTCGTCCCCGGCCAGGTCGACGGTGACCACCATGCCGGCCGTCACACTGCCGTCCGAGGACGCCGGGGCGTCGCCCACCTGAGCGTTGTCGAGCAGCTGGCGCAGCTGGCGGATCCGGGCCTCGCGCTTGCCCTGTTCCTCCTTGGCTGCGTGGTACCCACCGTTCTCGCGTAGGTCGCCCTCCTGGCGTGCCTCCTCGATCTTCTTGGCGATCTCGAGGCGTGCGGGGCCGCTCAGGTGCTCCAACTCGGCGCTGAGCCGGTCGTAGGCCTCCTGGGTCAACCAGGTCACGGCGCTGGTGTCGGTCACGGGACGCTCCAGGGGAAGACAGGGGAAAGAGGAAGGTGAGGGGACGAACGAACGAACAGGCAACGCGAGCGATCGAGATTAGCAATCCTCAGTCGAGCACGCAGGCCTTGACTCCGCCACCATGTGCGCGCTCGGTGGTGCGCAGGGTGACCGATGTCCGCACCTGCCCGTTCTCGGACGGGCCGACGCGGATGTCCTTGCGGCCCACCTCGACCAGGCCGGCGTTGACGGCGCGCACGGTACAGGCCGCCGTCCGGCCGGGGGGCAGGCTGATCTGGAAGGTGACCGTGACGCTGTCGAGTCGGACCTCGCTCAGGCCCAGATCGGTCGAGTAGACGTTGGCCCGCTCGCGGGAGGCTGCCCCCCAGATCGCGAAGGCCACGCCGACGACGACGAACACCACCAGCAGCACCATGAGGGTTCCGCGCGAGCGTCTCGGACCGGTGGGCAGGCCGTAGCGCTGGGCCAGCAGGTCGGACGAGCTCATGGGGACTCCGCGGTCGGTGCTGCGGTCGAGGCACGGGTTGGCGGTGTGCACCTGCTGTGCATCGGCAGCGCCGGCATCGGCCATGATGGATGGTGTCGCATGGTGGTGAGGAAACAGTTGAGAGAGCGTGGGACGGCGTGGACCAGTCTCTCGCATCCGCGGACGGGAATCTCCAGGAGGTGGCAATGGCGGACAGGCTCCGGCTGATGTCGGTGCACGCCCATCCGGACGACGAGTCCAGCAAGGGCGCGGCCACGTTGGCCCGGTACGCCGCCGAGGGTGTCGACGTCCTGGTGGTCACGTGCACCGGGGGTGAGCGCGGCGATGTGCTCAACCCGGCGCTGAAGGACGACCCCGACGTGCTGCGCGACATCGCCGAGTATCGCCGGCACGAGATGGCCCGAGCCGCCGATGCCCTCGGAGTGCGCCACCAGTGGCTCGGCTTCGTCGATTCCGGCCTGCCCGAGGGTGATCCGCCGCCGCCGCTGCCCGAGGGCTGCTTCGCGCTGGAGCCGCTGCACGTGGCGGCGGCGCCGCTGGTGCGCCTGGTGCGGGCGTTCCGCCCCCACGTCATGATCACGTACGACGAGAACGGCGGCTACCCGCACCCGGACCACATCATGTGTCACAAGGTGTCGGTCGAGGCCTTCGACGCCGCGGGTGACGAGACCCGCTATCCCCACGCCGGCGACCCGTGGCAGCCGCTGAAGCTCTACTACGACCGCGGCTTCTCGTGGGCCAAACTGACCGCGCTGCACCAGGCGATCCTGGACGCCGGGCTGGAGTCCCCCTTCGCCGAGTGGCTGGAACGCCGGGCGCAGGCGCGCGAGGAGGCCGAGGCGACGGGCCTGGACGCCGACCCGCCGGTGACCACACAGATCCACTGTGCCGACTACTTCGAGGCCCGCGACCGGGCCTTGCTAGCCCACGCCACGCAGATCGATCCGCAGGGGTGGTTCTTCTCCATCCCGATGGAACTGCAACGGCGGGTGTGGCCGACCGAGGACTTCCAACTGGCGCGATCCCTGGTGGATGCGCCGATCCCGGAGGACGACCTGTTCGCCGGGGTGGATGAACGAGTGAGGGTGTGACGGTGATGGTGACCGCGGCAGTTTCGGCGCTGGCTGCGAACGATCCGCCTCGCGGCTTCGGTCCGGGGTTCATCGGGTTCGCGGTGTTGTTCCTGATGGCCGTGGCGACCTACCTGCTGTTCCGCAGCATGGTGGGCCACCTGCGCAAGGTGCGGTACAGCCCGGATCCGGCCGCCACGGACGTGACGACGTCCGAGACCCGTGAGGAACCGCCCGCACGCTGACCCGGCTGGTCCGTTCGCCGACGGCGAAGGGGACGATTTCGGCTGGCCGGCAGCATGTAATCAAGTAATCATCGTTGCATGAGTAAATCGGAAAGCATTCAGAGTGAGGTGGCGGCCTGGTTCGCCCAGCGCCTGCCCGAGGAGTGGGTGACCCCGCAGAACCGGGTCACCGTGGACCGCGAGGAGATCACCGTCGTGCTGGGCCTGTCCGGCCCGGACGCCGCCGAGGAGGCGACGGAGGCCGAACGGGCACAGGCTCTCGCGGGTTACCTGGCCCGGTGGCGGGCCGACACCCGCGAGCGCCGGATCGCCATCGCCCGGGAGGCCGAGCACCGCTTCGGTCGCAAGGTGGCCTGGGGGGTGCAGGTCGGTGAGCACTCGGAGTTGTTCACCCACCTCGCCGTCCCCGTGATGACCCGGTTGCGGCAGAGCGAGCGGCAGGTGCTCGACACCCTGGTGGCCGCCGGTGTGGCGCGCTCGCGCGCCCACGCGCTCGCCTGGTGCGTGCGCCTGGTCGGCCGCAACACCGAGTCGTGGTTGGCCGATCTGCGCCAGGCCATGGAGAAGGTGGCCGAGGTGCGCGAGGCGGGGCCGGCGTCGTCCTGACGTGGTCTCGGTGACCTCCGGTGGGGTCTCGCCGTCAGGCGCCGGCGGCGTGGGCGGCGAGACCCACCCCCACGGCGTGGGTGGCGAACGCCGCCACCGTGAGGGCGTGGAAGATCTCGTGGAAGCCGAACCAGCGAGGCGAGGGGTCGGGTCGGCGGATCCCGTAGATCACGCCACCGATGGTGTAGAGCACGCCGCCAGTGGCCGCCATCGCGATCGCCCAGGGCTGACCGGAGGCCAGGAAGCCGGGCGCGAAGCCGATCGCGGCCCAGCCGAGCACCATGTAGGTCGGGGTGTAGAGCCAGCGCGGGGCGTGCAACCAGAACACCCGGAAGGCGATGCCGGCCAGGGCGCCGCCCCAGACCAGGGCCAGCAGCGTTCGGGCCTGCCCGGGCGGTAGCAGCAGCACGCTGAACGGGGTGTAGCTGCCGGCGATCACCAGGAAGATGCTCGCGTGGTCGAGGCGCTGCAACACGGCGTGCATCCGCGGACCCCAGTGGCGGCGGTGGAAGGTCGCGCTGACGGCGAACAGCAGGGCGGCCGATCCCGCGAACACCCCGACCGACACCCGGGCGGCCGTGTGACGGCTGAGGGCCACCAGCACGATGCCGTAGGCCAGCGCGGCCGGCGCGGTGACGGCGTGCAACCAACCGCGCAACTTGGGTCGCGACGGGGCCAGCTCGGCGTCGTCCATGGCGGGAGCCTAGCTTACGGTCGCGTAGGTTACCTGTTGGTAATCCACCGGGTGTGCCATGACCGGGATAGGCCATCGCATCACTCGATCGGAGTACCGTGATGCTTCATGGGTCTGCGCTCTCTGCTCTACGGGCTGTACGAGCGCCGCCTCACCGCGACCTTGAACCCCGAGGCGATCCCACGCCACGTCGGCGTCCTGGTCGACGGCAACCGGCGGTGGGCTCGCGCCTACGGCACCGACACCGCCGAGGGGCATCGTGCCGGGGCCGCGAACGTGCTCGAGTTCCTCGACTGGTGCGAGGAGGTCGGCATCCAGCACGTGACCTTGTGGCTGCTGTCGACCGACAACCTGTCGCGCCCGGCCTCCGAGCTGGCCCCGTTGCTGGGCATCATCGAGGACCTGGTCTGCCGCATCGCCGACACCGGCCGCTGGCGGGTACACCCGGTCGGGTCGCTCGATCTGCTGCCGCCCTCGCTGGCCCAGGTGCTCAAGGAGCACGAGGACGCCACCCGCGACGTCCGCGGCATGCACGTGAACGTCGCGGTGGGCTACGGCGGACGGCGCGAGATCGCCGACGCGGTGCGCTCGCTGTTGCACCAGCACGCCGCCCAGGGCACCTCGATCGAGGAGCTCGCCGAGATCCTGGACGTCGAGCACATCGCCGAGCACCTGTACACCCGCGGCCAGCCGGACCCGGACCTGGTGATCCGCACCTCGGGGGAGCAGCGGCTGTCGGGCTTCCTGCTCTGGCAGAGCGCCCACAGTGAGTTCTACTTCTGTGAGGCGCTGTGGCCCGATTTCCGCAAGGTCGACTTCCTGCGGGCGCTCCGCGCCTACGCCGAACGAGAGCGTCGTTACGGCACCTGAGGCCCGACACGCCACCGTCACGGTGTGAATTGCGTCGTAGCGCTGCGGTGGCCGGTGATGTCACCCTCGTTCTGATTCGGTTCGACCCGGACGAGCGGCATGACTGACATCGGACCCGGCATCGGACCCACCACAGGTGGGGCCGGAGGGGAGTCGCAGTGGCCACTACCAGGCGCACCACCCGTCCATCGACCGAGACCGGTCAACGCCGCACCTTCGTGCTGGACACCTCGGTGCTGTTGGCCGACCCCCGGGCGATCACGCGCTTCGCGGAGCACGAGGTGGTCGTCCCGGTGGTGGTGATCATCGAGCTGGAGGCCAAGCGGCACCACCCCGAGCTGGGCTACTTCGCCCGGCAATCGCTGCGCATGCTCGACGACCTGCGGTTGCAGTACGGCCGGTTGGACGCGCCGATCCCGATCGGCACCACCGGGGGCCGGTTGCGGGTCGAGCTGAACCACGCCGACCCCGGCGTCCTGCCGGCGGGTTTCCGGATGGGGGACAACGACTCCCGCATTCTCGCCGTGGCGCGCAACCTCGCTGCCGACGGCCGCCACGTGACGCTGGTGAGCAAGGACCTGCCGATGCGGGTCAAGGCCTCGGCTGTGGGTCTGGAGGCCGAGGAGTACGAACCCGAGAGCCCGGTCGAGAGCGGCTGGACCGGCATGGCCGAGATCGAGATCTCGGCCGACGAGATGGCCGAGCTCTACGCCGGCCAGCCCCTCGCCGTGCCGGCCGCCCACGACCTGCCCTGTCACACCGGCCTGGTGGTGCTCTCGCCGCGAGGTTCGGCGCTGGCCCGGGTCACGCCGGACAAGCAGATCCGCTTGGTGCGCGGGGATCGGGACGTGTTCGGCGTCCACGGCCGCAGCGCCGAGCAGCGGGTGGCGATCGAGTTGCTGCTCGACCCGGAGATCGGCATCGTCTCGCTCGGCGGCCGGGCCGGAACCGGCAAGTCGGCGCTCGCGCTGTGCGCCGGCCTCGAATCGGTCATGGAGCGCCGCCAACACCGCAAGGTCATGGTGTTCCGCCCGCTGTACGCGGTGGGCGGCCAGGACCTGGGTTACCTGCCCGGCACCGAGGCCGAGAAGATGAACCCCTGGGGCCAGGCGGTCTTCGACACCCTGGGCGCGCTGGTCTCGCCGGAAGTGGTCGAGGAGGTCATCGACCGCGGCATGCTCGAGGTGCTGCCGCTGACCCACATCCGCGGTCGCTCGCTGCACGACGCCTACGTGGTGGTGGACGAGGCCCAGTCGCTGGAACGCAACGTGCTGCTGACGGTGCTCTCCCGCGTGGGGCAGAACAGCCGCGTGGTGCTCACCCACGACGTGGCCCAACGCGACAACCTGCGGGTGGGACGGCACGACGGCGTGGCCGCGGTGATCGAGGCGCTGAAGGGGCACCCGCTGTTCGCGCACGTCACGCTCACCCGGTCGGAACGGTCGCCGGTGGCGGCCCTGGTGACCGAGTTGCTCGAGGGGCTCGAGCCCTGATCCCGGACGACGGTGCGTGGGCGCCGTCGGTGACGTTGCGTATGGTCACGAACGCATATCGATGACTGGCGGTGCCCGGTTTGGTTGTCGGGCTCGTGGGTACTCCTGCTGGTCTGGTTCGGCAGTGGACGTGGCCCCTCACGACCGATTTCTGCCACTCCGGGGTGTTCACCGGGCGTATCCGGAGTGCTCCGGGGGCTCCTGACGCATCGTGGCCGAGTTTCCTTATGGGAGCCATAAGAAGGCTTGAGCTGGCCGAAACCAGTTACCAAGCGTGCAGTGACGTTCGTCACAATGATATACGGAGAGTGAGATAACGATGGGGCTGCACTACCAAGAGCCATGACCGTTTCAACTAGTTCTTTACGCCACCCCACTCGGCTCGACATCGTTGCCAGGTCAGGTGGCCTGACGGGGGTCAGCGGGCCTGAATCGGACGTTCGCCTCAGGCGGACGGTGGTCGAAAGGACGACGTGGCTCGCTACGGCGTAACGACGGATCGCATTCGACGCGGCGACTCGGTCGGCATCTCCTCCGCTCCCTCGACCTCACGTCTCGGTCTGGCCCTGCTGGAGCGACCCGCTCCGGTGGATGCGGACGCGACCGTGGCGATCCGGTTGGCGGACCTGGACCCCGAGAACCTGTTCGTCCCGGTCGTCCCGCCCACGGCTCCGCTCACCCCCGGCCTGGGTCATGCCCTCGGGGTCGGTCGTCGCCGGCGTCACCAGGAACTGCGCGACGCCGAGCAGCACGTCGCGACCACGTCGGCCTCGACGTCGATGGGTCCGCGGTGGTGGGAATCCGAGGAGTACGCCGAGCTCGAGCGGGCCGTCGAGGAGGCGTTCAGCGACCCGAGCGCCACCGGCGAGCTGGTTCGGCCGTTCATCACCTCTGCCGGCGCACCGGCGCACACCGACGCGATCTGGGCGGGCGTGGGCGTCGTCCCGCCCCCCACGCCGGTCTACGGCGTCACGGCGCCCGACGGCTCCGGCCTCTCGGGTGGCGACCTCGAGGCAACCACCGACCTCGGTGATCGGCCGCTGGCGCGCCCGCTGCCCTCGCGCCGGGAGCTGCGTCGCCAGCGGGCTGCCCGGCCCTCGGCGCGCACCATCGCCGCCCGCCGGCTCGGCAAGGGCACCGTGCTCGCGATGACCATGTTCGGTGTCGTCGCCTCGAACGCCCCGCAGCAGCTGCACAGCAAGCTGTTCGGCGCCAAGGACCTGGCCGACCTCGTGGACGCCGCCCCGTCGGTGACCGGCGCCGACGGCGCCGCCTCGCTGGCCGGGGGACGCCGCGACTCGGTCGAGCAGTCGGTACGTGACCGGTTGCAGAAGGACGCCGCGGTGCAGAGCGTCAGCCAGGCCGGTCAGAACGCCGGTGCCGTGGTGGTCGCGGCCGCGAAGGCCCAGGCAGCGGCGGACGCCGCCGCGGCCCGGGCGGCGCGTGAACGAGCCACCCGCGACGCACAGCGTGACCCGCGGGCGCTGGCCAAGCTGCTGCTGGCCGACTTCGGCTGGTCGGCGAGTCAGTACGCCCCGCTCGAGAAGTTGTGGATGCGGGAGAGCGGCTGGCGGTGGAACGCCGTCAACCCGAGTTCGGGCGCCTGTGGCATCGCCCAGGCCCTGCCCTGCAGCAAGATGTCCTCGTTCGGGTCGGACTACCGGACCAACCCGATCACGCAGATCCGGTGGGGTCTGGACTACATCAAGGATCGGTACGGCTCGCCGTCCGCAGCCTGGGCTCACAGCCAGGCCACCGGCTGGTACTGAGCCGACCTGGGCCGCCCCTGCCCGCGCCCGTGGGCGCGGTCTGCACGGATCCGTGTCGGAATCAAGGGTCGGAATCGAGGGCCGGATCGGTATCAGATCCGCCTCGGGTCGACTCCCTGGGACGTGCTGATCCGGTTTCCCTCCGAGTGGCCCACCTGGCTGACCGCCCTGGTGGCCATGACCGTGCTCGCCGCCCTCGACCTGAGTGGGTCCTACGCGGCCAAGGAGGCGGTGGTGCGCCGCTCCCCGGTCTTCGCCGGGATCGGCGTCACCGCCTTCGTGCTGCTGTTCTGGGTGTTCGCCTCCAGCCTGCAGTACGCCGAGCTGACCCCGGTCACCTTCGGCTGGATCGTGATCCTGCAGGTCGGCGTGGTGGTGCTCGACCGGTACCGCTACGGCGTGACCATCACCCAGGGCCAGTGGATCGCCCTGGCCGTGATGGTCCTGGCCCAGGCCTACCTGCTGCTGGGCCTGCCGGGGGCGCCCCGATGGTCCGATCTCGGGACGTCGGCCGGCCTGTCGCAGTCAGACGTGGTCCGCGAAGCGTCCGATGTCGGCGCTCAGCGACTCGGCCAGCCCCGACAGGTCACCGGCGGCCTGGCTGATGCCGTCGACCTGCGAGTCGATGTCCCGGATGGCGGCGGAGATCGCCGAGATGGCCGCTGAGGCCTCCGCGGAGGCCCGCTGGGCGGCGTCCACCTGTTGCATGATGTCGTCGGAGGACGTGGCGGTTTCGTCGGCCAGCGAACGCACCTCGGTGGCCACCACCGCGAAGCCCCGCCCGGCGTCCCCGGCGCGAGCGGCCTCGATGGTCGCGTTGAGCGCCAGCATGCGGGTCTGCGAGGCGACCTGGCGGATCAGATCGACCGCGCGTTGAATCGCTGCGCTGGTCTGCTCCAGCGACTGCATGGTGGTCAGTGCGGCGCCCACCTGCTCGACCGCTGCCCGAGCCGAGATCGCCAGGCTGCCGGCCGAGGCACCCAGTTCGGTCGAAGCGGCGGCCACCTGCGTGGAGGCATCCACCGCCGAGGCGGCCAGCTGGCCGCGGACCTCGCGTTGCTCGTTGATCTCGTCCGCGGCGTCCTCGATGGCATCGCGGGCCCGGTTGATCCGGGTCGCGCCGTCCCGGAAGGTGCCGGGCATGCCCCGCACCAGGAACTCGCGATAGTGGCGGCCCTCGGCGGCCGCGGTCAGTGAGGCACCCGACTCGCGCACGAAGGCGTCCACCACGTCGAGGGCCTGGTCGAGGTGGGTGCCCAGCCGCTCGACGCGGGGGTCCTCGGCCGCCAGGAGGCCGACACGTAGTTCCAGGTTGCCGTGCGCCGCGGCCTCGAGGACCTGGTCCAGCCGGGTGAACGCCTCGTCGGAGATCACGCGATCACCGCGCCCGCGCGGTGCTCCGGGTGTCGGATGAGTTGCCAGATGTAGGCGTCATAGGTCACCTGAAGGTCGGAGAGTTCACGACCAAGGGCCTCCAGGGAGGCCTCGGCGGCCTCGGCGGGGCGCTGGTAGCCGCTCTCGATCGCCCGCATGCGGGCATAGAGCGGCTCGATGGCGCTCACCCAACCGTGTTCGGGACGGCGGCGATTGGAGTGGTAGCCGATGATCTGGCCGGCCCGGTCGTAGCTGGGCGTGACATGGGCCAGCACCCAGTAGGCGTCACCGTTCTTGCACAGGTTCTTGACCAGCGCGAAGACCTCACGGCCGGACTCGATGGTCTGCCAGAGGTAACGGAACACCCCACCGGGCATGTCCGGGTGGCGGATCAGGCTGTGAGGGGAGCCCATCAGTTCCTCGCGCGAGTACCCGGAGACCCTGCTGAACACCTCGTTGGTGTAGTTGATGATCCCCTTGACATCCGTCTTCGAGACGATGATCTCCTCGGTTCCGAACTCACGGATCGCCCCTGTCGGGACAACTCGAGACGTGCGCACGCCGTGCCTCCCAGAACTTGGCCCACTCCCCGATGGTCTGGCCATCGGCCCATTGAGAGCGGCGGTTGAGTCCTGGGGGGTCAGTTCTCCGGGCCGGTGCTCGGGGTCGTCGACGCCGTACGGCGGGCAAGGTAGATCGCGTAGCGGAACTGCCGGCCGTCGCGCCGGACGTCGAGCAGCACCTCCTCGGTGGGGCCGCAGGCCGCGTCCAGTATCGGGAGCAGGTCCGGGGCGGGATCGGCCGACCAGATGCCGAGCAGCCCACCCGGGCGCAGCGCGCGGGCCGCGGCGGCCAGGAAGTCCCTGCCGTACAGCCGGGCGTTGTCGGCGTGCACCAGGAACCCGGGTCCGTTGTCGACGTCCAGCAGGACGGCGTCCACGCTGGCCGGTGCCAACGCCGGCACCGCATCGGCGACGTCGGCGATCCGTACCTCGAGTCGATCATCGGCGAGCAGCTCCGCGCCGGGCACCAGGCCGGCGCGCATCCAGTCGACCAGGACGGCGTGCAGCTCGATCACCCGGACCCGACGGACGCGAGGGTGATCGAGCAGGGATCGGCAGGTGTACCCGAGCCCGAGCCCGGCCACCACGATGTCGAGGTCATCATCCGGGTCGCTGTCGGGGTCGTGCCGATCGTCCAGCCGGGCCAGGGCCAGCTCGGCCAGCGCCTGCTCGGTGGCGGTGTGGGCGCTGTCCATGGCGAACACCCCGTCCACCACCAGTTCGAGCACGTCGCCGCGTCGGCGCAGGGCGAGCTCGCCGCGCTCGCCGCGATGTCGGGCGAGCACCACGGGCGCGTCGTCCATCGCGGCAGGTCAGCGCTGGACTGGCGCGCCGAGGTCGCCGAGGTCGCCGACGGCGTCCAGCAACTGCACCCGGCCCTCGTTGAGGCAGTAATCGGCGCCGGCGATGGCGCAGCGCCCGTCGGCGATGCGCTCGGCGATCGCGGAGGAGCGTTCGGCGATCAGGTGAACGGTGTGCCGCACGTGCTGCTCCATGACCTCCATCGCGTCGACCTCCTCGATCGGGCGACCACCCTGCCGGGTGGTCACCAGGCTGGAGGTCAACCGTTCGACGATCTCGCGCAGGTAGCCGCGCGGCATGGTGCCGTGGGTGTGGGCGTCCATGGCCGCGGCGATGGCACCGCACTGGTCGTGGCCGAGCACGACCACCAGCGGGATGCCCAGCGCCACGACGCCGAACTCCAGCGAGCCCAGGACGCTGCTGTCGACCACGTGACCCGCGGTGCGGATGACGGCCAGGTCGCCCAGCCCCCGGTCGAAGACGATCTCGGCGGCGACGCGCGAGTCCATGCACCCGAAGATCACGGCGAACGGCGTCTGCTTGCGGGCGGCGGTGTCGGCTCGCCGGGACTGATCCTGGTTCGGATGTTCCGGGCGTCCCGCCACGAACCGTTCGTTGCCGCGAGCCAGGGCGGCCCAGGCGCGCGCCGGTGAGATCTTCGAAGCACCGTCAGTGACCATGAGGTCATCTTGGCCTACATCGCGTTCTCGACTCTTCGGCCCGGTATGCGGCATGGCCCACAAACCCTCCTAGACTGCGAGGGTGTCGACCACCACCGATCGGATGCCCGATGGGGTGGAACGGGTCGGGACGCGATGGCGGCCGCACGTTCCCCGGATGATGGCCTGGGTGGTGCGGATCGCGGCGGTGATCGCCGTGGCGGACATCCTCGAACCCCACGAGCGCCCACACGTCGCCTCACGCACGATGGACGCCGCGGTGCACGGTGCGGTGTTCGCGGCGGCCATGTGTGCCGCCGGGGTCATGGTGGTACTCGCCGCTGGGCTGCGCCGCCGCAAACGTCGGGCCTGGCGTCTGACCCTGTCGGCCGCCGCACTGGGGGGACTGGGTCACCTCGTGGCGCAACGGTGGACCGTGGTGGCGGTGAACGCCGTCGTGATCGCGCTGTTGATGTGGACCCGCTCCGACTTCACCGCACGGTCCGAGCGCACCGGACGCCTGAAGGCGCTACGGGTGCTGCTGGTGATGGGCACGTTCAGTGTCGCGTCCGGGTTGATGATCACCGCTCGGGCCGCTCCGTCGTCCAGCTGGTCGGCCCGCCTGGGTGAGGTGTTCCTCGGGCTGATCGGCTTCACCCCGGAGCTGCAGTTCGGTCGCGAGCTGGGCTCGCAGTTCACCACCGTGGCGCTGAACAGCCTGGGCGCGGTTACCGCGTTGCTCACCGTGGCGGCCTTCCTCGCGCCGGCCCGCAAGCCGGCCCGGTTGACCCCCGACGTCGAGCGACGGCTGCGAGACCTGCTCACCCGCTACGGAGCGCGGGACTCGTTGGGGTACTTCGCCTTACGTGGCGACAAGGTCGCCATGTTCGCGTCCGGCGGCAAGGCTGCGGTGGTCTACCGGGTCGTCGGCAGCGTGAGCCTGGCCTCGGGGGACCCCATCGGCGACCCGGAGGCGTGGCCGCAGGCGATCTCGGCCTGGCTCGACGAGGCGGATGCCTACGCCTGGACCCCGGGGGTGATCGGGGCCTCGGAACAGGCGGCGATCGCCTACCGGCGCGCCGGGCTCGATGCCTACGAACTCGGCGACGAGGCCGTCATCGAGACGTCGACCTTCACCGTGGACGGTCGCGCCATGCGGGGCGTCCGCCAGGCCGTGAACCGGGTGCGCCGCACCGGTCACGACGTCGATGTGTCCCGCCAGCGTGACCTGGACGACGTCGCGCTGGCCGAGATCGCCCGCAGCGCGGCGCAGTGGCGCGGGGACGAGGCCGAGCGCGGCTTCTCGATGGCGTTGGGGCGGATCGGGGACGAGCGGGACGGCGACCTGGTGCTGGTTCGGGTGCGGGACGCCGCGGGCCATCTGGTGTGCGTGCTGGGGTTCGTGCCCTGGGGTCCGGACGGGTTGTCGTTGGACCTGATGCGCCGGGAGCCGACCAGCGAGAACGGCACCGTCGAGCTGGCCGTGACGTCGCTGATGACCGCGGCCGCCGGGCTCGGGGTGCAGCGGGTGTCGTTGAACTTCGCGGTGTTCCGCGCGGTGTTCGACCGGGGCTCGCGCGTCGGCGCCGGCCCGGTGCTCCGGCTGTGGCACAAGGTGTTGGTGCTGGCCTCGCGGTGGTGGCAGCTGGAGTCGCTCTACCGGGCCAACGCCAAGTTCTGCCCGCAGTGGCGGCCCCGGTTCGTCTGCTTCCGCCGGGTGGCCGAGCTGCCCAGGGTCGGTCTGGCGGCGCTCGAGGCCGAGGCGTTCGTGCGTCGTCCGCGGTTGGCCTGGCTGGGGCGATGAGCGCCGCCGAGTGCAGCTGGGGCGAGGCCGTCGCCCGGGCGGCCGGCGCTGCGGTGGCCGTGCCGCCGGTGGTCGTGCCGCTGACGGGTGCGATCGGTGATTCGGGCACGGTCGGTGCCATCGGAACGGTGCTGGCGCAGAACGCTTGTGCGCGTAGCGATCTGCCGGCTGCCGACACCTCGGCGATGGATGGCTGGGCCGTGGCCGGGCCGCCGCCGTGGCAGGTGGTCGGGCAGATCCTGGCGGGTCAGCGTCGGCCCGACGCCGCGCGCCTGGCAGCCGGGCAGGCGGTCGGCATCGCGACCGGTGCCGCGGTTCCTGCCGGGACCACGGCGGTGCTGCGCCGCGAGCACGGACAGCTGGATGCCTCGAAGGTGTTGCGGCCCAGGGGGAGTGCGCCCGAGGCCGGCACCGACGTGCGCTCGGCGGGGGCGGAGTGCCGTCGGGGGGAGGTGGTGCTGCCTGCCGGGAGCGAGCTCGCGGCGGTGGCGCTCGGCCTGCTGGCAGCCGCGGGCCTCGACGAGGTGTCGGTGCGTCGGGTGCGGGCCGACGTGCTGATCCTGGGCGATGAGCTGCTGACCTCGGGGCCGGCGCGAGACGGCCGGTTGCGCGATGCCCTCGGCCCGCTGCTGTCGGCCTGGATCCCGGGGCGCGGTGTCGAGATCGCCTCGGCGCGTAGGGTTCCCGATCAGGTCGACCCCTTGCGGACGGCGCTGCTGGCCACCCGCGGGGACGTCGTGGTGACCACCGGGTCGACCGCGCGCGGTCCGGTCGACCATCTGCACGCGATCCTGGAGGACCTCGGCGCGCGGCTCGTGGTGGACGGCGTGGCCGTGCGCCCGGGGCATCCGCAGCTGCTCGCCGTACTGGCCGACGGGCGTCCGCTCGTGGGCCTGCCCGGCAACCCGCTGGCGGCCGTCTCGGGCCTGCTCACCCTGTTCGATCCCCTGGTGCGCACGCTGCGCGGTCAGCAGCCGGCCCCGGTGCGCCACGGCGTCCTCGCGGTCGACGTGCCCGCCGGCCCGGAGGCGACCCGCCTGCTACCGGTCCGCGACGGTCATCCGGTGATGTTCGCCGGCCCGGCCATGCTCCGCGGCCTGGCCACCGCCGACGCCGTCGCCGTGATCCCCCCTGGCGGAGCCACCGCCGGCACCCCCCTCCCCCTCCTGACCGTCCCCTGACCCACCCCACCCCACCCCCGCGGCTCCCCGCGGCCCCACCCCCGCGGCTCCGCCGCGCCCCACCCCTGGTGGGCGCAATGTCACGTTGCACTCATCTAGCGAGTGCAACGTGACATCGTGCCCACCAGGGATGAGCGTGATTTCGCCTTCGCCCTCGAAATCGTCACGGTGCGTGCAGGTTTGGCGTTCGGCCAGCCAGCAGGGCACGCGATGTCGCCGTCGTTGCGTCCACAGAAGGCCATCGGCGTCCCACCATCCACAGCGCAGCGGACGCCGAGTGCGAACCGCCGGTGGAACCCTCACGGTTCATCGCATGACGAAGCGATTGTTCGATCCTCGCGAGGTGGACTCCCACGTCGCGTCACACGGTCATGTGGCCAGCCACGCCGAGTTGCGCGCCATGGGGGTGTCCATGGCCACCATCACCCGACGGATCGGGGTGGGTGGGCCATGGCAGCGCCTGCTGCCCGGAGTCGTCCTGACCCATCGCGGCACCCCCACCCGGCGCGAACTCCTGCTGGGGGCAAGGGCGTTCTGCGGCGACGAGGCGGTGATCACGGGTATCGATGCCCTGCACGCCGCCGGGCTGAGAACCCTGCCGCCACGACCCGAGATCGACGTCCTGATCCCGGCGGAACGACATCGGAAGTCTCACGGCTCGGTGCACGTGGAACGGACCCATCGCCTGCCCGACCCGGTCGTGGTGAACGGGATTCCCTATGCCCCGGTTCCCCGCGCGCTCATCGACACCTGCCGTCGGACCGCCGTCCTGGGCGACGTCCGCCATCTCGTGGCGACCGTGATCCAGCGCCGATCGTGCACCGTTCCCGAACTGGCCGACGAGACCGTCGCGGCAGCTCGGGCCCGGACGGCGCTGGCCCGCTTCGTGCTCGCCGAGGTGTCGGACGGCGTCCGCTCGGTTGCCGAGGGAGTGGCACGAGACGTGATGCGCAAGGGCGGCGTGCCGGCGCCCGAGTGGAACGTCCGGTTGATTCTGCCCGACGGCAGCGAGCTCACGCCCGATGCCTACTGGCCGGCGCACGGCCTGGCCCTCGAGATCGACTCCTACGCGTGGCACCTGGCTCCCGCGGACTACCTCCACACGATGCAACGCGCGCGGCGCATGGTCGTGGGCGGTCTGCTGCTCATGAGCTTCGGCCCGGTGGAGATCACCTCGGGGCCCGACCGCTTCGTGCGCGAGGTGAAGGCCATGCTGGCCCTGGCCGCCGGGCGCGCCGTGCCCGAGGGCATCGTCATGCTGCCCGCCGCGTGATGACCCGGCTCGCGCCCTCGCGCCTACCTCGGGTGGGCCGGGGGCGCGAGTGCGTCTCCGGCGGAGGCTCACCCGGCGATTACTCCGAGTCGCGTGATTCCGACCAGGCGCGGAATCACGCTCGAGAATCACGAGCGCAATGTCACGTTGCACTCGCTAGACGAGCGCGACGTGACATTGCGCCCACCAGGGGTGGGCCCCCCGGGGGACCCCGGGGGAGGGGGCGGGGGGCGGGGGCGGGGGCGGGGGCGGGGGTTATTTGCGGGTGATGGTGAGGACGGGCTTGATGACCTCGGAGAAGAAGTCGTTGCCCTTGTCGTCGACCACGATGAAGGCGGGGAAGTCCTCGACCTCGATCTTCCAGACCGCCTCCATGCCGAGTTCGGCGTACTCGACGACCTCGACGTGTTTGATGCAGTCCTGCGCCAGGCGCGCCGCGGGGCCGCCGATCGAGCCGAGGTAGAAGCCGCCGTGGTCGGCGCAGGCCTTGGTCACGGCGTTCGAGCGGTTGCCCTTGGCCAGCATGACCATCGAGCCACCGGCGGCCTGGAACTGGTCGACGTAGGAGTCCATCCGCCCGGCGGTGGTGGGGCCGAACGAGCCGGACGCCATGCCGGTCGGGGTCTTGGCCGGGCCGGCGTAGTAGACCGGGTGATCGCGCAGGTACGCCGGCATCGGCTCGCCGGCGTCCAACCGCTCCTTGATCTTGGCGTGGGCGATGTCGCGCGCCACCACCAGCGGCCCGGTCAGCGACAGCCGGGTCTTCACCGGGTACTGGGTCAGCTGCGCGCGGATCTCGTCCATCGGCCGGTTCAGGTCGACCCGCACCACATCCTCGTGCGCGCCGGACGACGCCAGCTCGTCGTGGGTGACCTCCGGCAGGAAGTGCGCCGGCTCGAACTCGAGCTGCTCGATGAACACGCCCTCAGGAGTGATCTTGCCGAGCACCTGGCGGTCGGCCGAACACGACACGGCCACCGCGACCGGCAGCGAGGCACCGTGGCGGGGCAGCCGGATCACGCGGACGTCGTGGCAGAAGTACTTGCCGCCGAACTGCGCCCCGATACCGAAGTCCTGGGTCAGCTTCAGGATGTCGGCCTCCAGCTCGACGTCCCGGAACCCGTGGCCGGACGGCGACCCGGACGTCGGCATGCCGTCCAGGTACTTCGCCGAGGCGTACTTGGCGGTTTTCAGGGCGTACTCGGCGCTGGTGCCGCCGATGACGATGGCCAGGTGGTAGGGCGGGCAGGCCGCGGTGCCGAGACCACGCAGTTTCTCGTCGAGGAACCGCATGAGCGAGTCCCGGTTCAGCAGCGCCTTGGTCTCCTGGAAGAGGTAGGACTTGTTGGCCGAGCCGCCGCCCTTGGCCATGAACAGGAACTTGTAGACGTTCTCGGTGCCCTCGCCGGTCTCGGCGTAGAGCTCGATCTGGGCGGGCAGGTTGGTGCCGGTGTTCTTCTCCTCCCACATGCTCAGCGGCGCCATCTGCGAGTAGCGCAGGTTGAGCCGGGTGTAGGCGTCGAACACCCCGCGCGAGAGTGCCTCCTCGTCGCGCACGCCGGTGGTCAGCACCTGGCTGCCGCGCTTGCCCATCACGATCGCGGTGCCGGTGTCCTGGCACATCGGCAGCACCCCGCCCGCCGCGACGTTGGCGTTGCGCAGCAGGTCGAGGGCGACGAACTTGTCGTTCGCCGAGGCCTCGTCGTCGGTGAGGATCTTCGCCAGCTGGGCCAGGTGAGCCGGGCGCAGGTAGTGCGCGATGTCGTGCATCGCCGTCTCGCTCAGCAGCCGCAGCGCCTCGGCGTCCACCTCGAGGAACGTCCGCCCGGCCGCCTCGACGGTGCGCACGCCCTCGGTGGTGAGCAGCCGGTAGGGGGTGTCCACGTGGCCCAGCGGGGTCACGTCGGTGTAGACGAATTCAGGGCCAACAGGTGCGGCGGACATCGGCTCTCCTCGTCGATCAGGGCGATGCGACCGAGCCTAGTGCGCCTCCGACGACCCCGCCCCAGGGCGCGGGGTGCACCACGTCACCAGCCGGCGAACGGACTCAGGGATTCAGCGTCGAGGCGGGTGCGCCGAGGCGTGCCGGCGGCGCCGAGGCGGCCTCTGGGTCGACGCTGTCCTCGGTGGACGACGGCCCGGGCGTGATCGGGGCGGTCGAGGCCAACTTGCCGTCCGCGGTGTAGAAGTCGGCCACGTTGTCCCGGGCGACCACACGGGCGCCGGCCCGCGGCCGGGCGACCTGGGTCAACACCCGCTCGGTGGCCCGGGTGATCACCCGGCGGACCAGCGGGTTGGTGCTGGTCATCGACTCCACCCAGCGCAGCGTCCCGGCGGTGAACACCCCGGCCCCGGACGACGCGCTGTACCAGGTGACGTCCGAGGCGTCCGGTTCGCCGCGGCAGATCACGGGGGAGTGGGCCAGCACCTGCATCGGGCGGGGCGTGTCCACCACCAGGTTCACCCGGTCGAGTTCGGGGCCCACCACTCCGGTCAACCGGGTGCCCCGAGCCAGGTTCTGACCGGCGAACGGCCACGCCTGCGGGTCGGTGATCACCAGGTCGCCGTCCGCATGCGCGCACTCGAACATGCTGCCCACCAGCGAGGACTGCGGCTGGGAGTGCGGCTTCTTGCCCCAGTCGGCGGTGGTGTCCTCGGTCTTGACCGGGTCGGCCTCACCCAGCTTGTAGTTGATCATGACGCGGCCCGATCCCAGCGGGGACGGCGCCAGGCGGATGCGCCGGTGCACCGCGTTGGCCCCGAGGAACGCCAGGTTCACCCCCTGGTCGCGGGCGGCGGTCAGGTTGGCGCGCATCGTCCGGGACCAGTACTCCGAGTGGCCGAGCAGCACCACGGCCACCGCTCCCTGCAGGACCTCGGGATGCAGTTCCAGATCGAGGTCGGCGGCGTAGTTGAGCCGCAGCCCGAGCCGCTCGGCGGTGGCCACCACCGGCAGCTCCTTGGTCAGGAAGGTGCCGGTGCCGAAGCCCCGCGAGTACGGCCGGTCGAACGAGGCCGCCACGGAGCGCAGCTCGAAGTCGTCGGCCTTGTCGTCCTTCTCGTAGCCCCGGTAGGTGCTCGGCCCGCCCCACTGGTTGTAGGCCTGCCAGGTGGCCATGCTGTGCACCAGCAGGACGGCGCCGGTACTGGTGGCGTGGCGCACCACGAACGGGACGAAGGACATCGCGCCGTCCGAGCCGATCAGCTTGGCCAGGTAGGCCCCCGCCGGCCAGCCGGTGGTGTCCAGGGCAGCGGAGCGTGGCCAATTGGCGCTGACCATGCGGGTGGCGGGGTCGTGCACCACGCCGGTGCGCGGTCCTCCCGGCATGGCCGGGCTCTTCCACATCAGCCGGGCCCAGCGGCCCTGATAGTCGCCGGTGCGCAACACCTCGATGGTGAAGGTCTGGCCGGTCGAGCTGACGTGCAGCCCGACCGCCTGGCCGGCCAGCACGCTCAGCGCATCGGCATAGCCCTCGATCCGCACCCCGGGCTTCTGCTCGGCGGTCATCCAGTCCGCGATGCCCGACTGACGGTTCTCGGTCTCGGTGCCGGTCAGGGAGCTGCCCGGGTCGATCTGGTCCTCGGGCAACGCGGAGGGGTGGAGCCCGGCCCGGCTGGCGCCGACGAACGCGGGCGCGCCGGCCGAGGCGTCGCCGTCCAGCCCGTCGGGAGGCGAGCCCTCGGCGTCCGGGGTGGCCGCGAGCAGGGACGCCGAGGCGCCCGCGCCGTCGGGGAAGGCGGCCGTCGAGGCGGTGCCGGAACCGCACCCTGCGGCCGCCGTCGTCAGCAGGGCAGCCGTGAGCGCGCCGGCGAGCCAGCGAGCCGCAACAGGAAGGGGTCCACCGTCGAACATGTCGATGCACAGTGAACGGCATCGGCGCCCTCGGAGGGAAATGCGGCGCGCTGACCACCCGTGTGGCCCCCGAACACGACTCGAACTCGACACGACTCGAACTCGACTCAGCCCGAGGTCAACCACCAAGCGGCGAACGGTGGCAGGGCGTAGAACCCTCCGCGCCCGGCGGCATCGGTCCCCTCGAGTCGCGGGGCGAAGCTCGAGATGTGATCCCAGGGACGCGTCAGCCCGGCCGCTCGCACCGCCTCGGCGGGCAGGTGTTGCCAGTGTTCGGACACGTTGTAGACCGCCAGCAGGGTGCCCGCCGGGTGGCGCCGGTGCAGCACCATCAGGCCGCCCGCGCCGACGTCCACCGGCTCGCTCTCGACCGCGGCGTGCAGCGAGGGCAGCTGCGCGCGCAACCGGCCGAGGTGTCGCACGCCCCCGAAGATCCTTCCGGCGACGGTGGTGGGGTCGGTGCGCTGGGCAGCGGCGTGCCAGTCCATCCAGGGCCGGTGCAGCCACCGGTTGTCCTCGGCGAGCCGCGGGTCGCCGGCGTAGCTGTGGTCGTTGAGCAGGCCCAGCTCGTCCCCCATGTACAGCAACGGGATGCCGCCGTACCCGTAGATCACCGCGTGCAACAGGAAGATCCGTCCCAACGCGAGGTCGACCAGGTGCTCCTCGCCGGTGAGTGCCTGGTGCTCCAGCGCCGCCTCGAGCCCGGCCAGGCTGGCCAGGGTGCCGCTGGTGCGGGCATCACCGGTGGCGGGGTTGACCTGGAACAGCTCGCCCCGGGCGAACGATCCGGTGAACTCGCCGTCGTACCAGGCGGCCAGGAAGGCCCGGTGATGGAAGCCGGACAGCCCCACCGCGGCCGCATCGTCGTCCGAGATCGCCCAGCCGATGTCGTCGTGGCAGCGGGCGTACGTCGTCCAGGCGGTGGTGACCGGCTTGGGCGGCGGGACGGCGAGCGCGCGCCCGGCGAGGTCGGCCGTGCCGGTGGCCAGCGCTGACCAGAGCTGCACCATGAGGCTGTTGTGGTAGGCGATGTCGCACACCTTGCCGGCGTGGCGGCCGGTACCCAGGTAGGCGGGCAGGTCCTCCGGTGCGACGATCGCCTCGGCCTTGAAGATCACCCCGGGGGCGGCGATCCGGACGGCGGCCCGCAACGCCTGCACGATGTCGTGCACCTCGGGCTGGTTCTGACAGTTGGTGCCCAGCCGCTTCCACAGGAAGGCGATCGCGTCCAGCCGCAGGCAGTCCACCCCGACGTTGGCCAGGAAGAGGATCACGTCGAGCAGCTCGCAGAAGACATCGGGGTTCGACCAGTCCAGATCCCACTGGTAGCTGTTGAACGTGGTCCACACCCAGGCGCCACGACTGCCGTCGGCGTGGGTGATCTCCTCCTCCCAGGTGAACGACCCGGGCGCGAAGTCCGGGAAGATCTCGGGCAGGGTGCGCTCGTAGGCGTCCGGCATGGTGCGGTCGCGGAAGAACAGGAAGTAGTCGCGGTAGGGCTGCTCGCCGCGGACCGCGGCCCGAGCCCACTCGTGCTCCTTGGCCACGTGGTTGAGCACCAGGTCGAGGGTGAGCGCGATCCCCGCCTCGTGCAGCGCGTCGCTCAGCTTCTCGAGGTCGGCCATCGTGCCCAGGTCGGAGCGCACGGTGCGGTAGTCCTGGACGGCGTAGCCACCGTCGTCCGGGCCGGACCGGGGTTGCAGCAGGGGCATCAGGTGCAGGTAGGTGACCCCCAGCTCGCCCAGGTAGTCGATCTTGCTCCGGACGCCGTCCAGGGTGCCCGCGAACCGGTCGGGATAGCAGACGTAGCCGACCTGGTCGGGCCCGCTGAACCAGTCCGGACGCAGCAACCGGCGGCGGTCGAGCGCGCGCAGTGCGGGACGGCGGGCGTCGTGCGCCGCGATCACCAGATCGAGCACGCGCCGCACCGGGGGCTCGGCGAACACTGCGAGGCCGGCGATCAGATCCTCGCCCCAGCGGTCCAGCCGATCGGCAAAGGCCTCACCGTCGGTGGTCACCGTGTCGCGTGCCCACTGGATCATGCCGGCGACGTCGACGCTCACAGTTCCTCCTCGGCGTGTGAGGGACCGACCTGTCACTCGAGGGTCACTGTAGAGATGTAAACCTTTGTTCGCCCGGTGCTCCGGCTCACCGATTCGCTCCCACCCCCGTCGTGCTGGGGAGCAGGCCGAATCAGCTCCTGGAAGCGCTTGCCAGCAGGACGTCGGACATGTCACCTTGGCAGCAAACCCCCGTGCCGGACCCGGGCAAGGGGGGAAAGGCCTCAGCGTGCACGCAGTCTCTCCGCTGCCCCAGGGCTGGTCGTCCGCACGGGCAGCCGGGCCGTTCTCGCGCGCCAGCATCGTGGACGTCGCCGCCCGCGCCGGGGTCTCGGTCGCGACCGTCTCGCGCGCCTTGCGCGACATGCCCAATGTGTCCCCCGCCACCCGTGACCGGGTGCTCGCGGCCGCCGCCGAGCTCGACTACACCGTCTCGCCGCTCGCCTCCGGCCTGGTGACGGGGCGGATCAACGCCATCGGCGTCGTCCTGCCCTACGCCGGTCGGTGGTTCTTCGCCGAGGTGCTGCGTGGCATCGAGGAGGTGCTGCGCGGGCGCGGGTACGACCTGATCCTGCACGTGCTGTCCGACACCCAGCGCCGGGCCGAGTTCTTCGAGACCCTGCCGCTGCGCCGCCGGGTCGACGGTGTCCTGGTGGTCGCCCTGCCGCTGGACGCCCGCGAGATCACCGCCCTGCGCTCGCTGGGGGTGCCTTTGGCCGGGGTGGCCGAACCGATGACCGGGGTGCACGGCGAGCGGGTCGACAACGTCGCCGCCGCCCGGCTCGCGGTGCAACACCTGATCAACCTGGGGCACCGGCGCATCGGGTGCATCGGCGGCGACCTCGACGGCCCGGAACACTTCAGCGTGCCCGGCTGGCGCACCCAGGGGTACCGCGAGGCGTTGGCCATGGCCGGCATCGAGGTGCGATCCGGGTGGGAGCGTGACGGGCGGTTCACCGCCGAGGGCGGTGAGCTGGCCATGACCGCGCTGCTCTCGCAGCCGGGGGGTGCGCCGACCGCCGTGTTCTGCCAGTCCGACGAGATGGCCTTCGGGGCGTTGCGGGCGCTGCGTCACAGTGGCCTGCGCTGCCCCGAGGACGTCTCGATCGTGGGGCTGGACGACCACGAACTGGCTCACACCTTCGACCTGACCACCGTCGCCCAGCCGGTCGCGGACCAGGGCGCGGCGGCAGCCCGGTGGCTGATCGAGCGGCTCGATCCGCACGCCGACACCGCGCCGGACGCCGAGGTGCGCTTCCACGACGTCCGCCTGGTGCTGCGCCGGACGACGGGCCGGCCCCCCGCCCGAGTGACCTGAGACTCAGCCGCCGAGGTCGGCACGGGTCGGCGGGTCGGCGCCGGCGCGCTGGCAGGTGATCGCCGAGATCCGGACGGCGTGCTCGAGCATCGCGGTCAGGTCCTTCAGCTCCAGGGCCTGCAGTGCCGCCCGGTGCTCACCGCCGAGCAAGTTCGCCCCGGCGAGGTAGTCCAGCAGGCCGGACATGAACGAGTCGCCCGCTCCCACGGTGTCCACCACGGTGATCGGCACCGGCGAGACATCGGCCTGCCCGGCGCGGCACACGCCCAGGGCGCCCGCCCCACCGCGGGTGAGGATCACCACGGCCGGCCCCAGCTGCAGCCACCGGGCGATCACCTCGGCCGGGTCCTCGCCCGGGGAGAGCCAGTCGAGGTCCTCGTCGCTGACCTTGACCAGATCGCAGTGCGTCACGAATCGTTCGACGCGCTCACGCGCGGCGGCCGGGTCGCCCATCAACCGGGGCCGGGCGTTCGGGTCGTAGGTTACCGTCATCGAGCCGGCCGCCTCGGCGATCAGGTCGTACACCGCGTCACCGCCCGGCTGCAGGAAGGCGGCGATCGAGCCGGTGTGCAGGGCGCGTGCGGGCAGGCCGGGCCGGCCGGCCCGGCCGTCGGGGCCGGGCTCACCGGGCTCGCCGAGCTGGGCGAGCGAGCGCGCGTCGTCCGGCAGCCGCCAGTCGATCTCGAAGTCGTAGGTCGCCACCCCGGCCGCGTCGAGGGTGGCCGTCGCGGTGGACGTGGGCGCAGAGCTCTGGGACGCCGGGACGATCTGCACCGCCGAGGCCTCCAGCCTTGCCCGGATGGCGGCACCCCGGGCGTCGTCCCCGAAGCGGGTCAGCAGCCGGACCCGACGGCCGAGCCGGCCCAGCCCGAGCGCCACGTTGGCCGGGCTGCCGCCTGGGTGCTCGTCCGTGCTGCCGTCCAGCCGGCGCACGATGTCGACCAGGGCCTCGCCCACCACCAGCACGTCGTCCATGACGTGGGATGGTAGTGCTCGTGCCCATCGACCAGCCTTCCGCCGCTGCAGATTCGCCGCCGGCCTCGGCCGAGGTGCCACCGCCGCGGGCTCGCCGGCGCACCACGGGCTCGGCCATGCTGCTCGCCACGCTCGCCATCCTCGGCCTGGTGATCATCTGGGTGCTGCTCATCCCGCGGCCGACCTCGGTGCCCCGACCGGCGGTCGACCTCGTGCCACCGGCGCGCGGCGCCAGCTCCGAGCTGGGGTTCACGGTCGAGAACGTGGTGCCGCCCGGCTGGACCGTGACCAGCGCCGACGTCCGTCGCGACACCGGTGGCCTGTCCACCTGGACGGTCAACTACCTGACCGATACCGGACGCTACGTCGGCCTGATGCAGGCCTCGGGCTGGAACCAGCGCTGGCAGAGCTCGCTCACCCAGGGCGGGACGCCGTCCGGTGAGCTCAGCACGGCGGGCCACACCTGGCAGGTGCTGGTCAAGCCGGAGAAGGAGATCACCTCGTTGTTGTTGCGCGAGCCGAAGCGGACCACGTTGATCCTGGCCAAGGTCGGCGGCACCGAGGACGCCAAGGTCCTGGCCGATCGGCTGAAACTCGGCTCGTGACCCGGCGTGACCGGCAGTGGCTCGCCCTGGTGGCGGTCGCCGCCTTCCTGATCGACGTCGCCTATTCGTGGGCGCGGCACGCCCGGTACCTGACGACCGGGTTCGACCTGGGCATCTTCGATCAGGCGGTGCGCGCCTACGCGCGGTTCGAGGCCCCGATCGTGCCCTTGAAGGCCCCGGGCTACCACCTGCTCGGCGATCACTTCCACCCGATCATCGCGCTCTGGGCGCCGCTCTACTGGATCTGGGACGACCCCCGGATGTTGCTGGCCGCTCAAGCCGCGTTGATCGCGGTGTCGGTGATCCCGGTGGCGCGCTTCACGGCGCGCCGGCTCGGCTCGCGGCCGGCGGTGCTGGTGGCGGGGCTCTACGTCATCAGTTGGCCGTTGCAGCGTATGGTGCAGTTCGACGTCCACGAGATCGCCTTCGCGGTGCCCTTGCTCGCGCTGGTGATCGATGCCGTCGATCGCCGAGCCCGCCGGACGACGCTGCTGGCGTGCCTGGGGCTGCTCGCCACTCGGGAGGACATGGGGGCCGTCGTCCTGCTGGTCGGGGTGCTGGTCGCCGTCCACGCCGTGCGCTGGGGGCGCTGGGGGCGTGGTGAGGACGGCGCCCGGCGACTGCGTCCCGCGCGCTCCGACCTGCTCTGGGGCGGCGCCCTGATGGTGCTCGGCCTGGCCGGCTACGAGCTGGCCACCTCGGTGGTGATCCCGCACTTCGCGGGAGGCGCCGGGTTCGTCTACTGGACCTTCCCGGCGCTCGGCCCCGACCCGGCCAGCGCGCTGCGGTTCGTGCTCACCCATCCCTGGTCGGTGCTGGTGATGATGGTGACGCCGTGGAAGAAGGCCCACACCCTGCTGATGCTGGGGATGCCGGTGCTGTACGCCTGCCTGGCGTCGCGGTACGTGATCCTCGCCCTGCCGTTGCTGGCTCAGCGGATGCTGAACGAGCGAGATCTGTTGTGGAGCACGAACTTCCACTACTCCTCGGTGCTGTCGCCGATCATGTTCCTGGCCGCGGTGGACGCCGTGGCCGCGCTGGCACGCGTCGTCCGGGCCCGCGCGATCCGAGGCCGCGTCGGCGAGCGTGTGGTGGCCGGCTGGCTCGCCGGCTGCGCCGCGGTGCTGGTGGTGGGGATGCTGGTGCAGGCCGGCGACTACCCATTGAGTCGCCTTGTCACGCAACGGTTCTGGGCGCGTGACCTGCGGGTGCAGGCGATCGATCAGGTGCTGCCACTGATCCCGGACGACGTGTGCGTCGAATCGGACAACACGGTGGCGCCGCAGCTGACCCGCCGGGATTACGTGACCCGGGTGGGCCGGTCGAACGACCTGGCGACCTGGATGGTGCTCGACTTCAGCCGGCCGGACACCGGGTGGCAGGGAGTGCCTCCGCCGCAGGCCTACGCCGAGGCGCTGCGGCGCGGGTTCACGCCCTACGAACAGCGGAATGTCATCGTCGTGCTGCGGCGTCCCGGGGTGCTGGTCGACCCGGTGTGCCGGGTGTCCTGAGGCCGGCGAGCCCACCTGGTATCTAACCGGGTGCTGGCGTCTCTACGTCCCAGAGTGGTTTCACCAGTCCGGGTGGCCACCTACTCGGGAGGTCGAGATGCCATACCCCGTCATCGGCGGCAGATGCCTGTTCGTCCCGCCGTATGTCCAGAAAGAGGTCGCGGCGAACACATCCGGCGCGGCGGCCGAGCGTGACCAGCAGTCGTTGGCGGACGCCGCGCGCAAGCGTCGTGCCGGAGCGTTGCAGGCGGCGGCCGACGGCGCCGCGGACGCCGGTGTGATGGCGCTGGCGCCCAAGCCCACCGGTACCTCGCGGCGCGAGGTCTACGACAGCGCGAACACCACCGACCAGCGCAAGACGTTGGTCCGGGCCGAGGGTGAGCCCGAGACCGACGACGCCGACGCGCTGAGCGCCTACGACTGCGCCGGCACGGTGCGCACCTTCTTCAGCACCGCCCTGGGCCGTCAGTCGATCGACAACCGCGGCCTGGACCTGATCCTCAACGTGCACTTCGGGACCCAGTTCAACAACGCGTTCTGGGACGGCGACGAGATGACCTTCGGCGACGGCGACGGTGTCATCTTCAGCGGGTTCGCCCGCTCGCTCGACGTGGTGGGTCACGAACTGGCCCACGGGGTCACCCAGTTCACCTCCGGCCTGATCTACCAGGGGGAGTCCGGTGCCCTGAACGAGCACTTCAGCGACGTCTTCGGGACCGCCATCACGCAGTGGGCCGCGGGGGAGAAGCCCCACGAGGCGGACTGGCTGATCGGTGACGAGATCATGGGGCCGGAGCTGTACGGCGAGGCTCTGCGCTCGATGGCCCACCCCGGGACCGCTTATGACAACCCCATCCTGGGCAAGGACCCGCAGCCGGCGAACTACGCCGACCGCTACACCGGCAGCGCGGACAACGGTGGCGTGCACATCAATTCCGGCATCGCGAACCGGGCGTTCTACCTGGTCGCCACCGAACTCGGTGACACGATGGTGGCGACCCGGATCTGGTACCACGCCCTGCAGAAGCTGCCGCAGAACGCGACCTTCGCCCAGGCCGCGGCCCAGGTGGCCGAATCGGCCCGGATCCTGGTCAAGGCCGGGACGGTGTCGAAGGGAGCTGCTCAGGTGGTGCGCAGTGCATGGCGGGCCGTGGGTGTGGGGTGACCTGCGCCGGATGAGAGTCACGCTGCGCCTGCTGGCGATCGCCGCGGCCACCCTGGGGATGGGTGGCTGCGGCGGCGCCGGCGAGCCCGCGACGGTACCGTCCACCGGGGTGACCACTGTGACATCCGCGCCGTCTGAGTCGTCTGAGCCGTCTGGCACGGCGGCGGCACCGACGCCGGCCACAGTGATCAGTCGTACCGCGGTGGCCACCGCGGGTGATTCCCCGGGGAGGGAGCGCAGCGTGATCACGTTCAGGGTCGAGGGTGGGTTCAGCGGTCAGGTGCGCGAGCTGACGATCGAGCCGGACGGCGCGGCGTCGGCGACCGTGAGCGGCCGGCAGAGCTCGGGACAGGTCGGAGTCGATCAGGTCGCGGCGATCCGGCAGGCCTTGGACGCATCCGGTCTGTTCAGTGGTGATCACACCTACCCGCCCGGTCAGGGTGCCGATCTGCAGCGCTACACGATCGGCTACCACGGCGCGACGGTGGTCGCCTACGACACCACGGTGCCGCCGTCCCTGACCGAGGCGGTCTCGTTGCTGCAGAAGGCGTTACACCAGATCCAGACCTGAGCCTCAGTCGGTGGGCCGGACGGCGTCCAGCCGGGCGCGGGCGCCGTCCAGCCACTGCTCGCACCGGGTGGCCAGGGCCTCGCCGCGCTCCCAGAGGGCCAGGGACTCCTCGAGGCCGGCGCCGCCGTTCTCGAGCCGGCGCACGATGTCGACCAGGGCATCGCGGGCCTGCTCGTAGCCGAGGTCGGCGACGTCGGCGTTCGGGTCGGACGCCGCGCTGCTCGGCGAGGGTGCTGTCTTCTTGGCGGCCACGGCGCCACTGTACGGAATGGCGCCGGGCCGGATCGATCAGCGGGGGGCTGTCGCGGTGACCCGGGCGTCCAGCCGGCCCTCGGCGAGGCGGATCCGCACCGTCTCACCCGCGGCGAGCTCGGCTGCCGCGCGCACCACGGCGCCGTCGACGCGCTGCACCACGGCGTAGCCGCGGGCCAGGGTGGCGGCCGGTGAGAGCGCAGCGACCCGTGAACGCAGGTGGGTGACGTCGTCCGCGGCTCGATCGAGCCGGGTGCTCAGGGCGCTGCGGGCGCGCTGACGGGCGGTGTCGATCTCGGTGGCGTGCGGGGCGATGAGTCGCGCGGGGTCGGCCAGCACCGGACGGCGGCGCAGGTCGGCGACCAGGTGGTGTTCGCGTTCGATGCGGGCCGAGAGCGCGGCGCGGGCGCGGTCGCGGCAGGCGGCGATGCCGGCCCGTTCCTCGGCGACGTCCGGCACGACGCGGCGCGCGGCGTCCGTGGGGGTGGAGGCGCGCACGTCGGCGACCAGGTCGAGCAGCGGGGAGTCGACCTCGTGGCCGATGGCGCTGACCACCGGGGTGCGGCAGTCGGCGACGGCGCGCAGCAGGGTCTCGTTGCTGAAGGGCAGCAGGTCCTCGAGCGAGCCGCCGCCGCGGGCGATCACGATCACCTCGACGGAGGGCTCGGCGTCCAGGGCGGCGAGCGCGGTCAGCACGTCCGGGACCGCGTTGGGTCCCTGGACGGCGACCGCGCGGATGTCGAAGCCGACCTCGGGCCAGCGGCGGCGGGCGTTGTCGACGACGTCCTTCTCGGCGGCGCTGGCCCGGCCGCAGATCAGGCCGATGGTGTGCGGCAGGAAGGGCAGCGGGCGCTTGCGCTCGTCGGCGAACAGGCCCTCGGCGGCGAGCAGACGGCGCAGGTGCTCGATCCGGGCCAGCAGCTCGCCGATGCCGATCGGGCGCAGGTCGTCGGCGGCCAGGCTGAGCGAGCCGCGGCGGGGGAACAGCTGGGGCCGGGCGTGCAGCACCACGTGGCTGCCGTCGTGCAGCGGGGTGGGCAGGGCATCGAGCACCCGGGCGGCCAGCGTGACCGAGAACGACATGTCGACGGTGGTGTCGCGCAGGGTGAGGTAGACGGTGCCCTGGCCGGGGCGGCGGGTGAGTTGCACCACCTGGCCCTCGAGCCAGACCGCGGGCGCCTTGGCGAGGTACTCGGTGAGCTTGGAGGTCAGCAGGCGCACCGGCCAGGGCTTCTCCGGGGTGGTGGCACCCGCTGTTGTGGGGATGTCCCGTGGACTCACCGGGCCAACACTACGCAGGCCTGCCTACGATGACCGGCGTGAGCGAGACAGGACGACGGGTATTGCTGGCTGCGCCGCGGGGGTACTGCGCCGGGGTCGATCGGGCCGTCGAGGCGGTGGACAAGGCCCTCGACCTGTACGGCGCCCCGGTGTACGTGCGCAAGCAGATCGTGCACAACCGGCACGTGGTGGCCACGCTCGAGCAGCGGGGTGCGGTGTTCGTCGACGAGACCGACGCGGTGCCCGAGGGGGCGCTGGTGGTGTTCTCGGCGCACGGGGTGGCGCCGGTGGTGCACCAGCAGGCGGCGGCGCGAGGGTTGCGGACGATCGATGCCACGTGTCCGTTGGTGACCAAGGTGCACAAGGAGGCGATCCGGTTCGCCCGGGAGGACTACGACATCCTGCTGGTCGGGCACACCGGTCACGAGGAGGTCGAGGGCACCGCGGGGGAGGCGCCGCAGCACATCCAGGTGGTGAACGGCCCGGACGACGTGGCGTCGGTGACGGTGCGCGATCCGGCCAAGGTGGTGTGGCTGAGTCAGACCACCTTGTCGGTCGACGAGACCATGGAGACCGTGCGCCGGCTGCGCGAGCGGTTCCCGCAGTTGGCCGACCCGCCGAGTGACGACATCTGTTACGCCACGCAGAACCGGCAGGTGGCGGTCAAGAAGATCGCCCCCGAGTGCGACCTGGTGATCGTGGTGGGGTCGAGCAACTCGTCGAACTCGGTGCGCCTGGTCGAGGTGGCGCTGGAGCACGGTGCGCGCGCGGCGCACCGGGTCGACTGGGCCGCCGAACTCGACGAGGCGTGGCTGTCGGATGGCGTGAATCCGGTGACCACCGTCGGGCTGACCTCGGGGGCCTCGGTGCCCGAGGTGCTGGTGCAGGGTGTGCTGGACTGGTTGGCCGAGCGAGGGTACGGCGAGGTGCAGGAGGTCCGGACCGCCGAGGAGGACTTGCTGTTCTCGTTGCCGCACGAGTTGCGCCGAGACCTGAAACGCGCGACGTGACCTCATCGATGGGTGGGCCAGGCGCGTGGGCCGGGATGTTGGCCGGCGTCGTGGACCACGTAGCCTCGACCGTGGCCGCTGCCGATGGCGCCGGGCAGGGTGGGGGAGCGGTCGATTGGTCGGTCACCGCGATCGACCTGGACTGGTCGTGTGCGCGGGTGGTCGAGCATCTGGCCGGCGACTTCGTCGGCTACGCCGGTCAGCTCACCGCTCCCCAGGCCCGAGGGCAGGTGCCCTACGGCGTGCGGCTCGCCGGCCACCCCGATACGCAGGGGATGGCGGATGTGCTGCGTTCGAGCGGGGGTCTGCTCGTCGCCGCCGTGGCCACGACCCCGTCCGGGACGACGAGCTGGCACCCGTGCGGCCCCGCCGGCCCGGGGGACTTCGCGGCCATGGGCATCCTCGAGGCACTGGTGCACACCTACGACCTGGCCATCACGCTCGCCTGGTCGTGGCAGCCCGACCCGGCCCCCTGTAGCGCCGTACTCGACCGACTGTTCGGAGATGTCACCCGCACCGACGACCCCTGGACCGACCTGCTGTGGGCGACGGGCAGGGTGCCCCGCGGCGACACCCCGCGCCGTGATCGCGACTGGCGCTGGCTCAACACCGGTCGCTGACCAGCCCGCCCAGCCTCGTTCGCAGCCCGGCCACGTCAGAACGGCGGGGGTTGGCCCTCGGAGCTGTGGGATGTCGGTGGCAGGGGCCAGGCGCCGGGCAGGTCGCCTTCGGCTGCCAGCGGTGGTGGGGTGTCGGGTGGTTCGTTGACGGTGTGTCCGGACGGCGTGCGCCAGGTGATCTGTCCGGTCACCGGGTCGAGGGTCGGGGTGAACCCGGCGTGGGTCTTCAAGAGGTGGTGGAACCGGCAGAGCGGGGCCAGGTTCTGCTCGCTGGTGGTGCCGCCCTTGCTGTGGGCGGTGACGTGGTCGAGGTCGGCGTCGATCGCGGGCCGGCCGCATCCGGGGTGGGAGCACCGTGGCCGGGTGGCCTTGACCAGGGCCTTCACGAACGGTGAGGGCGTGTAGCCGGGGTCGGTGGCGGCGCGTCCGATGGCGATGAGGGTGCCGTAGGTCGGGGAGTCGGGTCGGTCGTCGAGGACTTGGCAGCGCCAGATCGCTCGTTTCCCGTACTTGTCGAGGATGGCGGCCAGGGCGTCGGTGGGGATCGGTCCGTGGCCTGCGGCTTCGACCCACCCGGTCCCGGTGGGTGGTGGCTTGCCGGCCCAGAGTGCGGCGAGGACCTGGAAGGGGATGGTGACGTTCAACGACACCTTGGGTTCGACCCGGATCCCCGCGCAGGCCGGAGGTGGCGTGGTGACCGCGTAGCCTGCGAGCAGCCCGGTCTTGGTCACCGGATCGTCGGTCGGCTGTCCGACGGTCGGGTTATCGGTGGCGCGACCAGAGGTGTGAGCGGCGCCCTGCGTGTGATCGCTGGTGACCTGATCGCCGCCAGGGTGAGGTGTCGCAGGGAGCAGCGGGGTGATGGTGCCGGGGTCGGTGATCAGGTCGAACACGATCTGCGCCATCGACGCCGCCTGCCGCTCCCGCGCCGCCGCCGAGCCACCAGTCGATGCCGAGTCGGTGCCCGTGGCCGACCCCCTCAGGCACGCCGCAGCCTGGACCCGATGCAGCAACGCGGCATGCAGGTCCGCGATGCTCGTGATCGACCCCCGATACGTCAGGGAGGCCCGCCCATAGCCCTGCTGACTGACCTTGACGGAGTCCTTCTCCGCCGCCGCGTCGTCCAGGATCCGCCGATACGCCCCCGGATCAGCTTGGGCGATCAACCGCTCGATCCGGTTCCGCAGCCCCACGACCCCGAGTTGCTCGGCGACCGGCAGGATCATCTTCTCCACCCAGTCCCGAGCCCGACCCGCCTCCAGGCGCTCGGTCTGCCGCGCGATGTCCCGCGCCCGAGTCGTGGAGATCGTCCCCTCCAGCAGCGCCCGATACAGCCGACCGTGCTCCTCCGGCCACGTCGCCAGCATCTCCACTCGTGCCCGCAGCCCGGACGGGCTGGTCCGCGCCACGGCCGCGACCTCCTCGATCGCCGCCGTCAACGCCCGCTCCTCCGGGTCACGGACCCATTCCGGCAGCTTCGTCTCCAGACTGAGATCCAGTTCCTGCGGATGCCGCGCCTGATACCGCCACGCCAGCTCCCGAGTCAGCTGCGCCTGGGTGAGTTCGATGTGAGTGATCGCCTGCCGACACGCCACCGCCGCCGCCACCACTTCCGCATCAGCGAGCCCGGATGGCTGCGACTGCGCCAACGTCACCGCGGCAACGGTCACCAGCGACGGCTCGACCTGTCCCGGCTTCAGGAACGTCCGGCAGATCCTTCCCGCCACAGCGTCACGGTCGTCCTCGTTCTCCGGCCCGCCGCCACCGAACCACCCCCACACCGCATCCCGCGCCGACAGCCGCGACTCGTGGCTCACAGCCTGTTCGCGCAACGTGTGGTTCTCGCTCGACAGGGACTCGACCTGCGCCCGCAACGTCGCGTTCTCGACCCCGAGCCGAGCAACCTCGGCATCGGCGTCGTGCAACAGGTCGGGCGTGAACATGCCCCGATTCTACTAGAACAAACGTTCGAAGACGAGATGCAAGCCAGGCGAATTGCCTTGCGCCCGAACGATTTTCAGGGCCAATCGGGATGATGGAAGGCGGGCTCCAGGGTCGGCTGTCTGCCCAGGCTGGTCGGTGGCCTGTCGGCGGGCGGGCGGGTCGGGTCGGATCGAGACGCACGCGCGGTAGGCAAGGCATCGGTGGAGGGTCGCCCTCTCGCCGGACACGCAGCGGAAGCTGACGCAGTCGCACTTCGTGCTCCAGGCTAGTTGCGAAAGGCTCTGGCGGTGAAGGGTTCTCGTGCCGGACTCGCTGCGAACGGTGTGCCACGTGGCTCGCGCCAGGCTCACGGTGAAAGGGCGAGCCTCAGATGGGTTCTCGCGCCGGGCTCGCCACCAGGGTTGAGGTAGTGAGTGTTCTCGCGCAGGCGAGCCGAGCGCAGAGGGTGGGGGCAGGCGGGGTTGTCGCGCGCGGCTGGCTGGGTCTGGCGGGAGCGCGAGCCTGCGAGCGCGGATGGATCGCCGCGCGCGACAACCCCGCCTGCCCCCACCCGGTCCGTCCGAGGCCGCCCGCCACGCCCCACCCGCCCCAGGGAAGGCCGAGAGCTACAACGACTTCACCAACACATGCGAATTCCGTCGCGCGTCATACGCCGCCTGCCGAGCAACCGGCAGATCGTCCGGCCCACCCGCGACGAACCCGTGCTCGACGAACCAGTGCGTCGTCCGGGTCGTCAACACGAACAACCGAGAGATCCCACGCCGCCGGGCCGTCACCTCGGCCCGCATCAGCAAGCTACGAGCGCGATGCCCACCGCGATACTGCGGATGCACTGCGACACAGGCGAATTCGGCGGCGTCGTCGTCCGGGTACTCGATCAGTGCGTGGCAGGCGATCACGGTGCCGTCGCGCACCAGCACCGAGAAGGTGTCGATGTCGAGTTCGAGCTGCTCGCGTGAGCGGGGCACCAGGATGCCCGCGGCCTCGAGCGGTTTGATCAGTGCCTGGATGCCGGCGACGTCCTCGATGGTGGCCTGCCGGGTGGCCTCGTAATCGGTGTCGGCGTAGAGCATCAGCCCGGCGCCGTCCCGGGTGTACAGCTCGCGCAGCAGCGCGCCGTCCGTGCCGGCACCGACCAGGTGCACACGCTTGACGCCCGAACGGCCGGCGGACAGCCCGGCGCGCACGCAGTTGCGGTCCTCGGCCGAGAGCTGGTCCATCACGGGCCGCCCGGCCAGGGAACGCTCGGCCTCACCGAGCAGCAGGTGCCCCGCGTCGCCGGCCGACGAAGCGATCGACCAAGTGGCCGGATCGGACTCGAGCACGAACACGAGCTTGTCCGCGCCCAGGCCGATCGCCACCGCCTCGGCCACCTCGGCATTGCGCAGGTTGAAGGCCTCCCCGGTCGGGCTGTAGCCGACGGGCGAGAGCAGGGCGATCCGCTCGGCGGCCAGTACCTCGCGGATGGCGTCGATGTCGACGCGCCGGACCTGGCCGGTGAGCAGGTGGTCGACGCCATCACGCACGCCGACGGGTCGGGCGGTCACCCAGGTGCCGCCGACGACCTTGATCCGGGCACCGCCCATGGGGGTGTTGGCCAGGCTGCTCGACAGCGCCGCCTCGATGTCCATCCGCAGCGCGCCGACGGCGGCCTTGACCGCGGTCATGGCGGCGTCATCGGTGATCCGCAGGTCGCCGGCATAGGTGGGCCTCAGGCCCCGGATGGCCAGCTCGCTGTCGATCTGCGGTCGAGCACCGTGAACCAGGACGAGTTTGACGCCCAGGCTCGACAGCAGGGCGATGTCGCTCAGCAGCTCGTCGAAGTTCGCCCGAGCGCAGGTCTCGCCGGGGAAGGCGATCACGAAGGTGCGGCCGTGATGGGCGTGCACGTACGGGGCGGCCCCGCGCAGCGCTGCCACGAACTCCTCGCCGCTCTGCTTCGCCGCGGGGGCGGGCGTCTCGTGCGTCGGGGCGTCGGGCGGCACTGCGACGGGCTGTTCCACGACGCGCGAGTCTAGCCAGCGGCGTCATCGAGCAGCTCCGGGGCCGTCAGCGGCCGGCGGGTCAGCAGCAGCGGAGTCGGGCTGGGCAGTTCGTCATCGGTGAGCTCGAGGTCGTTCAGTCGCCGGGCGCTGACCAGCACCCGCCGCTCGAGGGTGCCGACCAGGCCGTTGTAGTCCTCGACCGCCCGCTCGAGGGAGCGACCCAACTGGGTGGTGCGACCGGCCAGGGTGCCCAGACGGGCATAGAGCTCGCGGCCCACGGTGAACACCTCGCGGGCCGAGCCGCTGAGCGCCTCGGTCTGCCAGGTCAGGGCCACGGTGCGCAGCAACGCCAGCAGCGTGGTCGGCGTGGCCAGCACGACCCGGCGCGCCATGGCGTGCTCCAACAGCGCCGGGTCGGCCGAACAGGCCTCGGCCAGGAAGGCCTCGCCGGGGACGAAGCAGATCACCAGCTCGGGGGAGGGATCGAAGGCCCGCCAGTACTCCTTGGCCGCCAGCGCCTCGACATGGGATCGCAGCGCCCGAGCGTGAGCGGCGGCCGCCTGCGCGCGGCGCGCGGCGCCGTCCGGGTGATCGAGCGGGGTCTCGCTGGCCTCGAGGAATGCGGCCAACGGCGCCTTGGCATCGACGACCACGTTCTTGCCGCCCGGCAGGTGCACCACCAGGTCGGGACGCACACGGCCGCCGTCCGGAGAGGCGACGTGAGCCTGCGGCGTGAAGTCGACCCGCGCCAGCATGCCCGCGTGCTCGACCACCCGGCGCAGCTGCACCTCACCCCACACCCCGCGCGAGGTCGGCGAGCGCAGCGCCCCCGCCAGCGCCGTCGTCTGGGTTCGCACCAGGGCGAGCTGCTCGCTCAGCGTCGACAGCTGCGCGATGCGGTCCCGTTCCAGCGCCTGCACCTGTTGCTCGACCCGGCCGAGGCTGCCTGCCAGCGGCGCCAGGGTGGCGGCCAGCTCGCGATCCTGCGCCGCAGCCCCCTCGAGATCGGTGATCCGTTCGCGCAACAGGTCGCTCTCACCGAGTGCCCGGGCCAGGCGTTCGCGGTGCAGCGGCACGGCCAGCAGCCAGGTCAGGACGGCGCCGCCGAGCAGGCCGGCGAGCAGCGCGAGCAGGGTCGATGCGGTCATGGGCGCAGCGTGCCACCGACCACCGACAACACCGGGGCCGCGTTCAGGGTCGGCGTCGTGACGTGCCCGGATTACGTGATCATCGGGAGGGTGCGGGGGCGACGGTGATCAGGGAGCGCAGCACCAGCAGCACGATCGGTACCAGCAGGCCGATCGCGACGAGCGACAGCATGCTGTAGCCCGCGGCGTCCAGCACCGGGCCGGCGAGCGCTCCGGCCGAGGCGGCGGTCATGCCCATCACCAGGTCGCCGACGCCCTGTACCCGGGTGCGCACGTCGTCCGGCACGCTGCCCGACAGCAGGGACGACCCGGCCACCATGCAGGCCGACCAGCCCAGCCCCAGCAAGGTCAGGGCGACCCCGACCTGGACGTGCTGGTGCTCGCCCGAGGCCGCGGCGCTGAACAACGCTGCCAGCAGGATGCCCACGCCGAGCAGGATGGTGCGCTGCGGACCCCAGCGGTCGGTGAGCACGCCCATCACCGGGCTCAGCGCGTACATGCCGGCGATGTGGACGCTGATCACCACGCCGATGATCTGCAGGGTGGCACCGCCGTGACCCAGATGTACCGGGGTCATCACCATCACGCCGACCATCGCGGCGTGTGCCCCGGCCATCGCGGTCAGGCCGGCGATCGCGGCCGGACGCGTCCGGACGGCGCGCCAGGCATCGGCCATCGTCACGCCGGAGTCCTTGTGGCTCAACGGGGTTCGCCCGCCGGGCAGGACGGCGGTGAGCGCCCCGGCGGCACCGAACGCGATGATCGAGAACAGGAACGGTCCGGCCAGCGCCGGGATGCCGACCGCCGTCCCGACCCGGCCGCCGATACCGGAGAAGTTCGGCGCCAGCACCGAGCCGATGGTGGTCGCCCAGACCACGATCGACAGGGTGCGGCCGCGGTGCAGGGCGTCGACGCCGTCGATCGCGGCGTAACGTGCCTGGAGCCCGACCGCCGTGCCCGCACCGAACATCGCCATAGCGAGCAGCAGCAGGGGGAACAGCTCGAGCATCGCGGCGGTGATCACCCCGACCCCGCCGATGAGGGCGATCAGATAGCCGAGCGGCAGCGATGCGGATCGGCCCCGCCGTTCGGCCAGATGGGCCAGCGGGACGGCGAGCAGCGCGCCGCCGAGCACCGAGGCCGTCTGCGCCAGCCCGGCGAGCGAGGCCGATCCGGAGACATGCTCGGCCAGCAGGCCACCGACAGCGATCCCGCTGGCGACGCCGATGCCGCCGAGCACTTGTCCGGCGACGAGCAGGGGCAGACGACGAGAGGCCACAACCCCTGAGTCTGCGTCATGAACGGGGGTGATGGTGGATGGATCATCCGATGACCACCGGACGCCTCACCCGAGCGCGCGCACCGCCATGCAGGTCTTGGCCTTGCCCGAGGTGGGCAGCACCTGGTGCAACGGGGCGTAGGCCGGCCCGGTCGGCGGCGTCCGGGTACCGGTCTTCAGGGTGAGCCGGTACACGCCAGGCGGCACCCGGGAACCGTCGGCACGTCGTCCCCGCCAGGTGGTGACGATCTTGTCGGAGGTGACGCCGCCGACCTGGGTGATGCGCTTGCCGGTGCAGGCATCGGTGACCGTGAGCTGCCAGGTCTGCCGGCGCGAGGGGCCGGCGGTGAGCACCACGCTGGTGTGGCCGGCCTTGCTGCGGGTGCTCGAGATCGTCGGCCAACTCAACGTGACCTTGGGGGCGGCGAGCTCGTGGCCCGGGCAGGCGACGTCCCAATCGACCGGCTGGGGCGTGTTGACCCACCACTGCACCAGGTGAACCGGCCCACCGTTCAGTCCGGTGGCGGCGCACCCCTGCTCGGCAACGGCCTGGCCGCGAGTGCCGACCGTGGCCCAGAACGGGACGTCGGGCTGCTGCCAGCCGTCCATGATCGTGGCCCAGCCGTCGGGGTTGCTGTAGAACCCGGCGGGAATCTTGGTCTTGGCGAACGCGGCGAGCATGCCCTCGAGGACGGCGCGGTTGTAGATCGCGGCGGTGGGGTTGCCGGCGAGCGCCACCCACGGCTGACCCTTCTTCTCCACGTCGATCCAGAGGCGTGGCGGGTTCAGCCCGATGCCGTGCAGGGCATGGACGGCGATGGCCGCCTCGGCGTAGCCCACGTTGCGGATCTTGCCGAGATACGTGCTCGACGGGAACGGCCCGGAGCTGCCGTAGCGCGCGATCTGGGCGCGCGTCGGGTAGGTCGCGAAGGCGTAGGCGTGGAACGGCCGGTAGTTGTCGCGTACCCAGCGGGCCTGCTCGGCCAGGCACGGGTTCGGCACGAAGGCGCTGCCGTGGGTCAACCCGAGGACGACGAAGCCGGTGTCGGTGGCCGGCATCGGGTTGCCGTAGCCGCCCTGCTCGACGGTGCACTGCGGCCAGGAGATGTCGTTGCCCACCTGCGTGGCGGCGTGGGCCGGGGCAGCGGCCACGACGGTGGCCGCGGTGGCCGTCAGCGCCGTGGTCACGGCCAGCGCGAGGGCGCCCATGAGGCGCGACAGTCGCCGTCCGGGTTCACGGTCTGAGCTGCTGGTGCGATTCATGCGACGACGTCCCCCTCGTTCCGGTCACCGGTGACCCGTGGCGGCCCACGCTAACCGATCACGCGCCGCTCGGGTCGCAGGTTGACGCCGGTAGACTCTCGTCCTCGTGGCACTCACCATCGGCATCGTCGGACTGCCCAACGTCGGCAAGTCCACCCTGTTCAACGCGCTGACCAAGGCGGACGTCCTCGCGGCGAACTACCCGTTCGCCACCATCGAGCCCAATGTCGGCGTGGTCGCGCTGCCCGACGAGCGGCTCGGCGTCCTGGCGAAGATCTTCGGCAGCGAGCGTCTGGTGCCGGCGACGGTGTCGTTCGTGGACATCGCGGGCATCGTCAAGGGTGCGAGCGAGGGGGAGGGGCTGGGCAACAAGTTCCTGGCCAACATCCGCGAGGCCGACGCGATCTGCCAGGTGGTGCGGGCGTTCGCGGACGACGACGTGGTGCACGTCGCGGGGCGGGTCGACCCCGCCGACGACATCGAGGTGGTGCACACCGAGCTGATCCTGGCCGACCTGCAGACGCTGGAGAAGGCGATCCCGCGGCTCGACAAGGAGGTCAAGGGCAAGAAGACCGACCGTGCCGTGCTCGATGCCGCCCTGGCCGCGCAGGAGAAGCTGAACGCCGGGACGCCCTTGTATGCCGCCGGTTTGGACCTCGGGCCGATCCGCGAGCTGTCGCTGATGACGGCCAAGCCGTTCCTGTACGTGTTCAACGTGGACGAGACCGGGCTGACCGACACCGCGCTGCAGGACAAGATGCGCGCGCTGGTCGCGCCGTCCGACGCGATCTTCCTGGACGCCAAGCTGGAGTCGGAGCTGGTCGAGCTCGAGCCCGACGAGGCGGCCGAGTTGCTGGCCAGTGTCGGGCAGACCGAGTCGGGCCTGGATCAGTTGGCGCGCATCGGGTTTCACACCCTCGGGCTGCAGACCTATCTCACCGCAGGCCCGAAGGAGTCGCGCGCCTGGACGATCCACCAGGGCTGGACGGCGCCCCAGGCCGCCGGGGTCATCCACACCGACTTCCAGCGCGGGTTCATCAAGGCCGAGGTGGTCGGCTTCTCCGACCTGGTGGACGCCGGCTCGATGGCCGAGGCGAAGTCGCGCGGCAAGGTGCGCATCGAGGGCAAGGACTACGTGATGGTGGACGGCGACGTGGTCGAGTTCCGCTTCAACGTGTAGTTCTCCTCCCGGGTATCGGTCGGCCGGGGCGGTGGGGCGGCGTCTCCCACTGCGTGAGTGGGTCTGGTAGTTGTAGGACATGCCTGTGACCAACCCGTGGCTGGCGGGGCCGAGCCCCGCTCGAACCTTGCCGCGGGAGGTGCTTGAGGAGCGCATCCTCAACCTGCTGAGCGGCCAGAACATGTGCGTTCTGGCGACGGCGGGTGACGACGGTCCATTGGCGACACCTGTTCGGTACTACTCGCTCGGCATGGAACTGATGTTTACGGCAGCTCCCCGGTCGCCGAAGATGCGCAACCTGGCTGCGGACCCGCGGGTGTCACTCGGGATCTTCGCGCCCCTGGTCGGTCAGGCCAGCAGCCGTGGTCTGCAGGTCATCGGGACGGCCCGGACGCTGCTGCGGGACGATCCGGGTGCAGACGGCTACTGGGAGGCGTTCCGCTGGCAGTCCGACCATGTGGAGCGGTCGAGGTCGCTCGACGAGCCACCGACCGACCCGCTGACGATCGTGACCGCGCAGCGGATCGTCTACACCGAGCACTGGCTGCGCCGGGACGGCTACGCGCCTCGGCAGTTCTGGGCGGCGCCATGACCTCCGAGACCACGTCCGCGCCTCGTTACGAGCCGATGACGCTCGCGCGGCTATCCGTGCTGCTCGCCGATGCGCAGGGCCAGCTCCGCTGGCGCCTGCTCGCCGAGTTTCTGGAGGAGTTCTCCTGGGAGCCGCCGGTGGAGCGGCTGCGGCTGCTGGCGAATGCACCGTCCACGACAGGGGACGAACGGTGGGACGCGCTGCTCGCGGCGCTCGCCGAGCACCTGGCCGCCCGCGACGGTCGTGGCGCGCCCGAGTGGGTGGGATTCCGACCGCTGAAGCGGCTGTGGTTCCCGTTCAACACGCCCGCGGCACGGGCTGACGCTATGGTCCACGCACCCGCTGCCTTCCGCAGCCGCGGCGTCTATCTGTCGGCGCACGAGTTGGACGTGGCATGACAGATCCCGGGCCGCTTCTCGACCGTGCCGACATCGAGCACGCCTTCCGCAGCCTCGGTGAACGGCTGTCCCGCCGCGGGCTGACCGCCGACGTCTATGTGGTCGGTGGTGCTGCACTGGCCATGGCCTACGACGCCCGACGCGTCACACGAGACATCGATGCCGTGTTCCAGCCGCACGGTGCGGTGCTGGAGGAGGCGTGGAAAGTCGCACAGGAGCTTGGGCTGCCGCGGTGGTGGCTCAACGACCAGGCCAGCGTCTACGTCGCCAGGGGCGGCGACTCGAACGCCGCGCGGGTATTCGAGCACCCAGGGCTTCGAGTCTCAGCGGCGTCAGCAGAGCACCTGTTGGCCATGAAGGTCCTCGCCGCCCGTCGGCGTGACGTCGAGGACATCCGGTTCCTCGTCGGTCGGCTCGGGCTCACGACCCTGGACCAGGTCCTCGCCGTCTGCTCCGAGGTCTTCCCCGAGGAGCCGGTGCCGGACCGGGCGCGACTTGTTCTGGAGGACGCCCTGGCGTCTGAGGACGACGTCCCCGGGTGATGTTGATCTGCGCCGCGATGCGGTGGAGTTCCGCTTCAACGTGTAGCACGGTCCCGCCTCAACGTCTGCCGGGCATCACCCGTCGCACCGAAGGCGAAAGAAGCCAGGCTCGTGTGTTCACTTGTCGTACACCCGTGACCGATGGCTCACGTGGACGACCCAGATGACGAGCTGTTCAGCCTCGATGGTGTACACGACGCGGTAGTCGCCAACCCGTAGCCGGCGACGGTCGGGTTGCGACACGAGGGCCGTGGTCTCGAGGCCGTACGGGTCCGCCTCGAGTTCGGTGAGCTTGGCCAGGATGCGAAGGGCAATCTCGCGTGAGATCTTACGGAGTTCGTCGCGGGCTTCCGGAGCGAATACCGTGCGGTATCTACTCATTCCGAGCCAAGGTCTCCTGGATCACGTCCTCCATGGGAATGGCGGCTGATCGAGAGGACATCCGTTCGTCGACGATGCGGTTGATCTCTTGCTCCTCCCATTCGTGATACTTGCGGAGGACTGCGATCGGCACGACCGCGGCCACAGGCTTTCCGCGCCGCATGATCACCGTGGCCTGGTCGTCGCGGTCTGCTCGGTCAACGACATCAGCCAGATGACTACGCACGTCGCGGATCGACTCGCTCGGCAGCTCACGCATGCCCTCAGAGTACCAAGTGTGCCATGTGTACACAGCGAGGGATGATCGTCCACAAAGGGGCTGCCGGTGGACCAGGTTTGATTTGATCCAGTTGATCTTGACCTCGAATGACCGATCTGTTGGAGTGAGCGGCATGTCGACGGAGAAGCAGCCCTCACCGCAGTACCTCGCCTTCGCTGAGGAGTTCCTCCAGGCCAGGCCTGATGTCGATGCCGGGTCGATGTTCGGCATGCGGTGCCTGAAACGGGCGGGCAAGGCGTTCGCGGGTGGCTTCGCCGGAGGCCTGGTCGTCAAGCTGGACGCCGAGACCCTGGCTGACGCTGCGACCTTGGCTCACTCCCGGGCGTTCGATCCCTCCGGAGCCGGCAGGCCGATGAAGGCCTGGATCGTCCTCGGGACCGAGCATCAGGATCGTTGGCCGGAGTTCGCCGTGGCGGCCTATGCGGCTGCGTCGTCGGCATGACGTCGATCCGTCCTGTCCCGTTGGGACGCTGAACGCGACTGCTGTTCAGGTCGGGCTTGTCGGACGTTTCTCCACGACGTGGCTGCGTCGAGTCCGGCCTCACCATCTTTCGTGGTCCGTGTGCAGGCGGGCGTGCAGGTGCATGTCGTGCCAACCATCGGCGTGGAGTGCGGACCCGCGCAGCGTGCCCTCGGGCGTGAAGCCGGCGGCGGTGGCTACTCGGCAGGAGGGGGTGTTCGCGACCGAGTGCCTCAGTTCGATTCGTTGGAGGCCGATCTGGTCGAACGCCCAACTGCTGAGTGTGGTCACCGCCCTTCTGGCCACGCCTCTGCCCCGGGCCGTCGCCAACACCCAATAGGCGACCTCCGCGACGCCGTCCGCGAGGTGCAGTTCGCGGAAACCGACGCGCCCGAGGACTCGGCATTCGGGGTCGGTTACTGCCCAGGACGCGCCGGTCTCGGTTTCCCACGCCTCGCGCCATCGGCGAACGGTCGCCGCCGCCTCGTCGGCGTCCAGCGATCGGCAGTGCCAACGTTGAATCGCCGGGTCGCTGTAGGCGGTGACGAGCGCCGGGACATCGTTCTCGTCCCAGGGTCGGAGAAGGAGCGCCGGGTCGGTGAGTTGCGGCTGAGGCTCGGCTGAGAGCCGGCCGGCGGGGATGAATGGCGCTACGAGAGCAGGCATCTGTCCATGATGGGCGCGGCGCCTGCGACTGCCGCTCAACAGTCGGCGATGACCGCCAGGAACGGCTGCCCGCTGGGCGCCGTCCATCGCGTGACCTCGATCGAGGTGAAGCCGGCGGTGGCGACGGCCTCGTGTAACCGGTCGCGCTGCCAGTAGCAGAAGTAGCGGGGCGCGCCGAGCTTCGCGGTGGACCACTCCTCGCCCTCGCCCTCCTTCACGGTGAAGGCGAGCCGACCGCTCGGCGTGAGTGCTCGGTACAGACGCCGCAGCGCGCCGGCGAGTTGGTCGCGGGTGAGGTGGAGCAGGACGGCGTTCGCCAGCATCACGTCGTAGCCCTCCGGCACCGGGTCGGTCAGTACGTCGAAGGACCGAGCCTCGTGCCCGCGGGTCCGCAGATGCTCGATGAAAGCCGTCGTGGCGTCGCTGAGATCGACCTGGTGTCCCTTGCCGATCACGTGCGTGAAGCCTACGTGGCGGGTTGGGTCGATGTCCGTAGCCTTCGTCCATGGTGTGCATCGGTGACCTGCCCGACGACGTGGAGTTCATCCAGGTCGTCTCGACCTTCGACGAGATGGAGTTCCGGGTGCCGGCGACATCTGGTGATCGGGAGTGACCACCGGCCTCACGGCCCATGACCCGCCGACCGTCCCGCGACCTGAAGGCGGTTACGTCCACGCCGTGGAAGTCGGCCCAGGTCAGCGACTGCTCTTCATCAGCGGGCAGATCCCGGTGGGTCTCGACAGGGAGGTTCCTCCGGACGCCGAGGCGCAGTGCCGACTGATCTGGAGCCACATCGTCGCCTGCTTGGAGCACGCCGGGATGGCGGTGACCGACCTGGTCAAGGTCACGACGTTCCTGGGCGATCGCGACGTGGCCGCGGCGAACGCCGTGGTTCGTCGCGAGGTTCTCGGCGAGCATCGTCCGGCGCTCACCGTCGTGGTCGCCGAGATCTACGACTCCGCGTGGCTGCTGGAGATCGAGGCCATCGCGGCGGCGGGCGGCCCTAGCTGACGCTCGACGTCGTCCAGCTCCGCATCGACGTCCAGGACCGTCGGCGAGCAGCAGCCCGGTGCGCCTCACGACGGAACGTCAGATGGACGACGCCGTTCTCGGCCGTCTCGGCCTTGACGTCGTATCCGTTCTCCAGGCCACGCAAGTCGTCCCAGAGCCGGATGCCTCCACCGAGGATGATCGGCGTGATCGCGACGTGCAGCTGGTCGACGAACCCGGCCCTGAGGAAATCGCGCACGACGGTGGGGCCACCGCCGACACGGACGTCCTTGCCCGCGGCTGCCTCGAGCGCGCGGTCGAGTGCCTCGTGCGGCGTCGCCGAGAGGAAGTGGAACGTGGTGCCGCCGGCCATCGTCAGCGACGGCCGCGGAGCGCTGTGGGTGAGCACGAACACCGGTACGCGGAAAGGTGGCTCGTCGCCCCACCAGCCACGCCAGTCCGGGTCGTCCGGGAAGTTGTGCAGGCCGAACATGCCTGCGCCCATGATCTCCGCACCGAGCTCGGCGAAGTACGCCTGCGCGTACTCGTCGTCCACGCCGGTCGTGCCCTCACCCGAAGCGTCGTGCAGGACGCGCTCGCGGAAGGTCCTCGTCGCCGTGTACGCGTGTACCAGACGCAACCAGTCCTCGCCCATCGGGTTCTCGGGCGTCTGGTCCGTCGTCGTCGCGTAGCCGTCGAGTGAGATGTTGAGGTCGACGCGAACTGCCATGAGTGCTCCGTCGTCGAGTGACCTGAACGCTGGGCACTCTACTGAGCCGTGCGGCGACGGCGACTCCGCGTGACGCAGCGGGTGCGCCCAGCTCGCCGTAGCCTTCGACCATGGCGAGTATCGGTGATCTGCCGGACGGCGTGGAGTTCGTCCGGGTCACCCCGACCTTCGATGAACACACCGTTCCACCGGGACTGCTTGCGGCGCATCAGGTTGCGGCGGGGGTGTGGGGGCGGCTCGTCGTCCACTCGGGGGCGGTCCGGTTCGTGTTCGAGGGCGCCGGCGAGAGGCACGACCTGACGGCCGGCGACACCCTCGCCATTCCGCCCGAGACCCCGCATCACCTGGAGCTGACCGGCGCGGTCCGGCTCGCGGTGGAGTTTCATCGTGCTCAGCCCCGACCACCCGCATAACGTCCTGACATGGACGAGGTTGCTGCGACGTACCCCGAGCTGCTGCAGACCGTGCTCGATTGCACGGACCCCCGGCTACTGGCGGAGTTCTACCGCGAGCTGCTCGGGTTGAGCTATCGCCCGGGGGACGAGCCTGCGGCATTCGGGCCGGACGACGCAGCGCCCGATTGGCTGGTGCTGTGCACGCCGTCGGGGCACCGGCGCCTCGCCTTTCAACAGGTGGACCGGCTCGAGCCGACGACCTGGCCCGAGCCCGGCGTCCCGCAACAGCTCCACCTGGATCTGACCGTGCCCAGCCGGGAGGAGCTCGACGTCCAGCACGGTCGTGCCCTCGGTCTCGGTGCGCGGATGGTGCTCGACCGCTCGGACGATCCGCAGGAACCGCTGCGGGTCTACGCCGACCCGGCGGGACACACGTTCTGTGTGTTCGTCGCCTGAAGCCTGCGCTGCTCATGATCAGATCGAGGGGTCGGGAAAGCATCGCTTTCGGCGTGCCGAACGGTGCTTGTTCGACCTCTCGACGTGATCTCTCAGGCCTACTCTGATCCGGCCGGGCGCATCTCTCGAATGGAGTCTCGACATGGCAGAACAGGTCACAGGACCGCGTTCGTACTTCCCGTCGATCGAGAAGAAGTACGGGCAGCCGATCGCGCACTGGATGAGCCAGCTGGACGCCGTCCGCGATGCCAAGCACATGGACCAGGTGGCGTTCCTGAAGCAGCAGCACGGTCTCGGGCACGGCCATGCCAACGCGCTGGTGGCCGTCTATCGCAGCGAGAACGGGCTCTGAACGCCGTCCACGGATCCGATCAGGCGGGCGTGACCACGTAGGCGATGTGCATGCCGTAGAAGCAGGCGATCGCGGTGATGGCGTAGGTGGCGGCGATCGCCTGGCGGGTGGCGACCGGGACCTGCAGATAGTCGTCGGGGACGCCGGCACGCCGCGCCCTCCGCCGGCGCCAGAGTTCCATGCCGCCCAGGATCAGCACCAGGAACAGGATCGGCGAGGGGCGCCACAGCAAGAGGGCGACGGCCAGGCCGACGCCGACCCACCACAGGGCCGGGTGGAGCGCTCCGGCGACCGCGCCGCCGTCCAGCGGCAGCATTGGGATCAGGTTGAACACGTTGAGCAGGAACGCCGTATAGGCCAGCGCCCGCAGCAACAGGGAATCGGTGAAGTCGGCCGCGTAGAGCATCAGGTAGGCCGAGGCCGCCCCGGCGATCGGCCCGGCGATCGCCGACCAGGCCTGCTCGGCCACCGAGCCGTGATCGTCCCTGGCCTCGGTGTAGGCCCCGAACAACGGGATGAACATCATCCCGGTGACCTGCTTGCCCTGGGCCTTGAACGCCACGACGTGGCCGAGTTCATGCACGAACATCAGCAACACGAAGCCGAGCGCGAACCGCCATCCCCAGAAGATCGCGTAGACGCCGACGGACAGGAACAGCGACAGCACCGTCTTGAGCTTGGCCAGGAGCGCCAGACCCTTGCCGACAGCGAAGATCTTGCCGAGCAGCCCCGCTTTGCCGGCCAACGCGGCGCCGGCCGCTCCGGCGGTACCGATCCGTCCGGCGCGCTTGCGGCCCGCGCCCGGCGCGGCAGAAGGCGCGGTCGGGGGCTCGCTCGAGGTACTGGACGGCTCGTGGGGTGAGGCCGGATAGGGCTGATACGAGGGCACCGGAGGAGGGGGCGGACTACCCCAGGGATCGACCGGCGGCCCGGAGGGCGGCCCGTAGGGTGCGCTGCCGTACGGTGGCGCGGGTTCCGGGCGCTGATCCTCGGCTGGGCTCACCAGGCCATCGTGCCAGTCGGCGCTCGTTCGTCCCACCGCCGTCGGAGCGATGGTGATCGCAGCGCGCAGACCCCAGGAGGCAGGCACAGGTCGGCGTCGCCGGCCATCTTCATCGAAACTTCGCCGAAATCCCGACAAACCGTTGGAAGGTGCGCCAACGGTGGGGACGGTACGCGCCGATCCCCCCTTTCCACCAAGGAGTGAAGAGCCTGTGTCCAGCACCGAACGATCCCTCGCCCTGGCTGCTGCCGGCCTGGCCGCCGTCCTCGCCGTGGGTGCCTGCGGCTCCAGCACGGACAGCGCAACGCCTCAGGGCGGGATGTCCGGCCACTCGGGTTCGATGCCCGGCATGTCCACGTCGAGCCCCGTTTCCCCGTCGAACGCCGCCGCTCGAGCGGGCGACGTGATGTTTGCGCAGATGATGATCCCCCACCACCAGCAGGCTGTCGAGATGGCCGATCTGGCGCTCGCGAAGCGCTCGGCCGCGGCCAACGTCCTCGGGCTGGCGCGGCAGATCAAGGCAGCCCAGGCGCCCGAGATCAGCACCATGAAGGGTTGGCTGGGCCGTTGGGGTGCCCCAACTGCGGCGGCCATGGACCATGGGAGCAGCGGCATGATGTCGGACGAGGACATGGCATCGCTGAAGGCCGCCGAGGGAGCCGAGTTCAACCGCACCTGGCTCGAGATGATGATCGATCACCATCGCGGGGCCGTGACGATGGCCCGAGACGTTCTCTCCACCACCGGCGAGGCCGAAGTGGAGCGCTTGGCGCGGGCGATCATCGCCGGGCAGGAGAAGGAGATCGCCCTGATGCAGGGCATGCTCGGGTCGACCCCGTGAGGTCGCGGCCCCGGTCAGAGCTCGATCGGGGCGTAGTGCTCGACGGTCGGGAACGGGTCGTAGAAGTGGTGCAACAGGGATCGCCACTGCTGATAGCTCGGTGACTGTCGAAACCCCACCTGGTGGGCCTCGACGCTGTCCCACTCGACCAGCAGCAGGTAGTGCGACGGCGATTCGACACCACGCAACACCTGGATGCCCCGGAACCCGGGAATGGCGGCGATCAGGGGGCGAGCCTGGCGAATCGCCGCCTCGAACTCCGCCTCGTGACCGGGGCGGACCGGCAGGATCGCCTGTTCGAGGATCATGCGGTGAGCCTAGTCCGGTGCGGCTGTTAGCGTTTCGCCATGCCCGAACCTGCGCCGGTGCGCGTGCTGCTGGCGCGCCGCTGCGGGCTGGCGGCGCGGGTGGGCGACCTGGGGCACTTGTCCGATGACCTGGTTACGGGCCTGTGACAGTGCGATCGCGCCACCCGATTCCGGTGCTGCCCGGGTTCGCCTCCCGGCTGCGCGAGCTGGGTTGGGTGAGCGAGCTGTTCGTGGCCGGGTCGGCGGCGACCGGTGACTATCGGGCGGGGGTCAGCGACCTCGACCTGGTGGCGTTGGTCGAGGGCGCCATGGACACCGATCGGCTGCAGGCGCTGACCACCCTGCACCGGGAACTCGATGCCGGAGCCGGGAGGCAGGTGGACCTCGGCTGCGCCTACGTGGAGGCCTCCCGCCTGGCGGCGATCGGCGCGCCTCACCCGACCTGGACGCACGGTGAGCTGCTCAGCCGTCCGCTCTCGCTGCTCACCCGAGCCGAACTGGCCTGGTTCGGGTACTCGATGTTCGGTCGGCCGCCGCAGCAGGTGTTCCCGGAGATGTCCGAGGACGATGCGCGCGGCGCGGTCCGGGACGAGCTGGCCGGCTACTGGGCGTGGGCCGCGCGGCGTCCGTGGATGTGGCTGGACCCGGCCCTGGCCGATCTGGGGCTCACCTCGATGGCCCGGGCGCGGCACACCTTGGCCACGGGCGAGCTGCTCACCAAGTCGGCCGCGGTCGAGCAGGTGTCCGCCCCCGATTGGCTCATCGGGCAGTTGCGCGCCCGGCGATCGGGCGCCGACCTCTGCTCACCGCGCGTGCGGACGGCTCTGATCGCGTGGCGCGATGTCCGCCGCACGGTTCTCGCGCACAAGGTGTCGAGTTGATACACGCAGACGGTGCCAAACCCTCCACCCAATGAGCCGATCAGCGGCCGTCGCCATCGGCACCCGTGGGGTCGCGCTGAAAGGGGAGTGGCTGGCCGAGCCGAGGCCCCAGCCAACCCTGCCCGGCACGATGAGAACCTCGGCCCGCGATCGTGGTCAGGAGGTGCGTCATGACAGCGGGCATGGTCACGGCGGCGTGGATGCATCAGCCGGTCTCCGCGGAGCAGTATCAGACCTGGACCGAAGATCAGCGCGCCGGCATCGAGATCGTGGACGGGATGGTCGTCGTGAGTCCCGGCGCGTCCAAGCGACGCAACCGGATCGCCCGGTTGATCGCCAATGCACTGGACGCCGCGGGCGGCGCGCAATGGATCGAACTTCCCGCAGTGTGAGGCAGCCCCACAGTGTGGGGGCCTGTTCAGTGAGGCACAGCCCCGTCTCGGGTCACCACGGGAGGCAGCGTGGACCACGGGAACTCGATCCACGCATCGGTGCGCTTCCAGGAGTAGTCGGGCTTGACCGACGACGCCGGCTTCTCGTAGATCACCGCGATCCGCGAGTCGGCCACGTGCTCGCGGCAGAAGTCGTGCACCAGCTCGAGGGTGCGGCCGGTGTCGGCGACGTCGTCCGCGATCAGCACCTTCAAACCGGACAGGTCCACGGCTGCGGGGGTCGGCGGCAGCATGATCGGCACCTCGAGGCGCTCGTCGACGCCGGTGTAGAACTCGACGTTGATCACCGAGAGGTTCTTCACCGACAGGGCGTACCCCAGGCCCATGCCCAGCCCGAGCCCGCCGCGGGCGATGGACAGGATCAGGTCCGGCTCGTAGCCGTCGTCTGCCACGGCCTGGGCCAGTTCACGGCAGGCGGTGCCGAAGGCCTCGTAGGTCAGGATCTCGCGCTCGCTCGTCACGAGACCATCCTCCCTGCTGAATCCGCTCGGCGGGACACCCTGCGCGCAGCTCGGGGGCGTGATGTTCGTCAGGTCAGCGATGACCGCAGAGCTGAGCCATACGCAACTCCAGGGCGGCGACGTAGGCGTCGCGCTGCTTCGCCGACACGGCCGAGTTCTTGCCGCCCTCGGCGCACACCGGCAGGACGTCGACCGACAGCTTCGCCGCCCCGGCCAGCGCGCGCAGCTCGTCCAGCTTGATCGCGAACGGCGTGCCGGCACCGGGAGAGTAGGAGCGCACCACCGACTCGATCTCGTCCGGGTACAGGTCGACCTTGGTCACCGCGATCACCAACCAGGTCGGCTTGTCGCGGCGCACCGCCATCGAGGCGATGCGGTGGGCGGTGATGGTCCAGTCGTCCAGCTCGCGGGCCAGCTGTAGCTCGCGATCGACCGGCGCCGACCCGCTGATACCGGCCGCGCGGCGTCCGGTGGCGTAGCCGTTGGCCACGACGTGCAGGACGCCGTCCACCGCCTCGTCGTGGAAGACCTGGTCGAGCGCGCCCAGGCGGGTGGCGGCGTTCTCGCCGGGCACCACCCGGAACCGGAACCCGCGCAGCGACCCGGTGGTGCGGGTGCGTTTCTCGAGGACGGCGGAGCCGACGTCCGCCTGCCCGTTCTCGGCCGCCTTGCGGCTGATCCGATCGGCCAGGGCGGTCTTGCCGACGCCCGTCATGCCGGTGACCGCCACCGTGGGGTAGCGGGTGCGCAGCAGGTGGCGGGCGCGCTGGCCGCCGGTGGCCAGCGCCCCGACCGCGGTGGCGATCGCGGCGCCCCCCTCGCGTCCCGAGGTCGCGACCAGCCGACCCAGGTGGGCACCTCGCCCGGACGGCGACTTCATGGCTCTCCCTCACGCCCCGGGATCGCGCAGTGGATGGTCAGCCACCGGGGACGTCGCAGCTCGAACCTAACCCAGACCGGCGTGCGGCGTCGTGTTCGTGGGGCTACTGCTGGGCCAGGGCGTCCATCAGATCGATCATGAACTCGGTGTCCTCGCGGGTCATCGGCTTCCATCCGGCGGGGGCAGCGAGCGCCGCCAGCAGCGCCGCGTTCGCCGGGTCGGCGGCGAGCGCCTGCAGTCCGGCGAGCACGGTGTCGACCTGGTCGGCGATCGTCGGGGCGGCCAGCAGACAGTGGCTGACCACATAGATCTTGCTGGAGATCAGCGGGCGCAGCCGGGCGCGGATGACCTGGGACAGCTGGTCGTAGGCGGCCCGGAGGAAGAATCCCACCTCGGCCGTACCCGACATGACCGCCTTGGCCACCAGCACGTAGTTGCGCTGCATCACCAGGTCGAGGTCGGCCGCGGTGAGGTCGGCGGGCTCCAGCAGGATGCGGCAGATCCGCTCGACGTCCGGGGCATCGGTCGCCGCGACCGTCAGGTGCGCGCCGAGATCGTCCAGGGTCTTCAACGGCCCGTCCTCGGCGACCACCACGACGGCCTCGTCCGCGACCTCCTGCGGGGCGGCGACCGGCACGAAGCCGTGGTCGCGAACCAGCAGCGCGGTATCGGCGGCGTTGGCGTAGACCAGGTCGACCCGGCCGTCGGCGTAGGCCCGGTGCAGGTCACCGAAATCGTCGTAGACCGTCGCCCGGAACGGCTCACCCGTCAGTCGCTGCAACCGGGTGTTCAGCACGAACCAGTCGGTGATGTCGCGGACGTGGACGTCCGGGCTGATCGCGAATCCGTGGGTCACGACGTGACCTCCGCGGCCGCGGGGGCGGCCTCGTCGCGGCGCATCGTGACGTAGAGCTGCTCGGCCGCGGTCACCTTGGCGCGCGAGGGCTGGCGGCGTACCGAGGTGTGGCCCACGATCTCACCGCCGCGGATCTTGGGGATGACGGTGGCATACACCCAGTAGAAGCCGCCGTCGCGGCGCAGGTTCTTCACGTACCCGCTCCAGCGTTTGCCGTCCGAGATGGTGTTCCAGAGGTCGGCGAACGCCGCCCGGGGCATGTCGGGGTGACGCAGGATGGAGTGCGGCGCGCCCAGCAGCTCCTCCCGGCTGTAGCCCGACATGCGCACGAAGGCCTCGTTGCACATCGTGATGACCCCGTCGAGATCGGTCTGCGAGACGATGAGTTCGCCTGTGGGGAAAAGGGTTTCGTTCTCGGTCGTGATCACGACCCGAGCGGACCCGTCGAAGTACTGCACGGCGTGGGGCGTACCCGGCCCCGGGACGTCGCCGGGTTGCATGTCGCGCATGGCGTTCACGGTGCCGGCCTCGGTCAGACCAGGTTCGCGAGTTCCTTGGCCGCCACCTTCATCTCGTAGAGCAGCAGGCCGAGGCGGGCATCGCTGGAGGAGATGGTCTCGAGCACGGTCTCCTCACCGGCCTGCATCATGACGACGTAGCCGGCGTTCCCCTTGACGTAGACCTGCTCCAGCGTGCCGCGCTTGAGCTCCGCGGCCATGCGCGAGCCCATCGACAGGGCAGCGGCCGCCATCGCGGAGACCCGGTCCTCGTCCGTGCCCTGGGGGAGAGCAGCAGCCAGCGGCAGGCCGTCGGTGGTCACCAGGGCGGCGCCCTCGATGTCGGGCGTGCTTCCCACGAGGTCGCGCAGGATCGTCTGGATCCGTTCGTTCCGGGTGGACATGACTGATCTCCTCGTGGATGCCCATCGGGCGGTCAGGGGATTCCCCGAACGGGGCGTTCTGATGAGCGAGAGTAATCAGGCCGCGGCGGTGGCGTGGTCCAGATGCCGGTAATCACTCGACCGGCTGTGGCCCCACCCGATCGCTCGGTAGCCAGCGAAACCACTTGCGGCGCATCTCGCGCTCGAGGTCGACGCCGTGGTGGTGGGCCAGCAGCAGCAACTGGCCCAGGACGTCGGCCACCTCGCCGCCGAACGCCTCGTCCAGTTGGTCGGGGGTCAGGCCTCTTGTTCGCGCCTGGCCTTGGCGCTGTAGGGGACTTGGGTCAGTTCACCCAATTCCTCCTGGAGTTTCATCAGGAACCAATCGGGCGTGCGATCGATTCCGAAGCGATCGGCGTAGCCCTCGGAGACCCGTTCGACCGTGGCGGTGAGCTCGGCGAGTTCCATGGCCTCCATCCTGTCCGCTCAGTCGCGGTCGACGATCAACATCTGGTTGCCGCCCCGCTGGAACTCGTACTCGACCCGCTGCACGCGCGGGGTCAACCCGGCGCCGCGCAGGTCGTCCAGCAGCTCGTCGAGGAACGGCGTGGGTGAGCCGTCACCGGCGCGGACCAGCGGGAACACCCGCACCTGGCCCGCCACCCGGGCCAACTCGACCAGCGCCGTCCGGTGCCACGCCCGGTCGAACCGCCGCGCCCAGGTGAACAGCAGGTGCGAGCACAACGCCAGGTCGACACTGCTGTCGGCGAACGGCAGTCGGGGCAGCTCCGCAGCGACGTAGCGCCTCGGGTGCCGGCGGGCGTCGTCCAGGAAGATCTCGGCCGCCTCGGCGCGCAGCCGGTCGCGGCGCGCACGGTCGCCGTACCAGTGCCACACGAACTGGTCCTCGTGGTCGTCGACGAGCTGCTGCCCGCCGGCCGAACTCTGCCGGACGGCGTCCGCGACCCCGTCGAGACCGAGCGCGAACACCGGGTCGGCGGCCACCGCTCGTCCGCCGCGTGCGTTGGCCTCGGCCACCAGGGACGCCGCACCCGCGCAGCAATCGAGCACCCGCCCGGCCAGTTCGGCCTCGGTGAGCGAGAACATCGCGCGGTACTCGGCGAGGCCGCGCGAGGTGATCAGCACGCAGCCGATCCTCGCACGACCTCGGCGTCCCGCTCAGATCTGGGTGCCGACCAGGGCCCCGACGCCGAAGGTGACGGCCATGCCGAGCGCGCCCACGGAGATGTTGCGCACCAACGCGGGCCGGATCGGCGCCTTGCCGATCGAGGCGCTGAGCCAACCGGTGGCGGCCAGGGCCACGATCACGGCGACGAAGCAGACCCCCACTCGCCAGGGCTGCGGCGGCAGCAGGATCGCCAGCAACGGCAGCAGCGCGCCGACCGAGAACGCGACGAACGAGGCCCAGGCCGCTTGCCACGGGCTGGTCAGCTCGTGCGGGTCGAGCTTCAGTTCGGCCTCGGCATGGGCGCCGAGGGCATCGTGGGCGGTGAGCTGCTCGGCCACCCGGCGCGCGAGTTCGGGGTCGAGTCCCTTGCCCTGGTAGATCGCGGTGAGCTCCTCGAGCTCGTGCTCGGGCAGGTTGGCCAGCTCCCAGCGTTCCAGGTCGAGCAGGGCGCGTTCGGTGTCGCGCTGGGTGCTCACCGAGACGTACTCGCCGCCGGCCATCGACAACGCCCCGGCCACCAGTCCGGCGACCCCGGCGGTCAGGATCGCCGTCCGCTCGGTGGTCGCCCCGGCCACGCCGACGACCAGACCGGCCACCGACACGATGCCGTCGTTGGCGCCCAAAACCCCTGCGCGCAACCAGTTCAGCTGGCCGGAGATGTCCCCGGAGTGCGCCTCCTCGACATGGGACTCGTCGGGGGCGGGCTTGCCGGTGGCCTGGTTGCTCGACACCGGATCACCGTAGCCGCCCGTTGGCGGTGTGACGCGATGAGATCGGTATCGCCGGTCAGGCCGGCCACGTGCACAGACAGGCCTCGTTGCCCTCGGGGTCGGCCAGCACCCACCACGACGGGGCGTGGGCGTCACTGACCAGCCGGCCGCCGGCGTCCAGGCAGGCCTGCAGCCGCGCCGACACGGCATCGGCAGGCACGTGGATGTCGAGGTGGAACCGCGACCGGACGCGCAGGCGCGGGTCGTCGGCGGCCGTGGTCTGGAACCACAGCGAGGGTCCCTGCCCGTCACCGGCGACGAGTTCGATCTCGTCGTCCACCCGGCGCTCGACGTAGCCGAGAGCCGCCTTCCAGAACGGGCGGACGGCGGCCACGTCGGCGACGTCCAGCGCCACCTCGACCCGGTGCGGCGCGGGCAACGTCACGGCGCCCACCGCCCTGGCGGATTGCAGGATCTGGTGGGCGAGTTCGATGTCGAGCTGGGTCACCCCACCCGCCGAGTGGGTCGAGAGGGTGAACGTGACCGTGCACCAGCGTAGGTCGATGTCGGGGTGGTGGTTCATCAGCTCGGCGTCCTTGGCGACCAGGCGCACCAGTTGCACCGCCTCCTCGAAGGAGGGTGCCCGGACGGCGAGGGTCAGGGAGCCGGCGACCCCGCGCACCACCCCCGGCAGGTCGAGCAGCTGTCGGGTGATCTCGGCGTCGTCGAGCCGGCGCGGAGCAGCAGAGGACATACCCGAACTCTGCCAGGCTGAGCCGATGGAACACATCCGGTGGGTGGTCGCCGCGGCCGTGGTCGACGAGCTGGGCGCCCCGAGCCGCCTGCTCGCGGCCCGGCGCACCGAACCTGCGTGGGCCGCCGGTCTGTGGGAGCTGCCCGGCGGTGGGGTCGAACCCGGCGAGGACCACGTCGCCGCCCTGCACCGCGAACTCACCGAGGAGCTCGGGGTCACGGTCAGCCTGGGCGAGGAGGTGACGGACCCGGACGCCGCCGAGCCGGGTTGGGCCATCCGGCCCGGCTACCGGATGCGGGTGTGGTGGGCACAGGTCGCCACCGGTGAGCCGGCCGCGATCGAGGACCACGACGCCATCGCCTGGCTCGAGCCGGGTGGCTGGACCGGCGCCGGGGCAGGCATCGACTGGTTGCCCTCGAACCTGCCCATCGTGGCCCGACTGATCGAGGCGGCGGGGCAGCGGGGCGCGACATGAGTGCCGTGCGTCCCGGCCGGCACAACGCCCTCACCGACGTCGCCGGCATCAGGGTCGGGCACGCCGACCGGCGGGGCGACGGCTGGCTGACCGGCACCACGGTCGTGCTCGCCCCGCCCGAGGGAGCCGTGGCCGGGGTGGACGTGCGCGGGGGAGGGCCGGGCACCCGTGAGACCGATCTGCTCGACCCGCGCAACCTGGTCGAGCGGGTGCACGCCGTGGTGCTCACCGGCGGCAGCGCGTTCGGGCTGGCCGCGGCGGACGGCGTGATGGCGGGTCTCGCAGCGCGCAGCATCGGCTACCCCGTGGGCGCGCCCGGTGAGGTGGTGCCGATCGTGCCGGCCGCCGTGATCTTCGATCTGGGCCGAGGCGGCGACTTCGCCGCCCGGCCGGACGCCGCGCTCGGCGCGCAGGCCCTGGACGCAGCCCTGGCCAGTGCCCCCGATGCGGCGAGCCCGGCGTGCGCCCAGGGTGGGGTCGGGGCCGGAACCGGTGCTGTGGCAGGGGGTGTGAAGGGTGGCGTCGGCACCGCGAGCCTGGTGCTGGACGGCGGTGCCGAGACCGGCGAGAACGGCGATGCTGACGGTGGCCCGATCACCGTCGCGGCGCTCATGGTGGTCAACGCGGTGGGCTCCTGCCTCGACCCGGGCACCGGTCGGTTGTACGCCGCGGGCTTCGGCCTGGCGGGCGAGTTCGACGACGCGCCCGTCGTCCGGGTGCCGCTGCCGCCCTCGCCGATGCTGATGTCCGGAACGCCGGTGATCCCTCAGGCGACGACGATCGGGGTCATCGCCACCGATGCCGCCCTGACCAAGGCGCAGTGCGCCAAGGTCGCCGGGGTCGGCCACGACGGGATGGCCCGGGCGATCCGCCCGGTGCACACCATGCTGGACGGCGACACCGTCTTCGCGCTCGCCACCGGGCAGCGGGCCGCACCCGATCTGATGCGGTTCCAGGCGATCCTGCAGGCCGCGGCCGATGTGGTCACCCGGGCGATCGGCCACGCCCTGCTGGCGGCCGAATCGGTGAGGACGCCGGCCGGTACCTGGCCGTGCGTCCGTGACCACGCGGCGTCCCCCTAGGATGGACCGTCCTCCCCGATCTCGATGAAGTGAGTTCCCGCATGCCCATCCGTACCCGCGACGACCTGCGCAACATCGCGATCGTCGCCCATGTCGACCACGGCAAGACCACGCTGGTCGACGCGATGCTCTGGCAGACCGGATCCTTCGGGGAGCACCAGCACGTCGACGAGCGCGCGATGGACTCCGGTGACCTGGAGCGTGAGAAGGGCATCACGATCCTGGCCAAGAACACCGCGGTGCGCTGGGACGGCAAGGGCGCACCGGCGGGCGGGGTGACGTTCAACATCGTCGACACCCCCGGTCACGCCGACTTCGGCGGTGAGGTGGAGCGCGGCCTGTCGATGGTCGACGCCATCGCGCTGCTGGTCGACGCCAGCGAGGGTCCGTTGCCGCAGACCCGGTTCGTGCTGCGCAAGGCACTGCAGGCGCACCTGCCGGTGATCCTCGTGGTGAACAAGGTCGACCGGCCGGATGCGCGGATCGCCGCCGTGGTCGACGAGACCTACGAGCTGTTCATGGACCTGATCGACGGCACCGGGGTCGACCCCGACAAGGCCCTCGAGTTCCCGATCGTCTACGCCTCGGCCAAGACCGGCCGGGCCAGCCTGAACCGGCCCGAGGACGGCACCCAGCCGGACAGCCCCGACCTGCAGCCGCTGTTCGAGACCATCCTGTCGACGGTGCCGGCCCCGGTCTACGACGACGAGGTGCCGCTGCAGGCCCACGTCACCAACCTCGACGCCTCGCCGTTCCTCGGCCGGCTCGCGCTGTGCCGGGTGCACTCGGGCACGATCCGCAAGGGCCAGCAGGTGACCTGGTGCCGGCACGACGGCGGCATGCAGAAGGTCAAGGTCACCGAGCTGTTGATGACCGAGGCGCTCGAGCGGGTCACGGCCGACAGTGCCGGACCGGGCGACATCATCGCGGTCGCGGGCATTCCCGAGATCACGATCGGTGAGACCCTGGCCGATCCGGACGACCCGCGCCCGCTGCCGTTGATCACGGTCGACGAGCCGGCGATCTCGATGACCATCGGTACGAACACCTCGCCGATGGCCGGGCGGACCAAGGGCGCCAAGGTGACCGCCCGCCTGGTCAAGGACCGGCTCGACCGTGAACTGGTCGGCAACGTCTCGATCCGGGTGCTGCCGACCGAGCGGCCCGATGCCTGGGAGGTGCAGGGCCGCGGTGAGCTGGCGCTGGCGATCCTGGTCGAGACCATGCGCCGCGAGGGGTTCGAGCTGACCGTCGGCAAGCCGCAGGTGGTCACCAAGCAGCTCAACGGCACGCTGAACGAGCCGTTCGAGCACCTGACCATCGACGCCCCCGAGGAGTACATGGGCGCGATCACCCAGCTGCTCGCCGTCCGCAAGGGCCGGATGGAACAGATGAGCAACCATGGCACCGGGTGGATCCGGATGGAGTTCAAGGTGCCCTCGCGGGGGCTGATCGGGTTCCGCACCGAGTTCCTCACCGACACCCGTGGCACCGGCATCGCCCACCACGTGTTCACCGGGTACGAGCCCTGGGCCGGTGAGCTGCGCACCCGGCCGAGCGGGTCGCTGGTGGCCGACCGGGCCGGGGCGGCCACCGCCTTCGCGATCACCAACCTGCAGGAGCGCGGCACGCTGTTCGTCGAGCCGACCATCGAGGTGTACGAGGGCATGATCGTCGGGGAGAACTCCCGCGCCGACGACATGGACGTCAACATCACCAAGGAGAAGAAGCTCACCAACATGCGTTCCTCGACCTCGGACGAATTCGAGCGGTTGGTGCCGGCGCGCAAGCTGTCCCTGGAGCAGTGCCTGGAGTTCTGCCGGGACGACGAGTGCGTCGAGGTGACCGCGACCGCCGTCCGGTTGCGCAAGGTGGTGCTCGACCAGGTGGAGCGCGGCCGGGCCGCCGCGCGGGCCAAGAAGGCCTGACCTGCACCCCTTCGGGTGACGGCTATCAAATCGTTACCCCGCGGCCCGGCCGGCGCGTGTCGTTACGAAGTCGTGACCGTTTGTGGCCATGCGCGCTACGGCGTTGACGGTTTCGCCACCGAAAGTGCTCATACGGTGCCAAAATGCGCAGCCAGTGACGATGGTGTGGGCCGCCCGTGGGAAGTCACGGCAGACCAGCGGATATCGCCGGTTGTCCACCGCTCGACAGGTGCTACACCTGCCGAACGGCGTGGGCTACTGTGCCGCTACATCGGACCCGAAGGACTTGGCGTGCTCTGGGCCTGATGCCGCAAGACGACCGGTTGGACGGGTACGAGGAAGGGAGGTGTGCTCCAGATGACCGTTGCGCATCAGGAGTCCTTCACGGAGGCCCGGGTCGAGAGGGCGGTCGAGGGCCTGTCTCTGTCCCGGCTGGCCCTGCGGCGGCTGCTCAAGGACAAGCTGACCATGGTCTCGCTGGTCGTGGTAGTGATTTTCCTGCTGCTGGCCGTGTCGGCGCCGTTCCTGTCGGCCACAGGGATCTTGAAGCCGAACGCCTACCACGAGGACCTGATCGACAAGATCAGCGGCGGCCTGCCCAACGCCCAGGGAGGTATGAGCTGGTCGCACCCCCTGGGGGTCGAGCCGACGACGGGTCGCGACGTGCTGTCCAGGATCGTCCTGGGCATCACCTTCTCGCTGTCGATCGCGCTCGGCGCGGCCATCCTCTCGGTGCTCATCGGGACCGTGCTCGGGATCATCTCGGGCTATGTCGGTGGCCTGACCGACATGTGGATCTCACGACTGGTCGACCTGACGCTCTCCTTCCCGCAGACGCTGATGTTGCTGGCGCTGTCGGGAGTGCTGATCGAGCAACTCGTATCCATGGGGATCCCTGCCGGTAACGTGGCCAACGGGGTGTACGAGATCCTCGTGCTGGGTCTGTTCGGCTGGCCGAGCTTCGCCCGGCTGATCCGTGGCCAGGTGCTCTCCCAGCGGGAACGGGAGTACATCGAGGCCGCGCGCAGCCTGGGCGCCAAGAATCGGCGGATCTACTTCAAGGAACTGCTGCCCAATCTCTGGGCCCCGGTGCTGGTCTACTTCACCCTCGTGCTGCCGCAGTTCATCTCGGCCGAGGCGGCGCTGAGCTTCCTCGGAGTCGGTATCAAGCCGCCCACCCCGACCCTGGGCAACATCCTCACGGCGTCGACGAACTACGCCGAGAGCGACTTCTCCTTCTTCCTCTTCCCGGCGTTGTTCATCGCGACGTTGGTGGTCAGTTTCAACCTGCTCGGCGATGGCCTGCGCGATGCGCTGGACCCCAAGGCCGGACGATGACCGTCCGGCCCCAGATCTCCTGCCGGCGAACCCGCCGTCAGGCGTTGCACCGAGGCGTCGGTACAACAGACTCTAAGGAGAGTGCATGACCCACAAGACGAGGGCGTCGGCGGCCACGATCGCAGCCGCCGTCGCACTGACGGTGGCCGCCTGCGGTTCGGGCGGCTCGACAGGAAGCTCCAGTTCCTCTTCTGCCTCGGGAGGGTCTGCTGCCGCGGGCGGGACGCTGTATTACCTGACCAAGCGTCCCTCGGAGCACCTCGACCCGCAGCGCACCTACATCGGTCGTGACCTGGCCGACCTGAGCCGGTTGGTCTACCGCAGCCTGGTGCAGTTCCCGGTGACCGACGACCCCAAGAAGGCCGTCACCCCGATCGCGGACATGGCCACCGACACCGGTAAGTCGGAGGACGGCGGCAAGAAGTGGTCGTTCACGCTCAAGGACGGCATCAAGTGGCAGGACGGCAAGGACGTCACGTGTGAGGACCTGAAGTACGGCTTCTCGCGCTCGTTCGCCGTCGACGTGATCACCGGTGGCCCGAACTACCAGCTCGCCTACCTCGACGTCCCGCAGAAGGACGGCGCGGCCATCTACAACGGCCCGTACAAGAAGGAAGGCCAGGCGGACTTCGACAAGGCCGTCACCTGTGACGGCAAGACCATCACGTACCGGTTCAACAAGCCGTGGCCGGACTTCCCGCTGGCGATCGCCTCGCTGCGTACCTTCGACCCGTACCGGGCCGACCAGGACAAGGGCGCCCAGTCGAACTACGCCGTCTTCTCCACCGGTCCCTACAAGCTCGAGGGCACCTGGCAGAAGGACAAGGGCGGCACGTTCGTCCGCAACGAGAACTACGACCCGAAGACCGACGGCAACCGCAAGGCGCTGCCGGACAAGATCGTCTTCGTCGAGGGTCTGACCAACGAGATCATCGCCCAGCGCCTGATCGCCGACAGCGGCAACGACAAGTTCGCGGTCACCGACCGCCAGATTCCGGCGGCGTTCTTCAACAAGGTGGTCGGCCCGGTGGCCGAGCGCTCGGCCAACCCCGAGTCGCCGTTCACCAACTACCTGCTGCCGAACTTCAACCGGATGAAGGACCTGAAGGTTCGCAAGGCGCTGGCCATGTCGACCAACCGTTCGGGCTACATCGCGGCCGAGGGTGGCGACAAGGTGGCCAAGCCGGCCAAGTCGATCGTCAGCCCGGCCCTGGTCGGCTACAAGGACAACCCGGCGTTCACCGCGCCGGACTCCGGTGACGTCGAGGGCGCCAAGAAGCTGCTCACCGAGGCCGGCGTGCCGATGCCGTACCCGATCACCGTCACCTACCAGGGTGGTACCCCCACCAGCGACAACGCGTTCGCTGCGCTGAAGGACACCTGGGACAAGGCCGGTTTCAAGGTCACCCTCGACCCGCTGACCGAGACCTACTACGACATCGTCCAGAACCCGTCGAACAACAAGTCCGACGTGGTCTGGGGTGGCTGGGGTGCTGACTGGCCGGCGATCTCGACCGTGATCCCGCCGCTGTTCGACTCGCGGATCAACCTGACCGCCAAGTCGAACGGGCAGGACTACGGCAACTACAAGAGCGACGAGGTCAACAAGATGCTCGACGAGGCCGCGAAGATGGCCGACGTCAACGCTCAGGCCGAGGCCTACGCCAAGATCGACGCCAAGCTCGGTGAGGACGTCGCGTACATCCCCTTGGACATCACGAAGTTCTACTTCCTGTATGGCTCCAAGGTGACCGGGTACAGCAACAGCCCGGCGACCAACATGTACGTCGACCTCGGTGCCGTCGGCGTCGCGAAGTAACACGGCACGTCTGAAGTAAGGCCGCATCGCACGGGTGGTGGGCAGGCAGTCCCTGGACTGTCTGCCCACCACCTGCGAATCGGCTGCTCTGATGCCTGAGCCTGTGAGAGGAGCGACAGCCCGACCGGGCTGAACACACATGGTTGCTTACGTGATCCGTCGGCTGGCGATCGGGCTCGTCCTGCTGCTCGTGATGAGCTTCCTGACCTTCGCGCTCTTCTTCTCGGGCCCCGACCCGGCCAAGTTCACCTGCGGCAAGAACTGCACCCCCGAGCTGATCGAGCAGAACCGCAAGGCCCTGGGCTACGACAAGCCGTGGCCGGTGCAGTGGGGCAACTTCGTGAAGGGCATCGCCGTGGGGCGCGACTTCCCCGACGACCCGGAGTTGAAGGCCAAGGCGCCGGAGACCGTCGCCCGGTGCGACGCTCCCTGCCTGGGGTACTCACCGCTGGCGGCTGCGACCGTGACCTCGGTGCTGAAACAGAAGATCCCCATCTCGGCGTCCCTGGCCTTCGCCGCGTTCGTCCTGTGGATGGTCATGGGGTTGACCGGTGGCGTGGTCGCCGCCCTGTTCAAGGGCCGAATCATCGACCGGGGCATCGTCGCCTTTGCTCTGATCTTCTATGCGTTCCCCACGTTCTTCATCGGCTTGTCGCTCTACATCTTCCTGGCCCTGAAGAGTCAGGTCGTGCCCATCCCGACGTACACCCCGTTCGCGGACGGGCCCGGTCTCTGGCTCCAGGGACTGGTGCTGCCGGCGTTGACGTTGGCGTTGTTCTACGCCGCCGGCTACGTCCGCCTGACCCGGGCGTTCGTGCTCGAGTCGCTGAGTGAGGACTATCTGCGCACGGCCAAGGCCAAGGGGCTCTCGCCGTCACGCATCCTCTTCAAGCACACCATGCGGGCCGCCCTGACCCCGATCGCCACCATCGCCGGCCTGGATCTGGCCGGTCTGCTGGGCGGGGCGATCATCACCGAGCAGGTCTTCAACTACGACGGCCTCGGCAAGCTCGCCGTGCAGTCGGCGCGGGAATGGGACCTGCCGATGACGGTCGGCATCGTCGTCCTGCTGGCCGCGTTCGTCATCCTGGCCAACATCATCGTCGACGTGCTGTACGCCTTCATCGACCCACGCGTGAAGCTGGCCTAGGAGGGTTCGATGACCGCAGAGACACTCGCCTCGCCGGCGCCCACCGGCCGCCCGGGTGACCCGGTGCTGTCGGTTCGTGACCTGAGGGTGCACTTCCCGACCGAGGACGGCCTGGTCAAGGCCGTCGACGGGATGTCGTTCGACCTGTTCGGTGGCAAGACCCTGGGCATCGTCGGCGAGTCCGGCTCGGGCAAGTCGGTCACCAGCCAGGCGATCCTCGGCCTGCACCGCGGCACGCGGGCGAAGGTCACTGGGCAGATCCGGCTGGGGGACGACGACCTGCTGCTGCTGCCGGACGACGAGCTGCGCAAGCTGCGGGGCAAGGACATCGCCATGGTGTTCCAGGACCCGCTGTCGGCGCTGCACCCGTACTACACGGTGGGCAATCAGATCGTCGAGGCCTACCGGGTGCACAACAACGTCAGCAAGGCGCAGGCCCGGGCCCGCACCGTCGACATGCTGGGCCGGGTCGGTATCCCCAACCCCACCAAGCGGATCGACCAGTACCCGCACGAGTTCTCCGGCGGGATGCGCCAGCGCGCCATGATCGCCATGGCGTTGATCAACGACCCCAGGCTCCTGATCGCCGACGAGCCCACGACGGCGCTCGACGTGACCGTGCAGGCGCAGATCCTCGACCTGATGATGGACCTGCAGCGCGAGTTCGGGTCGGCGATCATCCTGATCACCCACGACCTCGGCGTGGTGGCCCGGATGGCCAACGACATCATGGTCATGTACGGCGGCAAGGCGGTCGAGAAGGGCACCGTCAACGACGTGTTCTACCGCCCGCAGCACCCGTACACGGTGGGCCTGCTCAACTCGATGCCGCGGCTGGATCAGGCGCGACAAGCCGCCCTCGACCCGATCCCGGGCAGTCCGCCCTCGTTGATCAACCTGCCGTCGGGTTGTGCCTTCAACCCGCGGTGTGCCCACCGGTCCGAGGTCCCCGACGACCGGTGCCGGCAGGAGGTGCCGGAGCTGGTCTCGGTGGGGGGCGGTCAGGAGGCGCGCTGCTTCCTCACGGCCCTGGACCGCGCCCGGCTGGAGTTCCGTGGCAGTGGTGCCGAGCAGGACGCCGCGGCCTTCCGCCCCGAGGAAAGTGGTGAGCCCGAGTGAGCGCCACCGAGAGTGTTGCCGAGCTGAGCGGTGCCCCCCGGGTCGAGGTCGGCGAGACCCTGCTGAAGGTCACCGACCTGAAGAAGCACTTCCCGGTGAAGAAGCCGGGGATCATCCGGCTGCCGGACGACCCGGTCAAGGCGGTCGACGGCATCAGCCTCGAGGTGAGCCGCGGCCAGACCGTGGGCCTGGTAGGGGAGTCGGGGTGTGGCAAGTCCACCGCCGGACGCACCATGCTGCGCCTGCTCGACCCCACCAGCGGCACCATCGAGTTCGCCGGTCAGGACATCACCTCGGTCACCGGTGGCGACCTGCAGCGGTTGCGCCGCGAGATGCAGATGGTCTTCCAGGACCCCTACGGCTCGCTCAACCCCCGGCACAGCGTGGGTGAGATCGTCGGTGCACCCTTCGTCATCCAGAAGGTCAAGCCGCCCGGTGGGGTCAAGGCCGCCGTCCAGGAACTCATGGCGCGCGTCGGGCTGAACCCCGAGCACTACAACCGCTACCCGCACGAGTTCTCCGGCGGGCAGCGGCAGCGCATCGGGGTGGCCCGGGCGATCGCCCTGCGGCCGCAGCTCATCGTGTGTGACGAGCCGGTCTCGGCGCTGGACGTCTCGATCCAGGCGCAGGTGGTCAACTTGCTCGAGGACATCCAGGCCGAGCAGCAGATGGCCTACATCTTCATCGCCCACGACCTGTCCGTCGTCCGGCACATCTCCGACCGGGTGGTCGTGATGTACCTGGGCAAGATCATGGAGAACACCGACCGCGACACGCTGTACGAGTCGCCGCGTCACCCCTACACCAAGGCGTTGCTCTCGGCCGTCCCGGTTCCCGATCCCGCGTTCACCGCGAAGGTGGAACGGATTCGGCTGCAAGGGGATCTGCCCTCGCCGGCCAACCCGCCATCCGGGTGTGTGTTCCGCACCCGGTGCTGGAAGGCGGAGGAGAAGTGCGCCGCCGAGGTGCCGCCCCTGGTGGCGCTCGAGCCGGGTCACCAGGTGGCGTGCCACTTCCCCGAACCGAAGGCCGACAAGGTCTCGTTCATCCCGACCATCGACGACACCGTGTCCGCGCCGCCCCGGGACGACACCACGGCGGAATGACACTCCCCGATCCAGCCGGCGCGGGCCTCGTTCCGAAACGTCGGCTGCTGCTGGTGCACGCCCACCCGGACGACGAGACCATCACCACGGGCGCCACGATGGGCCACCATGCCGCCACCGGGGCACACGTCTGCCTGGTGACCTGCACCCGGGGTGAGCAGGGCGAGGTGATCCCGCCGCAGCTGGCGCACCTCAGCGGGGCCGCGCTGGGGGCTCATCGCGAGGGTGAGCTGGCCGCGGCGATGCGCGAACTCGGGGTGAGCGATCACCGATTCCTCGGGGCGGCGTCCGGGGTGCGGTTCCTCGATTCCGGCATGGCCCTGGACGGCGCGGGCGGCGTGGTGCTGCCCGAGGACGTCGTTGCGGGCGCCTTCGCCCTGGCGGACGTCGACCTGGCCGCGGAGCTGCTGGCGGCGGTGATCGACGAGGTCCGGCCGCAGGCGGTGATCACGTACGACCCGAGCGGGGGCTACGGGCACCCCGATCACGTGCAGGCCCACCGGGTGACGATGCGTGCCGTAGAGCTGGCCCGATGGCCGGTGGCGCGGGTGTACTGGATCGTGGTGCCGGCCTCGGCCATGGCGGCCGAGCGGGTGCGGCTCGCTGAACCGGACAATCCGTTCGCTGCCTGGCCGGACGACGCGCCGTCCCCCGGGGTCGTCGCGGACGACCAGGTCAGCGCGCTGATCGACGGGCATGCCGTGCTGGATCGCAAGGCGGCGGCGCTGCGAGCCCACGCCACCCAGGTGAGCGTGCAGCGGCCCTTCTTCGCGCTGAGCAACGACCTGGGCCAGCTGATCGCCCCGATCGAGTACTACCACCTCGCCCAGGGCGGCCCATTGCCGGACGGCGAGCCGCTCATCGACCTCTTCGCCGGCCTCGATGGTGATGATCTGTCTGAGTGAATCCGTGCCATCAGGTGGGTGACCGAGAGTATTCGAGCTGGCACCAAAGGCTGCCGCGACCCCAATATCGTCACTACCGGTAATCACCTACCGGGCGGAGCGAGACCGGGAGTGACATGGGCAGGCACACCGTGGACGAGACGCAGGCACCCACCGTGATCACCGGCAGCGCGGCGACCCCGGTGGTCATGCCGGCCGGTTCCTCGGGGGCGATCCGCCCGCTGATCACGGACGTCGCCCGGATGCGCGAGCGTCGCCGGCGCCGCCGGGTGCTGCGGCTGCTGGCCGGGCTGGGCGTCGTCCTGGCCTGGGTGGCCTACCGGCTGGTCACCGCCGACCATGTGCTGCCCACCATGCCGACGGTGGACCCGATCTACCTGATGACCGGCATCTTCTTCGCCGCGATGATCGCCGCCACCCTCGGCAGCTACGTCTTCGCCGGCCGCTCGCCGCACCTGGTCTACCGACCCGAGCAGCTCGACGTCCGGTTCGAGGACGTCAAGGGCCTGGCCCCGGTGACCGAGGACGTGAAGCGCTCGCTCGAGCTGTTCCTGTCGGCCCGCACCTTCCGGCGGGACATGGGCGGCAGCCCGCGGCGTGGCCTGCTCTTCGAGGGTCCGCCCGGAACCGGCAAGACGCACATGGCCAAGGCGATGGCCGCCGAGGCCGGGGTGCCCTTCCTGTTCGTCTCGGCCACCTCGTTCCAGTCGATGTTCTACGGCGCCACCTCACGCAAGATCCGTGCCTTCTTCACCGCGCTGCGCAAGGCCGCCCGGGCCGAGGGTGGGGCGATCGCCTTCATCGAGGAGATCGACGCGATCGCGATGACGCGGGGCGGCATGCCCGCGGTGGCCCACTCGGGCGCTGCGATGACACCCGGCGGGGCGAGCAGGGCCGTCGCGGGCATGTCCGCTCTGTCGGCCCTGGACTGTGGTGGGCTCACCGGCCTGCCGGCGATGTACGCCGCCACGGCCGTGAGTGCGGCGGGGGGCGTCGTCCACCGCTCGATGACCAGCGAGGGTGTCGGCGGGGTGGTCAACGAACTGCTGGTGCAGATGCAGTCGTTCGACACCCCGACCGTCGGTGAGCGGATGCGCAGTGTCGTGATCGATGCGATCAACACGTTGTTGCCGGCCTCGCGGCAGATCCCGCGGCCGCGTACCGAGGCCCCCGAGGTGCTGGTGATCGCGGCCACCAACCGGGCCGACGGCCTGGACCCGGCACTGCTGCGCCCGGGCCGGTTCGACCGCCGCCTGGTGTTCTCGGTGCCGGACCACGCCGGACGGCGCGAGCTGGTCGACCACTTCCTGGCGCGCAAGGCGCACGAGAACGAGATGGACGACGACGAGCGTCGCGATGCGCTGGCGGGTATCACGCAGGGTTATACCCCGGTGATGTTGGAGCATCTGCTGGACGAGGCGCTGATCAACGCCATCCGGCGCGGTGGGGACGGTCTCAACTGGGCCGACCTGGAGCGGGCGCGGATGGTCATCGAGGTCGGCCTCGGCCAGCCCGTCGGCTACACCGAACACGAGAAGAACCTGATCGCCACCCACGAGGCCGGCCACGCCACGCTCGCCTGGCTGGTGGCCCCGCAGCGCCGGCTCGAGGTGCTGACCATCGTCAAGCGCGCCGAGGCCCTGGGCCTGCTGGCGCACGGTGACACGGCCGATGTCTACACCCGCTCGCGCAGCGAACTGGAGGCGTTGATGTGCATCGCCTTCGGCGGCCAGGTGGCCGAGGAGCTGTTCTTCGGTGACATCTCCACCGGCCCGGCCGGTGACCTGACCTACGCCACGAACGTCGCGGCGCAGATGGTCGGGCAGGCCGGCATGTCGGACACGCTGATCTCGTTCGGCGCGGTGCAGGGCTCGGCGTTCGGTGACCCGGGCCTGGTCGGCCGGGTGCTCGGTGACGGCGAGGGACGGCGCATGGTCGAGGGCCTGCTGGCGGCCCAGAAGGAGCGTGCGGTCGGGTTGCTGGTGGAGAACCGGCACCTGGTCGAGGCGCTGCGGGATGCGCTGCTGGAGCGGCACGAGCTCATCGGGCGCGAGATCACCGACGTCCTGGAGGCGGCGCAGGCGGCGCACCAGGCGAGCGACCGGCGGCCCCGGGTGCCGATGCCCGCGGGCGTCGCCTCGCCGGAGCGGGCCGCGGCGTCCTGGCCGACGCAGCGCAGCGCTCACCCGGTGTCGGTCGACCTGCGATCGGGGCGTGCCTGGTGGGCACCGACTCCGCGCAAAGAGCCCACAACGACCGCGTAGTCTCCATCGGGTGTCGACGACCGTGCCCACACCCGCCACGCCGCCCGCCGGGGCCGACCCCGAACTCTTCCGGCGGTCGGTCGGCCGTTTCGCCACCGGCATCTGCGTCGTGACCACCTCGGTCGACGGGGTGGATCACGCGATGACCGCCAACGCCTTCACCTCGGTGTCGCTGAACCCGCCGATGGTGCTGGTCTGCGTCGAGCAGGAGGCCCGGTTTCACGAGGCCGTGCTGGCCAGTGGCACCTGGGGCGTGAGCGTGCTGGACGCCACGGCGCAGGGCGCCTCGACCTGGCTCGCCACCCGGGGGCGTCCGCTGCCGGGTCAGCTCGATCGGGTCGCCCACGTGCGCGGTGAGCACACCGGGGTGGCGCTGCTCGAGCAGGCCCTGAGCTGGCTGGAGTGCCGCACGGCCCAGGTGGTGAGCGCCGGGGACCACAGCATCGTGGTGGGGGAGGTGCTCGGCTGCGCGCTGGCCGATTCGGACGCCGGGGCGTTGCTCTACTACCGCAGCGCCTATCGGGATCTGCGGTGACGATCTGCTCATCGGAGGCCGCCGTCAGCGACTGACTGACACCATTCGTGACTCTTTGTCGTCCGAGCTGGTCAGGGCTGGGCATCAAGGTCGTCGCAAGCGGCTTACGATGCCGCTGTGACTGACGCCCTGAGTGACCGCGGCCGGTCCGCAGAGGCCACGGATCAACCCGAGGCGATCCCCGAGGTGATCACGGTGGGCACCGGTGAGTCGGAGGAGCCGAACGAGGCGGCCGAGCCCGAATCGGCCCCGGAGGAGTCGCCGAGCGGTGCCCGGCCCGGGTGGGCCTCGCCGGCCGACCTGCTGGCCTGGATGACCCGTTCCGGTTCCGGCAAACAGGCTGCACCGGCGGACGACAGTGGCCGGGCAGACAGTGGCCGGGCAGACAGTGGCCCGGCAGACAGCGCACCCGAGGACGGCGGCGATCCGCAGGTCGGCGCATCCTCGCAGAGCACGCCCCAGGAGAGCACACCGCAGGCACATGCACCGCAGGTCACTGCAGCGCGTGAGGAACCGGTCGGCGAGGCGGAGCCGGACGCTGAGGCGCCGGAGCCCGCCGACGAGTGGATCCATCCGACCGATGCCATCCCGCTGCCCGTCTCGGGCTTGCCTGCGCCGGCTCCGCCAGCCGCAGCTGAGCCGGTCCCCGCACCGCCCCCGTTGCCTCCCTCGGCGCCGCCGCAGGTGCCTACGGCCCCGCCCGTGTCGGCAGCCGACGAGGCCGTGCCGGACGACCCGCCCCCGCCCACCGAGGCGATCGCCCTCCCCTCGGAGGTGTTCGCTCCCCCGGCCTCGCCCCGGCCGGTTCCGTTGCCCCCCGTCGACCCGCAGGCCCTGGCCGAGGCCGAGGCGGCCGCTCGGGCCGAGCTGCCGGCGTCCGCACCGACCGCTCCCGTGGCCGATGACCTCGGGGGCAGTGACCTCGGGGCGGGTGTCGTGGCCGGTGACGCGGGCGCCGGAGCCGCGTTGCCCCCGACCGGGCCGGCCTGGTCCTCGGCCCCGGCAGGCACGTTGCTGCCGGGTGCGCCCTCCGGACCGCCCCCCGTGGCGGCGGCTCGTGGTCGCGGGGGCCGTCGCGCGCTGCTGGTGACCGCCGCCGTCCTGGTGCTCGGTGTCGGCGGGGGTGCGGTGGCCGCGGCGGCCACCCGCGACGTCCTGCCGCGAGGCACGACCATCGGTGGCGTCGAACTGGGCGGGCTGCACCGCGACCGGGCCATCGCCGAACTCTCGGCTCGTGCCCCGTCGGCCGACCTGCCCATCCCGGTCGTCGTGGGGGGCCGCCAGGCGAGCCTCGACCCGACCGCGGCCGGCCTGCGGCTGGACGCTGCGGCGAGCGTGGACGCCGTCCTGGGGGGTGCGATCGACCCCTCCCGCGTCTGGCATCAGATCGTCGGCGGCGCCGACGAGCCCGCCCTGCCCGCGGCCGACCGCACGGCGCTGCGCACCGCTCTGGAGGCGATCGCCCGGCAATCGACCCAGGCGCCGGTGGACGGCGACGTCACCTTCGAGACCGCCGGCCCGCACGCCGTCGCCGCGGTGACCGGCACCAGCCTCGATGTGGACGCCGCGCTGGATGCGGTGGCCCGCGGCTGGCTCGCCCACGCCGGCACCCTCACCCTGCCGGTGAAACAGACCCAGCCGGCGATCACTCAGGCCGAGGTCGACCGGGCGCTCGCCGAGGACGCCACCAAGGCCGCTTCGGGGCCGCTCGCCGTGGTGATCGGGGGCACGACGGCTACCGTCACCCAGGCGGCGCTGCAGCCGACCTTGTCGATGGCGCCGAGTGCCACGTCGAAGGGCCGGTTGGAGCTCGTCATCGACGGGGCCGCGCTGCGCACCGCCGTCCTGGCCGCCGGGGGCGTGCTGGAGCAGAAGCCGCAGGACGCCAAGATCGTGCTGAAGGACGGCGTGCCGACGGTGGTCCCGTCCAAGGACGGCGTGAGTCTCGATCCGGCGGCGCTGGCGGCGGCGGCGAAGACGGCGCTGCTGGCCCCGGACCGCAAGCTGACGCTGGCCACGGCGGTGGCCAAGCCGAAGCTGACCACCGAGCAGGCTCAGGCACTCGGGGTGAAGGAGAAGGTCTCGACGTTCAGCACCAACCTGACGTCGAACGTGCCCCGTACCAACAACCTGCGCATCGCCGCCCGGACGGTCAACGGCACCCTGGTGATGCCGGGGCAGGTGTTCAGCCTGAACGAGGTGCTGGGCAAGCGGACCCCCGAGAAGGGGTACTCCGAGGCGCCGACCATCATGGGTGGCCGGCTGGTACCGGGGTACGGCGGCGGGGTGTCCCAGATGGCGACCACCATCTACAACAACGTCTTCTTCGCCGGCCTCGAGGACGTCTACCACATGCCGCACTCGTTCTACATCTCCCGGTACCCCGAGGGGCGCGAGGCCACGGTGAACTTCCCGACCGTGGACCTGAAGTGGCGCAACGACTCTCCGTACGGCGTGCTGGTCGAGGCGTCGGTCACCACCACCGTCAACGTGAGTTTCTGGAGCACCAAGCAGTACGACCAGGTGATCGCCTCCAAGAGTGAGCGCAGCAACCCCCGTACTCCGAAGACGGTGTACGACCCGGGGCCGAAATGCGTTGTGCAGGAGGCGAACCCGGGCTTCGACGTGTCGGTGCGGCGCAAGGTGATCAAGGGTGGCACGGTCGTCAAGGATCAGACCTGGCGCACCACCTACATCGCCGAGGACAAGGTGATATGCGGTCCGAAGCCGGACGCCGCGAACGGGGCGCAGGGAACGCCCGGGCGCTGACGGGGTCAGGGCGTCGGGGTCAGGTAGTCGTAGCGGTGGTGCACCGTGAACCCGCTCGACAGGTAGAGCCGGTGCGCCGCGGCGTTGGCGGCGGCGGTCTGCAGGAACGCCCGCCGGGCACCCGCGACCACCGCCCAGTCGGCGATGGCCCGCAGCAGGTGACGGGCCAGGCCACGGCGTCGATGCTGGGGGTGCACCTCGACCGGGGGCAGTCCGCCGGCACCGGCAGCGCCATCCGCACCGGCAACGACCGGGCGGTGTAGAGGTCCTGAGCCCGCTGCAGAGCCTGGTTCAGCTCGAGTCCGTGGGTCGCCGGATTCCCCAGGGCGAGAACGGAATTGGCCCGGCCGGTGAATCCGTGGTGGGCGCGTAGCAGCCACGGCCCGAGCGGTTCGCAGTGGCTCGGCATCCAGTGCGCCAGCGTGTCTCGTTCCCACCCGGCCAGCGAGCCGGCCATACCGCTCACGGCCCGACCGCCCAGGCGCGCAGTTGGGCCTCTGTGCCGAAGAACGTGTTGCGATCCAGACCGTCGCGCACGCCCGACTGCCACACCGTGGGGCGGGTCCAGCCCGACGGCAACGGCCCGGCCGGGCCGTCGTGGTCGTACAGCCACAACGGGTTCGAGCCGGCCAGGGTGGTGTCGGCGCCGGTGCACCGGTTCCACCAGCCGGCCGTGACGTAGATCAGCGCGTCACGCCCGGTCAGGTGGCGATAGGTCGTGGTGAAGTCGCGGATCCAGGCCAGCATCCGCGCGGGGGACAGGCCGTAGCACGGGTCGCCGCCGGCGGCGTCCCCGGTGTTCTCCTCCAGGTCGAGCGCACCGGGCAGGGTACGGCCGTCGGCGCTCCAGCCGCCCCCGGCGGCGAGCAGGGCGCGGGCCTGGGCGGCGCCGGTCGACCCCAGAGGGCGGGCGTAGTGATACGAGCCGGTGTAGAGCCCGGCGGCGCGCGCCCCGGCGCGCTGGGCGGCATGGTGCGGGCTACGCCACGTCGTCCCCTCGCTGGCCTTGATCCACACGAACCGGACGCCGCCGCGCCGCTGCCGTGCCCAGTCGAGGTGGGGTTGGTAGGCCGACACGTCGATGCCGGACACGGTGGCCGACGTGGTGGCGACCCGGGTCTGCCCCGGTGCGGGCGTGGTGGCGGTCGGCGTCAGTGTGGCGGCGGGGGCCGGGGCCGATGAGGGCAGGCCCGGTGTCGCCGGGGCGGTCGACGGCCGGTCGCCACAGCCGGACAGCAGGGCGGTCAACAGGATGCACAGCAGGGGTGGAGCCGCCACGAGCCCGGCCGCACGGGGTCGCCGGAAGGTGGGGCGGGCCGCTGTCACGAAGGGACATTCTGCCCCGTCGTCCGGGGCTCATTGGTCCCCTGAGCTGCGCGAAGTCCCATGTTAGGGTCGACATTTCGACTCGACAGCTGCTTCTCAAAGGGGTTCGTCCATGCCCACCCCGATCTCGCACCCCGTGCCCGGTTCCGCCAGCGCGTTCTCGACCCTGCGCGGCCGCAACCTGCTGACACTGGACGACGTCACCGGGGCCGAGATCCTCGAACTGGTCGAGCGGGCCGAACTGTTGCGCCAGCGCCGCCGGGACGGCGCCAACGTGGCGACGCTGGCCGGCAAGGCCATCGCGTTGATCTTCCTCAAGCCCTCCACGCGGACCCGGGCCGCGTTCATCGTGGCCGCCACGCAGACCGGCGCGCACGCCGAGGTGTTCACCCGCGAGGACATCCGGTTCGGCGTCAAGGAGTCGACCAAGGACATCGCGCGGGTGCTGGGCCGGATGTTCGACGGGATCATGTTCCGCGGGTTCGAACACGCCACCATCGCCGAGTTCGCCGCCCACGCCGGCGTCCCGGTCTGGAACGGCCTGTGCGAGCAGTACCACCCCACCCAGGTGCTCGCCGACCTGCTCACGTTGCGGCAGAACTTCGGTGAGCTGTCGGGGCTGCCGCTGACCTACGTGGGCGACGGCCGCAACAACATGGCCGTCACCCTGGCCATCGCCGCCGCTCGGATCGGGCTCGACCTGCGCATCCTGGCACCGCGGCAACTGCACCCCGACCCCGACCTGATCGCCGGGCTGCTGGCGCGGCGCGAGAGCACGGCCGGCGGCATCACGGTGACCGACGACTGGTCCACGGCGCTGGACGGCTCGGCGGCGCTGTACAGCGACGTCTGGGTGTCGATGGGCGAGGAGGATCAGACCGACGAGCGGATCGCCCTGCTGCGCGACTACAAGGTGACGGCCGCGATGATGGCGGCCACGCGGCGTCCGGATTCGATCTACCTGCACTGCCTGCCCGCCTTCCACGACCTGGACACCGAGGCGGCCCGGGCTCGGCCCGACCTGCGCGAGGTGGACGACGACGTGTTCGAGGGGCCGAACAGCCGGGTCTTCGACCAGGCCGAGAACCGGATGCACACCGCGAAGGCCGTCATGGAGCTGACCCTGCTCGGCTGACTTCGTGCGTGGCGTCTCACCCCTCGGTCAAGGTTGCCCGTCGACCGCGCGATACTTGCCCGGGACGGCGATACTTGTCCCGCTGCCGGACCCGCCCGACTACGTGCGCGCCAACGCACAGGAGGACCTACCGTGACCTACGTCATCGCCCTGCCGTGTGTCGATCTCAAGGACAAGGCCTGCATCGAGGAGTGTCCGGTCGACTGCATCTACGAGGGCGAGCGATCGCTGTACATCCACCCCGACGAGTGCGTCGACTGCGGTGCCTGTGAGCCGGTGTGCCCGGTCGAGGCCATCTACTACGAGGACGACACCCCCGAGCAGTGGAAGGACTTCTACAAGGCCAACGTGGAGTTCTTCGACGACCTCGGCTCCCCGGGGGGTGCCGCCAAGCTCGGCAAGATCGCCAAGGACCACCCGATCATCGCCGCGCTGCCGCCGCAGCAGACCGAAGGACACTGAGCTGCGGTCACTGCCCGACTTCCCGTGGGACCGGCTGGCGCCGTTCGGTGACCTCGCCCGCCGGCACCCCGGGGGGATCATCGACGCCTCGATCGGCACGCCCATCGATCCGACGCCGGCGGTGGCCCGCGAGGCGCTGATCGCGGCGTCCGATGCCCCGGGGTATCCGGCGACCTACGGCACGCCGGCGCTGCGTGAGGCCGTGGCCGCCTGGTTCGCGCGGCGGCGCGGGGTGCCGGACGTCGACCCGGATGGCGTGCTGCCCACCCTCGGGTCCAAGGAGCTGGTGGTGTGGCTGCCGACCCTGCTCGGGTTGGGGCCGGGGGACGTGGTGGTCTTCCCCGAGCGGGCCTACCCCAGTTACGACGTCGGGGCGCGGGTGGCCGGCGCGACGCCGTTGCCCGCCGACGGGGTGCTCTCGGTCGAGGGCTCGGCCGGGGTGAAGCTGATCTGGGTGAACTCGCCGTCCAACCCGACCGGTGCGGTGCTCGGCGTGGCCGAGCTGGCCGAGGTGGTCGCCTGGGCGCGCTCGATCGGGGCCGTGGTGGCCAGCGACGAGTGTTATGCCGAGCTCGGTTGGGACGTGGCCGAGGTGCCGAGCATCCTCGACCCCCGGGTGTGCGGCGGGTCGCACCAGGGGTTGCTCGCGGTGTACTCGACGTCCAAGCAGTCGAACCTCGCCGGGTACCGGGCCGCGTTCGTGGCCGGGGACGTCGCGCTGATGCGGCAGCTGCTCGAGATCCGCAAGCACGCGGGCATGATGATGCCCGCGCCGGTGCAGGCCGCCCTCGCCGCCGTCCTGAGGGACGACGCGCACGTGGCCGAGCAGCGCGAGCGGTACCGGGTACGGCGCGACCTGGCGCTGAAGGCGTTCACCGCGGCGGGGTTCCGGATCGAGCACTCGCAGGCCGGGCTCTACCTGTGGGCCACCCGCGACGAGCCCTGCTGGGACACCGTGGCCTGGCTGGCCGATCGCGGCGTCCTGGTGGCCCCGGGAGAGTTCTACGGCGCCGCCGCCTCCCGCCACGTCCGGATCGCCCTGACCATCACCGACGCCGCCGCCACCCACCTCCCCACCCGCCTCGCCTGACACCCCCCTGACACCCCCTCCCAACCCGCTCATGCTCCGCGGGTGACCGGTCATGCTCCGCGTGTGACGCATGACAACGTCGTCATATGGGGATTCCCGGTCACCTGCGGAGCATGAGCGGGTTGGGGCGGGACGGCGCGGGGCCTGGACGGCGCGGGGCCGGGACGGCGCGGGTCGGGTCAGTCCGGTGACGGCAGCGGGACGAGTTTGACCACGGCGCCCAGGCCCTGGCGCAGCTCGCTGCGGCTGCCGTACTTGCGATCCAGTGCCTTCCGGATGCCGGAGACCTCATCCGTGCTGTCGAGCGAGGCCTCGAGGGCGAACCGCGCCACCGAGCCGTTGACCGGAACGCTGACCTGCTCGTCCTGGATGCGGCGGCGGAACAGTACGTCCACCAGGCGGCGCGAGGCCACGTAGGTGCCCGAGTCGAGTTCGACGTACTGCACGTCGTACCGGCGTCCGTCGCTGCTGGTGGTCAGGGGCAGATGCCAGTACGAGTCCAGGGCGCGCGTCGTCCGGTGCCCCCAGATCACGTCGAACTGCTCGTCGACGAACCGCGCCAGGCCCGACATGATGCTGGTGTCGTAGTGGCGGACGTCGGTGCCCAGGTTCGTGCCCTGGGACAGGAACGAGCACAGCGCCCGCTGGTCGGTCAGGTAGAGCCGCGCCGGCGGCAGCAGCGAGTAGATGCGCACCGAGAAGCGTTGAGCCGCAGCCTGATCCAGCGAATCGCGAAACGACTCCAACTCGACCAGGGTGTCGGCGATCAGTGCCGCCACGTTGACCGAGGCGCCCAGGTCGTCCTGGCGTTGCTCGGCGGCGTGACTCATCGGGTCCATGGTGAGGATTCGCACCGAGGCGCCGGCGCGCAGAGCCGAGCGCGCGGCGTCCAGGAAGGTGTGGCGCCAGGGCTGGTCCATCACGTAGGGCCAGGCGCCCATGATCTTGACCGTGTGCCGGGCATCGGCGACACCGGCGATGAACTCCCGGTGCGGGAACGCAGTGAGGATGCGCTCCTCGGGGCGGCGGGCGATCTCGATCAGTGGTTCGAGGACCACCGCGGTGAGGACGACGCCGACCACGGTGGCTCCGAGGTTGATCAGCAGGTCGCGCATCGCCCCGGCGGGGATCAGGACGGCGGCGACGATCAGCCCGGTGCCGAGCACGACCAGCACCACGAGCGCGGCGAGGTAGTGCGGCCGTCCGGCCAGGGTCCGCCGGAAACGTCGCACCATGACCCAAACCTACTCATGCTCCGCGGGTGACCGGGAGTGCCCCGGTGACGACGTTGTCACGCGTCAGCTGCGGAGCATCGCGCGGCGCCTGCGGAGCATGAGCGGGTTGGGGGTGGGTTACTTGACGGCGCCGGCGGTGAGGCCGCCGACGAGGTGCTTCTCGATCAGCATGAACAGGATGACGACCGGGACGACGGCGATCACCGAGGCGGCGAACATCTGGTCCCAGTGCTGCTCGTAGCCGGTGACGTAGGCGCGGATGCCGACGGTCAGCGGCTTCTTGTCGTCGTCGATCATCAGGGTCAGCGCGACCACGTACTCGTTCCAGGCCGCGATGAACGTGAAGATCGTCGCGGTCACCAGGCCCGGGCGGGTCAGCGGCAACATGATCCGCCACAACCGGGCGAACTGGCCTGCGCCGTCCAGCTCGGCCGCCTCCTCGACCTCCTTGGGGATCGAGGAGAAGAACGAGTTCAGGATCCAGATCGCGAACGCCAGGTTGAACGCCGCATTGGTCAGCACCAGCGCCTGATAGGTGTTGACCATGTTGAGTTCGAAGAACTCGCGGTAGATGCCGACCACCAGCGAGGTGGGCGAGAACATCTGGGTCACGAGCACCAGCAGCAGGAACGCCGTCCGCCCCGGGAACCGGTACCGCGCGGTGTAGTACGCCGCGGGCACCGCCACCAGCACCACGATGATCGTCGAGGCCAGCGAGATCACCAGCGAGGTCTTCAGCCAGTTGAGGAACCGCTCGTCACCGAGCACCTGGCTGTAGGTCGACCACTGCCACTCCCGCGGGAACAGCGACGGCGGCGTCGTCTTCACATCGGTACTGGTGCGGAACGAGTCGAGCACCATCACCAGGTACGGCGTCAGCAGCACCAGGGCGAGCAACGCACCCGCCGTCCCCATCACCGGACGGCGTATCCGTCGCCACAGCGGTGCCTTGGCCGACGGCGTGGACGCCGCGGTGGACTCGTTCGTGCCGGTCGTACCGGCCGTGGCGCTCACCGGGTCTCCTCCCGCCAGTCGACGACCTTCAGGTAGATCGCGACCACCACCAGGATCAGCGCGACGTTGAGAATGCCTGCGGCAGCGGACATCCCGACGTCCTTCTCCTGGCTCTTGAAGGCCAGCTTGTACATGAAGGTGATCGTGGTGTCGTGGCCGAAGCCCGGGTTGCGGTCGTTGAGGGTGTAGACGATCGGGAAGGAGTTGAACACGTAGATGGTGTTCAAGACCGTCGCCACCAGCATCGCCGGACGCAACAGCGGGAAGGTGATCAGCCGCCACCCCTGCCAGGGGGAGGCGCCGTCGACCAGGGCGGCCTCGTGCAGATCGTCCGGGATGGCGTTGAGCCCGGCCACGAACACGAACGTGGTGAACGGGATCGAGACGAACACCCCGACCACGATCATCGAGGTCAGGGTCCACCGGTCGTCACCCAGGAAGTCGATCGAGGTCGAGATCAGCCCCAGTTTCTTCAGGGCCGCATTGAGCAACCCGTAGTTGAAGTCGTAGAGCAGCACGAACAGCTGCGAGGTGATGAGCAGGGACGCCGCCCACGGCACGATGAGCGCCAGGCGCACCACGCGTCGTCCGGGGAATTCCTTGCTCAGGAACTGGGCCAGCGCCAGCGAGATCAGGATCGTCAGGCCGACCACCGCCACCACCCAGATCACGGTGTTGGTCAGCACCGTGCCCAACGTGGGGTGTTCGAGGACCGCCCGGTAGTTGCGCCACCCAGCGCCACCCTGGCGTAACCCCGTGATGGAGAAGCGGTTCAGCGAGGCCTGCACCAGTCGGACCGCGGGGAAGAGCACCACCCCCACGATCAGTGCGAGGGCCGGCCCGATCCACAGCAGTGCCTGCAGTGGACCGGACCGGCCGCGCGTTGTCATCGTGTGATCACCGAGTCGATTCTGGTGTCAGCTCGTGGTCTCGGCGGTCTTCTGCAGTCCGTCGAGCACGGCCTTCGGGTCGCCGTTGGGCGCCGTGGCCGCACCGATGTTCTGCTGCACCGCGAGCTTGATCTTGTCCCAGGTCGGGTCGTCGGTCGGGGTGAGGTGGATGTTCGGCAGGGTGTCGAGGTAGACCTTCAGCTTCGGGTCGGCGGCGAACACCTCGAGGCCGCTCTTGGTGACCGGCAGGAAGCCCTCCTTCTTGATGAAGGTGTTGACCTGGTCCTTCTGGTAGTACAGGTCGTAGAAGGCCTTGACCGCTTCCTGGTTGCCCGGCTTCTTGAAGGCCATCAGGTAGTCGGTGACACCGAAGGTCTGCGGTGCGCCGCCGTCCTTGGTCGGCATCGGGGCCACACCGTAGTTGACCTTCTTGTCGGCGTCCAGAGCACCCGCCAGCGGCGAGAACCCGACCACCATGCCGGCCTTACCGGACTTGAACAGGTCGAAGGCGTCGGCGCGGTTGGTCTTGCCGGGGTTGTTCTGGGTGACCTTGTCCTCGACGGCGAGCTTCTTCATGAAGGTCAGCGTCTCGATGTTCTTGGCCGAGTTGATGGTCCACTTGCCATCAGCCTTCCAGTCACCGCCGTTGTTGAAGGTCCAGATCGAGAACTCGCCCTGGGCCTCCTCCGGGCCGAGCGGCATCGCGTAGCCGACGGTACCGTTGCCCAGCGCGGTGATCTTCTTGGCGGCGTCCTCGAACTCGGCCCAGGTCTTCGGCGGGGCGGCGATGCCGGCCTTGGCGAACAGGTCCTTGTTGTAGAAGAACGCCCGGGCCGAGGACAGGTCGGGCATGCCGTAGAGCTTGCCCTGGTAGGTGCCGGACTTCACGAACGCGTCGAGCAGGTCGTTCTTGGCGGCGTCCGACAGCACGTCGTCGGCCGACCAGAGCAGGCCGTCCTTGGCGTAGGAGGCGTAGACGTTGAGGTTGAGGATGTCCGGCGGCTGGTTGTTCTGGACCATCGTCGAGGACGTCTGGTCGATGCTGTCCCAGCTGACGACCTGCACCTCGAGCGTGGTGCCGGTCTTGGCCTTGTAGGCGGTGGCGAACGCGTCCCAGAAGGCCTTCGTGTTGTCCTTGCTGTACTCCGCGGCGACGATCTTGATCGAGCTGACCTTGGCCGCCGAGCCGCTCGCGGCGGCGCTGGCGCCACCGGCCGACGAGGCGCCCGTGCCCCCGCCGCAGGCGGTGAGCCCGAGAGCGGCTGCTGCGCCGAGTGCCAACAGCGCGGATCTGCGTGTGGTCATGTACGTGCCTCCTGGCGAGGTGATCGATTGATCGGATCGTCCCGCAACGTAGCGCGAAGGCATCTCGAGCCCGAAGAGCGTAAACCGGATCGTTACTGAGGCGAGCAACTCGGTTGCGCATTCCCTTGTCCGCTCATGCTCCGCAGGTGACGCCTCGTCGTCCGATGACACCGTTGGCAAGCGTCACCAGCGGTGCATGACGCGGTTTCTGCGGAGCATGAGCGGGTTTGTCAAAGGGGGTCAGGGGTCAGGGGGTGAGGGGGTCAGGGGGTGAGGAGGGTGCGGACGCGGTCGGGGCCGAGGGCGAGCAGCAGGGTGGGCAGTCTCGGGCCGGTGTCGCGGCCGACCAGGAGGTCGTAGAGCAGGGCGAAGAAGGCCCGTTGGGCGGCCTTCAACTCCGGGGTGGGCTTGACGTCGGGGGCCAGGCCGAGCTGCTGCTTGGGGACGCCGTAGACCAGGGTGGTCAGACCGTCCAGCGACCAGTGATCGGCCAGGCCGTCCAGCAGCAGGCGCAACCCGGCGCGCTGGGTGTCGTCGAGTGCGGCCAGCCGCGCGGCGTCCGGGGTGGTGCGCACCTGGGTGCGCTGATCGGCGGGCAGCGTGGCCACCCAGCGCTCGACGCAGTCCAGCCGGGGCCGGACGTCGTCCAGGCTCGCCACCGGGTTCGCCGGGTCGAGGTCGGCCAGGATGCGCAGGGTCTGGGCGTCGTCCCCGGTGGTGACGTCGACGATCGAGGCCAGGGTGCGGTAGGCCACCGGGTGCGGCGTCTGGGGCAGCACGCCGGCGCTCTGGGTCGAGCGCGCCCGATGGTAGGACGCCGTGTCGGCGGGGCTCGCGGTACCGGCAGTCACCTTGCGGCCCAACGCATCCCACTCGTCGTAGAGCCGCGCGATCTCGGCGTCGAACGAGACGTTGAACGCCTGGTTCGGCCGGCGGCGGGCGTAGAGCCAGCGCAGCAGCGAGGGCTCCATCAGCTCCAGGGCGTCCATCGCCGTGGGCACCCCACCCTTGGAACTGCTCATCTTCGCCATGCCGCTGATGCCGACGAAGGCGTATCGCGGCCCGATCGGCCCGGGGGCGCCGAAGATCTCGGTCACCAGTTCGCTGCCGACGGTGAACGAGGACCCCGGGCTGGTGTGGTCCACCCCGGACGGTTCGAACGCCACGCCCTCGTAGGCCCAACGCATCGGCCAGTCGACCTTCCAGACCAGCTTGCCGCGGGTGAACTCCGCCAGCTTGACCGACTCGCTGTGCCCGCAGGCACCGCAGGTGTAGCTCAGCTCGGTGGTCTCGTCGTCGTAGGACGTGACCGTGGTGAGGTCCTTGTCGCACGCCGTGCAGTACGGCTTGTAGGGGTAGTAGCCGGACGCGCCGGCACCGTCGTCCTCGGACGCCGCGCCCGACCCCTCGGCGGCGACCCGCGCGTTCTCGTCGACCTCGCCGTCCGGCCCGTCGGAGGCAGCGTCGGTCCCGACCTTCTTGGTGCGGTACCGGCCCAGGACGGCGTCGATCCGGGCGCGCTCGCGCATGGCCAGCAGGATCTGGTCGCGGTAGTCGCCCGCGGTGTACTTGGCAGTCTGGCTGAGCTGGTGCACCTCGATCCCCATGCGGGCCATCGCCTCGAGCATCGGTGCCTTGAAGTGCTCGGCCCAGTTCGCGTGCGGGCTGCCGGGCGGGGCCGGGATGGCGGTCAGCGGCCGGCCGATGTGCTCGTTCCAGCTGTCGTCGACGCCGGGGATGCCGAACGGCACCTTGCGGAACCGGTCGTAGTCGTCCCAGGAGAGCACATGGACGACGTCGCGCCCGCGCCGGCGGATCTCGTCGGCCACCAGGTGCGGCGTCATGATCTCGCGCAGGTTGCCCAAGTGGATCGGACCGGACGGACTCACCCCGGAGGCGCAGATGATCGGCTTGCCCGCCAACCTCGGGTCGGCGGCGATGCGGCGGTCGACCTCGGCGATCACCTCGTCGGCGAATCGGGCCACCCAGTCGCTGCGCATGCTCGCGTCCAGCTCGGCTGCCGCATCGATCGCGGGGTCGGTTTCGGGGTCGGTCGGGGCGCTGGTCTCCACGAGGAACGATTCTCGCATCGATGCGCAGCGCTCCCGGTGTCAGGGCGGTGCGCCGACCTGCCGATGGGGTGCGGTGGACGGCGCACCCGGCGGGAACCGGCCTTCGGGGGTGATCGTCGGATGGCGTATCACCCGGCAGGTGCCGGGTGCGTGAAGCGGAGGATGAGTCCCGTGGCGGACAGCGGACACGACAGCTCCAACGGTGGCAAGGGGACGGACGGTCGCTCGAGCGGCTCGGTTCGGGCGCGGCTGAAGCCGCCCTCGGTTCGGCTGCCGCACCCGTCCCGACGGATCGGCGTGGCGATCCTGGTGCTGGTGGGCCTGGCGGCGTTGCTGCCCACGGCGATCACCAAGACCGCCGGCGGTGAGGTGGCGGTGATCCGCAACGGTGGACCGCTGAACAACAACCGGATCCGCCAGATCGTGCCGCCCGCCTCGGGTGTGACCTGGATCGGGTTCTTCTCCCAGAAGCACCCCTACCCGGCGCAGCAGCGCTTCTACACCATCACCGGGGACAGTACGCGGGGCGATCGCACCGGGGTGGACGTCGAGAACCTGCCGACCGCGGACGGCGTCGAGGTGGGTGTCGAGGGTACCGTGTACTTCCAGCTCACCGCGGACAGCGAGTCGCTGAAGGCGTTCGACGACAAGTACGGCACCCGCAAGTACCGGGGCGCGGACGGGCAGTTCCGCTACGCCTGGGAGAGCGACGAGGGCTGGGCGACCTTCCTCGACCAGATCGTGCGCCCGGTGATCAGCAATGCGCTGCGCGAGCAGATCGGATCGGTGCAGTGCTCGGAGCTGCAGGCCTCGTGCGCCCTGGTGCAGAACGGCGGCAGCCTGCAGGCGGTCAACGCCTCGGCGGGCAAGAGCAACCTGAAGATCGCCAAGATCCAGGAGGAGATCAACAAGACGCTGGCGGTGGACTTCGACGCCACCCTGGGTGGGGCGTTCATCACCAACGTGCGCTTCAACCTCGCCAAGATCACGTTGCCGGCGACGGTGCAGGACGCGATCAACAAGTCGCAGGCGGCCTTCGCCGCGGTGACCGAGGCCCAGGCCAAGGTGAAGCAGGCCGAGGCCGAAGCGGCCGCCAACAAGGCGCGTCAGGCCGGCTACGAGAACTGCCCGGCGTGCGCCCAGATCGACATGCTCAAGGCGATCCCGCCCAGCGTGACGACGTTCGCGCCCGGGACCGGCTTCGCCGTGACCGCCCCGGCGCCCGCCGCGACCAAGTGATCTCACCGTCTCGGTGAGCAGGCAATCCGCGCACTTCGGGTGCGCGGATTGCCTGCTCACGAGATGGGTCGGGCTGTAGCGGATGACGTGCGCCCGAACCCGATGCACCCTGGTAAGGGCGGCAACCGGGGGAGGGTGCGCATGGCTCGACATCGGGCGGAGCCGCCTGCGCCCTCGACGCTGCCCGCTCCCGGCCCCCGCCATCGGTTCACGCCACGCCCGCCCCGCCACCGGGGCCGGTCGGCCGGCTCCTGGGCGACCAGCGGCGCCGTCCTGGTGGCCTGCGGCGCCATGCTGTCCGGCGCCCAGGCCGGTGGGACGAGTCGCGACGCCGCCCTGACCCGGCTCGAGTCGATGGTTGCCTCACCGCCGGTCCAGGCCGCACCACCCGTCGACCTGGAGCGACTGGAGCGCTACGCCACCGTGACCGTCCCGCCGTCGGCGACGTCGTCCGGGACCACCTCCGCCGCGGTGACCTCACCGGTCGCGCCCACCGCGCGCCCGGCCCCGCTGCGGACGCACGGCGGCGACCCGGTACCCGCCGTCCGCATCGTGCCGCCGGGACTGCCCGCCGGGGCCCTGGCCGCGTACCGCGGTGCGGCGGACTGGCTGGCCCGGACCGACCCGGGGTGTCACCTGACGTGGAGCCTGCTGGCCGCCATCGGCACCGTGGAGTCGGACAACGGCCGGTTCGGCGGTGCCGTGCTCGGGCCGGACGGCGTCGCCCGGCCGCCGATCCTCGGCATCCGGTTGGACGGCACCCGGCCGGGTACCGCGCGGGTGACGGACACCGATGGTGGCCGCCTGGACGGCGACCCGGTGTACGACCGTGCGGTCGGGCCGATGCAGTTCCTGCCGGGGACCTGGGCCGCCTTCGCGCGCTCGGCCGATCCGGGGCGGCCCGCCGATCCGCAGAACATCCGGGACGCCGCGCTGACCGCGGCCGGCTATCTCTGCCACGGCGGTGCCGATCTGGCTGATCCCGCCGGGCTGCGCTCGGCCGTGCTGCGGTACAACAACTCACCCGTCTACGCCGACACCGTGATCCGGCTGGCGGCGGCCTTCGCCGCCGGGCGGGTGTCGATCGGGCCGACCGCCGTGGCCTCGAGTCCCACCGGTCGACCCAGCCCGACGCCGTCCTCGTCCGCCGTGCCGACGACGTCCCGGACGCCCTCGCCGAGTTCGTCCGCGAGTCCCTCCCTCAGCCCCTCTGCGAGTCCGTCGCCGAGCCCGTCTCCGAGTCCGTCAGCGAGTCCGTCCGTCACGCCGTCCGACACCACGCCGACCGACGCCACGGGCTCCACGCCGACGGACAGCACGCTGAGTGACACCACGCCGTCCGACAACACTGCCACCGACACCACCGACATCACGCCGTCCGGCTGAGGTGCGCCCGGTGGTCAACCGCCGGCGGCCACCCGGACGATCACGGTGCCGGCGGGCGGCGCGGCCTCGAACCGGGTCCAGCCGTCCTTCGAGTGATCGCGTTGCCACCGTCGACCACCCACCTCGACCGCCACCACGTTCAGGCCGTTCGCCCGGGCCACGGCCCACTGCGCCAGGGCCCACGACATCCGCGTCGACTCGGCCCCGGTCAGGGCGAACCGCACCGCGGTGCCGGCGGCGTCGTCCTCACCGGCGGGTGCCGCGGCCCCGGTGCGACCGGTCTCGGCGGTGGCCGCGGTGATCACCGCCCGCGAGCGGGCGGTCAGCCCGCCGGCGTCCGCCGCTTCGCGTGCCAGCCCCTCGGGCTCGCGCAAGCGGCAGGTCAGCGCCGCCTCGGAGTAGCCGGACAGCGCCGAGGCGAACGCCCGGGCCTCGGTCTCGTGCGCCGCGTACGCCGAAGGGAAGGCCGAGCGCTGCACCTTCTGGGCGGCCTTGGTGATCGGCAGGCTCTGGTAGCCCTCGATCTTGACCAGCACGTCGTAGAACGCGTTGGTGGCGTAGACCGGGTCCATGATCTGCGCGGCGGTGCCCCAGCCCTGCGAGGGACGCTGCTGGAACAGCCCCACCGAGTCCCGGTCGCCGTAGTCGACGTTGCGCAGCTTGGACTCCTGCAGCGCCGTGGCGATGCCGATCGTCGCCGCCCGCCCCGGCAGGCCACGATCCACCGCCACCGCGGCGATCACGGCGGCGTTGCCGGACTGCTCGGGGTCGAGCACCGCCGTCGTGCCCAGCGCCGTGGCCGAGCAGCCGGGCAGCAGGGTCATCCGATCCAGGACGCCGCGCAGCCACACCCAGCCCGCGCCGAGTGCCAGCACGACGACCACCAGAACCACGATGGTCCGCAGCCACCGGGTCATGCGTTGGCGTGCAGGGCAGCGTTGAGTTCGACCGTCTTCCCTTCCCGCGGAACGGCTTCCACGCCGCCGGTGAGGGAGTTGCGGCGGAACAGCAGGCCACTGGCGCCGGACAGTTCCATCGCCTTCACGGCCTGCCCGCCGGGCAGCAGGGTGAGCTTGGTGCCGGCCGTGACGTACAGGCCCGCCTCGACCACGCAGTCGTCGCCCAGGCTGATGCCGATACCGGCGTTGGCGCCGAGCAGGCAGCGTCGTCCGATCGAGATCACCTGGGTGCCCCCGCCGGACAGCGTGCCCATGATCGAGGCGCCACCACCGACGTCCGAGCCGTCACCGACCACCACGCCGGCCGAGATGCGGCCCTCGACCATCGAGACGCCCAGGGTGCCGGCGTTGAAGTTCACGAACCCCTCGTGCATCACCGTGGTGCCCTCGGCCAGGTGAGCGCCGAGGCGCACCCGGTCGGCGTCGGCGATCCGGATGCCGCTCGGCACCACGTAGTCGGTCATCCGCGGGAACTTGTCGACCCCGAGCACCACCACCGGCCCGGTGGCCGCCAGCCGGGCCCGGGTCAGCTCGAAACCCTCGACGGCGCACGGGCCGCGGTTGGTCCACACCACGTTGGTCAGCACGCCGAAGATGCCCGCCATGGCCAGGCCGTGCGGCGCCACCAGCCGGTGCGAGAGCAAGTGCAGGCGCAGGTAGGCATCGCTCACGTCGGCGGGGGCGGCGTCCAGATCGATCACCGTGGTCACCGGCCGGCGCTGCACGCCGCGGGCGGCGTCCGGGCCGGCGAGGGCCACCAGCTCGGCCGGAGCAGGGGAGCCGTCGGGCTCGCCGAGCCGGGGCGCGGGGTACCAGGTGTCGAGCACGATCTCGGGCCCGGAGCCGCCGTCGGTGACGGTGGCCAGGCCGTGCGCCCAGGCGGTGCGGTCAGGGGTGGGCGGGGTCACGGACGCGGTCATGCCCGCAAGCCTATGCGGCGTCCGACAGTGCTGATGGCGACGGTGCTCGGCCGGGCGTTGTTGTCGAGCCGGCCTGCGCGCTGCCCGGTGTGGTCGAGGTGGGCGGGTCAGCCCAGGGTCAAGTCGGCGCGGATCGCGGACCTCGCGACGGTGCGTGGTCGCTGACCTCGCTCGGGAATGGCTGCCTTGTGTGCCCGTCCGGCTACTCGACCGTCCCCATGACAGAACTCAGCTCACGGTGGTCCCATCACGCTGGCAGGCGACACGTGGTGGCGCGCACCCGGCTGGGCCGGTCCGAGCGGGTGGTGCTGGCGGGTCATCTCGACACGGTGCCGCTGGCGAAACGGTAGCCACGGGTGTCTACAAATCGTAGACTGCGATGCATGGCAGAGACGACGACGGTGAGGGTCAACAAGGCGACGAGGGACCGCTTGGCCCAACTGGGCAGGCAGCTCCAGGTCGACACTGCCGAGGACGTCGTCGCTCGCGCCCTGGATCTCTTGGAGGCCGACATCTTCTGGCGGCAGTGGCAAACGATCCACGAGTCCCGGTCCGTACAGGAGGAAGAGGCCGAGGCGGCTTCGGTCGAAGCCTGGCAGCGGGCGACCGACAGCGACTGGTCGACCGATGCTGACCGGTGAGATCTGGCACTTCGACCTGGGTGAACCTGTCGACCCGGAAGCCGGCTTCGACCACTACGGCTTGGTCGTCTCACCGCTGCGCTTCACGGGACCGCTGCGCGTGGTCTGCCCTCTGACGACGACGAAGCGTGACTACCCGTGGCGTATCGAGATCGATCCGACACCCGAGAACGGACTCACGAGAACCAGCTATGTGCAGACCGAGCACATGCGCAGCATTGCCGTCCGTCGTGGCGACCGACGCCTCGGCACCGTCGATCAACTGACACTGCTCTCGGTGAAACGCACACTGCGCACCCTGCTCGACCTGTGACTCGGTGACTTATCGAGCCGTCGACTCGGGACGGCGAGATGTCGCCCAGTTGGGGTTCCTCGGCCTCCTCGCTGCCTGCCACGGGGGCGGTCCGGCTAGCCTTCGCGGCATGCAGCAGAACACGCGCGAGCTGACCTCGCAGGTGCACGACGTCGTGGAGTTGACCCGGGTGATCTGTGACGTCGAGTCGGTGAGCGGCAACGAACGCGCCCTGGCCGACGCGGTCGAGGCAGTGCTGCGCGACGCCGGTCACCTCGAGGTGCTGCGGGACGGGGACGCCGTGGTGGCGCGCACTCACCTCGGCCGGTCCGAGCGGGTGGTGCTGGCCGGTCATCTCGACACGGTGCCGCTGGCGAAACGTCCGGACGGCACGCCCAACCTGCCGGTGCGCATCCTCGACGAGGACGGCGCCGCGGTGCTGCACGGGCGCGGCACGGTCGACATGAAGGGTGGGGTCGCCGTCCAGCTGCACCTGGCCGTCACGCTCGCCGAACCGGTGCGCGACGTCACCTACGTCTTCTACGACAACGAGGAGGTCGACGCCGCGCGCAACGGGCTGCTGCGGCTGGCCGAGCGCCACCCGGACTGGATCGCCGGCGACTTCGCCGTCCTGCTCGAGCCCACCGACGGCACCGTCGAGGGCGGCTGCCAGGGCACCATGCGGGTCGAGGTCACCACCCGGGGCGTGGCCAGCCACTCGGCGCGATCGTGGATGGGCCACAACGCGATCCACGACGCCGGCCGGGTGCTGTCGCGGCTGGCCTCCTACCTGCCGCGCGAGGTGACGATCGACGGCCTGACCTACCGCGAGGGGCTCAATGCGGTGGCGATCCACGGCGGCATCGCGGGCAACGTGATCCCCGACCACTGCCTGGTGACCGTCAACTACCGGTTCGCCCCCGACCGGCGCATGGCGGACGCCGAGGCCCACCTGCGCGAGATCTTCGACGGCTTCGAGGTGGCGGTGGTCGATGCCGCGGACGGCGCGCTGCCCGGTCTGGGTCAGCCGGCGGCCGCCGCGTTCGTCGCCGCGATCGGTCAACCGCCCAAGCCCAAGTTCGGCTGGACGGACGTCGCCCGGTTCACCCGGCTCGGCGTCCCGGCGGTGAACTTCGGGCCCGGCGATCCGCTGCTGGCCCACCGGGACGACGAGCGCTGCCCGGCCGCTCAGCTCACCGGGTGCGCCGACGCGCTACGGCGCTGGCTGACCCCGCCGCCAGACTGACCGCCAATCCCACGAGGGCGGTCAGGGTCAGCCCGCCCTGCCAGCCCGCCTGATCGATGGCGAACCCGGCCACCGGCGCCCCCAGGGCACTGCCGGCCGTGGTCGCCCCGGACTGCCAGCCCAACGCCTCACCGCGCTGGGCCAGTGGCACCACCCGGCTGAGTTCGTCGACGGTGGCGGTCAGGGTGGGGGCGCAGAACAGCCCGGCGAACACCATCAGGACGCCGAACCAGACCGGGCCGCCGGCCGCCGCAGCGGGCAGCGTGGTCAGCGCCAGACCGGCGAGCAACCAGGCCGGTGGCAGCCGCCGGTGCAACGCGCCGTAGATCACCCCGCCGATCGCCGAGCCGGCGCCCCACAGCGTCAGCAACAGCCCGATCGCGCCGGGGTGGCCCATGGCGCGCAGGGCGGCCACGATGCTCAGGTCGCTGCCCACCAGCAGCAACACCGTGGCGGTGCTGATCCCCAGCAGGGCGGGCACCGGAGCGGTCAGCCACAGGGGGCGCGCCCGTCCGGGAACGCCGGGATGCGACCCCTCGGGCGCCGTGGCGTCCGGGGTGAGGTGGGGGTCGTCGATCTCGTCGGCGTGCTGCAGCGCCGGGTCGGCCAGCCACAACGCGATCCCGCCCGCACAGACGCCGAGCTGGCACCCCAGCAGCACCCAGGTCGTCGGCCACCAGGTCAGCAGCAGCACGCCGAGCGCCGGGCCGATCATGAACGAGACCTCGAGCGCCACCGATTCGAGCGAGTGCGCGGCGGTGCGCTGGTCGAGCGGGGTGGCGGCCATCATCATCTGGCGGGTGATCGAGAACGCCGGGATGCCGTACAACCCGGCCAGGGCGACCACCGGCACCAGGGCCTCGAACGGCAGGAACGGCGCGGCGCTCCAGCAGATCAGGTTCACCGCCAGGCAGGGCGCCAGCATGCGCCGAAGCCCCACCCGGTCGAGCAGCCGGCCGCGCCACGGACCGCTGATGCCCAGGGCCACCGTCGCGGCCATCGTCACCAGGCCGGCGGCACCGTAGCTGCGGTGCAACGTGGTGACGATGTGCAGTGTCAGCACCACGTTCGCCGCCCACATCGGGGTGCGGATGGCCAGGCCGAGCCAGAGTGCCCGGCGCACCCCGGGCACGCCGAACAGCGGCCGATACCGCGCCAGGATCACCGGTGTCAGTCGCGGGGGGTGGCAGAGCGCGAGGACGAGCTGCGTGAGGACGCCGCGGCCGTGCTCTGGCCGGACGACAGGTCGATCACCGCGGCGCGCCGTCCGCTGCGCCGGCCCGGACGGACCTCGGCGGTGGTCGCCTCCGGGGGCTCGTCGTCCGGCACGGCACCCAGGGCGTGCCGGGCCTTCAGGTCACCGCCGCGTCCGGCCGCGGGCGTGGTCGTGGCGGTCCCTGGTGCCTCGCGCAGGTCGAGCACCTCGGTGGCCGGCGGCGTTGCCCCGCTCGCCGGCGCGCTGCTGGTGGGGGCGGTCGAGGCGGGGGCCGGGGTGGTGCTCGACGCGGCGCCCTTGCCTCGGGGCGTCTTGGTCGAGCCACCCTCGGTGGGCGTGGCCCGCTTGCGTGCCCTGGCCGAGGTGGGCTTGGCCCGCTCGCGGGGCGGCGGGGTGAGCGCCGCGGACTCGGCGGACTCGGTGGCCTCCTCGGGCATCACCCCGATCGCGTCCGGCATCACCGAACCCGGGGCGGGCAGGCTCACCCGGCTGCGGCGCTTGGCCTCGAGCAGTGCCTCGTCGGCCCGCCGGAACAGTCGCTCGGCGTCGGCGGCCGGGCGCCGTCCGGTCAGGGCGTAGAGCGCCGCGCAACCGGTGGTGACCCGGACGCGCAGCCCCGAAGCGACGCTGTCCCACGGCAGGGTGTGGATCGCCCGCGACATCCGGCGGGCCGCCTTGGTCGCCTCGGCATCGCCGGCCCCCGGCAGCAGGACGACGAACTCGTCGCCGCCGTAGCGCACCAGCCGGTCGCCGGGGCCGACCTGCTCGCTCAGGGTGCGGGCCACCTGACGCAGCACCTCGTCGCCGACCAGGTGGGTGAACGTGTCGTTGACCTGCTTGAAGTCGTCGAGGTCGACCAGCACCATCGCGACCGGCAGCTGCGTGAAGCGCAGCATGGCGGCCATCTCCTCGTCGAGGGCGCGGCGGTTGCCGACTCCGGTGAGGGCATCGGTGCGGCTCTCGGTGACCAGCAGCTGGTGTTCCATCGCCTGGCGGGCGGTCTCGCCGGCGAGCTCCATGCCCTGCCAACTGAGCCGGACCAGCAAGTCGGTCAGCCGGGTGGTGGGCCGGCTCAGGTCGCCGCGGGCCTCACGCTCGAGCCAGAGCCGTTCCCGCGCGCGACACACCTCGAGCACGATGTTGGGTAGCGAGCCGAACTGCCGCGAGACGCTCTCGTCCAGGCTGCGGGCGGTGGCGTGCGAGCCGACCAGGGTGTGGGCGTGCAGCGCCGCGACCACGAGCAGCTGGGATTCGGGCGCCTGCAACCCGAGCGGTTCGCCGAACGCGTCCGAGCCGAGCAGCTTCAGGGCCTCGGTGGGCTGACCGCGGTAGCTGGCGGACAGGGCACGCACGCCGTTGGCGATCCGGCGCAGCGGCTCGGGCACCGGGCTCACCCCGAGGGCGATCACCCGCTCGGCGATCTGGACGGCGCGGTCGAGCAGCCGGGGCTCGGGGTCGGCCGCCCCGCGGGCCACCGGCTCCAGCGCCCGGGCGGCCAGCTCGGCGGCCCAGGTCGCCCAGTGGGTGGCCTGGTCGAGGGGCTCGTGCCCACCGATGGTGGCCTCGAGCAGCGAGCGGGCGTCGTCCGCGCGATCGAACAGCCGGATCCGCGCGAAGGCGGCCGCGGCGGCGTCCAGCAACCGGAAGCCGGCGATCGAGGTCAACTCGTCGGTCAGGGCGTCCAGGTGGATCCGGGCCAGGTCGCCCATGGCCGCGCCGGCCTCACCGCTCTCGAGCCGGGTGCGGGCGCGCATGGCGCAGGCCATGGCGACCCAGACCGGCAACTGGCGCTCGGCGGCGGCACTCTCGAGCATGGTCCAGGCGGCCACCACCTCGGCCTTGTTGGCGCCGGCGAGCCGCATCAGGAAGGCCCGGGCGTACAGGCCCAGCGGCCACGCCTCGGGGTCCACGTGGCGTTGCAGCCCGGGCAGGTACTGCTCGAGTTCGGCCAGGGCCGCGACCGGGTCACCGAAGCGTCCCTGGACGAGCAGCCGCTCGGTCTCGATCACCTCGTTGCGGGGCCGATTGGCCGGCCTGCCCCCGGTGGCTCGGGGGGCCGCGGTGCGCGCAGGCTCGGGTGCCGACACACCGGCTCCGCCCGAGGAGTCCGCCCGCCAACTCTGCACGGACGAACAGTAGCGCGCTGTGACAGTTTGCCGTGTTGACCGAGTCGCGCCCGACCCGGATGGGGGAGGCGGCCGTGCCAGAGTGAGCGTATGACGGAACAACGCACCGCCGCCCGCAGCGCCGCGTACCACAAGGGGCCGATCACGCTGCGTGGATCTCAGGTGCCTGCGACCACCGCCGATCAGCGCCTGCTCGATCAGCGGGGACCGACCTCCTGGCTGCACCAGGACCCGTGGCGCGTGATGCGCATCCAGGCCGAGTTCGTCGAGGGCTTCGGGGCGTTGGCCGAGCTCGGCCCGGCGATCAGCGTGTTCGGGTCGGCACGCACCCCGCGCGAGCACCCGAACTACGCCCTCGGGCAACTCGTGGGACGGCGGCTGGCCGAGTCCGGCTACGCGGTGATCACCGGGGGCGGCCCCGGTGCCATGGAGGCGGCGAACAAGGGCGCCATCGAGGGCGGCGGGGTCTCGGTGGGCCTGGGCATCGAGTTGCCGCGTGAGCAGGGCATGAACGACTGGGTCGACCTGGGCGTGCACTTCCGCTACTTCTTCGCCCGCAAGACCATGTTCGTCAAGTACGCCACCGGCTTCATCGTGCTGCCCGGCGGGTTCGGCACCTTCGACGAGTTGTTCGAGGCGCTGACCCTGGTGCAGACCCACAAGGTGACCTCGTTCCCGATCGTGTTGATGGGGTCGGGCTACTGGGGTGGCCTGATCAGCTGGATCCGCGAGGTGGTGGCGGCCGAGGGCATGATCTCGCCCGGTGACATCGATCTGCTGACGGTGACCGACGACGTGGAAGAGGCGATCGAGACGATTCGTCGCTTCGCCGACCCGCTGGACTGAGCCACCCCCGATGAGCATCTGGCAGGACGACCTGTGTGTGGGCACGGTCCGCCTGGCGGGGGAGGACCTGCCCGAGCTGCTGCGCTCGCTGAGCCAGGCCCTGGTCGATCTGGACCAGGCGTCGCGGACGGATCGAGACCTGGACGTCGGCTGACGCCGGTGCGCGTTCGGCGATCGATCGGTGCCGTCGGGAATCGGATCACCTCGGGGGCGGTTGTGCGCGGCATGGCTACCCCGATCCAGGTCGAGATCTGGTCCGATGTCGTGTGCCCGTGGTGCTACATCGGCAAGCGGCGGTTCGAGGCCGCGCTGGCCGACTTCGCCCACCGGGACGACGTCCAGGTGATCTATCGCTCGTTCCAGCTCGACCCCTCGGCTCCGCGGCCGGGCGACGGCCGGCCCCGACCGCGCACCGTCGAGTACCTGGCGGGCAAGTACGGTCAGGGTGAGCCGAGCGACCGGATCGCTCAGGCCGAGCAGATGATGGCGCAGGTCGATGCCATCGCGGCCGCCGACGGCCTGGCCTATGACCAGAGCGCCGCGGTGCTCACCAACACCATCGACGCGCACCGGCTGCTGCACGCCGCGCTGGCCCACGGCGGTCCGACGATGCAGTCGGCCCTGAAGGAGGGCCTGCTCGCGGCCTACTTCAGCCATCGGCAGGACCTCGGGGACGTCGAGACCCTGGTACGGCTGGCCGTCGAGGCGGGCCTGCCCGAGACCCTGGCCCGCGACGTCCTCGCCGGTGATCGCCACGCCGACGCGGTGCGCGCCGATCAGGACATGGCCCGCGCGCTCGGCGTCAGCGGCGTCCCGTTCTTCGTGGTCGATCGCCGCTACGGCGTCAGCGGGGCGCAGCCCGTCGAGGTGTTCAGCGATGTGCTGAACCGGGTGCTCGCCGAGGCCGGGACGGGCTGAGCCACCTCGATGGGTCAGGCGGACGGTTCGAGGATCACCGGTGGCCCGTGGTGATGCGACCGGGCGATCACCTGGCCGTTCAGGCGGATCGTCGGGCCGTACCGGGCGATGTCGTAGCCGTCGGTGCCCTGCAGCGGTGGGACCCCTTCCATGGCCAGATGCGCCACGGGCATCCGGGCCGCGGCGTCGGCGATCGTGGCGGCCACCGCCTGCGACTCCGCCGCGGACCAGTACTGCTCGGTGATGGACTGCCACACCACGGTCAGGACGTCGTCCGACGGGGGTCGGTCGAGCTGGGCCGCCAGCCAGGTGGAGGCGGGGGCTCGATCCACGGTCACCGGGTACCGGCGGGTCACCTCGACCGCGGCGGCCAGCCGGCGGTGGCGTTCCAGATCGAAGGGCCAGACGAACGAGGCGAGGTGATCGGCGCCGTCCGGGGTGGTGACGTCGACCGGGGCGAGGTCGCACCCCCGGCGCTCGGTGACCGTGAATCGCCGCGGGACCACGCCGTCCGCGCCGGTCTCGAGGGTCAGGGGGCTGTCCGCAGAACCCCACGCCCAGCCCCTGCCGGTGAAGCGGTACCGATCGACCCCGAGCGCCAGGCCGGCGGAGGCGCCCACCTCCAGCAGCCGGATCGCCGGATACGGGCGGCGGCCCAGGGCCAGGAACAGGCCGATCAGCAGGCACGCCGTCCGGCCCACCTCGTTGGTCTGCGGCGGCAGGTCCAGCGCGCGGCGCAGCTCGTCGCGGTGATCGACGAGGACCGGCTGCACGACCGGCCAGGCGTCTCGGGGATCCCCGGTGCCACCCAGGCACGGGTAGAAGTCGCCGAGGTCCGGTGCCTGGCCCCGCAGGACGACCCGGAAGATTCCGGCCAGCAGTCGCAGGTGCAGCGCGTCGGCCCGTGGGGCGTCCAGGTGGCCGCGGCAGATCTCGGCCGTCGGGCCGCCGCGGTCCAGGTCATCGGCCAGGTGCTCGAGCAGGACGCCGTAGAGGTGGTCGCGATGCCCGAAATGTCGCCGGAACTGCTCGGCCAGGGGCGTACCGGTTCGCGAGGGTGGCAGCTCGGGCATGCAATCCATCCTGGACGCATGGCACCGATCGAGCTGGACGTGGGGGTGCGAGTGGGGTGAGGGTCAGGTTCGGAATCGGCGGACGGCGTCGGTGAGGGTGCTGCTCATGCGGGCCAGGTCGTCGATCGCGATCCGGGAATCACCCAGTCCGCGGTCGGTCTCGGTGGCCTGCCCGGCCACGCTGCACGTGCTGGCGCTGATCCGACTCGCGGCTCGACCGGCGACCTCGAGGTTCGAGTTCAGCTGGGTCACGGTGCTCGACTGTTCGGCCACGGCGTGGGCGATCGCTTCCTGGTAACCGCTGATCTGGCCGATCACCTGGCTGATCTGGGTGATCGCCGCCGCGCTCGCCATGGCGTCGGCCTGGATCGCCTCGATCCGGTGGGCGATGTCGTCGGTGGCCCGGCCGGTGGCCTGGGCCAGTTGCTTGACCTCCTCGGCCACCACGGCGAACCCCTTGCCCGCCTCGCCGGCGCGAGCGGCCTCGATGGTCGCGTTGAGCGCCAGCAGGTTGGTCTGCTCCGCGATCGAGGTGACCACCTTGAGCACCTCGCCGATCTGGGCCGAGGAGTCGCCGAGTTGGGTCACCGTGTCGCCGGCACCCTCGGCGATGGTCACCGCGGAGGCTGCCACCTCCGAGGCACGGCCGGCGTTGTCGGAGATGTCGGCGACCGCCTCGCCGAAGTGCTCGACGGCGGTCAGCGCGGTGGTGAACGTCTCGGCGACCTCGCTCGAGGCACCGGCCATGTCGGCTGCCTCGACCGCGGTGCGCGAGGCGGAGTCGGCGATCGCGGCCGTGCTCGAGGTGAGTTCCTCTGCCGCCGCCGCCAACGACACCGCGTTCGCGGAGATGGTGTTCACGGTCTCGCGGACGCCGTCCCCGGCCCGGCTCACGGCGTCCGACATGTCGGTGAGCTCGTCGCGTCCGACGTCGCGAGTACGCGCGGTCAGGTCGCCATCGGCCATCGCCCGCAGCACCGGCAGCAGCCGGCGCACCGGGCGGGTGACCGATGCGGTGATCAGGGTCGCCAGCGCACCGGCCAGTATCAGAGCGAGCGCGGCCAGCACGAGGATGGTCCACCGGGCGCGGTCGGCCGTGGTGCGGGCGGCGGCGATCTCGGCGGCGGTCTGGCTGTCGAGGCTGGTCACCAGGGTGTTGATCTGCTGCGAGATGGTGGTGAACAGCGTGATCTCCTGGCCGAGCACCAGGACGTCGGCGCGGCGCCGCGAGGCGTCGTCCCCCTGCCGGTACAGCTGCCAGATCTGGGCGTCGACCGCCATGAATTCCTCGAAGGCCGACCGGGCCGCCGCCAGCGAGGAGGTCTGAGCCGGCGTCAGGTCGTGCCGGGCCAGCCCGTCGAGGCTGGTGCGGAAGGCGGTCGCGGAGTTCAGGAAGGCCTTACGGGACGCGCCCTGGTCGGTGGTGGCTCCAGGGGTGCCGATGGCCACGTCGAAGGCGTAAGCCGTCTGCCAGCCGTTGAAGTCGGCGGTGCCGAAGCGGGCATTCCCGGCGTCGCGGCCGATGGACTGGCCCTCGGCCAGCCGGCTGTTGGCCTGCGTGAGTTGTGTGTTGGCCACCAGGGCGGTGGTGGCCACGGCGACGAGCAGGGCGCCGATGACGCCGAAGCCAACGGCGAATCGCGTCCGGAGCCGGACGGTACGGAGCGCGCTGATGACGTGGTCCACTGATCCCTCCGGGCGGACGAGAGCGGTGATATCGGGCAGGGGCATCGAGGTGGGGCAGGCAGTTGATCATCGGTTCGGTGTGAGCACGACTTGACGGGCGCGAAGGATCTGCCGGTCGTGGCATCGTGTGCGCCATGGCGATCAGCGACCTCCCGCGGTACCCGTTGATGTTCGGGCCGAGCCCGGTCCATCCGCTGAAGCGGCTGTCCGCGCACCTGGGCGGTCCGGCGATCTGGGCCAAGCGGGAGGACTGCAACAGCGGTCTGGCCTACGGCGGCAACAAGGTGCGCAAGCTGGAGTACCTGGTGCCCGAGGCGCTGGCCCAGGGCGCCGACACGTTGGTCTCGATCGGCGGCTTCCAGTCCAATCACACCCGCCAGGTGGCGGCGGTGGCCGCGCACCTCGGGCTGAAGTGCGTGCTGGTTCAGGAGAAGTGGGTCAACTGGCCCGACGTGACCAACGACCGGGTCGGCAACATCATGCTCTCGCGGATCATGGGCGCCGAGGTGCGGCTCGACCCGTCGGGCTTCGGTATCGGGTTCAAGGACAGCTGGCGGCAGGCGCTGGACGACGTCCGCTCCCGGGGCGGGGTGCCCTACGCGATCCCGGCGGGGGCCTCGGACCATCACCTGGGCGGGGTGGGGTTCGCGGGCTGGGCTCACGAGGTTGCCGCACAGGAGGCCCAGCTCGGGGTCTTCTTCGACACCATCGTGGTCTGCACAGTCACCGGCTCGACCCACGCGGGCATGATCGCCGGCTTCGCCGACCTGCCCGAGGGGCCGCGCCCGCGCCGGGTGATCGGTATCGACGCCTCGGCGACGCTCGCCGAGACCCGCGACCAGGTGGAACGGATCGCCCGGAACACCGCCCAGGTGATCGGCGTGGGCCGTGAGCTGCGTGACGACGAGATCACCGTGCTGGAGGGCTGGGCGGGGGACGAGTACGGCATCCCGGTGGCCTCCACGCTGGAGGCCATCCGCCTGGTGGGCAGCCTCGAGGGCGTGATCCTCGACCCGGTCTACGAGGGCAAGTCGATGGCCGGCCTGATCGACCTGGTGGGCAGCGGCGAGATCGCGAAGGACTCCACCGTGCTGTACGCCCACCTCGGGGGCCAGCCGGCGCTCAACGCCTACAGCGGCCTGTTCACGGCATGACCGGCAAACCCGTCGACGACCCGGCCCGGCGGCTCGTCGTCCGGGACGCCACCACGGCCGACTGGCCCGCGATCTGGCCGTTCTGGTCGCAGATCGTCGCGGACGGCGAGACCTACGCCTACCCCGAGGGGCTCGATGCGGACGACGCGCGCCCGCTCTGGTTCGAGCCGGCGCCGATGCGCGTGCTGGTGGCCGTCGACGGCGACGGGACGGTGCTCGGTTCGGCCAAGTACGGGCCGAATCGGCCCGGCCGCGGTGATCACGTCGCGACGGCGAGCTTCATGGTCTCCTCGGATGCACGCGGTCGAGGCGTCGGGCGGTTGCTGGCCGAGCAGGTGCTGACCCGAGCCCGCGCCGCCGGATTCGCGGCGATGCAGTTCAACGCGGTGGTCGCGACCAACACCGGCGCCGTCGAGCTCTGGCGCTCGCTCGGCTTCGAGATCATCGGCACGGTGCCCGAGGCCTTCCGCAGCGCCCGGCACGGTCTGGTCGGGCTGCACATGATGTACCGCCGACTCTGAGGCGCATGGTCCTGAGGTGCGTGGTTCTGAGGCGCACGGGTGGGGGTCGACTCGCGGGGGTGTCCATGATCACAACAAGGGGGCTGTCTTGCCCCGACGCGTGGGTGCGGATCGCCCTCTGAAGGTGATCGGTGCGCACCGGCAGGATGGCCCATGAGGATGGCGCTGCTCAGCCCATCCGGACACGATCCCGCCGGTTGTCCGGAAAGACAGCCCCGACCGGAGAGGCACTGATGTGCTGGCAGGCCACTGGTGGGTGGTTATAGCAGGACCACAGTGCCTCCACATCGAGCGCAGTGCCTGCCCGCCGAGCACAGTGCCTGCCCGTCGAGCGCGGTGCCTGCATGTCGAGCAGAGTGCCGTCAGCCCGGTCGCGGTGATCCTCCGAACGAAGTGATCATCCAAGCCGGAAGGCGACCACTTCGCAGGCGAGTTCGAAGCCCCTCCCTGCGCGTTTCAGGACGGCGCACGTCAGAAGGGTGGACGTTCGGTTTCGGTTCGGATGGTTCGTCCGGTCGGGGTGACCCACTGGGTGATGGGGACACCGGTGCCCGGGTCGATCAGGGTCGGGGTGAACCCGCGTTCACGCAGGCGGTGGTGGTGTTTGCACAGGGGGTGCAGGTTGCACTCGCACGTCGGCCCGCCGTCGGCATGGGGGATGCGGTGGTCGACCTCGCACGTCACCGCGCGGCGTCGGCAGCCGGGGAACGTGCAGCACTGCTCGCGGGCCTGGACGAGTTCGCGGAGCAGTCCGGTGGCGGTGCGGACCAGGGCGTGGGGTGCCTTGCCGATGCCCAGCACCGTGCCGTGGGTGGGTGATGCGGGGTTGTCGTCGGTGATCAGGCAGCGCCAGGTCGCGGTGACCCCCATCCGGTGTAGCCCGGCGAGCAGTTCCCGGATGGCTTGGGCGGTGAGGGGTCCGTAGTCGTTGATCTCTCCGATGCCCTCGCCGCCGAGGACGGCGGACAGGGGGACGGTGACGTGGATGCGGGGGCCGGGGAGCGACGCGAAGGCTTCCGACCCAAACGGCTGGGACGGTGTGCAGGGCCGACCTGCGGGGGTCGAGTCCTGTCTGCCCGTGTCGTTCGAAGTGCAGGAGTCGGTATGGGTTTCGGTGTCGGCTTGGGGTGGGGGTTCGGTTTCGGTTCCGGTATCGCCTTCGCCCTCGGTGTCGGGTTCGTTCTCGGCCGCGGTGTCGCGATCGGCCTTGAAGGCTTGATCGGTTCTGGTGCCGGTAGGGGGCTCGGCCGTGTCGTCGGGGTCGGTGGGCAGATTGATGTCGGGACCGGTGCCGCCCTCGTCCTCGTGATCGGCATCGGGCTGGGCGTCGGTGCACGCGGGGGTGTCCGGTTCGATCTGCGATCCGCCAGCACCAGCACCAGGGGCAGGGGCAGGCTCGGTGCCGGTGCCGGTGCCGGTGCCGGTGCCTGTGCCTGGGGTTGCCGCAGAAGCTGGGGCGGCGGTGTCAGGGGCTGGATCGTCGCCAGTCCCTGTCCAAGTCCCAGTTTCAGTTTCAGTTTCAGTGCAAGCGTCGGTGCCGGGAGCTGCGGCAGAAGCAGTGCCCGTGTTGGTGCCGGCGGCGCAAGCAGGGTCGGTGCCAGTGCCAGTTCCTGTGCCAGCGGCGGGGGCGGCGGCTGGGGCGGGGGCGGGTGCCGCGGCCGTGTGGGTGTCGGGGCGGGTGATCAGGTCGGTGATGATGTCGGCCCGGATCGCGGCGGCGGGGCGGTGGTGGTCCGGGTCGTCACCGGCGGAGGCATACCCGAGTAGGGCCATCCGGATCGCCTCGATCGCCTCCACCGACGCCGTCAACGTCATCCGACCCGTCCCGGGACCGGCGGTGCGGAAGGAGACGTTGCGGCGTTCGAGGTTGTCGGCGATCTGCTCGGCCAACTCCCGCGGATCCGCCTTGGCCACCACCCGATCCAGCCACGCGGCGAGCTGACCCCACGTGAGCTTCGTGACCTTCACCAGGATCTGGGATTCCAGACCGGACAGGGCCTCCCCGGGCAGGTGACGGGTCTTGGAGTGGACCAGCCGCGCGGTGTCGATGTCGACCGCACCCGTGGCCAGCAGGTGCCACAACCCCGGCAAGCGGGCGGGCAACTCGCGCAGGGTGTCCACCCGCGCCGCCAGGGTGGATTCGGAGATGACACACGTGGTGGCGGTCTCGGCGATCGCTGCCCGGAAGCCCAGGTCGTGGTCGGGGAAGACCGGTTGGGCGTTGACGGGGCTGGCGTGCTCGTCGGCGTTGCCGTTCTCCCACCGGGTGACCAGTTCCTCGGCCGCGACGGTGGTGGCGAGTTTCGCCCAGGTCGCCAGGCGGCAGCCGGCGGCGGCGAGGTCGGCGACGGTCCGGTCGGGTAGGTCGGCCAGGCATCCCAGTTCGATGCCGCCGTCGGGGTCGGGGACCGAGAGGGCGGCCAGGTCACCGACCGCGGTCTGGATCGCGGCCGCCAGGCGGGCGCCACCGTCACCGGCCAACGCCGCCACCAGACCACCCGCAGCCGCCCCGCCCGAGACGGCTCCGCCGTCCACCGGGCTGGCGTCGCCCGCTGAGGTCACGCCGTCCGCCACGGGCACCAACCCGGCCAGGTGGGTGCACCGGTCGGTGAGCCGGGCGATCCGACGGGTGGCCCAGTTCTGCTCCTCGACGAGCCGGTTCACGCGCCGCTCCAGGCGACCACACGCCGTCCGCAGCTCGCCGTCCCGAGCGCGTAGCCGGGCGCACTCCGCGCGCAGGGCAGCGACCTCATCGGGGTCACCCGACTCGGCGAAGCAGGCCTCCATCACGGACATGGATACAGTCTAGTCGAACAAATGTACGAAAACAAGCGAGATGAGGAAGAAGGGAAGGTCAGAACGAATGCCCCGGCACCTTCCCGAGTCGTGACGGGACGACAAGACCGTGGAGGAACCCTCCGGACGCTGGTGATACCCACCAACACAGCCCGATCGAGAGGTACTCCCGCTTCGGGCGAACCAGCCGCGCGGCCGCATATGCGAGGATCAGCCCGTGACGCTCGTCTTCACCGTGCTCACGATCGTGGTCCTCGGGCTGGTCGTCGCTGTTGCGCTCGGACGCATCGGCGGTGGTCTGGATGCTGCCACGTCGTCGCTGCCGCCGACCGGTCTGCCGGACGGCGACCTCGTGGCGGGCGACCTCGACCACGTCCGGTTCGCCCCGGCCTTGCGCGGGTATCGCATGGACCAGGTGGATGCCGCCTTCGACCGGTTGGCCGAGGAGCTGGCCCGCCGGGACGCCGAGATCGAACGGCTCAGCCAGGCGCAGCACGACGCCAGCCCCGCCCCGGCCCTGGTCGACGTCTACGTCGAGCAGCCCTATCTCGACGAGCCCTACGCGGACGACGCCTACGCCAACCACCCGCCGATGCACCGGCCCTCGACCGAGGGCTGAGCGCCGGTGAGGCTGCTCGCACGGTGCCGGGTCCGCCGCACGATCGACGTGGCCGCGCCGGCCGGGCAGGTCTGGGCGGTGCTCGTGGACTGGCCCCGGCACGGCGCCTGGGTGCCGCTGACCACGGTGCGCACGCTCACGCCGTCCGGGCTCGGCCTCGGCGCACGCTTCGTCGGGCGGACCGCGGCACCCGGCCCGCTGCGCGTGCTCGGCTTCGACGACGTGATGGAGGTCGTGGCCTGGCAGCCGCCCGAGGGTGGGGCCACCGGTCGGTGCGAGGTCGTCAAGCTGGGCCGCGTCGTCCGGGGCGGCGCCGAGTTCGAGGTCGAGCCGCTGGACGCCGAGCGCACCCGGGTGCACTGGGTCGAGGACGTCGTGGTGCCCCGACCGCTGGTGCGACCGGTTGCCGTCATTGCCGGATGGGGGCTCGACCGGGTGTTGCGGGCCATGGCCCGTGACATCGAGCATGACCGCGAGAACGACCTGGGGGAGAGCCGGTGAGCGAGATCGAGGTCGCGGCCGAGGGCCTGGTGATCGGGGACGACGGCCGCCCGCGCTGCGCCTGGGGCGCATCGTCCTCCGACTACGTCGGCTATCACGACACCGAGTGGGGCCGGGCGGTGCACGGCGAACAGGCCCTGTTCGAACGGTTCACCCTCGAGGCGTTCCAGTCGGGGCTGTCGTGGCTGACGATCCTTCGCAAGCGCGAGGGCTTCCGCGCCGCGTTCGCCGGCTTCGACCCCGAGGCGGTGGCCGCCTTCACCGACTCCGATCGCGCCCGGCTGCTGGCCGATGCCTCGATCGTGCGCAACCGCGCCAAGATCGACGCCGCAATCACCAATGCCGCGGCCGTGGTGGCGATGCGCGCGCACGGCGGCCTGGACGCCCTGGTGTGGTCGTTCGCCGTCCACGACGCCGACACCCCGAACGCTCCGGACGACGCCCGCCCCGTCCCGGTGCGGCTGGGCGACGTCCCGGCCACGACGCCGTCCTCGATCGCGCTGGCCAAGGCGCTGCGCCGGCACGGCATGGTGTTCGTCGGCCCGACGACCGCCTACGCCGCGATGCAGGCGTGTGGGCTGGTGAACGATCACCTCGCCGGGTGCTGGGCTCGGCACGGCTCCGGCGGACCGGGCGGCCGCTGATGACCGATCGGCTCGATCTGCCCGCGACCCCCACCCCACCGGTCGGGATGCCGCGGCTGACCGGACGTCACACGCTCGTCGTCCGGCTGCTCGACCGGTGGCTGCGCACCCCGGCGTGGGCGCAGGCGTTGGTCGTGATGAGCGGGTGCATGCTGGTCACCGCGTTCCTGCTCGACAGGGCCTCGCGGTTCACCGTGCTCGACGCCACCGGACGCACCGGCGACTGGTCCTACCTGCAGTTCGTCGCCCGGTGGGACAGCGCCTGGTACCGCAAGGTGGCCCAGGACGGCTACCCGTCGACGCTGCCGCTCGACCCGGTCACCGGCGAGGTGAAGCAGAACCCGTGGGCGTTCTACCCGCTGTTCCCGCTGCTCGCGCGGGGGCTGATGGCCTTCGGCCTGCGCTGGCCGGTGGCGGGCTGGTTGGTGGCGATCGGCTGCGCCCTGGCCGCAGCGGTGCTGCTGCGTTCGCTGGTCGAGCGGCTGGCCGGGCCGCGGGTCGCGCTGTGGTCGGTGGCCCTGCTCGGATCGTTCCCGACGGCCCCCGCGCTGCAGCTGCCCTACAGCGATGCCCTCGGGGTGGTGGCGCTGCTGTCCGTGCTCTGGTGCCTGCAGCGCGGTGCCTACCCGGCGGCGATGCTCGCGCTGCTGGTCACCGGGTTCGCCCGGCCGATCGCGGTGCCGCTGGCCGTGGTGGCCGCCGTGCACGCCGTCCGGCGCGTGCGCCACCGTCCCGGGACGGCGCTGGGGTTGCTGGCCGCGGCCGGGATCGGCGCAGTCAGCTGGCCGGTCACCGCGGCCCTGGTCACCGGGCACCCGTCCGCCTACACCGAGACCATGGCCGCCTGGCGCTACGGTCGCGGGCTGGTGCTCGTGGACCCCTGGCTCGACGCCTCGGCTCGCTACCTGGGGGTGGTCGTCGGACGGGTGGTGCTGGTCGCCGTCCCGGCGCTGGTGCTGTGGTGGCTGACCCGGCCGATCGCCCGGGTGCTGGGGGCCGACCTGAGGGTGTGGTGCGTGGCCTACGGCGGCTACCTGGTCGCCGTCCTGGACCCCACGACGAGCCTGGCGCGTTACCTGTTGTTGACCTTTCCGCTGGGAGTGCTGCTGCTCGTGGCCTCGCCGTCGGCCGCCTACCGCCGCACGCTGGTGGCCGCAGGATTCGTGTTCCAGATGGTGTGGATCGTCACGATCTGGCGTGCCGGGGGCTTCACGCCGTGACCTTGCCGTGACCCCGGATGGGCGCAGTTTCGACCCCCGTTTCGCCTCCGGCAGCCCGACAAGGGATAATGCTCCGACTGGACTGTGCGGATCCACCCCGCGCGGGCACCTCACGAGGAAAGGGGATGCCGCATGGCGGCCATGAAGCCGAGGACCGGCGACGGCCCGCTCGAAGTCACCAAGGAGGGGCGCGGCATCGTGATGCGCGTGCCGCTGCAGGGTGGCGGGCGGCTCGTCGTGGAGCTGACACCGGCAGAGGCCGGTGACCTCGGAGACGCGCTGAAGGCAGTACTCCCCTGATCATCCCCTGATCGTGGTGGCGCGACGGTGAGCGCGACGAACCCCGGACCGACTCGGTCCGGGGTTCGATGCTGTTCGGCGAGATCGGGGGCGCGTCCGGCTAGGTTGACCGGGTGAGCGTGCCGATCAGCGAACTGGTGTCGGGCGAGCCGCACGCGTCGGTCGAGGCCGACGAGGTGCTGGCCACCACGGTGGGACGTCCCGTCGAGGGCGAGCAGGTCGTGATCGACACCGCCGGACGCCGCGCGGCCACCGCTCACGGCGTCGACCTCGACGCGGTGCTGCGGGCCGAGAAGGTGCGCGGCCGCGCGGGTGAGGTCACCCGGGTGCCGGTGGCCTCGGTGCACTGGTTGCTGATCGGGGTCGGGGACGGCGGCCCGGACGACCTGCGCCGTGCCGGTGCCGCCCTGGGTCGCCGGGTTCGGGGCCGCCGGGCGCTGACCACCTCACTGGTCACCGGTCGCGATCGAGACCGGGTGCGAGCCGGGGTGACCGGTCTGCTGCTCGGCGGCTACAGCCCGCCGGCGACCGGAACCAAGAACCGGGACGACGCCCGGGCCGTGCGCCGGATCACCCTGCTGGGTTCGCCGGACGCCACCGCCGTCGCCGCGGGCCGGCGGGACGCCGAGGCCACCGTGCGCGCTCGGGTGCTCGCGGTCACGCCGTCCTCGATCAAGAACCCGGCCTGGATGGTCGAGCAAGCCCGGCAGGTCGCGGACGAGTCCGGGTTGACGATCACGGTCTGGGACGCCGACCGGTTGGCCGCCGAGGGGTTCGGCGGGCTGGTCGCCGTGGGCGGCGGCTCGGCCACGCCGCCGGCGCTGGTGCGGCTCGACCATCGCCCCGAGACTGCGACCGGCACGGCCCGCAGGGCGCGGCAGGCACCGGTGGTGCTGATCGGCAAGGGGATCACCTTCGACACCGGCGGCATCTCGCTCAAGCCGCGGGCGGCGATGGTGCCGATGAAGACCGACATGAGCGGGTCGGCGGCGGTGCTCGCGGTGCTGGCCGCCTGCCGGGCCGCCGGGGTGCGCCGTCCGGTCACCGGGTTGTTGCCGTTGGCGGAGAACAGCTTCGGTGGGGCGTCGTATCGTCCGGCCGACGTGATCACCAGTTACGGCGGCCGGACGATCGAGATCGCCAACACCGACGCCGAGGGACGCCTGGTGCTCGCCGACGCCCTGGCCTACGCCGACGCGCACCTGAACCCCGAGGTGATGATCGACGTCGCCACGCTCACCGGGGCGGCCACCATGGCGCTCGGCCGCCGCCACGCTGCGCTGTTCACCCCGGACGACGCGCTGGCCCGATCGCTGCAGGCCGCCGCGGACGCGAGTGGCGAGCGAGTGTGGCGGATGCCGCTGGTCGAGGACTACGCCCCGGCCCTGCGCTCCGAGGTGGCCGACCTGCGCCACGTCCCGATCGACGGCTCGATCGGCGGCGGCGCCATCACCGCGGCGCTGTTCCTGCAGGCCTTCGCCGGACGGCGCCGCTGGGCGCACCTGGACATCGCCGGCGTCGCGCGCTCGGACAAGGACAGCCACGAGGTGTGCAAGGGAGCGACCGGCTACGGCGCCCGGCTGCTACTGCGTTATCTGGAGGCGTTGCGCTGACGGCGCACATCGGGCGTTGCGCTGACTAGGGTGAGTGCCATGTACGGACTCGCGGCACGATGGTCGTTGACGGGCGCCCCCGAGGGGATCGAGCAGCGGTTGCGCGACTACGTGGTGAGCGAGTCGCTGGCCCGGTTCTCCCAGCTCGACGGGCTGAGCTTCAAGACCTGGCGCATGGTGGCCGGCGACTGGTTCGAGGGCACCTACGTCTTCGCCACCGCCGCCGCGCGGGACGCCTTCCAGGCCTCCTTCACCACGGCGGCGCCCACGGCCCCGGTCAGCGTGATGATCGGCTCGGCCCCCACCGAGATCACCCGGGTCGAGGTGGTCGCGGTCGCCGAGGGTCCGGCCGGGTTCGCCTCCGGCCCCGGCCCCGGCACGGACTGAGACCTCACCCCAGGCCGAGGTCGAAGCTCAGGTCACTGTTGCCGGCGTACACCTGGTGCACCTCGGCCGCGATCACGTTCGATCCGGCCTTCAGCGCGGTGGCGGGCACGGCGTAGGTCTTGACCTTCTCGTCCGCGGCATCGACCCAGGTCACCGTCTTGGTGTCGGGGCCGAGGACGCCGTCCGGCAGGTTGACCCGCGTCAGCTCGACGCCGTTGAGGTAGACCGCCGCGCCGTCGTCCGCGGCCAACGACAGCGTCAGCCCCTTCGCGTAGGGCGCCGGGTCGGCGACGTCGAACGTGCGGGTGAAGTAGTAGGTCTCCCGACCCGGGGTGAGCAGGGTCTTCTCGTCGCCGTCCCCGAAGCCGAACTCGCCGGGATCGCTGGCGCCACCACCGAGGCCGGCCTTCCAGTTGGCCGGTTCGCCGTTGGCCGAGTCGGCGTACGCCCAGGTCGAGCCCAGCGGCACCAGTGCGGTGGCCGCCGCGGGGGGCGTGGCGGTGGCACTTGCGGACGGCGTGGGCGTGGCGGGCGCGGCGACCACGGTGTCGGAGGAGGCGACGTCCAGGTCGAAGGCCAGGTCGTTGTTGCCGCTCCAGACGTTGTGCACCTCGACCGCCAGCACGTTGGTGCCCTGAACCAGCGCCGAGGCGGGCACGGTGTGCACGGTGAAGTTCTCCGCGGCCCCGCCGCGCCACTCGACGGCTGTCGTGGCGGCCGTCACCGGGCCGGCGGGCAGGTTGTCGCGCAGGATCTCGTGACCGTTCAGGTAGACCACGGCGCCGTCGTCCGCCTTGAGTTTCAGGGCGAGGGACGGCGGGATCGCACCGTTCACCGCGAAGCTGGTCCGCGCGTAGTACGTGGTGTGACCGGCGGCCAGGGTGGTCTTCTCACCGCTGGCGAAACCGAGACCGGCCGGCCCCTTCTTCCACGCCGCGGCGTCGAAACCGGGCTCACGCCAGGCGGTTCCCAGATCCGTACCGGAATCGTCGTAGGACCAGACGGATCCGGCCGGCAGGTACCGGTCGGCACCCACCGCCGGTTGGGCCGCCGGGTCGTATCCCTTGGGGCACAATTTCGCGAACCCGCCCAGCCAATGGGGTTTGGCGTGGTCGACCCCGCCGACGTGGAAGTCACCGCCCACGTAGAGGCAGCCGTTGGTGTCGCTGGTGACCGCCCAGGTGCCGTCGCGCGGGGAGTTGATGTCGGGCAGGAAGTTCTCGATCAGGCGACCGGTGGTGGCGTCGTAGGCCATCACCAGCCGGTTCGGGGTGAACTTGCCGGTGTAGGACGAGAAGTGGTTCACGTAGCCGTTGCGGGTCGAGAAGGTGCAGTGGCACCCGGCGAACACGATGTTCCCGATACGCACCCCCACCTGGTAGGCACCGCCGGCGAAACTGCCACTGTTGTAAGCGAATCCGGGGTTCGCGTAGCCGGTGTGGTGATAACCGAGCATGGTGTGGTCGGCCGGTGAGAGCACCTGCAGGATGTGCTGCTCGCCGACGGCGAAGACCAGCCCGTTGCCCACGGTGGCGTCGAAGAACTCCGGCTGGCTGGTCGGCAGGTTGCGGGGGATGGCCTTCATGCCCGGCGCCGAGGCGCCGGTGGCGTCGTCCACGGTGTGGAAGTAGCCGCTGCCGGCCAGGCCGTTCACGCCCGTGAAGTAGCCGGCCATGGTGACCTGGTGGGTGGTGGCGTCGGCATCGATGCCCCAGACCGACGACCCGGTGATCGCGGGCTTCCATGCGGTGTCGACCGCCCCGGCGGGGGAGGTGAAGCGGCCTGCCTTGTACACCGGAACCCGGGCGTTGCCGGCGCCGACCAGGTGTGAGAAGTTGCCCGCGACGTAGAGCCGGCCGGCGTCGACGTCCAGGTCGCGGACCATCGCGCGGGCGGTCGACCAGGGCCGGTCGACCGAGCCGGCGAACGAGGGGTCGATCGCCCCGGTGAGCGGGTCGAGGGCGACCAGGCCGTTGCGCGGCTGACCGTTGACGGTGGTGAACTCGCCGCCGACGATCAGCTTGCCGCCGTAGACGGTCAGCGCGTAGGCGACCCGGTCGAGCTGGGGCCGCCAGGTGTCGATCCAGGCGCCGGTGTTGACGTCGAACGCCGCGATGAACTTCTGCGGAATCGGGGTGGTGGTCTTGTCCTGCTGCACGTTGAGGAACCCGCCGGCGACGAACATCCGCCCGCCCAGCTGCACCATGTCCCACACCAGGACGTCGAGGGTCGAGGTCTGGGTGTTCGCCGAGTCCAGACCCGAGACGCCCCAGGTCTTCACCGGTACCAGGTCGAGGTTGTCCACCGCGATCGGCGTCGGCTGCGGGTCGGCCGCGACAGCGGCCGAGGCCACCGGCGCCGTGCCCACGGCGGCGCCGAACATCCCGGCGACCAGTCCGCTCAGCATCAGCGTCACCGGGGCGAGCCGGCGCAGGCGGGCCGAAACCCGGACGCCGCGCGCCCGGCTCACAGCTCGTACCCCCCGTCGGTGCACACGGCCAGGAAGGCGACCGCCGTGGTGACGTCCGACCCGTCCGGGGCGATCGCCGCCAGGGGTTCGGCCCAGGCGGTGATGCCGGGGGTGATCGAGTGTTCGAGCTGCCCGGCGGCCTTGCGCAGCTGCTCGGCGGCGTTCTCGCGCCGGCCGGCATCGAACTGCCGCAGCGCCATCTCGACGTCGCCGCAGGCCAGGGCGGCGGTGTCGTCGAGCACCACCAGCTCACCGAGGTCGTTGCGCCGGTTGCCGTCCCGGGTGTGCGGCACCGAGCCTGCCGCCGGGGCGTGGTCGACCGGGGCCAGGTGCGAGAGGGTCTCGACCCCCGTGGTGATCCGGACCGTCCCCATGCCCGCGATCGCCTGCTCGGGGGTGCGCAGCACCGGCCGGGTGACGGAGGCCTGCTTGCCCTGGTCCTGCAGATCGGGCTCGGCGATCGGGGCATACCCGGACTTCGCCGGGTCACCGAAGGCGAGCTGGCCCGAGGCGTACTGCTGCAGCGTCGAGGCTCCGTCGTCGTCCTGCACCTGGCGGTTGGGTACCGCGGCGGGCGCCCGGTAGCTGCACCCGGCCAGGGGTGCCGCGACGAGCAGTGCCACGGCGCCGGCGAGAGCCAGCGCGGGCAGGCGAGAGCCGGAGAGAGCCATGGCAGGAACATCGGTGCCCGCACGACGAGCTTGAGTGCCTCGAGCCGGGCGTCGTCCGGGTCGTCGTCCGCGGCGTCGTCCGGCTCGCGTGGCTCAGGAGTCGACCTGGACGTCCCAGACGGTCAGGTAGTCGGGGTCCAGCACCGCCTCGCCGGTGTTCTGCAGCACGTACCGGCCGGGCTGGGCGGTCTCGTAGGCCCCGGCGTCGGCCGGCAGCACCGCCTGCTCGCCGCCGCGTTCGACCACGACCACGCCCTCGGCGACCTCGATCACCCGGCCACAGAACTGGTCCGAGCGCAGCACGGCGCCACTGGGGTCGCGGAACGTGATCCCGACCAGCAACCGAGCCCCCACCAGGTGGGCGAGTTGCTCCGAACCGCGCAGCAGGCGGCGTGGGGGAGTCGGAGTGCCGGCCTGAACCGGTACCGGTTGGGTGACGAAGGGGTCGTCGGTCAGTGGGGTCTCACCTCGCGCCCCCCATGCCCCCTGGCGAGACGCCGTTGGTGGCCGGCAACGCCGCGATGAGCAGCCCACCGCCCACGGGCAGCAGGGCCGGCAGCAGGCGGTCGTCGTCCCGCAGCCGCTTGGCCGCCTCGCGCATCGCCGTCGTGGCGCCGTCCCGCTGCGCCGGGTCGACCACCCGGCCGTGCCAGAGGGCGTCGTTGACCACCAGGACGCCGCCCGGCCGCACCAGCCGCAGCCCCTGCTCGACGTGGCGCTCGCACTGCCCCGGCCCGGCGTCGACGAGCACCAGGTCGTAGGCCGCATCGGTCAGCCGGGGCAGCACGTCGAGCGCCCGCCCGCAGATCACCCGGGTGCGGTTGGGCCGTGCGCCCACCTCGCCGAAGGCCTCCCGGGCCGCCCGCTGGTTCTCGGCCTCCACGTCGATCGTGGTCAGCACGCCGTCCGCGGGCATGCCCCGCAACAGGTAGATCCCCGAGACCCCCGCCCCGGTACCGATCTCGACCACGGACTTGGCCTGCACCGCCGCGGCCAGCAGTCCCAGCACGGCACCGGCGCCCGGGGTCACCGCGTCGCAGCCCAGCTCACGGGCACGACTACGCGCCCGATCGACGATGTCGTCCTCGGGCACGAAGTTCTCGGTGTAGGCCCAGGTGGCAGGGCTCGGGGCGCTGATCGTGGCACTCCTGTCGGTTCGAGGCGGCGTGTGTGGCACTGCTGTGGTACCGCGTATTCAACACGCCGTGAGGTCGCGTGAGGGTTCGTGCGGTGCACAGCCTAGTTCGACGGTGCTCCGCTGCGGGCGCCGGAGTGCCGGGAACCGACACCGCGTCGGCCCCGTTGGCTGGGCAGAAGCTCCGTCGTGGGCGAGGATGGGAGTCCAGGTGTCGGTGTATGCCGTACCTCTGCCGGCGCGCGCGTTGCGTCGCCGGACGCTGAGGGAACGTCTCGGGGAGAGGGCCGTGGTGAGCGAGTCGGGCGAGAGCGGGCAGGTTGCTGCCGTGGACGCTGCGCCCACGATCGTGCCCGCGGTCGTGCCCGGAGCGGTGCCGCTGGCCGCCGCCGAACAGCCGTGGACCCCTCCCACCTGGGAAGAAGTGGTCACCCAGCACTCGGCCCGGGTCTACCGCCTGGCCTACCGGCTGACCGGCAACCAGCACGATGCCGAGGACCTCACGCAGGAGGTCTTCGTGCGGGTGTTCCGGTCGCTGTCCTCGTACACGCCCGGCACCTTCGAGGGCTGGCTGCACCGGATCACCACCAACCTGTTCCTCGACCAGGTCCGCCGCAAGAAGCGGATCCGGTTCGATGCCCTGCCCGAGGACGCCGACACCCGCATCGCCGGCACGGACGTCGGCCCGGAGCGGATGTGGGAGTACAACAACCTCGATCGTGACGTTCAGGCTGCCCTGGACACCCTGCCCCCGGAGTTCCGGGCGGCCGTGGTGCTGTGTGACATCGAAGGTCTGTCCTACGAGGAGATCGCGGCGACGTTGGACATCAAGTTGGGAACGGTTCGCTCCCGGATCCACCGTGGCCGGGCCCAGCTGCGCCAGGCCCTGGCACACCGCCGTCCGGACGCCGACCGCCAGCGTCCGACGGCCACGCGCACCAGCGTCGGCCCGGTCGTGCTCAGCAGCGGCACGGGGGTGACCCGGTGAGCCACCTCGAGTCGCGCATCAGTGACCTGGTGGATGCGCGGCTGGGGGCGGCCGAGACCGAGTCCGCGCACGCCCACCTGGCCGGCTGCGGGACCTGCCGCGAGATGGTCGAGGCCGAACGCCTGACCAAAGCCCGGTTGTCGGCGCTCGACGTCCCGGCGCCGTCCGGCGACTTCATGGCACGCCTGCTGGCCGTGCCCGCCCTGGTGGCCGCCGATCCGGTCGACCCGGCCGAACCGGTCGATCCGGTCGGCGCAGTGGCCGACGACCAGGCCCTGGCCGACACCTCGTCCGACGGTTCCGGGCAGCTGATCACCGTCGGCCCGGCGACCACCACCCGGGTCATCGACCCCGGCCGGCCCGCCCCGTGGGACCCGACCGCTCGTCCGGACGCCGGACCCGCCGGCTCGCGGCGTCCGGGATCGTCCCCACGCCCCACCGGAACCCCGGACCCCGCGGCCGCGTCGGTCCGGCCCGCCCTCGGACGCCGTCGCGCGCAGCTGGCCCGCCGGCCCGGTCGAACCCGGTTCGCCGCCACGGTCGCCGGCTCGATGGGCGTGCTCGGCGCCGGGGTCTTCGCGTTGAGCGTGGTCTCGCCGTCGGTCAACGCGACCATGGCGCCCAAGGCGAACCTGTCGATGGCCCGGACTGTGATAACCATGACCGGGTTGCCGATCGTGAACGCCCTGCCGGGGCGTTGGCTCGGCGGTACCGCGCCCGGACGCTGACCCGGCGTCCGGTCTGATCACCCGATCCGGAGGGTCCTCGCCCGATGACGCAACACCCCGATCACGGCTGGGCGCGGCCCTCGACGACCGATGGCTCGCCGTCCTTCGGCGACCAGCCGGCCGGACCGGCGACCGGTGTCGGGTCACCGCCACCCCTGCCGCAGACCGCCCCCGTCCCCCTGCCGCCACCACCGGGGTACGGCGCTGCGCCGACCGAACCCGTCCCGACAGCGCCGACCGTGCCCGTGCCGACTGTGCCCGTGCCGACCGTGCCGGTGCCGACTGTGCCGGTGCCGGGTGGGCCTGCCACGCCGGACCTCGACCTGCTCGCCCGGGTGGCTGCGGGTGGCGCCCGCCGCCGGATGACCGGGGCGCGGTTGTTCGCCGCGGCGACCGCCGTCCTGCTGCTCGGGGTGCTCGGCGGGGCCGCAGGGGTGTGGCTGATGGCGCGCACCGGCACGCTGGGCACCGTCGGGGTCGACCAGGGCACCTCGTCCGGCCGGGTCGTGCCCGCCCCCGCGATCACCCGGCCGGCGAACAGCGTCGCGGCGGTTGCCTCGGCGGTGCTCACCAGCACCGTGCAGATCATGGTCAGTGGCAGCCAGGGTGAGGGCAGCGGCTCCGGCTTCGTCATGGACAGCCAGGGGCACGTGCTGACCAACAACCACGTGGTCTCGGCGGTGACGAACCCCAAGCTGACCGTGGTGTTCGACGACGGCACCCACAAGTCGGCGACCGTGGTCGGCAAGGACGCCTCGTACGACCTGGCGGTGCTGAAGGTGGACACCGGCTCGCGGCCGGCGCTGACCTTCGGCGACTCCGACCGGGTGGCCGTGGGCGACCCGGTGATCGCCATCGGGGCACCGCTCGGGCTGCAGGGCACGGTCACCACCGGCATCGTCAGCGCCAAGAACCGGCCGGTCAGCGCCGGTGAGTCCGCCTCAGACGCCTCGTACATCAACGCCATCCAGACCGATGCGGCGATCAACCCGGGCAACTCCGGTGGGCCGCTGGTCGACGCCACCGGGGCGGTCATCGGCATCAACTCGGCCATCGCCCGCGCGCCCGGGTCGGTCGGGCCCAGCGGGGGCAACATCGGGCTCGGTTTCGCGATCCCGTCCAACCAGGCGCGCCGGATCGCGGCCATGTTGATCACCAAGGGCAAGGCGGACTACCCGATCATCGGGGTCAGCCTCGACTCGACGTACGACGGCGAGGGCGTGCGGGTGCTGGAGCGCCCGGAGGGCACCACCCAGCCGGTGCAGGCGGGCGGCCCGGCGGACAAGGCCGGGATCAAGGCCGGTGACGTGATCGTCGCGATCGACGGACGCCCGGTGACGTCGTCCGTGGAGTTGATCGTGGCCATCCGGGCCAAGGCCGTCGGCGACACGGTGCAGCTGACCGTTCGCCGGGGTGGGTCCGAGCGCACGGTCACGGTGACGCTGGTCGCGGCCGGGCGTTAAGGTTCGCTGGTGTTCGGCATCAGCGGTCCCGAGTTCATCGTGCTGCTCGCGGTGGCCGCGATCGTGCTGGGCCCGGAGCGGTTGCCGCAGTACACCCAGCAGCTGGCCCGGTTGGTGAAGGAGCTGCGCCGGATGGCCCAGGGCGCCACCGAGCAGGTGCGTCAGGAGTTGGGGCCGGAGTTCGACGAGGTCGACTGGCGCAAGCTCGACCCCCGCCAGTACGACCCGCGCCGCATCGTGCGCGAGGCGCTGGCCGACACCTTCGACCCCGACGACCCGCTGGGCCTGAAGAGCACCGGGACGACGGCCAACGGCTCGTCCCGGACGGCGCGCGACGAGCGAGGGGCCGGGTCGACGGTGTCAGAATCCGGCAGCTCTGCCGGTGCCCCGGACGTCGCGCCATCCGGCCCGCGGTTCGACCCCGACGCCACCTAGCTGCGTTCGGGGCACTGCTCGGGGCACCCCCTTGCTCGGCTCGCTGCGGACGAGCTCAGCCGATCTTGGTCAGACCCAGCGTGCGGCCGACCAGGGTGCGGCCGCGGGCGGCCAGGGTCTCGGCGACCGCGCGGAGTGCCTGCGCGGCCGGGGTGTCGGGGGCGCTGAGGACGACGGGGGTGCCGTCGTCCCCACCGGTGCGCAGCGCGACGTCCATCGGAATCTGGCCGAGCAGTGGCACCTTCGCCCCGACCGCCTGGGTGAGGGAGTCGGCGACCGCCTGGCCGCCGCCGGCGCCGAACAGTTCCATGCGGGTGCCGTCGGGCAGCTCCAGCCAGGACATGTTCTCGACCACGCCGATGATCTGCTGCTTGGTCTGCAGCGCGATCGCTCCGGCCCGCTCGGCCACCTCGGCGGCGGCGGTCTGCGGGGTGGTCACCACGAGCAGTTCGGCGGTCGGCAGCAGCTGTGCCATCGAGATCGCGACGTCGCCGGTGCCGGGCGGCAGGTCGAGCAGCAGCACGTCGAGGTCGCCCCAGTAGACATCGGCGAGGAACTGCTCCAGCGCGCGGTGCAGCATCGGGCCACGCCACACGACGGGCTGGTTGCCGGGCACGAACATGCCGATCGAGATGACCTTCACGTCGTGCGAGACCGGCGGCATGATCATGTCGTCGACCTTGGTGGGCTGGCCGGTCACGCCGAGCATGCGCGGCACCGAGAAGCCGTAGACGTCGGCGTCCAGCACCCCGACGGCCAGGCCCTGCGCGGCCAGCGCGGCGGCCAGGTTGACGGTGACGCTCGATTTGCCGACGCCGCCCTTGCCCGAGGCGATGGCGTAGACCCGGGTGGTGTTGCCGGCGCGGTTGAACACGATGTCGCGGCCCTGGGCCGGCCCGCCGCGCAGCTTCTGGCGCAGGCCGGTGCGCTGTTCCTCGCTCATCACCCCGAGGGTGACGGTGACCTCGTCCACACCCTCGACGGTCTTCACCGCCGCGGTGACCTCGCGGGTGATCTGGTCCTTCATCGGGCAGCCGGGCACGGTGAGCAGGACGTCGACCGTCACGTGCGCGCCGTCGACGTCGACCGCCCGCACCATCTCGAGTTCGGTGATCGGCTTGCGGATCTCGGGGTCGTTCACCGTGGCCAGGGCGGACCGGATCGCGTCGAGCGAGGGGGACGTGGACGTAGCAGACATACCCCGATCGTAGGGTGCCCTGACCCGCGGGGCGCGGTCGGGGCCTGGTCGGTCCCGCTATGCGGGCGGAGCGGCCGGACGGCGCGCCGGTTGGCCGGCCGGTGGGGCCGGGGGCGGGGCCGCCGGCGGGTTGGACGGCGACCCCTGACGGGGCACCTGCGCCGCCGGGGGAGCCTGGGCGGGCCGCTGGGCCGGTGCCTGGGGTGGGCGCTGCTGGGGTTGCTGCTGCTGCGGCGCGGCCTGCCGGGGCTGCTGCTGAGCCGGTTGCGGGGCCGGCTGGGGGTGCTGCGGGGCCTGCTGTTGGGGCGGTCGCGCAGCGCCCTGACGGCTCGGTGCGGGGCCGGTGACGTGACGTGCCGTCGGGGACGGCTCGGCCGGCGTCCGGCACCACGGGCAGATCCGCCAGTCGGCGTCCAACTGCTTGGCGCACGAGTGGCAGTGACCTCGATCGAGCGTGGTGGCACACCACGGGCAGACCACCATGCCCTGCTCGACCGGACGCCGGCACGCGGGGCAGCTGGACCCACCCGAGTGGTCGGCGTGGGTGACCCGGATCGCCTCCTCGTAGGTGGTCAGTCCGTGGGCGGCCTTGTCCAGCGCGGCGGCCCGCAGCGTGGCCATGCCGGCGGCTCGTGCCTGCGCCGAGATCGCCGCCTCGCTCGGGTCGGACAGCAACACCTGACGCATCGCGCCGTCCACCTCGAGCACCTCGTAGACCGCGGTCCGGCCGCGATAACCGGTGTCGCCGCACTCCGAGCAGCCGACGCCCTTCATCGGCCGGGCGCCGGCCAGGTCGGCCTTGGTCAGGCCGAGCAGGGTGAGCGTGACGTCGTCCGGCAGGTAGGGCGCGGCGCAGGCCTCACACGGCCGGCGCACCAGGCGCTGGGCGATCGCGCAGGTCAGCGAGGAGGCGACCATGAACGGCTCGATGCCCATGTCGACCAGCCGGGTCACCGCCGCGACGGCCGAGTTGGTGTGCAGGGTGGTGAGCACCAGGTGACCGGTCATGGCGGCCTTGAGGGCCAGCTCGGCGGTCTCGCCGTCGCGCACCTCGCCGACCAGGATGATGTCGGGGTCCTGGCGCAGGATCGAGCGCAACCCCGCGGCGAAGGTCATGCCCGCCTTGACGTTCACCCCGACCTGGGTGATGCCGGGCAGTTGCACCTCGATGGGGTCCTCGAGGGTGACGATGTTCTTCTCGGGGGTGCGGATCTCGGCGATCGCCGAGTAGAGCGTGTTGGTCTTGCCGGACCCCGTCGGCCCGGTGATCAGCACCAGGCCCTGGGGGACGGCGAGTGAGGCGTGGAAGGTCGCCAGCTGCTTGGTCTCGAACCCCAGCCCCTCGAGCGAGGGGATCGCATCGCCCCGCGCCAGCAGCCGGATCACGACCTTCTCGCCGTGCAGGCTGGGCAGGGTCGACACCCGGGCGTCGATCGCCATGCCCTCGAGCGAGAACCGGGTGCGCCCGTCCTGCGGGATACGGCGCTCGGCGATGTCCAGCCCCGAGATGATCTTGATGCGGCTGATCACCGGGGTCGCGATCCGCTTGGGCGCGTTCATCACGTCGCGCAGCAGACCGTCGATGCGGTAGCGCACCCGCAGCGCCTCGCGCTGCACCTCGACGTGGATGTCGGAGGCCCGGGTGCGCACGGCGTCCGCCAGGATCTGGTTGACCAGCTTGACGATCGGCGCCTCGTCGTCGGCGCCGCCGCTCGGGCCCGAATCGTCCTCGTCCTCGCCCTCGTCGGTCAGCGCCGCGACGGAGGAGTCGTCCTGGCCCAGCGCCCAGGCCCGGTTGATCTGGTCGCGGATCTGGGTCTCGGTGGCCACCAGCACGGTGAGTTCGAGCGAGCGCGTGTGCAGCCGGACGTCGTCCAGCGCCAGCACGTTCGTCGGGTCGGCGCAGGCCACGACCAGGCCGTGGGGCGTGCGGTCGAGCACCAGCACCCGGGTGCGCTCGGCGACCTGGCGGGGCAGCAGCCGGACGACGTCCGGCGCCGGCACCGTCTTGGACAGGTCGACCATCTTCAGGCCGAGCAGGTTCGCCAGGCACTCGGCCACGTCGCGTTCGGAGGCCAGCCCGAGGTCGGCCACCACCTGGCCGAGCCGGCGTCGATCGCCCTTGGCGACCCGCTGACTCTCCAGGGCCAGGTCGAGTTGTTCCGGGGTGAGCAGCCCGGAGTCCACCAGCACATCACCCAGTCGCCGCCGCAGCGGCAGGCCGGGAATCGGGGTCGAGGCGGCGGTCACCTCTCAGGAGTCGGCAGCCGGAGGCTCCGGGTTGACCCATCGGGCCACCTCGTCGGGCGGCATCTCGGCCATCACGTCGCGCACCAGCTCGGTGAGTTCGCCCACCGCGATCCGCAGCGAGGCGATCTCGCGGGTCAGGTACTCGGTGTCGGCCAGCGCCCGCTCGCTGCGCTGGCGATCCTGCTCGAACGACACCCGGTCGCGGTCGGCCTGGCGGTTCTGGGCCAGCAGGATCAGCGGGGCGGCGTAGGAGGCCTGCAATGACAGGATCAGGGTGAGCAGGGTGTAGTTCAGGCTGCGGGGGTCGAACTGCCAGCGCTGCGGCCCCCAGGTGTTCCAGATCAGCCATGCGCCCACGAAGACGGTCATCGCGGCGA